>NZ_JBQCKP010000002.1:476892-524980 GCF_051966875.1 Sporosarcina sp. SAFN-015 | reverse complement strand
GCCAGGATCAAACTCTCCATAATAGAGAAATTCGAGTAGCTCGAGTTTCTTGCTGGCATCATTTAAGATGTCAATTTTGAATCCAAAGATTCGTTTCGTCTCTTCACCGACAAGTCGGCTGCAAGACTTTATTTGTTGACGTTTTGCTGTTCAGTTTTCAAGGTTCATTTCATCGCTATCTTTTAGCGACTTTACTAATATAACACATTACCCAAAACGCGTCAAGCGTTTTTTTAAAAATAATTGGAGCGGGTGAAGGGAATCGAACCCTCATCATCAGCTTGGAAGGCTGAGGTTTTACCACTAAACTACACCCGCGTATGAAATTTGGCGCGCCCGACAGGAGTCGAACCCATAACCTTCTGATCCGTAGTCAGACGCTCTATCCAATTGAGCTACGGGCGCTCGGTTTTTTAATATGGAATTTGGTGCGGTAAAGAGGACTTGAACCTCCACGGGGTTAACCCCCACTAGGCCCTCAACCTAGCGCGTCTGCCATTCCGCCACTACCGCATTATTTGCGACACACTTTATTATACAACTCTCAGTAAGAATGTCAATAAGTTTTTTAAAGAAAATGGTGAGCCATGCAGGATTCGAACCTGCGACCCTCTGATTAAAAGTCAGATGCTCTACCAACTGAGCTAATGGCTCGTGCTTGGTGTTATGTCTTGTTGTTAAGGAATGAGATCCTTTTATATGAAGACGTTGGATTGCTTTTGTTTTAAAGCTATTTTGCATCTATTCCTTTTAAGGATTAGTGCTTTGGTTATTAAAACCGATTTGCTCCAAACGCCAAAGGCGTTTCTCGCAAAACTTTTTAATCGCGAAGCGCTTAAAAAGTTTGGCTGGGGTAGCTGGATTCGAACCAACGAATGACGGAGTCAAAGTCCGTTGCCTTACCGCTTGGCTATACCCCAACGATTTGATTAATCTTCATGTCTTTCTCTTTGTAAATTAAGGCGCTTATTTCGTTTACCCTTTTTACTATGAACATAAACATAGAAGTTATACATAAAAAGTTGGTGACCCCTACGGGATTCGAACCCGTGTTACCGCCGTGAAAGGGCGGTGTCTTAACCGCTTGACCAAGGGGCCGTTTTATTAATTCGAGTAGGAAGTTCAATTTGCTTTAACGTCATTCCCTAATCGACTTTTCCTATTATAGACACTGATCATCCATCCGTCAATACTTTTGTTGAACTTTTTTTTGAAGATGTGAGTAAGCTCTTGCCAAGCCCATAGCTAAGCGGCTTGGCGAGGGCTTTAATTTTGTATGAAGACAATCTCACCGGCACATTTACCGCAACGATATTTCCGTACGTCCATTCTTTTTCTCCGTCTGTATTCAAGACGGCAGGATTTGCATTCATATAGATAGATCTTTTTGGATTTGCTGTTTGCCTTCCCTAGTGGCTTGCAATATCTTGGCGAGCCGGTTTCTCGTAATAGTTTTTTAAAGTCCACGTCCCCATGGCGATATCCTTTTCCTTCTTGGTGCAGATGGTAATGGCATAGCTCATGTTTAATAATGCCGACGAGTTCTTCCCTATCGTAAAGTGCAAGAACAGCAGGGTTGATTTCGATGGAGCCGTCGAGCAATTTATAGCGTCCGCCCGTCGTTCGAAGACGGGCGTTGAATCGGGCTTCGTGTTTGAATGGTTTTCCGAATGCTTCTATAGATAGTCGTTGGACGAGTTGCTGCAATTCACTTTGAGTCATGCTCGTTTTCACGTTTGTGAATCAATTCCCTTTAGGCGGAATCATTGTCAATGAAATTCTGCCTTTGTTTTTATCTACAGCTTCCACCCAGACGGTTACGATGTCACCAGAAGCGACGACGTCCAGTGGGTGTTTGACGAAGCCTTTTTTCAATTTCGATATATGGACAAGGCCGTCTTCGTGAACGCCGATATCGACAAATGCGCCAAAGTCGACAACATTCCGTACGGTCCCTTGCATCTCAAGTCCTTCATATAAATCTTTCATGTCGAGAACGTCCGCTTTTAAAATCGGTTGCGGATAGTCGTCCCGCGGATCTCGGTTCGGCCGCTTCAATGTGTCTATAATATCGCGCAATGTCACTTCGCCGATATCCAGTTTCTCTGCAAGCGCCTTGCTATCCAATGCGGATAAAGCATCGACCGCCTCTTCCTTCCCTAACAGACTTTTGTCCACTCCGGCTTCCGACAATACTTGTTCCGCAATAGAGTAACTTTCAGGATGGAGACCTGTCGAATCGAAACGGTCTTTTGCTTCCGGTATACGAAGGAAGCCAATCGCTTGTTCATATGTCTTCGCACCGAGTCTCGGAACTTTCTTCAGTTGGGTACGTTTGTGGAAGAGCCCTTCTTCCTCACGCGCCTTGACGATGTTTTCTGCAACCGTCTTTGAAAGGCCCGCCACGTATTGCAGCAACGAAGAAGAGGCGGTATTTACGTTCACACCTACCCGGTTTACTGCTGTTTCAACGACGAACGACAAAGACTCGGACAATTTCTTCCGGGCAACATCATGCTGGTATTGTCCAACACCGATCGATTCAGGATCGATTTTCACGAGTTCGGACAATGGATCCTGCAATCGCCTCGCAATGGAAACGGCGCTCCGCTGTTCGACCTGCAGATCAGGGAACTCTTCTCGCGCTTGAGCGGATGCCGAGTAAACACTCGCTCCTGCTTCATTGACAATGACGTATGCAACCGGATCCTTCGACTCCTTAATGCAATCCGCGATGAATTTTTCCGTTTCCCTCGATGCAGTTCCGTTTCCGATTGCGATAATCGGTATATTGTATTTCGCTAGTAGCGAAAGAATCGTTTTCTTAGAAGATTCCTTGTCTGTCTTCGGAGGATGCGGATAAATAACCGACACTTCGAGCATCTTCCCAGTTTCGTCAATGACCGCTAATTTACAGCCTGTCCTAAAAGCGGGGTCGACGCCTAGTACCATTCTGCCTTTTAGCGGCGGCTGTAATAGAAGGCTCTTCAAGTTTTCCGAGAATACATGAATTGCTTGGGCTTCCGCCTTTTCCGTCAGAGCTGTCCTAATTTCGCGCTCGACAGATGGTGCGATCAGCCGTTTGAATGCATCCTCCGTCGCTGCTTTCACATGCACCGCAGATGGAGATTGCTGTTTTTTAATTAATTCTCGTTCGAGGGTGCCGACAATCCGCTCTGTCGGAAATGCTACACCTACGCGTAAAACTTCTTCTTTTTCACCTCGATTTAAAGCAAGCACACGGTGTGGAACAATTTTTTTCAACGGTTCCTCATATTCGTAGTACATTTCATATACGCCACGTTCATCTTCAGCGCCCTTACGGAACGTGGAAGCCATTTGACCGTCCGACCAGGCAAGTTTCCGAACGATTTCCCGGAGCGCTGCGTCATCTGCAATCCGTTCTGCAATAATATCGCGCGCTCCCGCAAGTGCCTCTTCTACGGATGCAATATTCTTTTCTTCATTCACAAATGATAATGCAAAGTCTTCCGGATTTTCCGGACCGAATGCCATCAATTTGTCCGCCAACGGTTCAAGTCCACTTTCGATCGCAATCATCGCACGGGTGCGTCTTTTCTGCTTGTACGGCCGATACAAGTCTTCAATCCGCTGCAAAACAGTGGCAGATTCGATGTCCTTCTTCAGCTCGTCAGTCAGTTTTCCTTGCTCTTCAATTAACCGGATGACTTCCTCTTTCCGCTGCTCCAGTCCTTTTTCATAATGATACGCGTCCTCGATCGCCTTGATTTCCACTTCGTCGAGGGATCCGGTTGCTTCTTTCCGGTACCGCGCGATGAAAGGGACCGTATTGCCTTCGTCAAGAAGAGAGATGACATTTGCGGTTTGCTTCGTACTGATCGATGCTCTTTTTGCTGTTGCTGCTATTAGTTTATCCGTCATTCATTCCCACCCTTTCTTTCTTATTATAAGTTTACCATTTCCCGTTGCACTTACTCCAATCCAGCCCATGAAAAAAACCTGCTTCAATTTACTGAAGCAGGCTACCGGCGATGAATGTCGCGTCGTCGCCGGATTGTGCGGATTCTTTTACGATTTTGTACAAGTCATAGGCGTTAGAGCTTTGCTTCATACTTGCTTTCGGACTGTTCAGCGTAATTCCGTCCGAGTGAAGGAAAAATAAATCGCCTACGTCGTACTTATATTTTTGCGTGTTCATTTTTTGCGGTCTTCCTGAAAGATATCCCATGACAGGCAGAGGATATATCATCTTGTCGCAGCCGTGTAGAATGTAAAGTCGGACGTTTCCGACACAGCTGTATTCAATCGTGCCTTCCTTATAATTCACGCGCACGATCGCAACGGCCGCACCGCGTTTTTGAACCATATATTCATTGCACCGGCTCAGCAGTTCATCGAGAGATTCATGATGATAGCGCTCGAGGACATGTGGGATGACTTCCGCGGATTGTCTTGCGACTACTCCGTTTCCCAAACCATCAGCAATCGCACAGATGAAGTAATCTTCTTCGGAATGGATATAATACGTATCCCCCGACTCCATATTGCCATGCTTTGCTGCGTTATAGACATACGCCTCTACATGATCATTTTTGAACGTCTCCACTACGATGCACCACCGGCTGCCACTATGGCTTCTTGAAGTTTCTTAATCGCTTTCCGTTGCAGTCTTGAAACATGCATTTGCGAAATACCGAGACGTTCACCCGCTTCTTTTTGGCTCAACTGCTCGATATATGTATACTGGATGATCTGCTTTTCACGTTCCGACAACACATTGAGCGCATTCGCCACAACGAGTCGATGGTCCGTTCGCTCAAAACCATCATCCGCTTCACCAATAATATCGAACAAGGTGACTGTGCCGCCTTCCGAATCGGCTTCCAGCGTATGGTCCATCGAAAGAGCTTGGTAGCTCCTTCCCATCTCCATCGCTTCTAAGACTAATTCTTCATCGGTACCTAAGTATTCCGCAATTTCACTTACGAGAGGTGAACGTTGCATTTCAATCGTCAACGCTTCGACCGCGGCCTTAATTTTCGGACCGAGCTCCTTGATGCGCCTAGGCACATGTACTGCCCATGTTTTATCGCGCAAGAACCGTTTGATTTCCCCGACAATCGTCGGTACGGCAAAAGCTTCGAAGCTGCGCCCTAGTTCCGGATCATATCGGCGGATCGCTCCGAGGAGCCCAAGCATGCCGACTTGGACAATATCTTCATGATACGGTTTCCCGTTTGAATATTTACGGGCGATGGAGTGGACGAGCCGTTCATAATGAAGGACGAGATTCGTCTGCGCTTCATCATCATTTGTCTCTTGGTATTGCCTGATCCATTCCAATACTTGTTCTTTCGTATCCGGCTTATGAGTTGGCTGTTCGTTTGACATCTTCTTCGCCCCGCTCTCTGCCGAGATATTTGGTCATAAAGACCGTCACGCCCTCCTCATGATGAAATTTCACTTCATCCATGAGCGTCTCCATCAAATAAAGCCCAAGTCCCCCTTCGCGGAGGAAACGAGCATCTGATGTGTCGCTATATGGTCCAATATGTTTTTTTGTTTCTTCAAAGTCGAAACTCGCTCCGTGATCTGCAATCATGATTTCCAACCGCTCTTCATACAAAGCGCACCCGACAACGACTTCTCCCTCTTCATCCTCGCCGTAAGCATGCTGGACAGCGTTCGTGATTGCTTCGCTTGAAGCGATCTTCAAGTCTTCGATGTCATCGTATGTAAACCCTAGCCGGCTTGCGATTCCCGAAATCATCAATCTTGCAACACCAACGTATTGAGCTTTTGCGGGTATTTTGATTTCTATATAATCATAATGTTGCATTATTGTCCTCACTTTCCTTCTGTTCAATATCGATAATTTCATTCAGACCGGTAATTTCAAATAGGCGGTTCAAACGTTTGTTTAAGCCCGTTATCTTCACATGTCCGCCATTTGCGGAAACGGCCTTATAAAAACCGACGAAAACACCGAGGCCTGTACTGTCCATATAGTCCACTTCGGATAGGTCCAGCTCAGCTTTCAATCCTTGAATATTTTCCACGGCCGCTAAACGTTCTCTCAGCACAGGTGCCGTGAATGCATCTATTTCCCCGACAACCTTAAAGTATTGAACACTATTTTCTTCTAGTAACTCAACCTGTAAATTCATTTCTGCACCCCGACTCTCGATTTTTGTGTTGGATAATACACTACACATCTTCATACCCGCCACTCAAAAAATTAAACCCGTTTCGGCTCTTTTTTAAAAATTACAATCGTGAAGTCATCGCTCAGTCGATAGTTTTGAAGATCAGAAAGAGTATGATAGACATGCTCCGCAATTTGCTGGGCAGATCGATCTTTCACTTCGTGAAGAAGATCTTGAATTGTTGCAATGTCGATAAATCCATCTGCAGTTCTTGTTTCTGTAACGCCGTCCGTCATCATTGCAATGAAGTCCCCGTCGTTAAGCACTACCGAATGCTCCTCATATTGAGCATCCGGTTTGACGCCGAGAAGAAGTCCTTTTGCGTCTAATTCTGAAAACACGTCAGCTCTGGAATCGAAATGCAATGCCGGTTCATGTCCAGCAGATGCATACGAGAACGTCGTATCCTCGGAATTATATTTGCCGTAAAACATGGAAATGAACATCGAGTCGTCAACACTTTTCTCGACAATTCGATTAATGATGCCAAGTACATTTTTGGGGCTCGTATTTTCATCGGGCAAGCCGTCCATGCCGAATTTGATCATGGACATGCATAACGCCGCAGGAATCCCTTTACCGATCACATCTGCTACGGCGACGCCCGATTCATGCTCCTTATTAAGGAAATAGACATAGTCCCCATTCATCTGTTTTGCCGGCTGCGAAATATACCCGACGTCCAGCCCGCTGACGCTTGGCATTTTCGTTTTCAGCAAAGTATCTTGCACTTTCGTCGCGACATTCATTTCCATTTGGATCGCTTCCTGTTTACGAATGAGGCTTTGATGCTCACGCAATGTAAGCCCGTAGTGGATCATCATTTCGATCAGAAAGTCCAGTGAATCCCACACTTCGTTTCGCAGTTGAGGATGAAGCTCGAGTAATGCGTTTTTGTGTATGCTGATAACATCTTCCGGCGCAATCTCTTTTTCAATGAATCGCCTGCTAAATTGTTGCCCGACATAGAGATCCTCTTCGCTATGGCTCTCCAAATATTTTTTCATTATCTCTTTGTACTGCCTTCCGACTTCTTGTGGCATCCACCATCACCTCCTCAATGAAGCCATTTTGTTGTCGTAATAGTTGTCCCTGCCCCAGGTTCCGAAACAACTTTGAACTCGTCCATAAGCCGCTTTACTCCCGGCATTCCTGCTCCGAGACCGCCCGAAGTTGAAAAGCCGTCTTCCATCACTTTACGCAAATCAGGAATTCCTGGTCCTTCATCGGAGGCGATGATCTTGATGCCGAATAACCCGCCCTCCGTTACTCTTTCAATCTCGATCTTCCCTTTTCCCGCATACCCGCATACAAATAAATATTCCTCGCCAATTCACTGATTGCGGTCGTGATACGCGCTTGGTCGACGGTTCCGAAACCGGCCTTCTTTGCTTCGTTACGCCCTAACTGCCTTGCAGCAACGATATCCCATTCCGTGATTATCTCTACAGAAGACCTAAAGTTCATTGTCAGGCCTCCAATTCTTTATAAAGTTTATCCAAACCGTTTTCCAAGTCTAGTGCTGTCATTACATTATTCAATCGAATACCAAGCTCGATCAATGTAATGGCGACTGCTGGCTGAATGCCAGTAATTACAACTTTTGCGCCCATCAATCCTGTCATATTGATCACATCCCCCAATACTTTTGCGATGAAGGAATCAATGAAATCAATCGGCGTCAAGTCGATTACAACTCCGAGTGCCGCAGTCTCATGCATTTTATTTAACAGATCTTCTTGAAATTGAATAGCCGTCTGGTCATCCAGTTCCCATTGGATAGAGACGATGAGGACTTCATTCAATTTCAAAATCGGTATACGTGCATTCAATTAGCTTTCACCTCCACGATTGCTCGATTCGTCATTCCCAAAGCAGCTTGCATTCCCCTTTGCAATGTGCTTTTTGTCGTGAATTCGTGTAAATCAATACCAAGGGCTACAATTGTTTGTGCGATTTCAGGTCGTATACCGACAAGCATGCACTTCGCTCCGACTAAACGCACCGCTTCCGCCGCCTGAATGATATGATGCGCAACCATTGTATCCACGACCGGGACTCCGGTAATATCGAGCAGTACTACATCAGCCCGCTGGCTCACTACGCCTTCCAAAAGGTTTTCCATAATCAACTTCGCGCGTTCTGTGTCGATCGTTCCGACTAAAGGCATGACCGAAATTTTGTCGAATACTGGAATCAAAGACGCGGACAGCTCCTGCAATGCGATTTTTTGCAAGCTGACCGTTCTTTCCCATTCCGTCGAATATGCATCAATAATGCTTTCCCGCAATGGATTGATCCAATTTCTGAACAGGACGTTGAAAGCCCTCAGATTGCTGTCGTTAATGATCTCTTTCTCTTCCAGAAATTCGTATACGACATCTGAAAAATTGTCGATTGCCTTATTCACAAACTTGATCGCCCAGCCGAACCGTACAACTTTCTCGGTGAAGTCGTTAATCCTTTCGGTATTTGCAGCGGATGAATCGGTAATATTGGAAGTCATAAGCACTGCGAATTCTCGGCTTGTTTTTTCGACAAGATGGTCAGGCATGAAGTGGAAGAAACGTTCTCCCTTCTCTTCCTTCATCCTTTTTATCCAACGGTCGATGATTTCATCCATATTCTGATTGATGCCTTCTACCATTATTTTATTCATTACGTCAAATTGCCTCCTCGCCAAAATGAAAATCCCATATGTCCATTGTACAGAAAAAAGTTGAATTGGACAGCTATTTCAACTAAGGTTGGAAAAACGCGCAGCATGCCGTAATAGCTCATAAAACACCGATTAAGTGCATAAGTCCTGAATTCGAAGCATAAATGGATAAAACGACGCATAAATGCAACAACGAGCGCATAATTCGCTAAAACAACGCATAAAGCGCGTAATATACACCTAACTGTGAATGCCGCATGCTCAAGATTACCCACAAAACAAAAAACACTCCGGAAGTCGAGGTCCGCAGTGCTTTTACATATGTATTCAAAATTTAACTAACCCGAAGCTGATTTCTAACGCTTCGTCTACCTTTTCCATCAATGGTTCATCCAAATGGGTAATTTTATCCGTCAGCCTTGACTTGTCGATTGTGCGAACTTGCTCGAGCAGGATTACGGAATCCCGCTCGAACCCATACCGTTCCGCATCAATTTCAACGTGTGTCGGCAATTTAGCCTTTTGGATTTGTGCAGTAATTGCTGCAACAATCACTGTAGGGCTGAACCGGTTGCCTATGTCGTTTTGGATAACAAGGACCGGTCTCGTCCCTCCCTGTTCTGAACCAACGACGGGTGACAGGTCTGCAAAAAAGACGTCCCCACGTTTTATTGCCAACTTTTCATCCTCCGCTTACGAGACGTTCCACCGTATGCTGGGCTTCGAGTTCCGCATGCAAGCATTCCTTTGCAATTCGTAAGTTGATTTGCGACATTTCAACGTAGCCGATCATCATCGCTTCACGGATCGTATCCGCTTCACGATCTGTCATATTCCGCTTCGTTGAAACGTAAACGAATTCTCCACGCTCCGGCTCCTGATGGACGGCCGTATGTTCAATTTCATTCCCTTTAGATACTTTTACGATTTTTATGTTTTTCTCTCGCAATTCTAGCACCTCCGACAGACCCCGTTCCCTCGATCGATTCTATTCAAAATCTATCTTACCATTGAACTTCGACAATGAGAAGACAAAGAAGGATTTTTATTGACAAGAATCTTCAAATAAAGTGGTCTTTTGTCGAAAGTTGGAACAGTATACATCTTATCCATGTGAGGTTCAATATATTCTCGGTACACGTTTTCCAATTGTAACCGCAATCTCGTAAGGAATCGTCCCGAGCCGGTCCGCCCATTCTTCCATCGTGATCTCTTCCTCGCCTTGTCGTCCGAGCAATGTCACTTTCTCACCGACCGGCAATTCACGAGGCAGCTTTACCATGCATTGGTCCATGCAAATCGTTCCGACAATCGGCATCCGTTCGCCAGCGATCAACACTTCTTGCCCGCGAAGCCCACGTTTCAAACCGTCTGCATAGCCGATCGGCAATGTGCCGATCCATTCATCCTGCTCGGTTTCATATGTTCCCCCGTAGCTGATCTTGCTGCCCTTTTCAAGCTTTTTCACATAAGCCAGTTCTGTCTCGAGCGTGAAAGCCTTTTTCAGCTCAAACGGCAATTTCGTTCCGACATATGATGAAGGCGCGATGCCGTAGAGACTGATGCCAAAACGGACAGCATCGAGTGCATATTCCGGATATAGCAGCGTTGCTGCACTGTTCGAAGCATGGACGAGTGGTGGCCTTTGCGGGAATTTGTCCACCAATTCCATGAACCGGTTGAATTGTTCCTCTGTTCTGCAAGAGTCTTCCTCATCCGCACAGGCGAAATGAGTGAAAGTCCCTTCAAGACGTATAGTAGTCGTTCCTTCAATTACTTCACTAATTTCTCGGATGGCTTTTTCATCTCGCAGACCGATACGACCCATGCCGCTATCTATTTTCACATGGACATTCAACGGGCGGTCTACTCTCTCAATCATCTCACTTGCTTGACGAAGCCACTGTGCATCCGAAACAGTGACACGGATTCCGAGTTCTGTAGCCTTTTCCGCAAAACTAACCGGGGACGGGCCCATCACAAGGATATCCGCAGTAACGCCCCCATCTCGCAAATGTAAGGCTTCATCAGGTGTCGCAACCGATACCATCCGAGCCCCTGCTTCAATTGCGGCTTGTGCGACTTCAACCTCACCATGGCCATAGCCGTCCGCTTTTACGACGGCTATGACGGAAGTATGATGAGGCAAATATTGTTTCAAACTGTTAATGTTTTCTTGTATCGCATGTAAATCGACGATTGCTTTCGTAGGACGATAATATTCCACATGAATCCCTCGTTTTTCTATTGATGATTCTATTATCAATCCTATTAGCTTTCTACGTCAATTAATTCTAACTTATTTGCTATCTTCCGGATGCATGGAAGACGCCACTTCTATTAATTCGTCAGGTGTCAATGTGGAGGATGCTACAAAGAAAGCTACTCCATCTTGCTCCCAACGGATTGAGTTAGCCGTCAATGCCGCCACTGTAAAGCCCAGGTCGACCGGATCTCCTTCGATAGAGACTGGCAGTTCATTGTCCGGAGTTTCCGCCGGCTCTTGTACGACTACGAATTCCTTGTCTGCGCCGCTGAAAGTCATGAATGTTCGAACCCCGTTCTCTGTTGCGACCATTTCTTCTTCAACGACTGTACCTTCCCAATCCAAGTTAGGATAGTACTTCATCATTCCTGTTTGGCCATCTTCAGTCGATTGCGGTTTTTTTACGGGCTGGCCTTCCATATCGACTGCATAGTCAGATGCCTTATGCTCTACACCAAGTGTGATTTTATTAAACGTCACACGAATCTTTTCTTCCTTGTTTTCATCCATGACCGACACGTACTTCGGCAGCAATGTTTTCTTATCAATATGGATTTGTTGTGTCGGAAGGACTTTCTTATGGTTATTCCTTGATGCCGTTTCGAATATATACGTCTTATCCTTTTCTTGCATCGTAGAATTCTTATCCGCCTTGATATCGTCCGATAATGTTCCGATCAAGTACGGCATGCTGTTTTGCGTCGGCCAATCACTTTGGAACTTATACGTTTTTCCGAGTGACGGCGTGATGACAAAAACACCTTCTTCATTTCTGACGATCATTTGAGAATCTTGGCTACCCGCTTGTGAAACGTTGACTTTGTAAAAATCAGGCTTCGTGTGCCATACAGTTACGTCGTACACTCTTGGTTCAGACCCCGTCTTAATTTCCATTGTCGCCTGCAATTCATACCCTTTCGTCTCGTTCCACTTCCCACTGAGCTTCTTCATGACATCCTCTTTAGACGGTGATCCACAAGCTGCTAGCAGTGTCATGATTGCAACTAGCAATAAAACAAAAATTCGGCTGCGCATACAGTTCATCCTTTCTCATTTCAATCGGGTAGGTCATCTTATGAGAGTGGACAGTCATTTATGCGAGCTTGTTCAATTTCAAAAACATTATTTCATCAAAATGACTTGTGCGGCAGCAACTGTATTCGTATGAGTAATGGAGACAAACCCTGCCACAGCCTTGCCATCGAAGGACAACACCGGCTTCCCGGACGGTTCCGGGAGTATTTCTATTTGTTCGAACCGGCAACCATTGCCGATTCCTGTTCCTCTCGCTTTCGCAAATGCCTCTTTCGCAGAAAACCGCCCCGCGAGAAATTCAATCTTCCGATGCGGCTGGAGTGATTCGTACAGTTCCAACTCTTTTGCAGTCAAGATGCGCAGCCGGAATTTATCCGATCTTTCATCTAACTTTGCAATCCTTTCCAATTCCACAATATCCAATCCGATGCCTGTTATCATTGTCTTCGTCCCTTTCACGCACTATTTTCGCTAGTAGTTCATACTTCTTATCCGTTCATAAACTATGTATAATAAAAACCAAAGGTCAGGTGAAATAGATGTTTATTCGAAGAGAAAACTTCTCCCAATATATCCGTTTATATCCGTTCGTAACCGCATTGCTAGCAATCAACATCCTCGTTTACATTGTAACGGGATTACCGATTCAAGGGAGCCGGTATTTGTATTATATGGGTGTCGGGTACAATCCATTGATTTCCGAAGGTGAATGGTGGCGGCTCGTCACGCCGATGTTTTTACATGCAGGTCTCATGCATCTATTGTTCAATATGTTTTCGCTGTTCATCTTCGGTCCCGAGCTTGAGCGGATTGCCGGCAAGGCGCGCTTTCTGACGATCTACTTGCTGTCGGGGATTTTTGCGAACATCGCCTACTTCTTCCTCGGAGATGACCTCATTCCCCATGTCGGAGCGAGCGGTGCGATATTCGGTATTTTCGGCGCTTTTGGTGCACTCGTCTACTATACGAAAAATGCATTTCCCCAGCTGCGTCAAATTATGCTGCCGATCATCGTTATTAGCGTGATTATGACCTTCCTTCAGCCTGGCGTCAATGTCATCGGACATATCGCCGGCCTGATCGTCGGCTTCATCATCGGATTAAGCTACTTCCATCCGAAGAGGATCATCAGTTGGCGTTAGATATTTAAAAGCCTGCGAACGCTCGCAGGCTTTTTTCATTCGACAGATTTGCCTTTCTCATACCAGCTCAAAATTTCTTCCGCCTCTTCCACTTCCATATGTTGAACGGTTGCGTGATAGCTGCCCATGCCCGATTTAATATTGGCAATAATCGTCGCTACACCTTTCCGTTTATGGAAGTAGCTTTGTTTCATCTCCATCGACTGGACCCGTTTTTTCATCATGTAGGCCGTCTGCAAACTGAATGCCCTGAACCGCATCGTCAATTGGTTCCCGATCATATCATACGCAGCTGAGCGGTGCTGCCACATGCCGTATGCGATGATGACAGGAATGATTGCGAGCGAAAACAGACCGTACGGAAAAAAGAAGTATATGAGGGCACCGATGACGGGTAGCATCCAGACAAAGTCAATGCGATAGTAAAACGGCCTTCCCTTCGCCGTCAGCTTTTTCGTAGGCTCCTCCAAACACAAGTCAGGGAAAATCTCCTCCAAATAAGCTTCCACCTTGTTCCTTTTCACAATCGGGAATAAATTAATTTTCGAACTTTGTCCAATGCTTCCCCCTGCGCTATGGATTGCTACGGAAGCATAGCCGAATAGCTTCCTGAAAGGATTTTCGACGACTACAACACTTTGGATCCTCTTCAAAGGAACGGTTACTTTCTTCTTCTCTAGCAGCCCTCTCGTAATGATAATATCTTCCTTATCCAGTTCAATCGTAAAATTAAAATGAGAAAGGAATGTCATCACGACAGATAATATCCATACACCGAGCAATCCAAGGAACACAGCAATTGCTACAATTAACACACCGAATTTGATGAATGCGGAAATTTCCTCAAACATCCACTCGAACGGAATGAGATCACTGAACTGAGAAAGGAAAATTGCCGCCCCGGACAAGATCACTCCAACACCGCCAGAAGTCGTAGCGAGCACCAACAAATCCTTTGTCGTCATCGTGAAGATCTTTCGTAACTTCGATACCTCTTCGATAGGTATCTCTTCCTCGATAAGATTCACCATTTCGCCTTCTGTGATCGGCATTTCCCTTTGCCGTTTCTTCGCTTCGGCCATTTCCTTTTCGACACGTTCAGCGGCTTCTTTCGTAATCGCCGTCAATTCCCCTTCCGCTTGCTTCGCCGAGGAGCTGCCCGCTGTTTCCACTTTCACTTTCACAAGCCCGAACGGCCGATGGAAAATTCCTTCTGTGTAATCCAGGCTCTGGATTCGGTCGAACGGGATATATCGTTTCTTTTTCACGAATAAACCTGACTCGATCCTAAGCTCATCATCCTCAAACCAATATTCAAACCGTCTCCATTTCACAATTCCCGCAATGGCCAACGCGATGATCAAGACTCCGAAAATGATGAAGGACAAATAATCAATGTACCATAGCCCTGTCCCTCCACGTTTCCATCCATTCGCAAATATTAAAACAACGAGCGGCAGGATTGCCTCTTTCATGGTTTTCAGCACTTCGATAATTGCAGTGATCCAATGAAGTTTATAACGTTGCTGTTCAGACATCATCTTCCGCCACCCTTGCAAGCACGGAAATCCTGCCGCGCAGTTCATCAGCTTCCTCCATGATCAACGCTGGGATTGTATGGACTGTGGCAGCTGTTGATATCGAGATTTCAGCCAATCCATATTTCCGCAAAATCGGACCTTGTGATGTGTCGACATGCTGGACACGAACCATCGGGATGAGCGTCCTTTTTACGATGAAAAGGCCGTGCTGCAATTCAATTTCAGATTCTCTCACTTCATAGCGCCATCTCATCCATCTCACCTTTGGAAACAAAATGATGATGAAGTAGGCGAATAGTACGAGAACGATAGCTTCAATCGGATAGATCCACCATGGCCATTCGAATATGTATACGAGCACGCCGCCGCCAATGGCTACCAACGCGAGAATGATTGTTTGAATTAAGCCGTATAATCGCCAAACTTTCAAGCCTTTCGGAGAAATCCTGTTTGCAGGTTGAACTCTCATTTCCACAACACCTCTTTCTATTCTTCCATTGTATACGTAGTGATAATAAAAATGTTTCATTTCGAAAAAGAAAAAACCCCGGAGGATGAAGTTTCATCTCTCCGGGGTGTGTATTATCTTTCCGATTTGCCTCTTGAACGATCTCTGCGTCCGCCGC
Source organism: Sporosarcina sp. SAFN-015 (assembly GCF_051966875.1). GTDB lineage: Bacteria > Bacillota > Bacilli > Bacillales_A > Planococcaceae > Sporosarcina. The sequence continues at coordinate 509,523 of NZ_JBQCKP010000002.1, read as the reverse complement.
CGTCTCGGCTTCCACGACGTGAACCGCCGCCTCCGCCATAACCGCGTCCGCCACCGTGTGAACGTCCTCCGCCACGGCTTCCTTTAAAGCCGCCACGATCACGGGAGCCCGTTTTGCGCGATGGCAATGGGCGTTCTTCCGTAATTTTAACAGGTGTGTCATCTGGTTCTTTCGTCAATGATCTAATCGCAGCCGCGACGATATCCTTCGCTTCGAATTTCTCAAGAAGCTCAGATGCTAGTGCCTTATAGTCGTTGAGTTCATTTTTCTCAACAATCTCCGATAGCTGTTCTATCGCAAGACGTTGTTGTCCGATCAATGCCTCGTCTTCTGTCGGCGGCTCAAGTGGAGTCATACGCTTTTTCGTCGTTTCTTCAACGACACGTAGGTAACCCATCTCACGCGGTGTTACGAATGTGATCGCCATACCGCTTTTGCCTGCACGACCTGTACGGCCGATACGGTGTACATAGCTTTCCGGATCTTGTGGAATGTCGAAGTTGTAAACATGCGTTACGCCTGAAATATCCAATCCACGTGCTGCCACGTCTGTTGCAACAAGGATATCGATTTTATTATCTTTAAATTGGCGTAGAACCGACATACGCTTTGCTTGCGTCAAATCGCCGTGGATTCCTTCAGCAAGGTAACCGCGGATACTTAATGCATGTGAAAGCTCATCAACACGACGCTTCGTACGTCCGAAGATGATTGCAAGTTCAGGTTGGTGAACGTTCAACAAACGTGAAAGGACATCGAATTTTTCTCTTTCTTGTGCTTTCACGAAGAATTGGTCAATGTTTTCGACTGTCATTTCTTTCGACTTGATTTTCACCATTTCCGGCTCTTTCATGAATGTTTCCGCAATCTTACGGATTGCTGGAGGCATTGTTGCAGAGAACAGAAGCGTTTGGCGTTCTGCCGGTACGGCTGCCAAAATCGTATTGATGTCTTCGATGAAGCCCATGTTAAGCATTTCATCCGCTTCGTCAAGGACAAGCGTATTTACATTGTTCAATTTCAACGTTTTACGGTTGATATGGTCAAGAATACGTCCCGGAGTTCCAACAACAATTTGTGGATTATTGCGTAAAGCTCGAATTTGCCGGCCAATTTCCTGGCCACCGTATACAGTTAACACACGCGCGCGTTTGCCGTATCCGATTTTATAGATTTCTTCGGACACTTGGATCGCTAATTCACGTGTTGGTGCAATGACTAGTGCTTGTACTGCAGGATTGTTCACATCGATTTTTTCGATGATCGGAATACCGAAAGCAGCAGTCTTACCTGTACCTGTCTGTGCCTGACCGATTACATCGCGGCCTTCCATGCCGAATGTGATTGTGCCTTCTTGGATCGGTGTCGCTTCTTCAAATCCCATGCGCTGTAGAGCGTTTTGTGTGGATTCGCTAATATTTAGTTCTGAAAATTTCGTCAAACTTCTCAATCTCCTTTAGTTTCTTCATTTAGCAATTGGTTACATTTGCAAATGAAAGCACGGCAAATTCGAGCCTTAAACTTCTATGGGAACGTTTCCGATATTTTGTTTTCTCTGGAGTGGGCAAAAGTTCAAATGGCTGAACTTCATAAATTTCAGAGGCATTGTGAAAGGAAAGCTGGTCTTTGCCGATCGGGTTAGTCTCCAGTGTAGTGCTTCGAGAGACTGTAAACCGTTTTATTCAAAAAAAAGTACTCTTCGCCACCGGAAGAGTCTCGTGTAAATGTATCCAATACTTATAGTAGTTTATCACGCTTGACGGTCATCCGCAATCAATCCGCCTTAAAAGTAATAATCAGAATTCGTATAAGTCTTTCTTCATGAATTCATATACTTTTGTGTACCATTCATGGCAGTCATCACTATAGCAAATATGATGTTTCCCGTTTTCGGAGATGATGAGCTGCTTCTGCTCCGAACCGAGAGAACGCAATAGATGCTCCGCTGTAGAAAAAGGAACGATGCCGTCCTTCTTTCCTTGTACAACGCAAACCGGCGTTGTGATCTTACCGTAATACGGTTCCACCATTTTGACGACCCGCACAAATTCCTTTGCGGCATGAAGCGGTGTATTCCGCAACTTGTAGTCATACAAATGATAAAACGTGTTCGGCGGATACTTTTTCGTTACGGATTCGGCAAGCATAATGGCTGCATCCTCCAGCAGTATGCGGGGACTAATATACTTCGCTGCCGCACTAAGCAGTACGAGCTTATCGACTTTGTACCGCAATGCCAAGTACAGGGCGATGATGCCGCCCATCGAGAAGCCGACAATGATGATATGGTCAACTTCCTTCCGTAACCGGTTGAGGGCGAGCTCCGCTTCCATCATCCACGATTCCGCCGATACTTTGCGTAAATCGATAGGAAAGTCGTGTCCCGGCAAGATCGGGATAGAAGTGATCCAGTCCGTCCTTTCCTCCACATACTGAATGAAAGGGCGGACTTCAAACGTCCCTCCTGTAAAGCCATGGAGGAACAACACGCCTGTTTTCATGCTTGCAGCACGCCATCCATAATTGTTTCCAGCGCCATTCCCCTTGACCCTTTCAGCAAGACGATTGTGTCCTTGTCAATGGATGAAAGGAGCTCCGCAATCAATGGATCGTAGTCGTTCTCCGACCAGATGACTTTTGTTTCATTCCCATTTTTCTTAAGCTCTTCATAAAGCCACTTCATTCGCGGGCCATATAAAAGAATTCCGTTTGCATGTATTGTGCCTAGCTGTCCGGCAATCGATTCGTGGTAATGCCGTTCATTTTCGCCAAGTTCGAGCATATCTCCCAAAACAGCCCATTTTTTAGAACGAAGCTTCGTTTCTTTCAAGAATGAAAGGGCCGCTTGCATGGATGTCGGCGCCGCATTGTATGCGTCATTAATGAAAAGCGCTCCGTTTTGCGCGACGACCGGCTGCATTCTCATATCCGTAAGCTTTGACTGACGAAGTGCCGTGTCAATCTGTTCATTGCTAAGACCGAGTTCATGCGCAATCAAAATCGCAGCGAGCGAATTTTTCACTTGATGGGATCCAAAAACCGGTATTGTAAATTGGCTATCGATAATTCCTTTGACGGCAAAACGGCTTCCTTCATCCCCCGATTCTGTTGAATCGAGAGAAAGACGCACGTGTTCTCCGTATCCGAAAGAAATCGCTCTCAGCTCCGGATGATCAGCAACTAGCGTATTTAATAACGGTTCGTCGCCATCATAGATAAGAGCGCCATCGTCCTGAAGGCCATCAATGATTTCGAATTTAGCTTTGGCGATCCCTTCACGCGATCCGAGATTTTGCATATGCGCTTCACCGATATTCGTAATGACAGCGTAGTGTGGCTTCGCCAAATATGAGAGGAACGAAATTTCGTTAAAGTCGCTCATCCCCATTTCAAGGACAGCGACTTCCGTATTTTCATCCAATGAAAGGATAGTCAACGGCAATCCTAATTCATTATTAAAATTGCCTTCCGTCTTTCGCACATTGAAATAAGGCGATAGGACGCTAGCAACTAAATCCTTCGTCGACGTCTTGCCGTTCGAACCGGTAATGCCGATGAATTTACATGCGAGTTGATCCCGATAGGCGCGTGCAAGCTGCTGCAGCGCGAGTTCCGGATCATCGATGAAAATAAGCGGGATATCTGCAGGTGCGTTCGGTTCATCTTTCATCCAAAGGGACGCTGACGCCCCTTTTTCAATCGCTTGTCGGACGAATTGGTGGCCATTCACCTGTTCGCCGCGGAACGGGATGAACAGGTCGCCTTCCTTCAATGTGCGCGTATCGAACGACACACCAGTTACAACGACTTCGTCCATCTGTTGCCCTTCAGCCTGTAGCCAACCCGCCAATTCAGTCAATAAACGTCTCATTCTTTATCACACTCAATCCATTGTATATTGTATCTGTTTCTTTTCTTCATGCCGTTCAAGTGCAAGTTCAATCAGCTTATCAATCAATTCCGGGTAAGACGTTCCTGTGTTTTGCCAGAGCAACGGGAACATGCTTGTCGGTGTGAAGCCAGGCATCGTATTGATCTCATTGATAAGCACTTCATCCTGGTCTGTCACGAAGAAGTCCGCGCGCACTAGTCCAGCGCAATCAAGCACTTTGAATGCCCGGATCGCCATATCCTTCAATGTCGTTTCCACTTCGTCGGTTACCGGAGCAGGGATGAGCAGCTCCGTATTGCCGTCTTGGTATTTCGCTTCGTAATCATAAAATGCCGCTACCGGTTTGATCTCTCCGAGGACAGAGCACTTCGGATCATCATTACCTAGGATGGCAACCTCGATTTCACGCGCAGTGACACCTTGCTCGACGATAATTTTCCGGTCGAATTTCAATGCGAATTCAACTGCGGCAATAAGGCTTTCCCGATCAGTCGCCTTGCTAATGCCGACGCTTGAACCTAAGTTTGCCGGCTTTACGAACATCGGGAACGTCAATTCCTTCTCCATTTTCTTCACCCAATGCTCTTGGTCCTTTTTCCATTGAGTTCGGATGAAATAGACGTAAGGAACTTGCTTCAGCCCAACTTGGTTGAAAAGCTGTTTCATAATTACTTTATCCATACCCGCAGAAGAAGATAGCACTCCATTTCCTGCATATGGGATATTCATTACTTCGAACAGCCCTTGAACTGTTCCGTCTTCCCCATTCGTCCCGTGCAATAGGGGCAGAATGATGTCCGGCGTTCCGTTGCCGTTTAGAAAATCGTGGATGCTGTCAGGCTTCCCATCAGCACGCTTTAATCGCAGCTGTTCAATCGATTCCGCAGGGGCGGCGAGCGGTTCCCCTTTCCTCCATTCACCTTCATACGTTATATAGACAGGAATCACTTCATATTTGTCAAAGTCAATTGCATTCGTTACCGCCGTAGCAGTCGATAGGGATACTTCGTGCTCTGCGGACTTCCCGCCATACACTAAACCCAATTTCTTTTTCATCGATCTCCCTCATTTACCGTTAGATTTCGTTCCTTTAGTTTACCACGAAACGACTTGCCCGTTCGTAAAATATCATGATACAGAAGGACCTTTTTGTTTCTAGGCAACTTCCTGCCTGGCGGGACGTCACTTTGAAGGACATGAATATGGACACGGTATACGCTATACTATAGATTGAAAGTTTCATTCACTGTATATGTATGCACGGGCAATGAGTAGTTTGAATAATTGACTTATAGAAAAATCCGTACAAACAAACTGTTTTCCGTTATAATAATATGAGGTTTCCATGCCAAACCAATTAACTGATAAGGTGAAATATATGAATATAGATAAAAAACCCGTAGACCGGTTCGACTGGCCGCTTGCGTTCATTATGCTTTTATTCTTCACGATCAGCATTATCGCCATCGCATCCGCTCAGACGACAGGACAATACAAGATAAACTCCGTCCCGATAAACTTCATCCCGTCGCAAATCCAATGGTATGTCATCGGCTCTATTATCATCGCAATTACAATGTATTTGGAGCCAGAACAGTATAAGAAAGCCGCCTGGATCATTTATGGAGGCGGGGTATTCCTCTTAGTTGCACTTTACATTTTGCCTGATAGCTTGGATCTTGTCGCTCGCAGAAACGGAGCAAAAAGCTGGTTCCACCTTCCATTCGGCATCGGTAGCATTCAGCCAGCCGAATTTATGAAAACGTTCTTTATCATAGGGATGGCACGCACGATTACGAAACACCATGAACGCTACTTGGAAAAGACGTTGCAGACAGACTTTCTGCTGCTCGGTAAAATCTTTGCAGTTTTCAGCATTCCATTTCTATTCATCATGCTTCAGCCTGACTTGGGTACCGGTCTCGTCTTCATCGCCATTACGACTGCTTTAATCATCGTCGCGGGCATCACTTGGCGGATTATCCTTCCGATTTTCATCGGCACTGCCGCCTTGGGGGGAACACTTCTGTGGATGGCGTTGTACGCTCAAGACTTCTTGGCGAAACTCGGCGTTAAGCCGTATCAGCTTGAACGAATTTACTCATGGCTCGATCCTTATTCGTATGCGTCGAATGAAGGGCGACATCTCATCACATCACTGAATGCCATCGGGTCGGGAGAAATATTCGGGAAAGGGTTTCAAGGGCGTGAAGTTTATGTGGCCGAGAGCCATACCGATTTCATTTTCAGCACCATCGGGGAAGATTGGGGATTCATCGGCGCGAGTGTCGTTATTTGCCTTTACTTCTTCCTGATCTATCATATGACGAAAATCACGCTTGAACTTAAGGATCCATTCAGCACATACATTTGCGCAGGCATCATCGCAATGATCACATTCCACGTGTTCGAAAACATCGGCATGACGATCCAATTGTTGCCAATAACAGGTATTCCATTGCCATTTATCAGTTACGGGGGCAGTTCATTAATGGGCAACATGCTCGCAATCGGCCTCGTCTTCAGCATGAAGTTCCATCATCGGACGTATATGTTTAGTTCGGATGACGATGAATAGAAAAGCGGAAACGACCGGTTAGGTCCGAAAAGCATAAGACGGATTGGCGAAGCGGCGCTTTTTGCCGCACAGCCGATCCGGCTTATGACCCGAGGACCTGGTAGTTGGAGCTGGACAATAAGAAAAGCGGAAACGACCGGTTAGGTCCGAAAGGTATAAGACGGATTGGCGAAGCGGCGCTTTTTGCCGCACAGCCGATCCGGCTTATGACCCGAGGACCTGGTCGTTGGAGCTGGACAGTAAGAAAAGCGGAGGGCGCCCAGAGCTGGACAATACCGCAAAGCGAAAAAAACCTCCCGCATGCGGGAGGTTTTTGTTATGACTGAATTTGTGGGTCATTTGAAGGTGGCGCGAGGGCTTTCAGCATTTCCATACGGGATTTCGTTGCTGTTGCCGAAACACCCAACTTCGCCAAGTTGGTGATGATTTTTTTCAAATCAACTTTTTCTTTCGCCATCTTTTCCACCTCGACCTTTCTATATGTTGTTGACGTATCTTCGCATTGGAAAGTTTCATCATTGATATGAAATTCATACCAATTTTCATCTATACACATCATACCACTCCTGTCCACTTTTAAATCTTTCAATTATGTTACAAATTGTTCGCCTTTTGTAAATGCTTTATACAAGAACTAAAAATAAAAGCTTGCGATTGAAATGATTAACGTCTATACGCTGCTTTCCGGCCGACTTTCTCTTTTATGCAACAGGCGAGACAAAAATGAGTGAGCAGGAGATGATTTATTCGCACGCAATGCCTTTTCCTTTGTCACTATGTGAAAGGCAGAGTAAAATAGTCATATTGATGTCAATTGAAAGCGGGTTCATTTATGAAAAAATCAATTCTACTACTTATGTCTGTACAATTTTTTGTATATCTCGGATTCGGCATTATCATTCCCATTTTGCCAGAAGTGATCGTGCAACAAAATCTGTCTGAAATACATGTCGGAGGATTGTTGACGGTTTATTCTCTCGCATCGTTCTTCACTGCCCCGCTTTGGGGTTCATTATCCGATCGCACAGGACGTAAAAAACTGATCATCGTCGGACTTATCGGCTTTAGCTTAAGCTTCTTCCTATTCGGGTTCTTCACTGAGAGTCTTACGATGATGTATCTTTCACGTGTTGTTGGAGGGATTTTCTCTGGGGCATTGTATACGGCAGTTACCGGATTTGTCGGAGATATGACGACGGAGGAAAATCGGAATAAGTATATGGGCTTGCTCGGTATGTCAATCGGGCTCGGGTTCATTTTCGGACCAGCAATCGGAGGCGTACTAGGTCATTACAGTTTGCAACTACCGTTCATCGGGTCCGGCATTCTGACCCTGTTATTGGTCATCTATGCTGGCGCGATATTGAAAGAGCCGGAACGTCTCGGCGAGGCCAATAAGCGCGCATTGTTACCGAAAGGCGGTGCTATGCTCTGGCAATACAGGATCCGGAACTTATTCTTGCTTTCCTTCATGGTGACATTGATCTTGGCAGGAATCGAATCGACATTCCAATTGTTCCAAATATCTGCGATTGAAATCACACCGCAGCAAGTCGGTTATTTATTCATGGCAAGCGGATTTGTTGATGCGGCTATTCAAGGCGGAGTCGTCCGCCGGGTAAAAAATGGTTCGGAGACGAAGTGGATTTTAGGCGGCCAAATCGTTACGGCTGTTGGACTTATTTTGATTCCTTTCACAGGGAGCCTTTTCTGGGCGGGTGTTGCGCTCAGCGTCTTTACGGCAGGGAACGCACTCGCCCGTACGGTACTTGTTTCATTGACTTCGAAGGAATCTGGCGGCAAATATGGGACAGCTGCAGGTATGACGTATTCGATGGACAATATGGGACGCATCATCGGACCACTTTTATTCACATGGCTATTCACAAGGATGACAGGCGAAATCTACTATATTTCCGCAGCACTTGCTGTCATTTCGATTGTCTTCATTTTCATGTATCGCAAATCTTCGAAGACATTGCGTTCAGCGTAATTGAAGTAGACATAAAGTTAAGGGCATTCCTTGTTGGTTACAAACAATATGGCATGCCCTTGACTATTCACTTTTTCGCGTCCCCATTTGCAAAAGTCGATTCTTACTCTCAGAATACGCATGATACTTTAACTCGATAATTCATTATGATATTCTATTTTTTTATTACTAGTGATTACAAGATTAACAATTAGCCATACAACTTGAAGTATAACCGGAATTATAAATGCGATTAATAAAACTATAAATGCTACTAATTTTGCTTCAGGCGTCTGAATAACACCTGCACCATCAACTTCCCTCAGCCAAACAAAAGCTGAACCTACTGCTAAAACGACAATCCAAAAAGCGTTAGCAACCCACCAAAAAAGCCATCTTTTTTTCATATTCTCACATCCTAACAATTCACATAATTACTGAATTCATTGTACAGCAAAGGCGAATTCACGGTAATGGACCTGAGATATAATTTAAGCTAAGTCTTGAGGCGTATAAAACTCGGTAGCAAAAAAAGAGACACAACATATTTATCGTGCAATATGCCGTGCCCTGTCTTATTTACTTCCAATCATTTGTTAATCCACTGTAACCGCCAAACCCTTAATTTTCAACGATGGAGAACCGATGTACCCGCTAAAGCTCATCGGCGAGAAGACTAGGTCACTGCCAATACCCTCAATGTCTTGGAGTACTTCAAAGAAGTTCCCCGCTACAGTCATTTGCTTCGTCGGCCCGACTATTTTGCCGTCCTTTACAAAATATCCGTTTGCTGCCAATGAAAAGTCACCTGAAATCGGGTCTGCACCGGAATGCAACCCAGCTAAATCAGTAATGACAATACCTTCCTCAAACCCTGCGTAAAGCTGCTCATACGTTTGATAGGCAGGTTCAATATAGAAATTAGACGGGCTCACTTCGACAGAACCCTTATAGGAACTGCGATATGCATGACCTGTCGTCTCCACTCCATCTTTTTTCGCAGTCTTCAAGTTATGGAAGTAGGTTTGTAAGTTCCCCTCCTCCACAATGTTAAGCTTTCGCGTCGGAACTCCTTCAGAATCGAATGTCGCACTTTGAATCCCCGCGGGCAGAAATGGGTTATCAATCAGATTCACATGAGCCGCCGCAATCTTCTCGCCTACTTTGCCTTTCAGGCGGGATCGGTTATCTTGTACAGCTTCGGCCGAGAAAGAGGATGTGAATGTCGACAAAAGAGAAGCAGCTGCCTCGTTTTTCAATACTACAGGGTAATTTTTATTAGGATAATTCCTTTCCCCTAACATGCTAACACCTTGTTCCACGACCTCTTTTACGATTTCGTCTATATCCAGTTCATTAAAATCTTTACTGATTCTAAAAACAAATCCAGATTTCAATTCGTCTTTTTCCTGCACGAGAATGGATACATAAAATAGTAAAAAGTTATTCGCTTCCTTAAGCTCCAACCCTTTATCGTGGAAAAGGCCTTTTTCAAATTTCTGGTTCTGCATTTGGGATGTAGTGACCTTCTTTACCCGCGGATCAGATGATAGAATTTTCTTCTCCACTTTCTGCAAAAATAGAATCATATCTTCCGGCTTAACGGTATCCAATTCTGGACTGTAAAACTGGATTTCTTCATACTCGGCTTTTTGCGTAAATAACTCTTCCGGTTCATTTTCGATCAGTTCCGCATTTTCTACTGCATTCTTCAGCAAGAATGCAACCGAATCCTCATCAAATTTTTCAGTAAAGGCGTAACCGGTTTTCCCATTATGCATCCCCCTGATAGATGCCCCTTGAACATCGGAGAAGTCGTATTTATCCACTTCACCTTCATATAAACCAATCGTAAGACTTTCTTTTTTCTCATAATATAGTTCTAGATCGGTAAACCCCAATTTCTCACCTTCAGCAAACAGCCGCTCTTTCAATTGTTCAACGCTCATTTGTTACGCCTCCTTTCCACCGACTGTAATTTCACTGACACGTACCATCGGCTGCCCGACGTTCACTGGCAAACTGCCACTGGATGCGCCGCACATTCCTGCGCCGTGGCCTAAATTATTGCCAACGCGATCGATATTCAAAATTGTTTTCGCTCCATTTCCGATCAAAGTAGCTCCTCGGATCGGCTTCTCGATTTTGCCATTCTTGACCAAGTACGCTTCATTGATGGCAAAGTTGAAATCTCCGGTTCCAGGATTGACGGAACCACCACCCATGTATTTTGCGTAAATGCCGAATTCTGTATCCGCAATAATCTCTTCAGGAGTGGATTTTCCAGGAGCGATATACGTATTCGTCATCCGGGATGTCGGAGCGAATCTGTACGACTGCCTGCGGCTGGAGCCTGTAGACTCCATTCCCATCCGCCTGCCGTTCAACTTATCGATCATGTATCCCTTCAAAATGCCGTCCTCAATGAGTACATTTTTACGGGATTTTTCCCCTTCATCATCAATATTGAGTGAGCCCCATTCGTTTTCTAGCGTCCCGTCGTCAATGTATGTAACAAGGTCTGACGCTACTTTCTCGCCCAATTTATTCGCAAAAACAGAAGCATTTTTTGCTACTGATGTCGCTTCAAGACTATGGCCGCAAGCCTCATGGAAAATGACGCCGCCGAATTCATTGTCGATAATGACAGGAAACTTCCCGCTAGGAGCCGGATCAGCATGGAGCATCGTTTTGGCAATCCGAGCAGATTCCTTCGCATAATGGTTAAGATCAAGGTTTTCAATAAACTCAAAACCTTGATACGCGCCAGGACCATAAAAACCTGTCTGCATATCCGCTCCATTTGAAGCGATCGATACCATAGACATTCGGCTTCTTACGCGTTGATCCTCCACAAACTTTCCTTCAGAATTGGCAATGAGCACGTTTTGCTCCTCGTCAATCAAGTTAATGATTGCTTGCACGATTTCCGGATCGTAGTTTCTGATAATATCATTCGCATTTCGCATAACAGCAAGTTTTTGCGATTTCGCTGCTTCAGTTGGCATGATTTTTATCGGATGGAGCAACGGAGCCGTTTCCTTAAGGAGCGGGATAATTGTCGTTTTTCCATCTTCTTTCCCTTGGATAGCTTTCGCAGCTGTACGAGCTGCTTTCAAAAGTCCATCCCTTGAGAAATCATTCGTGTAAGCATAGACGCTTTGCAGCCCATGAAATACACGAATCCCAACGCCAAAATCGCGTCCGGATAAATTCTTCTCCAATCGGGAATTTTGAAGGACCATATGGTTTGTGTACCGATCCTCAACAAACACTTCCGAGAAATCGCCGCCCGTTTCAAGTGCAGCTTGCAACACATCTTCAATAAGCGCTTTGTTCAGCATAATCTTCCCCCTGTTCCTACTTTTCTGTTAATTAAACATATAAATATACGGCACATTTTGAAAATAGTTTCATTCCATCATGCAAAATGCCTAACCATTACAAAGAAGTACCGTCAATTTATCACTGCATTGTTTCGTAATAAGAGCTCAAAGGCCTTCTTTACGTCAACGTCCACTTCAATATGATCAGGTGACCAAGGGATGTGGATATGCGGTGTGATGCCAATGCCAGTCATCCCTTCCCCTTTATCAATTCGAGAAAGCCTCGATGACGGGTACATTAGCTCAAACCCTTCATCCCACTTCATGCTCACCAAGTTTGCGTAATCATTCAGTCCCATCGTCGCTCTGCCCATAACCGTCACTTTATTAGATTTCTTCACGAGTTCCACGAATGAATCTCCTGAACTACCACAATAAACATCCGTCAATACGATGATTTGCGAGGGGTGTTTCGTTCCAATAAGGAAAGTATCACTGACCATGTCGCCAAAATTAAATTCGACGAAGCCTTTTCCTCTGTTGCGCTCCCATTCACGCTTAAAAACAGACAGTACGTGACGTGCTTGCTCATCATCTATTCCCTCGAGCATTTCTTTTAATTCAGGCAATACACGATCCGCACTTGCTTCCGTGCAATTGAACAGCATTTTATCGCCAGTAGAATCCGCAAGTTCCACGCCCTCTTCAGGCATCAAATAAGGCAGTAATGGATAAATGCTGGAATCAGATCCCCCATAGTTCACGCGTACATCGATAATCCATTTATCCATAGTTTCAAGGAGCTCTTTATTGCCCTCGACCATTTCCACAATGGCGTCCGGGTTTGCAAAGTCGGTCATCGTAATGAAAACCACGTCATCTCTTTTCTCTACGGTGTACGTTGGAACATAGGTTTTTTTATCATAGGAGCCGAATGTGAATGTCCGCTTTCCACTCTCGTCTGCCACTTCACCTTCTGGGTATAGCATCAGTAAAGGCGTCCAATTTTCCCGCTCTGGATGGTTTTCATTCAACCGTGCATGATGCAGCTCTTTCAATTCAGGGATGCTTTTACCCCCCAACGAAACAAAACTCATTCCTGGCCGAAGACGCTCCTCCGAATCCACTTCCGTAACGTAAAGTCGTTCTTCATAGCGGCGTACTTTGAAACCACGATTTTTCAGCGTTTCACTTCCTTCACTTTCCATAACGAAATGAATATGTTGATCGTTGAAATCTAACAAGTAATCTTCAACAATCCCCTTGAATTCCTTTTTCGTTAGCTGGTCATTCCCTTTAATCATTCGGAGGAAATGCTCCGGTCTGTCACAACCTTGCTTATCCTGACAACCCGCATAATCGTTATGCATAATATCCACAATTTCCTTAAAGATCTTTTCCATTCCTTTTGCCCCCATTCTATTGTTCTTGCACAATTTCAGGTTTTACAATGTTGGTTTTATCTAATTCCGGATGCGCCATTCGTACAACAGATGGCCTAGCCAATACGAGGACAACCCCGATTAGTAACAGACTAGAGACAATCAGGATCCACGGTGCCGGTAATACATCGTACAGAAACCCGTATAAAACCATTCCTAGAGGCATCAGTGCCATTGCCATCGTTTCGAGAATGGAAAAGACACGACCTTTGTAATCGTCGTCGATCGTCTTTTGCATCATAACCATCAATGGTGTATTGACAATTATTTGAGTCAATCCGAAACCGAACAAAAGCGTTGCATAATAGGCGAACATCAATGAATATGGCAGGGAAATGATAAGCGGTAATGCTACTCCGCTCATAAGAAAAGCCATTCCGATGATGCCTCGCTTTCCAACTAAAAGAGGGAATTTCACTTCTTTTCGCATTGATAAGTACAGCGACATGAGCAACATCCCAACGGCTAATGCTCCATCAATTAGACCAAAATGCTCCGGTGCCATTTTCAACTTTTCGATGAGGATGAAAGAGTGGCCAACCATGAATGCACCGAATAAGAAGTTGATAAACAGCGAAATCCAAATGATTGCCATGAGCACAGGCTGAAGTTTCAAGTAGGAAAAACCTGCTTTCATACTTTGCAGCATCGATTCTTTCGGCGCCCCTTCTACGACTTCTTTCCTTTTTGCAAACAGCTTAAAATTCATCGTAGATTCAAGAAGGACTGCAATCATTGAAGCTGTCATGTAAATAATAAGGAACACAGGCATTGGGACTGTGCCATATAGCACTCCAGCAATTGCCGGACTGCCGATTGCAGCAAAGGAGATTGACATTTGATTTAGTGACATCGCCTTTTGAATACGTGCTTCATCAACCAGTCCTGTTATCGATGAACTGAATGTCACACCAGAAAAAGTGGAAGTGATAGCCAAAACAGCTGTAGTTGCATAAATTGCGAGAAGTGAAATCCCTAAAGTAAGACTGACCGTAAGAAGGCCGCCAATCGCTAAAGTCGTTGCAATCTGCGCAGTTATGACGATTGTCTTCCTCGAATATCGATCCGCGACATAACCGGCAAACGGCGCCATGAGTGTACGCGGCAAAATGCTGCAAATCAGATTCGTCGCAAAGCTGGTTGCAGATCCTGTCAGTTGTAAAATGTAAAAACTTATGGCAAACGCATACACTTGCGCGCCGAATGACGAAATCAGCTTACTGATAGTAAACGTCCACAGATGATACGTCGCCCTCTTTAATTTTATCACTTCACTCAAAATAGTCACTCCATTCAATAAGTTTAATTTAGTTAAACAAATAATATCATGCTCCCTCTTCCATTTCAAGCAAAAGTTTAATATAATTAAACAATACTCACAGAGTTATAATATGACGGTTGTTTGTGAAGTGTAACGGGGATAAATGAATCATTATTGGTGTATGAGTTCTCATTTACGACCAAAGAGTTCTCATTCATCATTAAACAATGATAGACACATGTGTTTTTCATATAAATACAAAACATAATTGGAGGTGTTCCTGCTGAATACATTAGGAGAACGTATTAGGAAGCTGCGTAAACAACGAAAATTAACATTGGAAGCACTGGCGGGAGAGCAGCTGACAAAAGGAATGCTCAGTTTAATTGAGAATAATAAAGCGAATCCCTCGATGGAGAGTCTATCGTATATCGCTGAGCGGCTTGGTGTTGAAACGTCCGAGCTATTAGAAGAAACGAATCCACAGGAATTGCGGGATGTTTTGAAAACTGCTGAGCAACTTTTAAGGGTGGATTTTGATGAACTAACGGATGAACATGAGCAGGTTCTCGCTTTAATAGAGCCGTATATTGAGAAATTGACACAAAGCTACGAGGCTGCGAGACTATATGACATCTACGGCCGCGCTCTTTATTATGAAAAAGAAGACGGTTGGATGGCGTATTTAGAAAAAGCTGCGGACATTTACGATAAATTGAATATTACGCGCCACCTTGCAACTGTCGGAATTTTTCCTGCGATGGTAAAGTTCAATGAACATGATTATAATAGTGCCCTTTCAATTTTGTTGGAAAAGCGATTCGAAATCGAAGCGAGAAATGGATTTATCGATCCCCTGACACGTCTCGATTTTGATTATTTGGAAGCAGTTCTGCACTATGCAGTTGGTAACTCGGAAGATGCAATTCGAGTCATGAATGAAGGGGTTGAATTCTCAAAGGAAAAACAGGTCTTTTATCGGATTGATCATCTTTACCGCTTGGCGACCTTTCATGCGATGATGAATAGAGACACAAAATCGATGGAGTATTACGAGCGAAAATTGTTACTCTATGGGGAGTTTGCGGATGATGAAGATTCGGTTCTTTTTACTAAATTTGCGAGTGTCCATTATTTAACTTCCTACAAGAAAGCATATCAGGAGGCATCGCATCTTTTAGACGCTTATTACGATGAACTCCACCTCTCCAATTCATACACTGCCTATGCTTATGTGGAAAAAGGAAAGGCACTGTATGGAATAAAAAGATATGAAGAGGCACTTTCATGCTTTGAAAAAGTGGTGATTGCAGACTATATCCACCATCCATTCGATCTATCCATCTTTTTCGAAAAAGATGCATATGCCGCGCTTTGCCATTTAGAATTAGGGGAAAAAGCGGAAGCTCACCGTTCAATTGAAATTGCCGTGAAGAATGTGTCCAATATGCCACGCACGCCTTATAAAGATTTCATTATGGAAACTTATGAACTGCTACACGAAAAATAAAAAATGCCGAAGAAGCGCACATATGCTTCCTCGGCATTTTACTATTATGCTTCAATTGATTGTTGCTCAATTGGACCGTTAAAGACTTCCTTATCCAACTCGCCATTAATACGTGCAGTGGCTACACCTGCAGTCATCGAACCACTTACGTTTAATGCCGTCCGGCCCATATCGATAAGCGGCTCTACCGAAATCAACAAACCTGCCAATGCAACCGGGAGATTCAAGGCAGACAGTACAAGTATTGCCGCGAATGTAGCTCCCCCGCCGACTCCAGCAACTCCGAATGAACTAATCGCCACAATCGCAATCAACGTAAGCAGGAATGTCGGTTCCAATGGATTTTGGCCGACAGTCGGTGCAATCATGACAGCAAGCATCGCTGGATACACGCCAGCACAACCGTTTTGTCCGATCGACAATCCGAAAGAGCCTGCAAAGTTTGCAACCCCATCTGGAACACCGAGACGATCGGTTTGTGTTTTGATGTTAAGTGGTAAAGTACCCGCACTCGATCTTGACGAGAAAGCGAACAGCAGCGTTTCTGCTGTCTTCTTGACGTAAGTAATCGGATTCAGTCCAGAAATCGTAATGATGATCAAATGGATGAGATACATGACAATTAAAGCGGCATACGAAGCAAGGACAAATTTCCCTAAGCTATAAATTGCCGCAAAGTCAGACGTTGCAACAGTCCTTGCGATGATCGCCAAAATTCCGTAAGGCGTCAAACGCAACACAATCCGTACAACACCCATGATCAATGAATAAAGAGCGTCAATCCCTTTCTTCACTAGGCTTGCATTTTCTTCATCCCGTCTCGTTAATGCCAAATAGGCAAATCCAAGAAACGCCGCGAAGATAACGACACCAATCGTTGATGTCGGACGTGCGCCAGTAAAGTCTAGGAACGGATTTGCTGGCAATAGGTCGAGAATTTGATCCGGCAATGCTTTTCCAGCCATTTCCGCAGAACGCTCTTCCATGGAGACACCGCGCTCAATTTCCGCATCGCCATGGACAATTTCTGAAGCGTCCAGGCCAAACAACAGTGATGCTGAAATACCGATCGCCGCAGCAATTGCAGTTGTCCCAACGAGAATCCCTAAAATCATTCCCGCCATCTTTCCGAAGTTCTTGCCGATTGTCACTTTCGTGAATGCGCCAAGAATCGATATGAAAACGAGTGGAACGACAATCATTTGAAGCAGCTTAACGTAGCCTGTCCCTACAATGTTAAACCAGCTTACCGATTTCGCCAGTATTTCCGAGTCGGCTCCGTAAGCAATGTTCAAGATGAAACCGAATAGGATTCCAAGTCCTAACCCAGTAAAAACCCTTTTGGAAAACGAAACGTTTTTCCGATGCATAGTATATAGAAGTCCTATTAAAAGCAAGAGCGCTACTATATTTATAAGTAATAAAACTGTATTCACTTCTTTTCCCCCTTCAGGAATAAATAAAAAACTATAATAGACTATATACCCTTAAATCATATCAGTCAAGTAGGATTAACTCTCTTTCTTATAATCTTCTCCAACAAGTGGAGTGTAAACTACAATAGTATCCACTTGTGGTTGTTATTCCCTTCTTTTTCGGTTGGTTTTCGGTATACTAATAATGAGCAGTCACTAAAGGAGGGCTTATATGGCCGGTTTAATCACGATTACGGTAACATCCATTTTCATATTGAACATCTTCCTTGCGATTGCGCTGATTTTCCTTGAACGAAGAGATCCTACCGCAACGTGGGCGTGGATTCTCGTCCTCTTCTTCGTACCATTATTCGGCTTTATCATCTATTTATTATTCGGAAGAAAGCTGCGGAAAAAGCATTTATTCAGATGGGAAGGAAAAAACCGAATCGGAATTGAAACATTGATCGATTACCAAATCGAATCGATCGAAGAAGGGACATTCGATTTCAGACTGGATGACACCGCACATTACAAAGATAAGATTTACCTACATCTTCGCAATAACCACGCCGTTTTAACGCAAGATAATGACGTTCAGGTTTTTAATGACGGGGTTGCAAAATTCGATGCCCTGCTGAAAGATCTTGAAAATGCGAAAGACCATATCCATTTTCAATATTATATTTTACGATTGGACTCATTAGGGAAGCGGATATTGGAAGTCTTGATCAAAAAGGCGAAGCAAGGCGTCAAAGTGCGCGTCTTGTTTGACGATATCGGTTCACGTGGACTCCGCGTCAACCATTTAAAGGAGTTGATCGATTGCGGAGGCGAAGTGGCCGCGTTCTTTCCTGCCCTCCTTCCACTCATCAATCCTCGGCTTAACTACCGGAATCACCGGAAAATCGTTGTCATTGACGGGCGCGTCGGGTATGTCGGCGGCTTCAATGTCGGTGATGAGTATTTAGGGCTGAATAAACGATTCGGCTATTGGCGCGATACGCATCTTCGCATCGAAGGAAGCGCAATCCACCCTCTACAAACAAGGTTCATCCTTGACTGGAACCAAGCAGCCGAGATGGAAGATATCGAATACGCCGAGCGCTACTTCCCCGCAATTCCGCGAAAGGGATCGGTAGGACTGCAAATCGTATCGAGCGGTCCCGACGCAGAGTGGGAGCAGATTAAAGATGGCTATTTGAAAATGATTTTTCTGGCGAAGGAGTATATTTATATCCAGACGCCGTACTTCATCCCGGATGTCAGCTTCCTTGACGCTCTGCGGATTGCGTGTCTATCGGGAGTCGATGTGCGCATTATGATCCCGAATAAGCCTGACCATATGTTTGTCTACTGGGCGACGTATTCCAACGTCGGAAAGCTATTAAGAGCGGGCGCAAAGGTGTATATTTACGAAAATGGATTCATTCATTCTAAGCAGATTGTTGTTGATGACGAGTTGTCCACCGTCGGAACTGCAAATATCGACGTACGGAGCTTCAAGCTCAATTTTGAAATTAATGCATTTATTTATGACCGCGAAAAGTCCCACGAACTTGCCGAACTATTCGAGCAGGATATGCAATTATCAACAGAGCTGACATATGAAATGTATATGAATCGGACACGTTGGATCAAAATTAAAGAATCCGTTTCGCGATTACTATCACCTATTTTGTAACGAAACAAAGAAAAATCCTCCTCCATCTGTAATAGGATGGAGGAGGATTTTTTCATTATAAACCAAGATATTCTTCTAACGTTATATTGCGTTTAAAGATTTCTTCGGCGAGACTTTTGCCGACATAACGGAAATGCCACGATTCATGCATATACCCTGTAATGTGCTCTTTGCCTTCCGGGTAACGGAGGATAAAACCATAGCGGTACGCATTTGCCGCTACCCATTTCCCAGCTTCCGTTTCTGCAAATTTATTGGAAGCCCAATACTTTTCGTAATTCACTTCTCCAATATCAAACGCGAGACCTGTTTGGTGCTCGGAATAGCCCGGTCGTGCACTATAGCGGTCCGCTTTCTCCACACCATCCTTGCTTACGTACCGGTCGTAGAGCGACGTTTGGTACTCAAACGAACGATATGTACTGAACGCCGTCAAGTTGATGCCTGACAATTTAGCCTCAGCCGCCATCTCGTCGAATGCAGCCCGGGCTTCTTTGCTTTCACCAGGTGCGTACGTGCTCGGCAAAGGATGTTTTTTATTCGCGATGAGGATCCCGTCAATGACTGTCGGTTCAGCAGGCAGCTTTTGACCGTCGACATAGCCACTTTTGTTCGGGGTTGCCGGCGGATTCGTCACTTTCGGCTTCTCTTCTTTTTTCGGAGCGGGTTTTGCAGGAGTCACATTTTTCTCCTGCTCCTTTGTTTCCGTCTCTTCTTTTTCCGCAGGCAGTTCTTCTTCTTCAACAGGCTTCTCCTCGACTACCGGTGTTTCCTCTTCCGGCACTTCAACCACTTCCTCATTCGTTTCCGGTTCGCTTGTGTCTTCCTCTATTACTTGCTCTTCAACAGGTGGCGCTTGCTTTTCGCCGACGCCGGCTTGTCTCAATGTTTTATTTACATCCCAACCGTTCATACCGATCCACACAACAATTGCAGTCATGATCAAGCCAGTCAGAAGCAGTGTTATTGTCAATGTCTTGTTGGATTTCTTCCGACTTTTATACTTTCGTTTCTGATTCATCTTAGTTGGCCTTCCTTCTATTCTAGGTATCTCTTATTTCAAATATGAGTAAATCGCCATATGACGATGTTCTTTCCAATCCGTGTATGCTATCATTTATTTGCTAAAGTGTAAATGAATGATCGCGAGGAGTAATCTATGAATAATCAACGGTGGCTTTCGATAAGCTTTTTAACGTTTTTCTTTACATGGGGCATTTTTCTTCCCTATTGGACAGGCTGGTTGACGATTGAAAAAGGATTGACTGTAAAGGATGCAAGCATCGTCATGGGTGCCGGAATGATTGCCCGTTCGTTTTCAACGTTCCTCGTCTTTCCGTATTTGACGGAAAGGATGTCGTATGTACGTGTCATGAAGTGGATGACTGTATTGTCATTGCTCCTTGCCATTCTCTACATTCCCAACTCGCCGTTCATAGCATTATTTATTATTACAGTTTTGTTCAGCGCCGTTTATCCGATTATTTTGCCGGCTGTCGAAAGCGGGGCGTCCGTCCTTATGCAAAAGGAGCATGTCCATTATGGCAAAAGCCGTTCGTTCGGCTCGATCGGGTATACAATCGCACTGTTGCTCGTCGGCGCCGCTACAGCGTTGTGGACTGAGAAAGCGATTCTATATATGATGATCGCCGGGCTCGCATTTGCAGCCATCTTCTACTCCCGTCCAGCGCCTGCCGCCTTACAGAGCATGCCCGTTCGAAAGGATTCTCGCAATCAAAAAATAGGATTGAAGACGTTATTTGCAACAAAAGGCTTTCAAGTCGTCATGGTACTCGCTATCCTCTTGCAAGGCGCCCATGCATCTTACTATAATTACGGCTTCCTGTTCCTCGATGACTTGGATGTCAACGGGTTTTATATCGGCATTATTTTGAATGTCGCCATTTTATTTGAAATTCTTTTTTTCACAAAAGCGGATCGCTTGTTATCTGACGTTCGAATCTCAACGATGTTCCTGATTGCAGCAATCGGATCTACTTTGCGATGGGTGCTCGTCTTTCTCTTCCCGACCGCCATCGTTTTTATCGCGACGCAAGTTTTGCATGCCGCATCTTTCGGCATTGCCCATTATGCATTCATCCAATATATTTCAAAAAAACTTCCAAATTCGCAGATTGCTGCGGCGCAAGGGGTTTACGCCGCATTCGCAATGAGTTTGAGCACGGCGATCCTGACGTTCCCAGCCGGATATCTATATGAGATCTCACCGGGAACCGCTTTTTTAGGAATGACCGTCTGCTCAATACCCGCTATCATTATTGTACTTGTAACTCGTAAACGATTAGCTTATTGATATACACGTCCCCCTTCATAAGGGGGTCTATTTTTTTACAAAATAATGAGTAATAACACGACAACGAATGCAATAGCGAAGAGGATGGATAGGTAGCGCATCCACTTGGACTCTCTATCATATCCTTGTTCCTTAAACGACTTTGCTCTCGATGCGTTTGTCAACGTAAAAAGAGCCATCATCGTTAGAATCGCAAAATCTAATTTCCCTCTGACGACGAAAAACAAAGTCACAATTCCTAACAAAACTATTGCGACAATGCCCACTTTCTTTTGCGTCATGTTAAATCCCTCCAAAAAAGGCCGGAGATTGCTCTCCAGCCTCTCGTATGCCTTTGTTCAATCTTTCTTTTTCTCCGTATCCGTAGCAGGGACCGGTTGTACTTCCTTATAATAAAACTTCCGGCCCAAATACGTTTGGAATATAAGCAATAGCCCACCGACCGCCCAGTAGAGCGGAAGTGCCGCCATCACTGTGAATGAAATGAACATGATCATAATCGGTGACATATAAATGAACAGCTTCATCTGTTGCTTTTGCTGCTCTGGCATCGTCCACAATGACACTCGGGCTTGGACGAAATAGACCGCACCTGCAACTAGCATCATAATTTTATCCGGCTCGCCCAAATTGAACCATAGGAATTGATGTTCCTTTACTTCTGGCGGCGCGTAAAGAATTGCAAAGTAAAGACCCATGATAATCGGCATTTGGATGATCAACGGAAGACAGCCCATGTTCAACGGATTGACGCCGTGCTTGGAATACAAGCCCATCATTTCCTGTTGAAGTTTCATCTGTTCTTCTTTATCTTCCTTTTCTTTCGCTGCTTTCAGACGCTTTTGGATATCTTCCATTTCAGGACGGAGAGCATCCATTTTTACTTTCATTTCCTGCTGCGACTTATAGTTTTTCAACATAAGCGGCATTAACACAAGACGGATCGCAACGGTAATGACAATGATTGCCAACCCATAGCTCCCATTGAATGTCTCACCAAGATAATGAAGAAGCCATTCCATTGGCTTTACGAAAATATTATAGAACGTTCCTTCTTTATTTTGGACTCCGGAACAACCACTCAAGAAAACGGCAGCGGTTATCAATATCGTGAATAAACCAATTTTCTTTTTCAATAAATTCACCTTCACTATTTCAAACTACTGAAAAGTATACATCAATTCACTGTGCAATTACAATCAATGTTCGTTATTTGTAAGTATTTAAATGGATTTCCGCTACAGGCAGGTGCTTTCCGCGGGAGTCTCCGCCTTTCGCTTCAATCCTATTTTATCCTAATAAAGAAAAAACGCCTCCGTAACGGAAGCGAGTTTGTCCCGCATTAACTGGCGGTAAAACTCCCACTTTAGCGGGAGTTCAACTGCCAGAAAATGCACGATTGGTTCAACTAACACTCAGTGGAGGATCCCCCTGAGTGAAGTTTCACTTTATTATTGGTTTTGTGGAGCTTGGCTTGGATCTTCTTTTTTATGGTATAGACCGTCCACTTCTGACTCCTTGGACTTATCTTCCACTTCTTGGTTATAGTAATGGACACTTGTTTGTGCACCTTCACTCACCATTTTATTATCTTGCAAATCGTATGGATCCGAATGACCGGCTTTCGTATCATCGGAACGGTTCAATTTTTGCGATTGTATAAAGGAATCAACTTTTGTTTTCATATTATTTACCGCGACCATAGCTTTGTCCCGGTTTTCCTTTTTACTAAAATATGCGTATGCACCTGCTGCCAACGTAGCAAGAAGCAATCCATTTCCGCCTTTACGTGCCATAATATCATTCCTCCATTATTATAAAAATCGTATTATACTTGCAGTATACCCTTATCTCGATTTTGAAAACTCTCAGGCAGCTGAAATCAATTTCGATATTCAGGGCATCTTCCTCGATAGTAGCATCTCACATAGCTAATTGCATTTCAAATAATTCAGTTGATTCCTCACTAATTATATTCACTTTTTAGATAATTTACTTTTTTATATTTCATTATGATTACAAGCATAGTTTATTGACCTTATTTTTGTTATGATAACGAAAAGGATTGCGGAGGTGACTCGTCATGATCAGACCGATGACTACCGAAGACATTAGTTATATACAACAAATCGCCCACATTACGTGGAATGATACATATGCGGGGATCATTCCTGAAAACATTCAGACGGCATTTCTCAATAGCAACTATTCCGATGCCATGATGATGAAACGGATGGAAAAAACACATGTGCTAGTCGCTGAATGTGATAAAGGGACTCCGATAGGTTTTCTCAACTTTACGAGGGAAGACGAAGATGGTGATTCAGAATTGACTGCCATGTATATCCTACCAGCCTATCAACATACAGGCTATGGCAAAAAACTTTTCGATTCAACACTCAACATGCTTGGCAACGCCAAACAGCTTTTCGTTTACGTAGATAGCCGAAATACTGCCGGTCGTGCATTTTATGAAAAACAAGGATTTGAATTGCTGGAAGTCTTCGAGGAGTATTTCGAAGGATATCCCGTTGAAACAGCTCAGTATGTTTACTATATTCATGAGCCCGTGCTCGTATAAGAACGAAAGACGCTTTCCCGATGTGGGAAAGCGTCTTTTTATATTTACAATGGTCTCATTCCATCGCCGTCATACGACTGATCTCCGTGTTGCACATCATCCAGCAATGTAGGCTTTTTCGTAAAGCAAAGGATTGCTGCGACATATAGCAAGATGGAAGGCAGCGAAACAATCCCGCCAAGAACACCCGCGATAATGAACATAATTCCTGCAAGCTTAGCATTTTTATTTTTCCAGATGTTAACGATCCCAACAATATTCAATACGACACTGATAATCATTCCGATGATGATTAGCCATATGAACCCCCCCATGACGCTAAACACTGAATAAATAGCGTCCATATCAGCTTGTGTCATTGCTGGGTCAGCCATCATTTCCATTTCGAACTCCTGCTTGAATGTCGGATCATTTTTCATTAAGTTAATTAACGCCATCCCTAAAAATCCAAAAACTACTCCAATTGTAGTCATTATGACTGCAATGATTGATAATACCTTTTCTGCTGTACGATTCAAGTAAAGCACCCTTTCCTTCTACTAGTTTTTTTAATCATAACAAGTATACGAGAGATAAAACAATAAGTTTCATATCACTTATATTCTTTTCACAAGGGAAGTTTTGGAATTACTAATTTCGGGTACTATGTTCCTATGAAGGATTTACAACAGGGAGCGAAAGGAGAGCATGAAATATGGGGAAAAAACTAATGTTCACCTCGACGGACATGCTTTACACCGTCGCAGGCGCATCTGTCCTAACTGGCATCGTCTATTTCGTTACAATGGCATGGGGACTTTAATTCATTGGTATTATAAATAAAAGGCAACCCTTTGATGATCGAAGGATTGCCTTTTTTTGTTTTCATCGTCTAGACTTCGGTTTGGGATTATGCCTTTACATCGTCGTAATCCTTAAGTCGCTCGAATGCCGAGACGACGAAGGAGCATACGGCTTCCATTTTATAACCTTTTTCACGGGCGTAATCTGCAGCGCGGTCAAGCAGTTGCTTCGCCACGCCTCCGCCGCGTAATTCTTCGGACACATACGTGTGATCCATGACCATGACATCCCCGAGAAGCGTCCATGTGATTTCAGCTTGCATCTTCCCGTCCTTTTCGTTACGGAATGCGAAGGCATCTCCGCCAAGCTCTACAAATTCAAATTCCATGTGATCCTCTCCTTTTACAATATTCTATCATATTGCATGCATGTATCACTTGAACCAAGACTTGATCGATTCAAAAAGATCTTCAAAGAACTGTTTCACTTTATCCCAAAAGCCCGGGTCGATTTCGCCGAACTTCTCTTTTATCGTCGCCGCCATATCGGATAATTGCTCGGACAATTTACCAAAATCGATGTCCAAGTTCCGGATGCGGTCCATTAAGTCAATCAGCATTTGCCGGTCGGCCTCGTTCAGCTCGATATTCAGCTTCGACAATTGATCATTTACAATTTTCTCGACTTCTTCCTTCGTCGCTGGCTTGTTATCAGCGATCGCCTTCTTAATTTCCGTTAGAAGCTCTGCCACTTTGTCTTGATCGATGCCCGAATCCTTCGCAAACTTCGTCGCCAAATTCAACTCGTCATTCGCAACATCCGTCCGCTCGGTATCGAGTGTTTCACCGGATACTTCATACGCCTTATAAATCCCGACTAATGCGGAATGTCCTGTCACCGGCTTTGGAGCGGCAACTTCAACAATTGCATCCTCAATTCCTGCAGTTAGCATCGCTGTTGCATACATTTCGTTCGTCACTTGCGTAATATTGTCAGGTGTTACAATTTTGATGACGAGGCCTTTTCCTTCATCCTGCCTTGTAATTTTAGCGGATGAATACATTCTTGCCTGGCTATTTCCATCTTTAATATATTTCACAAGATCATTTCCGTCGACCGTAATTTCGTCGACTTCCGCATTCTCTTCAACGTTCAAGCTCTTTTTAACACTTTCTTTTTCCGCGTCCGTCAAGTTTGCCCCTAACACGACAATGGGCACACCTAATTTTTCATCAATGGCCGTATCGGCTTTTGCATTCATCGGCAGCATTCCACCAACGACAAGCAGCAATGCGCTCGCTGCCATCAATAATTTCTTCATAAGTATTCCCCTCCAGTACTATGAAGTAGTACGTTGCGCAATTGAAAAAGGTTCCAGCTTTTATTTCAAGGTTGTCCAGCCTTCACTTTGCGTGATTTTCCCTTCCTTCATCAACTTGCCGAGCGCCCGTTTGAACGCGCCTTTACTCATGCCGAACATCTCACTTATTTCATCCGGAGTCGACTTATCGGAAAACGGCATCTTTCCGCCGACTTCCGTCAAATATCGGTATACAGTTTCTGCATCATCACCGAGACGCTCTTCCTTCCTCGGAAGCAACGAGCCGTTCAACGTGCCATCTTCACGCACATCAATAATCCGGACGTCCACTTCTTCTCCTAAACGCGGCTCCTGCAATCGCTCTGTATGATGGACAAAAATACGGTATGTTTCGGGAATGCTTAAAAAGAAGGAACCTACCGGCAAAAGACGGTATGCCCGCGCTTTCAAGTTTTTATTGAAAGTCGTTTCAGGTGCATCTGCAATCAATTCCAGCACTCTCTCCTCTGTCGCAAGACGCCCGAAAATATTGCCGCCAAGATCGGTGCGCAATGTCATGAACAGCTCATCGTCCGTCTTCGGCCATAACGCTTTTACTCTTGGCAAGTCCGCTTTATTCACAAGTACTTCAAATGAGGAACCGATATCTACAAAAGCGCCTTCCTTTTCATCGATCCGGATGACTCTCCCCCACCCGAATGATTCGCACGTCATCTTCGGAATATTTGCAGTCGCTGTTAGTTCGCCTCTCCTGTTCATGTAAAGGAAAACTTCAACGTCGTCTCCCTCTTTGATCGGGGAATCGAATTCCGATGCATTGATCATAATCCTTTGTTCTTGTTCGCCGCCATCCAAAATCCATCTGGATCCTTCTTGGCCAATTACGGTCAGTTGGGCAATATACCCTGGTTTGTGTTCTGTCATTTCATCTAATCCCTCTTCCATTTAGAAGCTTTGCCGTTCTTTCAATTTTCGTACGAAATCCTCGTCCTCACTCATCGCTTCCACGAGATCCGTAATCCGGTCCATCGCATTCCAGCTTAAGTGGTGCTCAATCCCTTCAACATCTTGATAGATGTTCTTCTCTTCCACACCGATGATCCTAAGAAACTGTTCAAGAAGATCATGTCTTCTGACGAGCTTCTTTCCGAACGCCAAACCTTTTTCCGTCAGTTCCAGCCCTCTATATCGCTCATAAACGACATACCCTTCACGGTCAAGCCGCTGTGCCATTTTCGTAACAGAGGAAGGTAATACCGAAAGCGCTTCTGCCACATCGGAGACACGGGCCTCTCCCCTCGCCTCAAGTTGTAAATAAATTTGTTCGATATAATCTTCCATACTTGGCGTTGCCAATCGTTCCACCTCCAGTATGTACATTCCCTGCCCAATTGATCATGAATCATGCATGCAAGGCAGTTTACATTTTACAACTTACGGGTAAATTCACTATACCACTTCGAAGGAGTGAAAATAATGGGTAAAATACTTTGGATTATTATCGTAGCATTAATTGCCTTCTGGCTGCTTGGATTTGTCATGAAGGTTGGAGGCGGACTTATCCACCTACTATTAGTCATCGCAGGAATTATATTCGTCATCCAGCTGTTGACCGGCAGACGATCAGTTTAAAGAAAGGGTGCCTATCGTGGGCACCCTTTCTTATTTTATTTTCGCATATATGCACGTATTTCGTAATTGCTTTCCATCCACTGAAAGGGAATCGCATTTTAACGTCCCTTCAAGCTCAAATCCTGCCCGTTCAGCGACAGAACGGCTTTTTACATTTTCCTCATCACATCTTATTTCCACTCTTCGGGCGCCCAGCTCGTCAAATGCAAAAACAGTCAAACGCTCAACAGCTTCCGTCATAAGCCCTCGCCCTTCAAATTTCGTGTCGAGCCAATAACCGATTTCAAACTTCGGAACTGCCCAGTCAATGCGGTGAAGTCCAGTCGAACCAACAAACTCGCCGGTTTCTTTTGAAAACATATGCAGCCGCAAGTCCTTCCGCGTAATGAAATCCGCAATCGCCTGTCGCAAATTTTCTTCCGTCGTATGAAGTTCCGGTGCCTTTTGCGCAAATGGCATCCATTCCTTTAAGGCAGGCTGTGAATTACGGATTGCATTCCACACGTCAAGAGCATCCTCCACTTCAGGCATCCGGATAATAAGCCGCTCCGACTCGATTTCAGTCGGGACATTTGGAATTCGCTTTTTCGGTTTTTCTCCATAGCTTGCATCTTCCCACATGACAGGCGTTGTTGTGCCTGCTAAAAAGTCTTCCCTTGTCATCCCGTACGTAACAGCGTCATAATACGAATTCTCTTTCGGGGAAAACCATGCTTTGCGCAATTGGGCTTCCTTAACAAACCCTGCGCGCTCAAACGTTTTTCGCATCGCTAAATTATCTTGTCGCGTATGGCCTTCCAAACGGATTTTTTCCTCCGGCATTCCGAAGACGAACTCCGTAATGAGGCGGAGCGCTTTTGGTCCATACCCGAATCCTCTATAACGATCCGCAATCCGCAAATCGAATAACGGAATTTCATCCTGTAAATCATGGATTTTCACGATACCTACGATGACATCTTCATCGTTTTGCACCCAGAACGTCTTTACTTCATCCGATTCATATCCGCCATCTTCTATCGTTTTTTCTATCAATTCACGTTCCGGATGTGCATTTCCATGAAACGGCCACGTATTCGTCGTTAAAAAATGGATGAGCTGTTCCTGTTCTTCCATCGTCCATTCTCGCAATTTCATTTTCATTCCCCCGTTCGGGCTGCGTACATTACTTATGGATCCGCATCAACCTCAATGAATTTAACACGACAAGCAACGTCGCACCCATATCTGCGAAGATTGCAATCCATAAAGTCAACCATCCTGGGATGATCAAAAGCAGCGCTACAATTTTTAAGCCTAATGCAAACATAATATTTTCTTTAATAATCTGCAACGTTTTTCGGCTTAATTTCATTGTATATGGCAATTGACGAAGATCATCCGCCATTAAAGCGACATCCGCCGTTTCGAGAGCAGCGTCCGTCCCTGCACCGCCCATCGCAATTCCGATTGAAGACGCAGCAAGCGCTGGCGCGTCGTTGATGCCGTCGCCGACCATTGCAACTCTGTCGTATTGACCGATCAATCCTTTAACAGCCGTCAACTTGTCTTCAGGCATGAGTCCTGCACGCACATCTGTCACGCCTGCTAGTTTCGCAATCGCTTCGGCCGTCCTTACATCGTCTCCCGTCAACATGACTGTATGCCGGATTCCGACATCTTTTAATTGACGTAATACAGCAGCACTTTCCTCCCTTAATGGATCTGTCACCGCAATTAACGCTTTGAACGCACGATCAACAACAACCGCCATTACGGATTTCCCGGCCTTTTGCAAGCCTTCCGCGCGTTTTTTCATTTCTGCAGGAAGTTCCGCAAGTTCGGACGCCCACTTCATACTTCCGACGTGGACGATCGTTCCATTCACTTCCCCAAAAGCCCCTTTTCCGGTGACCGACTGGAAGTTCTGGATTTCGGCCGCGCCTGTTCCTTGTTCCTTCGCAAAGTCGACAATCGCTCTTGCCAAAGGATGCTGGGACATCGATTCTACTGCAGCGACTGCTTGTAGGATAGATTGCTTCTCTCCATCTTCTGCGATAAAATCCGTCACTTCGGGATATCCTTTCGTCAATGTGCCTGTCTTATCGAATGCGACTGCATGAATGCGGCCCATCTCCTCCAAAAAGACGCCGCCTTTAATAAGGACACCTTGACGGGCAGCATTCCCGATCGCCGTTACGATGGCAACGGGGGTGGAAACTACGAGTGCGCAAGGGCAGCCGACAACAAGAACTGCGAGTCCTTGGTAAATCCATGTATGCCAATCTCCCCCGAATAAAGGCGGAACGATGGCGACTAAAATCGCAATGCCAATAATGATCGGCGTATAATATTTCGCAAACCGATCGACGAACTTTTGGGACGGTGCTTTCTCCGCTTGCGCATCCTCGACGAGATGGATGATTTTCGCAATGGTCGTATCCCCGACGAGTTTCGTTACGGCCACTTCGAGCGCACCTTCTTCATTCAACGTGCCTGCAAATACTTCGTTCTCTGCCTGCTTCAATACAGGAACTGATTCCCCGGTAATCGCTGCCTGATTGACAGTCGATTTACCGCTCAGAACGATGCCGTCCATTGCAATTTTCTGTCCCGGCTTCACGAGCAGGACGTCGCCGACTCGGATATCTTCCGTCGACAGCTCCATAACGCTTCCATTTCGTTTTACTAGCGCGGATGCTGGCGCGATATCCATAAGCTGGCGGATCGATTGACGCGCTTTATTCATCGAGTACGCTTCTAGAGCTTCACTCACTGCGAATAAAAATACGACAACCGCCGCTTCCTGCCACTCTCCGATGATAGCCGCGCCGATAATTGCAATCGTCATCAGTGTCTTCATGTCAAAATCAAGCCTTACAAGGTTTTTGATGCCTGTAATGAACATGCCCGTTCCGCCGATCAGGATTGCGGCTGCAAAAAAGCCTGTCGCGACAGCTGGATAAGGGACGTTTCGATAGGTGAAATACATACCCGCTATAACGAAAATAAGGGACAGCAACGTGACGATATTTTCCTTCCTCCGGAAAAACGGGATTTTCGGATCAGGTTCTTTTTTCGTCAACGGCACAACTCGAATGCCATCGAATGCACCTGCCGCCTGAAGCTCCTCCATCGTTGCATCTCCTGCAAAAGAGAGCTTCGCCGCGCCGAAATTGACGTTCGCTTCCGTTACTGACGGGATGCTCCTCACATTGTTTTCAAATTTCATCGCACAGTTTGCACAAGATAAATTCTCAAGTCTGTACTCTGTTTTAGCGGCCATCCGAATCATCCTCCCTTTCCGCTGCATGGTCATGGGCTATTTTCACAAGATCAAATACATGGGCGTCCGCAAGGGAGTAATAAACCATCTTCCCTTTACGCTCAGACTTCGCAAGACTATGCTCCCGCAAATAGCGCAAATGATGGGAAGCCGTCGCGTTTGATGCGCCGATGACCGCTGCCACGTCGCAGACGCACATTTGCTCTTCCAACGTTAGCGAATAAGCGATTTTTAATCTTGTTTCGTCCGCCAGCGCTTTGAAAATTCGCACCATGCCGCCAACGTCAGGCAGTCCCTTTTGAACATTTTTGACTATATCTTCATGCACAACAGTCACATCACATGTATCTTTCACATTCATTTCGACACCTCATTCAAATGATCGTTTGATTATAATTCAGTATATGTTTCCCCTTTTCTGAATGCAAGGATAATCAAACAACCATTTGATTGTTTATTTCACTCAAAAATAAAGGGTTTTAATCATCAGTATGGAATTTGATAGTCATTCCTATAAAATTGCGAAACAGAGTATTGATCAATACGTTAAACAGGAGTGTGGAACGATGCAAAGAGGAAAGTGGAATGCGATTACGGATGTACCGGGTGTAGAAGTCGGACATGTGACTTTATATGAAGAGCCCGATACAGATAGTGCTTGCACAGGTGTGACAGCCATTTTGCCGCACGGTGGAAACTACTTTGAGCAAAAACTGCCTGCAGCGAGCTTCGTCTTAAACGGCTTCGGCAAATCAGCGGGACTCATTCAAGTGGAGGAACTTGGTGTCATTGAATCCCCCATCATGCTTACGAATACATTCAGCGTCGGGGCGGTGCTCGAAGGGACGCTGCGTCATATGCTTGAGGAAAATACCGCAATCGGCGATTCTACAAGCTCTTTAAATATCGTAGTAGGCGAATGTAATGACAGTTATTTAAATGCGATGCGGTCAATGAAAGTGAGACCGGAACATGCCATCGAAGCAATTCGGAATGCAGGCGGAGGCGAGTTCGAGCAAGGCGATGTCGGTGCAGGGAAAGGGATGATCTGCTTCGGCCAGAAAGGCGGGATCGGCTCCTCTTCAAGAGTCGTTCCCCATGGAGATGATGCATACACAGTCGGCGTCCTAACATTGACAAACTTCGGTAGTCCGGAAGAATGCTTGATTGATGAGTGGCTTGTGCGCAATGAAATACAATTGAAGTCGGCTGCTGACAAAGTGAATTCTTCCGCAGAGATGAAAAGCGAAAAACCCGACGGCTCCGTCATGATCATCGTTGCGACGAATGCGCCGGTTGACAGCCGGCAATTGAAACGGCTCGCGAAACGCGCTTCTATCGGCCTCGGTAGAACAGGCTCTCATATCCATAACGGCAGCGGAGACATCATCATTGCTTTCTCTAACGCTTATACAATTCCACATTCGGGTGCAGACGAAGATACAGTAACTTATACATTGTTGCGTGACGATGCCAAAGTGATGAACAAACTTTTCCAGGCAGCCATCGAGGCGACGGAAGAAGCGGTTTATCAATCCTTGATGCATGCAAAAACGACAACTGGAAGGCATGGACGGACTGTGGAGCGATGGTCGTTTGTTGAGCAAGCGGATTCTTGAGCGCGGGGGCGATATGCGATTCTTGAGCGTGAGTGC
>NZ_JBQCKP010000002.1:424563-476792 GCF_051966875.1 Sporosarcina sp. SAFN-015 | reverse complement strand
GGCTTGCTTGAGCGCCAAATGCGATTCTTGAGCGCGGGGGCGGCTTGCTTGAGCGCCAAATGCGATTCTTGAGCGCGGGAGTGGCTTGCTTGAGCGCCAAATGCGATTCTTGAGCGCGGGAGTGGCTTGCTTGAGCGCCAAATGGGATTCTTGAGCGCGAGTGTGGCATGCTTGAGCGCCAAATGCGATTCTTGAGCGCGGGGGCGGCTTGCTTGAGCGCCAAATGCCATTCTTGAGCGCGGGGGCGGCTTGCTTGAGCGCCAAATGCGATTCTTGAGCGCGGGGGCGGCTTGCTTGAGCGCCAAATGCGATTCTTGAGCGCGAGTGCGATATGCTTGAGCGCCAAATGGGATTCTTGAGCGCGGGAGTGGCATGCTTGAGCGCAAAACGCATTTTTTTGAGCGCGAGGTTATATATTCTTTCCAATTAAAAAACGGCACGCATGGATTTCTCTCATGCGTGCCGTGTTCTATTATTGTGCTGGATTTGCTTGTAGGTCGATCGAAATTTTGATGTCATCGCCTACGAGTACGCCGCCTGCTTCTAGTGCTTGGTTCCACGTTAGGCCGAACTCTTTACGGGAGATTTTCCCTTCTACTTCGAATGCAGCTACTTGAACGCCCCATGGGTTTGTTCCTGTACCTTCGAATTCTGCTTCAAATGTAACTTGCTTTGTTACGTCTTTAATAGTCAAATCACCTGTTACTTCGTACTCATCATCGCCTTTTTTCACGATATTCGTAGAGACGAATGTCAATTGAGGAAATTTTTCAGTATCAAAGAAATCGCCTGAACGAAGGTGATTGTCGCGATCTTCGCTATTTGTATTAATAGAATTTGCATCGATTGTGAAATTGATTTTTGCACCTGTCAAGTCTTCGGGATTCCCCTCAATTGTCCCTTCCACTCCTGCAAAACTTCCTTTAACTTTTGAAACCATCATATGTTTTACTGAAAAACCAACACTCGTGTGTGATGCGTCTACTTTCCATGTCGTCATTTTAACATCCACCCTTTCCATTTTTTGTTCTTCATTTTTCATTGCCCTTTTCTATATACCCGAATTTCCCAAGAGATATTGTCGTCCAGTAAAAATATCTCCACTTCAAGATATATTCCATATGATAACCTGAATATGTCTCGAAGTCAAGATAATAACAAAAGTTCAAAACTACCCAATTATGCATGCACTGTGAACGAGTCTATTGCAAATAATCCACCGAAGACGGATAGCAATACCCCTGTCCACTTCCCCATTTTCCTTTTTCTCAAAATGCACCCCACCTGCTATTCATTTCTATGAATGGCTATTCATCGTCTCTATTTGTGAATGGAATTTTTCAACATCAAGGACGCCGGTTATATTTTCTTGTCAAATCACTTGATAGCCAGCATACTTATACAAGTGAAGCCTTCTTTTTATTCATCAAGAAACGAAGGTTTTCATGCATAAGAATTGAAGGGACTGGATGTTGATGTCGAAACATCAGTGGTTTGAGGAACTACGCGGAATTATTGCAGAAGGCATATTACGGATGGATGAACCATTAAACAAATATACGATGACAAAACTTGGCGGAGCCGCTGATTTATTAGTCATTCCGGGGACGCTCGAGGAAACGGAAGCAACAGTGCGCTATGCATATGAAAATGACATTCCGCTTTTATTATTAGGAAACGGATCGAATATGGTCGTAAGAGATGGCGGAGTACGCGGAATCGTTCTTCATCTGGCGAAGTTGGATGCAATCCAAGTGAATGGCACAAATGTCCATGCGGAAGCAGGAGCCCTCATCATCGACGTTTCCAGACGAGCAGCTGAGGAATCGTTGACCGGCCTCGAATTTGCTTGCGGAATCCCTGGTTCAATCGGAGGCGCGATGGCTATGAATGCAGGCGCGTATGGCGGAGAAATTAAAGATATCATTCGTCAATGCACTGTCCTTACAAAATCCGGGGAACGCCTCGTTCTATCAAAAGATGAACTCGAGCTTGGCTATCGAAAAAGCATCATTGCGTCTGAAGGATATTTCGTTTTGTCCGCCGATTTTGAGCTAGCGGAAGGAGATCCCGAAGCAATCAATGCGAAAGTGGCAGACTTGACGTTCCAGCGGGAATCCAAGCAACCTTTGGAATATCCTTCGGCAGGAAGTGTATTTAAACGGCCACCTGGTTATTTTGCAGGTAAACTGATCCAAGATTGCGGCTTGCAAGGAAAAGGTCATGGCGGCGCAGAAGTGTCAACGAAGCATGCAGGTTTCATTATTAATAAAAACGGAGCAACCGCATCCGATTATATCAACACAATCAATATGGTAAAGACAGAAGTGAAGAAGAAATTTGGAGTCGACTTGGAATTGGAAGTAAAGATTGTAGGGGAAGAATAAAGCGAAAAACAAAAAGCGGATGACCATAAACCGGCCATCCGCTTGTATTTGGAATCGATATGTTCACTGTTCCGTTTTGCAGACAAACTGAGTCGCTTCAGTCACTCTATCGTCTGTGATCTGCACTTGGCACATTTTATTATTGTTCATGAATTTAAATATCCCGTTATTGAAATCCGTTCCGATTTCCTTAAAGAAAATGCCTTCGAAACGCGCTTCTTTTGATAGGGTGAACTGGATTTGAAATCCGTCCCCATCTTCCACTAAGTAAGCTCGTACGCCTTTTTCGAACATGCCTTCTATTTCATCTTTAATAGCTCGGTCGACGGAAACGACGTGGAAATCGACAAACGTGATTTCCCGCAGTAAAACGTTCATGAATGAACCTTTTGTGATCTCTTCCCATCTGCTTTGAGCAGTTTGGCCGATAATAATTTGCGTAATATTATGTTTATGGGCTACTTCTTTGATCACTTTTGCAACTGGCCGTTTTTCATTGTCCATAATGATGAAATCTTCAACATCAAGCTCTTTGGCTAGCTCTTGCCATCTTTCGATATACTCGGATTTTTCGGCGTCAAATTCATCGAATGGCAATGGGTCAATCGTTAATATATATAGTGGACAATCCGCAATAGTTGCCATTTTATGCCCACGTCTAATGAGACGTTCACCATTTGGACCGTAGTAGACACAAACTAATATACTTTCGTCCATACGTCCTTTTACTTTGCCCATGACCGTAGTCACCTCTTACAGTTTTTTTCGTTCAGCTTCATTTTATCATCTACAATTGAAAACCTTAGTATTATACAAAAAAGATGATTGATTGACAAGATGTAAATGTAACATTGTGCGATAGAAATTTTTTTAGTGTATAATTCAAATATACACTTTTCCGCAAGCTATCTGTAGCTACCTATTATGTCCCCAGTTCTGTCGTGAGTCAAGTCAATCCCCAAAAATTAAGAATAAATTTACATAAGTAGTTGAAAATCCGCATAAAACAGGAGGTTCGCTGTTGTTGACGATTACATTATCTATATTCATCCCCTTTGTGGCAGCCATCTTCGTTCCCTTACTATATAAGTGGATACATAGCCGGAAAATCGGTTGGTTTGTCTTACTTGTTCCATTTGTGTTATTTGCAATGCTTGCAAGCTTCATCCCTTCCATCGCGAATGGGGAAACATATATCCATACAATCCGGTGGATCGACTCCGCGGGCATTAATTTCACGACATATCTTGATGGTCTCAGTTTAATTTTCGGTCTACTTATAACGGGTGTCGGCACCTTGGTCATCCTATACTCCATCTATTATTTATCAGAACGGGAATCATTAGGACGCTTTTACGTTTATCTTTTGATGTTTATGGGTGCTATGCTCGGCGTCGTATTTTCCGATAATCTCTTGGTGCTGTACGTCTTTTGGGAACTGACGAGCATTTCCTCTTTCCTGCTGATCGCCTTCTGGTACTATCGGAAAAAGTCAAGGTACGGGGCACAAAAATCAATGCTTATTACAGTATCTGGCGGAATAGCGATGCTTGCTGGTTTCATTATGCTACATACTATGACAGGATCGTATAGCGTGCGTGAGATAGTCGACACGATTGGTCAGCATACGGACAAACCTCTCTTTTTGTTCGCTATGTTGCTTGTGTTAGTAGGTGCATTTACGAAATCCGCACAATTTCCGTTTCATATTTGGCTGCCGGATGCAATGGAAGCACCAACTCCAGTCAGTGCCTACTTGCATTCTGCAACGATGGTCAAAGCAGGCATTTACTTAGTCGCACGTTTCACTCCCGTTTTTGGCGGTGAAATGACTTGGTTTTATATTGTTAGCAGTATTGGGATTTTCACTTTGTTCTGGGGTTCGTTTAATGCAGTGAAGCAGACTGATCTAAAGGCGTTGCTCGCTTATTCCACGATCAGCCAGCTTGGATTAGTCATGAGCCTCTTCGGCCTCGGATCCGCTGCGCTCAATGAAGGGCACAGCGCCAATTCGATCATCTATGCACAAGCCACATTTGCAGCATTATTCCATCTCATTAACCATTCCACTTTTAAAGGAGCACTCTTCATGGTTGTCGGTATTGTCGACCATGAACTCGGTACGCGGGATGTCCGTAGATTAGGCGGCCTCATGGCATTCATGCCGATTACTTTCACTATCGCTTTGATCGGCAGCTTTTCAATGGCAGGACTACCTCCTTTTAATGGTTTCCTAAGTAAGGAAATGTTTTTTGAGTCGCTTGTCAATGCGCGCAATCTAGATCTATTTGACGCAAGCACCTTGGGGACGCTCTTCCTCGTTGTCGCTTGGCTTGCGAGTGTACTGACATTCGTATACAGCATGATTATCGTCTTCCAAACGTTTTTCGGGGAATTCCAACCGGATCGAATCGAGAAGCCATCCAGGGAAGCTCCTTTCGGCATGCTCTTGGCGCCTTCCATTTTGGCCACTCTTGTTGTCGGAATCTTTTTCTTCCCTAATATTATCGGTAATTACTTGCTGCGTCCTGCCATGGCCGCAGTGTATCCTTCATTTGAAAACGCGGAAGGTCTCATTCCGCATATCGTCGCGTGGCACGGCTTTACGAACCCTGCATTATGGATGACAGTTGGCGTCGTTATTCTCGGAATCATCCTTTATAAGTTCCTACGATATTGGAGAGGCGTTTATACGATCGCCCCTTTGAAATGGAATTTGGATGCCGCTTTCAATGCCACATTAATATTATTGGAAAAGGGATCGAATTACTTTACCCGCCTCTATATGAAAGGGTACTTGAAAGATTACCTTGTCTATATATTCTCGTTTTTTATCGTGGCGGTCGGAGGAGCTCTTTTACTGACAGGTTCCTATTCATTCGACTTTTCGAATGACGGGCCGATTACAGCAAATGAATTTCTAATTGTGATAACTATGACCGTGGCGGGAATCGCAATACTCTTTGCAAAATCCCGGAAGACGGCAATTATTTTAAATGGTGTGCTTGGCTATTCAATCGCATTTTTCTTCGTCATCTTCCGCGCACCTGATTTGGCGCTCACTCAAGTAATCGTTGAAACGGTGACGACTGCACTGTTCCTTTTATGTTTTCATTTTCTTCCGGAATGGAAGAAGGAAAGTTCAGCACCTCGCACGAAATTGTTGAATGGATTGATTGCCATTTCTGTCGGCGCGATCGTGACAATTCTTGGTTTAACCGTGCAAGGGAATAGAATGTTCGAATCGATTTCGGCTTACTTTGAAGACTCCTACAACCTTGCCGGCGGTAAAAATATCGTCAATACGATTTTAGGAGATTTCCGAGCTTTCGATACAATGCTCGAAGTCGTTGTACTTTTCATCGCCGGAATCGGTGTGTTTACACTTATTAAATTGAAAACGAGGAAGGAGGGACGAGAATTTGAAGATCAATGATGTCATATTGAAAACGGTATCGAGAATTGTCGTATTCATAATATTGACGTTCGGCGTGGAGCTCTTTCTTTCGGGACATAACAATCCCGGCGGCGGTTTTATTGGCGGCCTCGTCCTCTCCTCTGCGTTTGTACTGCTTTACTTAGTAAATGATATTGAAACAGTGCATAAAGGCATTCCGTTCGATTTCAAGAAAGTAGCTGCACTTGGAGCGTTTCTTGCCGTCGGGACGGGGATTGGTTCCGCTCTGTTTGGCAACCAATTCTTAACGCAGGCAGCCGGACATTTACACTTGCCTGTTTTCGGCAATACCGAACTATCGACAGTCATCGTATTTGAAGCGGGGGTTGCATTGACGGTTGTCGGCGTTGTCGTGACAATTATTTCAACGATTAGTGAGGATGTGTAGCAAATGGAAACATTAATAACGGTACTTGTCGGCATTCTTGTAACGATCGCTGTCTATTTGCTGCTGTCCCGCAATTTAATTCGCGTGATTTTAGGGACTGCTGTCCTGTCACACGCAGCGCATCTGCTATTGATGACTATGGGAGGATTGAAGAAAGGCAGTGCACCGTTGCTTGGCGAAGAAGCGGAAAGCTATACGGATGCATTGCCACAAGCGCTTATTCTTACAGCGATTGTCATCAGCTTCGCCGTTACCGCTTTTTTACTCGTGCTTGCCTACCGCACATACAAGAAGACAGGAACGGACAACCTCCAAGCATTGAGAGGGTTTGAAGATGAATAATATAATAGTTATGCCAATGATCATTCCGTTACTAACCGGAATCATCTTAGTTTTTTTACGTCCTTATGTAATCATACAGCGCGTGGTCGCCATTGCATCGAGCATTGCGACGGGAGTTGTCAGTATTATAATATTAGACACGATTCAGCAGGAAGGAATCTTAAGGCTCGATTTTGGTGGCTGGATGCCGCCGTACGGCATTTTATTTGTTGCGGATTCTTTTTCCATGCTCCTCGTTGTGACGACTTCGATCGTAACAGGAATTCTTCTACTATACGCTTTTTCGTCCATCGGCAAGCAGCATGAGAATATGTTTTTCTATCCGTTCGTCTTCTTCCTTGTCGCGGGTGTTAACGGCTCATTCCTAACAGGTGACTTATTCAACTTATTCGTCTGTTTTGAAGTGATGCTTCTATCCTCTTATGTACTCATTACGATGGGAGGCAGGAAGATCCAGCTGGTAGAGTCAATCAAATATGTCACAATCAACGTGTTGTCCTCATGGTTCTTCTTAATCGGGATTGCGTACTTATACGGAACACTCGGCACACTAAATATGGCGCATTTGTCAGTCAGAGTCGCAGAAGTAGGACAAGGTCCGTTGCTGACAGTGATCAGCCTTCTATTTTTAATCGTATTTAGTTTGAAGGCAGGCTTGCTCCTTTATTTCTGGCTGCCTGGGTCTTACAGTGCACCACCGACTGTAATAGCCGCCCTTTTCGGCGCCTTGCTTACGAAGGTGGGAATTTATGCGATGTTCCGTATCTTCACTCTCATCTTTTATCACGAATCGTCCATTACTCATACCGTGATTGGTGTCATGGCAATTATTACGATGATTGGTGGAAGTATCGGAGCCATTGCGTACAACGATATCCGAAAAATTGTGTCCTATAATGTTGTCATTGCAGTAGGATTTATTTTGGCAGGGCTTGCGGTTCAATCGGAAGTTGCTTTCCAAGGAGCTATCTATTATTTGATTCATGACATAATCGTCAAAGCTTTACTGTTCCTTCTTGCAGGAACGATGATTTATTTGACGGGGAAATCAAAGATCGAAGAAATGAGCGGTTTGATCCGGAACTACCCTACGCTCGGCTGGCTGTTTTTCATAACAATGCTGTCTTTGGCGGGCATTCCGCCGTTAAGCGGGTTCATCGGAAAGGTGTACATAGGCCAAGGAGCAATTGAAGCCGGCTCATTCATATTGTTGGCAGCCGCCTTTATATCCGGCATTTTCGTTTTGTATTCGCTTTTGCGCATCTTCCTAAATTGTTTCTGGGGTGAGACGATCATAAGCGAGGATGACGACGTGCCATTGAAAAAAGGGATGCTTATCCCATGTATCGTATTTGGGATTATGACGATTGCCATCGGGATCGGCGTCGAAGGTCTCGCTCCTTATGTCAGTGATGCCGCGAAGACGCTTATGAACCCTAGTATCTATATAGAAGCTGTTTTACAAGGAAATCGTTAAGCGGAAAGTGGAGGTGGAGGTTAATGCCAGCCCAGTTATTACTGAATCTGTTCATCGCGTTTTTATGGATGACTTTAATGGATGAAGATGAATTGAAATTTACGACTTTCTTTGCCGGTTTCCTAGTCGGGATTGGGATCATCTTTTTCATGCACCGCTTTTTCGGCACTCAATTTTATTTGCGCCGGTTATTTTCTTCATTTAAATTGCTCTTGATTTTCATCTCGGAATTGACCCAGTCTAGCATCGTCGTTTTGCGGCAGATTCTAAGTCCAAGATTGAAAATCAAGCCTGGCATTTTTAAATATGAGACCATTTTGATTAGTGATGTGGAAGTGACTATGCTGTCGCTTCTCCTTACCTTGACGCCTGGATCTGTCGTAATGGAAGTATCCCCTGAAGGCAACACACTTTATATCCACGCGATGGACGTCGAGCAGTCACGTGCAGGTTTAATTAAACAACTGAAGAATTTCGAGAGAGCTATCATGGAGGTGACACGATGATCGAAACAATGATTACAATTGCACTTTTCCTCTTTTCCATCACGATCTCCATTGCCGTCATTCGGATCATTCTCGGCCCATCCATGCCGGACCGTGTCATTGCACTTGATATGATTGGAGTCAATTTGATTGCTATGATTGCTGTTGTGTCGATCATCTTGAAGACGAAAGCCTTTTTAGAGGTCATTTTGATTTTAGGAATTTTATCTTTCATCGGAACGATCGCCTTTTCGAAGTCCATTGAGAGGGGGGTCATCGTTGAGCGTAAACGAGACAGGTGAATTTTTAGGGGCATTGCTTATTTTGACAGGGGGAATAGCGAGCGTCATTAGTGCCTTCGGGCTTATTCGATTGCCGGATATTTATACAAGATCGCACGCTGCAACGAAAAGCTCGACCTTGGCAGTGCTGCTGACGCTTTCAGGTACTTTTCTATATTTCTTGTTCCGCGAGCAGTTTGTTAGTGTGCGGGTGCTTCTCGGCATCGTTTTCGTCTTTCTCACAGCACCGGTTGCAGGGCATTTGATTGTCCGGGCTGCGTATCGATCGAAGGTGAAGCTGGCGGATATTTCGACGGAAGATGAGTTGTATGATGTGTTATATGGGAATGAAAACAAAGATGACGGTTCTAGCGAAAAAAGCTAGAACCGTTATTTTATTCTTATCAAATATCGCAGTTATCGTCTGTACATACGCCTTGGCTTTCTGAACCTAGCACTTTTAATTGTGGTTGGATTCCTTCTTCAGCAGCCACTTTTTCCAAAGCTTGTGTAAATACTTCTGCGGGCTGTGCTCCTGAAATGGCGTATTTGCGGTTGATAACGAAGAATGGCACACCTTGAACACCGAGTTGTCCTGCTTCTGCGATATCTTTTTTCACGTCATCTGCAAATTCGTCAGATTGAAGCGTTTGCTGAGCGCGTTCCATTGACAGTCCCACTTCTTCGGCTATCGCAAGCAACGTCTCCTCACTGTCGATTACTTCCCCATTCACGAAATGAGCTTTCAACAGACGTTCCGAAGCAGCTGCACCCTTACCTTCCGCTTCGGAGAGCTTTGCAAGGCGATGTGCGCTGAAAGTGTTTGCGACTTTCATGCCGTCGACATCATAGTCGAGATTGACTGTTTTCGCCTGCATGGCGACGTTCTGCAACATCCCTTTTGCTTCATCCAAGCCGATGCCATATTTTTTTGCTAACCCTTCCGGCACAGAGCCACTTGCTCCTACTGGTGTATTCGGATCCAATTGGTACGCCTTGAACACGACTTCCGCCTTGCTTTCTAAGCCTGTTTCTTTTAACGCTTCTTCCAATCTTCGTTTTCCAATGTAACAAAAAGGGCAAACATAGTCTGACCACACTTCAATTTTCATCATACCTACCACCTTTCATCTTCCATTTTAGAATTCATTCAAATTGGCAACAATGAATATGCCTACTGCTATCGTTATCGAAGATTATTTGGAGGGCTGAACATGTACAATTCACTATGGTTGCGAACCGCTTATCCTCGTGATTCATATCCCGCTTTAGACAAAGATGTCAATTGCGATGTTTGCATTATCGGAGGAGGTTTGAGCGGAATTGCCAACGCTTATTTTCTTGCAAAAGAAGGAAAGGACGTCATCCTGCTCGAGAAAGATGAAATTCTGTGTGGTGCAACAGGCAATTCAACAGGCAAATTGACGACACAGCATGATATCGTCTATGCAAATCTGATCAAACAGTTTGGACATGACAATGCAAGAATTTATTATGATGTAAACCGAC
Organism: Sporosarcina sp. SAFN-015; assembly: GCF_051966875.1. Lineage (GTDB taxonomy): Bacteria > Bacillota > Bacilli > Bacillales_A > Planococcaceae > Sporosarcina. The sequence continues at coordinate 466,466 of NZ_JBQCKP010000002.1, read as the reverse complement.
AAGCCGTCCTGTTTGGAAGGTCTATTTCTAAAGGGGATGAATTAAGGAACGCAGATTCTATCCTTTTTTCTCAATCCAAGTATGGGACTGAGCTGCTTCAAGATGAAAAGAAGGCGTACGATGACATAGGTATAGTAGGAGAGTTTGGCAAAAATAGCGAACTTCCATTGAAAACGGAAGCTACATTGACGTTGAGAGATGAAACGCAAATCCATCCTGTCCGCTTCGGCCAGCATTTAGCGAAGTTAGCCGTACAGGCGGGCGCACGCATTTTTGAGAAATCGGATGTACGATTGATGGACTTGAAAAAACGTTTGCTCTATACAAATGCTGAACACGAAATCCAATTCAATGAACTTATTCTTTGCACACATTATCCGATAGAAGCGCTGAGAGGATTGCAAATATTGAAGTTGTCTGTCAGTAGATCATATATCGTCTCCGCACAGGCGAATATGCCGTTGACCGGTCAATATATTTCTGTCGACAATCCGAAACGTTCGATCAGAACAGCTTATATAGATGGAAAAACACATTTTCTTTTATCCGGCGAAGGGCATCAGGCGGGGATGGAAAAAGAGACACAAGTACATTATGAAACTTTATCCTCCGAATTGAGAAACGTCTATCAGCTAGACGAGATGAAATACGGCTGGTCGGCACAAGATCCGCAGACACCAGACCTTATTCCATACGCCGGCTGCATTTCGACGAGCATGCCGTATGTCTATTTGAATACGGGCTTTAGAAAATGGGGGCTTACGAATTCGCTCGTCAGTGCACGAATCATCAGCGACCAGATTGTCGGACGTCAAAACAAGGCAGCTTCACTTTATGCTCCCGATCGCACAGGTTTTGGTTCATTCCTCGTCCAAGCGTTGAAAAACACGGGACTTGTGCTGAAAGAATTTACCGGCGGTCACATTTCTAGGACAGACTCCCCTATTTGCACTCATATGGGGTGCAGGACGCGCTGGAATGAAGCCGACCAGACGTGGGACTGCCCGTGCCACGGATCACGTTTCCGAAAGGATGGCTCTGTCCTCGAAGGACCTGCAACGAAGCCATTAGATTTAGGATAGGCACTTCTTCTGTTATCCAGTATACTGTCCAAAAGGGGTGACACGGATGTCCTTGCGGAAAATCATACGGAAACAGGAAACGATTGAAGACAACTACCCGTTCAATCTAGATCTTATACAGAATTTCGAATCCCTCTCCCTCGATTCGCCCGTTACAATTATCGCAGGCGACAATGGCAGCGGAAAGACGACACTGTTAGAAGGGATTGCGGCGGCTGCGGGTAGCATCCTCATCAGCGGCGAGCATATGGAACGGGATCATTCCCTCTCCCCCGCATTCGATCTAGCAGATGATTTAAAACTTGTATGGGATGTTAAAACGAGAAATGGATTCTTTTTCAGGGCATCCGATTTCATTACGTATACGCGTAGCCTTGCAATAATCCGTGAAGAGGCGAAGGCGAAAGTGGAGGAAATCAAACGACACGATCCATATAGCCTTGAAGTCCTTCCTTATGCCAAGACGTATCATGAACTGCGTAATTTATACGGGGAGGGGCTTGAGAAAAGGTCTCACGGTGAAAGTTTTTTCGATTTATTTCAAGCAAGATTCCGTCCCGGTGGTTTTTACATACTCGATGAGCCCGAAGCGCCTTTATCTCCGCAAAACCAGTTGTCGCTCCTTGCGATGATCCACGACATGACGAAGGAAGGCGCCAAATTTCTCATCTCCACGCATTCCCCGATCTTCATGGCATACCCTGAAGCAGATCTGTATGAAATTCAGGATGGCGAGCTCATTAGAGCCACTTTCGAGGAAATGTCCCACGTCCAATTGACGCGTGATTTCCTAAACGCACCTGACCGATATTTACGGCATTTATTTGAATGAAAAAGAAGCGGAGGGAAATTTCGCTCCCCTTCCGCTTCTTTTCATCATTTCAATTCATTATTTTAGCGCTTCTGTCAAAACAGGCACGATTTGTTTTTTCCTTGAAACGACACCTTTGAACAAAGTCGTATTGTTTTTCAAAGGAACGTTGAATGCAGCGCAAGCGCGTTCAGCTGCGTTGCCGAGCGCAATGACAGTAGAATCATTGTTCAAGATGTCCGTTACGACGAACAAGAACAGATCCAATCCTTTTTCTTCAATGATGCTGTTTAATAGAACTTCCAGCTCAGACTGGCGGCTCATGACATCATTGACTTCAATCGCGTTCACTTGGGCGATTTCAATTTTCGAATCCCCGATTGTGAACTCCTTCGCATCAAGCGAGACAAGTTCTTCAAGCGATTTTCCGCTCAAATCTGCCCCAGCCTTCAACATTTCAAGGCCATACGTCTGCGCATCCACATCCGCAATCGCAGCCAATTCATCAGCCGCCGCACGATCCTCTTCCGTGAATGTCGGTGATTTGAAAAGCAATGAATCGGAAATGATCGCAGATAGCATAAGCCCCGCAATATCCTTCGGAATTTCTACTCCATGTTCCTTATAAAGCTTTTTCAAGATCGTCGCAGTGCAGCCGACCGGTTCAGCACGGTAATAGAGCGGGTCCGCTGTCTGGAAATTGGCGATCCGATGATGATCGACAACTTCGATGACTTGTACATCATCCAGATCATCGACGCTTTGCTGTTTTTCATTATGATCGACAAGGATGACTTGCTTTGCTTCGGGCGTTGCTTTTTCGATCAATCGTGGAGCTTCAAAGCCGAATTGACCGAGCGCATAAGCAGTTTCACCTGAAATGGAACCGAGACGCACCGCTTCTGCATCCATTCCAAGCTGTTGTTTCAAATAAGCATAGCTGATCGCCGACGTAATGGAATCGGTGTCAGGGTTTTTATGTCCAAATACTAATACTTTCCCCATCATAATCCTCCTACTAATATATTCCTATTTATTCTATCATAAAGGTTTACTGAACAAAATTGCTGCCAGCTCTTCTTTATTCACAAGAAAATCGGCAATCGTATACTTGTCCAACACGGCCAAATAAGCGGAAAGTGCTTCATGCAACGCGCCTTTCAACTTGCATGCAGACGATAGGATGCAATGATTGCCATCCGGACGGAAACATTCGACTAAATAGAAATCATCTTCTGTTTTCCGGACGAGTGCGCCTACATTTATATCTTCCGGCTTCACGTTCAGCCTGATTCCTCCGCCTCTCCCGCGCACCGTTTCGATAAGCCCCATTTTTCCTAGCTCATGGACGACCTTTGTCAAATGGTTTTTAGAAATTTGGTAGCGATCCGAAATTTCCTGGATCGTCGATAACTCTTCTGCTTCCTTTGTTGCCAAATACATTAATACCCGCAAAGAAAAATCTGTATATAAAGTTAACCGCATATTTTCACCGCCATTCACCAACCTATTATAAGCGATTATGTCGGTATCGTGAAAGAAATGTGTCTAAAATTTTACATCAATATAAAGATGCATTTTAAATATACCTTTTAGAAAAATAATCGTTTATAGTGGAATTAACAAAACAAGAAAGGTTGTGCACCTTATGTTATCCCAAAAAACAATTGATATTGTAAAATCGACAGTTCCCGTTCTTGAACAACATGGCAAAACAATTACGACAGTCTTTTATAAAAATATGTTCGCCGCTCATCCTGAGCTATTAAATATCTTCAACCATGCAAACCAATCGAAAGGGCGTCAGCAAACAGCACTCGCTAATGCTGTGTACGCAGCAGCTGCAAACATCGACAATCTAGGTGCCATCATTCCAGCGGTCGTTCAGATCGCGCATAAGCACCGTTCATTAGGCATCGAAAAAGAACATTATCCAATCGTCGGCTACCATCTTCTCGGCGCTATCAAGGAAGTGCTTGGTGAAGCAGCAACTCCAGAAATCATCGAAGCATGGGGAGAAGCATACGGAGTTATCGCAGATGCATTCATCGGCATTGAGAAAGAGATGTATGATGCAACTGAAGAAGCTGAAGGCGGCTGGAGAACGTTCAAGGAATTCGTCATCGTCGACAAAGTTCCAGAAAGCGACGTCATTACATCATTCTACTTGAAACCTGCGGATGGCAAACAATTGCCTACGTACAAACCAGGTCAATACATTACAGTGCGTTTCCGGGTCCCTGGAGATAAATTCACATTGAACCGACAATATAGCTTGTCCCAAGCACCAGGGAAAGACACATTCCGCATCTCGGTAAAACGTGAAGACGAATGCATGCCGAACGGAAAAGCGTCCGTCCACCTTCACCAAAATATGAACATCGGCGACAAAATCGAAGTGAGTGCTCCAGCGGGAGATTTCTTCTTGGATACAGAGAGCGCAGCACCTGTAACACTAATTAGCGGTGGCGTCGGCATCACACCGATGATGGCTATGTACGAAACGATTGCGAATGCTACACCTGAACGTCCAGTTGCATTCCTTCATTCAGCACGTACACGCAATCACCAAGCATTCAATGAAGTCGTACGCAACTTGAACGGATCACTTCCACATTCCAAATATGAAGTGCTTTATTCTGAAGAAGGCGATGGGTTCATTAACAGTGAATTCCTTGCGAAGCACGTACTTGAAGGCAGCGACGTGTACGTCTGCGGACCGACACCATTCATGCAAGCCGTCGTCTCTGCATTGCACAGCATCGGAGTAAAAGAAGAAAACATTCACTTCGAATTCTTCGGACCAAAAGAAGAATTGGAAATGGTTACTGCTTAATTCAAATGCATTTGACGTCTGAAGCTGGATGAAAAAACGCGGCCCCCAACCGAAGGGAGCCGCGTTCACTTTTATTATTATCTTCGAACCTTCTCAGGCAATTTTACTGAAGCGACAATCAAAATACCTGATAGTAATAATCCTAAATAACCGATCAACGGATAGAAATATGCAACAAGGTTTTTGAAGCCTAGGAAGCTCACCGCAAAGCCGATTACTAAGGTTACCAAAACAAATAGCTTAAAATTCTTCGTACCGATTTTCACAAAACGTGCTCCAAAAGCATAAAACATACTGACAGCCGTGTTGAAAATCATTCCGTACAAAACGAATGCCATGAAAATTGCTAGTGCTGGAGAAATGTCGTTAATAATTGCCAGCATTGGCAATTGTGCATCACCAACTACATCCACTTTAGAGAAGATTGCCAAATGGCTTAGTAAGATAAGAATACCTAAACCTAAACCGCCTACTAATCCTCCAAGCGCTGCTGTCCTTTCATCTTTCTCCGCGCCTCCCATAACGAGTGACATGGACGCACCAACCGCAATATTGAACGACACATAGTTCACTGCAGAAATAAACCAGTTCGGCAATGTAGTATCTACACCTTGGGCAATCGGGTCAAGCACTGCAAACGACGTATCCATTGTCACTAAGCAATAGACCGCAACGCCGACAACCGCAAGAATAAGGAATGGAGTAATACTTCCGATAACCGCTACGACTTTGTCAACATTTAATAAAATCGTGATGAAGACAAGCACAACCATCAGTAAGCTACCGACGAATGAAGGGATGCCAAATTGCTGTTCAAGATTCGATCCAGCACCCGCTACCATGACAACACCTACACCAAACAACGTGAAAATAATTATGTAGTCAATAATCGTGCCTAAAAAACGCCCGCTAATCTTATAAATGACTTCCTTATGGGATGTTGTACGCAACCGGCTTCCAAGCCTTGTCAGTGCCATCCCTATGTAAGCAAATAAAGCAGTAGAAACAATTGCAGCTGCAATCCCCATCATTCCGAAACTTGTAAAGTACTGCAAAATCTCTTGGCCAGACGCAAAACCGGCTCCAACGATAATTCCGATGAAAGCGCTTCCCATTTTCATTATTTTTATCATGGTGTTTCCCCCTTGGTGTCCCCGTAAAAAAAACGAATATGTACCAAATAGTCCGAATTTTTAACGCGGATTAAGTTGTCCCGTTCCAATTTACCATGCTCCTCAACTCTTTTCAACATGATATTTTTTCTTTATTTTTTTATTCCCAAATCTTACAAAAAAAGAACCGCCCCCATCGAGGACAGTTCCATCTTATTATTTTTCAAGTAATTTCTTAGATTCTTCGATGAATGCCGGCAAATCGTCAGGCGTTCGGCTCGTCACCAATTGATTTTGACAAACAACGACCTCTTTATCCGCATATTTTGCACCTGCATATTCCATATCGACTTTGATGGACTTATAGCCTGTTGCATCTCTGCCTTCCAATGTCTTCGCCGTTAGCAGCAGTTGCGGTCCATGGCAAATGGCGAATACAGGTTTCTTATCATCCATGAACTTTTTCGCAAATTGTACGAATCGATCGTCCGCACGTAGCTGATCCGGTGAAAAGCCGCCAGGAATGAACAGGGCATCGAAGTCTTCAGGTGAAGCATCGTCGATTCCAACGTCAATCTTGACCGTTGACTCACCTTGCTTGCCTTTCACTTCTTTGCCAGCTTCTTTCTCGATAGCGACGACTTCATGTCCCGCTTCTTGAAAAGCCTTAGCCGGCTCCGTATACTCCGAGTCTTCGAATAGATTCGTGATCACTGTAGCAATTTTAGCCATTAAGCACTCACCCTTTCGTTTATGTTCACCTTACTACTATTCCACATTGTTGTACTACTAAACTTAAGGGCGATACTTTGAGACAAAAGGATTATCTTTTTCAAAAAATCTCCACGGATAATGGACGGCTTCTCCCGAATTACCAATTCCTACACGAGGGCCCGTTTCAATCTCAATTCCTCCTGGACCTTCGGCAATGAACAGCGGCTCGTCGGCCCAATGATGCCCATAGTACTTCATTGTCACACCGAGCGCTTTTGACAGCTTGCCCGGCCCATTCGTCCAATCTTTCATTTTTAAATGCGGTCCGCGATTATCCCTCATCAGCTCAAGACCATCGACAGGTTCCGCCGCACGGATCAGAACAGCATGCGGCGTCCCAATCGGTCCACTCACGACATTCATCAACGTATGGGTGTGCATTTGATACGTATACACAAGCCCAGGGGCACCGAACATGATCTCCGTCCGCTTCGTACGCCGGTTCCCGAAACTGTGTGCTGCACGATCTTCAGGTCCGTGATACGCTTCCGTCTCAACTATCCTTGCGGCAATAACCCCATCCGGCCGCTCATGCACAATATATTGTCCGACAAGATTGCGGGCAAGCTCCAGCACATGCGGCTCGAAAAATGATTTATCAATTGGCTCGTACATCCATATCCTCCCTCCGTGCAAGTTTTTTATAGAGATCTCGTTATCATTAATTTTCTGTACATCGCTGCGATTTTTGGGTTCTCTCTTTCCCATTCTTTATTTCTCGGCATGGGAATCTTATATTGCTTCTCCAACTCATTCATTAAACCAACCAGCAGCATATCCCTTCTTGGTTGGTCTGAATGAATGATTTCCTCATATTCTGTTTGATAATCCGCAAGCGATTTCTTTGTTGCCATTACATAGTTCCTCCGATAATGTTCTTCAAATGTTTTATTCCAATAGGTTACGACAATCCTTGCCCTTCCGCAAACTCTTTATAAAGAGGATGTGATTCAATTAATTCATTATGCGTGCCGATCCCCGTAATACGCCCCGCTTCAAGGAAAATGAGCTGGTCTGCATCAATGACAGTCGATAAGCGATGCGCGATAATGAGCGTCGTTCTCCCTTCCATCAATCTCTGCAACGCCTCTTGAACATGCGCTTCGGATCCGCTATCCAAATTAGAGGTCGCTTCATCGAGCAGCAAAATTTCCGGATCATGCAATAACGCCCTCGCAATTGCAATCCGCTGCCGTTGGCCACCCGAAAGCTTCATTCCCCTCTCCCCGACGAGCGTTTCAAAACCGTCTGACATCGCTTCAATAAATTGCAGAGCATTCGCCGCCTCAGCAGCCTTCTGCACTTCATCGATTGTTGGACGCACTTCTAAGCCGTACGCAATATTATCCATAATCGTTCCGCTCAACAATGGGCTTTCCTGCGATACATAACCGATCCGCTTCCTCCAATCAGACAATGAGATTTTCGAAATCGGTACATCTCCGATAGAAATCTCACCTTCCGTCGGTAAATAAAACCGTTCAATCAAAGAAAAAATCGTCGTTTTCCCTCCGCCGCTCGGTCCTACAAACGCAGTTACTGTCCCGGGTTTTGCTTGGAATGAAATCCCCTCTAAGACTTCCTTTCCACTTTCGTACGAAAAGCTAACCGATTCGAAATGAATACTTCCATCCAGCACCATATCGGCACCTTCCGCCTTCTCGCTGTCCATTCCCAAAATCTGCTGAATGCGCTCCGTTGCGCCGACTGCCTTCTGGAAAATCGTAAACACTTGCGCCATTTGCGCAAATGGCATAATGATCTGGAACATGAGAAAAATAATGGCGACGAGCGTTCCTGCGGATAAAACACCTTTTGAAACTTGTGCACCGCCATATCCTAAGATGACGACCAAAATGCTCATCATCACAAGCGTCATGACAGGAGATATAATCGCCTGTATTCTTGCTTCCTTCAATCCAAACGAAAACAAAGATTGAATTGCCTTCTCTCCTTTCGCCCCTTCATTGGGCTCTGCCCGGTATGCCTTCACCAAACGAATATCGCCAAGCACACGTCCGAGATGACCCGAAAACTTTGCCATTTCCCCTTGTGTCGCCTTCGCAATCTTATGCATAATCCGGCCAAGCGGAAAAATGATCGCCATGCTGACCGGAATGCTAATCAACATGATCAACGTCATCTTCCAGTCCAAATACAACAGAATCGCAACTGCTCCAATGATTGAAATGATGCCCGTTATGAACGACACGAGATGATCAGATACTAATTGTTTCAACATCGTCGTATCTTGCGTAATGCGACTCATCGTTTCACCGGTTTCATTTTCATCGTAATAGGCAACGGGCAGCCTCAGCACTTTCCCCCATAGCTTGCCCCGCAAATCGGCAACTATTGTTTCGCCGATATACGCAAGCAAATAATACGAAACTCCGCCCAACACCGCCTGTAAAATAAAAACAGTAAAAAGGAACACAGCTGTTTTCCAATTAAACGATGCCGCCGTCAACGAATCAACAAGCTCCCTCGTCACTAACGGAACCGCCAAACTCGCCGCAGTCGAAAACAGAGCAAGCACCAGCGCAATCGCCGTCTTCCCCTTTGGCCATTTCAGCTGCCGCAATAAAGCAATGAATTCCTTCATCGATCCCTTCGTTTTTAACTCATCTTCCATCCAATCACCGACTCTCTATTTTCCTTCATACCAATAATAAGCATTATAAAATTTCGTATACATATCAAAGCTCATTCTAATGTCATTTTGAATTTCTTCAAGACGATGGATCATATGGAATCTTGAATAAAATGGGGTGTTCATAATGCTCACAATCTCCTCCTCAGCTGCTCGACTCCGACTCAAAGCGGCATTGAGATACTTTCTGGATTCCGACGAGTGTGCCTCCTCAAAAGTGATATCCAATAACCTGTCCTGCAAGAATCTAAGGTCTTCCACAATAATATTCAAGTCACTTTTACTGATTCTTGATCTGGAGGTCGTCATCATATCCATTTCATACGTTTCGAGAATGTATGGAGTAGCGTACTTAACATGATCCATCGTATAGCCTTCCGGATCCTTCCCCTCATTCTCTTCATCCACCTTCCTGAATTCATATAATTTCATTTTGTAATCTTGCAAAATAGGAAGCTCCGTACTGACTGAAACGGATTGATAGACGCTGAAAGCCGAATAGGGGAAAAACACCTGTGCAAATAATAACCCTGTGACAATAACTAACCCGATCCACATCTCCTTTTTCAATCCATATCCCCCTTATGCAAAACCGCCAGCCACCTCTCCACTTCCTTCGGCGATTTCAAAATTATCACTTCCGCATTGGCACGCTCAAGCATTTGCAAAACGCCCGGCCGTTTCTTTTTTGGATACGTCCATATGAACTTCACAAACTCCCAATCGATCTTTTCTGGACAGCCTTCCGCCATATCCGGACGCGTTTTCCCGCGATACATCCATCTTCTTTTGAAAACCCTCGATAGGCATAGCCAATTCGGGAAGTCGAGGAAAATAATCAAATCAGCATATTGAGCCCGCATCTCAATCGTGGAGTTGAAATTTCCATCGATGATCCATGCGGGCTTTTTTAATTCATTTTGAAGTTTTTCACGAAACTCAGGATTCGGGGTCGGCACCCATCCTTCATTCCAAAAAAGGGCGTCTAAATGGAGGACCGGCAATCTGAGACGTTCTGCAAGCTCAACAGATAACGTTGACTTTCCCGCCCCGCTGCATCCGATAATTAAAATCCGGTTATATGACTTGTCATTCATCTCGCAATTCCTCCAGCATCCTGCCAATCGCCAACCAATCCGCATCTAAGTCGGGACGGTGGGACGGTCGATAAAATACCGCTGCCGGATGGAAAGTCGGAACAATTCGATATAGACGCTCTGTCCACTCAAACGTAGTTGCATCAAGATCAGGGAGAAACCGAACTGGCCGTTCCAGCAATTGGCCGTGAAGCTCCGTCACTTTCGCATCTTTGCCGAGCAGCCTTTGCAATCCGACATTCCCGAGCGCTACAATAAGCTTCGGCTCAATATTCGCCAACTCATAATCAAGTACTGGGGCATGCGCCAAGATCTCTTTTGTTGTCGGCGGCCGATTATACTTCCGTTTCGTCATCGAACCGTCACGCTCCCGCTTCTCTCCCCATTTGTATGGACGGCTGCGCACTGCACTCGTAATATACACATCGTCACGCGTAAGTCCGATCGAATCAAGTGACTTCATCAATTCCTTACCAGCCCTGCCGATGAAAGGAATTCCATTTATCGCCTCAAATTCCCCAGGCGCTTCGCCGATCAGCAACAGCTCTGGCTTCTGGGGTCCTTCCCCATAGACAAACCCTTCCACCGGAAACCCTTTGATCCGCTCCCTGCCAAGTTCAGCTATCGATTCAGGTATTCGAAACATCGACACACTCCCTTTCAACCTTATCCGGGTTTTTCATATCTGGGTTAAGTTAGTAACTTTATTGTTTCATCTAAAAATGCTTTCCCGTCACATTGTTTGATCTTCTCGATTCCTTCTTCTATCCGATCATATCGAAATGCGCGGATAATTGCGAATAGATGAGGGATCATCTCCTTTTCGCGATCAGATAAAGGCCTTTCAGTTTCATAAGCGTCTATGTATGCTTCGTATCGTTCTTCAGAAGTTTCTTTTCCCTCGAAGTCATAATGCCATGCTAAGAAAACAGCAACGCCTATACACTCATTAAGCAAAACTTCATCCCCTGCGATATTGTAATCAAAAACAGCGGAAATTTTATCTTGTTGGAATAGAAGATTATAAGGACATAGATCTCCTTGTACCGGCCCCGATGGAAGTGAATCCCACTCTTTTTGTAATTGCGTTCTTCTACTTTGATACAGTTCTTTTATCATGGCCAACTCAACAGCATAGTTTTTATCTTCAGCCACAGTTTTGATCAAGTCCAAATAACTTAATTCATTTTCATCATATTCACCAAATGCATCCGTTTGGTTCCCGCCGAACATGCCCCAGCTTGTTCCTGTATGGAAACGGAAATCTGTTTTTGATGAAACGGCATGTTGTTTACCGAGCATCTTTCCAATTTCTTTAATATGTGATAAGTGGAGTTTCTTTATCTCTTCTCCCTTCCCTTTCTGTTCGAGAATGAAAAGCAAACCCTCGTGCTTTACATACCCGTTTCCATCTATTGTTTTTTCCGGCATGATAAAAGGTAAACCCGCATCATTCATAATCACGGTGAATTCGATGATACTTTCAATAAAAGCAGCTGGCTGTTTTTCACCTTTCAAGAAATACGTTTCCCCTTCCACTTCCACCTCTGCAACAAGCCGATCTTTATCTCGCAAAATTTCTTGGCGGGTTATCGGCTTTGAAAAATAGTGCTGCATTACCTTTTGGATCAATTCATTCGCCTCCAACAATATGTTGTTGCAACGATCGCTCTACGCTTGTCGCGAAGCTATTGCCAGCTCCCCAATCAAAGCGGAAAAATACACCTTCCGAGCTGCCCGCCGCGACGACATGGACACGTGTTGCACCATCAAAGTTATCAATCGTCGTCGTGACAGAAGCTCTGTTATTCGAACGCATATAATATTTTTCCATTATCAACACATGGACTTCCGACGAACCGGCTGTCCTCCTATAATGATCTACTAACGTACCGCTAATGCTTCCACGGAGGATTTCAGACTGAATGATGTCTACTGCTTCTCCTGGCGTAATCGACACGTTGAAGTCCTTAACTGACATATCAACATCCCCTCTCTATATTTTTATATACGTTTGGAATCGTTTGGAAGTTTCAATTTGTTGAGGTTACCGGAGGAGAGGTGGGTTTGAGCGTGAAAAGGCGTTCTTTGGGCGCAGAACGCTACGCTTTGAGCGCAGAATTCCACTTCTTGAGCACGGTTTTGATTTCTTGAGCGCAAAAGCCGGTTCTTGAGCGCAAATTTGATTTCTTGAGCACGGAACCTGTTTCTTGAGCGCAGTCCTGCCGCTTTGGACGCGCTGACTTTTCCAATCAAAAAAGGACTGCCACGGCAGTCCTATCTCTTATTCCAATTCCAATTGTTTAGTTTCGGTCCCTAGCAGCAGAACTGCGAGGACGCCGATAATAATGGCACCGCAAAAAATCGTGAAAATGAATCCGAAGCCGTATCCAGCAGTCAACATCGAGCCGACTAGCAATGGGCCGAAGATGCCGCCGATTCTGCCAACTGCAGCCGCCATTCCCGAGCCGGTCGCCCGGACGGCAGTTGGATATTGTTCCGGTGAATAGGCGTATAATGCCCCCCATGCCCCTAAGTTGAAGAATGAAAGGAAAGCGCCTGAAATGAGTAACATCGTAAGCGACTCAGCATTTCCGAAAAGAAGTGCGCTCACCGCTGTACCGATCAAGTAGGTCGCAAGGACAAATTTTCGTCCTGCCCTTTCAATAAGCCAGGCAGCTGTGAAGTAGCCCGGCAATTGTGCGAGAGTCATGATAAACACATACTTGAAGCTATGGATCATATCGAATCCTTTCATGACCATGACGCTCGGCAGCCAGAGGAACATCCCATAATAGGAGAACACGACGGTAAACCAGACAATCCATAGCATCGTCGTCCTACGCGAGTATTCCTTGGACCAAATTAGCTTCAACTTGTCGCCGATTGACTGTTTCGGTTCTCCCTCCCTTTCAAATTTCGGGGAGTCGGGCAAATTGCTCCGTAAATAGATGGCGTAAAATGCCGGGAGCGCAGTCAGGATGAGCGCTATCCGCCATCCGAATTCAGGGATGATGAAGTACGCAAGCAACGCTGCAATAAGCCAGCCTGCAGCCCAAAAGCTTTCCAATAAGACAACGACTCGTCCACGCTCTTTTGCCGATACGCTCTCCGAAACAAGCGTCGAAGCAACTGGAAGCTCTCCACCAAGACCTGCCCCTACGAAAAAGCGCAAAATGAGGAAGACGGTCAACGTTGTCGTCAATGCCGATAATCCGCTCGCCAATGAAAAGAGTACGAGCGTCATCATGAAAACATTTTTCCGTCCAATCCGGTCTGCAAGTAATCCAAAGCCAAATGCCCCGATTGCCATACCGATCGAGTTCATGCTTCCGATCCAACCCATTTCACTTGTCGTCAAATGCCATTCGACCGAAATGGCTGCAATGACGAACGAAAGGATACCGACGTCCATCGCATCGAACATCCAACCTGTCCCAGAAATCGCGAGTAATTTATTGCGGGAGATGCTGCTATTTTTTGTATTCAAAATAAGTCTGCCCTTCGTTGTATAGTTTAGTGTCTTGACACTTGTCATTATACTACCAGGCTACTAGTAATCACAAGCAGTTTTTAAACGATACTTAATCGTCCATCTATCATTCGCGCATGAACCCCTAATTTATCCACGTCAATATGATGGACTTGATCTCCTATCCAAATTTCTGTGCCGCATCGGGCGAGCCCAATCGTAATTGTCCCGCCACTATCCGTCTTGACAACCGTTTTCACACCATTCGCAGACCCAGTTTCTTTAATGGACACCTTTTCACCGGCTTCGATGAGCCCACCACGACAAGAGCCTTCGACGGAAACTTGACTTTTCGCTGTAACTGAACAATTGCAAAGCCCTGCATCCGTCACCTCGATAGATCCATTGCATGACAAGGCGCTATTACTGGCATAAGGAAGCTTTAGAAAAGAATCAATGCATCCCTTTGCCGAGAATTTCTCGACAAGCACATTGGCCTCCTTTAAAAGCTTTACAAACTCTTCCGCATTATTGACAACCGTCAACGATGTGTCTGTAAAAACGTTAGACAACTTCTCAATGATCGGCTCCCATTCCGGCGACAATTGGGCAGAATGATCTTTTGCCTTTTGAATGAATTCAAGCTTGTCGCGTTGAAAATCCAAATATTTTTCCTTTAGAATAACCCGCATAACGTCTTTCAATTCACCAGCATTTACTTCATCTGGCTTGACGCCGCGTAAATGGATGATTTGAAGTACGGTTTCCTGCACCTTCTCCAAATAGGAAATAAGTTCGCTTAATTGTTCCGCAAGTATTTCTTCCAACACTTCCTGCATTCCGACTGTCACAGTGGAGGAGAAGACATTTCCTTCGATGGTGGCAGACGCTCCCGCTTCGACGGTCGCTTTCCGGACAGTCCCGTGAATAAAAATCTTCCCCGATGCGCCGACAAACATTGAGTTTTCCACATCTTTGCCGATGCGGACATCACCGTTGAAGCAAATATTGCCGCTTCTCACATCGACATTTCCATCATGCAAAAGTTCATTGACATTTTGCGTTATTTCCGTCACAGATTTCTCCATGCTCTCACCTCGAGTCACTGTTTTAATCTCATAATAGCAAAAAAAGGCCTGTTCACCTAATTAGTGAACAGACCTTTTGAGCACAGTTGCTCATTACAGTTATAGTGCTGCTTCTACCTCTTTAATCATTTCCTTCATGGACAACAAGCCTCCGCCGGACAGGTACCAGTATTCCCCGTTCAGGTAGATAATCTTATTGTTTTTATAAGCATTAGTCTTTTTCACAAGATCGTTTTCAATAGAGTCTTTTGCACTTGCACCGTTGCCGATTGCTGCATCACGATCGATGACGAATAGGACATCAGGGTTTTTCTCTACAATGTATTCAAACGCAATATTTTGCCCATGTGTAGAGATTTCAATTTTCTCATCGGCCGCTGTAAAGCCCAACACGTCGTGAATTAATCCAAAACGAGAATTCGGACCATATGCACTCACTTTACCTTCGCTTGCAAGAACGATAAGCGCCTTTTCATTTACAGAAGATGTTTTTTCACGAATGGCTTCAACGTTTTCGTCAATCTCCGCAAGCTCAGCTTTCACTTCGTCTTCCTTGCCAAAAATTTGTCCCATCAATTCAGCATTATGCTTAAAGGAATCAATATAATGAGCATAGTCGATTCCTACATAAATCGTTGGAGCGATTTCTGCAAAATCCTCATACAACTCCGCTTGACGAGTCGAGATAATGATAAGGTCTGGTTTCATTGCATGAATTGCTTCAAAATCAGGTTCTTTCAAGCTTCCAAGATTTGCATATTTATCGTCGTCATATTTTGAAAGGTATCCTGGAACGTTCGCTCTTGGCAAACCTGCCACTTCAACACCAAGTTCATCCAGCGTATCAAGTGTCCCGAAATCGAAGACAACTACTTTTTCAGGGTTTTTCGGCACTTCAACAGGCTTGTCGCTAAGTTCATGTTCAACTGAAATCGTTTCAGCTGCATTGTTTTTTTCTGCATCGGAACCTGTTGCTTTTTCATTATCTTTGTCCTTCGTGCCGCATGCAGCAAGTACAATCATTAGAGCCGTAAGCAAAAGAGTTATTGAAAGCTTTTTCATTAGTACCATCCTTTTTTTTAAGAATTAAAATAGACGCAAATATTACAGTTGTTCATTCTTTTAATAGGAATATCCATATCATAAATTTCCTTCAACGCATCCGAATTGATGATTTCTTCTGTCAGACCATCTCTGACGACTCGCCCATCTTTCAAAGCGACAATCCGATCGGAATAGACAGATGCGAAATTGATGTCATGGAGTACGATGACAACAGTCTTCCCAAGATCGTCAACTAATCTGCGCAGGATTTTCATAATTTGGACGGAATGTTTCATATCCAAGTTATTCAATGGTTCATCCAAGAGGATATAATCGGTATCCTGGGCGATAACCATTGCGATAAAAGCACGTTGGCGTTGACCGCCGGATAATTCATCCATATAGCTATGCTGCATATCCATCAATCCCATATAATCCATTGCCTGTTCTACAATCCTGATGTCTTCAGCATTCAACTTCCCTCGCGAATAAGGGAAACGTCCAAACGACACCAATTCCCGGATTGTCAATTTTACATTCATGAAGTTGGACTGCTTCAAAATTGAAACCCGCTTGGAAAATTCATTGGATTTCATTTTTTGAACACGATCATCATCGACGAGCACTTCACCCGTATCAGCATCGATCAGACGGCTTACCATTGAAAGCAGCGTCGATTTCCCAGCTCCATTGGGCCCGATGAAAGAAGTGATCTTTCCTCGATGGATATTGACACTCACCTTTTCAACGACCGCTTTTTTTCCATAGAACTTTGACAACTCCCGGACTTGGATCATGAGGATCGACTCTCCTTTAATAGTAGATAGATGAAATAAATACCGCCCGCAAAATTGATGATAACACTTAGCGTCGTCGAAAACGTGAAGATCCTTTCTACGACCCACTGTCCTCCGACGAGCGCGATGATGCTCATGACAGAAGCACCCGCAATAAGAACTGTATGTTTATATGTTTTTAAAAATTGATAAGATAAATTGGCGACGATTAAACCAAAGAATGTAATCGGTCCGACAAGCGCTGTCGATACGGAGATCAAAACCGCGGATATGACGAGCATCATTTTGACGACTTTATCATACGAAACACCAAGGTTGATAGCCGTGTCCCTGCCGAGCGACAGTACATCAAGATCATTGAATGATTTCCAACCTACGACGAACGTGATGATGACAATTCCAAGCGCCCACCAAACCAATTCACCGCTTACATTATTGAAGCTTGCAAACATTTTGTCCTGCACCCGCATAAATTCATTCGGGTCGATGAGAACTTGCAGGAATGTCGATATGCTTCCGAAAAATGTCCCGACAATTATGCCGACGAGCAATAGGAAGTAAATCGGCTGACCGCCCCTTTTGAAGAGGAAACGGTATAAAATGAGCGCAAAAACAATCATTGTAGATACGGATAATATGAAATTGACATGCTTGTTGACGATTGTAATATGGTTTGAACCAAGGAAGAAAATAATGGCCGTCTGAAGCAATAAATACAAGGAATCCAATCCCATTATACTTGGCGTCAAGATCCGGTTATGTGTAATCGTCTGGAATATGACTGTCGAATACGCGATTGCCACCCCTGTCAACGCCATCGCGATCACTTTGATGCTCCGGCGAGGAAGTGCATAGTCAAAACTGCCATTTAAATCTTGGAATAAATATAAAGCACAAAATGCGGCAGCCAAAACAGATAAGATAATCAATTTAGTAGAATTACGCATATGCCTTCCTCCTAAACAGCAAGTAGAGGAATATACCGCTTCCGATGACGCCGACCATCAGACTGATGGAAATCTCATAAGGGTAAATGAGAACCCTGCCTAATATGTCACAGATCAACAGGAAGATCGCACCTAACAAAGCGGTGTGCGGCAATGTTTTCTTCAAATGATCACCATGGAAGATCGATACGATATTCGGGATGATCAACCCGAGGAACGGAATCATCCCAACCGTCAAAATGACCGTCGTCGTAACAAGTGCCACTAAGATGAGGCCAATATTGACGATCCGCTTATACGCAAGACCCAAGTTCTTCGAGAAATCCTCACCCATTCCCGCAACCGTAAAGCGGTTCGCGTACAAATAAGTGATGATCAGAACCGGGATGCTTATGTATAGAAGTTCATATCGCCCTTTCATAATCATCGAAAAGTCACCTTGCAGCCATGCTGCCATATTTTGAATGACATTCGATTTATAGGCGAAGAACGTAGTGATCGAGGACAAGATATTCCCAAACATGAGTCCGACGAGCGGAATGAATATCGCATCCTTGAACTTGATTCGATCGAGGATTTGCATGAACAGCAACGTCCCTGCAAGGGCGAATGCAAAAGCCACAACCATCTTCTCGATCGTCGATGCATTGGTAAACAATAGCATCGATACTAAAATACCTAACCGTGTAGCATCCAGCGTTCCTGCAGTTGTGGGCGAAACGAATTTGTTTCGGCTTAGTTGCTGCATGATCAAACCGGCGATGCTCATCCCTGCCCCGGCGAGTAGGATCGCTACAAGTCTCGGTACACGGCTGATCAGAAAAATCTCAGTCTCCTCAGATCCGAAATCGAGGAGATCCGTCGGTTTAATGGAGCTCACTCCGACGAATAATGAGAGAAATGAGAGTAATAGTAATGCAATGAACAAATAACGTTTCTTCATGAAGAAAGAACTCCGATATCGAATATTTGCTCTAACTGAGAATCCTTCAAGTGAAAACGATTATCAGTTAGCTGCAAATCCAATTATAGCAGGTATGTATTCAGTGTCAACCGATAATTGAAAATGATTATCAATTACAAGTTTGTTAGTTGAGAATTGATTGATAAAATCCTCACTTCAAGCGGTTTCGGCAATTGTGACGAGAATCTAACGCTTTTCATCACATAAAAAAGCAGCCATAGACAGCCGCTTTTGGCTATCCATGACCACTTTCTCTTTTTTACTCTTGAGTTTCGTTCATCAATTCTTCAAGGTCAACTGCTTCGTCGAGGATTTCTTGAGGAACTACGATTTCATCGATTTCATTGATTTTCGAAATGACAGATTTCATCTTTTGAACGATGTGCATTTCTTCTTCTTCGACTTTCATCGTCATATCCATGTCTAAATCAAATGCATTCGTGTAATACGTCTCTTTGTCGATGTACATAACGACTTCAAGGCTTTTCACATCCATGTTGTTCAACAGATCAGCATCTTCCTCAGTCATTTCCATATCTGCAGGTAGAGCAGAACCCATCAATTCTTTCATTAGACCGCTGAATTTATCGCCAGAAGCGGATAGCGTCAAGATGTACTCGTCGTCCGTCTGTTCGAACTTGAAATCATCTTTGAATTCATTGAACATTTTCATATCCAACGTCGGGTCTGTTTCACCGCCCATTTGCGCCATCATTTCATCGTACATGTCCTTAGGCATCTTAATCCATTGGCCAGACTCAGGGTCGTTCATGAAGAAACCTGAATCAGTCATGTACAGTTCCATATCCATTTTACCTAGATCGCCCATGTCCATCTTCATCTTTTGGTGCATAGCCAATGGCTCAACGATGGCATCCATGTCCATTTTAATTTTTGAATCCATTTCAAGCTCTTGACTTGGTATGGAAATTTTTTGGTCGATATCCATGACTGCATGCATGCTCTTTTGCTCTGCAGACACTTCCATCGCTTTACTATATACTTCCTGCGCCGTCATCTCACTTTTGTTTTCTAACTCTACTTCTTTACCAGTTTCTGCATCCTTCTTCGGTTCCGCTGCAGATCCACAAGCTGCTAACCCAAGTGCCAGAACACCAACACCAAGACCCTTTAACCACTTTTTCATCTGATTCGCTTCCCTTCTGTAATTCTCTTTATGTCACACCTAATGATACGGTATTAAAGGAAAAGGGTTCCACCATTTTTCGGAATTCCTCTAATTTGAATCTTTTCTACCAGTAAAATCCTATATGTCTTTTCTCACCCACTAAACTATTTCGACTTCTGAAACTTTTCGTACCACTTTTAAATAAATTTCGCTATAATAGCTTGGACTACAGAAAGGACGTCATAATTATGCTAAAAAAATTCTTTTCCTATTATAAGCCGCATAGACGGCTTTTCATCATCGACTTCTCAAGCGCCATATTCGTTGCTTTGCTTGAATTGGCGTTTCCGATGGCTGTCCAATGGTTCATTGATACCCTTCTGCCTTCCGGAGATTGGGGGAAAATCGTTACGACGAGCGTTTTGTTGTTGCTAGTTTACTTGCTAAGCACATTCCTTCAATACATCGTCAGTTATTTGGGGCATAAGCTTGGCATCAATATCGAGACGGATATGAGGCAGCAGCTATTCAATCATGTCCATCGGCAATCTTTCCGTTTCTTCGACAATACGAAGACCGGGCATGTAATGAGCCGGATCACGAATGACCTATTCGATATTGGCGAGCTCGCCCATCACGGTCCTGAAGATGCTTTCATTGCGGTCATGACGATCATCGGTGCTTTCATTCTTATGTACGGGATTAATCCTGAACTAGCAATCATCGCAATCTGCATGGTGCCTCTACTCGTCGTTCTCGTGACATTCTGTAATATCAAGATGAACGCAGCATGGCAGAACATGTACGGGAAAATTGCGGATGTCAATGCGCGGGTCGAGGACTCGGTATCCGGTGCGCGGGTCGTTAAATCGTTCACGAACGAAGACTTCGAAATTTCGCGTTTCAAAAAAGACAACGGCAGTTTCAGACTCGCTAAACTTGTCGCTTATAATGTAATGGCGTGGACGCATTCTAGTATGTATATGATGACTAGGCTTGTGACGTTAGTCGTGCTCGTTGTAGGAGCATGGTATACGTACAAGGGCATTCTGAAGCCAGGGGAGCTTGTCGGATTCATTCTTTTCGTCAATATTCTCATCAAGCCTGTCGATAAGATCAGTGCATTGCTTGAATTATATCCTAAAGGAATGGCAGGCTTCCGTAGATTTCTTGATTTAATCGAACAGGAACCGGAAATTAAAGATCGGCCAAATGCGAAAACTGTCAGCCACTTGCATGGAGATATTTATTTCGACGATGTCCATTTCCAATACGACGATAATAAAAATGTATTGAATGGCATTGACTTATCAATTAAATCTGGTGAAACGATTGCTTTCGTCGGTCCATCAGGGGCTGGAAAGACAACAATCTGCTCCCTTATACCGCGATTTTACGATGTTGATTCCGGAGCGATTTCAATTGATGGCATTGACATTCGCAACATGACACAGCAGTCGTTGCGTTCCCAAATCGGGATCGTACAACAAGACGTCTTTTTATTCACAGGGACGATCAAGGAAAACATCGCGTACGGAAATTTGAATGCGACAGATGAAGAAGTGATAGCGGCTGCGAAAAAAGCGCATTTGGAAGATTTCATCTCGTCGCTTCCTGACGGCTATGAAACGCAGATTGGTGAACGCGGGTTGAAATTATCCGGCGGGCAGAAGCAGCGGCTTGCAATTGCGAGGATGTTTTTGAAAAATCCTCCGATCCTCATCTTGGATGAAGCAACTTCTGCACTTGATACAGAAACGGAGCGCATCATTCAACAATCGTTGAACGAGCTTGCCGAAAATCGGACGACACTTGTCATCGCCCATCGATTGGCAACAATCCGGGATGCAGATCGAGTTGTCGTCGTGACAGAAGACGGAATTGCAGAAGACGGAAAATACGATGAGTTAGTAAGAAAGGGCGGCATTTTCGCCCGTCTGCACAATATTCAATTCCAAGAGGTTTAACATTTCGAGAACCGGGGGATACTACTACCATCCCACCCCCTTTCTCTTTATAGATAAAAACCGTACCGTAGACTTTCGAGTCACACGGTACGGTTTTTTCGTTTAATGTCCAGCTACAGGCGCCTTCCGCTTTTCGTTAATGTCTAGCTTCAGGCGCCAGGGGCTCGAGGTCATAAGGCGATGATACTCTGTTGCAAAAAGCGCAACGCCGTATCTTCACCTTATGCTTGTCGCCCCTATGCAGGCGCCTTCCGCTTTTCGTTAATGGCTGATAATGAATTCCTCAAACTTGATTCGTTCAGAACCATCCATTTCGACGGTCATTAATGTCCCCTCTTCCTCGTACTCCGTCTTCTTCACATTCGCTTTGTCATTCAAATACGAAACGACATCTCCGCGATCAAACGGAACGAGCAGCTTGCAAGTAATGTACTGTTCAAAAACTTTTTTCTTGATCAAATCAAGCAACTCATCTAATCCCATCTCTTCTTTAGCCGAAATCCAAACGCTATCCGCTGTTTCCCGAGGATACGGGACTCCTGCTAAGTCTGCTTTATTATATACATTGATGGTCGTAATATTTTCCACACCGACGTCATGCAATGTGTCGTTTGTCACTTCCATCATATAACGGTATTCAGGATTTGAAACGTCGACGACATGTATAAGAAGATCTGCTCCACGAGCTTCCTCTAAAGTGGAGCGGAATGCCTTGACCAAGTGATGGGGCAGCTTCGAAACGAATCCGACCGTATCCGTCAGGAGAAATTCCTTATTGTCGGCAAACACTAAACGACGCACAGAAGTGTCAAGCGTTGCGAAAAGCATATTCTCTTCATACACTTGCTTCGAATTTTCATCATCCATTTTTCGAAGTAATGCGTTCATTAACGTTGATTTACCAGCATTCGTATATCCAACAATCGATACGACCGGTATGCCGCTTTTCTTCCGTTGTTTCCGCTGTGTATCACGCCGATCTCTTACATGCTCGAGATCCCTGCGCAACTTCGAAATTTGGTCTTCGATTTTCCGACGATCGAGCTCAAGCTTCGTTTCCCCGGCCCCCTTGTTTTGGAAGCCTCCGCCGGTTCCTCCCCCTTGCCTGCTTAAGGAAGCGCGCAATCCGACAAGCCGCGGCAATGTATACTGGAGCTGCGCCAATTCTACTTGCATCCTAGCTTCATGCGTACGTGCCCGTCTCGCAAATATATCGAGGATGAGCATCGTTCGGTCAATAACCTTCACTTCAAGCTCCTGCTCCAAATTTCGGATCTGCGAAGGAGAAAGTTCATCATTGAAGATGATCAGATTTGCATCTGTCTCTTCATAAAAACGCTTAATTTCTGCGA
Organism: Sporosarcina sp. SAFN-015; assembly: GCF_051966875.1. Taxonomy (GTDB): domain Bacteria; phylum Bacillota; class Bacilli; order Bacillales_A; family Planococcaceae; genus Sporosarcina. The sequence continues at coordinate 443,341 of NZ_JBQCKP010000002.1, read as the reverse complement.
TTTTCCCTTTTCCGACATAAGTTGTCGGATGTCTGCGCTCCAAATTTTGCGTTACGCTGCCAACGACTTTCACATCGATAGCCTCCGCCAAATTTCGAAGCTCTTCCATTTCGTATTCAAAATGCTCATCATTCTGTTCCTGTACTCCGACAAGAACCGCATATTCTACCAATATATCCACTAAAAAACCCCTTTCTTCATTTAACGAATGACGACTTCCTGCAAACGATCTTTCCCGCCTTCTTGTTCGACGAACCGCAGCCGGACATTTCCAATCGTAATGTCATTTGAATCTCCGACTTTCTGCGAAAGCAACACTGCCCATTCACCAGTGTCTCGCAAAGGGTCTTCAACGCCAAAAATGCACTCCCGGATTTCCATCTCCTCATTTTCCACAGTCAATACACCTTCAGCGCGCAACTGCTCGAAACGAATCTCTTCAGGCGTTTCCCACTCGATGAAAAAAGGATATGGCAGTTCACCGGAAACCGGTTGATCGACAAATAGCATTTTCCATTTTTTCAATTCTCCCGCGGCTGTCCGCCGCTCTGCATTCAACACACCGGAAGTCGCAAAGCCTTTGTTTGTAATGTCCTCATTAAATTGCTCAATATCTGTTACGGATAAACATATTGTGCCCCATCCATCCTTGTCCTTCAAATCATGAAGCAGCAAGCGTGTCAACGGATGGTCCACTTTTGCCGCAAATTCGGCGCGTTCCACAGATAGCCATTCTACATAAGCATTTTTCACATATAGTAATGCATTATGCGTTCCCCACTTTTCATGCCTACCGCCAATCACTGCATGTTTACCTTCATTCCTCTGCTCGCTTACAATTTCGTCAGGACTTTTCGATGTGAAATAAACAACATGATCAAGTTTCATCTGCGAGATCCCCCTTTTAAGAATAGATTACCATATCCAAAAAAATACGACCTCCGCTACATACGCAGGAGGCCGTTTCCATTATCTTTCTTTTTTCAATAAAACCATCGCGTCATAGAATTCCTTGTCGATTTCCGCGTTCGGACGATACGTCATCAAGCTGACGAAATATGTTACGACTAGACAGATAAGGAATCCAGGGACGATTTCATATAAACTATCTGACAGAACGTCGACGGTGCCCCAAATACCGACAGTGATTGCACCTGCCACCATTCCCCATAACGCACCTGTCGCTGTCAGCTTGCGCCAATATAGAGACAGCAAGATGATCGGTCCAAACGCTCCTCCGAAGCCCGCCCATGCAAATGAAACGAGCTTTAGAATTGATTCATTGTTTGGCCATGCAAGCGCCATAGCGATTAATGAAACGACAAGCACTGCCATCCTGCCCAAGAACACATATCGCTTATCTGTCGCATCCGCCTTGATGATTGCCTTGTACAAATCTTCGATAAGAGCTGATGAAGTAACAATCAACTGCGAAGAAATCGTACTCATAACAGCCGCAAGTACTGCCGCAAGCATGATCCCTGCAATGAATGGATGGAAAATGATCTGTCCTAATGCAATAAATACAGTTTCCTCATCGACCAATTCAGCGCCTGCGTTCTGTTGGTAATAAGCAATCCCAACGAGCGCGGTTGCGATAGCACCGAACAAGCTTAACGCCATCCAGCCAATTCCGATCCGGCGTGCACTTTTTGTTTCCTTTACTGATTTAATCGCCATGAAACGAACGATAATATGTGGTTGTCCAAAATAACCGAGCCCCCATGCAACGGATGAAATAACACCAGCTACTGTGGCCCCTTTCACAAGACTTAGCATGTCTGGATTCACTTCCCTAATGCTTGCAGCCGTTTCCGCAAATCCACCTGTCAAAGTCAAACCGATAATTGGAACTAATAATAACGCAAAGAACATCGTAAGACCTTGTACAAAATCGGTATAGCTTACGGCTAAAAACCCTCCGAAAAGCGTATACGCAATAACGACAGCCGAAACGATCAACATTCCGGAATGATAACTCAGTCCGAATGAACTCATGAAAAATTTACCGCCAGCAACCATACCCGAAGAGACATAAAACGTAAAGAAGACAAGAATAATAATACCTGAGGCAATTCGAAGCAGTCTTGACTTGTCTTTAAGTCGACTTTCCAAGTAACTCGGGATTGTAATTGAGTCGCTCGACACTTGCGTATACACACGAAGTCTTGGTGCAACTAATAGCCAGTTTAAATACGCACCTACTGTCAAACCGATTGCAATCCAGGCTTCCGTTAACCCGACAGCATAAATGGCTCCTGGCAACCCCATAAGCAACCAGCCCGACATATCTGCTGCACCGGCACTGAGTGCAGTGACAGCAGGTCCAAGTGAACGCCCGCCTAGCATGTAATCATTCAAATTCGTTGTTTTCCTATATGCATACCATCCGATGAAGAGCATCGCCACCATATATACAACAATGGCTATCAATTGATAAAAATCACTAGACATACTTTCCCCTCCCGCTTCATTTTTCTATATAATAACACCTTTTCGTTAATTAAAGACATCTTTTGAAAAACCACGTCATTATTCCTATAAAAATGCCAATGAAACAAATTTCCCGGGAAATGTACATATTTCGACAACGTAGTTGAAATGATTTTAAACGAAGGAAGTTTACGCTTGCAAAAAAACGGGAATATCTGCGTAAGGAGGCGATTCCTGATGCCTTGGAATAAAAACGATTATCCCGATTCCTTTAAAAATTTGGAGCCCGAAGTACGTAATAAGGCAATCGAAATTGCGAATGCTTTATTGCGAGAAGGGAATGAAGAGGGCCGAGCGATTTCCATTGCGACAGCTAAAGCAAGGGAATACGTACATGGCGATAACTCTGACCGTGCTAAATATGAAGCGAAAGCACGGAACGAAGATTGGATTCTTATAAAAGAAAATGGCGAACGCGCAATCTTCAAAGAGGACACAAAAGATGATCTTCTTGAAAAAGCGAAACCGTACGTAAATGAACATAATGGAATCCTAGTCATCCACCACGCCGACGGATCAGTCGAATCAACTCTATATGACTGATACCAAAGCAACTTATAAATGAGTTTATATACCGATTTAATAAGAATCTTAATCCTCAATTTAAAAACAGGTGGAGGAAGTTTGCATTCCTTCACCTGTTGCTATGTGTAGAACTTTACACTTGATGACTCAATGATTCGTCAATCGACATTTCACGAAGTTTGAACTTCTGGATCTTCCCTGACGCGGTCATCGGATATTCGTCAATGAACTTAATATATTTCGGGATTTTGTGATATGAAATACTTCCTTGGCAAAATGAACGTACAGCTTCCTCGTCAATGGAAGAACCCTTTTTCGGGATGATCCACGCCATCAATTCCTCTCCATATTTCGGATCCGGCACTCCGACAACTTGAACGTCTGATATTCCTGGATGTGTGTAAAGGAATTCTTCTACTTCACGTGGATAGATGTTTTCACCCCCACGGATGATTACGTCTTTTATTCGACCCGTAATGTCGATATAGCCGTCCTCGTCCATGATTGCGATATCTCCTGTACGAAGCCAACCATCTCCATCGACCGCCTCTCGCGTTGCTTCTTCATTGTTATAATACCCTTTCATCACATGATAACCACGTGTACATAGTTCGCCCGGACTGCCAACAGGCATCTCGGTTCCCGTCACAGGATCTATAATTTTCACTTCGACAAATGGATGTGGTTTTCCAACAGTGGACACCCGCTTTTCAATCGGATCATCAGTTTGCGTCTGTGTAATGACAGGTGATGCTTCCGTCTGTCCATAGCAAATCGTAATTTCATCTGCACCCATCTCGTGAATCACTTGTTTCATAACTTCAATCGGGCAAGTGGATCCTGCCATAATACCAGTTCGTAATGTCGATGTATCAAATTTCTTGAAATCCGGATGATTCAATTCGGCAATAAACATTGTCGGTACACCATTAAGAGCTGTACACTTCTCCTCTTGAACCGCTTCTAAGACGCGGAGAGGATGGAATTGCTCAAGGATGACCATAGTCGAACCATGCGTCACTGCCGCCAGATTGCTCAAAACAGCTCCGAAACAATGGAAGAACGGCACAGGAATGCATAGACGGTCCTTCTCCGTCAATTTCATAAAATCCCCGATAATCTTTCCGTTATTCACAATATTATGGTGTGTTAACATGACACCTTTTGGAAAACCTGTTGTCCCTGACGTGTATTGTATGTTAATGACATCATCGGGTGACATGCCATTCTCCCGTTCAGCCAATTCCTCGTCTGTAATACCTTCAGCATGGGCAAGAAATTCTGACCATTTATAAATTCCGGATTCTTCACGATCCGACATAAGAATAATTCTTTTCAATTTAGGCAGCTTGTCACAGGAAACGACACCATCTTTACTATCATGCAGTTCTGGACAGATCGAACGGATAATGTCGATATAACTCGTCCCTTTGAATCCTTCATCCAGTATTAACGTCGTCGCATCTGATTGCTTCAACAAATATTCGAGCTCTTTCGCTTGGTAATTTGTATTCACCGTAACGAGGACAGCTCCCATTTTCCCTGTTGCAAACTGACTCAACAACCATTGCGGTTTGTTATCGGACCAAATGGCGATATGCTCTCCGCGTTTGATCCCCATCCCGATGAATGCCTTCGCCAGCTCATCTGTCTCTCGATCAAACTGTTTATATGTCCTTCTAATTCCAAGTTCCGGATATACATAGGCCTCTTGCTCTGGCAACGCTGCTGCCCAATCCCTTACGACCTCGCCAACCGTTTTACTTAACAAAGACATCCATCAAACCCCTTTCTACGAATCTATATTTATTTATATATTATCACAAAATTCAGAAGGTGTCTTAGGTACTTTACATTAAAATAAGTCGTCCCACCAACTAGGCGGAACGACTCAAACAGTTTATTCAACAGGGAATACACGTCCCCTTTCATCTTTGTAAACGACATGATGACGCTCGAATTTTGTCGGTGAATCGAGTCCGGCAGCAGCCGCGATTCTAAATAACCCTTCACGCATCGTCAAAATATAATTTGTGACGCGGAATTTCTTTTCCTCCACGACAAGTCCTCTTTGCAGATGTTTATCCGTCGTTGCTACACCCGCTGGACACTCATTCGTATGGCATCGTTCAGCCATAATGCATCCGACTGAAATCATGAAGCCCCGGGCAATTTGAACAAGATCGGCTCCCATCGCCAAAGCGATTGCAGCTTTATCCGGCGTCGTTATTTTCCCGGAAGCTATAATTTTCACTTGGTCTCGCACTTCATATTTTCGCAGTGCATCGTCCAATAAGACGAGTGCCGATTTTAGCGGCAATCCGACACTGTCCGCCAAATCTTGATACGTAGCACCGGATCCCCCTTCCGCTCCATCCAAGGAAATGAAATCCGGACCTTTGCCCGTCTCATGCATGAACGACGCAAGCTCCTCCGCGTCCTCCTTGCCGCCGATGACAATCTTAATACCAACAGGCTTGCCTCCACGGTCTCTAATTTGTTCGATAAAATCAAATAAGGTCGGGTAATCCGAGAATTGGTTAAAGCGGTTCGGACTGTTGATCGTCGTATAAGGGACGACATTTCGGATTTTTGCAATCTCTTCCGTCACCTTCTCCCCTTCAACATGGCCTCCCCGCATTTTCGCGCCTTGCGCCATTTTAATTTCAAATGCTTTCACTTGCGGGATTTCCGCCTTTTCACGGAGGCGCTCCCAGCTGAATTCCCCTTCCTCTGTGCGAAATCCAAATAGTCCCGATCCAATTTGCGCGATGATATGAGCGTCCCCAGCCAAATGGTAAGGGGAAAGACCACCTTCTCCAGTGTTCATCCAAGCTTCTTTCGCCATCCCGATCCCTTTCGACAAAGCTGAGATTGCATTTTCACCGAGTGCCCCATAGCTCATGCCAGATTGTCCGAGCAAGCTTCGGACATGGAAAGGATGCTCACAGTTCGGCCCGATAACTATCGCATCTTCTTTGGGCAACAACCAAGGCAATGCAGGTATCTCCTCTCGATGCTCTTTCCGAGAAAACAGATTATCTTCATCAATACGGTAGCGCATCGTATTGATCAACCCGTCATTATCGACACGCATTTCCTCATTCTGCTTCGTGAACAGTGCATTGCGGATATAGTAGCCAGCTTCTTCAAAATTACGTTTTGATCCAAAACCGATAATGCTGTTCAAATACTTCCCCGGCAGCACCATATGCAAATATTCTTCCCGATTGAACGGCTTTCCTTCATGGTCGGCATTAAACAAGTATTGTCGCAGCTCAGGACCCGTTTTTTCAAGCATATACCGCATCCGTCCGAGGACCGGGTAATTCCGCAGAATAGCATGTTGCTTCTGCCGTTTGTCATAAAAATAAAGATAAATGGCAAAGGATATCGGAATGACGACTAAAATTAGGACGAGCAATGTCGTCGTTAACGAGATACCTTCAAACCACCCCATGAGCACACCCCTTTTCTATGCGTTTCATGTAGTGTAACATGAATATATTCGCACAATTTGAATAACATATTTTTGGAGGGATACATATGGTCATCGAATTATTGACATCACACGCATCCGTTAGAAAATACAAGGACATACCCCTATCAAAGGAAGACGTCCAAGAACTGGTCCATGCAGGGCAACACGCGGCAAGCTCCCATTTCGTCCAAGCCTATTCGGTCATCCATGTAACCGATCAGAAAAAACGTGAACAACTTGCGGAACTGGCCAGTAATAAAAGACAATTCCTAACCGCAGGAGCCGTCCTCATATTTTGTGCTGATTATTGCCGTTTGGCTAGTGCGGCTGCACTTCACGGCAAGGAAATCGATTATACTCATGCAGAAAACATGCTTGTCGGCGCCATCGATGTAGCGCTTTTCGCACAAAACGTCGCCATCGCTGCGGAATCAAAAGGTTACGGCATCTGTTATATCGGAGGCATCCGCAACGCCCCGGCAGAGATTAGCGACCTATTGGAGCTCCCGAACGGCGTCGCGCCGATGTTCGCCATGTCGATCGGCGTTCCTGACGAAGCGAACGAAGTGAAACCGAGATTGCCGGTCGAAGCGATCATCCATGAGAACAGCTACAATGCTGCCAAATACGATGAACTCCTGCCAGCCTATGATCAAACAATGCACGACTATTATTTAAACCGCGGGTCAAACCAGAAAGATACGGCTTGGTCCGTGCAAATGGCCGACTTCCTCTCCGCACCAAGACGAGCATTCATGAAAGACTTCTTAGCAAAGAAAGGATTTACATTTAAGTAAAGCACTAAACATGCTCATAACGCATAAACGGGTCTTACTGCAAGGGATTAGCCAAAGCCGTTACGAAGAACGGCTTTTGCGAGTACAGCCCGTCACGTAGAACGGGCTCTGCGAACAAAAGCAAAGCGTTGAGAGTAAAAGCGAAGCGTTAGGAGCACATTTTTTCAATCCCTTGTTGTATTGTTATATGTACATATTTGTACGAAAAGAGGTCCATCATGATGCAATTTGAAGAACTAGTGGAAGAAGTCGCCCGCCGTATAGAAGAAGGGACGTTCATCCAAGGGACGATCAGTCAGCCCCGTTATAAATCGACCGGCTTGCAAAAAGTGAAACTAAAACCTGTGGAAATAAAAAAAGAAGTCCATATTCAATTTGAATATCACTATGAGCGTATTTTGAAACATGAAAATATAAGAGTTCCACATATTCAACCAGTTCTCAAACAATTATTGGAGCAATTCAAGCAGATGCATGCGGAATTTGCAGATGAAAAAGTCCATATCCAGTTAACGAAAAAGTTCAAAGTTTCCTGGAAAGGTGAAAAGACGGCAATGACGAAAACGGTTGATTTGTCGCATAACCGGAAAAAGAATTATTTATTGGATGACGAAACTCTATATCCTTTCCTTATTCGACTCGGCGTGCAATCTCCCGAAGGTAAGGTGAAAAAGCAGAAATACGATAAGTTCCGTCAAATCAACCGATTCGTTGAATTTATTGATGACGCGCTCGTCCACTTGCCAAAAGACCGTCCCGTTCGTATTTTGGACTTCGGCTCCGGCAAATCGTATTTGACGTTTGCCCTCTATCATTATTTGCATATCGAAAAAGGATTAGACATTCGCGTAACCGGGCTTGATTTGAAAAAAGAAGTTATCGAAGAATGTAACCTAATCGCAAAAGATCTTGGATACGAACAACTTGAATTCCTCGTCGGTGATATTAACGACTATAACAATGAAACGTCCGTCGATATGGTCGTCACATTGCATGCATGCGACGTTGCAACAGATATGGCACTTGCCCGCGCTGTCAAATGGGGAGCCGAAGTAATTTTAAGCGTCCCTTGCTGCCAGCATGAACTGTTTTCACAAATCCAATCCCCGGCTCTAGACGTTTTGTTGCAGCACGGTCTTATTAAAGAGCGCTTCTCGGCACTTGCAACAGACTCCATCCGCGCTGAACTTTTGACGCTCGTTGGATATGATGCACAACTGCTTGAATTCATCGATATGGAGCATACGCCGAAGAATATTTTAATCCGTGCTTATAAAACGGGTAAGAAGCCAACTTCCGATTCTGTCGTAAAATATGAAGCGTTTCGGGATTTGCTGAACGCAAAACCGTTTTTGGAACGGGAATTGAAAGCTGCGGGCTATTTACAATAATGCTAACCTGTTACAACGGTTCTCCTAAGGAGTTGATATGATGCCCACTTACAATAAACTTGTCCGCGACTTGATTCCCCAAATAATCGAAAGCTCAGGGAAAACTTGCACGACTCGCATTATGAACGATGATGAGTTCACAATCGAAATTAACAAGAAAATGCATGAGGAACTCGCTGAGTATGAAGCAGCAGAAACAGCGGAGGATGCGATAGAGGAATTGGCCGATTTATTGGAACTGATCCACGCAGCCGCCCTTTCCCATGAATCTAGCTTTGATGAATTGGAGAAAGTCCGTCTACAAAAAGCAGAAAAGCGTGGAGGATTTGATGAGAGAATCTTCTTGATTAATGTAGAAGATGAGTGAATAGAAGGAACTGGATGCTATTTTTATCAACGAAAAACCGCCGCTGAATTTCTCAGGCAGGCGGTTTCTTTCATGTTATATAGTTAATAATTTCTCTTGCTTGCGAATAAATCCATTATAGATTTCCAAATCAGCCTCATACACAGTACGGTATGTCGCAAGGCTATGAACTTTCACTTTTTCAAAACTGGCTCCATCGACGATTTCGAAAAAGCTATTCAATATTTCAGCATTGGCCCATGCAGTTTCTTCGAAGGCGATATCGGTTTCATGCTCTTCCATAACCATCGTCATGAACGGCAAATCTGTAGACCGCATTTCTGCAGCGGCTTGTTTTTTCATATGGATGATCTCTTTCGTGCGGTCAAGTGAGTCGAGTAAGGCTTTACGGTCCATCGCATGCCCCAACTCGTGGATTGTCAATACGCGAAGATAGATTTCCAGTGGCATCGGTTCAGGAAGTTCCTGGCAGGCCTTTCGTACACGAGCAATATCGACAATCACTTCATCTTTAATGAAATCATACATCATATTGACACCTGTACTTTCCTGCTTTAATTCCACGTCCATATTTACGGCGTGGATGGTCGATTCAATCAAAGCGACGATTTGCGATTCCGTCATTCGTTCTTCCATTCTATTTCCCTGACATCCTTTTCTATTTTGTAAATTAAGGCATAACTGTTTTTATGCATATTTCAACACGGTTATAAGTGAATAAGTGGATTTATGCGTATTTGAAGTGTTCAATGCGTTTTTGAGGAGATTTTTATGTGGCTGTATCAAATTATGCGCTTTTCGCGGTACAACTCAGTAAATCTGCGTCAAATGCAATTTTACAAATAAGCGACTTTTTCATTATAAATATGTAACATCTTTTTTTCAATAGAAAAATCCCAACTTACACCAAATTGTCAAAAACCTGCTAACTGTCTAAGTTGGCAGGTTCTCTTTATTAATTATTTCATTCCAACCCGACGGACAAAAATACATATCCATCCCGCCTATGCTTCTCCTTAAACACGATAGGAACACGTTCCTTAAAAATTGGTCCGTCGACGACAACGGTATGGAACTCCCCTGATTCTCCGCATGAATCGATCCCGAGCGCCTCCAACTCATCCATCAATTCGATCGTGAATTTACGCCCGATGAATTCAACAGGCATCATTCTCGTATTGACGACAATAATATATGCTTCAAAGCCAGCGTTTACGAATTCCTCCAACAACTTCCGGCGCGGTTCCATCCAAAGCGGGTGGATTGCGTTCATATCGACTTTGGCGCATGCCGTTTGAACCCATGTTAAATGGTCCTCCAGGTCAATATCTCCGAAAACGCCGTTCGGAATGCCTGCATCTACACATTCCTTCATTGCATCTAAAAATTGTTCTTCGTACCCTTTCCAGTTTGCACCACGTATCATCAAAGGAAGTGCGAGACTCTCAGCCTGCGCTTGAATAATTTCCAATGGCAATGCATGTGATTTCGAACGCTCCTTATCCTCTTCGAACATTGTCCAAATTCGTTTGGCGACTCCGCCTGATTGAAGTGCACGATAATAAGCCATCGCCGAGTCTTTTCCGCCGCTCCACGAAGCGACAAAAGGTTCATTGTTCATTGTGCAATACATCCCCTTGCAGTATATTGCTCAAATTATAGCATAATCGTGGAAAACTATTTTCTAGCATCAACCGTCCATACTAATGAGACGTGAGCGCGCTGCGTTATTTTTGAAGAAGGTGTAACTGTCATGACAAAAGAAGAAAAGTTCGAACTGGTGGAAAGATATATAATTGAAAATCAACAAACCTATTATCGATTAGCTTATAGTTATGTGAAAAACAAAGAGAATGCGCTTGATATTGTACAAGAAGCGGTCTTCAAAGCTCTTCGTTCCATCGATAAACTGGAAGAAGTGAACTATTTGAAGACATGGCTGTACCGGATCATCGTCAATACCGCCATTGATTTCATCCGGAAACATGAGCGGGTGTCCATTATGGAAGACGAAATCTTGGAAAGCCATTTACCTGCTTCGAAAAATGAATTGAGCGATTTAGATTTGCAAGAAGCGGTCGAACACCTTCCACCACTTTATAAAACAATAATAATTCTGCGGTTTTTTGAGGATCTAAAACTCGAGGAAATTGCCGAGATCACCGGAGATAATCTTAACACGGTGAAGACGAGGCTATACGCAGCTTTACGGAAGTTGCGTGTTGAAATGGGAGAGGAGCAAGCGAATGAGTAATTTGGATAAACTGAAGGATGATTATGAAAACATTGAGATTCCCGAAGAATTGGATCGTGTTGTGAGGGCTTCCATTCACGAAGCCAAAATGAAACGCAAAAAGAAATGGCCGGTTTTTAGGAATAGCTTAATTGGAGTTGCTGCTGCGGCGGTTCTCTTCGTAGGCGGCATCAATGTCAGTCCAGCATTCGCTAAGTCGATGGCAGATGTGCCTGTTCTGGGTTCAATCGTAGAAGTGTTCACTGTACAGCAATTCACTATAGATGAAGGCACTTATCAAGCAGACGTATCGACGCCTATCATTACCGGATTAGAGGACGATGAATTGCAAGCAGCATTGAACGAAAAATATGCGAAAGAGAACAAGGAGCTTTTCGAGCAATTCGAGAAGGAGATTGCCGAGCTGAAGGAAGATGGTGGCGGTCATCTCGGTGTTGACGCGGGCTATGAAGTATTGACGGATAATGACCGAATTCTTTCGATCATGCGTTATCAAGTAAATACAGTCGGCTCCTCATCGACAACGATGAGATATGATACAATCGATAAAGTCGATAATGTCTTGATTACATTGCCAAGCCTATTCAAAGATGACTCGTATATCGAAGCAATTAATGCTTATATCGCAGAAGAGATGGAACGGCAGATGGCGACGGATGAAATGATTTCTTATTTCACTGACAATGAATATGGCGAAGGCTTTACGACAATCAAGCCGGATCAGAATTTCTATATTACAGATGATCAAAAACTTGTCATTTCATTCGATAAATATGAAGTCGCCCCTGGGTACATGGGTGTTGTAACCTTTGAAATCCCGACTAGTGTAGTGAAGGATTTGTTGGTGAGTGATGTGTATATTCGATAAAAAATGCGATCCGATATAAAAAAAGTCCCCTTGCGTAAAAGCGTTCGGGGACTTTCATTATTCTGCCGCTTCCCATGAATAGCCGTTTATTCGCAATTCATCAATCGTTTTTTTCAATTGCTTCAAATGGCATTTTTCGTATAGGCCAACAACCGGAAACCATTGTTCTAAAGGAATCAAACCGAGATTTGGATGCTTGAAGGACTTTTCGCGTAAATGCTCCTTACAGCTGCCATCATAAACATCGAGCAAATAAATCCTTGAATTATGAAGCTCTTCTTTGATTTCCGCGATCGATTTGTACGTATCGGTCGGTTGTGTTTGCAAAGGGAGTTTCCCTTTTACAAGCAAGCTTCCGGATAGGACGATGATTTTCTTGGAGGCTTTTCGGCTATTTGGATTCTTTAATTCTCCTGATATTTTTGAAGCTATATATGTTTCCATCAATGCAAGATGCTCCAAAATTTGCTTCGGAGACCACCCGCCAGTGGATGGAGTTCTATTGAATTCGACATCAGTCATCCCATCGATGGTCTGATAGATCTTTCTTCGGATTTTATTATTCCCTTCAAAAACCATTATATCTCTCCTTATGTAGAACGAAATAGGAGCATTCAATTCTCATCCACAGCATACGATGTTTTGAAGAAAAATTAAAGTAGTAAAAACATATTCAGAAAAATAAGTTGTTGGTTATATTTGTAATAAAATGTTTTATGCGTCATTGCAGCAATTTATGCGTCTTTTTATGAGTTTATGCGCGAAAATGAAAAAATGCTCCATCCGGAAAGGATGGAGCATTCAGAGTGTAGACAAAGTCGTTTTTGGACTTTGTCTACACTCTTTTTTAAGGCAAGTGGCAATGGGCAGGAATTTCCTCAGCCTGATTGAAAACGCTTGCCAGCCTAGGCGCGAAGTCGAGCGAAGACGCGAATAGAACTAAAGTTCATGAGCGGACGCGCGAGACGAGCAACAACGGATGCGAGCGTTTGTCAACAGGCTGAATGCTCCATCCGGAAAGGATGGAGCATTTAATTATGCAGGCATCGGCGTATCTGTCGGTTCTGCGTAGCCTTCTTTGTACGTTTCATCGATGAATTCACGGATTTCCTTCATCGTTTTACCTTCTTGTTTCATTTGCACCGATTTCACAGCAATTTCTAGGCAGACGAGGCAGCGCGTTCCGTGGTCGTCCCAGACGACGGAGCCATCTTCGCGTATTTCGTCGACGAAGCAGTTCAAATTGCTTCCATGGCCTGCGCTTTCACCGCAGCCGCAGTAGCATGGCATATAGGACAGCACGTCCGAAGCGGATGCAGCCACTTGGTAGACGAGTCGCATATCTTCAGGCTTGTCATCCAAAAATTTCGGCAGCACTGCTGCTGATTCGGTCACTTCCTGCAAGTCCCCATTCGGCAAATGTTTTTCATGGCCCACTTCCAAATGTTCATCTTCGGAATGTTGCTGCGCCTTTTCTCCGCAAGCGGAAAGAATAAGAATCAAAATTAGTATGAGTGGAGTAAGTTTCTTCATTCATGTTGCTCCTTTTAGGATTTCTTGTCCTTCCATCATAGCGGAAAACGGCGTGGAGAAGGTTACAACTTTGTGGACATTGCGCCGCGTTTATTCTCTTTCTGCTTAATCCAATAACGGATGCCTTTGCCGGCTAACGGTTCATCCGAAAACCGTGGAATGACATGCAGATGAGCGTGCGGTATCGATTGCCCGCCCACTTCGCCTGTATTCCAGCCGACTGTATAGCCCTCATTGGCATAACGCTCTTCCAAATAAGCTTTTGCCTTCAGTAACAACTCCTGCGTATCCCGCCATTCTTCTGGCGTCAATGAAAATACGTCGACCGCATGCCGTTTCGGCACAATTAAGCCGCTGCCTTCCAACACTTTTTGTTCGGAAGGCTTTTGAATATAAGCGCATGTTTCTGTCTCAAAAATGATTTGCTGCTCTGGATCCGCGGTCAAATTGCAGTATGGACAAGTTGCTTCGTACATATTACCGGCCGATCATTTTCGAAGGATCAACGTACTCGTCAAATTGCTCCTCCGTTAATAATCCAGTTTTCAATGCTGCTTCCTTCAATGTCGTTCCTTCTTTATGTGCCGTCTTCGCAATTTTCGCCGCATTTTCATAGCCGATATACGGATTTAAAGCCGTTACGAGCATAAGCGAGTTTTTGACTTTGCGATCAATCTCTTCCCGGTTCGGTTCGATTCCGACCGCGCAATTATCATTGAAGCTGCGCATGCCGTCCGCAAGCAGCTTTGCAGATTGCAGGAAGTTGTAAATGATGACCGGTTTGAATACGTTCAATTCGAAGTTTCCTTGGCTAGCAGAAAATCCGATTGCCGCATCATTCCCCATTACTTGTGCAACGACCATTGTGAGTGCTTCACTTTGTGTCGGATTCACTTTGCCTGGCATGATGGAGCTGCCTGGCTCATTTTCAGGAATCGTAATTTCGCCGATTCCTGAACGCGGACCGCTCGCTAGCCATCTTACATCGTTCGCGATTTTCATCAAATCTGCTGCAAGAGCCTTCATGGCACCATGCGTATAGACGACTTCATCATAGCTAGTGAGGGCATGGAATTTATTTGCCGCCGAGGTGAATTGGATACCGACCGATTTCGAAATTTCTTCAGCGACTTTCTCTCCGAATCCTTTCGGTGCATTCAACCCTGTTCCGACTGCAGTTCCGCCGATGGCAAGTTCTTTCATCGATTGGACGCTTTCGTTCAACATCTTTTCCGTTTTCTCAAGCATGCGATGCCAGCCGCTAATTTCTTGGCCTAATGTGAGCGGCGTCGCATCTTGCAAATGCGTACGACCGATTTTGATGATGTCCATGAACGCTTCAGATTTCTTGCCGAGTGTTTCTTTCAGCACTTGCAAGGAAGGCAGCAATTCACGTTCAACTGCAATTACACCAGCTACATGCAATGCTGTCGGGAATGTATCGTTAGAGCTTTGTGATTTATTCACATCGTCATTCGGATGAAGGCGCTCTTCCTCGCCCCATTCCTCTAACAGCTGATTGCCTCGGTTCGCAAGCACTTCGTTCATATTCATGTTCGATTGCGTGCCGCTGCCAGTTTGCCAAACGACGAGCGGGAAATGGTCATCCCATTTGCCTTCAATTACTTCTTCTGCCGCTGCGACGATTGCTTTCATTTTCGCATCAGATAGATTGCCAAATGAGTTGCTTGCAATCGCTGCCGATTTTTTCAAATGGGCGAATGCACGTATGACGCCAAGGGGAATGCGTTCTCCGCCGATTTTAAAGTTCTGCTTGCTCCGCTGTGTCTGCGCGCCCCATAACTTATCCGCCGGTACTTTAATTTCTCCAAATGTGTCATGCTCGATACGATATTCCATGTTCCCTCCGCCTTTCACATATGAATAATTGAATACTTCCTCTTCTATCATGCACCTTTTCGGAGTTGAATCCAAGTCTTTAAGCACCCGGCAATTTCTTTTCTAAAATTATTTCTATGAATCTATCCACAACATCGGGATGAAACTGTGTCCCTTTGCCCTTTTTCAGTTCAGCAAGTGCTTCCTCCACCGTTAACGCTTGTTTATAGACGCGTTCCGTTGTCATTGCATCAAAGGCATCTACGACTGAGACGATGGCTGCCTCGATGGAGATTTCGTCTCCTTGTAATCCATATGGATAGCCTTTGCCGTCATATCGTTCGTGATGCTGCTCAACGATAAATGCGGCATCTTTCAGCCACTCCACTGGATGGGAACGCATCATGTCAGCACCTTTCAAGGAATGGGATTTCATCGTTTCCCATTCATCCGGCGTAAGCTTCCCGGGCTTATTTAGTATTTTTAGTGGAATCGCGAGCTTGCCAATGTCATGGAAGTAAGAACCCCACCGAAGCAATTTAAGTCTGCTTTTCGGCTGGTCCATCCGTTTCCACACTTCGATCGCGTATTGTCTGATCCGGTCGCAATGATGATACGTATAGCCGTCAACGCTCGAAACGGCATCCATTTCGTTTTGTAATGTCAACGTTTCAAAAAATAATTGTTCATAGAAGTCAGCATCCATTTTCATAAGTATTTCTGCGTCAGATGTTCCGTAAAATGTGACGATCTTGTCGTAGCAGGAAGCGTCAAGCGTCTCCCCGACTTTCATCTTTATTCGAGTATCGCGGTATTCGATATCCACTTCTCCATCCAATAGCGTATACGTTTCGACAATCGTGTTATCAGGGTTATATTGGGCACAGAAAGACCCCCCTTCATTCACTGAAAAGAGGGCTTCCGCAACATTATCCCATCGTCCGATAAGCGTAATCTGTCCTGATGTCATCCGAAGAACGGGGTATTGGCCAGCTACTTGTCGCTGTGAAGGGTTTTGAGTTGTTCCCATAGGCATCCTCCGTTTTACAGGTTTCGACTTTTTTCGCATGTTTTTTTCATTATAACGGAGAATGCAGGGAACTTCTACAATACTTTTAGAATAAATAGAATATATTTTCTTTTACAATTCCTGTCTAAGCGCCTGAATGACATCAATTTTTGTCGCTTTGCGAGCAGGACGCCAACCGGAAACCATAGCGACAGTAATGCTGATGACAGATGCGATAATAACAAGCTGCCATGGAATAATGGAAAAAGTAATATCCAAGTTAGTAAACTCCTCTTCTCCGAGTGCAGTAGAAACGATGATCGGCAAAACTATATTGGCGATGAAACTGACACCGTAAGAGATTGCAACTGCAATGATCGTTCCTACAATGCCAATCCAGGCACTCTCCATGAGGAACAGTCTTTGAATTAATTTAGGGCTTGCTCCGATCGCTTTCATGACCCCGATTTCACGCGTCCGCTCCGTTACTGCCATCGTCATCGTGTTGAAAATCCCGATTGATGCAATTAAGATTGCGATTGTGCCGACGAAGACGAGACCTGCTTTGAATGCAAGAAAGAAGACATCGAGTTGTTCAAGCTGATCTGCAATGGAATAAACGGAGTATCCTTCGTCTTTAAGCGCTTTGCTGACAGCTGTCACGTTCTCTAGATTATCAGCATAGACATTGACATTTCCATAGAATAACTGGCTGTCTGCGTCTTCAACGTGGCTGATGAAAATCTGATTCAATTCCGGCATGATTGCCGCGTCCGCATAAATGTTTGTGTCCATGACCCAGTCTTTCGCCGGTTCTTTCGCGATGCCGACGATCGTCAATGTTGTTTCTTCCGGGAAAAGCTCTTTTTCTTCAAACAATCCCATTTTATATGTGAATTGCTTGCCGATAAGCGGCTCTTTATAAGTTGGCGGTTCCGCCTCTTGATCGCTGTCACCCGCTTCCATCTCGATCAGGCTTTCGGCGAAATGACTGCCGACAACGACTTCATTATTATTTTCCGGCAAGCGTCCTTCTTGTAAAGCAAAGCCCACTTTTGCTTCCTCTTGAAACTCTGTAACTGTCATGTTATGACTGCCGATGAACCCGTCGAGATCGGTTTGCTGATTAATGCTTACAGACTGGCGAAAGACGACCGCTTTCACATGGTCTCGTTGTTTCAGTTCTTCCACTTTCGCTTGATCCATCTCACTTGAATATACTTCAACTTGGTTTACCAATCGGTTATCGAGTATTTCTTTTCGCATCGTGTCATGAATGCCGAACCCGACGGATGCAAGGACGATCAAAAATGCTGTTCCCATCGTTGCGGCAAGAATTGTCATGAAGACGCGCAGTTTATTTTTTTTGATATGTTGCCTTACGAAATCGATTTGATCGTTAAATTGCATGTACGACACTCCCTTCTGTCAATTCACCGTCATGCATACGGTAAATGCGATCCGCTGTTTCCGCCACCGTGTCATCATGCGTAATGATGATGAATGTAATGCCACGTGATTTATTCAGCGATTGGATGAGCAGCAAGATGTCCTGCTCCGTCTCCGAGTCGAGGCTCCCCGTCGGCTCGTCCGCAAAGATGATGGGCGGATCGGTGATGAGAGCACGCGCAATGCTCACCCGCTGTTGCTGCCCACCCGATAACTCATTTGGATAATGATCTTGAACGTCTGTAAGGCCGACGAGCTGAAGCAGCTGGCGGACTTTTTGCTTGCGTTCCTTATTAGCTACTCCAGCTAGTTTCAATGGCAGCTCTACATTTTCAAATGCGGTGAGACCCGGCATAAGCTGGAAGTTTTGAAAGATGAAGCCGAAATGACCGAGACGGAACTTTGCACTTTCCGCTTCATTAAACGCGGATGTCCGGGCATCGCCGATTTGAATGATGCCAGCATCCGGTTTAAGGAATCCTGCCAAAATATGAAGCAACGTCGATTTCCCGGACCCGCTTCGGCCGACAATCGAAACAATTTCTCCTTCATTGATTGCAAAGGACAGCCCCTTTAACACCGGCACTCGTTTCTCCTTGCCTTTCTTGCCAATCCTGAATGAATGCGTTAATTCCTGAACTTGTATCATAATTTCCTCCTCCAACGTATTAACTGTTTCCCATTGTACGGAGAGATTCTTAAGGGGGAGTGAGGAGAAAAATGAAGATATTCTTAAGATAGTGGTAGACTTTGAACGCGGGAAGACTCTCTT
>NZ_JBQCKP010000002.1:0-424463 GCF_051966875.1 Sporosarcina sp. SAFN-015 | reverse complement strand
TGGACGCGGAGCGGCTTGCTTTGGACACGGGAGGACTCACTTTAGACGCGGGACTGCTTGCTTTGGACGCAGGAGGATTCTCTTTGGACGCGGAGCGGCTTGCTTTGGACACGGGAGGACTCACTTTAGACGCGGGACTGCTTGCTTTGGACGCAGGAGGACTCACTTTAGACGCGGGACTGCTTGCTCTGGACGCGGGAGGACTCACTTTGGACGCGGGACTGCTTGCTCTGGACGCGGGAGGACTCACTTTGGACGCGGGGCGGCTTGCTTTGGACGCGGGAGGACTCTCTTTAGACGCGGGACGGCTTGCTTTGGACGCGGGAGGACTCTCTTTAGACGCGGGACTGCTTGCTTTGGACGCGGGAGGACTCACTTTGGACGCGGGGCCATGCTTGCAGAAGATTTTCCTTTGGCGCGCTAAATGTCTTCGACAAATAAAAACACCCAAGCCGCCCGAGCGGTTGGGTGCTGACTTCTTATTCCTCTTCTACCGGTTTCGGCTTTACAGCGGTTGGCTTCGTTGAACGAAGCTCGTCTGTTAAGTTGTCGATACTTGGGCGAAGATTGTTTTTACCGACGTAGCTCTCCATCATTTCTTTTACGTCAATTCCTGAGGAGGCTTTCAATGATTCTTGTAGTGTGGACATTAAGTTCGTAGCATACGACGTCACTTTATTGGCGCCCCCGCTGCCTTCGCCGCCACCCGTATCGACAACAGTAATTTTATCGATATTCGAAAGTGGGCTAGCGATTTGTTTCGCGTATTCAGGGATCATCTTGACGATCATGTCAAGCACAGCTGCCTGGCCGTATTGTTCGAATGCTTCCGCGATTTTGCGTTTCGCTTCCGCTTCTGCAAGACCTTTCAGGCGGATGACGTCTGCTTCCGATTCACCTTGTGCACGTTGTGCGTCGGCTTTCGCTAAACCGTCAAGGCGGATTTTTTCAGCTTCCGCGGCTGCACGTGCTTCGATACGGTACTTCTCTGCTTCTGCTTCTGCCATTTGACGGGACTTATCCGCAGCTGCGTTTTGCTCGATTGCGTAACGATCCGCATCGGCTTTCTTCTTAACTTCTGAATCATACTGCTTCTCACGACGCAAAATCTCTTTTTCTTCCAACTCGATCTGCTTTTGACGCTCGATGATTCGAACTTGCATCTCTTGCTCTGTAACTTCCTGCTTCGCACGAGCGGATTCAAGTTCGTACGCTTGGTCGGCACGCGCTTTTGCGATATCCTGCTCACGGCGGTAGTCAGCGACTTTCAACTGATTTTCCTTCTCCGCTTCCGCGATTTCCGTAGCACGTTCGATTTCAGCTTTCTGTGCTTCCTTGGACGCTTCCGCATTCTTAATGCGTGTCTCTTTTTCAGCTTCGACTGTAGCAATGTCAGCATCGCGTTTCACTTGAGCGATACGCGGCTTACCGAGTGAATCCAAGTAGCCATTTTTATCACGGACATCTTTAATTGTGAATGAAACGATGACAAGCCCCATTTTAGCCAAGTCTTGCGATGCGACACGTTGCACTTCCTGGGAGAACTTATCACGGTTTTTATAAATCTCTTCGACCGTCATTGATCCTAGAATCGAACGCAAATGCCCTTCCAGCACTTCTTTCGCTTCATTTTCGCGGTCTGCTTTCGATTTTCCTAAAAACTGTTCTGCTGCCGTCGCGATTTCAGAAATCGATCCACCGATCTTAATGATGGCAGTTCCGTCGGCCATAACCGGAACACCTTGTTCCGTATATACTTCTGGCGTCGTTACTTCCAATTTGCTTGAAAGTAAGCTGAGCGGTTCCGATTGTTGGAATACCGGGAAGACGAATGTTCCTCCACCACGGATGATTTTGATCCGGTTGCCCGAGTCATCCGTATGTACGTTTTTCGATCCTAAATAACTTCCTGTCACAATTAGCGCTTCATCTGGCCCGACTGTCTTATACTTCGAAATGTAGACGAGTATGACAGCGAGCAAAATAAACACGACAATCCCGATGACAATAAACATTCCTGATAATCCTGCCATTCTGATTCCCCCTTAAATAAATGATTTTCCTTTGATCACTTGAAACGGAAAGGCTCATATTCCTTAACAATGAACGTCCCTTCTCTTACTTCGATGATCAGTACTTCTTTTCCGTAGTCGATCGCCTTGTTTTCATACCCTGCAGCCCTTTTCGAAATGACGCCATTCACCGTTTCGATAATGATTTCACCGAAACCATCGACCGGTACCGGAACAATGACCTTTCCGACTTGGCCCGTGAGCGAGTCATCCGTGTAGGCAAGCGAAACTTCCGCGGATTTCAATGGAAGGAGCACGAAGAAATATAGAAGGAAGTCCAATGCGGTTGCCGCCCCAAGTGCAATGATGAAGATTAGCAAATGATTCCATTCTGTCGTTAACTCCAAAATATAACCGACTGCAGATGTAAATGATATGAATGCAAGAATGACTGCTGGGTCCAAAAGCGGACTCGCATCGCCAACCCCTTCTGCAATATCACTGAAGAAAATGTACAGCACGGTCGCCAATCCCGCGATGATAAGAACGGTCAAATAGACATTGATAACCGGCATTCCGAACACTTCCATCCTCTCACCTCGCCTTCTCCTATTTGAATTCTATTATACATACGGACAATGAGTAATAAAGTTTCAATATTCTTGGAAATATTTCTAAAATGTTATCGACATAAAAATTCAACTAAATTGTCACTTTCACAAATAAATTATCATCTGTTTCAGTACTTATTTTTATTTTTTTTTGCTATGATAGGACTACTAAAAATTGATTCCGGAAACGGATGGAGGCTTAAAAATGTTTAGTCCACGTAAAACCGACCCTTTTTTCGCAGCTCTATTAGAGATTGCAGAGCATGTTAAGGAAGCGATGCACTATGCGAATGACTATAAAGTGACATCAGTAGCAGACTTGAAGGAAGTAAGCATCAAATTAAAGGAGTACGAGACCGCAGGCGACGATATGATTCACGACCTCATCTCTAAGCTTAACATTTCTTTCATGACACCGATTGAGCGGGAAGATATTTTGCAATTGGCTATTAAAATGGACGATATCCTAGACGGCATCGAGCATTTCGCAGCCAACTTGGAAATGTTCTCGCTTACGGAAATTGATGAGTATGTGCAGAAGTTCATGGATAACATCGTGAAAAGTTCCGATGAAATCGTCAAGGCAATGGAATTGCTGGCGAGGAAGAAGCTAGTCCAGATGCGGGATCACGCTGTTTTGATTAAAGAATATGAGCGCATTTGCGATGAAGTCCTTCGCACGTCAATCAAACAGCTGTTCATCCGTGAAAAGGATCCGATTCGAATTATACAGTTCAAAGATATTTATGAGTTGCTTGAGGACATTGCGGATCATTGCCAAGACGTGGCAAACACACTTGAAACAATTATCATGCGAAACGCGTAAGGAGTAAGTATTTATGGATATGATATTGTTTCTCACGATAGCAATCGTTGTTTTTGCGCTTGCATTCGATTTCATCAACGGATTTCATGACACGGCGAATGCCATTGCGACATCGGTCTCGACACGTGCTTTGAAACCGCGGACAGCTATCTATATGGCTGCAATTATGAATTTTATCGGTGCTTTGACGTTTACAGGCGTAGCAAAGACCATTTCCAAAGACATTG
This sequence comes from Sporosarcina sp. SAFN-015, assembly GCF_051966875.1. GTDB lineage: Bacteria > Bacillota > Bacilli > Bacillales_A > Planococcaceae > Sporosarcina. The sequence continues at coordinate 420,787 of NZ_JBQCKP010000002.1, read as the reverse complement.
TTGATCCGTTTGTATTGGATAACGGATCACTCGTCATTTTGGCAGCCCTCACTGCAGCGATTGCTTGGAACTTGATCACTTGGTATTACGGCATTCCGTCAAGTTCGTCGCATGCTTTGATCGGTTCGATTGCCGGCGCTGCCATTTCTGCGGCAGGGTTCGGCATATTGAATTATGGCGGCTTTATCAAAATCATGGAGGCACTCCTCCTATCCCCATTCATTGCAATCGCGGGCGGCTTCCTCATGATGTCGCTGTTCAAGGTTTTATTGAAGAACCGCAACTTGTTCAAAGCAAATAAGCGGATTCGCTATTTGCAAATCGGAACGGCTGCTCTGCAATCATTTACGCATGGTACGAACGACGCTCAAAAAGCGATGGGAATCATTACGATGGCATTGATTGCCGCACAATTGCAGACTGGCGACGATATCCAGCTTTGGGTCAGGATTGCCGCTGCTACTGCAATGGGACTCGGCACATCTATCGGTGGTTATAAGATTATCAAGACAGTCGGCGGTAAGATTATGAAAATTAGGCCGGTCAACGGCGCCGCAGCCGATTTGAGCTCAGCCATGATTATTTTCGGGGCAACGCTTATTCATTTGCCTGTCAGCACGACGCATGTCATCTCCTCTGCTATCATGGGTGTCGGCTCTGCGCAACGTGTGAGAGGCGTTAAATGGGGAGTCGCGAAAAAGATCGTCATCACATGGGTAATCACCATGCCGATTTCGGCTGCACTTGCCGCAATTGTGTATCAAATTTTGAACTTATTCTTCTAAAAAAAACTTTTTCACTTGCATTGCCAAATGAGCTCTGTTATGATAAAGGAGAATTATTTTTGTTCATCGTGATGGTCACGGTGTAATGCTTGACCGCTTCAAGACTTGAGCAAGGATAGTAACACAATGTGTGCGAAGCACACGAGGAGGAAACAAACATGGAACAAGGTAAAGTAAAATGGTTCAACGCAGAAAAAGGTTATGGCTTCATCGAACGTGAAGATGGCGATGATGTATTCGTACACTTCTCCGCTATCCAAGGCGAAGGCTTCAAGACTCTTGAAGAAGGCCAAGACGTGACTTTCGAAATCGAACAAGGTCAACGTGGACTTCAAGCTACAAACGTTGAAAAAAACTAATTTAAATTAACCATTTCAAAACCACTTCCTTTGGGGAGTGGTTTTTTTCGTATTTCAAAGTCAGCAGGAACTCCTTTTGGACGTAGGCTAACGTGCTTTGGACGCATGAGCATCAGCTTTGGACGTGCGATAGCATACTTTGGACGTGCAAGCATCAGTTTTGGACGCATGAAGGCATACTTTGGACGCGCGAGCATCAGCTTTGGACGTGCGATGGCATACTTTGGACGTGCAAGCATCAGTTTTGGACGCATGAAGGCATACTTTGGACGCGCGAGCATCAGCTTTGGACGCGCAAGCATCGGCTTTGGACGCGCGAGCATCAGCTTTGGACGCGCAAGCATTGGCTTTGGACGCGAAATGCCTGCTTTTTGATGTAGAAACTCTTGTTTGAGTATGATTCTTACAATCTACTCCTTCAGAAAAGACAATTCCATACATCTTCGCTATGATTAGGGAATAGATAGAAATGATTCATGCTGGGAGGACGATTGTATGCGCACATTAGCGCGTTTAGTTACAAAATTTCATAAGACAATCATAATTGCTTGGGTTGCGCTTTTCATTGTCATGGCCTTTTTGGCGATCCGTTTGCCTGGGTTGCTTGCGGGCGACGGGTTCAGGATGGATGCGGAGCATGAACAGGTGATGAAGATCGCTTCGGAGAAATTCGATTTGCCGGCGGAAACGATGTTCGTCGTCTTTGATAACGTGAATGATGAAACAATCGCTTCCACCTTGACGAATATTGAAAAGCTGAATCTTGCATCTGAAATCGTTTCCCCACTGGAAAACGAAGAACAGTATACGAAGGATGTCTCCTACGCGCTGTTACACTTTGAAAAGAATGGCAAAGACATGTCTGCCGTCGTTACCGATATCCGGGATGCGATCGGCGATAAGGAAGGCATTGTCTTAACGGGCCAATCCGCCATTACAAAAGATATCAACACCGCGAGCCAGCGGGATTTAATGAAGGCGGAAGCGATCGGCTTGCCTATCGCGATCATCGTACTTCTATTTGCATTCGGATCGCTCATGGCATCGATGGTTCCTTTGATTGTCGGAGTCGCAACAGTTATTTCCACATTTGGCATATTGGCTTTAGTTGGCGGGCAGACAGACTTGGCAATTTTCGTCTTAAATATCGTTCCGATGCTCGGGCTTGCTTTGAGCATCGATTTCTCCTTGCTTTTCATTAGCCGCTATCGGGAAGAGCGATTGAAAAGCGACGTTCTTGAAGCTGTTGCAACGACGATCCGAACGGCAGGCCGCTCTGTCATTTTTTCTGCATTTTGTGTATTCATCGGGCTTGGCGCGATGTTTATTATCAAAGTTGAGATTTTCCAAAATATCGCACTTGGCGGCATGATTGTCGTCGGCATGGCGGTCCTTAGCTCAGTTACATTGCTTCCATCGATTTTGATTATGCTCGGCGACCGTTTGAATAAAGGTCGCATACTGAAGGTGAAGGAAAACGGCTCCGACCGATGGAGACAGTTCGCCAATGCGGTAATTAAAAGACCGATCCTTATTACAATTGCAGCGCTTGTACTATTGGGCATCGCTTTAATTCCAGTGAAAAATATGGATTTGACGATACCGCAGATTGACTCTCTGCCAGCGTCGTATGATACACGCGCTTCGTATGAATTGATGGATGACACTTTCGGGCTCGGCGATCAGTCGAATGTATATTTAATCGCGGAACGAGACGGCGGATGGTCTGATACGGAAGGATTACAAGCTTTGAAGGCACTGGAAGAGGATTTGGCTAATGATCCTCTCGTCGATAAGCTGACGACAATTTTCACTACTAGTGGAATCACGTCTCCTGAAGAATGGGAGCAGGCGACGCAAGTTCCGGAAATGAAGGCACAGCTTGAACCGCTTCTTCAATCATTTGTAAAAGATGATCAGTTATTGATTCCTGTGACGCTTCAAGCGAGAGGAACGTCTGACGAAGCGCAGCAGTGGGCGCGGGATTGGTCTGAGCAAACAGAATGGAACCTGTTGGTTGGTGGTCAGCCGAAGTTCAACCAAGAGATTTTCGATGAAATCTTCGGCAATATCATAGCTGTGCTGACGATTATACTCGTGTCGACGTTCATCATTCTCATGATTGCATTCCGCTCCGTGCTCATACCGTTGAAGGCGATACTCATGAACATCGTCGGATTGTCCGCGACGTTCGGGATTCTCGTCTACATTTTCCAATACGGCCACTTCGGGATGCATCCGGGAACGATTGCACTCATCATTCCGATTCTCGTCTTCAGTCTCGTCTTCGGCTTGAGCATGGACTATGAAGTGTTCCTCATTTCGCGGATGCAGGAGGAATATGCGAACACGTTCGATAATGATCATTCCACTGTCGAAGGGCTTGCGACAACAAGCAAGATTATCACTTCCGCGGCTTTGATCATGATTGTCCTGACCGGCGCATTCGCGTTCACGGACGTCATGCCGGTGAAGCAGATCGGTGTCGGCATCGCGATTGCGGTAGCCATCGACGCGACAATCATCCGCTTGCTGCTTGTCCCAAGTTTGATGAAATTGTTCGGAAAGTGGAACTGGTGGATGCCATTTAGAAAAGGTGAGTATAAAGCCGGAAATTGGCATTAACTTAAAAATAACTGCCTCGACAACAGAAATCCCAGTTGTCGAGGCAGTTTTATTTAGATCAATCCACAATCTCCACATTCGTATCGGCAGGTTTATCTCTATCAAATTCCGCCATCACCGCAAAATAGATGGCCGCCACTACAACAAGGACGAAAACGACGAGCCCGATGACGAGCGTTTTACCCTTCACACGGATTCACCTCCGCCGAGTTTAAAGTTCTCCTCTTTCAAATAATCCGTAGCTTCCTGATAATCGCCGAAGCTTTCCTCCAAATTATAACCATGATAAATATTGAAAAAGCCCTCTTCTTCCAATAACGTCAGCTTCTGGCCCTGCTCATTCACCCATACTTCCTCAAGCAGCTCTTCTTCCTTAGCCTCTTCCTCAGTCGAAAGCGCTTTGATGGCGTCCCGAATCGTCGCTTTCAATTCCTCTTCCGTCGCTTCACGGATATTGACGAGCCCACGGTCATCCGCCTCGTAGCCTGGAATTCCTTCCACATACACAAACCCATTGCCGTTCGGATGGAGATGCTGGACAACAACCGTTTTGTCGTAAAGGCTATCTTCATAATGATAATTGAGCCGCTTCATCGACACTTCTTTCCGTGTAAGTTCAGGGAATGTCTCAATAATTTGTTGTTTTTGTTCGAATGTAAGCATGCTTTGGCCACTCTTTCTTTGTCAAATGTCTTTTCAGTATACCATTATTCGTCTTTCACCGTCAGACCGAGTGCACGCGCAAAACCGAGAGCTTGCTCTGTCGATACGATGCATCCCGCAATTTTCGGTACCGTCACTTCTATTCGTTCATATGTATTGGTGGATAAATCTACTCCATCCAAATCGGTTTCCGAAAAATTCGCATCGTCCAACTTGCACTTATCAAAACGGACTTGTTTTAAATCGCATTCGTAAAAATCGCTGTCCTCTAAGTTGCATCCCGCGAACTCCACTTCTTTCATTTTTGAAAAATTGAAGTTTGCGTAACGGATATCACTTTCCTCCATTAATAGATGCCCTAAATTAGAATTGGCCAAATCCGCTCCCGTTAACTTTGAATTGCGGACCTCACATCGATGGAACATGACATTTTCCATTTGGACGTTCGAAAAGTCGCATGTTTGGAATAAAACATCGACGAATTCCACACCTCTCCAATCACTGTTCGCAAATGACATATCTTTGAACACGCAATTATCGAAAACGAAGCGCTCGTCCTCTGCTCCCGGCATTGTTCCGCCTTCAAATCTTGCTTTTTCAATAAATCTGTCCCGACTCCATATATCGGATGGCCCCAACAGCTCATGTTCCGTCGACAGTTTCGGACTCACACGCTTGTCCTTTTTTTCTCCCATAAGTACCCTCCTATCGCGTTTTCCATTCAATAAAGATGACGAGCAATATGACAACTATGAACGCCAGCATATAAAACCAACTTGGAACGGCGCTTATTCCACTAAACATCTGCCCTCTCCCCTTCCCCCATGAATTTCCCAATTATCACCACTCAAAACGGGTTTTTCACCGCTCAACCAATTCCCCCTGCCCGTCGAACACCTGCTATTACCCGCAGATCAATCGTAATGTGTTTCATTCCCTTCACAAGCACCTCGTGAATCCGTTCTTCACTCGCATTCCAAGTTAGCGGTGTCATGCGAATCAATGGAGCGAGCAGCGCTTCAGGCAATTCAAATTGGTACGTCACCCGTTCGGTCTCGACAGAGTCGAACTGTTCGCGGAACCGCCCTACTGGGTCGGCCTCCTCTTTCTGCTGCTTGCCGTCGTAGAAGACTTCCCGCAATTCCTGCAAGTATCCGGTTTCCGGGACCACTTTCACCAATACGCCTCCCGGTATCAACAGCCGGTTGAATTCCGCATAATTTGCAGGTGATAAAATATTTACGATCGCATCCATGCTCGAATCCGCAAAAGGCATGGTAGCGAGATCCGCAACACTCCAAATGAGGCCTGGATACATCTTCGAAGCTGCGACAATTCCTTCCTTCGCCAAATCAATGCCGACGCCAATAGTTCCCGGTTGCATTCGTGAATGAACTTTATGTAAATGAGTTCCTTCGCCACAGCCAGCATCCAAAAGGACAGGACGTTCAGTTCCCATCAAATGCGTATGTAAACGGGCAATGATATTGTCAAGAACAGGTCCGAAAAAACCGCTATCCATGACGGCAGTCCTCGCTTCAAACAGCGATTTATCATATTTTGTGGAATGCGCTTGCGGCGCCAAATTAACGTATCCGCTCTTCGCCAAATCAAATGAATGCATGTTCCAGCAGACGAGACGCGAATGCTCCTCCATTTCCATTTCGGTTGTGCAGATCGGACATCTAAATAGCCGTAAATTGTCCTCTATTAGTAACGCGCTTTGCATTTTCTTCGTCAATTTCATTTTCATGCTCCGTTCGATTATTGTTCTACCAGTATACCGTCTTTCCGACCGTACTCAAACTATCAATAGGTTCCACTGTATCTATCGCACCTCAAGCGGGTACAATAATAGATAGGAGGCGATTTCCGTGAAGCGGATATTACTATTCATCATTTTCATAGTTGCACTTTATCTTGCAAAACCTTTATGGGAAGAGCCAGTTTCGAAATATATCGACCTTTCCTTCCTCAATCCGATTGATGAAAAGCTAGAAGCCATATGGGAGAAAGAACCGGTTGCTTCCGCAATGGATTCCATATTCAACACAGCCGATAAAATCTTCCTTTACATATCTTCGAAAACATCCGAAGTAGAACAGATGATTCCCGACAAAGTCGCAAAGCCGAAATTGGATAAACCTGATCACTCCGTCATGTCCATTCATAATATCGAGCTCGGAGCGACAGAAAACCAAGTGAAAGCCGAACTTGGAGAGCCTAAAAGCCATTCATTAAATGAATACGGAACTGAATGGTTCACATACCATGATGATTACCAAAACTTCGTCATGGTTTCATTCGACGAAAACTGGAAAGTGAATGCCATTTACACGAACGATGATCTTATCTCCTCGAAAGCTGGCATCAAGTACGGGACTCCGAAAGCGGACGTTCGGAAAGCGTATGGCGAACCGTTGAAGGAGATCCGGAAAGGCTTGAACATTTATGTCCTTCAGGAAAACGAAGGGATGGACCTTTTTAAATCCGGGGATATCTATATGTATGTATTTTACGACATTCATCAGAACGATACGGTAACTGCCGTCCAGCTCATTACAACATCACTCGAACAGCGGAAGTCCGGAATGTATGCAGGTGGAGATGTGTCTTTGCGCAACGGGTTCGAACTGCAGCTTTTCGATTTGACGAACGCCGCCCGTGTACGTCACGGCCGCTCCATTTTGCGATGGGATGAGAGAATCGCCGAAACGGCGCGCAAACATAGCCTCGATATGGCGGTCAATGACTATTTCAGCCATGATAATTTACAGGGGCTGTCGCCTTTCGACCGGATGAAAGAGGACCATATTAAGTTCCGTAGGGCGGGTGAAAATTTGGCATACGGCCAATCGAGCAGCATTTTCGCTCATGAGGGTCTCATGAATTCAAAAGGGCATCGGGAGAATATTTTAATAAAAGATTATAGTCATCTCGGCATCGGTGTCGCTTTCAATGAAAAATCACAGCCGTATTATACGGAGAATTTTTTCTTACAATGACTCTTTCAGGACTATATCTGTCTGTTCCGGGGAATATAAGGGCAACAGATAGATAAGGAGGAGTTCGAATGAAAGCTGTAACATTCCAGGGCGTAAAAGATATCCAAGTGAAAAAGGTGGAAGCTCCGAAAATCGAGAAGCCTGATGATATTATCGTCAAAGTGACGTCAACCGCCATTTGCGGGTCCGATTTGCATATTTATTTAGGTGCATTGCCAACGCATAAAGGGTATGTCATCGGCCACGAACCAATGGGAATCGTCGAGGAGGTTGGCCCAAATGTAACGAAAGTGAAAAAGGGTGACCGGGTCGTCATCCCTTTCAACATTTCATGTGGACAATGTTTTTATTGTGAACATCAGATGGAAAGTCAATGCGATCATTCGAACCGTAATCCTCACGTCGATACGGGCGGCTATTTCGGATTTACAGAACGCTACGGAGATTATCCAGGAGGGCAGGCAGAATATATTCGAGTTCCGTACGGCAATTTCACGCCATTCGTCATTCCCGAATCTTGCGAGCTGCCGGATGAAGCGCTTCTGTTCCTGTCCGATGTGTTGCCGACTGCGTATTGGAGCGTGGAGCATGCTGGTGTGAAGCATGGGGATACGGTAGCCGTGCTTGGGTGCGGACCCGTCGGACTGATGGCTCAGAAATTCGCTTGGATGAAAGGCGCGAAACGCGTCATCGCCATTGACCATGTCCCTTATCGGCTGCAGCATGCTGTGAAAATGAACAAAGTGGAAGCTTATAATTTTGATGACTACGACAATATGGGTGCGCATATTAAAGAACTCACTCACGGTGGCGTCGACATCGTCATCGATTGTGTCGGGATGGACGGCAAGAAGAATATTGCGGAAAAGGTCGGGCAGAAGATGAAAATGCAAGGCGGGACATTGAGCGCCATTGAAATCGGCCATCAAGCTGTGCGCAAATTCGGGACAATCCATCTGACCGGTGTCTACGGATCGCTTTATAACATGTTTCCGCTCGGTAATATGTTTGAACGTAATATTACTTTGAAGATGGGGCAAGCTCCTGTCATCCATTACATGCCTACATTATTTGATAAGATTACTAAGGGCGAATTCGATCCAACGGAAATCATTTCGCATGTCGTACCAATCGAGGAAGCTGCTGCTGCTTATCATCATTTCTACGAGCATGAGGATGATTGCATAAAAGTGATTTTAAAGCCATAAATGTAAAATCGGTCCACGCATTCATTGCGCGGACCGTTTTCTTATTTCTTCCCTTTGATAGCGGCACAGGCGATTCGGGCACCTGAATTCCCTGCAGGATCCGTCTTATAGTCATCCGCCTTTTCATGAATGACGATGGCACTTCCGTCCTTATCGAGGATTGAATTTTCTTGGCCCTTCTTTAGCGTGATTTCACCGGTCGTCATACTCATGGACACTTTCCCATCCTCCGCAACTTCGATGTTTGGCAAATCACCTAAATGGAAGCCTTTCGGATTCTCAAATCCATGTTCCTTCCCTGTCGGATTAAAGTGGGCTCCAGCAGAAGTGAAATCCGGCGGTGTACATACCCCTGTTTCATGGATATGAATGCCATGTGTTCCAGGCGACAAGTCTTCTGCCTGTACATTGATCATCACGCCTTCCGTCTCCTGAACCAACGTCACTTCACCGATTTCTTTTCCTTCCGTATTCAATATAGGAGAGACAATTGCTTCCATCTTGTCCCCGCTGACAGGCATCTTTTGATTCGCTTTTCCGCATCCCGCTACGACAAGAATGACGCTAATTAGCAGTGCAGTTACCAGTTTTTTCTTCACTATAATTCCTCCTCCACATTTATTCTTGCCAAGCATGCCCTACTGGCAAGAATTTAGTAGTGGAAAGTTTTTCCCTATATGAGCGGTAACTAAATAGAATAAAAATGCTGCTCATTCCAATTTTCAGGAATGAACAGCGGGTTCTCATTTACGCTAACATTAATTTTTCAAGTTCAAGCGGAGCAATATAAACCCCGTCCTTGTAAACACGCATATTGCCGCCGGAAATTTCGTCGATCAGCATAACATTTCCTTCATTGTCACGACCAAACTCCAATTTAATATCGTATAATTCAAGTCCCTTCGCAGCAAGCTCTTCCTTCACGACAGTGGAAATCTCTTTCGTGAGCGGCTCGAGAACATCATATTCTTCGTTCGTCAAAATGCCGAGCTGTGCGAGTGCGTCCTTCGAAATCGGCGGATCATTGCGATCATCGTCCTTGATTGTCACTTCGACGAATGAATCCAATGGTTGTCCTTCCTCACAATAAGCTCCATAACGGCGCAAGAAGCTGCCGACTGCGCGGAAGCGGCAAATGACTTCAAGCCCTTTTCCGAACACGGTTGCCTGCTTCACTGTCATCGTCACGTTCTCGATATCCGCATCGACATAATGCGTCGGGATTCCTTTTGCAGCTAATTTCTCAAAGAAAAACTTTGTCATGCGCAGGCCTGATTGCCCCGCACCTTCAATCGTCAGTCCTACAGTATTCGCTCCCGGATCGAACACGCCGTCTTCCCCGGTTACATCATCTTTGAATTTCAGTAACACATTGCCATCTTCCAATTTATAAACGTCTTTCGTCTTGCCACTATATACAAGTTCCATGACCACGTTTCCTTTCCATTCGAAAATGTAGTGCCACAATTAGTATAATGTACTTTCTCTACTATAAAAAGAGAAAACTTGATGGGGGTCAAGGTTTCATTCCCGAAAACGCCTTATGCTATAGACAAGAAGTAGAAAACAACTACATGGAGGTAATGGAAATGAAAAAAATCGTATTGAACTTGGAGCCGTTGACTTGCCCGTCTTGCATTAAGAAAATCGAAGGTGCGTTGAACAGGATGGATGGAGTTGCAGACGCGAAAGTGCTATTCAACTCAGGAAAAGTCAGAGCGCAGTTTGATGAAAACCAAATCGCCGCGGAGGATATCGCCAAAACAGTTACCGGCCTCGGATACCCAATCATTTCACAAAAAGTCTCCTGAAAGGAGTAAAGGAAAATGAATGCCAAACGAACGTCCCAAATTACTGCCTTGACAGGTCTGCTGCTCGCGGCGGCAATCGGACTCCATATCGCCGGCTTTCATGAAGTGAGGCAGTGGCTGCTGATCGCTTCCACAATTTTGGCCGGCGTCCCGATTGCAATCAAAGCGTTGAAAGCGTTGAAGATGAAAGCGTTCAGCATTGAATTGCTAGTGACGATCGCTGTCATCGGTGCATTGTTCATCGGTGAGTATGTCGAATCGGCAGCTGTTACATTTTTGTTTTTATTCGGCGCTTATCTGGAAGCTCGTACGCTCGAAAAAACACGTTCTTCCCTGAAAGCACTCGTCGACATGGCGCCCCTCGAAGCAACAGTCATCCGCGATGGTGAAACAATGACCATTTCTGTCGATGACCTCGAACAAGGAGACCGCGTCATCATACGGTCGGGTGAAAAAGTCGCTGTTGACGGACGAATCCTCACAGGGAATGCGACGTTGAATGAAGCAGCCATTACAGGTGAATCCGTTCCGGCTACAAAAACGATTGACGACAAAGTATTCAGCGGAACGATCGTCGATAACGGCTTCATCGAAGTGATTGCGGAGCGCGTCGGCGATGATACAACGTTTGCCCGAATCATCGAACTCGTGGAAGAAGCACAGGAATCCAAGTCGAAAACGGAGAAATTCCTCGACCGCTTCGCCAATATTTACACACCTGCAATCGTCGTCCTATCTGTACTCGTTTATATATTCACAAGGAATATCGAAATGACACTTACATTTCTTGTGATTGCTTGTCCTGGAGCACTTGTCATTTCCGCACCCGTCTCGATCGTCGCCGGCATCGGTAACGGAGCGCGGAACGGCGTTCTTATTAAAGGCGGCGACATTATGGAGAAGCTTGCGAAAATCGACACAGTCGTCTTTGACAAGACCGGCACGTTGACACGCGGCAGACCGGAAGTGACAGATATCCATGCAATCGGCATAGCTAAAGATGAACTGCTTCAGCTCGCGGCGGAAGCGGAAACGATATCCGAACACCATTTAGGCCAGACAATCGTGAAAGAAGCGAAGCGCCAAGGCTTGCAATTATTGAGTGAACCCGAAAAAGCCGAAGTGATTAAAGGAAACGGCATTCGTGCAATTGTCGGAGGAAGGCAGCTTGCGATCGGTAACCGAAAACTGATGGCCGCTGAAGGTGTACTGATTGATAAGGAGATTGCAGAATATGCAATCTCCCGTGAGAAAGGCGGGAACACTGCAATCTTCGCAAGCATCAATGGAAAAATCGCAGGAATTCTGTCAATCGCGGACCGGATTCGTCCTGAAGCGAATGATGCGCTCCGCGAACTGCGGGCAAGCGGCGTTAAACAAATTATTATGCTGACAGGCGACAACCGCCATACCGCAGAACTGGTCGGCGCACAATTAGGACTGGACCAAGTGCATGCTGAATTATTACCAGAAGATAAAGTTGCCATGGTCCAAAAACTGAAAGATGCTGGGCATCATGTTGCAATGGCAGGCGACGGCATCAATGACGCCCCGGCAATCGCGACTGCGGATATCGGTCTTGCGATGGGCGAAGGCGGTACCGACATTTCAATGGAAACTGCTGACGTCGTCCTCATGGCGGACCGTCTCGACCAGTTCTCACATGCGTATTCACTTGCGAAAGCAACTGTCCGCAACATGAAACAGAACACGTTCTTCGCAGTCGGCACAGTCGCGTTGCTGCTCGCTGGCGTGCTGATCGGCAAAGTGTTCCTCGCTTCCGGTATGTTAATTCACGAATTAAGCGTCCTGCTCGTTATTTTGAACGCCATCCGGTTAATCCGCTATACTAAGAAAAAGCAGGTAAAACGGCAACACTTGGAGCGGGAACTACTACCGGAATAAGGAGTGAAAGATGATGACAACTAACGGACATTGCGGACACGGGGAAGGAACTGCTGAGATGCAGAAAATGTGCATCTCCATCGTTCCGATCTTCAACCATCTCGATCCTTCGGAAATGAATGAAATCGTCAAGCATACACATTCGGTCAGTCACCCCCGCGGCCATACCATTTACCACGAGGGAGATACGTCGGACGGTTTGTACATCATTCACAAAGGCCGCGTGAAAATTTATCGCCTTTCAGAAAACGGCAAAGAGCAGTTAGTGAGGATTCTGGAACCTGGTGATTTTACGGGTGAGCTTTCTTTATTCAATGAAACGGTGCATGATGCATATGCGGAAGCGATGGGGAAAGTGGAACTATGCGTAATGAGCCGGGACGACTTTCAGACTTTTTTAATGAAATACCCTGCCATTTCCCTCAAAGTCCTTGGCGAATTTTCCAATCGGCTCGCGAATTCGGAAAAGCAAGCCGCCCGGATCGCCATGGAAACGACCGATACACGAATCGCCATGTACCTTGCCGATTTGGCTGAAGAAAGGAATTCGAGTCGTGTCAAGCTTCCGATGACCCGGAAAGACTTGGCGTCACATATCGGCACTTCTCCCGAAACAATCAGCCGGAAGCTCACGGATTTTGAAGATGCGGGATGGATCCGGCAGCTCAATCAGCGGGAGATCGAGATATTGGATTTAGATCCGTTGTTGCTAATTTAATCGTGGAAAATTGGGGCTTTTCTAAGGTGAATAGAGAACTCTTTGCGCATTAACGAGCCCTCGTCCATTCCATTTAAAGGATTTTTCGCTTGTCAGCATTCATGCAATGGGTGTATAATAGCTCGATGAAATCTATGCACAGAGCGAAAGCGAGTGAATGAAGATGGGCCGTAAATGGAATAATATTAAAGAAAAAAAGGCTTCGAAGGATGCAAATACGAGTCGTATTTATGCAAAGTTCGGCCGTGAATTATATGTAGCAGCAAAACAAGGTGAACCTGATCCCGAGTTGAACCAAACATTGAAAATGGTCGTTGAGCGTGCAAAAACGTACAATGTACCAAGAGCGATCATTGACCGCGCGATTGAGAAAGCAAAGGGCGGCGCTGAAGAAAACTATGACGAGCTTCGCTACGAAGGCTTCGGCCCGAACGGTTCGATGGTCATTGTCGACGCGCTTACAAACAACGTCAACCGTACCGCTTCCGAAGTGCGTGCAGCATTCGGGAAAAACGGCGGAAACATGGGTGTCAGCGGTTCCGTTGCGTACATGTTCGATGCGACTGCCGTTTTCGGCTTGGAAGGCAAAACGGCGGATGAAGTACTCGAACTTCTCATGGAAGCAGACGTCGAAGTCCGCGATATTTTGGATGAAGAAGATACGGTAATCGTCTATGCAGAACCAGACCAATTCCACGCCGTCCAGGAAGCTTTGAAAGATGCCGGCATTACGGAATTCTCCGTAGCTGAATTGACAATGCTCGCGCATAACGACGTGACATTGGATGCTGACGCTCAAGCACAGTTCGAGAAAATGATCGATGCATTGGATGACTTGGAAGACGTTCAGCAAGTCTATCATAATGTTGATTTAGGGGAATAACTGATGAAAGCCACTTCATTCGAGGTGGCTTTTTATTCATTAATCTAGTTGAAAAGCAAACTAAACAAGTCTGTCTTTTTAAGCCTTGTTTTTTGCATCTTTTCTTTTCTTCGCTTCTTTTACATAGTTAATATAATTTCCTGTTCCTTCGATTGCAGATACAGCAATGATCGCCCATTCGATAGGTGATACATCATGCAACGATTCCTTGCCATAATACAATGTAAATACGGTAATAAGTCCGTATAGAAAGGCCTTGGAAAAATACTCCCATATCGGAGAGTAATTATCTAAATTAACCCTTGCATACAGCTTATCCACAATTAAAGCAATCGCCAAAACCACAACCAAACTATAAATTAATTCCATAGTCATAATAACATACCCCTAATTCCCCGAACTTCCACGCCTTCCCTATCCAACGCACTTGGGATCATTCTAGCAAACTCCAATGCCGTCTTCCCATCCCCATGAATGCAAATCGTATCTGCCTGAATCGCCACATCCGTTCCATCCTTTGCGCGCACTTTGCCTTCCTTCACCATCCGGACGATTTGGCGAATGGCGATTTCGCGATCAGTAATGAGAGCGTTTGGCTCCCGACGTGGCGTCAAAGTTCCATTGGCTTGATAAGTTCGATCTGCGAACACTTCATGCGCAGTTTTCAACCCGATTCGCTCCCCTGCCTTGACTAACTCGCTGCCCGCAAGCCCGAAAAGGATCAATTCCGGATCGACTTTGTAAACAGCTTCTGCTATCGCTTCGGATAAATCCCGATTCACAGCAGCCATATTATAAAGCGCGCCATGCGGCTTTACATGTTGCAATCGCCCGCCCTCCGCCTTTACAAACGCTGACAATGCGCCGATTTGGTAAACGACAAGGTCGAATGCTTCTTCAGCTGAAATCGCCATTTCTCTGCGCCCGAAACCGACCAGATCCTGCAAACCTGGATGCACACCGATGCCAACGTTTTTCGCAAGCGCCATCCGCACCGTTCGCCGCATCGTCGTTGGATCGCCCGCATGGAAGCCGCAGGCAATATTCGCCGACGTAATCGTCTCCAAAATCGCTTCATCATTCCCCATTACATATGCGCCAAAACTCTCGCCCATATCACAATTCAAATCGACTACAAATCCCATTCCATCCACTCCTATCTTACTTTATCCTGTATCGCCGCACGCAGCTCCTTCAAATGCATTTCCTGCTTTGCAACAAGCCTTTGTGATTCCTCAATCGTCACTTCCTTGAATGAAAGCCGGTCTCCCGGCTTCGCCTGCGCTAGTTTTGTGAAATCAATCGAAGACAACTGTCCGATTTTCGGATACCCGCCCGTCGTCTGCCGATCCGCCGCCAATATAATTGGATTCCCATCCGCAGGAACTTGGATGGCTCCATATGTAACTGCTTCCGAAATCATTTCTATAGGTTCTTTCAATTGCAATGTCGGTCCATTGATCCGGTATCCCATTCGATCCGACTGCGAACTGACGGTGAAGGGTTCATTCCAAAACTTCTGATGGCTATCTGTATCAAAAAGCTCATATTGACTGCCGCGGATAACACGAATCTCATAATGGTTCGATAGTTTAGGAAGCAGCTTTGGTGCAACTTGCCAATCTGTCGCTTGAAACAGCATGCTTGTTGCAAGCTTTTCAACTATGACCCGCGATAGAGCGGATGCTATGCCAACATGTATGACGTCCCCTTTCCGCACCGGTCTTCCATCAAAACCGCCGAGACCCGCCTTCACATACGTTGATCGGCTTTCTAGCACGATTGGCACGTCAATCCCACCAGCAATCGCCAGATATGCTCGACTTCCCGCCTTCGCCGATCCAAACTGCAATTCATTTCCCTTACGAATGAAAACCGGTCTCCACATCGGTACAGGTATCCCTTCAATCGTTGGATCAAAATCGCCGCCACAAATCGCGATCAATGCATCTTCTTTGAATAAAAGACGCGGACCGACAAGTGTCATTTCAATAGAAGCAGCTGTTTCTTCATTGCCAACAAGCATATTGGCGACCCGATGAGAGAACAAGTCCATTGCACCGCCCACTACAACACCAAATTTCTGGAATCCGAACCTCCCAAAGTCCTGAATCGTATCATAAAGGCCTGGCTTCGTAACTTCAATCACTCCGCGCCACCTCTCAATTCTTCATACTCTTCGGTCGTAATCTTGTAAAACTTTATTTTATCTCCTGCCGCCAACAAGCTAGGTGGATCTTCCGATGGGAGGAATAGCTCAAGCGGCGTCCTGCCGATCAGTTGCCACCCCCCCGGCGTTTCAATCGGATAAACACCCGTCTGGACTCCCGCAATTCCTACTGAACGCGCAGGAATCATCAGTCGCGGCGTCTGACGTCTCGGAGCGGCAATTTGTTCTGACATGCCGCCGATGAACGGGAAGCCCGGTGCAAATCCAATCATATGTACTGTATAGTCACCCGATGTATGAATTGCAATCACTTCATCCACCGTCAAATTATTATGTTTCGCAACAAAATCCAGATCCGGTCCATATTCATCGCCATACAAAACAGGGATTTCCACGACCTTTTGCTGAACAGCAGCAATTTGTGTCACACCCTCTAGCAACGCGTGAATCCGTTCACAAACTGCTTCATATGGACTGTCTTCTTTTAGAAATTCGGTGATCGCATAAATAATAGTGACCGTCGTATAAGCAGGGATATATTCAATCATCCAAGATGGTGATTCGGCATCCAATCGGGAAACAATGGCCCTTACTTTCTGCTCGGATGAACGATCGATCTTTTTTCCAACTTCAATGACAACGGCTTGATCGCCTAAAGGTGACAAAGTGTAATGCATCTCGCCGACACTTCCTTATCGTATGAATATACATAATTTTACCTGAACCTCTGTTCTTCGCAACATGTTATTTTCTCTATCGAATGTATGAGGAATTCACCACTATACATATAATGAATAACGACTATTCACCAACTTAGGTAAAACGATCAATTGTTAATTTTCAGTATTTTAGTACAATCAAATGCAAAGGATGAAAGGATGTGAGCATGTTAATGAAACAGCAATGTCTTCTCAAAAGGGCTTTCCTAGCATTGGTCGTTGCTCTGATCGCCTTATTTCCGGTAACACATGAAGGAACTCTTTCATCTGTCGCCGCATCCGGGGATACGACTCCCGTAGCATCCATTGATTCGACAACATTAGATCAAAAATTACAGGCAATCTTGAAAGACCCTAAGCTCCAAGGGGGAATTACCGGGGTTAGCGTACGGAAAGCAGATACGGGTGAAAAGATTTATACAAGCTTCGGCGATATCCGTCTCCGCCCCGCTTCCAATATGAAGTTGCTGACAGGATCGACGGCGATGGACATATTGGGTCCTGATTATCAGTTTTCTACAGAAGTGCTGACGGACGGACAAGTGAAAGGAAAAATGATTCACGGCAATCTCTATCTGAAAGGTAAAGGCGACCCGACGTTGATGAAAAAGGATTTGGACCAATTCGCGAAAGACTTGAAGGCGAAAGGAATCGATAAGATCAATGGCAACCTGATCGCTGATGACAGTTGGTACGATGATGTCCGTTATTCCCAGGATCTGAACTGGTCGGATGAACATAATTATGTCGGTGCGCAAGTTTCAGCATTGACCCTGTCCCCGAACGAAGATTATGATGCGGGAACTGTCATAGTTGAAGTGAATCCAGGCAATAAAACAGGAGATCTTCCGAAAGTGACTCTCACTCCGGAGACAGATTCTGTCGTTATCGTTAATAATGCAACGACTGTCGCAAAAGGCGAAGCAAAGAGCATCTCCATTGCACGTGAACATGGAACGAACCGGATCATTATCGAAGGAAAGATGCCGCTTGACGGCACACGCTCTCAATCATGGTCCGCTGTTTGGGACCCTTCCATGCTGGCGATTGATGTGTTCCAAAAATCCCTTAAAGCAGAAGGCATCGAGATTGTCGGCAATGGTGGAATGAAAACTGGTGTGACACCAAGTGGTGCAACTGTTCTTACTTCAAAAAAATCGATGCCGCTGAAAGAGCTCTTTATTCCATTTATGAAATTAAGCAACAACGGACACGCGGAAACGTTAGTGAAGGAAATGGGCAAAGTACGAAGCGGTGAAGGCAGTTGGGACGCTGGGCTTGTAGTGATGAAGGAGAAGCTGAAGCAATTCGGCATCAATACGGACACGATAGTTCTACGCGACGGCTCCGGCATGTCGCATAAGAACCTCGTTTCAGCAGATGAATTGACGTCTTTACTGTACAACATTCAAGGGAAAAGCTGGTTCCCTGCGTTCGAGGCTTCCCTGCCGATTGCAGGCGTCCCTGAAAGGATGATCGGCGGCACGCTTCGAAACCGGATGGGCGACGGATTAACCGCTGGAAATGTAAAAGCGAAAACCGGTTCCATTACAGGCGTCTCCACTCTCTCCGGTTATGTCACTGCGAAAGACGGCACGGAACTGATCTTCTCGGTCATGATCAACAATTATATTAGCGGACCAGTTACGCCGATCGAAGATGCGATTGCGAAAGTGCTTGCGGAATATGAGAGCAACTGAATCATCAAAAAGGCATTCCCCTTCCTACTCGGGAATGCCTTTTTCTTTTGGATAATACTTATTCTACGATAAAGAAATATATAAACATAGCAGAAATGTAATACACGATAATGGCGTCATAACAAGCCTTTCTTTTCTACTTCGTGATAGTAGATTTGCTATTGTATTTAAGCAAAGGAAAATTGTTATAACCCATACTAATATGTCTGTAGATAAAAAAATAAAACCCTGCAAAACATTGGTATGCTGTAGAAAAACAAAACCCATAAATAAAAGGATCAAAGCATTTACTGCGCTTACAATACGTAATCTTATTGGTAAAACCTTATGATATCCACCCATTGCAAATTCGCCAATCGGAAATCCAAGTGAAAGAAGAACTTGAAAAACCGCTATGGCCACAAACATTATTGCTACAACAATTGAAGATATATAAACAACATCAGCACTCATATACTACCTCCTTCATCATTATCATCATATTCAACGTATCGTAGTAATTACCTTCCTTAACATATGAATCATTTAAAGGATTCACTATTACCAATAGCGAATACTTCCATAACATTCATTTTTGAAAGTGGGGATTCATGTGGAAAAACTATCAAATGAACAATTTTTACAGGCAGTATCATTTCTGAAAACAAAAGCTCGTCCATTGGAAAAGGCTCTATTCGAGTTTGAGTTTGAAGATGGTAGTCGTGAGCGAGTTTTAGATGAACTTCATGCTTATCAAAATGAAGACGGTGGATTCGGTAATGGATTGGAGCCCGACTTCCGATGTAAGGCTTCCTCAGCATTGGCGACGACAATCGGGGTTCAGCATTTAATCCGCATCGGGGCCGACGAATCCGAACCAATGGTGCAAAAAGCGATTCAATACGCGCTGAATACGTTTGACGAAGAAAAGATGGGATGGGAAATTGTCCCGAGAGAAGTCGAGACAGCGCCGCGCGCTATTTGGTGGAATTATGGCGGTGATTGGCCATGGGGAAATCCAAGCGCTGAAATGACTGGATTGCTCTTTCATTACAAAGGTCTTGTCCCCGAGGATTTCCTGGAAAAGTTAACAGCCCACGCAGTTTCATATATTAACGAGGATGCGACGAACGACTTCCATGAAGTACAGTGTTTGGTTAAATTGATGAAAGAATTGCCTGTGGAAGAAGCAGATAAGATTTCTGCTAGAGTACGCGAAATCGCCCACCATAGCGTGACAACCGATCCAGGAAAATGGAATGACTATTGCTTGCCTCCCCTTCAAGTTGTCTCTTCCACAGCGTCTATTCTCTATGAAGACTTTAAGGAAATCATCCCTACAAACATTAAACATCTCTCTTCCAACCAAGCGGAAGATGGCAGCTGGAAGCCGACATGGTCGTGGGGACGCTATGAAGACGTTTGGGAAACAGCAAAGCAGGAATGGAGCGGTGTACTGACGCTTGATAATTTGAAGGTGCTAAGAGCATTTGACTGAGGTGTAGAAATGAATTCGTATGTAAAAACAACTTTGAATCAAATATCGATAGCCGTACGGTCTATCGCTGACATGATGGACAAATTAGAATTGAGCGATTTAGTTATTCAACCCACGGAAAACAAGTTTTCCATTGGGCAGGTTGTAGCCCATATTTCATTAATATGCCAGGCAGATTTGCTCATTTCAGACGAAGCTTCCGAGGAACAGATGAGCACATTTTATTCCTCCAACCGTCTTCAAACCTTACTTGAAATGAAAGACGCCCTGCTTGCTAACCTCGCTTTATTGGAAAATCGCTATCTTGAATATACAGAGGAAGAACTAATGCAAACGACAACTTCGTACTGGGGTGTTTCCTACACGCGGTTTGAATGGCTGTTAGAAATCTCTTCCCATCTTTATCACCATCGCGGACAGCTGCATGCCATGCTTGTGCATTGTGTCGGGAAAGATCCTGAAGTTGTGTTGTTTGAATAATACAGGCTATCCATAACAAAAACTGCACTCCAAGTCGATTGCTTTCAACTTGGAGTGCAGTCAAATTACAACTCCACATCATCACTCATCTCAAACACATCAAACACATTTTCTTGAATGATAAGTGACATGATTTTGCCCTGTTTTTCAAAGTAATGAACATGGCCGACCCGCTTGTCTTCAAGCTCGGTCCATCCCCACTTTTGAATTTCCTCCAAATAATCTGCAGGCGGGGTTCCTTCTTCATCCCCGATACCCTTCAACTTATACTTCGCCGACTTTGCAATTTCTGACGTGCAATCCTCTGGCTTCAATTCATAGGCATTTTTCGGAACCGGAAACCCTTCATTGATGACCGCCATGCGATAGCCATCTTCCTCCGTATACTCATATACACAACCTGTCATCATCACAGCGGCAAACAGCAACATCGGAATCAACATCCACCTCATCACAGCAACACTCCCACGAAAGTTTCACATCTGTTACTTTTAGCGTAATGGGAAAGTCGCTGTTTGTCTCCCGACGAATTCGTGACAAAAAAGAAAAGCGGAAGCGGCTTGCTCAGATGCGACAGGCATAAGGCGAAGTGGCGAATTGGCGAAGTGGCGCACTTTGCCACGCAGCAACTTCGACTTATGACCCGAGCATCTAGCCGCTGGAGCTGGACAATAAGAAAAGCGGAAGCGGCTTGCTCAGATGCGACAGGCATAAGGCGAAGTGGCGAAATGGATTGAAATCTTCTTAGAATCTCAAAGGTTTTAAAAACCCGTTCGAAGCGTCCACTTGCACTTCTCCACCAAGCGGGAATGTGAAAATCGGCTGGGTATGGCCGAAATCCACGTCGTATAATACAGGAATCTCCTTCAATATTGGATGTTTATCCAGAATAAACAGCAATTGCTCTTCTGTAATTTTCGATGCTCGTTGAAATCTACCGATGACAAGAGCTTTTATGGACTGTGCATTTTGCAATAAAGACGTCAAATCCCTTGCGAACGTTTCTGGAATCGTCATCTCATCATCTTCAACAAAAAGAATCGCATTTTCAATCTCTGGCATGTACTTTGTTCCTTGCAGCAAATTCAATGTGCACAAATTACCTCCCCAAAGCTCGCCGCTCGCTGTTCCGTCGTTATATGTCTTCCAAACAGTCTCCTCGAAGACCCGATTTTCCTGATCCAAATACCATGCATCGTCGCTCCATTGTTCAGATGGTTCCAATGTAAACTGCACATCCTGCATGAGACATTGTGTAAAGAAATGTGTTTGGTATTCCTGCGCCTTTTGCATTTGAAAGCTTGAGAAATGTGGCCCAGAATATGTTACCATTCCTGTTTGCGTCGATATCGCTGTTCCGATAGCTGTAATATCGCTATATCCACAGAAAACTTTCGGGTTCTCTTTTATTAATTCATAATCAATATATGGTAAGAGTTCATTCGAATTGAACCCGCCAATGACCGTTAAAATGCCTTTTACATTTTCATCGGCAAATGCCTCATGCAAATCCTCTACTCGTCGCTGAATAGAGGTGGAGTTTTGAAGGTCTTTGTCAAAAGCATGTTTACCGAATGAAACATTGAAACCTAAATTCTCTAACCGCTCTTTTGCAGTTTGAACGCCTTCTTCGGATAAAATGCTTGCACTCCGACTTGGCGCAATGATTCTTATTTCGTCTCCCTGTTTTAATTTCTCTGGAATTCGCATCTTTTTTCTCTCCATTTACTAAATTTGCAGCCTAAGCCGAATCATATCCATGCATTGGATACCGTTCTCCGTAATGACCTCATCATAATGCTGCACGAAGAAGTCTTTGATAACACCCGAAATGCGAAACCCGCATTTTTGATAGAGTGCAAGCTGACCTATGCTTGAATTTCCCGTTCCGATGTCGATCCATTCATAGCCATGGCTTTTTGCTACCTCAATAGCTGCACCAAGCAATTTCTTGCCAATCCCATGACCTTGCTTGTCTTCACGGACGGCGATGTTTTTGATCTCCACTGTCTCGTTAGTCAACGGTACGATAACAAATACTCCAATTATGTTATCTTGTTCCTCCGCGATATAACATTCTCCTTCTGCTACGTATGCTTCTACAAGTTCACGCGATGGATCGGCAAGTAGAAGCAATTCATATGGCGGTGTTTCATCATGCTGTAATTTTCGTATCTTCATTTAAGCTGACCGCCTTTCTTTTATATGAATCAAAGGTTCTATTTTGGTGATAAATTGTGATATTCAATAGATAACTCTTGGTATCCAATAGATATTTCACTTTATTCAATAGATAACTCATGAACACGTATTGCTGCATCCATAATTTCATCAAAGCCAGTCTGCCATCCCTTATGATAGTGAGCAGCTTCTTCCGGCTGGATCAGCAACCTCTCCGACGATTCAAAACCCGCCTCAAACGGGAGAAATTCCGTAATGTCCATCCGGTAAAACATTTGATAACCCACTTTCGGATAGGGGCTGGATGGATGCCATAACGGATTCTCTTCATGATTCACTTCAAGGGCACCTAACAGCGTGCAATCACCAGTCACGTAAGCCTCCTCCACCACTTCTCGACAGACACACGCTTCCACAGTTTCGCCTGCCTCGATATGCCCTCCTGGGAAGTCCCAACCACGATCATTCAAATTAACCATGAGCAGCCGCCCCTCATGAAAACAAAATGCATGCACACTCGTAATCAACTCCCTAGTGGGCATCAACCCTTGCATCCATGTGAGCTTTAACTTATGTCCGCCCCAATCAACGTATGTGACCGTCATCTTCAACGCCTCATTTCCCAACAGAGTACCCTTCAAATAATCTTCCGCCAAATGGTGCTAGTACTTCGTCTGCGATTTTGATGATTCCTTCTCGATTGCCCGTTTTATAAAAAGCGTCAAATGCTTTCACAAATCTTTCTGCAAAATCCTCGTCGTATTGTTTCAAAGCCCGCACGATCCATTTGGAAGCGCCGATCCACTGCCCGTTCGTCCGTAGTACAAATTCATGGATTGCTTCGGCAAGCGTATTGGCGATAAAAAGGGCTTCCGCTTCATTTTGTGTGCCTATCAAATCCCCAAGTGCGTCTGTCAACATATACCGCTTTGTCGTTAATGTTTGTTCTGACCAATAGGCAGGCCCATTATTTAACAGCTCCGCAGCTTCGTTTTTAATCGTGGATAAAATTCCGGAGTCCTTCAACACAATTCCTTCCGCCACCATTCGAGGCAGCGAGGGACGTGCTCTTTCAGCATCACTTCTAAAGTAGTCTTTATAGGAAGTCAAAGAATGTACGAATACTTCAATCGGCCAGCCGTATTCAATACGGGATTCACGATAGGCTTCTTCGATTTGATTATCAAAAATTATGATATCCAGATCAGATGTTGGGGTTTCTTCGCCTCTAATTACGCTTCCCGCGAGAAGCGCAGCTTGGCAATGAGGAAATTCTTCATCGACAAATCGTTTGGCTGCAAACGGTGCTTTCATTCTTTTCATTCTTCTCATCCCTGGTTCCTCCAACCACTTTTCAGATTTCCTTCTGTTCAATCAATATCTTAGCAATTTCCATTGGGCGAACATCTAACGAGTCGAGCTCAGAAATCGGTATCCACATCGGCTCATAGATTCCGCGGTTACGATTTTCTTCGTATTCCTCGCCCTGTCCTGTTCCAAATTCCCCTCCGACAATTTTGGAAATGAAATAATGCTGCTTGCCTTTGAATTCAACAGTCCCAAGACATTTTATTACATCAATCCGAACACCTAGCTCCTCGAACGCTTCCCGAATTGTAGCCTGTTCAGGGCTTTCACCTTTTTCAATTCCGCCACCTGGAAAGACGTAATATTCCTCTCCATCACGATTTCTCTTAATAAGTACAATCTTATCTCCCTCAATAATAACGGCAGATCCTCGATCCCTTATATTCACAATATCACTTCCCGATATATTCAATCAGCCAGCAATCCCGATACTCCCCTTCATGCCATTCATGCTTAGGCAAAAGCTTCACTTTCTTGAACCCGCATTTCTCATAGCAACGGATTGCCCGCTCATTCCACGTTTGTGGATCCATAACGATGCGGTCTACATTTTTTTCAGTCAATAAATACGCTACAATCATTTCAACAAGTTGCGTCCCGATTCCTTTATTCCAATAATCAGGTTCGCCGATAAACTGGTCCATACCATAAAGAATTTCTGACGGATCAGAATAGCCATAGATCCTTCTTTCCTCATCCCCAACCGGATAGAATTGCACATATCCTATCGGCTTCTCATCAAATAAAATGAGACACCTCGTCTCTTCCTCCGCTTCCCCAAAAAAATCCTCTTCGACTTGCGCTAAATCCAATGGACGATCTCTACCTTCGTAATACTGAAGAACTTCTAGATCGGACAACCACTTCACCAACAAAAGCTTGTCCCCTTCAATTAAATCCCGGACAAGCAACTGGCCATTTCTTATTCTCATTACTCATCCCCCAATCGGATTAATAAGCAGAAACATCAATAATACATAAAACTACCAAAAGAATACATAAAAATACATATTGTATTCTCATCTGCTATTATTCAACAATACGTCACGTAATTCCTTTTTTCAGAACAAAAAAACAGCACCGATTTACAGTGCTGCTTCACTTCTTACTTCACCAATAACGCTTGAATCCATCCGCTCAGCGTCGCCTTGTCAACAAAAGGCGCTAGACGCGCAATTGTCTCTGGATCCATATTGCCAATTTCCTTTTCATCCACAAGCCGTTTCAAAGATTCCCTTCCGAGAAAAGGTGCAAGCGAAATAAGACAACTTGAATCCAACTTGCCATCCACAGTCCGATCTACTAAGCTCATTAATTTTTCCTTGCTGCAGAAAGGTGCCAAGCGGACGATGAGATTCCATTCAATCCCTTCATCTATCGCTTGCTCAATGAGTTCATCTACGGCTTCCTTCCCGATAAACGGCGCTAGGCGAACAACGACATTCAAATCCATTCCATCTTTATTTGCTTTATCAACTAAACGGAGCAAAGCATTTCTGCTAATGAACGGAGCCAGTTTTTGAACGAATTTCATATCGACGTCGTCTTCCATCGCCTCTGTCACCAATCCATCCAACAATTCAGTTTCGACAAATGGAGCCAACCGCACGACCAAATCTTGGTTGAATAACCGCTTGTCCACTCGTTCGGTCACTTCCGCCAATTCGCTTGCTTTTAGTAATGGCGCCACTTCAATCAACCCTTCCATATCCGCTTCTCCCGTATTGATCATCTTAGCAACTTCATCCCGACGGTTTTCAGTAAACCCTGTCATGATCCTTCCGAGATTATGGATATAAGTCGAGCTTTCCTTATCGGCTCCCCCATTCATCAACTCATCAACTGACACACCGAAAATTTGCCCAATCTGCATCAACGTTCCGATATCCGGCAACGAATCGCCACGCTCCCATTTTGAAACAGCTTGATGACTTACGTTTAAACGATCCGCCAATTCCATTTGCGTCCAGTCTTTTTCTTTTCGCAGCTTTGATATGAAGCTCCCAACCTTCAGAGTATCCAACATCCAAACAACCTCCCCATTAAGTTTCAGCGCGCACTGTACATTCAGCGTAGCATATCGCCCTTTAGTCGCCTATCAACTATCGGTTGAATACGAGGATTCTACTAACGGTGGAATTAGAATAGTAACACCTTACATTCATTCTAAGCTATTGCGAAGAAAATCTTTTTATATCCACAAAGTCGATTCTACTTCATCGAATCTACCTTCAACGATACCGACACCCGGAATGAAAATTCCCCCTTCTTCTACAACCAATTTCTCATTCAACAGAATTTGAACATATTTACAACCAAAGATGCTGTCTTCTATCAAAGCGATGACTGGCAGCCGAAATAAATAATCCTGTTCATTCATCTTCAAACGAACAAAATTTTGATGCAGCAATTTATTTCCGCTGACGATAATGTTCATCGGGTCAATTCCTGTAACTTTGATTTCTCCCTGAATGCTAAGTACATATTTAGCCTGCTGTAGAGATTCCGCGATCCTTTCATCTCGCTCGTTCATTATAGTGGTGACGAGTTCACTGATGTCCACTGATGAATCACTTTCTAGTGCCTTTTCTTGAATAGGATCGACAAACTGTCTGAAATACTCGTATAACGTCAACTCGGATTGCATGAAGCCCGCTTGCCATCCTGGGGAAATTTCGTCTAATAGAATGCAAAGGAACAACCCAGCACTATAGCAACTTCTGCGTAAATGTCTAGTTGCATCTGCTATGTCAAGCAAAGGTTCACCGTAAGACTTGATTTCTCTTTCCTTTGAAACACCGCTTTTCGCAACATACGCATGTAACTCTACATAAAATGCAGGACCTTCAACCGTTTCTATCAACTGCTCATATTTCATAAATGGACCGATGACTTCTGCTCTTTTCTCACGATACAAAATGAATTGGTTTAGATGATGTTTTCTTTTTTCTGCGCCCATCGCGGTAACAGCATTATACAAATGAAACCGCTCCTGTTGGCGCAACTCCACGTTCTCGGCAACTAGCGGGTACGTGATCCCGAGCACTTCATCGGGGAACCTTGACTCGCCTTTGACATACTGCAATCCATGAAACAACTCATGCGCAAGTACTGAGTACAAACGGTTCTCATCTATACCGCTGTCCATTTGGACAATGGCTGTTGGGTAATCATGAAACAAAATCGACGTATTCCCAGCAAACTCCTCACTCCATGGAAGCTGTACAAAAGATTGCATTGTCTCAGGATAGGCAGGATGATGAAACAAATACACAGATTCATCTGTATATAACGCATACGCACCTACCTGGAAATCCGTCCAGAAAGCGGACAATCTTTCCTCAGTCAAATAAGGGATAATTGCACGCAATTCTATGGCCATAATCATTCTCCTAACACTCATAGTTTTAGTAATAGTACGTATACGTTATAGCCCATCAATAGTTTCCTCAATCTTTCCAACATTATTATTCATAAATAAAGGCTGTTTTCGTATAGATTGTTGCTTTTACGGGGGCGGTGCAATGTGACTAGGAAATTTTTGATTCGTTCAGACGTTAAGAAGAGCATAAAAAAAGCCGCAAAAATTTGCGACCTTTAATTAATCTATTCTTTTAGGGTATCCACAAATTGTTTTGCCTCTAACATTGACATGCCCTTTTCTTCTCTCAGATACTTTATAGTTTTTATATCACCTATAGATTTCAATTTTCCACTTGCTACGGCAATTAATTCATCATTGCTTTTATTAGGAAGCGATTTTTGGTTCTCTTTCCTTAAAACCTTGATTTCCTTGGATTGACCAAAAATTACAATCAGCAATGCCACGTTTAAAATCAAGGATGCAGTTAAACCTAAATCCATTTTACAAAACCTCCTATCACTATGCTGAATATTTCATTGTATATTGCATTTACAAATTCTACTATATATTTTATCAGAAATTCATCAAGGCTTCAAAATTAATAAAAGCAAAAAAGTTTACGAAAACAGCAAAAAAAGACCGTTCAAGCCATTGAACGGAAATCTGCAGGAAAAATATCAATCAAATATCGTTTCTTTTTCAGGGTCCTTCAAGTATTCAAACATTGTTTTAATTTGCGATTCGGTATTTCGATTCGCAGAAAGAAGGGGTAAATTGTGTTCCGAAAAGAAATTAACTTGATTCGTTTCCGGTCCTACAGCTGGCTTCCCTCCGATAATTTCGCACAAAATGAAAATTTTATAGTAATGGTATGGTTCTGGAGGATGCGGATGCTTGTTTTTATCCAGTAAGGCGAGTAATTTCACCGGGAAGACATCATAACCAGATTCCTCTTTAATCTCCTTCACTATATTTTCTGAAGGAGATAATCCAATATCACAAAAACCACCTGGCAAAGCCCATTGATCATCGATATTTTCTTTCACCATTAATATTTGACCATCTCTAAAAACGACGCCTCGAACGTCCACTTTTGGCGTTTGGTAGCCTGTTTCATTCGTAAACAAGCCTTCAATTTTATTAATTTCAAGGTCGGTATACTCCGCCATAATCTCTACACTAATTTGACGTAACTCTTCGTAACGCTCGATATCATATATGTCCTTCGAAAAAGCTAACCCAGACTGAGACAATGCTTGAATCCTTTTTGCCCAATCTAACCATGACGTACTCATTTGACCCCCGCCTTTACGTAATCCTCAAATTCCGTCACGCTATTCATAAGCAAATTGGGTTGCTCGCTAAATGTTGCAGTTTGATATTCAGGCAGCCATTGAACGCCAATTGTAAAAACATCGGATTGCTTTCCGGCAATTACATCTGCATCACTATCACCAACAAATATCGCTTCGGAGTTCTTCACATCTAATATAGATAAAGCTTTCAATAGCCCTTCTGGATCAGGCTTTGGATTGCGTACATCATCGCCGGTTATAATGACATCAAACAACCCTTCTAAATGTAATTTTTCCAAGGATATATCTAAGCTTCTTTTTGCCTTGCCTGTGAAAATCCCTAACTTTATGTCCGTCCCTTTTAAGGACGTGACTAATTCATATATGTCGTGATTGGCTTCCACTAAATCAATATGGGACTGTGAATATTGTTTATAGAAATACTCAATCGCCTCTTCTTTATGAGGGCTTAAAAGATTTTCTCTAATAATGCCAACTTCTGAAGGACCGAACATACCTAAAATTTCGTTTGGCGTAAGCTCTCTGTTATCAAATTCTTTAAACACACTTTGAAATGCGTAATAACAAATTGGCAATGTATTCGCCAATGTCCCATCAAAATCAAATATAATCGCTCTCACCATTAATTCCCCCATATTCCATTACTCAGATATCGCAAACCGGTTTACATCCCCACGTAGACGATCCGATAGAATTGCCAACGTCTGTGCATGTGATGATATTTCTGCATTTGCGGATAGCTGTTCCTCTGTCGCTGCACTTGCGGATTGAGCTTCCGCTGATGTTTGCAAAGCGAGATCTAGTACGCTTAGCGATTCAGCAGAGATGATATCCGTCATTGACCTCAATTCCTGAATATTTGTAGAGACAGCATTCATTGCATCGTTCATCATTACTGTTGCACTTTCAATCCTTTGAAACACCTCTCCAGTGCTTTCAGACAATGCCCTTCCTTTGGCAATAAATGAATTGCCTTCTTCCGCTGTTATGATTGATCTCTCGACGTTATGCACCATCTCATCAATCATTCGGCCAATATGTCCTGCTGACCGCTTCGATTGGTCTGCAAGCTGGCGCACCTCTTCAGCTACTACAGCGAATCCTTTGCCATGTTCCCCCGCTCGCGCAGCTTCAATTGCTGCATTCAGCGCCAATAAGTTCGTCTGCTCCGCCATCATCGTAATAACCGAAGTCACTTCGCGAATCTTTTCCGAATGGGTTGCCAGTTGACCGATCGTGTCGGATGATCTCTTAATGGACGAGCTGATTTTACCCATTTGCTCATTCACTTCTTTCATCTGTGAGGCTCCATCCGTAACGAGAACAGCAACTTCCGTCGATGCATGTTGCATTCTTTCATTATCATCGCTGATTCGGGTAATTCCTTTTAGCATTTCATTCAATGAAAGGTTAGATTCATTCACTTTCGTTACTTGGACATCACTCGCCATCAAATTCCGTTCAGTTATTTCTGCAACGGTTTCCGAAGCGGCAAGACTTTCTTCTGAGCTCGCGGATAATTCTTCTGCATGGACTGCAAGTTGGACAGCCGATTCTTTGACGGTTGTCAGAATTCCTCTTAAGTCTTCTGTCATTCCATTCAGCGCGATAGCCATTTCCCCTATTTCATCTTTGTTTCGGACGGAAATCGGCCCTGCTGTAAAATCTCCGTTTGCAAGTTGTAAAAGAGAAGCAGTCATCTTTCTTACTGGTCGAGCAATGCTACGGCTAATGATTCGGGCAATGATGATACTCGCCACTACTGCGATGCCGATTAAGCCCCCAATACTTACATATATCCACTTTAATACGGTTTGTAGCTGTTCTTCAGTATGTTTCTGTTCGGTTTCTTGCTGGTGAATGAGCTGCTGAAGATTAGCAGAGACTTCTTCTTGATAAAATGAAACTTCCTTTGCCAAGTCCATTGCACTATCTGTATTCCCTGCTTGGACATCCCGGACAATCAGTTCACTGATTTGCTCGGCGCTTTTAGAAGTCTCCTTTACTTCTTTCATAATCTCACGTTCGGATTGCGTATGTATCGATTGATCTAACGCTTTTATTTTTCCCTTAATGGCGTCCATAATTTCTTTTCGTTGTTCGATATAAGATTCATCTTTGTAAATGATGTAGCCCCGAATGTTTTTTGCATCGGCATGTTGGGCTGATAATAACTGTTCCAAGAGCATGACATTATTAATCTTGTCGTCAATTAAATAACGGTACTCTCCATCCAATTTGGATAGGGCCCATAATCCGGATACTCCGACTAACAGAACTATTGATAGAATCGCTAAAAAACCAACCCATAACTTTTTCCCGACTGTCATTCTCAAATCTTAGCATCCCCTTAACGATCTATAGTCAATTACGATTATAGGTCATAGGGACAAAGTATGATGTAAAGTGTTTGTTAAGATTGCATCGATCTTACGGGTTTTTCCCTTTCACTAGCTTCAATGTCGCTACGATAAGAAAGCTGACAATCACTAATAAAAGCCATGAGCTCACCTTTCCTAGGTGAACGAGGCTCCAAGCATCGGCTTGGTTTGGATATTGCCATGCACCGAAGAACGTTGCGATATTTTCAGCTACCCATATGAAAAATCCGATAAGGATAAATGATAAGGCAATCGGCATCCGGTACTGGGTTCCATTCACTTTATAGCTCACCCACGATTTCCAAAAGACAATGATGACAAGTGCAGATAACCACCAACGAATGTCGATCCAATAGTGATGGGTGAAAAAGTTCAAGTAAATCGCAGATGCGAGAGGCACTACTATCCAAAAAGGCGGCCATTTAATAAGGTCGACATCCAGCCTCCTCCACGCTTGGCATAAATAGCTCGCTACACTTGCATACATGAAGCCGCTATATAAAGGCACTCCAAAAACTTTAAAGTATCCTTCCTCTGGATAAGACCACGAGCCCATATTCACCTTAAAAATTTCAAGAGTGAGTCCGATGACGTGGAATAACGTAATTACTTTTAGTTCATCTTTTGTTTCCAGCCCTGAACGCAACATCCACCATTGCATGAGAACGCAAATGATCAGAAGCCAGTCATATCGGGGAAGAAATGGTAGTGGTATGATTTTTGTCAGTGCCAAGGAGGCGAAAATAACGACTGGGAACAAACAGGAAAGAGACTGCTGCCAGCCGAAATGGACGAGTTGTTTACATGCTCTTATGATGTTTAACGCTGGCTGTTTTTCCGGATGCATATCCTGCTGTCTCATTTATATTTTCCTCCCGCTGCATAAGCCTTCATTTCAATCAGCTACTTCCACATTCGGATCTAATACACAGATGCCACCCCAATTTGTTTGCAAATAACGTCGGCAATCTCTTCGATTCCGACATTTTCCGTAGAAATAAATTGCTCGAAACATGGATCTTCAAACCCGGCAATACATTTATCTGTCTGTGCAAAGCACCAATTGCCTTGCTCCTCACCACGTTCCAGCAACCGCTCATGGATCGTCTCCTTTTTCGCAGTCAAACAGAAATGATATGTTTCAGGGTCAATCTCTACAAAGCCGCCATGAATCACATTGAAATAATCCTTGTTGTAAATTGTCATTGGCACAATCAAATCCTTGCCGTACGTCTCGCGCAGTTGTCTAGCAACGTAGACCGTCAATGGTTTCCACATTTCCAAGTCTTGAAAATCCCCCGTTTTCTCTCCTTCCAATTTCATATCATCCGGTATGATATGCCTAAGCATGAATCCGACCATTTCCGGGTCAAACAGCATCGCTCCATCTAATCTCCGCAGCAGTTCATCCGCTACAGATGTCTTTCCCGCACCGAACGCTCCGTTGATCATAACAATCATTTCTCATCCCCCCCGTATGTAAGAAATGGCTCATACATTGTTATCGCATGATTCTCTGTGACGAATTCATCGTCAATCTGGTTCCCTTGCGCGTCTATCACTTTCCGAAAAATCGAATTATGGCGGACGTAGCCACCCCATAATTCCCTCGTGAAATGATGATGTTTCTCGTAGATTTCATACGTCCGTGTCGCCGGCACAATCGAGCGCCATTCACCGTTAAGATGTGTATCTGTTAAATAGATCATCAACTGGTATGGCGTTTGTGTTTCGTTCTTTATTTGTAAATCCAAATAATTGTAAGCACATGTCGCCCCACTGCCGAATGGCTGTCTGCGATTCGAATCAGGGAAGACGTCATAGCTATGACGATAGCGCTCCGTCACAGTTAGCGGTGTATGCAACGTGATCCAATAAATAAGATTCGACAGTTGGCAAAGGCCCCCGCCCGTTCCGACAGTCACTCTTCCGTAATGGAGAATCATGCCGTCCACATACCCTTTCCGTTTTGTCGTACTGCCGATAAGACGCCAGTATGAGAAAGTTTCTCCTGGCTCAATGACAATTTTATGCAATCGCTTTGCGGCGAGTTGAAGATTCGTTATTTTATTCCTTTGCAGTTGCATGTCAACGTCCTTCAATTGCCTTAGCAAAGGAGTACGATGCTTCATAATTACATAGGGAAGTTTATCGGCAAGCCTTTTTCGCGCATACTTTTTCCCGTCAAACAACCATTCACTATACCGTTTCAGCCTATACACTTTCTTTCCTGCAAAAATCCTTAGTTTGCTTCGTTTTTTCGGTTGTAATGAAACCAATTGAACCATCTCTCTTTTCTACTAGATTCCACAATAATTATGGATTCTCCTTTTTATCGGATGCAACTGACAGGTGCTTTTTTGCAACTGACCGTAGAAAAACGACCGGTCATCGAAAACCGGCAGACTGAATCGGATCAGCTGGATATAGTAAGGGTACAAAGAACAGCGACGGAGGGATGGCAAATGGAAATTGTGCGGGTCAGCAATTTGCAAAAGGCATATGGGGAGAACAACGTTTTGAAGGGAATCGATTTTACAGCGAATGCTGGAGAAATTATTGGAGTTATCGGCAAAAACGGAGCAGGAAAATCTACGTTTCTAGAAATATTAATGACGCTAAAGCCGTACGACAATGGGAATGTCGCCATATTGGACAATGAATTGAATACGTTAACGACGAGCCAGATTGAACATATACGCAAGAACATATCAGCCGTTCTGCAGCCAACTCAGTTTTACAAAACGCTGAAGGTGATCGAATTGCTGAAGCTATTCAAAGCGTATTACAACTCAACTGTAGACATTGAACAGATTGTCAGTGATTTCAAATTGGAGCCTCACCGTAAAAAATACTTCGATAAATTATCGGGAGGCTGGAAGCAAATTGTTAGTCTGGCCATCGCCTTTTTATCCGAACCAAAATTGCTCATTTTGGATGAGCCGACAACCGGGTTAGATCCGCATATGCGAAATACGCTTTGGACGTATATTACCGACTACAACAAACGTACAGGCGGCACGGTCATTTTGACGACGCATAATATGGACGAAGTCGAATTGTATTGCGACAAAGTGATGCTGTTGAATGAAGGTCTTAATGAAGTGTTCGATTCGACGGAAGGAATTTTGTCTACCGGTTACAAATCAATCAACGACTTTTACTTATCAAAAGTGTCTATATAAGGAGGAATTCAAATGTTACTCACTCAATTGAAGTATGATCTGCTCATGTTTACACGGGAAATTTTTTATATGGTATTTACAATCATCGTTCCGCCGGTTACGTATTTATTCATGGGGCAGCTTTTCGGAGACGCCACGTATACTGGCAATCTTAATTATGCGGAAACGTATACCCCTTCCTTCATTTTGCTCATCACATTCGGTGTCGTCTTTTTCGCATTCGGGTTTGATCAAGTGATGAACCGTACGACTGGCGTGGAAAAGAGGATTATTTTATCGCCTGTTCCGAAGAGGACATTGCTGCTTTCAAATATATTGAGGTCAATCATCATTACGAGCCTCGGCTATTTCCTTGTATTCTTCATCGGCATGATCGCTTATGATCTTTCATTCCAGCCGTTGAATTTCATCTTGGCATTCGGTACGTTCATCATGTTGAATGCGGCATTGCTCGTCATTTCTTCAGCGATCTACTCTCTTTTCACAAGCATGAATGGCGCGCTCGTTTTCTCCATTGTCATCTTTCAAGTCGTCATGTTTACAGGAGGATTCACGATGCCGATTGCCATGATGCCAAAGTTCGTGCAGGTCATTGCCGATTTCAACCCAGTCTATCATATGAATCAATTATTCATTGCTGTTTGGAACGGTCAGTTGGAATGGAACGGGGTTACGTTCATTTCCATCGGCTATATATTGATCGTCACAGCTCTCTCTTTATTCGTATTGCGTTTTGGAAATCGTCTGCGAAAATCTTCCTTCAAATGGTATCCTATTAATAGGGATCGAGGAGGAGATGTGCGAAATGAAAGTTTCACTGGACATTGATGAAATTTACGAAGAGACGAAAGTGACAATCCATTGTAATGAAGTGGATGATTCGATAAAGGAAATCCTTGATTTTTTAAAGGGGAAGAAAACGGAGTTTCTCGTCGGAAGAGATGGCGAGATGCAACATATTTTGAAGCCTGATGACATTCATTACTTTCATACAGAAAAGGAAGGCGTCATGGCAGTAACGGCTGCCGGAACATTTTCATTAAAAGAGAAGCTTTATGAGCTTGAGGAAATGTTGCCTTCCACAAAATTCATCAGGCTATCAAAATCGGTCATCGCCAACCTCCATGAGCTAAGCCGTTTTGAAGCCTCTTTCAATGGTACGTTAGTCGTCCACTTTAAATCTGGGGCGAAGGAATACGTGTCGCGCACTTACGTAAGCGGCATCAAGGAAGCCTTGAAGATGAACAGGAGGAAAAACGGATGAAAACGTTTGCAATCAGAAGCATATTAGGCATCTTTTTTGGGTCATTTCTTACACTCGTCGTCTTATTTTTTGTCATTTACGCTGGCAACAATGAAACATTGAATTCGTCAATTCTTGTCAAAAATGCAGTCGGAACAGTTTTTTGTGGATGGTTTTTTACAGTGACACCATTATTTTTTGAAAATGAAAAGCTTACATTGCCCGTTCAAACGATATTCCATTTCATCTGTGTGTCAGTTCTGTATTTCATCGTAGCATTCGTAATAGGATGGGTACCTTTTACAGCGATAGGATTCCTAAGCATACTCAGTCTTTTCATCGTCATCTATGCAATCATTTGGACCGCCTTCTATCTGTACTTCAAAAAGCAGGCAACTGCATTAAATGAAGAATTAAAAGAGCTATAAAAGATACCTGTTAAAGTATTCTGACTAATAACTACAATTGCATAATGAATATGAAAAAGCCAGCGAAAATAAGTTTCGTTGGCTTAAATGTGTCTTGCATAGGCACCATCAAGTAACGCCCCCTATTTTATCGGGTCTTAAGTCCTGATTTGGTGATAAGTATCGTTATTCGATTGATAAAACTGCAGATTCGATAGATAACTTTCCGGATTCAATAGATCTTCAAAGAAACTTGCCGAGTAGCCTGATTGCCATATAGAGCGCAACTCCCCAGACGACGAATGCGGAGATTTTATTCAACATGCCAATAAATTTCCCGCTCGTATCCATCTTGCCGAGCATCCGTCCAGCGAGTGCAAGCCCGAAAAACCAGCACCATGAAATGATGATCGTCGTCAATGTGAATGCAAAACGAGCCTCTCCTGAATAACTTAAGGCATTTGACCCGATGACGCCAATCGTGTCGATGATCGCATGGGGGTTCAATAAAGAAACGGACGCGGCGAATAAGATTTGCTTTTTAGGAGAAAATCTTTCTGCTTCCACCTCTACTGAGGAAGGGGTGCTTCGCCAAAGTGAAATTCCGATGTACAGTAAAAATAGTATTCCGACAGCAAACATGATCATTTCCAACCAATGGAACGTCAAGATGAGCAATGAAACTCCCGATACAGCCGCCACAATTAATATTGTGTCACAAACCCCAGCGGTCACAACAACAGGAAGTGCCCTCACTAGCTTTGGCTGCAATGCCCCTTGGTTGAACACAAACACATTTTGTGCGCCTAACGGTAAAATAAGCCCGATCGCAAGAATGACGCCATGCAGAATCGCCTCGACCATCCTCTCTTCCCCCTTTTACTCTTTCTATCTATTGAACGGCTTTCTATTGGCATTTGCAATAGGAATAGCGCCATAACCGAAAAAACCACCTCCACAGTGGAGATGGCTTCTCATTTTTTATTTCAACTTCTGCAAAATGACGACTTTCAAGTAATTGAATTCCGGGAAGTCGCGATTTGTACGGAAATCCTTCGGCAATGAAGATTCCTCTAGGATCTTATAGCGCGAACCAGCATCCGCGAATCCTTTTTCAATGAACGTCTTGAACTTCTTCATGCTGAAGCTTGCGTTATTCGTCGATGCAATGATGATGCCGTTCTTTTCAGTAATAGCAATCGCATCCTGCAACAGCGCCGGGTAATCCTTCGCTGTACTGAATGTGTATTTCTTGGAGCGTGCAAAACTTGGCGGATCTAAAACAACAACATCGAATTTCAGCTCATGACGTTTCGCATAACGGAAATAATCGAACACATCCATCACTTTGATGTTCTGTGCTTCGTAGTCAATTCCGTTTACGCTAAACTGTTCGATTG
The DNA here is from genome assembly GCF_051966875.1 of Sporosarcina sp. SAFN-015. GTDB lineage: Bacteria > Bacillota > Bacilli > Bacillales_A > Planococcaceae > Sporosarcina. Next base: position 383,434 of record NZ_JBQCKP010000002.1, on the reverse strand, counting down.
TCTTCGGCAAACTGCGCTTCGCCAAATCGACGCTCGTCGTTTCGCGCGCTCCGCCAAGAGCCGCCGCAACCGAAAATGCGCCAGTATACGAGAAAGTATTTAACACATGCTTACCTTCGGAATATTTGTCGCGCAACGCTTTACGCACATCGCGCTGATCGAGGAAAATCCCCGTCATTGCACCATCATTCAAATCGACGGCAAAATTCATGCCGTTCTCCTTCACGATAATCGGGAAATCGCCTGGAGTTCCCTTTACGAAATCATCCTGTTCAATATATTGACCTTTTGTATCAAATCGTTTTTTCTCATAGATCGCTTTGTAATCCACAAGCTTGTCCAACACACCGTATACATGATGCTTCAAGGAATAAATCCCTTCGCTATACCAGCTCACCATGTAATAGCCATCGAAATAATCAATCGTCAACCCGCCTATACCATCGCCTTCACCATTGAAGATACGGAATGCGGTTGTCTCGCTATCCTCGAAAAATGATTCCCGTCGTGAAAGGGCCGCAGAGATCTTTGATTCGAAAAATGTGAAATCAATTTCTTCATTATCGTCCCTTGTCAGAACCCAGCCAATTCCTTTGTTTTGATTGCCATAATAACCTTTTGCGATGAATTTACGGTATCTATCAACCAAACGGATGATTGTCCCCTCTTCCATCAGCACTTCCGGATTCATCACTGCGTCTTTTAAAATCAATGGGTAGCCCTTTTTAAAGGCTGCTATGCTTTGAGCGTTCACTTGTACATCAATTGTTTTCGTCATCGTGTCATCCTTTTTCCATCATTTTTTTCATTATCGCACGTAAATATGAAAAAAGCTTCTCATAACGGAGAAGCTTCCACATTAGGCGAGTAGGCGGAACGCCAAACTTTTCCAAAGTCCCATTCGAATCGGACGTTCCATTTGCGGCCCTCTTACCTTATTTAAATACGTTTTCAAGTCGCCTTCATACACTAGTTCCATATGCGGCAAATACGCCAGATGATGCGGCATTGTCAGGCAAGGTCTCGTCAGCAGTCGGTGTGTTTCGCTCTCCTGCATGATGGTTGCGACGAATTGCGAACAGAAAAAGGCTCTTTTCCGTTGAATCTCTCTATTCAGCGCCACGCCGAACAAACCGATAAAATTATATTTATAGTCACTTTGATTCAACTCGAATTGAACGATTTTCTGACGAATCCGCATATAAGCTTCCGTTGTCACTTCACAACGGTAGACGGCGCAATCGGCCTCCTGGAAGATGCCCTCCGCAACATTTTCACGTACGAACCCACCGAGGAACGGATTGTATTGCTGCTTCCGACCGAAACTATAAATTTCGGTCAATTGCTCGTCGAATGCGATAGAGGCATGATTCAAATCCTTTCTTGTATACATGCCAATCGCCTTTGACAGCAGCGTTCCCGTGTCAGTGAGCACGATATAGATTGTTTTCCCCATTATTCCAACCCCTAACTCATCTCTCTCTACAAGTATGTACAATTTTTTCAGGAACCTAAACCGTCTGCAGATTGAAAACTTCTAAGCCCTAAGTTGTAGACATGAATTGGGGGCGGACAGTTCAAGTATTTTTCTATATATGTATTATACGTTTTAACTATATGGAGAGTTTCACTTTCCCAAGATTTTTCAATTCTATCGGAAAGCGATGGCAACGGTTGTCATGGGAGTAACGATTTCACATCTATCGATGATTTTCCTATTATACTACGAAACACGACGACTTTCCCGCTTTTCTTGAAAATAAAGTAAAAGCAGTTTTCACTTTCCAAGGTTCGACAAAATATTTCCGACGGCAAGTTCAACAAATCTTGGCTCTGTGGCCATGTTTAAGCGAATAAATCCTTTCCCTTCCGAACCAAACCACTCCCCAAAATCGACAGCAATTCGACAACGGTCTTGAATGAACTCTTTCGTTTGGCCCTCCTCGATGACATTCCTCATATCAAGCCAAATTAAATATGTACCTTCCAATGGGGAGATGATGATTTCAGGTGCTTTTTCCTGTATGTGCTGTTTCACATGCTCATAGTTATACCGAATGACTGCCAACAGGCCATCCAACCATTCTTGTCCGCGCCGATAAGCTGCTTCCGCCGCAGTAAGTCCCAAGATGTTCACTTCTGTTTGGTTCACTGTCTTCACATAGGCATCAAATTCAGCTCGAAGCTGTTCATTCTCGATAATAATATGAGAAGTTAAGAGTCCTGCTAAATTAAATGTTTTGGATGGAGCAGTTACCGTAATGAGTCGATCTGCAAACTCTCCATCATTAATAATTGCCGAAGGGATATGCTTATGACCTTCCATGACGAGGTCTTGATGAATTTCATCCGAAACGACGAGGACGCCATGCTTCTTGCAAATCGATAGGATTGTCGTCAATTCCTCTTCAGTCCATACTCTGCCGACCGGATTATGCGGGGAGCATTGGATGAATAGCTTTACGTCGTTGTCAACGATGCTTTTCTCGAATGCGTCAAAGTCAATATGGTACTTTCCATTTTCATTCACAAGTCCGCATGTTACCAATTTCCGACCAGTGTCCTTAACGGCATTATGGAATGGGTAATAGACAGGCGTCAATAATAGAACAGACTCGTCTAGTTTCGTGAAAGCATTGACGAACCAATAAAGCGCAGTAACAACTCCTGTAGAAAATCGCATCCACTCTTTTTTCACTTCATAACCGTGATGGCGTTTCTCCCAATCGATGAATGCCTCATAGAAAGAATCCGGTACGTAAGAATAACCGAATACACCATGTTCGATTCGCTCGTGCAATGCATCCAGAACAGCTTCCGGTGCTTTGAATTCCATATCAGCAACCCAAGCGGCAATCAAATCCGGATCACCGAATCGCACGTCTAATGCATCCCATTTCAATGAATTAGTTCCTTTTCGCTCTACCGCATACCGCTCGCAAAATTCAGCAACGTTCATTTGCAATTCCTCCCGTTTTCTTATTTATATAACAATACGCCAACACGATTAGAACGTCTAGATAGTTTTTTCCATTAAAAAGACACCCGGAAAATTCGGGTGTCAAAAATACAATCAGTTTTTATCCGCATATGCCTTCATCGCATCCCGCATGAATACAGCCAATCCTTCGCCGAATTGATCAATATTTTTCGTGAATCGTTCGTCCGCGACGTACATTTCACCTAAACCAGCAAATGCTTCCGGCGAGTAATGAGCGATTTTATTCAAAAACGCATACCAATCAGCGATTGCTGCTTGTGCTTCCGATGAAGCGGGATCAGTGCCGCGAAGTGCCGCTAGATTGGAATAAATCCGATTCATCTCCTGCTGTTCTTTCTCGCCGAACTGGGCAACATTTTTGTTCGCCTTGTCGACCGCTTCATCTCCCCACCGTTCTCTTGCTTCCTGTTCATATGGATTCGAACTGAAGTCGAATCCTTTGAATTTCTCTTCGTTCGTCATTGTCATTTCTCCTCTCTCGGATTGGAGCGTTTTTTCAATCGTCTTAATCATTACATCCAACTGACGGCGCTTTGACAGCAGCATGTCGCGCTGCAGCTCGAACGCCTCCAATCGGTTAAATGATGGACTATCGAGCAGCTCCTTGATTTTCTTCAAAGGGAAGCCGACTTCACGAAAGAATAGAATTTGCTGGAGGGTCGTCAAGTTTTCATCGGAATAAACCCGATAGCCTGCCTCCGTCACTTCGTCCGGAACGAGTAAACCGATATCATCGTAATGATGGAGCGTGCGCACACTCACACCGGTCAAATCCGCCACTTCCTTCACTTTCATAGTTCCCCGTCTCCCTTCACTATTGACTATAAAGTATGACGTAACGTAAGAGTCAACACAAATCAGCAAAGAATTTTCAAAGGAAAATGGGGAACCAATTACAGAGAAATTCGTCTGCTATTATAGTTGCTATTAATAGAAAATTAATAAAATGGTGGTGAGAAAAATCTTTTACATATCAGCTTTTTTTGCGTCATTTCTTATTGTATATGCTCTAATTCCCCCGCTGCGAAAGCTCGCATTCCATCTTGATTTTGTGGACAAGCCGCAGGTGAACGTTGAACGTAAATTACACCGTAAACCAATTCCGCTGACGGCGAGTTATGCGCTTTTTATCGGCTTTTTTTCCGTCTATCTTCTTTTTACGAGAGAGTTCACTTGGGAGACCGGTGCACTTTTCGGAGGCGGCGTATTACTGTTAACGATTGGGACGATTGATGATTGGTTTAAGACGAAAGGGAAAGATTTTCCGGCGTTGCCGAAATTCATTGTGCAGGTTTCTGCGGCGATTTTAGTCTTCTTTTCAGGTATTACGTTCAACGGTTTTGTAAATCCGCTATCAGGTGAATATGTCACCCTTCCATTTATTCTGCAGTTTATACTGACGATCTTATGGATATTCGGGGTGACAACGGTAATTAATTTCTCGGACGGCATGGATGGGCTTGCGGGAGGGCTTGTCGCGATATCTGCCGTCACGCTTTTTATTGTCGCCGTTGCGAAAGGACAACCGAATTCAGCCATGATGGCCATTGTTTTAGTAGGGATTTCCGTCGCCTATTTACGCTTTAATAAACCGCCTGCAAAGATTTTCATGGGAGACGCGGGTGCAAGTTTCCTCGGTTTTATGCTTGCGGTGATCGCCTTGGATGGAGCGTTTAAACAAGCGACCGTTCTCTCATTGTTTATTCCCATCTTGGCTTTGGGAGTGCCGATCTTTGATAATCTCTTTGTCATAGCCAAACGTTATATGCAAGGCAAATCTATCTTTCAGGCAGATGCCAGTCAGATTCACTATCGGCTGTTGCGCGCGGGCCTAAAGCCAAAGCAGGTACTTGTCTTTTTATATTTGGCAAGCGCTTGTCTCTGTTTATCTTCAATCATTTTGTTGCTCATACAAATTTAATCGCCACCTATCTGGTGGTTTTTTTATATGGTCACATCACGTATCCAACCAAAAGAAGAAAATCATTACATAAGCTAGCTTTTCCTCTACCGAAACATGCTCGCCAAACCTCACATATTCATGATGGGCGGTGCTTTGAAATGCAGGGTTCGCAGCATAAGGAAACAACCCATAGCGATAAGACGCAGTTCTCCTGCCTTCCTCATCTACTACATCGATATCCCCTGCCATGGTTTTAGCCTCAAGCAGTCTCCAGACTGAGCCATCTGCGTGATAAAGTGTCCCGCGATTTTTCATTGCTGATTTTGACAGCTTTTGTATGTAATATCCGATGACCGTGCCATCCGGTTGCTTCAACGTTAACGTAAACTGTTTCACATTGTTCCTGATGTGAAATGTGGCAATTGGAAACCCGTCCATTGATAATATGTCGTATTCGACAGGAAACACCATTCCTTTTTCAAAAGATGAGAAAAAGAGAAGATTATTAAGAAATCTTCCTTTTGTAGGTTGGATTTGAAATAAAGGTTGTCCGTTATGATCGACGTTGTACGTTTTCGGCAGCAACGACGGCACTCTTTTCAGAATTAATTCCCCGACACTTTCCATATCCCATTTACTTTCGACCACTTCAGGGTCAACCATCTTTTCAGATGCATGTTTGAAATAAAATCCCGCACCAAGCGCAGCCAATCCGCCAATTCCTATTTCAAATAAAACATCACCATTTACGGCAAAGCCCTCATACCAAATGAAATAATAGAGAATACAAAATAGGATCATCCCTGTACCGCCAATGAATCCAAAAATCGACGTCTTTCGATAAATTTCTTTCATGATGCCACCCCCTTGCTTTACTCTCATCTACGTTACGAAAACCATTTGGATTCACAAATGGGGAATAAATAAAAAAGACCCGGCGAAAGCCAGATCTCTCATTATTCTATCGCCACCCAAACTTCCGTCTCATACCCGTCGGAACCAATCGGATGAATGTATCTTTCAAACCCATAGCTGTGTCTAAGCTTCACACCCGGATTTCGGAGCAACGCATCAAATGCTGCTGGAATTGCTTCGACTCCTCCTTCAACTTTCGCGACGATAAATTTACCTTCCGGAATTGTCAATTCCTTCGCATCTGTGAAACCCTCCGCTAATTGCGCATCAATACCCGCCAAGTAATGAAAATTGCCATTCTCCATGCCTAGCGTAACCCCAAAAGAATCTTCAGGCTTTGCGCCGTTTTCTTTTATAATTCCATTCAATTTATCCCATAGCTTCGGAATCTCCGAAACCGAGCCATTCATTTCATAGCCTTTCACTGTGAAATGTTCTACATGTTCAATACGTGTCTCCACTGATTCCATCCCCTTTTGGACTTACTTATTCAATTGGCATCCAAATCTCGATAACGTCTTCCGCCGCCCCCTCCGGATGGACGTATCGCTCGAAATCGTAGCAATCCCGCAATTGAATGCCTTCCATTTGAATGATGTAGTCATATGCAGCTGGGATGCCTGGAATGCCGCCTTCCACCTTTGCAACGACGAACTTGCCAGCCGGAATGACAACTTCTTTCGTGTCCGGGAACCCTTCCGCCAACTCTGATTTCAGCCCTGCAATATAATGGATGATATCATTCTCCATACTTAAGCAAACACCAAATGATTCTTCTACGACGACACTTTTCTCGTTAATTTCCTTGATTAACCGATCCCATTCTGCTGGAATGTCCGATACTGGACCTTGCATCTCATACCCTTTTACTGTAAACCCTTCGCTTTCCACGATGCGTGTTTCCATTTCCTTCTCCCCTTTTGTTAGTAATTGATCGATTCCTTCCATCTTCCCTTGCAGCTCATTAATTTCCTGCTCAATTTCTTTTTTTCGATTCATCAACAACCGATCCATTTGGTCATCTCCTTCCCGCAAAATATCAGAAAGGGAGACGCCGAAATTCCTCAATGTCTTGATTCGCACGAGCTGTTGCTGTTCTTTTTGCGAATAAAACCGGTATCCCGTCTCCGGACTCACATAAGCAGGCTGGACAAGTCCGATTTCCTCGTAATGTTTAATCGCCTTCGTCGTGAGCCCGACAAGATAGGCTGTCTTCCCGATTGATAGCATAGTTCCCCTCCCCCTTGTCTCATCTAGCTCCAGGCGGCAGCTGCTCGGGTCATAAGCCAGCTCCGCTGCACGGCAAAGTTCGCCGTTTCGCAGATCTGTCTTATGCCTGTCACAGCTATACGCCACCTTCCGCTTTTGCTATTTCCATCTTAAACTTGCCTCCAAGGGACAGGTCAAGGATTTTTCATTAAAATTTGAGGAGATTTCGTAATTCCTTATCCATCGTAATAGTAGAACTCTGCTCAACAACATTGGCGAATAGTTCTTTTAATTGTTTTGATGAAGCCTCCAAGCTTTCCATAGTTAGCTCAGCCGGATATGTCGATAGATAAGCATTAATAAAGGAAGGGTTTAATGTTTCATACGCTTTAAATTGGTGAAGCTTCTTTTGCTCGTTCATTGCTTGTACAATTAGCGTGTACTCTCTCATACTATCAAGCATCTTCAACGCATAGATGAAATTATTTCTCTTCATCTCTTTGTCCACACTCAATGCACAATAAACGAACTCAAAAGCGATATCAAAATTTACCTCGTATTGGACAGGCTTATTTTGAAATACTTCATTTTCAGCATTCATCTTTTCGGAAATATATCCGGTATTATCGACAATCACTTTCCACAAAGGTGATTTCACATTCAATAATTCCCTAGGAAGAATGGACACATTAAACTCCAGTGAATTCCCCAGAAATGCGATCAACAGATAGATATCCTTGCTAAACTGCTTTTCTTTTATATAGATAGGATTGAAATCACCAAGTGTCTGATACACAAGTCTTTTTGTGCTCTCAACATCTAGAGAAGTCGCAACCATCAAATCAATATCTGAGTATTCATCCTTATATCCAATCACTCCGGAACCTAATTGAACAATTCCTTCAACTAAATTAGAAGACTCTAATCTCTCAACCGTTTTAATGAAAAAATCATTTCTCTCTTCAGCACTATACATACATTCACCCCTTATTAATTGTTCTATCCCAATCTAGCTGGATTACTGCCTTTCAAAAAACTCAATTTCGTTTCCGATAAGATGATAGCAGCAAGTATCAAAACCGCACCGATTCCCATCTTAAGCGTAAGAACTTCACTCAATAGAATGACGGAGAAGACCATCCCCCATAATGATTCCGTCGAAAGGATGATTGCTGCCTTCGTTTCTGTAATGAATTTCTGCGAGATGGTTTGCAATAAAAAAGCGATTGTTGTCGAGAAAATGCCTAAATAGAGCAAAGACGTCAATCCTTCAAGCTGCATGCTGAACGCCATCTCGCCTTTCATTAAGACGACGATGAAGCTAATGACAGTTGCTGTTGCCATCTGTACGATCGTCAAGGCAATCGGATCTTCCTGTTTTACGAATTGAGCCGTATAGAAAATATGGAACGCAAAGCCAATCGCACAGCAGAATGACAGGAAATCCCCGATATTGATGCCTGCTGACCATTGAAGTGACAAAACCGCCACGCCAAACATCGCTAAAAATGCACCAAACACTTCAAACATATCCAGTTTCCTTCGATAAATCACCAACCCGATAAATGGTACAATAACGACGTTCACCGCTGTCAAAAATGCATTTTTCGATGGCGTCGTAAATTGAAGGCCGACTGTCTGCAACGCAAATGCTATGTAAAGGAAGACACCTAGAATAGCCCCTTTGATCAATGCGCTTTTTGAAATAAACTTCAATTTTTTATAAAAAACCGCACATAGTAACACGGCTCCAATTAGAAATCTTCCTGCCAAAATTTGATAAGGCGTATAGGAATCCAATGCAACCGCACTTCCAACAAATCCACTTCCCCAAATGATCGCTGTTAGCAGCAATCCGATTTCACCATAATATTTTCGCATAGCATCCTCCAATACCAGTTTTTCAATTGAATTTATTATAGCTCAACCGACTTCATGCAAGGCGATTTTTTTGTATAACGTATCGTTTCATTCACATAGGAAAACATAAGCATAAAACCCGGTTAGGAGGTTTCCCTATTGAAACTATTGCATTTCATAATTCCAATCCTCATGACTTCGATGTTCATTCATCCTATATTGTCCCAAGCAGAACAGGCAACCAATGACCAACAATCCATCCAAGATGCACTGTTAACAACACTCCAGCCATATATTTCGGAAGGAGTCATTGAATATTACGGCTACGACAAATCGTATGGATTGTATGATGCGAAAATAGTAAGCATCCAGAGGGAGGAAAAAGGAGGATTTTCTTTCACAGTGGAAGTGCAAGTAAACACTTTCGAGACAGCGGAAAATCCGCCTTACGGTAAGGAGACATTGCAATTCGGGATAAGTCCGAAAGGTATTAAATTGCTCGATTTTGCTCATGAAGGCGATGATGAAGAAAAGAAAATCCAGAAGTTTTATAAAGAAGTTCTCATCGATATTAAACAGTCGTTCCACTTGAATTTATTGCCTTATGAACGATACGACTACAACCAGTTACGGTATAAGGCCGAAAAACAAAATGATTTCAATTCACTCGCACATATCGCAGAGGAAATTGTCATTAATATCTTAAGCACAGAAATCCAACCGCCTTATAAAAATGTGATCAACCCGGTAACTTTCGTTAAAGGCAATGACGGCTTCATCCTATTCAAAAAAGCTGATGGAACTAATTTCTATTACAAAGTTCTAAAGGAGAATGGCATTTGGAAAGTCATTGACAAAGACAGCGAACAAGGGAAAAAGATGGAGTACGACTTGCTTTGGTATATGTAAATAATAAAAGAGGCGGCCGAAGCCGTCTCTTCAATAGTATTAGTTTGTTGCTGCGCCTTTCCAATGAGAAATGTCTTCTTCCAAAGGAACTTGCGATGCCCGTGCACGAACTGCAGCAAAGAAAAATAGCGTGACGAGGAAGATTGAAATGACCGATGCTCCGATATACGACACATCCATAGGCAGACGGAAACCGATTTTCGCATTCAATATATATGTTGTCGTTGCCATGAGCATGAATGTCCCTGGAATGAGCGCCACCCAGTAGTTCTTCCTGGCAATGAATAAGTACATCGCCCCGACGAACAAGGCAATGACCGCCGTCGATTGGTTTGCCCATGAGAAATAGCGCCATAGAATATCAAAATCCACTTGCGTCAATCCGATGGAAATTGCGAACATAGGAACCGCAATCCATAGACGGCTTGACATTTTCACCTGTGAAATTTTGAAATAGTCGGCAATGATCATCCGGGCGCTGCGGAAAGCCGTGTCGCCAGATGTAATGGGAAGAACGATAACCCCAAGGACGGCAAGCGTTCCGCCGACTGCGCCAAGCATAAGCGTAGACGCTTCGCTGACGATCAATGCCGGACCGCCCGCTGCAAGCATTTCATTCAAGCCGCCGTAGCCGTTGAACAAGGACATGCCTGCCGCCGCCCAGATCATTGCGATAATCGCTTCAGCAATCATCATGCCGTAGAAAATTTTGCGGCCTTGTCCTTCTTTTTGCGTCGTGCGTGAGATGATGGGCGACTGTGTCGCATGGAAACCGGACAATGCCCCGCAAGAAATCGTCAAGAACAGAAGCGGGAAGATCGCCAAATTACCAGGATGCATGTTCTCAAACGTCAATTCCGGAATGGGCACCCCTTTAATGACCATCATTCCGCCCACTCCGACTGCACTGATAATAAGAAGCGCACCGAAAATCGGATAGAAGCGGCCGATGATTTTATCGACAGGCAGCAGCGTTGCCAAAATGTAATAAAGGAAAATCAACGCTACGATAATCCCCATTGCCATCCAGCCGTTCATCAAGTTGTACAGCAATCCTGCCGGCGCAGAAACGAAAACTGTTCCGACGAGTACCAATAAAAGAAGTGCAAATGCATTTACGATATGTTTCATAAATTTCCCTAAAAACTTGCCCGCTAGCTCCGGCAAATGCGCACCTCGATTACGGATGGAAATCATCCCTGTCAAATAGTCATGCACTGCACCGGCGAAAATCGCACCGAAAACAATCCAGATAAACGCGACCGGACCATATAGCGCTCCCATGATCGGTCCAAAAATCGGGCCGACCCCTGCAATATTCAAGAGCTGGATGAGCGAGTTCTTCTTTGTGCTCATTGGCACATAGTCCACTCCATCCCCGCTCGTATATGCAGGCGTCGCGCGGTCGTCCTTCACTCCGAACATCTTCTCGATGAACTTGCCATACGTGAAGTAACCGACAATTAATAAAACAATACCAAATAAAAATGTAACCATCTCTTTTTCCCCTTCCCAAATGATAGCGGTTTCATTCAGTTTATAGTAAATGTTCCGAAAAGGGGCTCTTCTATCGCAAGATGCTCAAATCATAGAGTGACATGCAGAAGAGGCGTTATGAAATGCAAATTTAATAAAGCTCCAATCGTTGCCGCAAATCCCGGACATAATTCCGGCTTACGGATAACTTCTCGCTGCGCCCTTCCATTTCCAGCTGATACGCACCGTTAAACCAAGGCGTCAGGCGGCTTACATGCAGAAGGTTGACGAGATAGCCTTTATGGATGCGGAAAAACGAGTACGGCGCAAGCCTGCTTTCCAGTTCCTTCAAAGACATTCGCAATTCGTATTCCTTCCTTGCTGTGATGATTTTCGTCACTTTTTCATCGCGGAACATATATAGGATTTCATGAATGGGAATATAGTCAATCTCCCCATCCATCTCGATGGCAAGCTTACCTAAATGTCCCCCTTTTTCCGAGCCCAGTTTTGGCATCAATTTCTCCTGAATTCGGATGACCGCCTGCTTCACTTGCATATCATCATACGGTTTCAATAAATAGTCGACAGCATTAATTCGGAACGCTTCAGCTGCAAATTGAGGATAAGCGGTCGCGAAAACGATAAGGGGCACCTTCTTTAATTCCATCAGCGCTTTCGCGGCTTCCATCCCGGACATCTTCGGCATCTCAACGTCCAAAAAAAGGACATCAGGCTGCAGCTGAATTGCCTTCATGATGGCTGCCTCCCCAGAATCCGCCTCCCCAACGACTTGGAAAAAAGGCTGCTGTTCAATTAAAAAAATCAGCTCTTCCCTTGCATAGCGCTCGTCATCCACGACGACCGCGCGTATCATCTGATTCATGTAGCCACCTCCAATTTCGGAATTAGGAATGAAATTTCCGTGCCGTTGTCGTCTTCGCTTTCAATATGCAGTGCCGCCTGTTTTCCGAACGTCATCATAAGTCGCCGGTTCACGTTGTACAGCCCCATTCCTGTACCTGTTTCGGATTCGATTTGATTGGCACAAAGAAGGGGAAGTTTTTCCTTTGAAATCCCAGTGCCATTGTCTTGGACAAGGATGCTGATCGCGTCCCCTTCATCCTGTATTCTCACTTGCACAACGCTGTTCTTCTGCATGTCTTTAATGCCGTGCTTAATAGCATTTTCCACGAGAGGCTGGAGCGTGAGGGGCGGAATCGTAATGTGAAGGATGGATGGATCCACATCTATGCAAACCTTCAGTTTGTCGATGAAGCGGGCCTCTTCGATCTTCAAGTAAGCTTTCACATGAGAAAGCTCTTGTTCTAACGTAATTTTATCTACCGTTGTCCCTTCAAGGTTCTGACGGAGGAAATAGGAAAGGGATGTGAGCAGCCTCCTCGCCTCATCCGGATTTGTCCGGATCAAGGAAACAATGATGTTCATCGAGTTAAACAAGAAATGCGGACTGATCTGCGCTTGCAAGGCTTTGATTTCCGCATCTTTCGCAAGCTGGAATGCACGATCCGCTTCCGCAATTTCAAGCTGGTTGCTCAGAAGGGAGCTAAGTCCTGCAATCAATTCAACCGTGACATTCGTGATCGCTTTTTCGGAAGGGTAATAAAGCTTCAATGTACCGATTGTCTCATCTCTCAATTTCAGCGGAGCTATGACAGCTGCACCTAACGGACAATCATTGCGGACGCAATGGATCGTTTCCTCATTCGCAAGAACGAGCTCCCCGTTTTGAAGCACTTCTTTCGTAATATGCGTCTGAAGCGGACTGAATGCCTGGTGGTGGTCATCGGCCAGTCCCACATGGGCGAGGATTTCTGTTTTATTCGTCATGGCAACGGCGCTCGGCTTCAACTCACGGAACAGTATGTTACACACAGCGAGGGCCGTTTCCGTATTCATGCCTTTTCGCAAATAACCGATTGTCTGGTCGGCGATCCGCAATGATTTCTGCGCCTGGATGGCCGTCGCCTTTTCCTGGTCGCTAATGACGTTATAGACGATGAGCAGGAAAAGCGCTGTTCCGATGCCGTTCGCGAGGATCATCGGCATTCCAATCGTCTGGACTAAGGAGAGAGCCTTTTCGAACGGCTCAGAAAGGACTAAAATGAGTCCCATTTGCATCGTCTCCGCAAGCGCACCTATGCCGAACGCGGCAAGTGGCTTGATGTGTTACCCCGCTTGTAAAACGCGCTCGCCAATATGCCTGAAATGATTGTTGAAATTCCACACGAAATAGCGGTGAACCCGCCAAGCGACATCCGATGGAGTCCGGCAATCAACCCAGCCCCCACACCGAGCCGGTATCCGCCCAAAAGGCCCGCCACGACGATGCCGATGACACGCGAATTTGCAATTGCCTCATCCGTCGTCAACTCAATCGACACACTATTGAAATGTAGCGTCTGCGTATTGAATGCTACGCCAAAATAAGTCCCGATGATGCCGAAGAAGCCGAAAAACAGGATGGCCGTGATTTCCTGCTTTCGGTCAAGCGAATCCTGATGGACCATATTTTTAAAGAAGCGGAACCGCGTCAAGATGAACGCCACCGCCACAATCGTCCCAACCCGCTCCAGCATGATCACAAGAAGATCCAACATATCCATTCCCCCAGCAACTTGTGATGTTTGTAACTGATTATACTGCAAAGAGGACGTCAAATCATTCTATTCTGTCAACTTTTCATATGGAAGAAAATTTAAGAATGAACAACTTGCCATAAAAAAAGCATGCACCGACCCGTAGTGGTCTGTACATGCGTAATCGTCATCCGACTCGACATTCTCTTTTGAACAGCCGACGAGCAACAGCGCAACACATAGAGAAAGTAGTATGCCTTTCATTACCCGTCCGCCTTCCCTACAAATCTCCCGACAATCTCCTCAACTGTTCCCCCGGCTGTCTCTCCTACACGTTCTCCAGCCCACAGCGACATGAACTCCAAATTTCCTTTCGAAGCGGCTTCAGCCCTGATCTTTTTCGTCAAATCATTCTGATACGGATACGGCGCAATCGGCACACCTTCCATCATGTCGATGAACTGATTGCGGATTCCCCTTGCCGGTTTTCCGGAGAAAGCCTTCGTCAGCACAGTGGAATTCCCAGTCGCTGCGAGGACCGCTTCTTTGTGGAGCGGATGCGCCCCGCTTTCATCTGCCGCAAGCAAGGCGGTGCCGATCTGGACGGCTTGTGCTCCGCGGGAAAGCTGCAGTTCAAGCTGTTCCCTGTTCGCAATTCCACCAGCTGCAATAATCGGAATACGGACAGCTTCTATACTGGAAGGCAGCAGTTCATCGAGCGTTATAAGTTCTTCACTTAGGAAAGAACCACGATGCCCGCCCGCCTCCTTGCCTTGCACAACGACTGCATCCATCCCGACTTTTTCGGCGAGAATCGCTTCTTCAACGTTTGTCGCAGTGCCGATTAAATAGACTCCATGCTCCTTCAAGTCCCGGATAACTGTTTCGTCCGGCAAGCCAAATGTAAAGGAGCAAATATTAACGCCTTCGTCGATGATAACGGCAATTTGTGCGTCAAATGACGATTCGGACAAGGGAGCCTTCCAAAACGGCAAGCCGATTTTTTTGCCGATCGGGTGCAATGCTAAATATGCCTGGCGCAGCTGCTCTTGATCCATTTCGGTCTGTTCCGGAACAAATAGATTAACGGCAAACGGCTTATTCGTAAGCCTCTTCACTTCGCGGATACTATCCCTTGTAGCTTCTGCTGATAAATAACCTGCCCCGATGGATCCCAAAACCCCTGCTTCCGCACATGCCGCGACAAATTCCGGTGTCGTAATCCCCGCCATCGGTGCTTGGATGATTGGATGCTCGATACCTAAATTTTTTGGAAGAGTCATGTGCCTACTCTCCTTCTTTCATGCCGATAAAACAAATACATGATCACTAAGGGAAATACCGAAAACAGCGCCATTAATTTAAATGCATTATTAGCGCCTAAGAAGTAATAGGCGATTGGCAAAGAAGTTAAAAAGCTGATGAGCAATGACGTTTTCGACTTGGTGAATAAACCGAAAAAGAATGAAAGAAACGAAATGACCAATGATGCTTGCCAAAGTGCGACGATCAAGTTCAAGCACTCCTTCCTATTAATCTACTCACTCACCGACTGGAACATAGCCGGTCTTCTCTATGATTTCCTGTCCTTCATCTGACAAAATCCATTCGATGAAAGCTTCGACATGTGGATTGTCGCTTCCTGCCGTCACGGCGTAAAATTCGTTCGTAATCGGATATTCTCCAGATCGAATCGTATCCACTGTCGGTTCAACACCGTTTACTTGAAGAAGACGGATTTTATTGTTTTTCACCATCTGCTCCGAATAGTATCGGAATGTATAGCCGATCGCATTCCGGTGATTTTTATAGTCGGACACTTCGCCGACGATCGTTCCCATGAGTGACATGACGTCTTCTGTCGGCGGTTTCATGATAGGCGTCAGACCCATGAAGTCCTGCAGGGCCGTCTGGCTCCCGCTGTTTTCTGGACGTTGGAAGGCTCGGATATCATCGTTCCGCCCGCCGACTTCAGCCCAATTGGTGATTTTTCCGGAATAAATCTCCTTGATTTCATCCTCCGTCAAGCTTTTTACACGATTTTTCTCATTGACGAAAAAGACAAACGCCTCTTTTCCGATGGGCGTCAGCTTCAGTTCCTTGCCCGCACTTTCCGCCTGGTTCAGCTGAAGCTTCGACGGTCCCAATACAAAAATGATATCGGCCGTGCCGTTAATCAAATTCGTATACGCCTGCCCCGTCCGGTTGGACATGACCTCGCCTTCGAACGGCGGATACTCCTTTTCGGGATAAACGGCTTGTGCGAAAGCAGCGTAAATCGGATACAATGCCGTCGCCCCATCGATGACCGGCAAATTATCCTCAAGCTGTAAGGAGGCAGGGTTCTCTAATTTTACTGCCTTTGTTCCCTTTTGGTGCGGCTGGTAGGAAGCCAGATCCACTTGCCCATCCGTGATGACCGGCCGTGTTTTTTCATAGACGCTTGGAATGGCAAATACGAGCGATATCACAACAAGTGCGGCCGAACCGAGCCAG
Organism: Sporosarcina sp. SAFN-015; assembly: GCF_051966875.1. Classification (GTDB taxonomy): domain Bacteria; phylum Bacillota; class Bacilli; order Bacillales_A; family Planococcaceae; genus Sporosarcina. The sequence continues at coordinate 367,065 of NZ_JBQCKP010000002.1, read as the reverse complement.
AACTGCTTTTTAAACTTGTACAGTTCGAACCGTGCCATGACGAGCATCGCCCCAAAAGCCAGATAAAGCGCAGCAACCATTGGCAGCAAAAACGCCTTATTGGAAGCATATAACAGGAACGCCCCGAAAGCCGCGAACGGAAATACAAGCGCCCAGATGAACAATACAGACAGAATGCCCCAAAGAGTTTTCATGCCATCCCCCTCGTAATCTCTCTTTCATCTAGTATACATTATTTTGAATTAAAAAAAGATACTGAACGGTATGATTCCGTCCAGCATCTGCATTTTGTCTTATCGCTCTTTCCGATAGAACAGCCGGGTTATTAGTAGAAGATAAATGAAGGAATAGAAGACAACCCAAGCGGCATCCATCCAAAAGTTTTTACCGATCGATAACGCTTCGTCTGTGAAATGACGAAGAATTTGCGACACGGGCGGAAAAGGTAGCAGCAACCATTTAAAGATATTCGCTTTCTCGATAATGCCTTCTTGGGCAATCGAAATAGCGATAACTAGCATCACCGATAGCCAGGCGAATCTCTTGGATTCCACTTTACTATTGGAAAAAAACGAACCGACTATAATACCGAAAGCCGCAAAAAAAAGGTGTCCATAAATCGCTAGGCTTATGTGAACAAGCTGAGGTGTCTCTTTAAAACTGTTTATTAGCAACGGATAAACAATCGCTATGAATTCTAAAATAGACGCAATAAGAAAGCAAACAACCCATTTCCCCCATAAATAATCTTTTTTGCTAGGCAGTTGCACAAAAAGTAAATTCTTTTCACTTTCCCCTTCCAAAGCAAAGACATTCATTGCCACCCATGTCATGACTAAGTATAGCGAGATGCACGTGACTGCATAGCTGCTCATGATCGGAACACCACTATATGTATAGAAAAGAATGATCCAGCCGATGAATATTGTGAGCGGAGGTATGAATGTCAACGATCGAATATAACTGCTGAATTGATAGCGAATGAACCCCGAAACCATTACGTCAACTCCCTCACATCTAAAATGGAACAATTTTTCCGCAACAGTTCTCGCAGTACGTGATCACTTGCATCCCCTTCGACTGTGAAGACTGCAATCTTTCCATCGAAGTGCAATTGACTGACAGGAAGGTCATTCAAATCTTCCCTCATACGGCAATTAACGCTAATCCTCTTTTTCGGTACTGTTTTCCCGATTTGAAGCGTGATTTGCCCGGTTTCAATCTGTAAAACTTCCTTTGCTAAATTAGTAACGAGTGTATCCTCATGAGAAGTGAAAATGATTGGGATTTGTTCTTCTTTCAGCAATTGTATGAGGACCTGCTGTGATTCTGCGTCCAACCCTGTAAGAGGTTCATCCAATAATAGAAGATCTGGTTTCGTAATGAGAGCCTGAATAATGCCTACCTTTTGCCTTGTTCCTTTTGAACACGCTTTAAGTGAAGTATGGAGAAACGGTTCTAGACTGAACAACCCAGCCAACTTCAATAGTTCTTGTTCAATAGAAACTTTCGAGCCACCTTGAAAAGATGAAGTCAACAACAAATACTCTTTCACTCTGAATCGCAGGCTCTCCGGAAAATGCTCAGGCACATACCCGATTTTTTGAGCACTTCCTATTATTTTTCCGCTGGAAGGTTCAGTAATCCCGGCCAGCATTTTAAGCAAAGTGCTTTTTCCCGACCCGTTTTTTCCGCGAATTAATAACCTCGTATCAGCGGAGCATCCAAACGAGATATTTTGCAGGATGGGTCTTCCTTCTATTTCCTTACTAACTTGAACAGCTTCTAAAATGAGAGACATATGCACTCATCCCCTTTGCTTTAGCGCTTAGTCATTTAGCAAAAGTATACAGCATTTGGAAATGGATGGTCTACGTTCACTTTGTTCGACAGACTAATGAAAAAAGGTGCTGAACAGAAACAATCTGTCCAGCACCTTATTATTATGCAGTTCCTAATTCTACGCCAAGTTCCTTCAAATACTGTCTATAAGCGATGCTCATCCGATCGCATACTAACGATAGTTCAACTTGCAAGTCAAGAGGTAGTTCTTCTGGCTTTTGATTTTCCACGATCGGCTTGTCTTGCGCAAAAATCTCATCTTGGAATGTAATGATCGCTTCATCTGAAAGACCTGTTTCATAATTGAAAGACAAGATGCCATATGCCACTGAGCGTTCTTCATCAATCGGGCGAACAGTCAATAATATCGTCATCAATGTATCGTTTTCTTTGTCCCTTTTCGTGAAGCTGACCGTGAATGGACGATGGATTTCATATGTGTAATAAACGTATTTCGGAATACCCGAACCATCTGGGTCTGGTTGGAAAATTGCAATTTCATCCGAAAAGATACGATCCCCTTCTCTATTCACTTTGTAATCCATTACTTCACGATGCGTTTCCGTTCCCAATGCGCCGACATGCACAACAGCAAGATGGCCGACATCGAGGAAGTTTTCAATAATTCGCGGCGGTTTCGCAACAACTTCTTGCGGTCCCCAAATGACGTTATGGTAACTATTATCTGCCATTGGTTTGTAGTCGAAAATCTCCGGTTCATTCCCCGCGAAGTTCACCCAAATGAGGCCATACTTCTCGATGCAGCTATACGACGATGCTTTCGCTTTTTTCGGGATCGCTCTTCCTTCAGGCAATTGTGGAATGTGTACACAAGCGCCTGAATCATCATACTCCCAAGCGTGATACGGGCAGACGAGACAATCATTCTTCACTTCGCCAAGCGATAAAGCCGCCCCTCGATGGATACATAAATCTTTGAACGCATGGACACCTTTGCTGTTTCGGAAAATGGCGAGCCTCTCCCCCATTAAAATGACTTGGATCGGCTTTTCTTTTACATCCGTCGAACGACAAGCGACAATCCAATCTTCCAGCAATACTTGATCTTCTACCATTTCAACTTCCTCCCGACTTGTTATCGTATGTTCATTTTACTCAATAAAATATAGGTACGTCAACATAAAATACGAACGTATAATAATAACCAACTAAAATAGTTCGGTTTTTTATATACAAAAGTCATTTTTTCAACTATAATTCAACTAAACCAATCCAACACACGAAAGTGGGGAAATGAATTGTGGAAAAGAATGATAGGAACGGAATTATAATTGGAGTAAATGATAAAGTGCGTGCACCAAAAGCATTAATCCTAGGATTACAGCATGTGCTTGCAATGGATTTATACATTGCTCCTATCATTATTGCAGGGCTGCTATCATTAACTATCGAAAATACAGCATTTTTCATTCAGATGTGCTTTTTAGCGACAGGAATCGCGACGTTGATCCAAACAGGGGCTGGCATTAAAATGCCTGTCGTTCAAGGACCTTCTTATGTGCCGATTGGTGCTATCGCGGCAATCGGCGGGAAGCTGGGGCTTGGAGCCATTGCAGGGAGCTTGATACCCGGGGCAATTTTGATCGCTTTAATCGGCTATCCGCTAAAATGGTTTGCTAAGGCAGTGAGAAAAGTAATTCCTCCTTTAGTCGGCGGAACAGTTATTATTATTGTTGGCATCGCACTTATGCCTGTCGGCTTGAATAATATCTTTATTGCGGAAGGAAATATTGGTGACAACATTATCATTGCCTCAGTATCCGCAGCAATCGTCATCATTTGCATGTTGCTCGGACGCCGATTAGGAGGATTAGGCACATTCTTCCGCCTCGTTTCGGTGTTGCTTGCCATTTTAGGCGGAATTATAACAGCAAGCTTCTTTGGTACAGTCGACTTCAGTCCGGTGAAGGAAGCGGCATGGTTTTCATTGCCATCACTGCTCCCTTTCGGAAAACCGATATTTGACGTAGGCGCTATCATTTCCATGATTTTCGTCTATTTGATCATCTTAATTGAAACGACAGGAACATGGTTTGTCGTTTCCTCCGTCACGGGAGAAGAGTTGGATGAAAAACGTCTGAACCGCGCTTCCGTCGGTGAAGGGTTAGGTTGTTTCGCAGGTGCACTCGTCGGCAGCACGCCGATGACGGGCTATTCCTCAAATGCAGGGCTGCTTGCCATTACAGGTGTAGCAAGCCGTACGGTCATTATGGTAAGCGGCGGCATTTTAGTCTGCCTTGGACTCATCCCAAAACTATCAACAGCAATCACTTGCATACCAGAACCTGTCATTAACGGCATTTTTGGTATCGTCTGCGTAGCAATCGTTACGAACGGCATGAAAGTTATTCAGCCAATTATTATCGACGACCGCAATATGATGGTGATCGGCATTCCAATTTTATTAACAATCGCAGTGACCGTCTTGCCGAAAGAAGTACTCGCAACTGTACCAGATTGGGCGAACTATATTTTGTCCTCAGGCATTACAGTCGGCGCGATGGCGACTGTGCTGTTGAACTTGATTATTCCGCCGAATAAGGCGAAAGAGTAGAATAGGAAAACCGGCGAAGGACAATGATGTCCTTTCGCCGGTTTTTGGTATGTGTTGGATTTTTCTATTGGTGCGCGGCGGATCGCTTTGGACGCGTAACCTTCGACTTTGGACGCCCGGCAGCCCGCTTTGGACGCGGAACCTTTGACTTTAGACGCGCGACGACTCGCTTTGGACGTGGAACCCTTGACTTTGGACGCGCGACGATTCGCTTTGGACGCGGTAACCTTGACTTTGGACGCGGAACCTTTGACTTTGGACGCGCGACGACTCGCTTTGGACGCGGCACCCTGGACTTTGAACGCCCGGCAGCCCGCTTTGGACGCGGTACTCTTGACTTTGGGCGCGCGGCGGATCGTTCTAAACGCGATTGCCCTAAGCAAGATTACTCTAGGATATCGCTTACTCTTCCGACTTGCCCGTCTTCCAGCCGTACTTTAATACCATGTGGGTGGAAGCTCGAGTTCGTCAATAAATCCTTGACGATGCCTTCCGTCTTTACACCGGTACGCTGGTCCTTTTTTAGAATAACAGCGACTTTCAATCCCGGCTTCACATCACTTCGATTACGTCCATCCATCTTTACGCTTCCTCTCTCTTTTGAAAAATACTTTGAACAACATGGGCTTGCCCTTTTCGAATGAATTGCCCTCATTCTATCATAATGCACTTAAAACATTATCGACTTTCGCTCTATCTTTGCAAACCTTAAAGCCTTACTTCCATGGCTTGACAGTTTACCACCGATGCACAACCATTTACCATCGATGCTCGATACTTTACCACCGCTTCTCATCACTTTACCACCGTTTCTTCATACTTCTTCAACTTTCATTTCAATAAAAGTACCTAACATGAAATTTTCTCGTAAGTAAACCCGTTATACTATATGAAACACCAAAAGACATGCGCATGTCCGTTTCAGTTAGGAGGTCACCATGGAACAGGAACAGCTTTGGGTACAGCAAGTGTTAGCGGGCGACAAACAAGCCTATGCACATATTATTAACAAATATAAAAATCAACTGTATGCGACCATTTTACGTATGACGAAAAATCCGCAAGACGCACAAGATTTTGTTCAAGATGCGTTCATCAAAGTGTACCGTAACCTTGATAAATATGACGCCAGCGGTTCATTTTCCGGCTGGATCTACCGGGTGGCTATCAATCATTGCATGGATGAATTTCGGAAGAAACGTTATTCGATGACCCAAATCGTAATAGACGAAGAAAGAGTAGTCGAACCGAATCATCCTGAATTGGTTTTTCTGAAGAAAGAGAAAAGCCGCCAATTGGAGCGGCTGATTGCTACTTTGCCCGAAGACGAACGCCTCATCATTCTTCTCCGTTATGTGAATGAAATCAGTTACGAAGAAATCGGTGAAGTGATGGAAGTGCCTACATCGACAGTTCGCAATAAACTGCATCGGGCTAAGAAAAAGATGAGAGAAACAGTGAAACGTGAAGGAGGCTATTTTCATGAAATGTCCAATGGCGGATAAGCTATCGCAATTTGTAGATCAGTTGCTACCTAAACAGGAGATGGCAGAAATTGAAGCGCATGTACAGTCATGCAAGTCCTGCGGAAATGTTGTGAATGCATTTCGAGAGGAACTGCGCTTCATTGAAGAAACGTTGCAAACACCTACCTTGCCTGAGAATTTCACTGATCTTGTATTGGATCAGTTGGAGCCATACGGGAAATTGAAAAAACAACGAAAAGCCGTTTGGAAACGAGTAGTACTTACTGCTGCGGGTATTATTTTAGCGGTAGGCATCGGTGCAACCGTCAACCCTGCCTTTGCTCATTTTATAGGTGGACTGTTTTCTTCCGACCAAGTTGATAAAGGGTTGAATATAGCAGCGGATGCTGGTCTTACACAGCGGGTTGATTTGCAAGTTGAAGATCAGGGACTGACATTTGTTGTGGAAGACGTTATTGCCGACTCATCAAGGGTCTCTCTTTCGTATAAAGTGTTAAACAAAGGTGGAAAACCGCAAGATACGTATTTGAATGAAAACACAATTACAGCGGTTGATCAAAATGGCGAAGTATTAGACACATTAGGAACAGGCTGGCAGCAAGGAAGCGACTATGGGCTCATCGAGTTCTCTCTTCGTGATCAAGACGATATTGAGCACATGACAATTCAATTTGACCTTACAGAACTAGATGGAGTGAAAGGCAACTGGCAATTGGACGTCCCTGTCGACTTGCATGAAAACCGCAAACTGACAAAAATGGTAGACTTAACAAGTGCAAGATCTGTCCATCACGGTGTAGAAGTCGGTTTGAAGAAACTGCAAATCGCCCCTTCTTCCATGGAGTTGTTTTTCGAGACAGCTTTCACGGAAGAAGAGAGAAAAAAGTCGAAAGAGGCAATGCGCAAGTTTGAGGAGCAGTTTGGCAAAGGAAGCATGGATTCACTTATCTTAGGCAATAACTCTTCAATCGAATATCATATTGAAAATGCAGAAGGAGAAGTGATCTATACAACAGCACGTAATCCTAATTCAGACACGGCAGGCATGTTGCAAGGCTTGGGAGAGGAACTGAGTACATCAAGGGGCACTGCTTGGATCCATTCATTCGTACCGAAGAATGAAGAACAGCTGACATTTGTATTAGATGGCGTCTATAAAAAGGAACCTACAGATCTTTCATTTACATTTAATCCGAAAGACAGTAACAAGCATCCAGTTGCCTTTGACTATAAAGGAGTTCAATTAGAGATTAAAAGCGTGAAAAAACCTTTGATTGGCAAGGATCGTTCTGTCGTCATCAAAATGGAAGGCAGCGCCGACTCGCTTGATGCAGACTTAGGCAGCTATATTGCCGTTGATGACAATGGGAACAGCTACCCTGCCAACTTCAGCAGCTCCATCTTGGATAAAAAGGATAAAAACGGCCGGCACATAGCAACAATCGATTTGCGATTGGACGGTTTGGAAAAAGTGCCAGAGGAATTGACATTGTATCTTGTTTCAATGACAAGTTATTACCCTGCTGAGAAGCAATGGAGAGTCCCGTTGACTGGTGAATGAATAAATAGAACAGCTGCCTAGGTATAATAGGCAGCCGTTTTTTGTTGGGATCGTTCTAGGCTTTCGATTGAACAGCCGCCCCCCTCTACCCCCAAACCGTCAGCAGCATTCCACTCACCCTTTCATCCGTTAGGTACTCGATTTCCGCGAAGCCTTTCGACCGCGCACGTTCACCAAACTTGCGGATTATCTCTTCATCTTTAGATAGAATGTGCGTGTACACAGAATCGATTAATAGAAATGCCAGCTGGCAATCAGTGCGCATAAAGTCTTCATAGTTTTTCACTTCGACGATATTTTTTCGTATTGGGAAAGCTTTCAAGTCTGCAAATATGAGATAATGGACGTGTGTATCTATAAACTCCAAAAACTCCGGACCATCCATAACTGCTTCCGAAAAAAGCGGATCTGACAAGGCGTCGTTCTTCACCTTATACGATTCGACCGGATCGATGGACCACACCCACTTCGGGTCGACTATATCCACTAAGAGATCAGCCAACTGTTTGCCGTAAACGTTCCTTATTTGAAACTTAATACCCCTCATTCCTCTTGCCCCCCTATCTATTTAATGATTTTCCCTAATCTTACTATAAACCCGTTACCGATTTTCATAGTTTGCGTCTAAGTAAGTAACAAGTGAGGTGAATGATTTGTCGAGTGAAGCGTGGTTTGATGAATATTATGATGCCGTCTATAGTTACATCCTCATGCTCGTGAAAGATTCCCATACAGCCGAGGACTTGTCGCAAGAGACATTTATGAAGGTTATCCGGAATGAACATCAATTCAAAGGGGACTCTCTCGTCAAAACTTGGATTTTCCGTATCGCCTACACGACGACGATGAGTTATTTCAGAAAGAGGAATCCCATTACGTATTATTTTGATATGCATAACCCCAAGCACGAACGTTCATCGGAGGAAATTGTCCTTCTTAATACACAGCAAAAGCAATTTTACGAAGCGCTCAACCAACTAAAGCCAAGTTACCAGCAAGTCATTATCCTGCGGAAAATCCAAGGGTTTTCGACAAAAGAAACGTCGGCCGTCCTTAATTGGTCGGAAGGAAAAGTGAAGATGAGCCTATCGAGGGCACTTGCCGCGTTCAAAGAGGAATTAGAGAAAGGTGGTTTTACGAATGAAACACTTATCCGATGATGATATAGCGCAAGAGTTGGAGAAGCTAGGCCAACCATTTAAACCTTCCTCCCTACAGAAAGAGAAAATACACCGGAGTATCTTTACTTCAACCCACCCTAAGAAAACGTTTCGGATAAATACATTGCTCCCTACCTTCATCTCACTTATTGTTCTACTTTCAGTTAGCGTCGGATTATATGCAACCATTGGTGGTTCTGATACAAGGAATGTAACGGCTTCATGGGATGGCATGCTTTTAGAACAATCAAGTCTAACGAGTCCTACAAGATACGTTTTGGAATTCAATGGAACTTCCTTGACAATTAAAGATGACTTCCTTGGTTCAAGTTTTATATCAGGCAAAGTGGATAGGGAAGCATACTTACGTGGCTACAAAATTAAGGAGCCCTTGTTAATCCCTGGAACGTACGAAAATTACACAGTTACACAGAGGGGCGATACGTACACACTTAAGGTCGATGGCAAGACGGGGTTCACTTATCACTTCGAGAAACTTGGACCGCGAATCCTTGCCGGTGAAGACGGTGTCGAATATTCCACAAGGATTTATTTGGACACTCTTGAGGTAATCACCGATGACATAACACCCGAACGTTTGGATTACGCCCCACAGACGGAACATACATTTTTGATCGAATGGAGCATAGATTCAATGGATAGGGGTAATCATGACTTCGAATTCCATGAGCATGGGCAGCTTGTCGTTTCAACTGATTTCGAAGAGTTACAGCGGGGGCAAGCCGTTTACTATCGTATGCCTGCATCCGTCATTGCCAAAAATTCGGCCGTTCCTGACATGTATATTGGAAGAGTCGTCGGATTGCCCGGTGAAATGGTTGAAATTAAAGGCGGTCAAGTGTTTATCGACGGAAAGAGGCTTGATACGTTTTACGGGAAAGCAACCAGGCGCGGCGCAGGTGAGGAAGAGTATTTCAATACGGTACCGAGGAGCGTATATAGGGATGAACAATCAACAAGGGAGTACTTCAATATGAACATGGCAGCCGTACCTGTTGAAGAAAATACGGTGTTCATTCTCGTTGATCAATGGTGGCGGGGATACGATAGCCGCGAGTATGGTCCTCTGCCGATTGGAGAGATTGAAGGAATTATTACAGGCACTGCGGAGTAATACCTTATCCAGTAAAGGCACGCGGTACATCCGTAGTGCCTTTCAGTTTGTCTTCTGTTTCTGCCACGATTTTGTCACAATCCTCCTACGCCCCATCCTATCAAGCTTTCTCGCGTCCTCCCCTCCCAAGCGACCTATCTTATCCATTGACGCAAATTAGTAGACCCCCTAAACTATGTATATTAGTTGAGGGGGTCTACTATATTGAGAGAGAAACTGGAAGAAGCGATCGAGTTGTTTCAGGAAGTGTTAATTTACGGATCCGAGCATGTTGTAAAATCGGTCAATGTCGATGTTTGGGATGAATACTCACCTGAGCAGATTCAAGTGCTGAAAATACTTTCAACGCAAGGTCCCTTATCAAATGGAAAGTTGGCCGAAATACAAGGAGTGCATAAGAGTGCAATTTCAACCCGGTTAAAGAAGTTGGTAGAAAAAGGGCTTGTTGCCTCCGATAAGGATCCGAATGATCAACGTGCGAAAATTGTTCGGTTGACCACTTCTGGAGAAGAAGTTCTCAGAAAGTCCGACGAAGCCGTCTATGAAAGCATTGAAAAGCTGTTCGTCGGAAAAGTAGAGGAACATGAAATTGATACGTTCGTTAACACGTTTCGGAAATTAAAAGATATTTTACATATGAAAGGAATGTAAGTATGAAACATGTGCTGAAATTCAAATGGCCCATTTTTATCGGGATTGTTGCGCTTACTGCGATCTTATTCATCTTGTCTCCTGACCTAGCGAAACAGGCAGAGAACGCTGGTTCGTTCCAGTTGCCGGATACGGCGGAGTCACAAAAAGCTGCAGACATACTGGAGAAAGCAGGCGCTTCGGAAGATACGATATCCCTCGTATATGCACTCGACAAGCCAGTCGATGAGGCATTAAAGAAAGATGTCTCAGCAGTGGCACAAAAAATCCAAACGATCGGGAAACCGGTGAAGGATGTACTCGATCCGTTTGAAAGTGAAGATATGGAGAAACAGCTCGTTTCGGAGGATAAGAAAACGATCCTCGTTCCAGTTACAGTGGACGGAACTCAGGAAGAAATTATTGAGCTTGCGGATAAAATCCATGCAGACATTCTGCCTAAAGATGAAACAGTCTATTTGACAGGTGAAGCAATCATTAACAATGACGTTAATATTAGCGCGCAGGAAGGGTTGAAAAAGACGGAATTGATTACAGTCGTTCTGATCTTTGCTTTGTTACTGATTGTATTCCGCTCGATCGTGACACCTTTCGTTCCACTATTGGCAGTTGGAATTTCGTATTTGCTCAGCCAATCATTTGTTGCGTTTTTCATCGATTGGTTCGGCTTTCCTGTTTCAAACTATACGCAGATCTTCCTCGTGGCGATTCTGTTCGGCTTAGGAACCGACTATTGTATTCTCTTGTTAAGCCGCTATAAAGAGGAATTGCTAGAAGGTCACGCCGTGGAAGACGCGGTTATTAACACATACAAAACAGCAGGCCGCACGCTATTCATCAGTGCCGCTGCAGTATTCATCGGATTTGCAGCGATCGGATTCGCAGACTTCCCTATTTTCAAATCAGCAGTCGCCGTTGCAGTCGGGATAGCTGTTCTACTACTCATTCTTTACACGGTCGTTCCGTTATTTATGGTTTTATTGAAAGATAAATTGTTCTGGCCTTCCAAAGGCGCTGCATCGCATAAAGACAGTAAAGTATGGATTGCGTTCAGCAAAGTGTCGGTTTCACGCCCGCTCATTTCGATGCTGATTGTTGCTGTTATTACAATTCCGCTTCTGATGACGTATGACAATGACTTGTCGTTCAACACAGTCGACGAGATCGATGACAGCAAGGAATCCGTCATGGGACTGAATCGGATTTCCGAAGCGTTCGGTGAAGGGGATTCATTGCCAGTCCAAGTCATTTTGAAAAAAGATACGAAGATTGTAAATGAACAAGATGTCACCTATTTGGAATCCATCAGCAAAGATCTCGAAAAAGTCGATGGCGTCAAAAGCGTTCGCACCATTACCCGCCCGACTGGTGAATTAATTGAAGACTTGTATGTCGATCATCAAATTGCGCTGATGGCAGATGGGTTGAATGAAGCAGTCGACGGACTTGCAGAAGTTCAAGACGGGCTACGCCAAGTGCAGGGCGGATTGAATGAAGTTACAGGAGAATTGCCTTCGGATTCAGCTTCTTCAGGAGGTGCAGGATTGCGTCAGGCTGCTGGCGGCATTAAGCAAATCAACGATCAGTTAGCACAAATTGCCGGTGGACTTGAACAAGGAATGCCTGCTGCACAAGCTGCCGGCGGTTTGAAAGCGTTAGGAACCGAGCTTGGCAAAGTTAGCAATAGCTTGTATGGCGCTGCAAATCAGTTAGACGGAGCAGGGGGTCAGATGGGCGAGCTTGCTGGTGGTTTGAAAGAGCTTGCTAATGGTGTAGATGCAGCTAACGGAGGTCTTGGCGAGATTCACGAAGGACTTTCGGAACTTGCTGATATGATGAAAGATATGGGAGACACGAAGAGCGTCCGAGATACAGGGCTGTTCATTCCAAAAGGAACGCTTGCAGAAGAAGAGTTCGAACCTGTCATTGACCGGTATACGATTGATGAGCAAACGGGCATCATCCTTGAAGTCATTCTCGAACAGGATCCATATTCCCGCGAAGCAATCGGGACAGTGGAGGATATCGAAAACACGATTCACAGGTCTGTCATCGGAACTCCTTTCGAAGAAGCGAATATTGCATTCAGCGGGATTTCCGTCATGAATGCCGATTTGAATGATATTTCAACGAAGGACTTTACACGGACTGTGACGATCATGCTCGTCGGCTTGTTCGTCGTGCTGTTCATCCTGTTCCGTTCGGCAATCATGCCAGCGTATATGATTGGTTCATTGTTGCTCACTTATTATACATCGGTGTCCATTACAGAGCTCATCTTCGTCAACGGTCTCGGATATGACGGCATTAGCTGGGCAGTTCCGTTCTTCGGCTTCATTATGCTGATTGCGTTAGGCGTCGACTATTCGATCTTCCTGCTCGACCGGTTCCGTGAAGAGAGCATAAACGGGAAGAATGTCCGGGACGCTTTAGTTACTTCCATGGCGAAAATGGGGACGGTCATCATTACTGCAGCGATCATTTTGGCAGGTACATTCGGTGCGATGATGCCATCCGGCGTATTGAGCCTCGTGCAAATCGCGACGATTGTTATTACCGGATTGCTGTTATACGGTTTGATTATCTTGCCGTTGCTTATTCCGGCAATTACTGTATCGTTTGGCCGTGGAGTTTGGTGGCCGTTTAGAGGATAAATATAAACAGAGCAGGAAGGGGAAGGTGCCTTTCTGCTCCGTTTTCTAATTTTTCATCCGTGATCAAGCAATTTCTGTGCGCTAAACAATTCTTCTTTCCAGCCAATCTTCCCTCGTCAATTTCATATTAATCGAATCAATCCATTGTCCTTCAAACTCCAAATCATTTTTATCGATACTTACCTGCACAAAGCCTAACTTTTCATACACATGTTTCGCCCTTGGATTAAAGTCAAACACACTTAAGGTCAGTTCGTAAAGTGTCGTATTTGTAAATATGTATTCAATGATAAGTTGTATTGCTTCTGTTCCGAATCCTCGATTCCTTCCTCTTGGTCCAATTAGGATCCTGAAATTCATGCTATGATTCTGTTCATCATATAAATTGATCACAGCCTCTCCCACTAAGTTTCCTTGAGATTGGTCAACAATCGCAAGATCCAGGCGATCCGTTTGTGCATTTCTTGTGTTGTACCACTGAAGAGTTTTATCCCAATCAAAATCTGAACTGCTTCCTGTCAATTTTAGTACCTCTGGATCTAGCAAGCATTCTTTAATATAGGGGAAGTCTTCATCTTTAAAAGGTCTGAGTATAACTTTTTCCCCTTGTAGTAGTGGTTTGTGACTTAAATCGATCATTTATTCTCACTCCATTAATTGAAAAATTCCATGCCTAACATTGTTTTCAACCTTAGCAAGCATCAATTACTATATCAGCCTGAGCAAGTTCGTTTTCCCAAGTGTGTCAATCACTGTGCCTTTTCTTCGAGAGTCGATGTGATGGCTTCATTTTTAACCTCTAGAATATATTCCTTCAATACATAACCTCGGCCACCGTTCTTTGCGTACCAGTCCTTCACACGCTCCACATGAGCATGATCATTTCTTATCTTAGTTTCAATTTCCACATAATCCTCATAACTGTCATATTCCCAAATAGCAAAAATCTCGACAGTATCGTCTTCATTTTCCTTCATCCAACGACCAATTAACCTGGACCCGTGTTTTAACTGGTTAGGCAAGTTGGTTTTATTGAAATGTTCATTAAAGATTTCGACAAACTCTTTTTTCACAGTATAAAACTTTTTTCTATAAAACATAAGATCCCCCCACATGCTGAAAAGAAGATAACAGACGATTAACATCATGTTATCTTCCTTCCAAAAATACTTTTGTTATTTCCGATACATAACTTCCCCTGCCACTACTGTCATCTCAACAGCCGTTTCAAGAATCTCCTCTTCATCCACTTCAAACAAATCCCTATCCAACACTGTAAAATCCGCATCAAAACCGACACCTAACTTACCTCGTGAATCTGCTTTGCCAATTGTAGCAGCGCTGCCTGATGTGAATAAACTCACCGCCTCGAACATGCTCAACTTTTCTTGAGGCAAATACCCTTCATGCGCCTCACCCGGCTTCCTTCTTGTCACCGCTGCATAAATGCCAAGCAACGGATCAACCTCTTCGATCGGCGCATCCGACCCTGCCCCGCAAATGAATCCTTCGTCAATCAACCGCTTCCATGCATACGCCCAATCCAATCGGTCTTCCCCTAACTTTTCCATCACCCACGGAAAATCGGACGATACGAATACTGGCTGGATATCCAAAACGACAGGAAGTTTCTTCATTCGTTCCACTAAATCATCACGTAGCACATTCACATGGATAAGCCGGTCCCGCTTCCCTTCCGGCACTGGATGGCGCTCAATTGCGTCCAATCCTTTTTCAACCGCCCCGTCCCCGATCATATGCATCGCAACAGCCTGCCCATATTTCCGTGCAGTAGCCACATGTTCATCGATCTCCTTATCTGTCAACACTGCTGTGCCCGAAGTAGATGGATCATTCGCATATGGTCCCCCTAACAAAGCTGTGCTTCCACCAAGCGATCCATCGATGAAGAACTTCATTTCTCCCGGTTCGATCCACGGCTCATCATACGTTGCTTCGTCTTCCATCAATTGCGTAAATACCGTCGATCTCCGCAATAAATGCGCACGAAACTTTTTCTTTTCCCCTATGACATTTCTGAACGCTTGCAACGGATTTCGATAATCACCGTAATAGCCTAAGTCATCCGTCACTGCACCGGTCAATCCAAGCGACAGCAAATCATCGACCGATTTCTCAAGCGCTTTTGTCAGCATCTCCTCGGTCGGCTCTGGAATAAGCTGCAGCATCCGATCCATCGGACCTTCCTTCAATACGCCAGTCGGCTCTCCATTTTCATCCCGCTCAATGACCCCATCATCCGGATCTGGTGTATCTTTCGTAATACCTGCGAGTTCAAGTGCTTTTGAATTGGCAATAGCCGCATGCCTGCACGTCCGTTTCAGAAACATCGGCGAATCAGTCACTTTGTCTAATTCGTGGCGAGTGAAAATCTTTTTATCCGCAAAATTGTTCTCATTCCATCCTTCACCAATGAACCACTCGTCCGCTTTCAAATCAGGATAAGCGTTCATGAGCATATCCATCATGTCATCAGCGGACTTCGCCTTCGACAAATCCAGACTAAGCAGCTTCTGACCGTGCCCGATTATATGCATATGATTGTCGATGAACCCAGGGTAGAGTACCGCTCCATTAAGGTCGATTTCGTTATTCGCTTCACCTTTTAATTCATGATAATCGCCTACCGCGATAATTTTACCGTTTTCCGTCAGCAACGCCTCGACGGTTTCTCCTTCCTTTTCCATCGTATACAATTTGCCATTGTGCCAAATCGTTTTCATTCATATTCCCCCTTTTCTTTCCTTAATTCTAAACTTTCATGCAACGTTGGGCAATCTAATTCGAATGAATGCTATAATGGAACCATCATTTCAGGGAGGGATTTTTTATGAGATTAACGGTTTATCTTGCAGGGGAAATCCATACATCTTGGCGCGAAGAAGTGAAACAGAAAGTTGCTGCTTTAAACTTGCCGATTGACTTCGTCGGCCCGATGGAAGACCACGATCGCTCAGATAATATCGGTGAAGAGATTTTAGGCAAACAGCCGAATGCGATTTTTAAAGACGCAGCCGCTTCTAGCTTTAACAATTTACGGACAGAACTATTAATGAAGAAAGCCGATCTTGTTATCGCTCTATTCGGTGAGCAATACAAGCAATGGAACACGGCAATGGATGCGAGTGCTGCAGTCGCATACGGCAAGCCGCTTATCCTTATCCGTTCCGAACAGCATCATCATCCGTTAAAAGAGCTATCACGCAAAGCACATGCCACTGTCGAAACCGTCGACCAAGCCGTGAAGGCATTGCATTATATTTTTGAATGAAATGAAAGGCTATCCGAGTCGGGGATGGCCTTTTTCATTTACAAAATCTTTACATCGCCTTCATACTCACTCAATAATCCTCCCGTACACTATACGTAAGCCTCAATCCAACTAGGAGGATTTCAAATGACAATTTCACTTCATGAACGTATAAAGGAAAAACCATTATCAGTCGTACGAAATGAAAGCTGGCGGAAGCCGATTTATGAAACGAACGGCTTGAATCTCTGGTACGGCACGTCGCATGCTTTAAAGAATATAGACTTGGCAATTAATGAACGCGAAGTTACAGCTATCATTGGCCCATCAGGTTGTGGCAAATCTACATTCATAAAAACATTGAATCGGATGGTGGAAACAGCAGCCGATGTCTCCATCTCAGGAAATGTAACTTTCAAAGGGAATAATATTTTAGGCAAGGCGATGCCTGTCGAAATTCTCCGTTCGAAAGTCGGCATGGTATTCCAAAAGCCGAACCCTTTCCCAAAATCAATTTATGAAAACGTCGCTTTCGGACCAAGAGTCCACGGCATCCGCAACAAGGCGATGCTCGACGTCATCGTGGAAGAGAGTTTACGGAAAGCAGCATTATGGGACGAAGTAAAAGACAGGTTGCATAAGAGCGCATACGGTCTTTCCGGCGGACAGCAGCAACGGCTATGTATCGCTAGATGTCTCGCCATCGATCCTGAAGTGATTTTGATGGACGAACCGACCTCGGCACTCGATCCAGTATCTACACATAAGATCGAAGAATTGATCCGTTCTATTAAGAATGATGTTACAATCGCCATCGTCACACATAATATGCAGCAAGCTTCACGTATTTCCGACCGTACTGCATTTTTCCTCAATGGCGAAGTGGTTGAACATGACCGCACGACGACTATCTTCAACAATCCTTCAGATAAGATGACAGAAGACTATATTAACGGCCGATTCGGTTAAACTTTACGATATAGAAACCCGCTTATTAAAAGCGGGTTTTTATTTTTTCATTTAAAATCAATTTACAATACATTTACACTTTTACAATACTCACTTAACAAACAGCCGTTATGATTTAGTTGTGAGGGAGATTCCTTCATCTACATTAGAACATAACTCAGGGGAGGATTTATCAATGAAGTTCAACAAGTTTCTTTTATTCATGGTCATGGCTGCGTTTGCAGTTGTCCTTGCAGCATGCGGCAAAGATGATGACAACACAGATTCAGGCAGCGGCAAAGCTTCCGCGCAAGGATCTTCTGGCGAAGAGCTGGAAGGCAGCGTTGCAATCGACGGTTCCGGAACAGTATACCCGCTCATGGCTCGTCTTGCTGAGGAGTACATGGTGAACGAACAAGAGAACGTCTCTGTTGAAGTGAGCCGTGCAGGTACAAGTGCAGGCTTCAAGAAATTCCTCGTTGAAAATGGTACAGACTTCAACGATGCTTCCCGACAAATCAAAGACGAAGAAGCTGCAGAAGCGGATAAGCTCGGTATTGAAGTAAAAGAATTGAAAGTTGCTTTGGACGGTCTTACTTTCGTCATCAATAAAGATAATGATTGGGCGACAGAAATGACGCCTGAACAATTAATTAGCATTTTCCTTGCAGATAGCACTGTTGAAAACTGGTCTGACATTAATCCAGATTGGCCGAATGAAAAGATCAATGCTATGGGACCGAATGAAAACCACGGAACATATGAGTTCTTCTATGAAAGCATTCTTGATAAGCAAGATATGGATAGCTCAGTCAACTTACAGCAAGAATATTCGACACTTGTAAACCTCGTTTCTGAAGATAAAAACGGTATCGCGTTCTTCGGATTCGGCTACTACGTCAATAACCAAGATAAGTTGAACGCTGTCGCGGTCGACTTCGGAAATGGTCCAGTAGAGCCGGCATTAGATACGATTGCTGAAGACGGAGCTTACGCGGACTTCACTCGCCCGGTCTTCACATACTTGAATGTGAACCATGCAAAAGAAAAACCGCAAGTAAAAGATTTTGCAATTTACGTTATGAACAATATTAATACTTTCGCTGGTGAAACAGGCTTTGCACCAATTCCAGAATCTGAAGTAAAAGAAAACGTCAGCTTCCTCGAAGGCCTGTAAGCAACAAAAGCGCAAGCGCCTAGGCTATTGAGTCTAGACGAGAAAAGGATGAGGGCTGCCTGCAGTCTTCATCCTCTTGCATCTTACCGGAAGGAGTTTCAATAATGATAAATCATGAATTTCCAAAAGCAGATAAAGTGAATATTAGAGACATGATCGACCAAAATCAGCGCAGCAATTCAATCAGAAGAAGAATCGAAAAGCTAATTCCCATCTTCCTCACATTGATCGCTTCCATATCTGTCCTGACGACAATCGGCATCATTTGGACACTGTTATCCGAAACGGTGGAGTTTTTTAAACGGGTGCCATTCCTCGATTTCTTTACGGGCACTGTCTTGAGACCACTAAGCCAGAACCCTGAGTTTGGACTGCTCCCTTTATTGATGGGTACTTTAACTTCGTCTTTAATAGCAATGGCTGTAGCCGCACCAATCGGGTTGATGGCCGCCATTTACTTGAGTGAATATGCGTCTCCGAAAGTTAGAAAAGTCGTCAAACCGGTGCTTGAGCTGCTGGCAGGCGTACCGACAATCGTCTATGGCTTTTTCGCCTTCACTTTTGTGACGCCACTTTTGCGTGAATTCATTCCAAGCCTTCAAGCGACGAATATTCTTAGTCCAGGTTTAGTCATGGGTGTCATGATCATCCCGATGATTGCTTCCCTATCCGAAGATGCAATGAGCTCCGTTCCAAACGCAATGCGTGAAGGAGCGGCAGGATTAGGCGCCACAAAGCTTGAAATAACTCGCAAAGTTGTCATACCTGCTGCTTTATCCGGCATCATCGCTTCGTTTGTCCTTGGAATATCACGAGCTATTGGAGAAACAATGATTGTGACAATTGCGAGCGGCAGTACGAAAAACTTCACTTTTGACATTACACAGTCGATGCAGACGATGACCGCTTATATTGTAGAGGTAACGGGCGGAGATGCTCCTGCTGGGTCAACAGTTTACTATAGCTTATACGCAGTGGCGATGACGCTATTCGTTTTCACACTCATTATGAACCTTCTTGCAAGGGCTGTTTCCAAGAAGTTCAGGGAGGAATACTAACATGAAACATCTAAACGAAAACCAACATATCCGTCGAACTAAGTTCCGTATGCTCTTGAATCAATTTTCGAAGTACATTTTTATGCTGTCCGCCTTTTTCGGCTTGTTCTTTCTCGTCGTTTTACTATACAAAGTTGTAGCTGACGGCATTGGTTCCATTAACATGGAATTCCTAACAGGTAAATTATCTACACAACCGGAGCGCGCGGGAATTATGGGAGCAATTCTCGGAACGTTTTGGCTCATGCTTGTCGTTGCTCCAGTCACGATGTTTTTAGGGGTTGGTACTGCGATTTTCTTAGAGATGTACGCGAAGAAAGGTCGAGTACTCGGGTTCATTCAAACGAATATCTCCAACTTAGCGGGCGTTCCTTCCATTGTTTACGGAATACTTGGAATGACAGTATTTGTACGAGCGTTAAACCTTGGAAACGTCGTCCTTGCTGGCGGTTTGGCAATGTCGCTGCTGATTTTGCCGATTGTGATCGTGGCAAGCCAAGAAGCAATTCGGTCAATTCCTTTCCATTTAAGCGAAGGTTCTTATGGATTAGGGGCAACTAAATGGCAAACGATTCAGCGGATCATCCTACCGGCAGCATTGCCAGGAATCCTGACAGGCGCAATTCTTTCCTTATCTCGTGCAATTGGAGAAACAGCACCACTCGTCGTCATAGGCATTCCTGCATTGCTCATACCGTTCCCAGGAGGCATTATGGACCGTTTTACGGTGTTGCCGGTACAGATTTATTACTGGACGTTGGATGCTTCATTAGTTGCGGAATACGCCAATTTGGCAGCCGCCACGATCATCGTATTGCTTGTGGCACTGTTCATTTTAAATTCCACAGCAATCATCATTCGGAATAAATTCCAGCGTGTATTCTAAGTGGTATTTTCCATCGCATCCCATTATGGGTGCGATTTTTTTTGAATAATTCTAGGAGAGGCAATTTCGCTATCCTTGAGCATGGAAACTACTTTCTTGGGCGCAAAATCGTAATCTTTAGCGCGATTTCACTTTCTAGAGCGCCAAATCGTTTTTCTTGAGCGTAATTCCAATTTCTTGAGCGCTAATTCGTTTTCTTGAGCGCAATTCCAATTTCTTGAGCGCTAATTCGTTTTCTTGAGCGCGCTTCCACTTTCTTGAGCGGATGACGCATTTTCTATAAATGCGGCTTTCCACTGACACAAAAAAGCTGTAGCAAAAAGTCAATTATCGACTTTCTGCTACAGCTTCATTCTGTTTCTTATTCTTCCGTTCCCATTTCTGCACGAACGACTTCTGCAATGCGATTGACAAAGCGTTTGCAAGTATCATGGTCTGGTGATTCAACCATTACACGGACGAGTGGCTCCGTTCCTGATGGACGGACGAGTACTCTGCCGTTTCCGGCCATTTCCTCTTCTACATCCTTAATAACAGCAGCAACTTTTGCATTTTCGGTCACTTTGTTTTTATCTGTAACACGGACGTTCACGAGCTCCTGCGGGTAAATCGTCATCTCGTTCGCAAGTTCGGATAGCTTTCTTCCTGTCCGTTTCATGATGTTGACAAGCTGTAACGCCGTCAATAGGCCGTCTCCTGTCGTATTGTAATCAAGCAAGATGATGTGGCCAGATTGCTCACCGCCGAGATTATAGTTCCCTTTTTTCATTTCTTCGACGACGTATCGGTCTCCAACAGCTGTTTTGACGCTCATCATGCCTTGTCGCTCCAACGCTTTATAAAAGCCGAGGTTGCTCATGATAGTAGAAACAATCGTGTCGGATTTTAGGCGGCCTTTCGATTGGAGGTGACGCCCTATGATGAACATGATTTGGTCTCCGTTAATGATCCTACCCAGTTCATCGACTGCAATGAGGCGGTCTCCATCACCATCAAAAGCAAGTCCGATGTCTGCGCCTTTATCGATTACGAGCTGGCTGAGTCCTTCCGGATGTGTCGATCCGACGCCGTCATTGATATTCACACCATTCGGTGAGACACCTATCGTTGACAAGTCCGCATCCAAATCAGCAAAGACATGTGTTGCCAATGAAGAAGTAGCACCATGCGCGCAATCCAGGGCGATATGGAGGTCTGTAAACTCCTCATCAACCGTCTGTTTCAAGTATTGGATGTATTTGTGGCCACCTTCAAAATAATCCGTTACAGTTCCAACATCCGCTCCTACCGGGCGAGGCAGGTTATCCGTCTCTTCGTGCAAGAGGGTTTCAATTTCATCTTCCTGCTCATCTGTCAGTTTGAACCCGTCTGCTCCGAAAAATTTGATGCCGTTATCCTCAAATGGATTATGGGATGCCGATATCATGACACCTGCCTGGGCATTCATGACACGTGTCAAGTAAGCTACACCTGGCGTACTGATGATCCCGAGCCTCATTACTTCGATTCCCATAGACAATAGGCCTGCAATCAAAGCGTTTTCCAATAAGTGCCCAGATATGCGAGTATCCCTGCCGACAAGAACTTGTGACGTCTCCTGTGAATCTTTCGTCAGCACATATCCGCCAATTCTACCAAGTTTAAAAGCAAGCTCAGGCGTTAATTCTTTATTTGCAATCCCACGGACGCCATCTGTTCCAAAATACTTTGTCATTATCCATACTCCCTTTCAATGCTCATAATCAACTTCTTCATTATGCGAGTTTTATTTCAAGCGTCACTTCATCCTCTGAAATCTTCCAAGCAATATCGTCAGGCGCAACTACAGAAAGCGGATATGAGTGTTCGCCTTCCTCATTCGTCCCGGAAGCATCGACGCTAATATCGAAGTCTGAAACGTCTAGTGAATTAATAACTTCCTCTTTAGCCGTCACTGTTACATCAACGACACCTTCAGTTGGTTTCAGAAAGGAACTGCTAAATTTCTCATCAAGCCCTTTCACAGCGACAGGAATGTTTTTGAATTCCTTAGTAACATCCTCCTCAGTCGGTTCCATCGATACGTCAGGAGGAGGATCTTCTCCATTCATAGTCGTAACTCGAATATTCACTTTGACCTTGTCCTCCGAAAGTTTTGAAACTCCCTTCGGTTTTGGAACATTCAACTCTACTGTCCCTGACTCCTTCACTTTCGAAACATCAACATCTACCCGGATTTCGCCAATAGACTCCAACGTCTTCTGCGGTCCGTAAAGTGTCACTGTCTTCATCTCTGAGAAAACGGAGTCGATTACAATGTTCTCACCCGGAACACCTTTTTCCCTTAGAACGATCGGCACCTCTTTACTATTTTCCTTCACTTCCACTTTGACAGTCACATCTTCGGGTTCAATTATGACATTCAATTTATTCAGATCCCGGTCAAGCACGCGGACACGGGCTTTTTGCTCAAACGATTTATCAATGCCCTGCTCGCCTGTTGCTGAAACCTTTACAAAGCTGATGGATTCAATGACACTTTTGGCGCCTGTCACTTGGATCATAGAAGGCTCCACTTCTTTTCTAACTGCATTGAAACCTTCTGCAAGTAATCGCTCGTTAAACTCAGGCTCTACCGGGAATGATTTCGATATTTTCTCTTCGATGACGACGTCCACCGTTGCTGGGTCCAATCGCACATCCAATTTTTCCGAAAGGTTCTCAGCTTGGATCTTAACTGTATGCCTTCCCAATTCGAGGCTTCTCAAGTCGACCTTCAATGTAAAATCCTTCAACAACTTTGTCGTCTGGACAAGGTTGGCGGGACCGTCAATCGACATATTGACGGTCTTCGGCACTCCTGTGACGACGAGATTTTCATTATCATAAAAAACTTCTACTGGGACGTCGCGAAGGACATCCTGTGAATCACCGATTGTGGAGCCTGTCTTTTTATCTTCTTCCGCCTGAACGGAAAAGAAAAGGATAATGGCAAGCGCCAATGCCGTAATACGGAGAAACCATGGGCGGTCCATTAGATTATCCATTTTTCTGTTTCCCCCATTTCCAGAATGAAGTAGACGAGGTTTCAGGTTCTGCTCCAAACCATACTTTCCGCAGTTGCTGCTCAAATTCATCCATTGACAAGTTCCTGTTAATATCTCCATTTGTCGTAAGACTTACTGCACCTGTCTCTTCGGAAACGACAATTGTGATTGCATCGGTCACTTCACTGATACCGAGAGCTGCCCGGTGTCGGGTTCCGAGCTCTTTTGAAATGAAAGGATTTTCCGAAAGCGGTAGATAGCATCCTGCAGCAGCGATGCGATTTTTTTGTAAAATGACAGCCCCGTCATGCAACGGAGTATTTGGGATGAATATATTGATAAGCAATTCCGAAGTGACGATCGAGTTCAACGGAGTCCCTGTTTCAATATACTCACTAAGCCCTGTCTCCCGTTCAATCGATATAAGCGCTCCAATCCGTCGTTTCGCCATATAGCTCACCGACTTGTTGAAAGCGTCGATCATGCGATCACGTTCCTCTTCTTCCTGCATTGCAGACCTCGCAAACAAACGGCCTCGACCAAGTTGTTCCAGCGCACGGCGTATTTCGGGTTGAAAGAGGATAATAATAGCAAGGAACCCGAACATCAACACTTGATCCAACATCCATTTCAATGTATCAAGTCCAAGATATTCAGTAAGAATACGGGCAAATAAAATAACGAAAATACCTTTTAATAGCTGTACGGCTTTCGTGCCTTTTATGATGGTGATTAATTTATAGAAAACAAACCAAACGAGAAGCACATCCACTATATTTTTCAGTATTTCAATCGGACTTGAGTTTGTAATCATTTCCCAACCAGGCATGCGCTTCCCTCACCTTCATCGCATATTCTTTACTTCAGTATATCATACAGCCCAGTTTCAGTGCTCTTGAAAACGAACAAGGACTGGCTACTAATGGGAACGTTTTTGATTGGTGTATTGTTTCCTTTCCCTATGTACCAATCGTTCATTCATAAAAAATAAAAAACAATCGCCCACCCTATGCCGGGAAGGCGATCGTGCAATCATTATTCCCCCGACTCTCCATCGCTAGAAGGGAAAATATCTTTGACTGTCGACTTTATTTTATACCATAACCAATCAAAGGCCTGATCAATTTCTTCGCTTTTTCCTGTAACTACTGCCGTCGAAGCCATGTATTTCGTACCGCGGATGACAGTCACATTGCCGTCCACTTCTCCTTCAATTCGAAGATTGCCGTTTTTGACGACGATATCCCCCTTCACCACTTCGCCAGCAGGGACGACGACCGTTTCCCCTTCAACGATCAGATTTGGCTGCTTCGTGAATGAAAACTGCTGATTATTGCCGAAGCTAGAAAAGAGCGTCGCGCTCATTAATATTAAAAACAGTGCAGCCGCAGCCACGAGTGGGTGCCTGCGTAAAAACCGTTGAAAACCTGCTTGCGATTTTTCTTTCGGGAGACGTGCCATGACGCCTGAGACAAATCCGTCCGGGGCTTGGATTGGAGCAGCTTCCTTCAGGAATAAAGCCGACATTTTGAATTCATCCATCATTTCCCTGCAATGTTCACAGTCAGCTAAATGCTTCTGCAGCAATTGCTCATCCTGGCGGCTAATGTCTCCGTCTAAATACGCGTGCATTAAATGGATCACTGGTTCCTGACACGTATTCATACTTAATTCCCTCCTACATATTACCCATCTGTTTCCGTAGCGCTTCCCGGCCACGGTGAACTCGGGTCTTTACGGTTCCAAGTGGTAATTCTAAAATATCACTAATCTCCTGCAACGGCAATTCTTCCATATATCTTAGGATGATAACAGAACGATATTTTTCAGGAAGCCTTCCAATCTCATATTGGACACGATCCTGTGCTTCCATACGCTCTACTTCTTCCTCCGGCAAGTCGCCGGCTGCTGCAATCTGCGAATACATATTTAGGCCATCCGTTCCAGGCACTGTCGCATCAAGATAATAATCCGGTTTCTTTTTACGAATTCTATCGATGCATAAATTTGTTGCAATCCGAAATAACCAAGTGGAAAATTTCCGTTTCTGATCGTACGTATGGATGTTCACATATGCACGCACAAATGCTTCTTGAGCTATATCTTCCGCTTCCTGGGGATTGCCGAGCATTCGATAACAAACATGATACAGCCGATGTTGAAACATGGTGACAATTTCTTCGAATGCATCCTGATCGCCTTTGATCACATCATTTATTCTTTTATTGACCAATTCATCCAATGACTTTCATCCTCCGCTCTATGCGGCTGTTCCTTCTATACGTTTGAAGGGTCCAACTGGTTTCATTTTTTTAATCCATATTTTTTATTTTACCAAAGATTGATAAATATTTCCGTTCTTTTAGGAAATTCTTTCACAAAAAATAACCGCTTGGATATTAATCCAAGCGGCCTGCCTTATAATAATTTTTCTCCGAACAATGAGCCCATTAGTCCGACTGCGACATCCGCAGTTTTGTTCTTTTCATCGAGGATCGGATTCACTTCGACGAATTCTGCTGATGTGATCATACCCGAATCCTCGAGCATCTCCATTGCAAGATGGCTTTCGCGATAGCTGATTCCGCCTGGCACCGGTGTTCCGACTCCAGGTGTGTAGAGAGGATCAAGGCCATCCAAATCCAATGACAAGTGGACACCATCAACATTCTTTGCTTGTAAATAAGCAATCGCTTCCTTCATGACCGATGTCATGCCATCGCGATCAATTTCGTGCATCGTGAATACTTTGATGCCTAGATCTTTAATTAATAAACGCTCGCCTGGATCGACTGAACGAGCTCCGATAATGACAATGTTTTCGGGCTTTACTTTCTGCCCTTCTTTAAAGATATTTACTAATCTTTCATGCCCCCGGCCCATGAGAACCGCAAGCGGCATTCCATGGATATTACCTGATGGTGACGTTTCAGCAGTATTCATGTCAACATGCGCATCATACCAGATGACACCTAAGTTTTTATACGTTGACGATAATCCTGCAATCGTCCCAATTGCAATGCTATGATCGCCTCCGAGGATGAGTGGGAAATTCCCTTTTTCTACGACTTCAGCAACCCGATTCGCAAGTTCACTCGTTGCTTGGACGACTTCCTCCAAGTTCTTCAAGTTTGTAGCTTCACGATCTTTATGTTCGACAGAGCTTACTTGGATATCCCCTTCATCTTTCAGCGTATGTCCGATCGCTTCCAATCTTCTTATTGCCCCCGCATAACGGATGGCACTCGGTCCCATATCCACTCCTCTTCTGCTTTGTCCGTAGTCGAGTGGAACACCAATTAGTGATATATCCAGTTTTCTCATATTTGTCAGCCCCCCACCCATATTGTAATTCGTTCAATGAAATGGCTCAACCTGACAAGTTTACGGATATTTATTCATATTCTACGGATTTTGAAAACATCAATTCACATTCTTCGGGAGGTAAAGGCTTGCTGAAGAAATAGCCTTGTCCTTCTCTGCATCCTAAGTTGCAAAGGATTTCCGCTTGTTCCCCCGTCTCGATTCCTTCGGCAACGACATTAAGGCCAGCCGTATCTGCCAATGTAACAATCGCCTTGACGATAGCTCTGCTGTTTTCGTTCACGTCAATGTCCTTCACGAATGACATATCGATTTTCACTGTGTCTGCTGGCAATTCCTTAATATAACTGAAAGTGCTATAACCTGTTCCGAAATCATCTATTGCAACATGCATGCCTAAATCCCTAATCTGCTGAATCGTCTCCCTCATTTCATCCCGATCTGCAAATGAGCTCTCGGTCAGTTCAATTTCGATGAAATCCGGTTCAACTTCCTCTTCCATAAGAATCCGTTTTATCGCCCCAACGATTTCCTCATCATCCAGCTGGACGGTCGACATATTCACGGCAATGCGAATTGGTCCATACCCTTCGTGCTTCCATTGCGCCGCCTGCTTGCAAGCTTCCCGTAAAATCCATTCGCCAAGCGGCAAAATGAGATTCGTCTCCTCCGCCAACGGAATGAACTTGTCCGGTGGAATGCGGCCAAGTTCAGGATGATTCCAGCGCACCAATGCCTCGACCCCAGACAGATCGCCACGGGACAAGTTCATTTTCGGTTGATATTCTAATGTGAAATGTCCCAATTGAACACTTTTACGCAATTCATTCTCCAATAAAATGCGTTCCAATGTTTTTGTCGCTGTTCCAGGTTCATACATTTTATAATTCCCGCCACCATGCTCTTTTACATAATGCAACGCCTTTTCAGCCTTCATCATAAGCTCCGGCGCCACTTTCGCGTGTTTTGGAAATAACGCAATGCCACAGCTAGTTGAAATAGTGTACAATTCACCATGAAGGCTTATCGGATTTTCCAAACTGCTCTTTATTGTCTCCGTCAACTGCTCCGCTTTTTCCTCGTCCGCAGCCTCCGTTAAAGTGAACGCAAATTCGTCACCTGAGATGCGGCCAATGATGTCTTCATGACGTAGTACGTTCCTCAACCGGTTTGCGATTACCGACAGCACGTAATCCCCAGTTTCCTGTCCAAACGAGTCATTTACATTTCGCAATCGATCGATGTTCAAATAAACAAGCCCTAATCTTGATTCATCTTTTCGCTTACTTTCTATACATGATCGCAGCTCCTTGCTGAATGCATTACGGTTGAGCAAAGACGTTAGTTGGTCATTATACGATAGATTACGGTTTTCTTCGGCAATTCGACGGTATGTTTGTGCATCCTTTCGAATTTTCTCCTCCATAAGCTTCCGTTCTGTAATATCATAACGAATGGAAATATATCTATTCGGTGTTCCCGATTCACTCATAAAAGGAACAATCTTTGTATCCACCCAGTAGATGCTGCCATCCTTTGCTCGGTTACGAATTTCACCTTGCCAGATTTTCCCGCGGCCAATTGTCGACCACATATCTTTGAAAAACTCTTTCGAATGATAGCCAGAATTAATGATCGAGTGTGTAGCCCCAATCAGCTCATTAGCTTCGAACTGCGATATCTTTGTAAACAATTCATTGACATATGTTATTTTTCCTGTGCGATCAGTCATCGCGACGATGACGGTTTGATCGAGCGCAAACGCAATATCGGCGAGGATTGCCTCGACGTCGATCTGATTGTCGTTGCCTGTCATTTTACGCATTACTTCAAAATAATCATGCATGTGAACATCATCAATCCTTTCAACTGAACCTCATTGCCTATTTGAATAAACTTCGATGATTGCGCGATTATCCAAATACGCATAAGTCAGTCCAGTAACGCATAAACACATGCGAACTGTTCTATACTTGTGAGAATCTACATCATTTCTGCTGATCTTTGTCTCTACTATACAATACCTTTCTATAATACTCGCAAAAACTGAATTTGACGGATAGCTGTATGAACATTTTTTGAATGTCGTGAGAGGGTATTTTAGGCAATAAAAAAAATCCTATCTTTTGGATGGATTTGAGAGTGGTGTGTATGTGGTTAGATGCTGTGGATATTAAGATCGGTTTTCTCCTAATTCGTTGAACTTGGAATGCTCTGGTATTAAAACCGATTTGCTCCTAATTCCTTGAACTTGGAATGTTCTGGTATTAAAACCGATTTGCTCGCAATACCTTCGGAATTGCTCGCAAATTATTTTTTTCGTGGAGCGAAAAAAATAATTGGCTGGGGTAGCTGGATTCGAACCAACGAATGACGGAGTCAAAGTCCGTTGCCTTACCGCTTGGCTATACCCCAACGTTAAAATAGAGTTTAGCTTCGCATTGCTGCTTCGGCTTCACTCGTTTTTAACTGGATTAGCAAACATGTTAAAGCGTAAGTATGTAATGGTGGTGGGGGACGGATTCGAACCGCCGAACCCTGAGGGAGCGGATTTACAGTCCGCCGCGTTTAGCCACTTCGCTACCCCACCAGGTTAAAATTGTGATAAGCTGCGCATCTCTTTGTCAGCTTCATTCGTTCACTCGGTCACGTACTTTTGTACGCTCCCTCTTTCTCTCAATCGCTTCCGCGACCTGCTTGCTTCTCCCAATTTTAACGGGAGTGTAGTGATAAGCTGCGCATCTCTTTGTCAGCTTCATTTTACTAACTTTAGAAACAAACATGGTGACCCCTACGGGATTCGAACCCGTGTTACCGCCGTGAAAGGGCGGTGTCTTAACCGCTTGACCAAGGGGCCATATAAGATTAATAAACTGCTTTACGAATCGCACAAATGTTATATTAACAAATTCGTATTCGTTATGCAAGTCTATTTTTTTCATTTTTATATTTCGTATTCCAAAGGGCAGGTGAGCATAAAAAAAGCGTCTTTCTTAATGAAACAGAAATCGCAAGTTTCATCTGGAGCTTCCAACCGGATTCGAACCGGTGACCTCTTCCTTACCATGGAAGCACTCTACCTACTGAGCTATGGAAGCATAAAAATGGCTCCGCAGGTAGGACTCGAACCTACGACCGATCGGTTAACAGCCGATTGCTCTACCACTGAGCTACTGCGGAATCGTAATTATTATTTCCAACGACAATATTTAGTTTAGCTGAAAGCCGGGTGAAAATCAACCCTTTTTTCACTACCCTGTAACGACTTTCTTATATTAGCATGACCCAATCATATTGGTCAAGCCTTTATCATAAAGTACCCTATAGATTTCGTTTTAAAGGGGATGTGACTTGAGAGCTAAACTAGTTATTCTCATTTTCGTTTGCTGTGCTGCCGCACTATTCTTCCCAAGCATGCCCGGATCGGATTCGTTGAAGGCTGTTTTCCGGTTGACGGATGAGCCGAATGAAGTCATTGTTAGAGGAATGTCCGGTTCTGCGATGACAATTAATATTTCATTCGGAGACGAGGAAGTGAAACAGCTGGTTCATGAATTACAGGCTCCCTATCCATTGCTTCTTCTAGATATGGAATGGGCCGACCGTTTTCCGGAGATCATACAATTGATCAAGAAACGCAACATCCCGACAGGCTTATTGGGACATGCAGGAATGGAATATGAACAGAACACACCTCTTCTCATTGAACAGCTTGAACAGTATGAGAAGTTGTTCGGTGCAAAGCCGTTATGGTTCAGGACGTCTGATGAACAGTTTCCATATTCTTTACGAAGTGCGCTATGGGACAGCGAAGTGAATGCACTCGGTTCATCCGTCCGCTGGCACACTGGAGAGCCGCCGCCGGTCATTGAAGGAGAAATTATTTCGTTGCCGCACCATCGTGAAGAAAGGGTCACATTAGCCAATTTCAAAAAGCTGGCCGAGACACGCCAAAATAGATTATTGGAAGATGTCCTTTTCAACATGTCCATCAAAACGAAAAAAATGCCGAAATAACCAAAAGCGAAGGGCGCCTGACTAAAAGCGAAAGGCATTAGACAAAGATGTTGAATGGCGGTCTTTGCCACGTAACAGCTTTGACTTATGACCCCGAGCTTCTGGCGCCCGGAGTCTAGACGTAACAAAAAGCGCAGTTCTCCTTTTATTTGAGGAACTGCGCTTTTATCATTTCGCTTTTGCCGTTTTTGTCGATTTCGATTTTCGTGCCTGTTTACGCGCATCGAGCTTTGCCTTGTCCTCATCGGATTGGCGGTTATACTTCGGCAGCATGAGAAGCTGATATGCATTGACCGCGAGAAGCGGGAATAATAAAATTGTCACCCACGAATCGATATTGCCTGACCGAACCATTAATGCCGGTAGCCATTCAAGCGTCGTAATGACGATCATGAAGAACAGTGCAGAAATAAGCGTGTGCTTTTTTGTCCATTTCGCTTTGAAATAAGCCGTGACAATAGATACTGCTAGTAATGAAAACAACAGCATCAAATAAAGCACGGTTCGCCCGGTATCTCCAGCAGTCAGTTTGAATCTGAAAAACACGAGATCAAAAATGACTACTGCGATGATGAGTAGCTGCACCCAATTCCATAATGTCAAAGTTCTGAATAAGTTCACACCAAATTGGTGAACCGTCAAATAGGCGAAGAAGCCCATCTGCGCAACGACACTCATCGTAAATCCGAGAAAGATCATCCATAAGAATGCGCCAAGAAACTCCGTATATTCTCCGGATGATAAATATTGTGAGAAGAATTCCCATCGGACGATCAACCCGAGGATTCCCGTGACAACTCCTCCGATAATTAATGCAGTAAAAAAGAATTTAACCCAATTTCGTATGGTCACGTTACTGTTCCCCCGTTTTTAATTGCTTCCAATAGTGTATCAACGTTTTGCCGAAAAATCTATTTCCTTGAATGCGTAATGCATATTCCTCTTTATATTGTGAACAATAATTGAAAACGCAATCGGAAGGGAAATTGATCTCATGATGAAAAAATGGGTTCATTTACTTGTACTTGTTATATTATTATCGGGCTGCAGTATGCAACAGCAAGGACCGAATTACGATGAAATGAAGAAGATGATGACGGATGCTCTACAAACAGAAGATGGAAAAAAGGCTGTTCGGACAATGCTATCCGATCCCGAATTCAGGGAGTTGATGGTACTGGATCAGGCGGAAGTGAAAAAATCCATCGAGGATACGTTACTATCGGATAAAGGCGAGGATTTCTGGAAAAAGGCATTTGAGGATCCGAAGTTTACGGAAAAAGTTGCGAAAAGCATGAAGGATCAGCAGCAAGACATTATGTCAAAGCTAATTAATGACTCTTCATTCCAAAAAGAAATGGTGGAATTTTTCGGACAGCCTGATATGCAAAAACAAATGGAAACCATTTTACAATCAGCTAATATGAAAAAACAGATGGAGAAGTCGATTGAAGAAACGATTAACAGCCCATTACTTAAGGCGAAATGGCAGGAGTTGATCCTTAAAGCGGGTGAAGTGGCACCAACTGAGAAGCAAGGTGGTGGCGGTGGATCTAGTGGTGGCGGTGAACAATCAGGTGGTGGTGGAAATAGCGGCGGCGGAGGTAAATAACCTCCACCGCCCTTTTTTGAAGCTTCCTATTATTTTTGAGTTTTATCGATAACTGTCTGTGCAATCTTCGTATACGTTTGACCAATCGGATGATCTTCTGCATAAACAGATGGGGCAAATTCAGTTTCATTCCAATCCGGCTGACCGAGTGGAATTTGTCCTAAAAGCTCGGTGCGTAATTCTTCTGCTAACCGAGTGCCTCCCCCTTGGCCAAATACGTATTCCTTTTCATTTGTCAGTTTTGACTCAAACCACGCCATGTTTTCAATGACACCTAAGAGGGCATGATCTGTCTGAAGCGCCATTGCTCCTGCACGGGCCGCTACGAATGCAGCAGTCGGATGTGGCGTTGTGACGACAATTTCTTTGGATGAAGGAATCATTTGATGGACATCAAGAGCGACGTCCCCAGTGCCAGGCGGTAAATCTAGAATTAGATAATCCAGCGGTCCCCAATCTACATCACGGAAAAACTGATCTAGCACTTTCCCGAGCATCGGTCCACGCCATACGACAGGAGCGTTATCTTCCACAAAGAATCCCATTGAAATTACTTTCACTCCAAATCGCTCCACCGGAATGATTCGATTATCACGGATGACCGGCAATTCTGTAATACCCATCATATCAGGTACACTGAAACCGTAAATATCCGCGTCGATCAATCCTACCTTCTTCCCAAGACG
Organism: Sporosarcina sp. SAFN-015; assembly: GCF_051966875.1. Taxonomy (GTDB): domain Bacteria; phylum Bacillota; class Bacilli; order Bacillales_A; family Planococcaceae; genus Sporosarcina. Next base: position 333,995 of record NZ_JBQCKP010000002.1, on the reverse strand, counting down.
AGCGAGGGCAACCGCCAAGTTCACGGAAACCGTCGATTTCCCCACTCCGCCTTTCCCGGATGCAATTGAAATGAATTCAACATCATTCAACGGAGACAGTAAGTCTTGAGCTTCAGCCTCCGTTGCCGTACCACGGAATTTTTCGAGTGTTTCAGGCGGCAGTTCCTCAAAACGAATACCCACTGAGTCTGCTCCTGCTGCTTTTATCACTTCAACCACTTTCATCTGCAAGTTCATTTGCTCCGCTGTGTTGACTTTAGCGATGGCCAATTTTACACTGACATGCTTTTTCTCCGGTTTAACCGATACACTAATAATCCCATCGGTTTCCGCAAGTGTTTTATGTAAAAACGGATCCTTCAACTCGCCTACAACGTCACGGACAATTTGTTCGTTAATCAATATGGCCACTCCTTAGAGGTTTATTTCTTCTCCTCTAAGTATACCATATTGCTACACTTGCAAAGTCAGAATTGTCTTCATTGCTTTTCAGATAAATGAAATTGGATGATTCCTTCCACTATCGCATCCGCTACTTTCCCGCGGTAGGCAGGATCCGTCAACAACGCCCGTTCCTCCGGGTTTGAGATAAAGCCTGTCTCTATTAAAACGGAAGGCATCGGAACTTTTTTCAACAAATAAACCCCTTTGATCGCTAAGGCTTCACGATCAGTATTTTGTAAATTATTTACGAAAGATCCTTGAATTGATTTTGCTAAAAGTTCTCCTCCAGGATGACCTTCAGCATGATAAAACACTTGTGAACCCCGCCATCTTTGTTCTGGAATCGCATTTACATGGACGCTGAGGAACATATCAGGATCCTCTTCAATTGCAATGGTTTCCCGCAACTTCAAGTCGGCCATTTTTCTTTGCCTTGTCGTTCCGAATTTCTCACTCGGTGCGTGTTCTGCAAGGGCGTCGCCTTCCTTCTCACGCGTCATAACAACCATCGCGCCCTTCTTTTCCAATCTCTTCTTCAATTCATGCGAAATGCTTAACGTAATGTCCCTCTCTACAACGTCTCCAACTGATGCTCCGCCGTCTAGTCCCCCGTGCCCTGGATCAATGACAATCTTCACTCCCCCAAGCTGTTCAGGCATGAAAAAACCTCTGTCCGAGGCATTCACACCGTAAAGCACGATAAGTAGGGAGCTTGCAAATAACAACCCGATGATAAGCCATCGTTTCAATCTCACACCGCCTTTTTCCTCCACTATACGCAGACCTTGGCCAAGATATGATAGCTTGTTTTACATTTTGGATGATCGGTCTGCTGTAAGGACTTCATTCTTTCGGAATGCAATTGAATTCGGCTGATTATTGAGGGCTGAACTTGAGTTCTTGAGCGCCGGGTCAGACTTCTTGAGCAAAGATTCGTTTTTTTGAGCGCAAAATCGGATTCTTGGGCGTAAATTCATTTTCTTGAGCGCAAAATCAAATTCTTGAGCGCTAATTCATTTTCTTGAGCACAAAATCAAATTCTTGAGCGCATATTCATTTTCTTGAGCGCAAAATCAAATTCTTGAGCGCATATTCATTTTCTTGAGCGCAAAATCGGATTCTTGAGCGCATATTCATTTTCTTGAGCGCAAAATCGGATTCTTGAGCGAAGAAATCAACTACCCCCTTTGGACTCCGCCATCTTCAATTAAAAAAGCCATCCAGAAAGCCGATTTTCCGACCTTCTGGATAGCCTATTTTTTCGCATTCCTTATTCAACGTCTCCATGCCAATCCAACATGCCGCCAACCATATTGGTTACGTCATACCCTTGTGCCTCTAAAAATTCTGCAGCACGGCCACTGCGACCGCCTGACCGGCAAATCAGCACATACGGCGTCGCTTTATCTAGTTCAGCCATGCGTTCCGGGATCTCTCCCAATGGAATATGAATGGCACCAGGCACGATTCCCGCAGCGACCTCTTCATCTTCCCTTACATCGATCATATGAAGACTCTCACCATTCTCAAGCTTCTGCTGTAAATCTGCTGTTGTAATTTCTTTCATATCATATCCTCCTCGTCATCACTCATTCCATCTTACCTACGAGCGAAGCACACCGTCCAGCACTTTGATTTTCATTTCTAAAGTTAACTAAAGTAAGGGTACTTATGAATGCCCCGCTTTGTTCCGTTTCCATAATAAATACGGCAGCAAACATAATAAAACAACTAAAATGCCTGTAGCAGCGAAGGCGATTACTGTCCCTCTCGTCATTACGTAAATAACGTCCCACGGCCCCATATGACTTGCGAAAACTTGATAAGGATTGTCTTCCTTATAGACGATCGGCATCTCCTTCGTATATTTGTCGTACGTATGCCTCGTCACTTCTTTTACAACAAAAAGGCTATCCGGTGAATTTTCGGGACCGTACATTAATGAAACATAATACTGCCTTCTATCATACTTACCTCCTCGCCAATCGACATCTTTCTCCACGACGAGTGCAGTCGTTTCAACATGATGTTTCCCAAAAAACTTTTCATAACTTTTTTCCACTGAATTTTTAAATTCTGTCGCGAAAAAAGCAATAAGAAGTAATGCAATCCCCCAAAAGACAATATACGCAATTAGAGATCCTATACTTTTTAGATAGAGAATCTTCCCGATTCGTCCTATAAACTCACGGAGCGCTTTAATTTTGAGCAGCCAGTAAAGCACAAAACCGATTGGATACAGGTTAAAAAAAGCGAATAAGATATAAAACCAATTCTTTTCCTCTTTCAACGTGCTATCCGTATAAAACTTGCCTTCCGCCTTATAGCCCGCCAAATAATCGCCGACATCCAACTGCTCATAAACTTCTCGGTCGACTCCGATAATGGATGAATTATGTCTTGTCGGAATGCTACTGTCCGGCATAGATCCTACTTGCACAGTGAATCGAGGTTCGCGAAAAAAATCAAGAACGACAAGCTTCCGATGTACCCTCTCCTCGACCGGATTACTCTCCGCTTCCTCTATTAGCGCTCGATGCTCCTCATAATTTGTGTAATTCGTATAAATTAAAAACAGAAACACTGCAAACGCCAACAGTTTCGGCCATATGTTATCCCATCCATACACCATGCATTCTCCTCACAAATCTCACTAAGTTGTATATCTTCTATTAATATTGTAAAGTTACTTTATTTTCACGTCCAACGTTTATAAGCTTTACTTCTCAATAGAAAAAGGACTGCCGAAAAACAGGCAGTCCCTTATTGAAACAACAATCTATTATGACATCAATTATAGTAACATCCCGGCAATGGCGGCGCTCATCAGATTGGCAAGCGTTCCTCCGATGATTGCGCGCAATCCCATTTCCGCAATATCATTTCTTCTTGAAGGAGCCATTCCTCCTAAACCACCGATTAACATAGCCAACGCTGAGAGATTGGCAAAGCCGCATAATGCAAAACTGATCATGACGACGGCCTTCGGTGATAGATTGGCTATTTCAGGAGCAAAGGAAGTGTACGCGACAAATTCATTCAGTACAAATTTTTGTCCAATAAATGAACCTGCTTGTAATGCTTCCTCCCATGGAATTCCAATTAGGAAAGCGAGTGGGGAGAATAGATATCCTAAGATTTGTTCAAGTGTCAGTGATTCAAGTCCGAATATCCCGCCAACTGCCCCAGTGATGAGATTGATCAAATAGATGAGAGAGATAAACGCAATTAACATCGCACCTACACTAACCGCTATTTTCAATCCATCCATCGCTCCGCGAGATGCCGCGTCGATTACGTTTCTCGATTCCGTGTCTTTCACCATTTGAACATTTTCAGCTGTGTTCAATTTTTCCGTTTGAGGGACGATGATTTTCGCAAATAATAATCCGCCCGGAGCACCCATGAAAGCTGCAGCTAACAAATATTCTATAGGAACGCCAAGCATAGCATACCCGCCTAAAACAGCACCCGATACGCAGGCCATTCCGCCTACCATCACTGCAAATAGTTCTGATTTAGTCATTTTTTCGATATAAGGTTTTACGACTAACGGTGCTTCTGTCGGACCAAGAAAAATATTAGCAGCAGCTGACATCGACTCAGTCTCGCTTGTCTTAAGAGCTTTCGCCAAAAGGCCTCCAACGATTTTCGTCGCAAACTGCATAATTCCTAAATAATAAAGGACCGATATTAAGGAAGCAAAGAAAATGATAATCGGCAACACTTGAAATGCAAAAGTGAAGCCTGCATTATCTGCCCCTAATACTCCTCCAAATAAGAATTGAATCCCTTCATTGGATGAATCAATGACTTTCTGGACAATTCCCGAAATATATTCTAACGCTTTCCTTCCGAATTCCCATTTCAACACAGCAAAACCGAATACGAGCTGAATCGCTAAAGCTCCAAGAACAGTTCTCAAATTGATGGATTTACGTGCTGTCGAAAAGACCCATGCAATTGCTAAAATACCGATGATGCCGCAAATTCCCCAGATGTATTGCATAGTAACTCTCCCGTCATTGTAAGATTGGATGGATTTTTATAATTACTTGGAGTTTTCTCCGTTCACTTGCTTCGCCAATTCCGTAATGTAATCAAAGAATGCATCCCGATTCACATCATATACAACGTTGACCGGGCGCCCGTCAGGTGTTTCTACTGTGCGTCCCTGACTCGGTCCATCGGAAATGACATAACTATTAACCATTTTCACTTTAACAAGATCTGTTTTACCGATAAAAGCAGTCGTTAACACGTCCCATAAATAGTACGTGGAATTTGTTTTAAAATGGACGAGCGGTGGGACCATCGCATAACATTGACCGAGAAAGTCAACTCCGATATAGCTGCGTTCCTTCGCCCAACGTTCACGAACATCCAACGTCAATGGCACTTGGTTTGTACTTTCAAGCGCGACTAAATCAATTTCTATATTCGTTTCCCATACACGAGCCGCCGCTTCAGGATCCCAAAACACATTCCATTCCGCTGTTCCATCATGCTCAGGCTCATGAACATTTCCATCTTCACGGAAAGTTCCGCCCATCCATACGAGTCTTTTGATTTTCTCTTCAATATCCGGCGCCTCGTCCAATGCACGTGCCAGATCAGTAAGTGGTCCTGTGAATAATAATGTTGTCTTCTCAGAAGTATTACGAATCGCTTCGATCATATGAAGATGTGCCGGCTTTTCTGCGACAGGAGTAACAACTTTCCCGGATTCATTTAAAATTGGCAGTGCATCTACGAGAAACGCATGCATTCTCCAGTCTTTCGGGAAAGGATTTTTTCCGCGCGAATTTGATTCGGCTACATCCAGACTGACGCCTTTTCCAAAACGATCGATGATTTTCCGGCTTGCATATACGGCCGGCTCTAAATAACAATCGGCTGGTATGACCGATACACCTGTCAATTCAACATTATCCATTTGAAGCAATAGGAATAATGATACAAGATCGTCAACTCCACCGTCGTGGTTGAAGTAAATAGGTTTCTTTGTCATTCCGTCCCATCCTCTACAATACATATTGTTTGAATCAATATCTAATAGTCTCCCGTTATTAGCGGGAAGCTATTCATACGCTTCTTCCGGCAATTCCTTTTCTGGATGAAATGCAAAAAAACCGGATAGAGTCTACCCGGTTTGCCGATTCACGAAAAATAATGGAAAAATAATGTTTCCAGTTATTTTTCATGTAGTCCGGTAGTTTACGGTTACCAGGTAGAAACGCTTGAGCCATATTCCCAAGCATATACATTTAATATTTAAATGAAATTATTGCGTAGTTGTGAATCTGTTTTTCACTTTACATTTATAACATAGAAACTTTCGTACAGTCAATGGTAAGACGAATGTTATTTAATTTAGACAACTCATTCTTCGTGTTTACGCTTGCAAGGTAAAGAAAATTCATTAAACCATGATACCGCATTACTAAATTCGTATTGTAAACAATAAAAAACCCTTCCCCGATAAAATCGGGAAAGGGCTGTACATATTCGTAGATTAACGTTTTGAGAACTGAGGTGCACGACGCGCGCCTTTAAGACCGTATTTTTTACGTTCTTTCATACGGGAGTCACGTGTAAGCAATCCTGCAGCTTTCAAAGTGCCGCGGAATTCAGGGTCTACAGTAAGTAGAGCACGTGCCACGCCGTGGCGGATTGCGCCTGCTTGACCAGTGTAACCGCCGCCGTGGACGTTTACATGGATGTCATAGCTGCCAAGTGTTTGAGTAGCTACAAGTGGTTGCTTGATCACTTCACGAAGTGTTTCGAATGGTACGTAGTCTTCTACGTCACGGTTGTTGACGACAATTTTACCTTCGCCAGGTACGAGACGTACACGAGCTACTGAGCTTTTACGACGGCTAGTGCCGATATATTGTACTTGTGCCAAAAGTGTTTCCTCCTCTTAATTATCCGCGAAGCTCGTATGCTTCTGGTTTTTGTGCCGTATGTGGATGTTCCGGTCCAGCATAGACATGAAGTTTCTTGATTGTTTGACGACCTAGAGGACCTTTTGGAAGCATCCCTTTAATCGCAAGTTCCAACATTTTAGTTGGGTAGTTTGTACGCATTTCAAGAGCTGTACGTTGTTTGATATTACCTGTATAGCCAGTGTGGCGATAGTAGATTTTATCTTTTAATTTATTCCCAGACAATTGGATTTTCTCAGCGTTGATGATGATGACGTGATCGCCAGTGTCAACGTGTGGTGTGAACGTAGGTTTATTTTTGCCGCGCAAAATTGCTGCAACTTCAGAAGCTAGACGACCAAGCGTCTGTCCTTCAGCGTCGACAACGAGCCATTTACGCTCTACTTCGTGACCTTTAGCCATGAATGTTGTACGCATGTATTGTTTCCTCCTAAAATTATCAATCTGTTCCGTTGTTTTCTCTATCCCTAAACACAAATAAACTTTCCGGGGCTTATTGTGGGGTTATTGAAATACCATTTATCATCTTATATTGAAAGTGATCATAAGTCAAGCATTTTCTCAGAAAACACCTGGAAAAGTTGACTCGAGTCTAGTATGTCACATTCATCAAGTACAAACCGTGTGCTGGCGCTGTTTTCCCAACCTTTTTTCGGTCTTTTGCTTCGATCATTTCCTTCATGTCCGCCGGCTCGTTCCAACCTATGCCGACCGCAAAAAGCATGCCTGCAATTGTCCGCACCATATTGTAAAGGAAACCATCGCCTTCAATCGTCATGATCAGCTCTTCGCCTTGCTGGACTAGCGTCAATTCCCGTACGGTCCGCACTTTATTTGAAGTCGCCGTTTTGGATGAACAAAAGCTTGTGAAATCATGCGTACCGATAAAATACTGGGCAGCTTCGCGCATCCGCTCAATATCAGGCTTCCACTTCCCTAAATGAACGGCATAATTTCTTTGAAAAGGGCTTTGGATTTCGCTCGACGACCATTTGTACATATAGGTCTTTCCCGTCGCAGAATAGCGTGCATGAAATTCTCCATCCACAAACTCCACATTCATTATTCTTACATCCTTAGGCAATAAAACATTCAGCGCCATCCGCCACCTGTCAGGGGGAAGATCCAATGGCGTATCGAAATGGATTACCTGTCCAAAAGCATGCACACCCGCATCTGTCCTACCGCTTGCGACAGAGTAGATGGACTTATCTTTGTGAAGCTTCACAAGGGCTTTATCGATGACGGATTGCACTGTCCGTATATTCGGTTGGAACTGGTATCCTGCATAGTCTGTCCCATCGTAGGCGACTGTAGCTTTGACCCGTCTCATATCAGTTCCCTCCTCTCAGCCAAATAAGAGCTGCGACTAAAACAAGGAAAAGGATGATAATCAATGTATCACGCCATTGCCAACTTAACTGACGGTACCTTGTCCTTCCCTCTCCCCCGCGATAGCCTCTCACTTCCATTGCTATAGCAAGATCCTCTGCCCGTTTAAAAGCGCTGACGAAAAGGGGGACAAGCAACGGTACGACTGCACGTATCCTTTCCTTGATCGTACCGCTCGTCAGATCTGACCCACGTGCAAGCTGGGCTTTCAATATCTTATCCGTTTCATCCATCAGTGTCGGAATGAAGCGAAGTGAAATCGACATCATTAGAGCAAGTTCGTGAACGGGGAGTTTAATGCGCTTCAATGGATTCAGCAACGTCTCCATTCCATCCGTGATAGAAATGGGAGACGTCGTCAATGTCAATATAGTCGTCATGAGGACAAGTACGAGGAACCGAATGGAAATATAAATCCCCTGCCTGACCCCTTCTTCATAAATCTTTATGAATTTCCAATCGATCAGCAGCGCGCCTTCCTTCGTGAAAATGAAGTGCATAAGCAAAGTGAAAACGATGAGGAAGAGAATCGGTTTTAGTCCATTGAACAAAAAATAAAGACGAATCCGTGCAATGAATATGACAAACAACGTGAAAGCTAGCAGTAAAGCGTATGTGATCGTATTATTCGCTAAAAATACTGCGATAATGAACATGAAGACGAATAGCAGCTTCGACCTTGGATCAAGTCGATGGACGAACGAATCGCCCGGCACGTATCGACCAAAGATCATCTTCTCAAGCATTTATTGCTCACCTTCTTCCTGCAAAGCGTCGGCAATGATGCTGGCAAGCTGCTCTTCAGTAAGTGCAAGCTTCCCAAACTGCCTGCCGAACAGCTTCTCCACATCGCGCTGAAACGCCACAGAACGCGGCAGGTCAAGCCTGAATGACTTTAGCCGCTCAGCATCCCTGAATACTTCTTCAGCCGTTCCAGACATGACAGAGCGTCCTTCATGCATGACAAGGATTTGATCAGCATATCTCGCTGCATCTTCCATGCTATGCGTAACGAGAATCGTCGTCAAACCTTCTTCCTTATGCAACTTGTTGAAAAGCTCCATTATTTCTTTACGCCCGCGCGGATCGAGTCCAGCTGTCGGTTCATCCAATATAAGGACGGACGGTTTGAATGCAAGAACGCCCGCTATCGCAACACGTCGCATCTGTCCGCCAGATAGATCGAACGGCGACTTCTGTGCGACGTCTTCCGGCAAGCCTAAAAGCTTAATCAATTCATGAGCTCGCCTTCTAGCCTCCTCTTCAGGTATCCCGAAGTTCAAAGGTCCAAACATAATATCCTTCTCTACGGTCTCCTCGAAGAGTTGGTGTTCCGGAAATTGAAAGACGATGCCGACATGCTTTCGGATTTTTTTTAGCTCTTTTGCCTTCGTATCGGAAGTAATGTTTATCTCTCCGATGCCCACAGAACCTTCAGTCGGCTTCAGAAGGCCGTTCAAATGAAGGAGCAACGTCGATTTGCCAGACCCCGTATGTCCAATGACCGCCGTATATGATCCTGATTTAATTGAAGCATTCACCTCATAGAGGGCCCGTTTTTCAAAAGGCGTGCCTTTTGCGTATGAATAGCCTACTTGTTGAAGTGAGATGTCCATAATTCATTCACCAACTCTTCTTCCGTCATATGTTCCCCTTGTATTGCGATACCTTCCTGGCGAAGAGCGCGCGACAATCTTGCCGCAAAAGGCAGATCCAGTCCGATTGCCTCCAGCTCGTCGCCATGCGCAAAAATCTCCTCCGGATTGCCGGTCATCATCAATTTCCCATTATTCATCACAATAACCTTATCCGCGAGAAGCACTTCCTCTAAATCATGTGTAATGGAGATGACCGTGAGCCCTGTCGTCCGCTTCAGCTCATCGACTACTTGGATCACTTCATCGCGCCCTTGCGGATCCAACATGGAAGTCGCCTCGTCCAAAATGAGCAGCTTTGGACGCATGGCAAGAGCTCCTGCAATTGCCACACGTTGTTTTTGTCCGCCGGATAGATGATGAGGCTCATGATCCAGAAATCCTTCCATTTTCACTTGTGCAAGTGAATCATGAACACGTGGCACCATCTCTTCAAAAGGGATACCGTTGTTTTCCAAAGCGAATGCAACATCGTCCTGTACAGTCGAGCCAACGAATTGATTGTCCGGGTTTTGAAAGACGATACCGATGTCTGAGCGGATGTCCCATAGATTCTCTGCGTTCAACTCTTCTAGAAAGACTTTCACTTTGCCCTCTTCCGGAAATAAAAGACCGATCATCAGTTTGGCCAACGTCGATTTCCCCGATCCATTATGACCTACAATGGCAATCCATTCTCCGTCCCTAACAGTGAAACTGACATCATCCACTGCTCTGCGAACATCGCCTTCTTCCGACTCGTAGGAATAAGACACATGATCCAATGACAAAATTTCCTTCACATCTTTCACCTCCGGCATTTTTCGATTATGTATGAAACAACTGAATTCTACAATTTTTTCTCGATATAAATAAAAAAAGCGCGCACCTCATCCGAAGAAATGCGCTCCATTCTATTCTGATGCTGGGTGCTCAATCCAGATCAGCGGATGAGATGCGTAGAGCTAGACCGATCGGCTGAACCGTCGATCATAACACTCAGCTTTAATTATTTGTCGTATAAATCGTTTAGATATTAAAAGGGCGTGGCTGTGCGTATGCCAGACACACCCTTCGTCATGTTACATTCCAGCTTCGGGCGCCAGCCGCTCGGGTCATAATCCGTCTCGGTTTTGCGGCAAAAAGCGCCGCTTCGCCAATCCGTCTTATGCCTGTCGCGTCTAGGCGGTCGCCCTCCGCATTATTATACTAATTCGATTACTACAACAGGTGCTCCGTCTCCACGACGAGGTCCCATTTTCATAATACGAGTGTATCCGCCTTGGCGGTCAGCGTAGCGTGGTGCCACGTTATCAAACAATTTTTGAAGTGCAAAAATCTCTTTTTCATTGCCTTCTTCATCCGCAGTTGTGACTAGCTCACGACGAATGAATTGTGCTGCTTGACGACGTGCATGTAAGTCACCGCGTTTACCAAGCGTGATCATCTTTTCAACGACTGAACGTAATTCTTTTGCACGCGCTTCTGTTGTTTGGATGCGCTCATGCACGATTAGGTCTGTCGCCAAGTCGCGAAGCATTGCTTTACGTTGTGAACTTGTACGTCCAAGTTTTCTGTAACCCATAGAAGTTTCCCTCCTTCAATCTAGTTGATTAATCTTCCGAGCGTAACCCGAGGTTCAACTCATCCAATTTCGCCTTTACTTCTTCAAGCGATTTACGGCCAAGGTTGCGCACTTTCATCATTTCATCCTCAGACTTGTTAGCAAGTTCTAGAACGGTATTGATGCCTGCGCGTTTCAGGCAGTTATAAGAACGCACAGATAGATCAAGTTCTTCGATAGTCATCTCAAGTACTTTCTCTTTCTGGTCTTCTTCTTTTTCCACCATTATTTCAGCAGTTTGTGCTTCGTCAGTCATACCGACAAAAATATTCAGATGCTCCGTCAGGATTTTTGCTCCGAGCGAAACAGCTTCTTTCGGACCGATGCTGCCATCTGTCCAAATGTCAAACGTCAACTTATCAAAGTTGGTACTTTGACCTACACGAGTATTCTCGACTTGAAAATTGACGCGTGAAACTGGAGTGTAAATAGAGTCGATCGGAATAACACCAATCGCAAGATCCTCACGTTTGTTTTGATCGGAAGGTGCATACCCACGGCCACGAACAGCATACATGCGCATACGCAGATGACCGTTCTTGCCTAGTGTAGCGATTTGAAGATCCGGATTCAGCACTTCGACATCACTGTCATGAGTGATATCAGCAGCAGTGACCGTCCCCTCGCCTTTTACATCTATTTCAATCACTTTCTCATCATCTGAGTAGATTTTGAGAGCAAGTTTCTTCACGTTCAAAATAATTGTTGCAACGTCTTCAACGACACCTTCAATTGTAGAGAATTCATGAAGAACTCCGTCGATCTGGATAGATGTCACGGCAGCTCCTGGCAATGAGGAAAGAAGCACGCGGCGCAAGGAATTCCCTAAAGTGTTTCCGTATCCACGCTCCAATGGTTCAATAATAAACTTACCGAACTTGGAATCTTCGCTGATCATAACTGTTTCAATCTTCGGTTTTTCAATCTCGATCATTCATTTACCCTCCTTCAAAACGTCTAGTATATAGGCCGTTCCATATTGAAATCGATTATCAAAAGAAATCAAAATGCAATCACACAATTTAGTTTTACCAAAAATTGTGCTTTTCAATCAAATGGAGAACAAACCATTATACACGACGACGTTTCGGTGGGCGGCATCCGTTATGTGGAACCGGTGTTACGTCTCTGATTGCAGTTACTTCTAGACCTGCAGCTTGTAGTGAACGGATTGCAGCTTCACGACCAGCACCTGGTCCTTTAACAGTAACTTCCAAAGACTTCAGGCCATGCTCCATAGCAGTTTTAGCAGCCGTTTCAGCAGCCATTTGTGCAGCAAACGGAGTCGATTTACGAGAACCTCTGAATCCTAGTGCACCAGCACTTGACCATGAAAGTGCATTACCGTGACTATCAGTGATTGTTACGATTGTATTGTTGAACGTCGAACGGATATGTGCAATACCAGTTTCAATATTCTTTTTCACACGACGCTTACGAGTTTGTTGTTTACGTGCCATGTACGAAAACCTCCTTTACCTATTATTTCTTCTTGTTAGCTACTGTCCGTTTAGGACCTTTACGTGTACGTGCATTGTTTTTCGTGTTTTGTCCACGAACAGGTAGTCCACGACGGTGACGGATTCCACGGAAGCTTCCGATTTCCATCAAACGTTTGATGTTGAGGGAAGTTTCACGACGAAGGTCCCCTTCAACTTTCAAACCGTCGATTTGCTCACGGATTTTATCAAGTTCTGCTTCAGTAAGATCACGAACGCGAGTTTCCTCAGAAACGCCAGCGTTAGCAAGGATCTTTTGTGCAGTTGTTTTACCAATTCCGAAAATGTATGTCAATGAAATGACTACGCGCTTATCGCGCGGTACGTCTACACCAGCAATACGTGCCATATAGATTGTGCACCTCCCTTTGTATTAGCCTTGTCTTTGTTTATGTTTTGGATTTTCACAGATTACCATTACTCGGCCGCGTCTGCGAATAACTTTACATTTTTCGCAGATCGGTTTTACAGATGGTCTTACTTTCATCTTACCCAACCTCCTTCAATATTCCGGAGTTGCAAAAGTTTCATTTGAAACGGTATGTGATACGACCGCGTGTCAAATCATAAGGTGAGAGTTCCATCGTCACTTTGTCGCCAGGCAGGATACGGATAAAGTGCATACGGATCTTGCCTGAAACATGTGCAAGAATCGTATGACCATTTTCCAATTCCACCTTGAACATTGCGTTCGGCAACGTTTCGACTACGGTACCTTCAACTTCAATTACGTCGTCCTTCGCCATCAATCCTGTCTCCCTTCTATATCCAATAAAGGTCTTAACCATCGAGCGGCAACAGTCGCCTTCAAAGCTTCCTTCAACATATGTCCGGATTGCATGAGTGATGTTCGAAAGACGTCTGTCACACTTCGTTTCCCGTTAGTCAGTCCCCGACTTTTGTTGTGGAAAATCGCATCGGAAAAGACGCTAACGACAGGATTGCCGTTGGTGCGTTCCATCCTTGCCACAGAGTTTCGGACATCTTTTACATTATACCTACCTCGGCAGGCATTTGCATTTACGACGTCCCAAAACAGTGCCGCCAATGGATTATCACCAGTTCCTATACCGGGCACCATATGCTTTTGCAGCTCGTTAATCATACGCTCTTTCCGTGCAACAGTGCGATGCTGCCCACAATATGGCGTGCATGAATTGCGTCCGGAAAGGATCACTGGCCACTCTCTTGTAAGATAGCGTCCAGATCTTTGAAAACATCATTGATGTCTTTTTGTCCATCTATGTTCGTCAACACGCCTTTGTCGTCATAAAACGCCAATAGTGGTGCTGTTTGATTCATATTTACTTCCAGACGGTTCGTGACGGTTTCCGGATTGTCATCCGCTCGCTGATAAAGTTCCCCGCCATCCTTATCGCATTTGCCTTCAACCTTTGGCGGGTTGAATTGCAAATGGTAGGACGTGCCGCATACTTTACAAATTCTGCGACCGGTCAATCTTGCGATAAGTTCATCTTTTTCTACTTTGATGTTGAGCACATGCTCAATTTTCCGGCCCATATCCGAAAGCAATGCATCCAATGCTTCTGCTTGAGGAACTGTGCGCGGAAACCCATCAAGTAGGAATCCATTATCACAATCGGATTTGCTTAGTCGTTCACGAACGATGCCAATTGTCACTTCATCAGGAACAAGAGCACCTTGATCCATGAACGATTTTGCTTTGACTCCAAGTTCCGTGCCTTCCTGAATTGCAGCACGGAACATATCGCCTGTAGAAATATGAGGGATTTCGTACTTTTCGACAATTTTATCTGCTTGTGTACCTTTTCCGGCACCTGGCAGACCCATTAATACGATATTCATACGTCTTGCCCTCCATCATTATTCAAAACAGGAGTTAACCAAGAGGTACACCTATTAGGAATATTATTTCATGAACCCTTTGTAATGCCTTTTCACAAGTTGTGATTCAAGTTGTTTCATCGTTTCAAGGGCAACCCCGACGACGATGAGCAAGCTAGTTCCTCCGATTTGAGCGGACTGTGGAAGGTTCGCCAAATTGATGAAGAAAATCGGCATGACTGCTACGACGGCAAGGAAGATCGAGCCAACGAAAGTCAGTCTATACAAAGTGCTTGTTAAATAATTTTGCGTATTCTGCCCTGGACGAATGCCCGGGATATACGCACCTTGCTTTTTCAGATTGTCTGCCATATTTTCCGGATTCACCTGAATGAATGCATAGAAATATGTGAAAGCAAGGATTAATGCTACATAAAGAATCATTCCGATCGGTTCATTGTAATCGAACGTTCGAGTAATGAACTTCGTTACGCTGTTTTCGCCGAAAAATGTAGCGATTTGCTGAGGTGTAATGAAAAATGCCACAGCAAAGATTACCGGGATTACCCCTGCAGCATTCAATTTCAATGGTAAGTGCGTTTGTTGTGCGGCCGTAGTCTGTTGACGACCTGTCATACGTTTTGCATACTGAATTGGAATTTTACGGAGCGCTTCTTGTACGTAAACAACTCCGACGATGATCGCAATAATTACGATCAACAATAATGCCATCATAGCAAGGCGAATGAACAAAGCATCTCCCGCATCTTGAATTTGTGTTGCATACAGTTGGTTCACTGCGTTTGGAATAGCTGCGACGATACCCGCGAAGATGATAATGGAAATACCATTACCGACTCCTTTTGCGGTGATCTGCTCACCAAGCCAAAGCAGGAATGATGTACCGGCAGTCAAGACAATCGCAATCATCACATAAGTGGAAATACCTTCGCCTACTATGAGCGTACCGCCGAACATTTGGTTAAAACCGAATGACATGGCGATCGCTTGAATGAAAGCGAGGACGACTGTGAAATATCTTGTGAATTGAGCAAGCTTTCGTCTTCCGACGTCCCCTTGCTTCGCCCATTCAGTGAATTTCGGAACGACATCCATCTGCAATAATTGCACGATGATGGAAGCGGTGATGTAAGGCATGATTCCCATTGCAAAAATGGAGAACTGCGCTAAAGCGCCACCGCCGAATATGTTTAGAAATCCAATGAATTGGTTGTTTGATTGTTGCAAAGCCGTTGCGTCAACGTTAGGGACTGGGACGAATGTGCCGAGTCTAAATACGATGAGCACTAATAGTGTGAAAATGATTTTAGACCTAATATCTCTAACGCGCATAAAGTTGGAGATTGTCTGAAACATTAAATCACCTCTGCTTGCCCGCCCGCTTTCTCGATAGCCTCTTTAGCAGAAGCTGAGAATTTATGAGCTTTGACAGTAATCTTTTTCTCAAGAGTCCCATTTCCAAGAATCTTAATTCCTGATTTTTCATTGCTCACGATTCCAGTTTCAATTAGCAATTCAGGCGTAACTTCAGTACCTTCGTCAAAACGGTTAAGTACATCCAAGTTCACGATCGCATATTCTTTACGATTGATGTTCGTAAATCCACGCTTCGGAAGTCGTTGGAAAAGTGGAATTTGACCACCTTCGAATCCAAGACGAACACCGCCGCCGGAACGAGCGTTTTGACCTTTATGACCTTTACCGGAAGTTTTACCTGTACCGGAACCGATTCCACGACCAATGCGTTTACGTGCTTTACGTGCGCCTTCAGCTGGCTTCATATCGTGTAATTTCATCTTATCGGCACCTCCTTATTTCGAAAATGTGCATTATTGTTCTTTAACAGTGACCAAGTGGCTAACCTTGCTGATCATGCCACGAATTGCTACGTTGTCTTGATGTTCAACTGTCTGATTCAATTTACGCAGACCGAGAGCTTCAACTGTTTTACGTTGTGCCGGCTTAGCGCCGATTACACTTTTCGTAAGGGTGATTTCAAGTTTATTTGCCATTGTGTTTCCCCCCTTAACCTAACAGTTCTTCAACGGATTTGCCGCGCAATTTAGCAACCTCTTCAGCGCGTTTCAAACTCTTCAACCCTTCAATTGTTGCACGAACCATGTTGATTGGTGTGCTTGATCCTAGGGATTTTGAAAGGATATCCGTGATTCCTGCAAGTTCAAGTACCGCACGGACAGGTCCTCCGGCGATTACTCCTGTACCAGGTGCTGCCGGTTTGATGAGGATTTGTCCTGCACCGAAACGTCCGATAATTTCGTGTGGAGTCGTTCCTTTAACCATTGGCACTTCGATCAAGTTTTTCTTCGCATCTTCGATAGCTTTACGGATTGCATCAGGAACCTCTTGCGCTTTCCCTGTTCCAAAACCGACGCGGCCGTTTTTATCTCCGACAACGACAAGTGCTGTGAAGCGGAAACGACGTCCACCCTTTACCACTTTCGCTACGCGGTTGATCGTTACTACGCGTTCTTCGAATTCACTTCTATTCTGATCATTACGACGCATGAAATATGTCCCTCCTTCTTAATTAAAATTCCAGTCCATTTTCGCGTGCTGCGTCTGCAAGAGCTTTCACACGGCCATGGAATAGGTATCCGCCACGGTCGAAAACAACCGATTTGACATCCTTTTCAACGGCTTTCTTCGCGATCATCTCGCCGACTTTAGCTGCTGCTTCAGCATTCGCTTTAGAGTCCAATTCGAACCCTTTATCCATAGTGGAAGCACTTGCAATCGTAACGCCATTCACATCGTCGATTAGTTGTGCATAGATATGTTTGTTTGAACGATAAACATTCAAGCGTGGACGCGCTGGAGATCCGCTGATTTTCGTACGAACACGTGCGTGACGTTTTTTGCGGACAGCGTTCTTATCTTGTTTCGTGATCATCGTGGTCACTCCTTCCGAATGCCTTTACGCGGCATTATTTACCTGTTTTTCCTTCTTTACGACGGATTTGTTCGCCTTCGTACTTAATACCTTTTCCTTTATACGGTTCAGGTGGACGTACTTTACGAATGTTCGACGCCAAAGCACCGACGCGCTCTTTATTGATACCGCGAACGATGATTTTCGTATTTGCAGGAACTTCAACTTCAACTCCATCTTCCGGTGTGAATTCAACCGGGTGAGAGTACCCTACGTTCAATACGAGTTTATTGCCTTGAAGCTGAGCACGATACCCAACCCCAACAAGTTCAAGAGTACGTTCGAAACCTTTTGACACACCAGTTACCATGTTATCAAGAAGGGAACGAGTTGTTCCGTGGATGGAACGGTGTTCTTTCGAGTCAGACGGGCGAGTCAAAGTGATGATGTTGCCTTCTTGCTCGATTTTAATATCAGCATTAAATGTATTTGTAAGTTCGCCTTTCGGGCCTTTAACAGTAACAACGTTATTATCAGCGATAGTAACTGTCACGTTTTCAGGAACCTCGATCGGGCGTTTACCAATTCGGGACATTCCATTGCACCTCCATTCAATTGTTACAGATTACCAAACGTAAGCGACGACTTCTCCGCCTACTTGTTTTGCACGAGCTTCCTTATCAGTAAGGAGACCGTTTGACGTGGATACAAGGGCGATACCAAGGCCATTCAAAACTTTAGGAACTTCATTTGTTTTTGCATAAACACGAAGACCAGGTTTTGAGATACGTTTAAGACCAGTGATAACACGCTCGTTGTTTTGACCATATTTAAGGAAAATGCGGATAATGCCTTGTTTGCTATCTTCCACATATTCAACATCGCGTACGAAACCTTCGCGTTTCAAGATTTCAGCGATTTCTCTTTTCATGTTTGAAGCAGGTACCTCAAGCTTCTCGTGACGAACCATGTTCGCGTTACGGATGCGTGTAAGCATATCTGCGATAGGATCACTCATTGTCATTCCATTAACCTCCTTCCCAAGTTAGGGGATTACCAACTAGCTTTTTTAACGCCA
The DNA here is from genome assembly GCF_051966875.1 of Sporosarcina sp. SAFN-015. Classification (GTDB taxonomy): domain Bacteria; phylum Bacillota; class Bacilli; order Bacillales_A; family Planococcaceae; genus Sporosarcina. Next base: position 315,659 of record NZ_JBQCKP010000002.1, on the reverse strand, counting down.
GGAATTTGTCCCTTATATGCGAGTTCTCGGAAACAAATACGGCAAAGTTTAAATTTACGATATACGGAGTGCGGACGACCACAGCGCTCGCAACGTGTATATTCTTGAACTTTGAACTTTGGAGTACGTTTCTGTTTAACGATCATTGATTTCTTAGCCACGTTTTCGCCTCCCTTTAGTTTACTTTTGGAACGGCATGCCGAACTGCGTTAGCAACTCGCGTGCTTCTTCATCGGAGTTAGCAGTCGTAACGATGACGATATCCATTCCTCGTACTTTAGATACTTTATCGTAGTCAATTTCAGGGAAAATTAGCTGTTCTTTCACACCAAGTGTGTAGTTACCGCGACCATCGAATGCTTTCTTCGAAACACCTCGGAAGTCACGAACACGTGGAAGTGAAACTGAGATCAGCTTGTCCAGGAATTCATACATGCGCTCGCCGCGTAGTGTTACCTTCGCACCGATCGGCATTCCTTCACGAAGACGGAATCCGGCGATTGACTTTTTCGCTTTTGTTACAACCGGCTTTTGACCTGAAATAATAGTTAGATCTTCTACCGCTGCATCTAGCGCTTTAGAGTTTTGAACAGCATCACCAACACCCATGTTGATGACGATTTTCTCTACTTTTGGTACTTGCATTACTGAAGTATATTCAAACTTGCTCATGAGAGCAGGTGTGATTTCTTTCGAAAACTTTTCTTTTAAACGGCTCATCAGTTGGACCTCCTTTCATCCATTACTCATTTATCCAGCGCTTCACCGGATTTTTTAGCAATACGAATCTTTTTGCCATCTTCGAATTTATATCCTACGCGAGTAGGCTCACCTGTTTTAGGATCGATTGGCATGACGTTGGATACATGGATAGCTGCCTCTTGGCTGACGATTCCGCCTTGAGGATTCGCTTGGTTAGGCTTCGTATGTTTTTTTACAATGTTGACGCCTTCCACAAGTACGCGATCCTTTTTAGGGAAAGCAGCTAAGATTACTCCGGTCTTACCTTTATCTTTTCCGGTGATGACCATAACTTTATCGCCTTTTTTAACGTGCATTTCATCGCACCTCCTTGATTGGCACTGTCATGTGATTAAAGAACTTCTGGAGCTAGGGAAATGATCTTCATGAAGTTGCTGTCGCGCAATTCGCGTGCAACTGGTCCGAAAATACGTGTTCCACGTGGGCTCTTGTCATCACGGATGATAACACATGCGTTTTCGTCGAACGTAATGTAGGAGCCATCTTTACGACGCACTCCGCTCTTTGTACGAACGATAACTGCTTTGACAACGTCGCCTTTCTTGACAACGCCACCTGGTGTTGCTTTTTTCACTGTTACAACAACGATGTCACCGATATTTGCAGTTTTACGGCCTGTTCCGCCAAGCACTTTAATTGTTAGAACTTCACGTGCTCCTGAGTTATCGGCAACTTTCATACGGCTCTCTTGTTGAATCATTGAGGCTACCTCCTCTCGGAATTTACTTTCCGAACGTTATTAGATGATGACCGCTTTTTCGACTACTTCGATGAGGCGGAAACGCTTTGTAGCTGAAAGTGGACGTGTTTCCATAATGCGAACTACATCGCCGATTTTCGCTTCATTCAATTCATCATGGGCCTTGAATTTCTTCGAATACTTTACACGTTTGCCGTATAAAGAGTGCTTTTTGTGTGTCTCTACCATTACGGTAACCGTTTTATCCATTTTGTCGGATACTACACGGCCTGTATATACCTTGCGCTGGTTACGCTCAGTCATGGCTGCAACCTCCTTCATCAGTTATTTGCACTGATCTCTCTTTGACGTATTACAGTTTTCATGCGCGCAATCGATTTGCGAACTTCACGGATGCGTGCAGTGTTTTCTAATTGTCCTGTCGCTAATTGGAAGCGAAGGTTGAAAAGCTCTTCTTTCAGTGATTTCACTTTTTGCTCGATTTCTGCAGTTGTTAAGTCACGGATTTCTTTAGCTTTCATTAGATTCACCACCAATTTCTTCACGTTTTACAAACTTGCTCTTCACGGGCAGTTTGTGAGATGCGAGACGAAGTGCTTCACGGGCAACCTCTTCAGACACACCTGCGATTTCAAACATTACACGACCTGGTTTTACTACTGCTACCCAGCCTTCTACAGCACCTTTACCGGAACCCATCCGGACTTCAAGAGGCTTTTTCGTATATGGCTTATGTGGGAAGATGTTGATCCATACTTTACCGCCACGTTTCATGTAACGTGTCATTGCGATACGAGCAGATTCGATTTGACGGTTAGTGATCCAACCTGACTCAGTCGCTTGTAGGCCAAACTGACCGAATTGAACAGATGCTCCGCCTTTTGTAGCTCCGCGCATTTTACCACGGAACACACGACGATATTTAACGCGTTTAGGCATTAACATAATTAGTTGCCTCCTTCCTCAGAGTTCTTCTTCACTGGAAGGACTTCTCCCCGGTAAATCCATACTTTTACGCCAAGCTTACCATATGTAGTGTCAGCTTCTGCGTGTGCATAATCAATGTCTGCACGTAATGTATGAAGAGGAACAGTACCTTCACTGTAGTGTTCCGCACGAGCGATGTCAGCACCGCCAAGACGTCCGGATACTTGTGTTTTGATTCCTTTTGCACCAGAACGGATCGTACGTTGAATTGCTTGTTTTTGAGCACGACGGAATGATACACGGCTTTCCAATTGACGTGCGATTGATTCTGCAACCAATTTCGCGTCAAGGTCAGCACGTTTGATTTCTACGATGTTGATGTGTACACGCTTGCCAGTGATATCGTTCAACGATTTACGAAGTGCTTCAACTTCAGAACCGCCTTTACCGATCACCATGCCCGGCTTCGCAGTGTGGATTGTAATATTGACACGCTTTGCAGCACGCTCGATTTCCACTTTGGAAACTGCAGCGTCAACTAGGCGTTTTTCGATGTACTCACGGATTTTCAAGTCTTCGTGTAGAAGGTTCGCATAGTCTTTTTCTGCATACCATTTCGAATCCCAATCACGAATGATGCCAACCCGCAAACCATTAGGATGTACTTTTTGACCCACGAATTACCCCTCCTTCTTTTCGGATACCACTACTGTAATGTGGCTAGTACGTTTGTTGATCGCACTTGCACGACCTTGTGCACGTGGACGGAAACGTTTCATTGTTGGACCTTCATCAACGAATACTTCGCTGACGATCATGTTCTCAACATCCATTTCATAGTTGTGTTCAGCATTTGCGATTGCTGATTTCAATACTTTTTCTACAACCGGAGATGCCGCTTTCGGCGTCAGGCGTAGAATCGCGACAGCTTCACCGATTTTCTTGCCCCGGATAAGATCAACGACCAAACGGACTTTGCGAGGAGCAATACGGACTGTGCGGGCAGTAGCTTTTGCTTGTTGCATCAGATTAACCTCCTCTCAATTAACGTCTAGTTTTCTTATCGTCAGCGCCATGACCTTTGTATGTGCGCGTAGGTACGAATTCACCGAGTTTGTGACCAACCATATCTTCAGTCACATAGACAGGTACGTGCTTACGTCCGTCGTATACAGCAATCGTCAATCCGATGAAGGATGGGAAGATTGTGGAACGGCGAGACCAAGTTTTAATGACCTGTTTCTTTTGTGCATCTTTTTGAGCGTCGACCTTTTTCATTAGATGATCATCTGCAAAAGGTCCTTTTTTCAAGCTGCGGCCCATGGAAAAACCTCCCTCCGTGATGATTGTACTACGGTCCACTCACCGAACCGCAGTGTCATCACATTATTTTTTACGGCGACGAACGATAAGTTTGTCGGATTTGTTGTTTTTCTTACGAGTTTTGTAACCAAGAGCTGGTTTACCCCAAGGTGTAACTGGGCTCGGACGGCCGATTGGAGTACGTCCTTCACCACCACCGTGTGGGTGATCGTTAGGGTTCATGACAGATCCACGTACAGTTGGACGTTTGCCCATCCAGCGTGAACGACCTGCTTTACCGATGTTAATCAATTCGTGTTGTTCGTTACCTACTTGACCGATTGTTGCGCGGCAAGTTGATAGGATCATACGAACTTCTCCTGATTGTAGACGGATGATTACGTATTTGCCTTCACGTCCAAGCAATTGCGCGGATGTACCAGCAGAACGCACCAATTGTCCACCTTTACCAGGTTTCAATTCGATGTTATGGATTGTAGAACCCATTGGAATGTTTTCAAGTGGAAGAGAGTTCCCTACGCGGATGTCCGCTTCAGGTCCTGACATAACAGTCATGCCCACTTCCAATCCTTTTGGTGCAAGGATGTAACGTTTCTCCCCATCAGCATAGTTGATTAGGGCGATATTTGCAGAACGGTTTGGATCGTATTCGATCGTAGCAACGCGTCCTGGAATGCCATCTTTCCGACGTTGGAAGTCGATGACACGGTATTGGCGCTTATGGCCTCCACCTTGGTGACGAACAGTCATCCTACCTTGGTTGTTACGTCCGCCTTTACGCTTAAGTGGTTCAAGCAATGATTTTTCCGGCTTATCTGTTGTAATAGCAGAGAAGTCTGAAGTAGTCATATTACGACGTCCGTTGGAGGTAGGTTTGTATTTCTTAATCGCCATTGGTGTTCCCTCCTTCGTTTATTTACGAGTTAATTACATTTCGAAAAGTTCGATGTCTTTTGAATCAGCAGTCAAAGTTACGATCGCTTTGCGGCGTTTGTTTGTGTAACCAGCATGTTTGCCCATACGTTTGAACTTACCTTTGTAGTTCTGTACGTTGACTTTTTCAACTTTCACTCCGAAGATTTCTTCGATAGCTTGCTTCACATGTGTTTTGTTAGCGCGAGTATCAACTTCGAAAGTGTATTTTTTGAGTTCCATTTGTTCTGAAGAACGCTCGGTAATGACCGGACGTTTTAGTACATCACGTGCTTCCATTAACCAAGCACCTCCTCAATTTTTTGAACTGCATCTTTTGTAACGACGAGTTTGTCATGAGCGACGATGTCGAGAACGTTGATGCCGTTTGCTGTAACGACGCTGATTCCAGGGATGTTACGAGCGGACAATGCCACTGCTTCATCAAGGTCAGCTGTTACGAACAATGCTTTTTTATCGATTGAAAGATCTGTAAGGACCTTCGTGAATTCTTTTGTTTTTGGAGCTTCGAATGTTAGAGCGTCCAATACGATGATTTCTTCATCGCGCACTTTTGTTGAAAGCGCTGAAAGAAGAGCTAAACGACGAACTTTTTTAGGAAGCTTGTAGCTGTAGCTTCTTTGAGTCGGACCGAATACGATACCGCCTCCACGCCATTGTGGTGAACGGATCGACCCTTGACGAGCACGTCCAGTTCCTTTTTGGCGCCATGGTTTACGACCACCGCCAGCAACTTCTGCACGAGTTTTTACTTTATGGTTACCTTGACGCAAAGATGCGCGTTGTTGAACCAATGCTTCGAATAGGACAGCTTCATTTGGTTCGATTCCGAAGATCGCTTCGTTCAATTCGATATCGCCAACTGAAGAACCTGTCTGACTTAGTACGGATACTTTAGGCATTTTTGTTTCCTCCTTCCTTTAAGAATTAGTTCCCTTTGATTGCGCTTTTCACTGTGATAAGTGATTTGCGTGCTCCTGGAACGTTACCTTTTACTAGCAACAAGTTACGCTCAGCGTCAACTCGTACGATTTCAAGGTTTTGGATCGTAACAGTGTCTCCACCAGTACGTCCTGGCAATTTTTTACCTTTGAATACACGTTGTCCGTCAACCGCACCTAGTGAACCTGGTGCACGGTGGAAACGAGAACCGTGACTCATTGGTCCGCGTGAGAATCCGTGGCGTTTGATAACACCTTGGAACCCTTTACCTTTTGATACTCCTGTAATATCGACGATATCGCCTTCTGCGAATGTATCGACTTTGACTTCCTGACCAACTTCATACCCAGCTACGTCTACTCCGCGGAATTCGCGAATGAAGCGCTTAGGTGCCGTTTCAGCTTTTGCAACGTGTCCTTTTTCAGGTTTGTTTGCAAGCTTCTCACGTTTGTCGTCGAATCCAAGCTGGATTGCTTCGTAGCCGTCCGTTTCGTTTGTCTTCTTTTGAAGAACAACGTTTGGAGCAGCTTCAATCACAGTCACTGGAATGAGATCGCCGTTTTCAGCAAAAATTTGCGTCATGCCGACTTTTCTCCCTAAGATTCCTTTGGTCATTTGTCACACCTCCTGAATTAATTAGTTTTATTTTATCGATTAAAGTTTGATTTCAATGTCAACGCCAGATGGTAAATCGAGTTTCATCAATGCATCGACAGTTTGTGGTGTCGGGTTGACGATATCGATAAGACGTTTATGCGTACGCATTTCGAACTGCTCGCGCGAATCTTTGTACTTATGTACCGCACGAAGAATTGTATAAACAGATCTTTCAGTTGGAAGTGGTATCGGACCTGATACGCTTGCACCTGAACGTTTTGCTGTTTCTACGATTTTTTCAGCTGACTGATCAAGAATTCTGTGATCATATGCTTTTAAACGGATACGAATCTTCTGTTTTGCCATTACTTTCCCTCCTTCTCGCCTATTTTCTAGACATTCTCCACGGAAATTTCCCACACACGTGCCATGGCAAAGCGGCCGGGTGTGTCGGCAACCTCCCGCTTCATCGCAGTCAAAGACCAACATTCAACATTATACACAAGGAAAAAGAATCTCGCAACCCTTTTCGCGAAATTCTTTTCTCAGCTTTTTAATTATAATAGGATGTTGCTTATAATTCAACTGTTTTGTAGGATTTTACATGAAAAATAGTGAGGTTTTTCGCGAAGTGTGCAGCTTTTTGTGATTGCGTGGCTTGTGGAGTCTAAATGACTCCTTGGATATCTAAAATGTTATGAAAATTAATTATTAATAAAGGATACCATTTTAAAGTTTGCTTGTTCTGAGCGCTCGGAGCGATCTCTTGAGCGCGATAACGACTTCTTGAGCGCAGAACGGCCGGCTTTGAGCGCAGCAGTCGTTTCTTTGAGCGCGGGAGCGATTTCTTGAGCGCGATAACGACTTCTTGAGCGCGGAACGGCCGGCTTTGAGCGCTCGGAGGTCTGTTTTGAACGCGGCCACAATCCACGATCGTCACAACATCGTATTGTGCCAAATGTCATTGACACTAGCAAAATGGCTATCCAATTAAAAAATCCCGCACGAGTGCGGGATTTAAAAGTTTATTACTTTTCGATTGTAGCTACAACGCCAGCGCCTACTGTACGTCCACCTTCACGGATTGAGAATTTAGTACCTTCTTCAATCGCGATTGGAGCGATAAGTTCAACTGTCATTTCAACGTTGTCGCCAGGCATAACCATTTCTACGCCTTCTGGAAGAGAGATGATTCCAGTTACGTCAGTTGTACGGAAGTAGAACTGTGGGCGGTAGTTAGAGAAGAATGGAGTGTGACGTCCACCTTCTTCTTTTGAAAGAACATAAACTTCTGATTTGAATCTTGTGTGTGGTGTGATTGTACCTGGTTTTGCAAGTACTTGACCACGTTCGATGTCTTCACGAGCTACCCCACGAAGAAGTGCACCGATGTTGTCTCCAGCTTCTGCATAGTCAAGAAGCTTACGGAACATTTCAACACCTGTTACAGTAGTTGATTTTGGTTCTTCAGTCAAACCGATGATGTCAACAACGTCACCGACTTTAACTTGTCCGCGCTCAACACGTCCAGTAGCAACTGTACCACGGCCTGTGATTGAGAATACGTCCTCAACTGGCATCATGAATGGTTTGTCAGTGTCACGTGGTGGTGTTGGGATGTATTCGTCAACAGCGTTCATAAGCTCAACGATTTTTTCTTCCCATTCTGCTTCACCTTCAAGTGCTTTAAGAGCAGAACCTTTGATGACAGGAATGTCGTCGCCAGGGAACTCATACTCAGAAAGAAGGTCACGGATTTCCATTTCAACAAGCTCAAGAAGCTCTTCGTCGTCAACCATGTCACATTTGTTCATGAATACAACTAGGTAAGGAACACCTACTTGACGAGAAAGAAGGATGTGCTCACGAGTTTGTGGCATTGGGCCGTCAGCTGCAGATACAACTAGGATTCCGCCGTCCATTTGTGCTGCACCAGTGATCATGTTTTTAACGTAGTCAGCGTGACCTGGGCAGTCAACGTGCGCGTAGTGACGCTTGTCAGTTTCATACTCGATGTGTGAAGTATTGATCGTGATACCACGCTCTTTTTCTTCTGGTGCGTTATCTACGTCAGCGTAAGATTTCGCTTCTCCACCCATTCTTTTTGAAAGAACTGTTGCGATTGCAGCAGTCAAAGTTGTTTTACCATGGTCAACGTGACCGATTGTACCAACGTTAGCATGCTCCTTGGAGCGATCGAATTTCTCTTTACCCATTGTGGAATTCCTCCTTAAAAATATGAATGTTTTATTTTTTATAAGCATGGATGCTGGAGAAATTGTTCCCTCCAACTATCCATATCTTACAAGTAATCAATGATGGAAACAAGGATGAAGTTTAATTATTCACCTTTATTTTTCTTGATAACTTCTTCTGCAATTGATTTCGGAACATCTTCATAGTGATCGAATGTCATAGAGAATACTCCACGACCTTGTGTGTTCGAACGAAGTGAAGTTGCATAACCGAACATTTCTGCAAGTGGAACCATTGCACGAACAACTTGTGCGTTACCGCGAGCGTCCATACCTTCAACGCGACCACGACGTGATGTAATATCACCCATGATATCGCCTAGGTATTCTTCAGGAATGATGACTTCAACTTTCATCATCGGCTCAAGAAGTGCTGGGTTACATTTTGCAGCAGCATTTTTAAGTGCCATGGAAGCAGCGATCTTGAACGCCATCTCATTGGAGTCGACGTCATGGTAAGAACCATCGAATAGACGAGCTTTTACGTCGATCAACGGATAACCAGCAAGAACACCATTGTTTAAGGAATCGCGAAGACCTGCTTCAACGGATGGAATGTATTCACGAGGAACGACACCACCGACGATAGCGTTTTGGAATTCGAAACCTTTTCCTTCTTCGTTTGGAGAGAATTCGATCCAAACGTGACCGTATTGACCACGACCACCAGATTGGCGTACGAACTTACCTTCAACTTCCGCAGCGCTACGGAATGTTTCACGATAAGATACTTGTGGCGCTCCGACATTCGCTTCTACTTTAAACTCACGTCTCAAGCGGTCAACGATAATGTCGAGGTGAAGCTCACCCATACCTGCGATGATAACTTCTCCTGTTTCTTGGTCAGTATGTGCACGGAAAGTCGGGTCTTCTTCTTGAAGTTTCGCAAGAGCTGTACCCATCTTGTCCTGGTCGCCTTTTGTCTTCGGTTCAATTGCAACAGAGATAACCGGTTCTGGGAATTCCATGGACTCAAGGATGATTGGTGCTTTGTCGTCACAAAGCGTGTCACCTGTTCCAGTGTCTTTCAAACCAACTGCTGCTGCGATTTCACCAGCATGAACTTCAGCGATTTCTTCACGGGAGTTTGCGTGCATTTGTAGGATACGTCCTACACGCTCACGCTTGCCTTTTGTCGAGTTCTGTACATATGAACCCGATTGAAGAACTCCGGAATAAACACGGAAGAATGTAAGCTTACCAACATAAGGGTCTGTCATAACTTTGAACGCTAGAGCAGAGAATGGCTCTTCGTCGCTGGAATGACGCTCTTCTTCTTCTTCTGTATCCGGATTGATACCCATCATTGGTGGGATATCGATCGGAGATGGCAAGTAGTCAACAACTGCGTCGAGGACTAATTGAACACCTTTGTTTTTGAACGCAGTACCGCAAACAACAGGGTAGAATTCTACCGCAAGTGTCGCTTTACGGATTGCAGTTTTAATCTCATCTACTGTAAGCTCTTCGCCGCCGAGGTATTTTTCCATTAGATCTTCATCGAAGTCTACGATCGCTTCGACCAATTTCTCACGGTACTCTTCAGCTTGCGCACGGTATTCTTCCGGAATTTCTTCAATTGTTGTGTCCGTTCCGAGGTCATTACCGTACATAGTTGCTTTCATTTCAACGAGGTCGATGATTCCGCTGAATGAATCTTCGGAACCGATCGGAAGTTGAATCGGGTGAGCATTCGCTTGTAGACGGTCATGAAGAGTGCCTACAGAGTAAAGGAAGTCTGCACCTGTTTTATCCATCTTGTTTACGAAAACAAGACGTGGAACTTTATAGTTTGTCGCTTGGCGCCAAACTGTTTCTGTTTGTGGTTCAACACCCGATTGAGCGTCAAGAACTGTAACAGCACCATCTAATACGCGAAGTGAACGTTCAACTTCAACTGTGAAGTCTACGTGTCCTGGAGTATCGATGATGTTTACACGGTGGCCTTTCCAAGAAGCTGTTGTTGCAGCGGAAGTGATCGTGATTCCACGCTCTTGCTCCTGCTCCATCCAGTCCATTTGGGAAGCCCCTTCGTGTGTTTCTCCAATCTTATGGATCTTACCTGTGTAAAAAAGGATCCGCTCGGTCGTCGTCGTCTTTCCGGCGTCGATGTGAGCCATGATACCAATGTTACGAGTATTCTCTAAGGAGAACTCTCTAGCCATTTTGTATAACTCCTTCCGTTTCGGATTAAGGTGTCAATCAATCACGCCTCGGCGTGATTGCGTCGGGATTTTTTCGAGCGAGTTCGAAAACTCGCCTAAAAAATCCGTGACATCCGCCGGAGGCTTTTATCTTTGTTCAGCATTATAACATCCGCTTAGCAGTATACAAAATTGCATGGATAACGCTATATATAGCGGTGGCAGTTTCTGCTGAATAAAGGTAAAACGTCCGATCTTACCAACGATAGTGAGCGAATGCTTTGTTCGCTTCTGCCATCTTGTGCATTTCTTCACGGCGTTTCACAGATGCACCTGTGTTGTTGGAAGCATCAAGGATTTCATTCGCAAGACGCTCTTCCATTGTTTTCTCACCACGTGTGCGGGAGTAGTTCACAAGGTAACGCAATCCGAGAGTTGTACGACGTTCAGGACGAACTTCGACTGGAACTTGGTAGTTCGCACCACCGACACGGCGAGCACGTACTTCAAGTACAGGCATAACATTGTTCAATGCTGCTTCAAATACTTCAATAGGATCTTTACCAGAACGTTCTTTAACAAGTTCAAACGCACCATAGAGGATTTTTTGTGATGTACCTTTTTTACCGTCTACCATCATTTTGTTGATAAGACGAGTGACAAGCTTGGAATTGTAAATCGGATCCGGTAATACGTCGCGTTTTGCAACAGGACCTTTACGAGGCATATTGTTTTCCTCCTTTCGAAATAATCATTTCGTTATTAGTTTTTCTTTTCTTTAGGTTTTTTCGCACCGTATTGTGAACGGCTTTGCATACGGCCAGTAACACCAGCAGTATCAAGCGCTCCACGTACGATGTGGTAACGAACACCCGGTAAGTCTTTTACACGTCCTCCGCGGATAAGAACAACGCTGTGCTCTTGAAGGTTGTGGCCTTCACCAGGGATATATGCGTTCACTTCTAGAGTGTTTGTCAAACGAACACGCGCATATTTACGAAGAGCCGAGTTCGGTTTCTTCGGAGTCATTGTACCCACACGAGTACAAACACCTCTTTTTTGTGGCGAGTTGACATTTGTCATCGACTTTTTGAAGCTGTTATAGCTTTTTCCGAGTGCTGGTGCCTTGGAAGTGTCCGATTTCGATTGACGAGGTTTACGGACCAATTGATTAATTGTAGGCATCGGATTTCCTCCTTTCACTGTGCTTTTTGTAAGACCACACATCCAGGTGGTTCATTTTTGGGGTAAAAACAAAGTCTTTGTGTTTATTCACACAAAAACCATCATACAGTAATGGCGACGACGGACGCACCGACTTGAATGCCGCATGCCTGACCGAGTTTTTCCCTCGAATCGACATAACTTACTTGAATGCCGTGACGCGCTGCTTCTCCGACTATGGGATCAATCAGCTTTTCTTCGGCATCTCTCGCAATGACGACTTCTCTCACCACGCCAGACTTTATCGCTTTCACTGTTTGCTTTGTACCGATGATTGTCTTCTTTGCCTGCTCGACTTTTTCATAAGACATTCGTACATCCTCCAAAGTACAGACATTCAACTATCAACCTTTTGTATATTATCATCTGGAAAGAAACATGTCAACAATAAATAAAAAATGGGGAGAGGATTTTTCTCTCCCCATTTCAATTATTGTTTATTCTACAACTGCTGCTGTCGCCTCTTCATCTTGTTCCATTTGAATTTGACGATAGCGTTGCATGCCTGTTCCAGCCGGAACTAGTTTACCGATGATGACATTCTCCTTCAATCCTAGCAACTCATCCGTTTTGCCTTTGATCGCTGCATCTGTCAAGACGCGAGTCGTTTCTTGGAAAGAGGCTGCTGATAGGAAGGATTCCGTCTCAAGCGATGCTTTTGTAATACCGAGAATGACTGGACGTGATGTAGCTGGTACTCTTCCGCTCTTCAACACTTCAGCATTCGCTTCGGAGAATTGGTGGATATCGAGCAGCGAGCCTGGAAGAAGATCCGTGTCGCCAGCCTCGATGACACGCACTTTGCGAAGCATTTGGCGAACCATTACTTCAACGTGCTTATCCCCGATTTCAACACCTTGCATACGGTATACTTTTTGAACTTCTTTAAGAAGGTATTCTTGTACAGTGGCTACGTCTTTAACGATGATTAATTCTTTCGGGTCGATGGAACCTTCAGTAATGCTATCTCCACGATCGATAGAATCGCCAATTTGCACTTTCAAGCGGGCATTATATGGCGCGAGATACTTGCGCGTCTCGACTTCCCCTTGAATCGTAATTTCCTTCTGTCCTTCCCGGATTTCATCAATCTCAGTGATCTCACCTTTGATTTCAGAAATGACCGCTTGCCCTTTCGGATTACGGGCTTCAAAAATCTCTTGGATACGTGGGAGACCGGACGTGATGTCATCCCCGGCAACCCCACCTGTATGGAATGTACGCATCGTAAGCTGTGTACCAGGCTCACCGATCGATTGCGCAGCAATGATACCGACTGCTTCGCCGACTTCGACCGCTTCGCCTGTCGCAAGGTTGATGCCGTAACATTTCTTACAAATACCATGTTTTGTATTACAAGTGAACGCAGAGCGGATCGTAACCGATTCAATGCCAGCATTTACGATTGCATTTGCAAGATCAGCAGTGACAAGACCATCTTTCGGAACAATCACTTCACCCGTTTCCGGATGACGGATCGTCTTCTTCGTATGACGGCCTTCGATTCGCTCTTCCAACGTTTCTATGACTTCAGTCCCTTCGGTAAGAGCAGAGATAAGTAGACCTCTGTCTGTTCCGCAATCATCTTCACGTACGATGACATCTTGTGCAACGTCTACAAGACGGCGTGTCAAGTAACCGGAGTCGGCAGTTTTCAATGCTGTATCCGCGAGACCTTTACGAGCACCATGCGTGGAAATGAAGTACTCGAGTACGGTTAAACCTTCACGGAAGGAAGATTTGATCGGCAACTCGATGATTCGACCAGCCGGGTTGGCCATCAAGCCCCGCATTCCTGCGAGCTGCGTGAAGTTGGACGCGTTACCACGGGCACCTGAGTCACTCATCATGTAAATAGGGTTTGTATTTTCAAGTGAGTCCATCAGTTTATCCTGAATGATGTCCTTCGCATTGCTCCAGTAGGAAATGACACGGTCATAACGCTCTTCTTCCGTAATCAAACCACGGCGGAATTGCTGCGTCACTTTATCCACTTTATCTTGAGCTTCTTGCAAAATTTCATCTTTGTTCGGCAATACGACGATATCCGAGATACCGACTGTGATGCCTGCACGAGTTGAATATTTGAAACCTAGGTTTTTCATGCGGTCCAACATTCTTGAAGTTTCCGTAATATGGAACTTCTTGAAGATTTCCGCGATGATATTGCCGAGGATTTTTTTACGGAATGGAAGAACAATCTCCGCATTTTTAATATGCTCTCTAACATCTACCGTACCTTCGATGAAGTATTTATCCGGCGTTTCAATTTGCAAGTTATGATTCGTCGGCTCATTGATGTACGGGAATGTTTCGGGAAGGATTTCATTAAAGATAAGTTTCCCGACTGTTGTTAATAAAAGCTTGCTGTTCTGTTCTTCTGTGAATGTTGGATTGTTCAGCGTACCAGCTTGGATAGCGATTCTCGTATGCAGATGGACATGGCCTGTTTGATATGCAATCAGTGCCTCGTTCATATTGCTGAAGATTGCTCCCTCGCCGATGGAACCTGCTCTTTCCAACGTAAGGTAGTAGTTACCCAACACCATATCTTGAGATGGAGTAACAACCGGTTTTCCATCTTTCGGGTTCAAGATGTTTTGCGCGGCAAGCATAAGTAGACGCGCCTCAGCTTGAGCCTCTGCCGAAAGTGGAACGTGTACAGCCATTTGGTCTCCGTCAAAGTCGGCGTTATATGCTGTACATACGAGTGGATGCAGCTGGATGGCACGGCCTTCCACCAACATCGGCTCGAATGCCTGGATACCAAGTCTATGAAGAGTAGGAGCTCGGTTTAGTAAAACCGGATGCTCTCTAATGACGTCTTCGAGGACGTCCCACACTTCGGAATGCAAACGTTCAATTTTACGTTTCGCGCTCTTAATATTATGCGCAAGTCCGCGTTCGACCAATTCTTTCATAACGAAAGGCTTGAACAATTCAATAGCCATCTCTTTCGGGAGGCCGCATTGATACATTTTCAAGTTTGGCCCAACAACGATTACCGAACGGCCGGAATAATCGACCCGTTTACCCAATAGGTTTTGACGGAAGCGACCTTGCTTCCCTTTCAACATATGGGAGAGGGATTTCAACGGACGATTCCCTGGTCCTGTAACCGGTCGTCCGCGTCGACCGTTATCTACGAGCGCGTCGACGGCTTCCTGCAACATACGCTTTTCATTCTGAACGATGATGCCAGGTGCACCAAGGTCAAGAAGTCGCTTCAACCGATTGTTACGGTTAATGACTCTTCGGTAAAGATCGTTCAAGTCGGATGTCGCAAAACGGCCGCCGTCCAACTGTACCATTGGGCGCAATTCTGGAGGAATGACCGGCAACACTTCAAGAACCATCCATTCTGGACGATTTCCGGAGTTACGGAAAGACTCGACAACTTCCAAGCGTCTGATCGCACGAGTACGACGTTGACCTTGCACTGTCTTCAACTCTTCTTTCAACATTTCCGTTTCTTTATCCAAATCGATTGCCATTAGTAGCTGTTCAATTGCTTCAGCACCCATAAGCGCTTGGAATTTTGAGCCGTACTTTTCACGGTACAATCTGAATTCCTTTTCAGAGAGCAATTGTTTCCGTTCTAGCGGTGTGTCCGCAGGATCGATAACTACATAAGACGCGAAATAAATGATTTCTTCCAACGCGCGTGGCGTCATGTCGAGAATAAGGCCCATTCTGCTTGGGATGCCTTTGAAATACCAAATGTGAGTGACCGGCGCTGCTAGCTCGATATGCCCCATACGTTCACGGCGAACTTTTTGCCTAGTTACTTCAACACCGCATCGATCACAGACGACACCTTTGTAACGGACGCGCTTATATTTACCACAATGACATTCCCAGTCTTTTGTAGGTCCGAAGATCCGTTCACAGAACAGACCGTCTTTCTCGGGCTTCAATGTACGATAGTTGATCGTTTCGGGTTTTTTCACTTCACCGTAAGACCAAGAACGAATCTTATCCGGTGAAGCAAGGCCGATTTTCATATACTCAAAATTATTTACATCTATCAAGGAGCCTACCTCCCTCTTATCTTATCTCCGCGATGGACTCTCATCATTATCGTTTAAAAATAGAGGAGCGTATAACAGCTCCCCTATCCAATTGTATAAATTATTACTTTATCAGACCTCTTCAGCCATCAGATTCAATGCATCTGTCGGTTGCATATCATCGTCGTCATCGAGATCACGCATTTCGATTTCCTCGAATTCTTCCGTCAGCATCTTAACGTCTAAACCAAGGCTCTGAAGTTCTTTGATCAATACTTTGAACGATTCAGGCACACCTGGTTGAGGAACGCTTTGACCTTTGACGATTGCTTCATATGTTTTCACACGGCCGACAACATCATCCGACTTGACAGTAAGGATTTCTTGCAATGTATAAGCTGCACCATAAGCCTCGAGCGCCCAAACTTCCATCTCCCCGAAACGTTGTCCGCCGAATTGGGCTTTCCCTCCGAGCGGCTGCTGCGTAACGAGCGAGTATGGTCCAGTCGACCGAGCGTGTAGCTTGTCGTCGACCATATGCGCGAGTTTTATCAAGTACATGACACCAACGGATACACGGCTATCAAACGGTTCGCCTGAACGGCCATCGTAAAGGATCGTCTTACCATCACGATTCATGCCGGCTTCTTCCATCGTCGTCCAAACGTCTTCTTCATTCGCTCCGTCAAATACCGGCGAAGCCATATGAACGCCTAGATTCCGTGCAGCCATTCCCAAGTGCATTTCCAATACCTGTCCGATGTTCATACGAGACGGTACACCAAGTGGGTTCAACATGACATCAATCGGTGTTCCGTCTGGAAGGTATGGCATATCAGATTCAGGCAAGATACGGGAGATTACCCCTTTGTTACCGTGACGTCCAGCCATTTTATCCCCGACGGAGATTTTACGTTTTTGTACGATATACGCGCGAACGAGCTGGTTGACACCCGGTGGCAATTCGTCACCGTCTTCACGGTTGAACACTTTCACGTCAAGGACGATTCCGCCTGCACCGTGAGGAACTCGTAAAGATGTATCGCGCACTTCACGTGCTTTTTCGCCGAAGATTGCATGAAGGAGTCTTTCCTCAGCTGTCAGTTCAGTAACCCCTTTAGGTGTCACTTTTCCGACGAGGATGTCGCCATCGCGAACTTCTGCACCGACCCGGATGATACCGCGGTCGTCAAGGTTGCGAAGAGCTTCTTCACCGACGTTCGGGATGTCCCTTGTAATCTCTTCAGGTCCAAGTTTCGTATCCCGAGCTTCCGACTCATATTCTTCGATATGAATTGATGTGAATACGTCATCCTTCACGAGACGTTCGCTCATGATGATCGCATCTTCATAGTTATAGCCGTCCCACGTCATGAAAGCTGTGAGGACGTTCCGGCCCAAAGCGAGTTCCCCTTGATCCATCGAAGGACCGTCAGCAAGGATATCGCGTGGTTTCACACGGTCACCGACACTGACAATCGGACGTTGGTTATAGCAAGTCCCTTGGTTGGAGCGGATAAAGTTCTCAAGTTTATAAATCGTCAAATCGCCTTTGACTTCTTTGTCATCCACAGTCTCAATGCGACGAATACGAATTTCTTTCGCTTCGACGTGTTCAACGATACCGTGGTATTTAGCGATTACTGCAGCACCGGAGTCACGCGCTGAAACGTGTTCCATCCCTGTACCGACAAACGGAGCTTCAGGGTTCAACAAAGGTACAGCTTGGCGTTGCATGTTCGCTCCCATGAGGGCACGGTTGGAGTCATCGTTTTCAAGGAATGGGATACAAGCAGTCGCCGCAGATACAACTTGTTTTGGAGATACGTCCATATAGTCAATCTGCTCACGCTTGAATACTGTGTTATCCCCTTGGAAACGACCGACGACTTCCTCGTTCACGTAGGAACCATCTTCGTTGAGCGGCGCGTTCGCCTGTGCAACGACATAGTTATCCTCGATATCTGCAGTTAAGTAATCGATTTGGTGAGTGACGCGTCCAGTTTCAGGGTCAACCTTCCGATAAGGCGTTTCAATGAAACCGAATTTATTTACTCTTGCAAACGTCGAAAGGGAGTTGATCAATCCGATGTTCGGACCTTCCGGCGTTTCAATCGGACACATACGTCCATAGTGGGAATAGTGGACGTCACGGACTTCCATTCCCGCACGTTTCCTAGTCAATCCACCAGGCCCGAGCGCAGACAGACGTCGCTTATGCGTCAATTCGGCAAGCGGATTCGTCTGATCCATGAATTGAGATAGCTGCGAACTGCCAAAGAATTCTTTGATAGAAGCGATAACCGGTCTGATATTAATCAATTGTTGAGGCACGATCGATTGAGTGTCATTGATGGACATACGTTCTTTAACGACACGTTCCATACGAGATAGACCGATACGGAATTGATTTTGCAGCAACTCGCCGACTGAACGCAGACGACGATTTCCGAGATGGTCGATATCATCCGTATTTCCAACTCCATGAAGCAAGTTGAAGAAATAGCTGATGGACGCAACAATATCAGCTGGAGTGACATGTTTCACAGACTCGTCGATGCTCGCATTCGAGATGACATTGATGACTTGCTTCTCTTCACTCTTCGGAGCATAGATTTTGATTGTTTGGATTGTAATGTCGTCTTCCAAAACGCCGCCGATATGCGACAATTCTTGGATGCCAACGCCTTTTTCAAGATGCGGCAAGAGACGGTCCAATGTTCTACGATCGATCAGTTGATCCTTCTCAAGTAAAATTTCACCTGTTTCAGGGTCTGCAAGTGTTTCTGCAACCGTTTGATTGAAGAGACGGTTTTGCAGATGAAGCTTTTTATTCATTTTATAACGGCCGACATTCGCCAAATCGTATCTTTTTGGGTCGAAGAAGCGGGGATATAGCAGGCTCTTCGCGCTATCCAGTGTCGGTGGTTCGCCGGGACGTAGACGCTCATAGATTTCGAGCAATGCCTTTTCCGACGTTTCCGTATTATCTTTTTCAAGCGTATTGCGCAAGTACTCGTTATCACCGATCAAATCAATGATCTCTTGATCTGTCGAGAATCCAAGTGCACGTAGAAGAACTGTGATCGGCAATTTACGGGTACGATCGATCCGGACATGGACCACATCTTTTGCATCAGTCTCATACTCGAGCCATGCACCGCGGTTCGGAATGACAGTCGCCGCAAAGCCGCGCTTCCCATTCTTGTCCGTCTTATCATTGAAGTAGACGCTCGGGGATCGAACGAGCTGTGATACGATAACCCGTTCCGCACCGTTAATAATGAACGTTCCGTTCTCAGTCATAAGCGGGAAGTCGCCCATGAAAACGTCCTGTTCCTTCACTTCTTCTGTTTCCTTGTTATGCAAGCGCACTTTTACGCGGAGCGGCGCTGCATACGTAACGTCACGCTCTTTTGATTCATCAACAGGGTATTTCGGTTCACCAAGTTGATAATCAATGAATTCCAACGAAAGATTACCTGTGAAATCCTGGATCGGAGAAATATCGCGGAACATTTCCCGCAATCCTTCTTCCAAGAACCACTCGTAAGATGCCGTCTGGATTTCAATCAAATTCGGCAGCTCGAGAACTTCATTGATCCGCGCGAAACTTCTGCGCTGACGGTGTTGACCATACTGAACTAAATGACCTGTCAACTCTTTCACCCCTCAAAACAATATTAGTCCTTTGCGAAATCATAAAAATAGTGTATGATATCGAAAAAACAAAAAGAAAACGAGTTCTGGCAAGAGCTCATTTTCGGTTTAACAATCTTTTATCCATTGCCAGTATGCCTTAGATTTCCAAAACTTATGCAAAAGGGCACACGACCGCATTATATTATTTATGCATTTTACAATACTAGCACAACAAAACTCTCAGGTCAAGGTTTTTTTGGCTTTAAGTATGAAATATCCTTTTTTCTTTTCCACGGTTTCGACATTTCCGAAAATCTCCGTCAAATGCGCCATCGTAGAAGGAGCACCTTGCTTCTTCTGAATGACGACCCACAGTTCTCCACCGAAAGCCAATTTGGAAAAAGCACCGTCATAGATTTTGAACACCGTCTCTTTTCCTGCCCGGATCGGCGGGTTCGTCAATATTGCAGCGAAGCCATCCGCCTCTACAGCCGACAATGCATCGCTTGCGTAAACAGACACATTTCGAATGCCGTTCAGTTCAGCATTTTCATTTGCAAGAGCCATTGCTCTTTCGTTGACATCGACCATTTGAATGTTCCGATCCGGAAAAGATGCGGCGATCGATAATCCGATAGGTCCATATCCACAGCCAACATCTAGCACATCACCTGCAACAGTAGGCAATGTGAAAGCTTCCGCTAACAGGCGAGAACCAAAATCCACTTCCCCTTTGCTGAATACACCCGCATCCGTTTTGAAACGCAGACGGTTGTTGCGCAATGTCGCTTGCCATTCCTTCGGATCACTTTTCACTGTCGGATTTTTAGAGTAGTAATGTTCGGACATAATGATCCTCCTTCCTTCCGAAAGGTTACCCATTTATTTTTCTTTTTAAATATAAGATTAAAAGCCGTCATTTAGATAAAAAAACGAAGAAAAGCCCGTCCAAATTCGACGAGCCTTCCTTCATTTATCGAGAAATTACTTAACTTCTACGCCAGCGCCAACTTCTTCAAGTTTAGCTTTCATTTCTTCAGCTTCTTCTTTAGCAACGCCTTCTTTAAGTGCTTTTGGAGCGTTATCAACTAGTTCTTTCGCTTCTTTCAAGCCTAGGCCAGTAAGTTCGCGAACGACTTTGATAACTTTAATTTTTTGGTCTCCTGCAGATGCAAGAACTACGTCAAATTCAGTTTGCTCAGCAGCAGCTTCACCAGCACCTGCTCCGCCCATCATTGCAACTGGAGCTGCAGCAGTTACGCCGAATTCTTCTTCGATAGCTTTTACAAGGTCATTCAATTCAAGAACTGTCATTTCTTTAATCGCGTCAAGGATTTGTTCTTTAGTCATTATATGTTCCTCCTAAATAGGTTTTGTTTTGTCGGGGATTACCCCGCATATTTTCGTTCAGGCTGCTTGAGTAAACTTAAGCGCCTTGTTCCTCTTTTTGCTCTGCAACAGCTTTCGTTGCAAGCGCGAAGTTGCGCATTGGAGCTTGTAGAACGCTGAGTAGCATAGAAAGAAGTCCTTCGCGGGATGGAAGATCCGCCAATGCTTTAATATCTTCAACAGAAGCGATATTTCCTTCAATCACACCTGCTTTGATTTCAAGCTTGTCGTTCTTCTTAGCGAAGTCGTTAAGGATTTTAGCAGGAGCAACAACGTCTTCAGTAGAGAACGCGATTGCATTCGGACCTACCAAATGCTCATTCAACCCTTCAAGTCCAGCTGTTTCAGCAGCACGGCGCGACATTGAGTTTTTGTAAACTTTGAAGTCGATGCCTGCTTCACGAAGCTGTTTACGAAGTTCCGTAACTTGGCTCACGTTAAGACCACGATAGTCAACTACGACAACGGAAACTGCTGATTGCAATTTGCCTGAGATCTCTTCAACTACCGCTTGTTTAGCTTCTAATACTTTGCTCATCTTGACACCTCCTGTAAGAATTCGGGTCATTCATACCGATATGAAAAGCCCTCGCAATCCACAAAGTAGACCACGAGGGCAGAAAAGTCGTCATCTTTAACATAAAGAGCGTCTTGTCCTCGGCAGGATGATTAAGCTTTAAAAGCCCCTGCTGTCTACGGTACAAATGATTTAGTTTACAACAAACGAAATCTTACTATAAGATTTCAAGCTTGTCAATGTTTTTTATTTAATAACTACAGACGATGGATCAATTTTGACCGCAGGACCCATTGTAGTCGTAACGTTCACTGACTTCATGTAAGTTCCTTTTGCTGCAGCTGGTTTAGCTTTTTGGATCGTTTCAAAAACAGTTTTGAAGTTTTCTTCAAGCTTTTCGTTGTCGAAAGAAGCTTTTCCGATTGGAGCGTGGATAATACCAGCTTTGTCCGCACGGTATTCAACTTTACCTGCTTTGATTTCTGCAACAGCTTTAGCAACATCAAATGTTACTGTACCTGTTTTAGGGTTTGGCATTAAGCCTTTTGGTCCCAATACGCGACCGATTTTACCAACTTCGCCCATCATGTCCGGAGTTGCAACGATAACGTCGAAATCGAACCAGCCTTGTTGGATTTTAGTGATGTACTCTGCATCGCCTGCAAAGTCTGCACCTGCAGCTTCCGCTTCTTTCAATTTTTCGCCTTTAGCGAAAACGAGAACGCGTTGAGTTTTACCAGTTCCGTTTGGAAGCACAACAGCTCCACGGATTTGCTGGTCGTTTTTACGAGTGTCGATTCCTAGACGGAACGCGACTTCGACAGTTGCATCGAAGTTGACTGTGCTTGTTTTCTTTGCAAGCTCAATCGCTTCTTTCAAGTCATACACTTGCGTGCGATCTACTAGCTTCGCCGCTTCAGTGAACTTTTTACCTCTTTTAGCCATTAAAATTTCCTCCTCGTTTGTGGTTTTAACGGATTGAACCTCCCACGAATAAGGGTTGCGTGTTCCAAGGAACAATCGCAACCCCCACTACAAAGAACCGCGTTTGGTTTATCGCGATCAGTCTTCGATCGTGATTCCCATACTGCGAGCAGTACCTTCAACCATTGCCATCGCCGCTTCAACCGATGCTGCGTTTAGATCCTGCATCTTTTGTTCTGCAATTTCGCGAACTTTATCACGTTTTACAGTAGCTACTTTCTTCTTGTTAGGTTCACCTGAACCTTTTTGAAGATTAGCTGCAACTTTCAGCAATACTGCTGCTGGTGGAGTTTTTGTAATAAAAGTGAATGAACGGTCCTCAAATACAGTTATTTCAACAGGAATGATTAAGCCTGCTTGATCTGCTGTACGTGCGTTGAAATCTTTACAGAATCCCATGATGTTGACACCTGCTTGACCTAGTGCCGGTCCAACTGGTGGAGCTGGGTTAGCTTTACCTGCAGGGATTTGCAATTTTACGATTTTGGTTACTTTTTTAGCCACGAGACACACCTCCTTAAGTCCGTGATGTGGTAATTGGGTTGCCCCTCCCACTCAATATGTGCCTGCCGGTTTCACCCGGTAGAATTTGGTTAATCCGCCCAGCCTGTACTGTTTACAGTCTGACCTTTGAAATGATACCACTATTATGCTCTTCTTGCAAGTGGTAATCTCTTATATTTTTTCAACTTGTCCAAAGTCAAGTTCCATAATTGTTTCTCTGCCGAACATATCGACGGAAACTCGGACTTTTCCTTTGTCCTGATCGATTTCTTCCACTTTCCCTTGGAAATGAGCAAATGGTCCTTCAAGCACTTCGATCACTTCGCCAACTTCAAAGTCAGCTTCAGCTTTCCGTTCTTTAACGCCCATCTGCTTGAGGATGAAATCGACTTCTTCCGGCAAAAGCGGTGTCGGTTTCGCGCCCCCGCCTGAAGATCCGATGAAGCCTGTGACGCCAGGCGTGTTACGGACGACATACCAAGAGTCATCTGTCATGATCAGCTCCACGAGGACATATCCAGGGAATGTCTTTTTCATGACTGTCCGTTTTTTGCCGTCTTTGAAATCCGTTTCTTGCTCTTCCGGGATGACGACTCGGAATATTTTATCTTGCATTCCCATCGTCTCAACACGTTTTTCCAGGTTGGCTTTCACCTTATTTTCATAACCTGAATATGTGTGGACGACGTACCAATTTTTCTCCATTTCCATAGTAACGTAGGACTGTTGTGTCCGTCCCTCCTTTTTTCTAACTCACTAAAGTCTTTCTAATTAATTCCCCGTATATAAGCCAATTACTCTATATATTTCAGAGAAATGAAAAAACCCGTTCATGTAACAAGACGGGATATTTTTCAACAAGGATATTCACGCTGTCCTATTATAACGCAAGATACCATTCCATTACTTCTGAAATGCCCAAATCGACAAGACCAAAATAAACCGCCATGAAAACAACCGTGCTAATGACAACGATCGTATAGCGCGTCAATTCTTTTCGCTTCGGCCAGCTGACCTTCCGCATTTCAGAGACGACATCTTTTAAAAAGCCGGTTACCTTACCCATTCAATCGTAGACCTCCGAATACTAAGTATATTGCTGCAACTAGATTGTTTGTTTATGTTCTGTATGTGTATTACATTGATTGCAAAACTTCTTCACTGCGAACCGAACCGTCGTCTGTTTATTCCCCGCGGGGATAACATAGTTTCTTGACCCGCAGCGATCACAGCATAAAATCAGTTTTTTAGACATTTTTTCACCTTGGAATTCCGTCGTGCAACTATTGCCGATAGTCTAATTACATCGTCATAGTCTTGCTAAAGAGTACCACCTAATATTCATGATGTCAACACGATGGAAATTGTTTGGCAACCTTTGCAAGCCTCAATGGACGACATCCAGCTGCATATGCCGTTCGAGCTTCCGTTTGATGCGTTGAAGCGCATTATCTACGGATTTGACTTGCCGATTCAATTCATCGGATATCTCCTGATAAGACTGCCCTTCCAAATAGAGTGATAGCACTTGCTTTTCCAGCCCGCTTAGCACTTTATTGATTTCCCCTTCCATATGGATGAAGTCTTCTTTGTGGATGATCAGATCTTCAGGATCATCGAGAACGGAACCTGAAATGACATCTAGTAAAGTGCGATCGGATTCCTCGTCGAACACAGGCTTGTCCAAAGATACTGACGTATTCAGCGGAATGTGTTTTTGTCTCGTTGCCGTCTTGATAGCTGTAATGATTTGCCTTGTGATGCATAATTCCGCAAATGCCCGGAACGAAGCAAGACGATCCATCCTGAAGTCACGGATTGCTTTATAAAGACCAATCATTCCTTCCTGAATGATATCTTCCCGATCGCCGCCCATCATGAAATATGAGCGCGCTTTCATTTTTACGAAAGATTGATATTTGGTAATAAGGAAATCAAGCGCGTCCGTGCTGCCCTCATGGATACGAACTAAAAGCTCTTCATCGGATAGCCCGGTGAAATCAGTAATACCCCCCTGAACGTATACATTTCCCGCCAATCACCACACCCCGATTCGTTATTGCCATTTCAATCAGTATACCGTATGGAAAATTTTTGCGTCAACCGTTCATTTCATTCCTCGGCGCCATTTTTCAAATATTTCTGCCACCTCGTCGGACAATTGAATCTTCGAAAACGGTCGTTCCTCTTGGATTTCTTTCACTTTTTTCGTGATTAGTTTATCAATTTCATCCATCTCAATTTCTAGCTCACGAGCCGATTTCCGGAGTGCGCCTTGCGCAAAAATGACCCATTGCTCCGTTAAATCCGAAGTGGCAACATGAATTTGGACTTTGCGCCCACTTAATTCGGACACCATCTTTTCAATCCGCTCATCAGCGGTTTCATTTTCACGGGTGAAAACGACTTCGACTTTGTGCTTCCAATCCTTCTTTTCAATTCCCCGCATCAAGTGCGCATCGAACAGAACGATGACACGCCAGCCCGTATGCGCCTTGTATTCCGCCATTCGTTCGATAAGCCGGTCGCGGGCTTGAGCGAGGCTTTCTTGCTTCAACTTTCTCAATTCCGGCCATGCCCCGATGATGTTATAACCATCGACGAGCAATATATCTTTTTTCATGACCCAGATGTTTGGGGCTTGCGTTTACGCAACACTTCATACATGAGCAGAGAGGCGGCGACAGAGGCGTTCAGCGACGTCACGTGCCCGATCATCGGCAAATGATAAAGGAAGTCGCATTTCTCCTTCAAAATGCGGGACATTCCTTTTCCTTCGCTTCCAATGATGATAGCGAGAGGCAATGTTGCATCCATTGAACGATAGTCTTGCGAGCCTTTCGCGTCCGTTCCCGCTATCCAGACACCCGCTTTCTTCAATTCTTCCACCGTTTGAGAAAGATTGTTCACACGGACAACCGGTATGTGCTCGATAGCGCCCGTCGAAGCTTTCGCAACGACTCCCGTCAAACCAACCGAACGTCTTTTTGGAATGATGATGCCGTGTACGCCTGTCGCATCCGCCGTTCGTAAGATGGACCCTAGATTATGCGGGTCTTCCAATTCATCGAGGATGAGGAAGAACGGATCTTCTCCCCGGCTTCTTGCGAGTGCGAACAAATCATCCAACTCAGCATAGGAATAGGCGGCAACTGAGGCAATAATGCCTTGGTGGTTTACGTCAAGCATGCCATCCAGCTTCTGCTTAGGCACAGCTTGGACAATGACGCCTGATTGTTTTGCCAGCGACAAGATCTCTCCGATGCTTTTTTTATTCAATCCTTCGGCAATCCAGATCTTATTCAGTTCCCTGCCGGAACGGAGTGCTTCCACGACCGGGTTTTTACCGCCGATCAATTCCGATTCCTGATTTGTCATGATGCGCCCTCCTCTTTCGGATTTTCAATGAACTGCATTGTCTTACTGATGATTTCTTCCAGTCGTTCATTTCTGCCAAGCAAATATAAATAGCCAAGGACAGCCTCGAACCCTGAACTATAATTATACGTAACGACATCAGTATTTTTTGGAACCGAACCGGATTTCGCATTCCGCCCTCGCCGCAGGACGGCTTCCTCCTCATCGGTCAGAAAAGCCATCTCCTGCATCATTTTGACAGAGGACGCCTGGGCTTTGGCGGATACATACCGAGTAGCCTCCTTATGGAGTATGTTCGGCTTCACGCGGCCCGAGCGCAGTAAATGCTCACGGACCGCCTGCTCGTAAACCGCGTCTCCCATATAAGCTAGCGCTAATGCGTTCAGTTGCTTTACGTCGACGTCACGCAATGTATATCCGTCACTCATCCTCTTTTCCACCGCGTTCCTTGAGCAGTATCCTCCAGGATGATCCCTTTTTCCTTCAAAAGGTCCCTAATCTCGTCTGCACGGCCGAAATTCCGTTCGCGGCGGGCATTCAATCGCTCCTCGATCAACCCGTCAATTTCATCATCCAATAGCTCTTCCTCGCCGAATGGCAAGCCAAGCACTTCCATCATTCGGTCAAACGTGGAAATGAAATAAGTTAGTACGGCTGTTTGAGTGTTCTTCTCCAACAAATAAATGTTGGCAGTTTTCACAAGTTCAAAAATGGCAGCAATAGCGTTCGCAGTGTTGAAATCATCATCCATCGCAATTTCAAACTGGCGGACGACTTCATCCACTTTATGCGTCCATATATCTTGTTGGTCGCCCAAGTCAGTGGACGTGCTTAAACGGTGCTTCAAATTGTTGTACGCAGTTTGAATGCGATCCAATCCATTCGAAGCGCTCTCGACAAGCTCTTGAGAGAAGTTCACCGGGTGACGGTAATGGACGGATAGCATGAAGAAACGGAGCACTCTCGGATCGATCTGCTTACGGATGTCATGAACAAGGATGAAGTTCCCGAGTGATTTTGACATCTTTTCATTGTCGATATTAATATAGCCGTTATGCATCCAATAACGAGCAAACTGCTTCCCGGTCATCGCCTCGGACTGCGCGATTTCGTTCTCATGATGCGGGAATGTCAAATCTTGCCCGCCCGCATGGATGTCAATCGTATCGCCTAGATGCTCTCTCGCCATGACAGAGCACTCGATATGCCAACCAGGCCGCCCAGGACCCCATGGACTTTCCCAAGCGATCTCCCCTTCTTTCGCCGCTTTCCAAAGAGCGAAGTCGAGCGCATTCTCTTTAATGCCGCTTTCTTCAATACGAGCCCCTACTTTCAGCTCATCGATTGACTGGTGGGACAGTTTGCCATATCCGTCGAACTTGCGTGTCCTGTAATAGACATCTCCTTGCGCTTCATAAGCAAACCCTTTATCTACGAGCACTTGGATAAAAGCGATAATGTCGTCAATATGCTCCGTAACACGTGGATGAGCATCCGCTTTG
The DNA here is from genome assembly GCF_051966875.1 of Sporosarcina sp. SAFN-015. Classification (GTDB taxonomy): domain Bacteria; phylum Bacillota; class Bacilli; order Bacillales_A; family Planococcaceae; genus Sporosarcina. Next base: position 287,926 of record NZ_JBQCKP010000002.1, on the reverse strand, counting down.
CCGCAGCCGAGAGCTCCCACGTCTTCGAAATAAGCGTTAATGAAACGGTCAGTCAATTCTCCGACCTCTTCACCTAGTTCATTCGCCGTCTTGATGATTTTGTCATCGACATCGGTGAAGTTGGACACGTAATTGACGTCGTAGCCTCGATATTCCAAATACCGGCGAACCGTGTCAAAAACGATGACTGGCCTCGCATTGCCGATATGAATATAATTGTAGACGGTCGGCCCGCACACGTACATTTTCACTTTCCCTTCCTCTAGCGGAATGAAAGGTTCCTTTTTCCGTGTCAATGTATTATAAATTTGAATACTCATCAGTTTTCCCTTCCTTCTTCTCAAGTTCTTCAATCCGTCTTTTCAGAAATGCAATTTCATCTTCTAAGCGGTTGCATGTGTCCATGACTGGATCCGGCAAATTCCGATGGTCGTGTTTATCCTTCACCCGTACGCCGTTCGTGACGACGACTTTGCCTGGAATACCGACGACAGTTGAATCGGCAGGCACATCGATCAAAACGACCGACCCTGCCCCGATCTTGCTATTTTCACCGATTGTAATGGAACCAAGTACTTTCGCTCCTGAAGCTACAAGCACATTATTGCCAAGAGTCGGGTGGCGTTTACCTTTTTCCTTGCCTGTTCCTCCCAGCGTTACACCTTGGTACAATGTTACATCATCGCCAATTTCGCACGTCTCGCCAATGACAATCCCCATGCCGTGGTCAATAAATAGGCGTCTGCCGATCGTCGCACCCGGATGGATTTCGATGCCTGTGAAAAAGCGGCTGATCTGTGAAACGGCCCGCGCTAGAAACAGCAAGTTCTTTTTATATAACGCATGCGCTATTCTATGCGCCCACACCGCGTGGAGGCCAGAATACGTAAGCACCACCTCGAACGTGCTGCGCGCTGCAGGATCTTGTTCAAATATGCAACGGATATCTTCCTTCATCCTACGAAACACTGTTTTCGACCTCCCCTTCTTATTTTTCCGTCTCAATACAAAAAGCGCCCCTGTCCGTAATTAGACAGAGACGCATTGAATGCGCGGTTCCACTCCGCTTGAAAGGAGATTGAACCCCTTCCCGCTTGACGCCTGTAACGCTGGCGATGCGTCCGGCCTACTAACTGTTCGGCACGGCGCTCAAAGGGGCATTTCCACACTGCAGAGGCACGGATCACTTTCAGCCGGTGATGATCCTCTCTGAAGAGCATGCGATGTGTACTTCTCCTTATCAAAGCTTTCGTTTTATATTGAAAGTAAGATTTATTGAATGTACGTCAATTGTACATCGATAATGCCTAAAGTCAACTAATCAAATTACGCTTTGGCGAATTTTGATACTCGCTCAATCGTCTTTTCCTTACCGATCAATGCAATGGAATCCGGCAATTCAGGACCGTGCGACTGTCCTGTTGTGACGACGCGGATCGGCATGAATAGATTCTTCCCTTTATGGCCAGTTTCCTTCTGCACTTCTTTAATCGCCGCTTTAATCGAAGCAGGGTCAAATGATTCAAGTGCGGTCAACTGACGTTGGAATGAAGCCATCACTTCCGGTACCTGCTCTCCTGAAAGGATCTCCTTGGATTGTTCATCATATTCAATATGGTCATTGAAGAATTGGGCGGTCAATTCGACAATCTCCGCACCATAGCTCAATTGCGCTTGGTAAAGGGCAATCAGGTCGTGTACCCAGTTGCGTTCCTCTTCCGTCATCTCTTTGCTCACACGTCCAGCAGCTTGAAGATGCGGCAACGTCAATTCGATTACTTCATCCAAGCTGAGCTTCTTCACGTATTGGTTGTTCATCCACGTCAGCTTCGTCTTATCGAACATGGATGGCGATTTGGATAGACGGCTTTCATCGAAAAGCTTGATCAATTCATCATGCGTGAAGATTTCTTCTTCCCCGCCTGGCGACCAGCCAAGCAATGCAAAGAAGTTGAACATCGCTTCCGGCAAGTAGCCGAGATCCTTGTATTGAGAAATGAATTGGATGATTGATTCGTCACGCTTTGAAAGCTTTTTACGATCTTCATTTACAATTAACGTCATATGGCCGAATCGAGGGTATTCCCAGCCGAACACATCGTATATCATCAATTGCTTCGGTGTATTCGTCAAATGCTCTTCGCCGCGGAAGACGTGGGAAATTTTCATCAGATGATCATCAATGACGACCGCGAAATTGTATGTTGGGATGCCATTCGCTTTCACGAGCACCCAGTCACCTACATCCTTCGATTCAAACGCAACTTCCCCGCGGACGAGGTCTTCGACTTTATAAGTGACGTTTTCAGGTACTCGCATCCGAATTGTGTACGGCATGCCTGCAGCTTCCTTTTCAGCGACTTCTTCAGCAGTCAGATGGCGGCAAGTGCCTGCGTACATCGGTGCTGCGATGCCAGAAGCCTTCTGTTTTTCACGCTCCGCTTCGAGTTCTTCCGTCGTACAGAAACATTTGTAAGCATGGCCTCCGTCAAGCATATCCTGCGCATATTTCGTATAAAGATCAAGGCGTTCCATCTGGCGGTAAGGGCCGTATTCCCCGCCGATATCGACGGACTCGTCATGATGGATTCCGAGCCATTTCAAATTATCAAGCTGTGATAATTCGCCCGCTTCGATATTCCGTTCCGTGTCGGTATCTTCAATACGGATAATGAATTTTCCGCCATGATGTTTTGCAAATAGGTAATTGAATAACGCTGTCCGGGCTCCGCCGATATGTAAATGGCCGGTCGGGCTCGGCGCATAACGTACACGTACTTCTGTTGTCATTTGAGTGCATCTCCGTTCTTGATTGATTCAAGTGTCATTTTATCACTGCTGCGTTCAATTTGAAAGGGCTCAATCTTTCAAGAGAAGGATTGTCGCCATAGAGGCGATCCCTTCCTCCCTGCCGACGAAGCCAAGTTTTTCGGTCGTTGTCGCTTTTACGTTAACCTGCGACACATCCGCTTTCAGCAATTCTGCAATGCGCGCCCGGATTGTTTCGATATGCGGAGCCATTTTCGGCTTTTGCGCCATGATTGTGCAATCGACATTGCCCAACCGGTATCCTTTCGATTCTACGATTTCCCACACTTTTTGAAGAAGGACTGCAGAATCCGCATCCTTGAATGCCTCATCCGTGTCAGGGAAATGCCTGCCGATATCCCCTTCTCCGATGGCACCAAGCGCAGCGTCAGTCACTGTATGCAATAAGACATCCGCATCGGAATGCCCCGTCAACCCTTTCTCATGTGGAATCGTAATGCCGCCGATGATCAATGGCCGCCCTTCCTCAAACTGATGTACATCAAAACCTTGTCCTATGCGAATCATCAGAAATCCTCCTGCCTTCTCTGCTTCAAGAGGACCTCTCCAAATAGGAGGTCCTCCTTCGTCGTCATTTTAACATTGTCATACGTACTTTCTACAACTCTCACCGGGTGTCCTAGACGCTCGACGATCATCGATTCATCCGTTCCAAGGAATCCCTCGGCTTCGGCTTTCTCGGACGCTTCCTTTATAAGTTCATAGCGGAACGCTTGGGGCGTCTGGATCGTCCAAAGCTTCGAACGGTCCACAGTCTCCTCGACAATGCCGCCCGGTGCATATTTCATCGTATCCTTCACTTGGACGCCCGCAATTGCGGCGCCATGCAATTGAGCGACTCCCACAAGCTCATGTATGACTTCTTGTTTGATGAAAGGTCTTGCCGCATCATGTACAAGAACGATTCCTCCTGATTGATGCGCACGTATGCAAGCCGCTACACTTTGCTGCCTCTCCGTTCCACCTTCGACAAGCGCAGTCACTTTCGTAATGCCGAACCGTTCCAGCATCTCTTCAATTTGCGGCTTTTCCTCGTCCTTCACGGAGAGGATCATTCCCGAGCAGGCTAGATCCTGTTCGAACACATCCAATGTGTGGATGAGAATGGGCTTGCTTGCCATCTCTAAAAACAGCTTGTTGAATCCCGCTCCCATCCGCCGACCGCTTCCTGCTGCCGGGAGCATTACTGTATATGTCTCCATCGTTGTTCCTCAGCTTTCTTCTTCAATACGCCTTTGCCGTCTTACCATTCTTCGGCTTAGCGAAAATCATCCGTCCTGCAGAAGTCTGCAATACACTTGTGACGATGACATCGATTGCATTGCCTATATGCATTCTACCATCTTCTATGACGATCATCGTACCATCATCCAAATAGGCGACGCCTTGATTATGCTCCTTGCCATCCTTGATGACGACGACATGCATTTCCTCGCCTGGTATGACGACTGGCTTCACTGCATTTGCTAGATCATTAATGTTTAAAACCGCTACACCATGCAGATCCGCCACTTTATTCAAATTAAAATCATTCGTAACGACCTGGCCATTCATGCTTTTCGCAAGACGAACAAGTTTCAGATCGACTTCCGCAACGTCTGTGAAGTCTTCATCTGTAATAAAAATATTCGGCCCGTCATCCGTCTGAAGCCGCTTTAGCACATCGAGCCCCCGCCGTCCTTTTGTACGCTTCAACGAATCGGACGAATCCGCAATATGCTGTAGTTCCGTCAAGACGAATTGAGGGACGACAAGCAGCCCTTCCAGAAATCCTGTCGACGCTATGTCTGCAATCCTTCCGTCGATAATAACGCTTGTATCCAAAATCTTGTGGAGCTTAGCATCCGGCTGGCTAACAGCCTCCACGTTCTCTCTTTTCTTCGGGTTGCTATTCCTTGCCGAAAAAATGGCGTTTGAAAACTCTTCACGTTTCTTAAAACCGACTTGAAAACCGAGGTATCCAAGAAGGATAGAAAGAAGCACAGGCAGAATGGAAGTGATAATAGGAATTTCCACACTGCTCAGCCCGAAACTGACGAGAAAAGCAACACTCAATCCGACCATCAGGCCGATTGTCCCGAACAACAAATCGAAAATCGGAGCCTTCAATAGACGGTCTTCTATCCATTTGATGAAATTCACGATCGGATCTGCAATGAAAAGACTTAGCAAATATAACACGACCGCTCCTAGGACAGCAGCTACGTAAGGATTATCAATCATCGGCTTTGAAGTAAAAGAAGATAATGTGAATAAATACGGTAAAAATAATACGCCGAGTGTTCCTCCGATCAGCAAAAGTCCTATCTGAACCACTCTTTTCAACATGTACAACACCTCCATTTCATTACTAACAACTATACATGTTTTCCATATCCTTCACCGTTTTGAGGCATCGGTATCGATGACCCCGGATAAATATAGGACAGAAGAAAAGTCGGTGAAGTTCCTCATATAGAAAAACTGAGGACATGGAACTCCCTATAAAAAGTCCCATATCCTTGATTTTTCACGAAAAGGCAACGTTTAATGCCTCACTTATCGTTTCGACACCGACCACTTGAATCCCTTCCGGAAAATCCCATCCACCGATATTCGACGACGGAATAACAACCTTCTCAAATCCAAGCTTTGCCGCTTCCGTCACCCGCTGTTCAATGCGGGAAACGCGGCGCACTTCCCCCGTCAAGCCCACTTCGCCAATGAAACAGTCAGTTGCCCCAGCAGCTGCATCGCGATAGCTTGACACAATGCTCACAAGAACCGCCAAGTCGATAGCCGGCTCGTCAAGCTTAACGCCGCCTGCAACCTTAATATAGGCATCTTGCGCCTGCAATAACATTCCCATCCGTTTTTCAAGAACAGCCATCAACAAAGAGACACGGTTCTGATCAATCCCGGTTGCCATCCGCTTCGGGTAATTGAAGCTTGACGGCGTTACGAGCGCTTGGATTTCGACAAGGATCGGACGAGTTCCTTCCATGGAGGCAACGACAGTCGATCCAGCACCTCCTTGGGAACGTTCTCGCAGGAACAGCTCTGAAGGATTCAAAACCTCCTTCAATCCTGACTGCAGCATTTCAAAGATTGCTATTTCATTCGTCGAACCGAAACGGTTCTTCACGCTCCGCAATATTCGATACGTATGATGTCTCTCCCCTTCAAAGTAGAGGACAGTATCCACCATATGCTCAAGAAGACGCGGACCTGCAATTTGTCCGTCTTTTGTCACATGACCGACGATAAAAATAGCTATATTTTGTGTCTTTGCGATACGCATCAGTTCAGCTGTACACTCTCGAACTTGCGAAACACTCCCTGGTGCGGATGTCACCTCGGGATGATAAATCGTCTGAATCGAGTCCGCAATGACAAATTTCGGCTGGACCTCATTAATCGTTTCATGTATCTTTGCCAAGTCGGTCTCTGCATAGATGAACAGCTCATCTGATGCAACGCCAAGACGTTCGGCGCGCAGCTTCGTCTGCCTGATTGATTCTTCACCTGATATGTAAAGAACACGTTGCTTTTGATTCGCAAGGAGCGAAGACACTTGCAGCAACAGCGTTGATTTTCCTATGCCCGGATCACCGCCGATTAAAACAAGCGAACCCGGGACAATCCCACCGCCGAGAACGCGGTTCAATTCACCAAGCTCCGTTTTGACCCTCGGCTCCTCCATCGTCTCGATCGAGCTGATCGGCATTGCTTTCTGCTGAACCGTCTCGGTATGCTTGAAGGCGCCACGCGGACCTTTGCTTACGATTTCAACTTCTTCGTCCATCGTATTCCATTCACCGCATCCGGGGCATCTCCCCATCCATTTCGGAGATTCATAGCCGCAGTCTCTGCACATGAATTTCGTTTTCCGTTTCGCCATACTTACCTCCATATACGAAAAGGATAGCCCACCCGCGTAGATAGCGAACTCTACGGGAGGGCCATCCTATTATTGATTTTCTGCCACTGGAATACGGTCTGTCTTGACGACGAACTCGCCATCTTCTACATCGACAATGACTTTTCCGCCCGTCAGAACGGTCCCGCTCAACAACTCTTCCGATAGACGGTCTTCCACATGCTTTTGTAAAGCCCGGCGCAACGGGCGTGCACCGTAATCAGGATCATAACCTTCTTCGGAGATTTTCATCTTCGCCTCATCTGTCAACTCAAGCGTAATATCTTGTTCAGCAAGACGTTTCGTCAACTCGTTCGACATAAGGGAAACGATCTCTCGCAAGTGCTCCTTCTCAAGCGAGTGGAAGACAATCATTTCATCCACACGATTCAGGAACTCTGGACGGAACGCTTTTTTCAACGCTTCAAGCATCGTTGACTTCATATCTTCGTAATCGCGTTCACCGTCTTGCAAGTTAAAACCGACATAGCGATTTTGCTTCAACGTTTCCGCCCCTACGTTGGACGTCATGATGACGACCGTGTTGCGGAAGTCGACTGTCCGGCCTTTGGAATCCGTCAATCTTCCATCCTCAAGCACTTGCAACAGAATATTAAAGACATCCGGGTGCGCTTTTTCAATCTCATCCAGCAAGACGACGGAGTACGGTTTTCTACGGACTTTCTCAGTCAACTGGCCACCTTCGTCATATCCGACATATCCCGGAGGTGAACCAACGAGCCTTGACGTCGCATGCTTCTCCATATACTCGGACATATCGATGCGGATCATCGCATCTTCATCACCGAACATCGCTTCTGCAAGCGCCCTCGCAAGCTCAGTTTTACCGACACCCGTCGGTCCAAGGAAGATGAAAGAACCGATCGGACGCTTCGGATCCTTCAATCCGGCGCGAGCTCTCCGAATCGCTCTAGATATGGCCGTTACGGCTTCTTTCTGCCCGATGACGCGTTCATGCAGAAGCTCTTCCATATTCAACAGTTTTGCAGTTTCTGTCTCTGCGATTTTCGCGACCGGAATCCCCGTCCACATCGCGACGACTTCCGCAATGTCATTAACGGTCACTTCTGATTCCTGCTTGCCTTGCTTCTCTTTCCATTCCGTCTTCGTCGTTTCGAGCTCTTCTTTCATTTTCTGCTCTTTATCGCGGAATGATGCCGCCTTTTCGAATTCCTGGCTTTGCACCGCGGCATTCTTTTCGTGGCGGATCGCTTCAAGCTTCGCTTCAAGCTCCTTCAAATTCGGAGGGGTCGTATACGAACGGAGTCGCACTTTCGAACCCGCTTCATCGATCAAGTCGATCGCTTTGTCCGGAAGGAAACGGTCAGAAATGTACCGATCCGACATTTTTGCAGCGGCCTCGATCGCTTCATCCGTAATTTTCACGCGGTGATGCGCTTCGTATCGATCGCGCAAGCCCTTGATGATCAAAATCGTCTCATCAACAGTCGGTTCATCGACTTGAATCGGTTGGAAACGTCTTTCAAGCGCAGCATCTTTTTCGATATATTTACGGTATTCATCAAGCGTCGTGGCACCGATGCATTGCAATTCCCCGCGTGCTAGCGACGGCTTCAAGATATTCGAAGCATCAATTGCCCCTTCAGCTCCGCCAGCCCCGATAAGTGTATGCAATTCATCAATGAATAGAATAATATTGCCCGCCTGACGGATTTCCTCCATCACCTTTTTCATGCGGTCCTCAAATTCACCGCGGTATTTCGTACCCGCGACGACCGTTCCCATATCCAAAGTCATAACGCGCTTATCACGCAGGATTTCAGGTACTTCATTGTTTACAATCTGAAGCGCAAGCCCTTCCGCAATCGCTGTCTTACCAACACCCGGCTCTCCGATCAATACAGGGTTGTTCTTTGTACGACGTGCCAATACTTCAATCACTCGAGTAATTTCCTTACTGCGCCCGATTACCGGGTCAAGTGTGCCTTCCCGCGCTATTTCCGTCAAGTCACGAGCTAGGCTATCAAGTGTAGGAGTAGAAGCGGACGAGGAAGCACCTTGGTTGCCGACAGCATTATCGTTGCTCCCGAGCAATTGGAGTACTTGCTGTCTCGCACGGTTCAAGCTGACACCTGCATTATTCAATACACGGGCAGCCACCCCCTCACCTTCGCGAATGAGCGCTAATAGAATATGCTCCGTCCCAATATAGGAATGGCCGAGTTTCCGCGATTCATCGACAGAAAGCTCGATGACCTTTTTTGCTCTCGGCGTGTAATGGACAATCGGCCCGACTTCCTTCGAACCGGAACCAACAAGGCTCTCCACGCCCTTTTCAATCGTTTCGAAGCTGACGTCGATCGCTTCCAATGCTTTCGCGGCGATGCCGCCGCCTTCCCGTATGAGACCCAATAAGATATGCTCAGTGCCGATCGATTCATGTTTCAGTCTGATCGCTTCTTCTTGTGCAAGCTGCAGGACTTTTTGAGCCCGCTGTGTAAAACGATTGAACATCATATTCTTCCACTCCTTCTATAAGTAACGTCTATCCTTTCCCACTATTGAAATGAAATAATAGGACTTCCTCTTACTCTATTCCAATAGTTCAGGTAGCAATCCAATTCCAATAAATTGACTTTGACCTTCTTTGACATAATTATAATAAACAGAAAAATCCGTTGCAAAACTATTGCTCAGTTTTCTTTATTATTTTCTTCCCTTTGCTGTTCCGAACGCAAACGTTCACGGAATAGATTAGCTCTAAATATATCCCTTTCTTCCGCAGTCAATTCCGACCCTGCGTATTGCTGTAGGAATCCAGGCTGCATGAAAATCATTAATTCATTCAAAATGGACATGTCTACATCCTCGATTATTCCCAAATCAATGCCCAGACGGACGTCTGATAGACAACGTGCCGCTTCTCCAGAAGGCAGCAATCTAGCATACGAGATAATGCCGAGCGAGCGGAAAAGCTTGTTTTCTAGTGCAATACGCGATTTGGAAAGAAGAAGTTCACGCGAACGCCTTTCGTGGGCGATCAGCCGGAGCGCTACATTTTTCAAATCAGAAAGAATCTCTTTCTCCGGTTTGCCCAAAGTCGTCTGATTCGAAACCTGATAAATATTGCCCGGCGCTTCGCTTCCCTCTCCGTAGCTGCCTCTGACAATCATGCCTAGCCTTGAAATGGCCGGAATAATGCGCTCAATTTGCTTTGTGATCGTTAAAGCAGGCAAGTGCATCATGACCGACGCCCGCATGCCTGTGCCCGTATTTGACGGACAGCTCGTCAAGTAGCCGAAATCTTCATCGAAAGCATAGGGAAGTTTATCCTCTAAATAGTTATCGACAGAATCTGCATGCTCGTATGCATTTTCAAGCTGGAATCCTGGATAGATGCATTGAATGCGGATATGATCCTCTTCGTTCAGCATGATGCTCAATGTCTCGTCCTCCGACAGTACAACCGCTCCATGTCGCTTAGGGTCTGTCAATTGCGGACTGACCAAATGCTTTTCAACAAGCACTTGTCTTTCTGTTGCCGGAAGTTCTGACATCTTCATATAGGCATACCCTTTTTCATCGGAAGTAAGCAAGGCGGCCGAAACTTGCGAGTCGACTTTCTGCGCCTCTTCAACTGTGAACGCAATCGGGAATCGATATCCCCTTAAATTCCGGGCTAAGCGGATCCTTGTCGACATGACGATATCCGCATGCTCCCCATGCGATGTCATCCATCCAGTGACAGCACCTTTCATGAATTTATTAATTGACATGGCTGTCACCACCTCCATCGCCGCATTCCGCTAAACGCTCTTTCAGCGCATTCGCTTCATCCCTCAACGCGGCGGCATCCTCAAATCGTTCCTCCTCGATCGCTTCCTGCATTTTCAGCCTGATTTCCTCGACTTTCTTTTTCAAGGCAAATCGTTCGTTAAAGGAGACCGGAATTTTTCCGACATGTGTCGTATGACCATTATGGAGCTTGCTGAAAACTCGCGGCAAATACTCCCTGAACGAGTCATAGCACGTCGGACAACCGAACTTGCCTATATCGAGGAATTTCCTGAACGTTAATTGGCAATCGGGGCAAGTTGGTCCTTCGGACGTGCTTTCCCTAGACTGCTGAAAAGGCTGCATTGATTCACTTCCACCAAACCAATGGGAAAGGAATTGTTGGATCGACAACGGTTCCTGATTCGGGTCAAAGTGGAACATTTGTGTTTGAAACGCACATTTCTCACATAAATGCCGTTCTGTAGAACCGCCCATGCCTTCCTGGGTGAAAATCACGGAAGCCGGTCGTTCTTTGCAATTATCGCATAGCATATTTTGCACCTCGTATTCGTCAAATTCACTATCCAAGCTGCTTATAGATTAGAGTTGATAGCATCGCCTGCAAAATCCGCGCTCGGATAAGATCGCGCTCCGGCAGCGGATAATGGAGCGTCGTCCGGTCCACCGCAGCTAAAATGAGCCTAGACTCTCTCTCCGAAATGACTTCTTCGTTCAATAGCCTGTAGATGATTCCTTCAGCCATTGCATATGTTGCGCCATGTTGTATTCCTTCTAAAATATGTTCGATCAATTCCTTATGCGAATTCGTCTGGACGCGATAAATCCGGATGTATCCACCGCCTCCGCGCTTTGATTCGACTGCGTATCCGCGTTCGACGGTGAAGCGGGTGTTGATGACATAATTAATTTGTGAAGGCACGCATTGAAATTTTTCTGCGACCTCACTCCGTTTGATTTCCACAGTCCCGCTATCTTCTTTTTCGATAATTGCCTTTAAATACCCTTCAATAATGTCAGAAATGTTTCGCATGATGTCACCTCTTTTCTCACGGTGCTAAGCCATTGACTTTGACTATCTTTGACTTAATTGTACATGAAAATACATCTGGCGCGCAATTTATATGCAAGTTAACAGAAAAATCTATCTTCCATTCAATTAATAGCGAATAAATTTGTCAGCTGTTAATGTTTAAGGTTTAAAAAATAGGGTAATAAGGTAGTTGAGGATTTTGTCTGACCTCTTCTTCCTCTTCGTGGGTTCTGTTCGAAAGGGCGGTTCGTAACAGTTGAGGCAAACGGCTGTTATTTTCGCATAGGTGCAGTCTGCCCTTTTGAACAAACTCCTTACACCCTTTTCCAATAATAAATTGCCGGAAAAGCTCATAAGTCGTTGTAAAAGCCCATAAACCGCTAGAAATGTCCATAAAACACTGTAAAAGTCCATAACCCGAAGTAGACACGTATAAAGGCTACGAACGGCTCATAATTCGTCGTAATCGCTCATTAACGTATAAAGGCAGCCCCCGATATCCAGGAGGCTGCCTTTTTTTATTCAATCGTAGCGTTTTTCAGTTCCTTAACAGGCAGGAAGAGCTCGCCTGTTTCGTAATACGTGATGGCGAGGTGGTCGCCTTCTTGGATGTAGATTGCTAACGGAACAGCTTCGGTGGAAACGATGAAGTTCCGGCCGTCGTCTGCAAGGATCGAAATGAGTGTAGCGTCGCCGGCGCGTTCCTTATACACTCGGACGACGTTGACAGACGCTTTTCCTTCCTCGGCGTTCGAGCTGCCGTCGACCGTGCTTCCCCCGCGTTGCAGTGCCGTCTTATATAGCCTCAACGCTTCATTCGGTGAATTGGCGTACACGGAGATTTCTGGGTTTGCTGCCGAAACGATGAAGTAATTTTGCAGGAAGCCGTTTGAGTCAAGAACCGGCGTCAACCAGCTCGCCTCTCCGTAAAAGTTATAGAGCACCGGCATTTCTCCGGTCCATTTCTTCTCGATGAATTTCTTTTCAATAATTTGAAGCGTACCTTGCGAGTCCATATACGACTCTTCCAGATTGCCAGTATAGTAAGTCGCTTCGCCTGTGCGGCCATCCGTCAATGCATAGCCAAGCATCGAGTCGACGCCTTCTTTCGGGCTTGTGAAATCAGTGAAATAATACATATGGCCATTTTCATCGAACACCGGACTGACATTCGACTCCGTCCCTTCGTCTGAAGGCAGCTTCACATCCTTCTTCCCGACGATTGAATTCCAGAATCCGTGAACGTATTTTCCGAAGTAGCTGTTTTGCAAGCTGACCGCTTCGGGTGAAACCGCCCCATCGATAAATTCAGGGACGTTCGAAAGCGGATATCGGCTCACTTCACCCGTACCCGGATCTACCATGACGACCCCTTGGACGTCAAAACCGTTTCTCGCTGTAATGAATTCCCCATAGGAACGTATATAATGCGGCTTTCCATCATCATCAATTTCAAGCTGCACATCGCCGTAAAAGATGAGATCCGGCGCCGCCATCCGCATATGGCGCTCCACTTGTTTATGGAAGTACGATGAAGGCGTATAGGCCATTTCCGTTTTCACGAACTTCGGATTGTCCGCCGAATCGGTCGCGCTCATCGTGAAGTAGCCAGGTGTCGTCTTCCCGTTCATCCATTTGAAGAATCCCGAAAATTCAACTGGCGCGATATAGACAAATTTCCCATCCACTTTTTGAATCTGCAAGTTGCCGAGCTCATAATAACTCGTATTCGGCACTTGGCCGAATGCCTTCTTCATTTTATTCCGAGCAAATTTTGGCGGTACACTTGCAGGCGTCTTCGTTTCGTCAAACGCTTTGATTTCCACTTGTTGATCCATTTCAACCGCTTTATATTTTTGATTTGCATTAAATAGCGGCGCACTAAGGATGAACGCACTTCCCGCTAACGCAGCCAATAACAGGACAATTTTGGCGCTTCGTTCCTTCCCGGTTGCAAGCACGACTCCCGCTACAGCTACGACAAGGAATAAAGCCCATAGCGACGTCCAATTCCTGTCCAGATTCGTGACGTAATAAAGGGCGAATGTGAGAACTGCCATGAGCCCTACTGTCGCAGACAATGCACCAATTCGATTAAAGGCTGGTTTCCCCTCTTTAGAAACCGACGTGAACGGCACGATGATCATCGCGGAAACGATACCGACGACAATTGAAAATAGCAGTAAATTTATCATATGAACACTCTTTTCTATTAAAAATTTATCTCCTCTAACTATACGGATGAAGCAGCAAAACGATTCATCTTTTTGACCAAGTTTTTGAATCCTACCACCCCGAACTTCCGTACAAGACAAGAGAGAAAGGAGTTGAGCTATTATGCAGACGAATGTTTTTAGCGCCGATAAGCTGCCAGGTAAAATGTCAGCAGCTAAAAAAGTTTATTATTATCTTGCCCTTATCGGCTTCGGAGCGTTTGGCATCGCTCTATTATACTTGACCGTAGATACATTTTTGGACGGAGAGTGGCTACTGGCAGCCCTGCTCGGCGGCATTTCCCTATTCATCGGTTGGATATGCATCCAACTTCTAAAGCTACCTCGGCAAAAAGGGCCAACAACGTTCACAAAGGTGGAGGAACAAGATGGCTACACACTTTACTTCGCCAACGAGTGGACCGGTGAAACGAATTCCGTCACTTTCCGTTACGACCAAATAACCGATCTGCTAATCGGCCTCTGGACGAATCCCGGGTTCAAAGGAAAGAAAAACGATTATATCGGTGCCCGTCTTCTTTATCGATATCGGGAGGATAATGGGGATATGAAATATTTCGAGACGGTCATCATCAGTGAGCCGACGCTGGAAGAATGGGTTAAAACGATTGAGGAACATCAACTTCCTGCACGAATAACGAACAGAAATATCTCTGCAGTTAAAGAAGCCCAGTTTGATGACATGCTCGAAACGATTGAAGCAATACCTTTTGACGGTTCAATTTCGGTAAAGGAGTATTTCATGGAACAAGAAGACTTTTCTTTATGGCAGCCGCCATCAATGAAAAAGGGCGATCCTTCAAGTTGAGACTCATCAACTTGAAGGATCGCCCTTTGTTATCTTTATTCAACTTGTTACCGGCTGTTTCGTTAATGGCTCCAAATCGACTTCGAATCCAAGATCCATTAGCATTTGCCGGTCCCGATCGCTTTCTTGTCCGGCAGTCGTCAAATAATCACCGATAAAGATCGAATTTGCCGGATAAAGACCGAATGGCTGAAGCGACCGCAGATTCACTTCCCGACCACCCGAAATTCGGATTTCCTTCGTCGGATTGATGAAGCGGAAGAGGCATAGCACTTTTAAGCAATAGCGTGGTGTCAGCTCATTCATCCCTTCGAGCGGCGTCCCATCCACCGCATGCAAAAAGTTAACAGGAATCGAATCGGCATCCATCGCATGCAGACTACGTGCCATTGCAACTACATCCTTTTTCGTCTCCCGCATACCGATGATAACGCCTGAGCACGGCGAAATTCCAGCTTCCTTCGCTAGTTCGACCGTATTCACGCGATCATTGTATGTGTGGGATGTCGTAATGCTATCATGATGTGCGGCAGACGTATTGATATTGTGGTTGTAGCGATCGACACCTGCTTCTTTCAGACGTTTTGCTTGTTCAGGCTTCAAAATGCCGAGACAAGCACAGACAGTCATGTCTCTATGCTTCGCTTTAATTTCCTTAACGGAATCAATGACGATTTCAAGTTCCCGATTGACCGGTCCCCGACCGCTTGCAACGATACAATACGTTCCTGCCTTTACAGACGCCGCACGTTCAGCCCCCGCCACGATTTCCTCCTGTTTCATCATTGCATATTTCTCAATCGGGGCTTTTGAGACGATCGACTGCGCGCAATACCCACAGTTTTCCGGACAAAGACCAGATTTTGTGTTGATGATCATGTTTAACTTCACTCTATTTCCATAATAATGCTTCCTAATTTTATAGGCCGCATGCAACAACGGAAGCAGATCATCATCCGGGCAATCCAAAATGGAAAGCGCTTCTTCATCTGATAAAGCTCCTCCATTGAGGATGCGATCTGCAAGCTCCTCATAATTCATCAATGCGCACGCCTCACTTTCAGAACTTTATACATCCGATGGCCGAAGATTCCTGCAAGAACGGAAAGGAAAATATCCTTCGGCAACGGCGGTATCATCCAGGCCCATGCAACCTTATAACTGAATGCATCAGGGGCTGCTGCCCATAGCTTATAAGCTGCATACATCCAATTTGTTCCGAACAAATAATTCACACTCATTGCGACTAAAGCTGCAACGATATAGCTTCTCAAACCCCCATATTTTTCAACAATCTTACCCGCGATATACGCGACAATAATAAAGGAAACGATAAAACCGAATGTAGGTAAGAGAATAGCACCGAATCCTCCTTGGAATTTCGAGAAGACCGGCGCCCCCGCCAATCCGACGATCATATAAACTGTCATCGCTGTTGCGCCAAGTCGGCTTCCTAGGAGAAGCCCCGCCAGCACTGCGAAAAACGTTTGCAATGTGATAGGCACACCGCCGATCACAAGAAACGGTACAAACGATGTAATATTTGCCCCAATCATCATTAATGCCGCAAACATCCCACAGTAGACGAGACTGAGAGCGCTCATCCCACTTTTCGTTTTCACTGAAGCTGTTGTCATAATCCACCTCGTAATTTGAGTTATCTTCAATAGAATATAAGTTAACTCAATTTGTGTCAACCTGAATTTTATTAAAGTTAACCTAAATGCAGCGCACAAAAAAACCGACAGCTTAAGTCGCTATCGATTTCTGTATTAATGCTTCTTGTCTTCATTTTTCGGAAATAAAAAATGGGCAATTAACCCGCTTAAGAGAGCTGCACCTACTGTAATCCATACTCGAGTCATCCCTGGCACTTCTTGATGATCCTTATGGAGCATCCACCACGAAACACCGGCGACAAGGAGTGCAATCGGAACGGAAAATTTGAAGATCCTCAACGAATTCACCTTCTACTTTTTGTTCATACGCCTATTCTATCATAATTCACCTATTGACGTGGCGGACAATTAACGATATGATGTTTTAAATTATTCAAACAACTGCATAACAAATTCTTATCAAGAGAAGCTGAGGGACTGGCCCGTCGAAGCTTCAGCAACCAGCCGTTTCGGTCAGGTGCTAATTCCAGCAGGTCCATTTCGGCCTGATAGATGAGAAGGAGCGAGATTTCGCATATGTAAAGCCTTCTTTTTATTCGAAGGCTTTTTTATTTTTCATTGCTGTCGAAATTTATTGTATAGGAAGTTGCAGACTTGAAGAGAGGATGATTTCTGATGAGATTGCTTGATCGGTTGAAAGATAATGTACTAGTGGCGGATGGCGCAATGGGAACGCTGCTTTATTCATATGGCATTGACTTTAGTTATGAGGAATTGAACATTGAAAAGCCGGAAATCATCGAGAAGATCCACCGTGAATATATCGACGCGGGGGCGGATGTGATTCAGACGAATACATATGGCGCCAATTCCCTTAAGCTCGCCCGCTATGGTTTAGAGCATAGGGTGAAGGAATTCAATGAGGCGGCGATTCAAATCGCAAAGCATGCAGCAGCGCCTGGCAATCAATATGTGCTCGGGACAATCGGAGGACTGCGTGGCATCCGGAAAAGCGACGCCTCTATCGCCGAAGTGCTGACGATGATGCGCGAACAGGCAGATGCATTGCTATCCGGCGATCCCGACGGACTATTATTGGAAACATATTATGATTTTGAAGAGCTATCGGCCGTCGTTACTGAATTGCGGAAGCTGACGGATATCCCACTCATTGCACAAGTAGCGATGGATGAGCCTGGCATATTGCAAAATGGCATGAATCTGAATGATGCCCTTCACCAGTTGGAATCAATAGGCGCTGATATTGTCGGTGTTAATTGCCGGCTAGGCCCGTACCACACAATCCAAGCTTTTGAAAAAGTGTCAATTCCAGAGCGAGCATTCTTATCAGCAGCCCCGAACGCAAGCTTGCTCGACGTCGAGGATGGCCGTATCGTCTATGCGTCCGAAGCAGACTATTTCGGCCGTGCAGCAACGTTCCTTCGTGAAGAGGGAGTACGCCTCATCGGCGGATGCTGCGGAACGACGCCAAAACATATTGCAGCTGCCAAAAAGCAATTGGCGGGATTGCCGCCGGTAACGGAAAAAACCGTCACTCCACAAAAGCCGATTGTCATCCGGGAAGCGGAACCTGCAAAACACGAACCTCTTCACATAAAAGCGAAGACAGAGCGGACGGTCATCGTAGAGCTCGACACGCCTCGCCATTTGGAAACCGAGCAGTACTTTGAAGGAGCGAATAAATTATATGCAGCTGGTGTAGATGCCGTCACAATGGCGGACAATTCCCTCGCCTCCCCTCGCATTAGCAACATGGCGATGGGCTCAATTTTAAAGCATGAGCATCACGTACGGCCGCTTGTCCACCTGACGTGCCGCGACCATAATTTAATCGGTTTGCAATCTCATTTAATGGGGCTTGATGCGCTAGGAATCCATGATATCCTTGCTGTTACCGGCGACCCGACGAAGGTTGGCGACTTCCCAGGCGCTACGAGCGTCTATGATGTATCAAGCATGGAGCTGTTGCAGCTCATTAAACAATTGAACGAAGGCATTTCCTTCACAGGCAAACCGCTGCGCAAAAAAGCAAAATTCTCGGTCGCTGCCGCATTTAATCCGAATGTTCGCGTCCTCGATCGCGCTGTACAACGTCTTGAGAAGAAAATCGCGTCCGGGGCCGATTATTTCATTACCCAGCCCGTCTATACGAAAGAGAAGATCATCGACATATACGAAGCGACGAAGCATTTAGATACACCGATTTTCATCGGCATCATGCCTCTCACGAATATTCGAAATGCGGAATTCCTGCACCATGAAGTTCCTGGCATTAAACTATCCGAAGAGGTGCTCGAAAGGATGGCCGCTTGCGGGGATGACCGTGAAAAAGCGACTCAGGAAGGCGTCAACATTTCAAAGGAACTGATCGACACTGCCGCCGAGCTATTCAACGGCATCTACATTATTACGCCATTCCTTCGCTATGACATGTCGTTAGAACTGATCAATCATATAAAACAGCTTGATGCGGAGAAGGAGAGGAATATCGTCCATGCCTAAACATCCTATTG
Organism: Sporosarcina sp. SAFN-015; assembly: GCF_051966875.1. GTDB lineage: Bacteria > Bacillota > Bacilli > Bacillales_A > Planococcaceae > Sporosarcina. The sequence goes on along the minus strand of NZ_JBQCKP010000002.1, from coordinate 269,194 downwards.
AACAACAACTGAAAAATAGAATTCTCATCATAGACGGAGCGATGGGCACGATGCTGCAAGCGGAAGATCTATCCGCGGACGATTTCGGTGGCGAAGAATATGAAGGTTGCAATGAATATTTGAACATCCTCCGCCCTGATATTCTCGATAAAATCCATCGTGCCTATTTAGAGGCGGGTGCCGATATCATTTGCACAAACACATTCGGGGGTACTCCCCTCGTACTGGACGAATTCAGTCTCGGTCACCGCGCTTCTGAAATTAACAAAAAGGCTGTGGAAATCGCGAAACAGTGCGCAGCCGATTACTCGACAACTGAGCAGCCGCGTTTCGTCGCCGGTGCAATTGGCCCGACTACGAAGACTCTCTCCGTTACCGGGGGGATTACATTCGATAAGCTTTCCGAGGACTTCTACGTTCAAGCGAAAGCACTGATTGAAGGCGGCGCTGATATTTTATTGATGGAAACGAGCCAAGATATGCTCAACGTCAAAGCCGGAACAATCGGAATCAAGCGGGCATTCGACGAAACAGGCATTGAACTGCCTGTCATGATCTCCGGGACGATTGAACCTATGGGTACAACGCTAGCCGGTCAAAGCATCGAAGCGTTTTATATTTCCATCGAGCATATTAAGCCGCTTTCAGTAGGGTTGAACTGTGCGACAGGCCCGGAATTCATGACAGACCATCTGCGCTCGCTCTCTGATCTTGCAACGAGCTTTGTCACTTGTTATCCGAACGCCGGGCTGCCGGATGAAGAAGGCCATTACCATGAATCGCCTGAATCGTTATCACAAAAACTAAAAGGTTTTGCAGATAAAGGATGGCTGAACATGGTTGGCGGATGTTGCGGAACTACGCCTGATCATATTCGTGCGATCCGCGAAGCTGTGGACGGACTCGCTCCACGACAAAAGCCGGAGAATGGGCATGATCATGCCGTTTCGGGGATTGAACCGTTGTTGTACGACCCATCGATGCGCCCATTGTTAATCGGCGAGCGGACGAACGTCATCGGATCTAGGAAATTTAAACGGTTGATCGTAGAGGAGAAGTTTGAGGAGGCTTCCGAGATTGCACGTGCCCAAGTTCGCGGCGGCGCTCATGTTCTCGACATTTGCCTTGCAAACCCGGACCGGGATGAACTTGAAGATATGAAGAATTTCATGCAAGAAGTCGTCAAAAAAGTGAAAGTGCCTCTCGTCATCGATTCGACAGATGAAAAAGTAATTGAAGAGGCGTTGAAATTCTCTCAAGGGAAAGCGATCATCAACTCGATCAACTTGGAGGATGGCGAAGAACGGTTCGACGCGGTACTTCCTCTCGTGAAAAAATTTGGCGCTGCCGTCGTCGTCGGGACAATCGATGAAATCGGGATGGCGGTGACACGGGAACGAAAGCTCGAAATTGCCGAGCGTTCCTATGACTTACTTGTAAATAAATGGGGAATCGCTCCTGAAGATATCATTTTCGATCCGCTCGTCTTCCCTGTCGGAACAGGTGATGCACAATACATCGGGTCGGCAGTTGAAACGATTGAAGGCATCCGTCTGATCAAAGAGAAAATGCCGCGTTCATTAACGACGCTAGGTGTAAGCAACGTCTCTTTCGGACTGCCCCCTGTTGGCCGGGAAGTGCTGAACGCGGTGTATTTATATCATTGCACGCAGGCAGGACTCGATTACGCTATTGTCAATACAGAGAAATTGGAACGTTACGCGTCGATTCCGGAGAATGAAATAAATCTAGCGAACGATCTGCTATTCCATACGACAGATCAGACGCTAGCAGATTTCACTGATTTCTATCGGGATAAAAAGAAGGAGAAAACCGAAGACGATATTCCAAAGACGGTGCCCGAGCGGCTTGCGTATTATGTCGTTGAAGGGACGAAGGAAGGGTTGATCCCCGATTTAGAGGCTGCGCTTAAGATGTATGACACGCCACTTGACGTCATTAATGGACCTTTGATGGAAGGGATGTCCGAAGTCGGACGCCTATTCAACGACAACCAGCTGATCGTCGCGGAAGTATTGCAAAGTGCAGAAGTGATGAAGGCTTCGGTTTCATTCCTCGAGCAGTTCATGGAGAAGAAAGAGGATGATTCCGGCAAAGGGAAGATCGTGTTAGCGACTGTGAAAGGCGACGTCCATGACATCGGGAAAAACCTCGTCGATATCATTTTGAGCAATAACGGGTATCGCGTCATCGACATTGGTATTAAAGTGACTCCGGCGACGCTCATTGATGTCATCCGAAAAGAAAAGCCGGACATTATCGGGTTATCGGGGTTGCTTGTAAAATCGGCGCAGCAAATGGTGATAACCGCTCAGGATTTCAAGGCAGCAGGTATTGATACGCCTGTCATGGTTGGAGGAGCTGCGTTGACCCGTAGATTTACGGAAACGAAGATTGCCGCGGAATATGATGGACCAGTCATTTATGCAAAGGACGCGATGCAAGGGCTTGAACTGGCGAACCGATTGCAAGGCGGCGATAAAGAGGCTTTGTTAAATGAACTTGTTGAGAAGCAGGAAAAGCGGCTTGAGTCGGAGGCGATCCGAGCGACACGGGATACTGCGGTTGCAGTATTGCCGAGGCCTGTGAAGACAGTACGGGAGGATGCACCTGTATTCGTACCATCGGATCTTCGTAGACGTGTTCTAAGAGATTATTCCGTTTCGCATTTATATCCCTACGTTAATATGCGAACGTTGATCGGGCATCATTTAGGCTTGCGCGGCAATGTCGATAAGATGCTTGCAAATGGAGAGGAGCGAGCGGTGCAGCTTCATGAAATGGTCACTGGATTCTTAGAATCGGGACAGTTATCCGCTTCCGGCATGTACCAGTTCTTCCCTGCGCAGGCGGATGGAGACGACGTCATCATTTATGATCCGGAAGACGGGAAGACGGAAATCGAACGTTTCACGTTCCCTCGTCAAAGCAAGGAGCCGTTCCTCTGCCTTGCCGACTATTTGAAGACGGCGGACAGCGGGGAAATGGATTATGTCGCATTTATGCAAGTGACGGCGGGTCACGGCGTGCGGGACTATGCGAATAAGCTGAAAGCCGAAGGGAAATTCCTTGAGAGCCACGCGTTCCAAGCAACTGCGCTTGAACTCGCGGAAGGTTTCGCTGAGCGGGTTCATCAGGAAATCCGCGACCAATGGGGCTTCCCGGACGCCACCGACTTCACGATGCGCGACCGGTTCGCGGCCAAGTATCAAGGCCAGCGCTTCTCGTTCGGCTATCCGGCTTGTCCAAACCTCGAGGACCAGTCGAAACTGTTCGGTTTGCTGAAACCGGAAGACATCGGCGTCCATTTGACCGAGGAATTCATGATGGAGCCAGAGGCATCGGTGTCGGCCATCGTGTTTGCACATCCGGATGCAAGGTATTTTAATGTTGATTGAAGTTAGGGGTCGCCTCCTTTGCGGGGGCGGCTTTTTTTTGAGGACGGATTTGATTTCTTGAGCGTGGAGGTGGCTTTCTTGGGCGCGGGGAACAGTTTCTTGAGCGCGGATTTGATTTCTTGAGCGCGGGAACAGTTTCTTGGGCGCAGATTTGATTTCTTGAGCGCGGGAACAGTTTCTTGAGCGCGGATTCGATTTCTTGAGCGCGGGAACAGTTTCTTGGGCGCGGATTCGATTTCTTGAGCGCGAGGAACAGTTTCTTGAGCGCGGATTTGATTTCTTGAGCGCGGGAACAGTTTCTTGGGCGCTGATTTGATTTCTTGAGCGCGGGAACAGTTTCTTGAGCGCGGATTTGATTTCTTGAGCGCTGGACCAGTTTCTTGAGCGCGGATTCGATTTCTTGAGCGCGGGGAACAGTTTCTTGAGCGCAGATTTGATTTCTTGAGCGTGGAGGTGGCTTTCTTGGGCGCGGATTTGATTTCTTGAGCGCGGGACCAGTTTCTTGGGCGCGGATTTGATTTCTTGAGCGCGGGGAACAGTTTCTTGGGCGCAGATCTGTTTTCTTGAGTGCGGACAGGTTTATATGTAATCCGACTCCCCCGACGCGATTTAAAAAACAAAAAAGCTGTCCCATTGTCGATTTGCTCGACGCCGGAGACAGCGATATTGCTTTTAAAACGGTCTTCTCCCGAAGCCGAAGAAGCCTCTGCCCCTTCTACCAAAACCAGGCCCTTGTCCAGGGAATACTGGCGCGCCCATTACATTTTCCGTTGTCTCGGTATAATAGTGTCGCGGCGTGATAACAGGATGCTGCCTGTTGACGTTGACTATCGGATGAATATATGGTTGTTCAACCGGGAAGAATTGGTCATGGTAACGGCATTGTGTCGGGCAAACAATTGGTTGCAATTGAGTGTTTTGCGGCATTTGATTCATAGGAAGCATCTGGTTCATTCCACAATGTCCTCCACAGTGTCCACGGTGCATCATCATCTTCACTCACCCCCTCGTTCTATTACATGTGAAAATGGACGGGGCATACGGGCGAGCGACTATGGTTGAAAGGAATTTCTGTGTGCTTGTCTCCCCACGTGGGCACATCTAGGTCCCTTTCACTTGTTGATATGCGTCCAATGCACGATTCCTCGCAGCTGCATGATCGACAATTGGCAAAGGATAGGTCACGCCAATTTGAATGTCGGCCTTTTCCAGAACGGAGACAGGCGCTTCCCACGGCTTATGTATATACGGAGCTTGTAGATTGGAAAGTTCCGGCACCCATTTCCGTATATAGCGACCACTCGGGTCAAATTTTTCGCTTTGGAGGAACGGATTAAAAATCCTAAAGTAAGGGGCAGCATCAATGCCGCATCCTGTTACCCATTGCCATCCCGTCGCGTTGTTTGCAGCATCGAAGTCGAGAAGCGTATGCTTAAACCAGTTATAGCCTTCTTGCCACGGAATTAATAAATGTTTGACTAAAAACGAGGCAGTTACCATTCGAACTCGGTTGTGCATCATCCCCGTCTTCCATAGTTCTCGCATGCCTGCATCGACCAATGGATAGCCTGTCTGCCCCCGTTTCCATTTCATAAGTTGCTCTTCTGTCCCTTGCCAAGGGAAATCCAGAAATTGCTTTCGCAACGGATATCGGATGATATCTGGCTTGTGGATTAGCTGGTGGTAGGCAAAATCACGCCATATTAGTTGTTTAAGAAAAGTGTCGATGGATTGATGGACCGAGGCTTCCGTTGTTTCTTCGCTTACAGATTTTGCGGAATGCCACATCGCCTTCACGCTAATGTTTCCTGCAGCTATATACGGCGACAGTTCGGAGGAGGAGCCGCTTGAAATAAAGTCCCTCTTCGCATGATAAAAAGACATTCCATCCTCCAAATATTGTTGCCATTTTTCAACTGCCGGATGCTCTCCCGGTTTCCAATACTCGTCAAACTTCTGATGCCAGTTTTTCTCGTCGATGATCCGCAATTGATTCAACGCAAGGGAGTGAATCCCTCGTTCAATTCCTTTCATCTCAACTGGAAAGGGCCGCGGGCGCGCTACATCTTCCTGCATGCACCTTTTCCAAAAAGAAGTGAACACTTTATAAGGCTCGCCTTGTTTGTTCAACAGATCAGGGCTAAATAAAAGGTGCCCGTGAAATGATTGCACCTTTTTCCCAATTGATTCGAGTTGAGCTTTAATCCTGCTTTCTTTCTTCCGTTCCACAGGCTCATAACGTTCATTGAAATAAACGGCATTTGCTTCAGCCTCATCCATCACCTCAACAAGTGCATCAAACTCATCTCCATATTTAATAAACAGCTTCAAGCCATGTGCCTGAAGCTGTTTTTCAAGTGTTGCGACGGAATGGTAGATCCACCATGAGGACGCTTCACTTTCCGCATATTCTCGCTTATCTTCTTCTGACCAGATAAAGACGGGAATAACGAATCCTTCTTTCGCCGCCTCTGATAATGCAGGGTTATCGTGTAGCCGAAAATCTTTTCTAAACCATACAACTGTTTTTTGCATCATCTTCATCCTTCTTGAGAGGAGTCAATTCTTCTTGCAGTACGAGGACACCATCTGTCATCATGTACACTTTGTCACAATAACTAACGAGACGTGTATCATGCGTTACGACGATGCTCGTTGTTTTCTTATTTTTCGTCTCCCTCTTTAATAAGTCCATTACTTCGTACGCCCGGTCTGAGTCTAAAGATGCCGTTGGTTCGTCAGCTAAGATGATTGATGGGTTACTATATAATGCCTTCGCAATGGCTACACGTTGCCGCTCGCCTCCGGACAAGTCGGACGGGTACTTGCCTCGTAAGTCGCCAATGCCTAAGTCTTTGTAAAGCTGTTCCATCTCATCAACATTCATATTACCCTTTTTCACTTTGTTTAATAGCTTTAATTGCTTTGCCACTGTCAAGAAAGGTATTAAATTCGAAGCTTGAAGGATGAAGCCGATTTCATTCAACCGAATTTGCGCACGCTCTTTTTCAGTCATCTTCGTGACGTTCTTTCCATTCAAGATGACGTCTCCGGAAGTCGGAGTAAGCAGTCCACCGACAATGCTCAGAAACGTACTTTTTCCGGAACCCGAAGGCCCGACAATCGCAATTAATTCCCCACGGCTTGCATGGAATTCCGTGTTCTTTAGCGCATCCACCTTTTTATGACCGCTGCCAAATGTTTTCGTCACATGTTTTAACTCCAGGACTGTCATCATTCACCCTCCAATCGCTTTCAATGGATCTACCCGGACGATCGTCCAAACTGAAAAAACGGCTCCTGCAATAGCTACGATGACAAGAACTGCCCCGTATATGAGCATCGTCGGCAAGTCAAAGGAGACTGGAACAGCGGCTGGTAGGAATGCCCCCGTTGTCAATGTTAGCGCCAATCCGATCATGACGCCGATAGCTGCTAATAGTAAAGTCTGTGCAATGACCGATTTCGATAAATAATAATTAGAGATCCCTTGCGCTTTCATTACACCGAACATACTAATTTTCTGGACAGTTAATACGTAAAGGAAAATGGCTACAATGACTGCTGATATAGCAAATAGAAAATAGATCATGAACGTCAACGTTAAATTTTGTTCGGTGTAGCCAGGCAAGCTTTGAATGAATTCTTCTATTTCAATAACTTGCAGAGCATCGTCTTGAACGACATTGTCTCCTCCGTTCCGGATGACAATTCCATTGATGCGATCATTGTTTGCTTCCGCACCTACTCCGTATTTAACTTTATGGAAAGTGTCAAGGTCGGCGTAAAGAACCGGCGCTGCGTTGAACCTGGCTTTATCGGTAAAGCCGACAATTGTTACTTTTTCTATAGAGGATGATAAATGAAGTTCATCTCCTATGCTAAACCCTTCCTCTTTTAATGAATCGTCCGCGATCACTTCGTTCATCCCCGCAATAGACTTACCTTCCGTCACTTCCGGCATGAGGAATTCGTCTTTTCGAATTCCAAAGAGCGATACATTGGTCTTTTGATCACCATTCCCGGCAATTGCGCTAATTTGGCCAATGACCGCTATTTCGTCAGCCTTTACCGCTTCTGTTTGCTCGATCAACATAGATGATTGATAGAGACTCTTATCAGATTCCTCCGTTAAGATAATTGCAGACGCCTTCCATTTATCGACCGATTCCCGATTTAGATCCTTCAAGTCTGTTGCTAGGCCAGATAAGAAGAAGACGAGATAAGCGACAAGCATGAGGACACCCGTAATCAGTACAAATCTCAGCTTATTCTTTTGGATTTCATTCCACGCGAGAAACATTTTCCACACTCCTTGTCACTTATATTTGCAAAGCTGTCTGGTGAAGACTGTCGGCTGTAGCTGCCACCTTCTTCGTGTCGTTTCCTATTTCCTTAATAACTTGCACAAGTGCCGTCACGTCTGTTTCAATTCGGCTAATATGCTCATTATTGTCCTCTATGGAATGGAGGATCTTCATGAATTTCATTTGTGATTCTTTAGAACCTTTCATCCCAAGGGAAACACTTTCTCGTACTTCGTCAATTGTTCCGACAGCCTGGTCTGTTAAGCTAGTGGATTTACTGACGAGTTCAGTAATTTGCTCAACGGATTGTTTAGATTGCTCCGCTAATTTACGGACTTCCTGGGCTACGACCGCAAAGCCTTTACCAGCGTCCCCCGCTCGCGCTGCTTCAATTGAGGCATTTAAAGCCAACAAGTTTGTCTGTTCTGCAATCTTTTTCACCATCTCGATAATATCGATAATTTCATTCGAGGAGTCTTTCAAATCCCCGATTAGGTTCACCATCTTCTCCGTATTCCCAGAAATGAAGGTCATCTGCTCTTCCAACTGCTCCACCTTCTCATTTCCAAGGACAGCAAAGCTTTGAATCATTTTCACACTCTCAACATTCGAATGGATACTGGAGCGAATGACATGTGCATTTGCATCCACTTGTTCAATTGAGATGCTAGTTTCTTCCGTTAGGCCTGCTAAGTCTTCGCTGATGGATGAAATCTTTCCTTTCAATTCATTTTTCACAATATCATATTGCTCACGCCTCAACTCTTCATTCTTCTTCTCGTATTCTTCCAACACAATTTGCATTTCAAAGTTTATGAGCTTGGAGACGGCCGTAGCAGCTGCCATCCGTTCTTCCCAAGGGCTTACCTTTTCGGAAATCAGTCGGATCAACTTTTCCTGGATTTGTTGAAAGGTACCCATGTACCATTTCGGTTCGACACCCAGGCTGAAGTGCATGTTCGCCAATTTCACCTTTTTTCTGATGGACTCCGTATCTATCCGCCCGTCAAACATTTCCACGATGTAGTCACTTAAAACGCTCTTCAAATAATCCACTTGTGTCCGTTCCTCAATAATTTTACGAAGTTTAGGAACCGCTAATACATTTTCATAAAAAACAGAGACCACATCTTCGATACTTTCTTTAATAATAGGTTGATATGTATGAATCTTTGCCAAATCTTGCAATTCGTTAGGAGGGGCCGGTTTGGGCAGAGCTACTACAAATAATCGTTATTATATCCAGCAGGTTGCGGACATGACGGGTCTTTCCAAGCAGGTCATCCGCAAATGGGAAGAGCGTTACGATCTTATCCGCCCCGAACGGCTACCAAATGGCTACCGCATATATAGCGAGAAAGACATCAATCTCCTCTTGCATGTCAAAACACTCTGTGAAGAAGGCATGCCGATCCGGCAAGCAGTTCAACTGGCCGATAAAATGAAAGAAGAGATAGTTCCCTCCCTTAAGGAACCATCACTCCAAAAGGGCAGGTTGAATGAATTCGTCCTTCAATTATTGGAAAAGGGAAACAGATGCGATGAGCTCGAATTGATGATCACCCTTCAACAGGCAAATTACGAAGTCGGACTTTCCGCCTTGTTGGACCAAGTCATCAAACCTTTCTTGCAGGAAGTCGGCGATCGATGGGAGAGAGGAGAATGGGATGAATACCAAGAATCGGTTTCAAGCCTCGCCGTCCGTGATTATCTCGTGCAGCTCCGAAGAAACAATCAGCATCATCCGGAAGCCCCTGTGGCCCTCGCCGCATGCCTTCCATATGAACGGCATGAAATCCCGCTTCATCTTGTCCTGTTACAATTCATGCTAAAAGGATGGCGTACCTTTCTAGTCGGCGCTTCCCCCGCACCGGGTTCCATCGAGGCAGTGATCCAAAAGATCCGTCCTGACATCGTTATCCTTTCTGCGTCCACTTCCATCCCTTTTGAAGAGGAGCCAGACCTATTGAAGAAGCTTGATGCATTTGCAGCAAAGCAGCCGAACAGCCACTTTTTCATCGGCGGTAAAGGAACGATGGCACAACAAGCCGCAAAAGAGCTACAGGCCATCCGCCTGACAGATGACCTCCAAGATGTGTGGGAGAGTATTGACTTAGGAAAATAAGCGTGACGCAATCGTTTTCAAGCAAAAAGCTGTCGCAGAAAATCAGTCTCTTTGCTGATTTTCTGGACAGCTTCATTTATGCTTTCCCGTCCGTTGAGTCAGGCGGTTTTAGTACTCGACGGCACGCGATCATCATCCGGATTACCTAGGACGCCCTCCGTCTGAGCAACGACAACTGCACAAGCTGCATCCCCTGTAATGTTGACAGCCGTTCGCACCATATCCAGCAGTCGGTCGACACCGAGGACGAGTGCAATTCCTTCGACAGGCAGGCCAACAGATGTTAGAACCATCGCCAGCATGATCAGCCCTGCACCCGGCACAGCAGCCGTTCCTATGCTAGCAAGGACGGCAGTGAGGACGACAGTGAGCAACTGTCCCATTGACAGTTCAATGCCAAAAGCCTGGGCTATGAACACAACTGCTGCCCCTTGCATAATCGCCGTCCCGTCCATATTGATCGTTGCGCCTAAAGATTGTGTAAATGAACTGATCGATTCAGGCACTTTCAACTTCTCTTGTGCAGTCTTCATAGAAATCGGAAGCGTTGCCGCAGAACTCGCCGTACTAAAGGCGACGACCTGCGCAGGAAAGAAGTTTTTGAAGAACCAGATCGGATTCCGCTTGCCGAGTAAAGACACCGAGCCTCCGTAGACGACGACCGAGTGAATGAGAAGAGCACCTAGAACAACACCCATGTACATTCCCATCGCCCGCAGCGCGTCGAACCCTTGACTGCCGACTGCTGATGCAATCAAGCCAAATGCTCCGTATGGCGCAAACTTCATGATGAAAGTGATAAGGTACATAATGAGTTCGTTAGCCTGCTCTAGAAATTCAGTCACTCTTTCCACTCGCTTGCCGAGCATTGCAATCCCGAATCCGACCAATGCTGCAAAGAAGATAATCTGCAACATATTTCCTTCCGCCATTGCAGTGATCGGATTTGTCGGGATGATGCCTAACAACGTATCGGTGACAGGCGGTGCCTCTTCCGCTTCATAATTCGCTCCTGTCGTATCAAAATCCCCCCCTGCACCCGGCTTTAACAGGAGTGCCAAAGAAAGGGCGATGACAATAGCGATAGCGGTTGTAGCTAAGAAGAATACTAATGTCTTCCCACCGATCCTTCCTAACTTCTTAGGATCACCTATGCCAATCGTTCCAAGCGCAATGGAAACAAAAACGACCGGGATGACGAGCATCTTCATTAAATTTAGGAAGATGGTGCCTAACGTTTTGAACAGGTACTTATCAGCATATACGAAAATTCCAGGCGCAAATAAGTTTAGAAGGAGTCCGACAACGACACCGGCAATAAGGGCGATGATAATATTTCGTGCTAACTTCATGGCGATTCCTCCTATGTCTAATAATCGGAAGCATTAAGACGATCTCTTCTATGCTATCTGTCTATCTATCCCTTAGTTTCTTAATTTTGAAACTTCTATTTTTCATACATAAGCAATACAAAAGAGCTGCCCCCTAGATCGGAGACAGCTCTCATACATGCTATTATTGATATGTCTGTGGCAATTCACTTGCATCAAAACCGGAAGCTTCCCTCAACTTTGGCTTGCGGTCATTATTTGGATAATGGACAGGCGAGCCTTCATCGATCATTTCAAGCGATGCGATAAAATCAGGGTCCCTTCTCAATTCCATTTCGTACGGATCAATGAATACGCATTCCATTCAAATCACTCTCCTTCTCATGTTACCAAAGGCAAATGTAACGGGAAATGAAGACGTTAGAAAAATGGTAGTATCCGTTTTCACCTCTATTATTATACCAAATTTTCTGTATAAAATCAAAGAAGCACAGATTGTGTTTCGTTTCATTTGAACAGGATATAATAAAAAGAAGAAGCAAGTCGGAAGGAGACACGATGATGAAACGGATTGTTTTATTCGATGGAGAATGCAATTTCTGCAATTCAAGCGTACAGTTCATTATAAAACGGGATCCTGCCGCCCACTTCCTTTTTTCTTCATTGCAAAGTGAAACCGGGGAAAAGTATGTGAAGCAATATAACATTCCGGATGACGTTGATAGCATTGTGTTAATCGAAAACGGAAAGGCGTACACGAAGTCTTCCGCGGCTCTTCATATTGCTAAAAAGCTAGATGGCTTGTGGCACCTCTTGTTTCTATTTATACTCGTCCCACGTAATATCCGTGACGGCTTTTACGATTATTTTGCGCGCAATCGTTATCGCTGGTTCGGCAAAAATGAAGGTGCATGCATGCTCCCTTCGCCCGAGGAAAGGAAACGATTTATTTAACAATATTCCGGAGTTTCTCCTTTTATGAGAAGCTCCTTTTTATTTTCCACATATTTTTTAAAATCGGACATACATTTAGGAGTAGCAAGATGTTTGTCCAACAAGGTAGTACATACTATGTTGAAAGTTTCATAATTGTCAGGTAAAATGTAGAAAAACAGTTCCAAAGGGAGGAAGTATGGGAAAAAAGTTCATATGTAAGTTGCTTGCTGTATTCGCGCTCTTGCTTTATGTGGGAATCGCACCTCTTCAAATTGTAAGCGCTGACACATCGGTTAGTGAGAGTACAACTAAAATTGCCGCTCCGACATGGGTCGCCTCTGCGAGTTACCTTGCTTTAGGTGATTCACTTGCTGCCGGAATGGACCATCTAGGTGAAATGGGTGACGGTTATGCCGATTACCTTGCAGGTACTATGGAAGAAACAGGGCTATTACATTCTTTCAATAAATCCTTTGCTGTGCCTGGCTATACTACAAAGGACGTGCTGAAGGATATCGAAGAAAATGCGACGCGGAAAGATACTGATGGCAATTCCATCAAGCTCCATGACGCGATTGCTAGTGCAGGTTTAATTACAATCAGTGCGGGTGCGAATGATGTGCTTGCGCATGTGAAGATTGACCCGAAGACGTTTGCTGTCACGTATGACGAGCAAGCGCTTCAAATGGAGATCAAGCAAGTCGGTATGAATTTGATGAAGATCATTACAGAAATCCATAAGCTCAATCCAGACGCACAAGTGTATGTAATGGGCTATTACAATCCTTATCCGCATTTACCAGCAGAGATTCAACCTTTGCTCGCGCAGTTGTTGGCGGGTGTGAATACAGCAATTGAGACGGCAGCACAATTGCCGAATGTTGATTGGATTCAAACTGCTGATGCAGTTGCAAAAGATTTCAAGGTGAATTTGCCAAATCCACAAAATATCCACTTGAGTCCGGAAGGGTATCAAATCGTAGCGGAACAATTTTGGAATAAAGTACAAGCTGACTATCCGTGGATTCCGGTTGATGCTTTCGTAGCAGAAGAAGTTTCAACAGATGCCATCACGCTCACTTGGAAGCCTGCAATATCTGAGGGGCAGATTGCGACATATGATATTTATCTCGGGGATGAAAAGGTCGGATCCGTTGAAGGCGATGTGAATTCATTCACGGTTGGAAAGTTGGAAGAAGATAAATCGTATACATTCTCAATCGTGGCAGTAGATGAAAACGGTACGAGCAGCGAGGAGTCACCTTCCGTAACAGTGACGACGGAAGCTGCAGTCTCATTATTCAACGATATTAAAGGTCATTGGGCCGAGAATGCAATTGAGCAAGCTGCTTCACTTGGAATTTTCAACGGGTATGCAGATGGATCATTCCAACCTGAAAATGCATTGACGCGGGCGCAAGCGGCTTCGATTTTCGTTCGTGCATTGCAGCTGCCAGCAGCTGATATCATCTCTCCATTCGATGATATTGGTGATTATGCGGCCGCAACGCAATCCGACATTCAAACTGCCTTTGCGAACGGACTTGTCAAAGGGGAGGACGGTCATTTCAAGCCGACTGAAAATGTAACGCGTGCACAGTTAGCGCTAATGGTATGGCGCGTAGCAGAAAGCAAGCTTGGAGGCGATCTTCCTACATCCAATACATTCACGCCACCTGGTGATATGGGAGACTATGATGCAGAGACAGTCCAAGCAATTGCAACAATGAGCGGACTTGGCGTCATCTCGTTGGAAGATGGAGCATTCCATCCAACTGAACCAGCGACGCGCGCATTTGCTGCGAGTCTATTGACGAAGTTGTTGAGTTTAACGAATCAATAATATGAGAAGAGACTGTCCGGAGAGTCGCTGAGTCGACTTTTTGGCAGTCTCTTTTTTGGGTTAGGGGTGTTTTATGATCACTTAGCTGGATTTATGATCACTTGAAGCGATTTATGATCACTTAGCTGGATTTATGATCACTCACCTGGATTTATGATCACTCACCTGGATTTATGATCACTCGTAACGATTTATGATCACTTACTTGGATTTATGATCACTCACAGCGATTTATGATCACTCACCTGGATTTATGATCACTTACAACGGTTTATGATCACTTGCGCTACTAGAAACAGAGCTGCCCAGATAGTCAGTAAAAACTGACTTTCTGGACAGCTCCTTTATGCTTCTTGCTGCAGTTTTTCATTCTCCTCCGCCGTAAATGCACGGGACCGTGTGAGGAATCGCTTCCCTTCCACTCCCTCCAAAGAGAACATGCCTCCCCTTCCATCCACGACGTCAATGATCAGCTGCGTGTGCTTCCAATATTCAAACTGGTTTTTATGCATGTAGAAAGGCGTGCCGCCAATATGCCCAAGAAGGACGTCCTGATCACCGATAATCAGGTCGCCTTCCGGATAACACATCGGAGAGGAGCCGTCACAACACCCTCCCGATTGGTGGAACATCAATGGGCCATGCTTTCCCTTCAATAATTCGATCAATTCCAAAGCGGCGTCCGTTGCAAGAACGCGTTCTGGCATCGGCATTCCTCCTTTTCACTCAACAATCAAGTGTTTCTTAAAAGAAGCCTAATTTGTCTTCGCTATAGCTGACGAGCATATTTTTCGTCTGTTGGTAATGCGACAGCATTTGCAGATGGTTTTCTCGTCCGATTCCAGAAGCCTTGTAGCCTCCGAAAGCGGCATGCGCCGGATATGCATGGTAGCAGTTCGTCCAGACGCGTCCGGCTTCAATGCCCCGTCCGAAGCGATACGCCGTATTCATATCACGTGTCCAAACGCCTGCACCTAAACCGTATAATGTATCGTTCGCAATTTCCAACGCTTCTTCCTTCGTCTTGAACGTCGTGACAGACACGACAGGTCCGAAGATTTCCTCTTGGAAGATGCGCATTTTATTATTCCCTTTGAAGACGGTCGGTTTGACATAATATCCGTCAGCCAACTCGCCGCTTAGTTTATTTTGCTCGCCGCCGACGAGGCACTCGGCGCCTTCCTGCTTACCGATATCGAGGTATGAAAGGATTTTTTCCAGTTGCTCTGTCGAAGCTTGCGCACCCATCATGACTGTCGGATCGAGCGGATTGCCGGTCTTGATCGCCTTGACACGCTCAATTGCACGCTCAATGAATTTGTCGTAAATGGATTCCTGGATCAATGCACGTGAAGGGCATGTGCACACTTCCCCTTGGTTCAGCGCAAACATGACGAAGCCTTCAATCGCTTTATCGAGGAATGAATCGTCTTCCGCCATAACATCCTCGAAGAAGATATTTGGCGATTTCCCACCAAGCTCAAGCGTCATCGGAATCAAATTTTGTGATGCATATTGCATGATGAGGCGGCCCGTCGTCGTCTCGCCCGTGAATGCGATTTTTCCGATCCGAGGATTTGACGCAAGCGGTTTGCCCGCTTCCAATCCGAATCCATTAACGATATTGACGACTCCAGCAGGCAATAAATCCTCGATTAATTCCATTAATACTAAGATGGATGACGGTGTTTGTTCCGCTGGCTTCAAAACTACACAGTTCCCTGCTGCGAGCGCAGGAGCAAGCTTCCAAACCGCCATTAACAGCGGGAAGTTCCAAGGGATGATCTGTCCTACGACCCCGATCGGCTCATGGAAATGGTACGCCACTGTATTGTTGTCGATTTGGCTGACTCCGCCTTCTTGCGCACGGATTGCCGAAGCGAAATATCTGAAATGGTCGATTGCAAGCGGCAGATCGGCATTCAATGTTTCACGAACCGCTTTTCCGTTTTCCCACGTTTCCGCAACGGCAAGCATTTCAAGATTCGCTTCCATGCGATCAGCAATTTTCAACAGGATATTCGCCCGTTCCGTGACGGATGTTTTACCCCAAGCATCTTTCGCAGCATGTGCCGCATCCAGCGCAAGCTCAATGTCTTCCGCAGTTGAACGTGCCACTTGCGTAAACACTTTGCCTGTGACTGGCGTCGGGTTGTCGAAGTACTGACCATTCACCGGGGCAACC
Organism: Sporosarcina sp. SAFN-015; assembly: GCF_051966875.1. Lineage (GTDB taxonomy): Bacteria > Bacillota > Bacilli > Bacillales_A > Planococcaceae > Sporosarcina. Next base: position 253,048 of record NZ_JBQCKP010000002.1, on the reverse strand, counting down.
CATTTTCCGCCGATAAAATTATCATAGCGTTCCTTGAAATTCACCTTTGCCCCTTCTGTGTTCGGAAATGCATAAACGTGATTCTCAACAGCTTGTACCATGTTCCATTCCTCCCTATTCTTTATAGATTGCTATAGTAAGTGCAAAAATTGCACACAAAGCCACCATATGCGCGAGTGTGTAGTGTCATTCCTATTGAATACGCTTACATTTGCTGCGGTTATTAAGAATGAAGAGTCTGTGAATTCATTCTATCTGACTATACTAACTATTGCAAGTTAGATAGTTTATCACCGTTTGCTAAGGTTTTATAGTCGCCCATCGTTTACCATTTGTTCATCCCTCCGTAATAATTTGTTCATACTTTCCTTTTACAATGAAAACAACGAGTACAAGAGAGGGGTTTTTATTATGGCAAGTTCATTTGGGAAACGTTTCGTTTCGACAGTCGGGGCGGGAATTCTCGGCTCCGCGCTTACGTTGGGAGTCGTAGCGAATACTGATATTTTACAAACAAAAACATATAAGGAAGAGACAGCGTCGGCTGTGACGGGGAATTCTTCCTCAAGTCCGAATATCGTTCAAACGTCAGCGGATTCTCCTGCAACATTATCCGATATGGTGGAGCATGCATCAAAAGGGATTGTCGGTGTATCGAACTTCAAATCTAATGGCAACCGATTCGCCGGCAACTCGGAGCTTTCGGAATACGGCACAGGCTCTGGCGTCATTTATAAAATTGACGGAGCAAGCGCCTATATCGTGACGAATAACCACGTCATCGAAGGTGCAGGTAAAATCGAAGTGACATTGCAAGGCAGCGAAAAGGAGACTGCCGAACTGATCGGAAGCGACGCATTGACCGATTTGGCCGTCTTGAAAATTAGCAGTAAACAAGTCGATACTGCTCTTGAATTTGGTGATTCCGATAAATTGCGTGCAGGCGACCCGGTCGTCGCAATCGGAAATCCGCTCAGTCTAGATTTCTCCGGCACAGTCACGCAAGGTATCATTAGTGCGCCTTCACGTTCCATCAATGTGAATACGACCGCGGGCAGCTGGGAAATGAACGTCATCCAAACTGACGCAGCGATCAATCCCGGCAACAGCGGCGGCGCCCTTTTGACGACTGACGGAAAACTGATCGGCATTAACAGTCTAAAAATCGCAGAAAACGGCGTGGAAGGCCTTGGCTTCGCAATCCCAAGCAATGAAGTCGTTCCATTGCTTGAACAAATTACGAAAAACGGCAAAATCGAACGGCCTTATATCGGCGTCGGCCTCGCAGATCTTGCTGACGTGCCATATATGTATGTGCAGAACTTGCCGCAAGAAGTAAAAGGCGGCGTAATGGTCGCAAGCGTTGACCCGACATCCGCTGCAGGCAAGGCCGGTTTAAAAGAGCAGGACGTCATTACTGCAATTAACGGAACCGCCATCAACAATTCAATGGAACTGCGTAAATTCCTTTATTCCGAGCTTTCCATTGGAGACAAAGCGACACTCACTGTTTACACAGGCTCCAAAAAACGGACAGTCGAATTGACGTTGACTAGTAATTCACCGGTGGAATAAAAAAATTTTAAGGCAAGTGGCAATGGGCAGGAATTTCCTCAGCCTGATTGAAAACGCTTGCCAGCCTAGGCGCGAAGTCGAGCGAAGACGCGAATAGAACTAAGGTTCATGAGCGGACGAGCGAGACGAGCAACAACGGATGCGAGCGTTTGTCAACAGGCTGAAACACCTCTGCCATTGAGGCGGAGGTGTTTATTTATGATTGAATCAATTTATCTGCCTGCAAATAGCCTTCCCCTAAATTCGTAATGGTCGTTCCGCCTCTTCCTTGGCGGGCGTTCAAAAGCCCTAGTTCTTGCAACACTTCCAAACGCAAGCGGATTTGCTGTTCGGATAAATAAATATCATGTTCCTCAAGTAGCCTTTTCAGCTTTACCCGTCCAAATGTTTTTAACTGGGCTTTCCCTTCAGCATAAATGGTTAATATTTTTATGCTTTCCTTCAAAAAGCCATGCTCTTCAATTTTCTTGTTAATGGACAGTATCTCGCTTTGCGATAGGTTTGCAACATCTGTATAGGAGTCCTTTTCCGGCTCATATCCAACGGCATTAGGATCGGCTAGTGAAACTTGGGATTTTACATAACGATTCACCATTTGCTCATGAGTGAATCCTGCTTCCAACGCCTCCGCAATCGCCCATACCGTGCCATAAGATAACAATCGATCGCCAATATCGATGACATTCGAATATCTGCTCGGGACAAATTCCATCTCTCCCGGAGTGACGATGTAATCGATATCAGCAGGAATAGCTTGCTCCGGATTGTTTTCGTCATCTAAATAATACGTATGGGTAAAGAAAATGTTTTTTAAGGAATCCAGTGTTTCCTGGGCGTTCTCAAGTGTATCGTTTACAACTAATAATTTCTGCCCTGCAGGTAGATCAATCAATCGCTTTGTGTTCGCGATATTCACTTCCCGATGTGCAATGATTGTCTTGCACCCGTTTGGAATGAACGGACGGATAACTCCCATCAAAATCGATCTTGATAAAATGACAATATCTTCTGCTGCAATGCTGTCTCCATCCAAGTCTTTGACGACCAATTTCGAGATGATTGCTTTATCACCAAAAATGAGTTCCAGTTGTTTTGAAATTATCGTTAAATAACCTTCATGTATCGAGATGATATGAATTTTGGTTTTCATTCTTTCTCCTCATCTTCCCTAATCCATCCACTAATTAGTTTCCATCATACCATAATGACTAGGTATATAGACTGTTTCGCTAGCAGAATCGCTTCATTCAATCGATGAGATGACAGGCAACCCAATGGTCCTTTTCTGCCTCTTTCCAAATGGGTGTCTCTTTGCACTTTTCCATTGCAAACGGACAGCGCGTCCGGAAACGGCATCCAGTCGGCGGATTCATCGGGTTCGGAAGGTCTCCCGTTAGCACGATGCGTTCCCTGCCGCGTTCTTCCATTGGATCCGGAACCGGAACTGCAGACATTAAGGCTTGTGTATAGGGGTGAAAAGGATTTTCACTGATCGCTTTTGTAGGAGCAAGCTCGACAAGATTCCCTAAATACATAACACCAATACGATCACTTATATACTTCACCATAGAAATATCATGCGCGATAAATAAATATGTCAAATCCTTCTCATACTGCAAATCCTTCAGCAAATTAACGACTTGAGCTTGGATCGATACATCTAGCGCAGAGATCGGCTCATCCGCTATGATCACTTCTGGATTTACCGCCAACGCACGAGCAATACCAACCCTTTGTCTTTGGCCTCCTGAAAACTCATGCGGGTAACGATTCATAAATTCCTTATTCAGCCCTACGATTTCAAGAAGATTTTGCACAATATCCTTTCTATCTTTTGGACTAGCCGCCAATCGATGGATATCGATCCCTTCCGCTACAGAGTCGAGCACTTTTTTCCGCGGATCAAGAGAAGCATATGGATCTTGGAAAATCATTTGGATCTTTTGCTTCATTCGATTTTCCTGTCCCTTTTTTAACTGGCCGTGAATAGGCTCGCCGTCAAAGTACACTTCCCCGCCTGTAGGTTCATATAGACGGATGATTGTTCTTCCGGTTGTCGATTTCCCGCATCCTGACTCTCCGACCAAGCCGAGCGTCTCCCCTTTTTTTATATCGAAAGAAACGCCATCAACAGCGCGTAGTTGTTTGTTGCCGGAAAGATGGAAATGCTTCTGTAGGTCCTTCACTTGTATGATCGGGGACGTATCCCCTATTTTACTTTTTCTCTTTTTTGCTACTACAACTTTTTCCCTTTCTTTCACTTGAATGACCGTCGATAGATCAGGAGCCTTCGGATGCAGCATCCAAGTGGCAGCATAATGGCTGTCCGATACTTTGAACATCGGCGGCTGGGTTTTATAATCGATCGCCAAGGCAAATTCATTTCGCGCAGCAAATGCATCCCCTACTGGCGGATGCAATAAATCGGGAGGCGAACCAGGGATGGAGTAGAGCTCTTCATCCGCATCCAAATCGGGAATCGATTTCAACAGCCCCCATGTATAAGGGTGCTGTGATTCATAAAAGACTTCATTGACCGTTCCTTCCTCAACAATTTTGCCTGCATACATGACAGCAACTTTATCCGCCATATTTGCAACGACACCCAAGTCATGGGTGATAAGGATAATTGCCGTGCCCATCCGCTTTTGAATGTCTTTTAATAAATCCAATATCTGCGCTTGAATTGTTACGTCCAATGCTGTTGTCGGTTCATCTGCTATGAGAAGCCTAGGGTTACACGCAATGGCAATCGCAATGACAACACGCTGTCTCATTCCGCCTGAAAACTGATGGGGATACTGGTGTACGCGTGTTGCCGGCTCCGGTATGCCGACCAGCTCCAAAATTTCAATTGCTCGCTTCTGCGCCTCTTTTTTCGATAATCCTTGATGCTTAATGACACTTTCAGCGACTTGTTTTCCAATAGTCATCGTAGGATTCAACGCTGTCATCGGATCTTGGAACACCATGGCAATTTCCGAACCACGGACAACTTCCATTCTCTTTTCAGGCGCTTCCAACAAGTCTTGACCGTCGAAAAGAACCTGTCCCTCATCGTATGTTGCGATTTTATCCGGCAGCAACTTCATGATCGCTTTGGAGGTGACCGATTTGCCTGACCCCGATTCCCCTACAATCGCCAAAGTTTCCCCTTCATTTATCGTAAAATTGACACCCCGGACGGCTTTAACGACCCCCGCCTGGGTATGGAATGATACATGTAAGTCTTTCACTTCCAGTAATGGCTTCATCGAAATCCCCCCTTTGTTCTTTACATCCAACACATCATTTTTTCATTTTCGGATCGAGCGCATCCCTTAGACCGTCCGCCAACAGGTTGAAACAGACCATCAGTCCGACAATGACCAGTGCCGGGAACAGCAAGAGGTAAAAATGGTTTCTCATTGCTTGAAATCCGTCATTTATTAAAACACCAAGAGAAGCGAGTGGCTCTTGCAGTCCGAGCCCGATGAAACTTAAAAATGCTTCGGTGAAAATCGCGGCAGGAATTGTAAACATCATATTGACGATAATCAAACCGACCGTATTCGGAATGAAATGCTCTTTAATAAGCCTGCCGTTCGATGCTCCTAGCGCCCTGGAGGCGAGAATGAATTCCTGGGTTTTCAGTTTAAATACTTGTGATCTTACGAGCCTCGCCATATTCACCCAACCCGTAATGACCATCGCGATTGTAATTGTGACAATCCCCGGTTTCATAAGCATAATAAGCAAGATGATCAAAATAAGATTCGGAATTCCGACCAACACTTCAATGATCCGCTGCATGACGTTATCGACACGTCCGCCTAATAGAGCGGAAATAGCTCCATACATAACTCCGATGATCAAGTCGAGAGTAGCTGCTAAAAATGCGATGTATAAAGATATCCTTGTCCCTTCCCAAATCCGTGTCCATTGGTCTCGGCCGAAACGGTCCGTTCCAAGCCAATGCTCGCTGCTCGGCTTCTGGAACACTTTATCGTAATCGGTCTGCTCGTAGGAGTACTCGTTAAGATGCGGCCCGATAATCGCCATGACAATAAGAATCGATAAAATGACCAAACTTAGCATCGCGCCTTTATTTTTCTTGAGACGTATCCAGCTTTCCTTAAACATGCTCATTTGAGGTCGAGTGATGACTTCCTGTGAATCTTTTTGATAGCCGACGACTTCAAAAGAATTTTCATCGAAATCCATTTCAACCAATTCATCCAGCCGGCCTTCATATTCTTTTACGCTATTGTTTGCCATCATCCTCACCCCTTCGACTCTGTCAAACGTATTCTCGGATCAATAATCCCATATAATAAATCGACGACTAAAATCGTCAAAATGTAAAACGCACTGTAAAACAATGTCAATCCCATGATTGTCGTATAATCATTCACTTTGATCGAGTCAACAAACAAGCTGCCGATTCCCGGTATGCCGAAAATATTTTCAATAACGAGAGAGCCTGTAAGCAAGCTGACAGTGATAGGCCCTAAAATGGTAATGATCGGGATAAGTGAATTTCTGAGCGTATGGTTAAAAACGACACTCCATTTTGAAAGCCCTTTTGATTTTGCAGTCAATATATAATCTTGCTGCAGTACTTCAAGCATTTCATTTCGCGTGAACCGCGCAATGAGGGCGATGACCATCATCGCTAAAGCGATTGTCGGCAGTACCGAGCTGCTATAACTCTCCCAGAAAGCGACAGGTAGAATCCCCCATTTCAACCCGATATAATATTGCAGCAATGCCGCAAAAACAAAATTCGGTATCGAAACACCGATGACAGCAATGAACATCGTGAAGTAATCCCACGCGGTATTATGCCTGAATGCGGCAACCATACCGAGAATGAGGCCAATTGACATTCCCAAGATCACAGCTTGCAAACCTAGTAATGCAGAAGGTCCGATCCTATCTTTAATAAGCGATTCTACTTTTTGCCCTTTGAAATAAAAGGAAGTTCCCAAATCGCCCTTCACTAAGTTCCCCATATAGATTCCATATTGCATGATAACAGGCTTGTCGAGTCCGTACTTGGCATAAAACTCAGTCCTCGCCTCTTCCGTCAGCCCAGCCAGCCTTTCTTCATCAAAAGGAGAACCCGGCAATAATTTCATCAGAAAAAAAGTAGCGGTCGCAATGACAACAAGTGTCAAGATGATATTGAAGACCCTGACGAATAAGAATTTCTTCATTCCTTTCACCCCTTCACACGCGGATCATATTTATCTCGCAGTCTCATAAATGCTGAACACAGGCTTTAACATGCCGACCAACTCTTTCCTAGCATTCAATAGAGGAGGATAATGATAAGATTCAAGAGCCCCCGCTTCCTGTTCATCAATTAAATCCATCTGGCTAAGGATTTCCATGATGACAGCTGAAGTGGCGCGCGCATTACCATCTTCTATTTTTACAGCTATTCCGATTCCCGCTTTTGGCACCCCTACACAATAAACCCCCTCTGCACCAACTTTGCCGAACATCTTCCCTCCCATATGCTTCATGAAATCCGTACAGAAACGGGATGTGCCGCCGACCATTTCCGGTGCATTCATCATAGCTGTCGTCACCCGGCGGATAGATTGCTGTCGCGATTCTTCCAGTTCGCTCGGATCAGCCATTCGAGCAAACCCAAGCGCCAAATTCCGTAACGGAATTCCATGGACAGGAACACCGCAACCGTCTATGCCGATTTGGATATCTTCCATCGGCACATCCGTCAACTCACTAATGACCGTAAGGATTCGCTGCTGTACGGGATGGTCGATTTTGTAATAGTCGTCCACACTTTCATTCATATGTTGGGCAGTCGCAAGCATTCCGCTATGTTTTCCAGAGCAGTTGTTATGGATAGGCGTTACATTTCCCCCACTTTTTATTAGTTCTTCAAACGCCTCTTGCCGCCTCGGAGGATGCATGCCGCATTTCAAATGAGCCACTTCCAAATCCAATCTGCTTAAGATTGATGCAGCGCGTTCAGTATGTTGTTTCTCTCCATTATGGGAAGCACAAGCCAATGCCAAGTCTCCATCGTCGAACTGATAGTGATCGGCCGCGCCCGTCTCAATAATTGGGATCGTTTGCAGTGGCTTCATGGAAGAACGCGCAAAAACGACTTTTTCGATATCGCCAACGGAAGAAATCACCTCTCCTTGCGCATTGACAATTGCAATGTCGCCTCTATGTATACTTTCTATCAATTGACCCCGTTCCACCGTGACAAGCAGCTCAGACATTTTCTAACACTCCAATTCTCTTTATTTTCAAATAAGTATAAAGCTTGAAACAACTTATTTCAACCACTTTATTTAATTAATTTTAACTTTCCGTATTACAATCTTTTCGAATTAAATAAAATAGATAAAATAGTTTAAAAACTGCTTGAAAGGTTCTTTCAGGTTTGATAAGGTTATAACAACTTATTCGTCAGACTATTCTGATGGGTGGTGAAGTTAAGTTCAATTCACAAATAAAAAAGGGGGATTGAGAATTGAAACCAGTCATTGGCATTACTTCCAACATAGATTCGACTACTCACTCGATTCAAAACACGTACATCCAGGCGGTCATCACGGGTGGAGGCATACCTCTTGTCATACCAACCGGGGTGGAAAATGACGCAAAGCAGATTACTAAGCTGCTAGATGGATTACTGATTTCAGGCGGAGGCGATATGAATCCTCAACTATTCAACGAAGAGCCGCTGCCACAGCTTGGAAACGTTACTCCTGAAAGAGATACGGCTGAATTGGAGCTTGTCAGGCAAATGCTCTCTTTGGATAAACCAATCCTCGGCATATGCAGAGGGCACCAAGTTCTGAATGTCGCTTTTGGCGGAACGCTATACCAGGACATTCACTCACAAAGCGCAAGTGCTTTATTGCAGCACGACCAAAAAGCGAAAAGGGATCACCAATCCCATTCGGTCCATCTTGAAAAAGGTACATTGCTCGAGTCCATCGCAGCTTCAGAAAAAATTATGGTGAATTCGTTCCATCATCAAGCGTTGAAGGATATCCCTTCCCCGCTTATCGTTTCGGGTAAAGCGAGTGACGGTATTGTAGAGGCAATTGAAAGTCCAGATCACCATTTTGTCATTGGCGTGCAATGGCATCCCGAGGCTTTGGTGGAAAACGCTGATCAGGTTTCCAAGCGACTTTTCGAGGCGTATATGAAAGCCTGTTTAGAGAGGATGGGAGCAGTTGAATATCATTGATCTGCATTGTGACGTATTAGCTAGAATGCATAAGGCAGAAGGGAACATGTCATTTAAAGATTCCAATGAGCTCGATGTCACGTACGAAAAACTTAAGCAAGGCGGAGTTCACATCCAAGCTTTCGCCATTTTCATTTCACCATCTTTGAAGTCGGACCAAAAATTCCAAGCGGCACTCGATCAAATCCACTATTTTTACACGGATGTCATCGGCAAGAACCCGAATATGAAAGCGTTGAAAACGTGGAGCGATTTCGACCAACTACAAGAAGGTGAAATCGGCGCATTTCTAACGCTGGAAGGGGTCGACTGCATCGGAAATGATATGCAGAAGCTGTCGATTCTTCGCGAACTTGGAGTTCTATCAATCGGGTTGACGTGGAATAATGCGAATTTGGCTGCGGATGGCGTCGGAGAAAAACGCGGGGCGGGCTTAACGTCTTTCGGAAAAGAAATTATTGAATTTTGCAATGAAAATAAGATTCTTTCAGATGTTTCCCATCTAAGCGAAAAAGCCTTTTGGGATGTCATGGATTTAGCTCATTATCCGATAGCGAGCCATTCCAACTCGAAAACGATCTGCAATCATCGAAGGAACTTGACGGATGAGCAGGCGACGCATTTATTCCAAAAGAATGGCCTAATCCACGTCGTATACAACCCACCTTTTGTAATCGAAAAAGGAGATGCATCCATATCAGACCTTATCGCACATATCGATCACTTCTGTTCCCTCGGAGGAATCCGTCAAATTGGGCTCGGATCGGATTTTGACGGCATCTCTGAAAAAATCATCGGCCTTGAAGATGCCTCAATGCAACCAGCTCTGATCAATGAGCTATTGAAAAAGTATAGCGAAGATGAAGTGAAAGGATTTGCATATAAGAACTTTCTCGATCACCGCCCCGGCGTAATGACACTACAGCATGCGGGGGAAGAAATTTGCTAAAGACAAGTAGGTTAGGAGGATACTAATGAAGAAAAAATTCAATTTTTTACTCGTAATTTCTTTGGTCATGGCAGTCATTCTAAGCGGCTGCGGCTTCACCGACTCGAAAGGCAACGACGGCGAAAAGGCTGGCGAAACGAATGACAAAAAGGAAAAAGTCGTCAACTTGAGCCTCGCTAACGACATTCCCGATTTGAACCAAGTGTTGACGACAGATGGCATCTCTTTCTCCATATTGAACAACGTAATGGAAGGACTTTACCGTTTGGATGAGAACAATGAACCTCAACCCGCAATGGCAGAAAGTGTCGATGTGTCAGATGACAAGTTAACGTACACATTCCATCTGCGCGACGGCATCAAATGGAGCAACGGCGACCCTGTCACTTCGGAAGACTTCAAATACTCGTGGCTCCGGGCAATGCATCCGGATACAGCAGGCGCATATTCAAATATCCTCTCCGATTACATTGTTGGCGGGCAGGAATTTGTGGATGGCGAGGCTGAGGCTGATGCAGTCGCTATTGAAACTCCCGATGAAAAAACGATTGTTGTCACCCTTAAAACACCGACACCGTTTTTCCTAGGGTTAACGGCTTTCGTCACATACTTCCCTTTGAACGAAAAATTCATTAAAGAAGTCGGGGAAGATAAATTTGCACTGACTGCGGATGCAATCCTTTATAACGGACCATACACATTGACTGAATACAATCAAGCCCAAGGCGTTACATTAGTGAAGAACAAAGAGTATTGGGATTTCGACAATGTAGATGTCGATAAAGTAACGATGAAAGTTATTAAAGAACAAAGCACAGCATTGAACTTGTATGAAGCTGGAGAATTGGATCGGGTTTACTTGGCTTCTTCTGATGTTGACTCTTATAAGGACAGCGCGGAATTCGGCACGGAAACTGAATTCATTTCCTGGTATTTGCAATTCAACTTCCTTGAAAAGCCTTTTGACAACGTCAATATCCGTAAAGCTTTCCAACTTGCTTATGACGCAGAAACTTTGACTAAAACAGTACTGAATAATGGATCTGTTCCTGCTTACGGATTAGTCGCTGCAGGTGTATATGGCGATGGTGATAAAACATTCCGTGAGTTGAGCGGAGATCATGTGAAAATGGACGTTGCAAAAGCAAAAGAGTTCTTAGAAAAAGGAATCGCCGAAGTCGGCGAGTTGCCTCCGCTTAAAATTTTGACAGCGGACGATACAATTGCAAAAGATACAGCGATCTTCCTCCAAAGCGAATTCAAAAAGAATTTGGGCATCGATGTTCAAATTGATACGAAACCGTACAGCGGTCGCTTGGATGCGATGAGAGCGAACGAATTCCAAATGGGTATTTCCCGTTGGGGCGCAGACTATAACGACGCGATGGACATTTTAAGCTTATGGATCGGAGAACCACTGCGTGGCCTTCGCGGGAACTATTACAATGAAGAGTATAAGAAATTGATCGACAGCGCTCTTGTCGAAGCAGATGAAGCGAAGCGCCTTCAAATGTTGATTGACGCAGAGAAACTAATGCTCGTCGATGACGGCACATTAGGCCCATTATACTTTGAAGGAAAAGCATACTTGCAAAAGCCGAACTTAAAGGGTGTTATCATTCACCCTTATGGCGCTTCCATTGAACTTAAAACAATGAAAGTAGACGAATAATTATCGAACCCGCTTAGCAATCTAAGCGGGTTTTTCTATTTCATTCCGCTATAATTAATGAATAGAGAAACTTTACTTAGGAGGGCGGCTAATGAACATCCTCGTAATCGAAGACAATGAAAGCGTATCTTCTATGATTGAACTGTTTTTTGAAAAAGAAGGGATTCACGGCGAATTCGTGAAAGATGGTCTTCAAGGGTATGAGCGGGCAGTGTCAGGAAGTTGGGATTGCTTGATCATTGACTGGATGCTGCCGGGGATGGACGGGGTGACAATTTGCCGGAAACTGCGTCAAGCCGAGGTTGCTGTGCCGATCATCATGCTGACGGCGAAAGATAGTGAATCCGACCAAGTCCTTGGACTTGAAATGGGCGCGGATGATTATGTGACGAAGCCGTTCAGCCCACTTGCGCTCATGGCCCGCATTAAAGCTGTTACACGGCGCTATGCCGTTAAGAAGGATGATGATTTCGACAATGATACGCTTAAGACAAATCATTTCACGATCAACACGTCGACCCGAGAAGTACGATTAGACGGCAAGCCTGTACCGAACTTGACGCCAAAGGAATTCGACTTGCTCCAATTTTTCATACAGCATCCAAAACAGGTGTTTTCGCGTGAACAACTGCTGGATCGAGTGTGGGGATACGATTTTTACGGCGATGACCGGACGGTAGATGTGCATATCAAACGATTACGATCGAAGGTTTCGAAAGCAGACCAGCCGTTTTTCCATACAGTATGGGGTGTCGGCTATCGATTTGACGAAACGACCGGTGATACAAAATGAAAATCAAATATTTCCATCAGCAACTGGCAAGTCATATTAGTGTCATCATCATCGCCTTTCTAATCCTTAGTCTGCTGTTCTCCCATTTCGTCGAGCAATTCGTCTATGATAATAAAACCGAAGAGCTCGCTTCGTACGGACAATCGATATTGACCGATATCGAGCAGGATCAAAGGAATTCACGTTCCATTTTGAAATCATATGGATATGTATTGGAAGGCCGAGATATCCAATACTCTTTATTCGACGAAAAGTCGGCTATCATTTATTCTACAGGCCTGAAAACACCTTTGATCGAACTGAACGAGGAAGAATGGCGTGAATTGCAAAACGGGAAAACGATTACCGTGAAACAAGAATACAAACGGTTCGAACAGGCAGTCACTTTCGTCCTTCTCCCCTATTTCCACCGAAACCAATTCGTCGGCGGTGTTTTATTAACCTCCCCGATCAAAGGATCTCGGGAAGTCATTTCGCAAATGAACAGCTATTTAATCTATACGACGTTCATTGCCCTCGCAATTACATTGCTAGTGAGCGGACTTCTATCGACGTTCCATGGAAGGCGCATCAATCGGCTTCGATCGGCGACTGCGAATGTGGCCCAAGGCGACTATTCGGTACGAATTCCGACAGCAGGTGTTGATGAAATTGGAGAGCTTGCAGGCGACTTCAACAAGATGGTCGAAAAGCTCGAAGAATCGGCAGAGGAAATCGAAAATCTAGAAAATCGTCGGAGGCAATTCATGGCGGATGTATCGCATGAACTTCGAACGCCGCTCACGACAATCCGCGGCATTATTGAAGGATTACGAAATGACATGATTTCAGAATCAGAAAAGGAGCGGGGCCTCCAGCTCGCAAGCAGTGAAACGATGAGGCTTATCAGACTCGTGAATGAAAATCTGGATTACGAAAAAATCCGCTCAAATCAAGTAACGTTATTGAAACAGGAAATCCAACTGACGGAACTACTTGCCATCATCCAGGATCAATTAGAGGAAACTGCCGCCGAACGAGCAGATGCAATTATCGTCGAGGTAAGTGAAAAAGCTACCATCTTCGCCGATTACGATCGACTCACCCAAGTCCTCATCAACATAACAAAGAACAGTATCCAGTTCACAGAAAACGGCACAATTTGGCTGAGGGGCTATACGTCAGAGGAGAGTGCAATTATTGAAATCGAGGACACAGGCATCGGCATGGATCCTGAGGAAATTGAGAAGATTTGGAGCCGGTTCTACAAAGCGATCGATTCACGGACAACGAATCCATATGGCGAGTTCGGACTTGGGTTGTCGATCGTGAAACAACTGGTCACATTGCACGGTGGAACAATTTCAGTAGAGAGTGAAAAAGGCAAAGGGACGAAATTTATGATTAAGCTGCCGAATGAATGAGTTTGCGGGAGAGGAATGAAATCTTTGCGGGAATAAAGGAGCCCTTAAGGAATCAATGGAGCCTTTGTGCGATTAATGGAGCCCTTGTGGAATTAATTGAGCCTTCGCGCGATTAATTGAGCCCTTGATGAATTAATTGAGCCTTTGCGCGATTAATTGAGCCCTTGATGAATTAATTGAGCCCTTCGCGCGATTAATTGAGCCCTTCGCAAAGAACGAACAAAATTTGTCAATCGGTCCGCAGCCGATTGGCAGACTTTTTCAATTTAGCGAACGCGAATCTATTAATTTGTGGTACGATATTTCCAAACAATGCAAATTCGTCAGAAGAGGTGTTTCTATGAATTTTATTGCTTGGATCATCATTGCTTGTGAAATCGGTTTTTGGGTCGTCATTGCAGCAGGGCTTGTCACACGATATATCTTCAATAAAAAACGTCTCGGTCTATTTTTTCTCGCCTTGACCCCAGTTATTGATCTTCTATTATTAATCGTCACAGCGAACGATCTTTATAACGGCGCCACCGCCACGCAAGTCCATGCGATTGCCGCCATCTACCTAGGTGTTTCAGTCGCTTTCGGGAAAAGCATGATTCGGTGGGCAGATGAAAAATTTTTATATTATGTCAAAAAGCAAGGTTCAAAGCCTGTTCGCAAACATGGCCTTGCCTATGCAAAGCATTCGATGAAAGGCTCGCTGCAACATGTGCTCGCATTCATTATCGGGGGAGCTTTCCTGTTTCTAATGATTTACTTGATCGATGATCCATCCAAAACGGAAGCCCTCTCCGGCATGTTGAAAGTATGGGCGATCGTTCTCGGAATCGATTTCGCCATTTCCGTGTCCTACTTCATCTGGCCACGACCAGAAAAAAGCAGTTCCATCTAGGAGGAACTGCTTTCAGAAATGTATATTTCATTAAAATCAGCATAAATCCAAAAAAGCCGACCTATGAAGGGTCGACTTTTTTACATTAAAAGTTCTTACGATACCATTCCGCCGCTGCTTCCACTTCTGTCCGCGTTAGCGAATGTCCGTTCATTTCCCAATGAACTTCTGTCGATGCGCCTGCTTCCGTCAGCAACTCCTGCAAATCCGTCGTCTCCTGTGCTGGACAGATCGGATCATTCTTCCCTGCAGCGATGAATACAGGCACTCCCGCCAAATCAGGAAGTCCAATTCCCCGCCTCGGCACCATCGGATGATGCAAAATGGCACCTTTTAACGAATTCGCATAATGGAACAGCAAGCTACCTGCGATATTGGCACCGTTCGAATAACCGACAGCGATAATGTTCTTTCTGTCAAACCCATGCTCATCCGCTGCCTCGTTAAGAAATGTATGCAATTCTTCCGTTCGGAAAATTAAGTCCTTCTCGTCGAAAACACCTTCCGCAAGGCGGCGGAAAAACCGTGGCATCCCGTTTTCAAGAACATTTCCCCGCACACTTAGTACGGAAGCGTCGGGATCGATCATTCCCGCAAGCGGCAATAAATCCTGTTCTGTTCCACCTGTACCATGGAGCAAAAGAAGGGTCGGCTTAGACTTGTCTGCACCTTGTTTGAAAATATATTTCATAATCTCTCCCCCTATTTCTCATATTGCAAATGGGATAAAAGAAATCCCCAATCGTTTACGAAATTACATTGTGCAGACGCTATCCCAAGCAATCTGCATTTTATCTATCTGAAATCACATTATCTCGAATTCAAGATAATAATAACAGAAGCCGATTATGTTGTCAAAGCCGATGGTTCATTCAAAATTTGAGCAGCGCCAATAATGGTAGGCAATCGCTTCCGACATGAAGGCAAGCCCTCTGCTTTCAACTTGGATAATGGGTTGCCATGCTTCTCCTCTCCCTTTCATCAAATAGATTTCGTGATGAGGAGCGGGATCGAAATAGCCAGACATGTCAAATGTACCATGCCTTCTGAAGACAGCATTCACTTCATAGTCAATTTTCGGTGCAGTTGTCAGCGGATTGCCGACCGAATGCTCCAGTAGAAAACCACTTTCTCCTTTTTTATGATCGGTTCTCTTCATCGTTATACCATCGGCGGAGGCCTTCGCTTTTTCCTTGAAATGTTTCAAATGATTATACGCTACTGTCGTTCCAACTTCTTTCGTGAATGTCATCGGCTCTCCTTTTTCATCATAGGACAACTCAATGTCCACACGCGTTCGGAAGCTATCCCCGTTTGGATCAAAACCCCGCCCATCGCCTTTGAAAAAATGATTCGGCGACAGCGGATTCGGATTTCGGATCCACTCATCTTCAAGGAATGTTGTATAGCGGAATTTCCACCGGTCAACGTTCGTAATTTCACGCTCCCGCTCATTGATCGGCTTTAACATGTCTCTTATTTTGCCGATCGATTTAACCGTCGTAAACGTTTCAACAGCTGATTCTGATGTGGACGTATTTGGATTTATCATGCCAAACAGGTTGGACAGCACAGATTTCGCAGATGTCATCCGTTCATCGGATTTAATCAACGGACGTCTTGACCGAATCGTATAGACGTACGATTGATCTACATCGATGTCACGGTCGATAAATCGATTCGTGTCAATTTCAGCTATAAATTCTCCGTTTCGGTAAATTTCATATTTCCCAACGTCTTTAATTTCCTCCCAGGAGAGCGCAATTTGCGTCTTTGCGACAATCGTCGTCATTACAAGCAATTGCAATGGGTTTTCGACATTTTTCTCTTCCGCGAAGGCCGATGTTTGCATGGCAATCACATCGACGACTTGATTATTTTCAACCCGCTCAATCATGTAATGATATAGCTTGCCATGTTTGAAGTCTCCGTCTTGAAATTCTGGGTAGGACCCTTCGTACAAATGCTTGCCATCCTTATATACATTATAAAATCCCCCGACGTCATTCCATGTGAACGAAATTAGGTCTTGCTCATGCTTTACGGATTTGATTTCAAATAGCATACAGACCGCCTCCTGCTTTCATTTTGCTGCAATGACAAACCACCTAAACATTGCACAGCTTTTTATTGTCAATGCCCTTGTTACCGAGTTGCGAAACAAGTGAAGGGAGGGTCTTTAGTCCCGAGATGAGCATAACTATCTGAGATTGTGCCATAACTTTCAAAAGCGTTTTTAGTTCGTTCGTAAAGTCCCGTTTTAGTGATAACTTCATTTATTCAATAGATAACTTTGTGAATCCGATAGATAACTTCATGGATTCGATAGATAACTCTTCACATTCAATAGATAATGCTAAACTCGGAAAAAATCATTCTTAGAATCGCAAAATAAAAACCCGCCCCAGAAAGTGTCCGAAGCGGGTTTAAATTATTTCAGCTCCCTCAATTCCTTGCTGAGCTCTAGAAATTTCCGGTCTAATTCCGCATACTCCCCGTCGCCGGGCTTCAGCATGCTTAATTTTCCTAAGACTGCTTGCAATTCGGTTTCGATACGAAGTCGTTCGTCGATGGACGTTTCCTTTCGTGGTGCGGTCTTCTGTTCCTCCCACTCCTGCAGCGACTGCGGCAATTTCCGGATGCTCCCTTTTTCAAATACGAGCAAGTTATCCGCCATTCGCTCGGTGAAGTAACGATCATGCGAGGCAAAAAGCAGTGTTCCCGGAAAAGTCGACAATGTCTTTTCGAGCTGCTCTCTCGATGGTAAATCCAAATGATTCGTCGGCTCATCCAATAGCAACACGTCCGTTCCTTCGAGGATGAACTGCATGAGTTTCACCTTCACTTTTTCACCTTGGCTCAACTGACCTAATGGCAACTGCCAATGCTTCTTGTTAAAACCGAGATTTGTCAATTGTGTCCGAATCATCCCTTGCTCCTGGTACGAATCCGCATGAAAATGTTCCGAAAGCGTCACGTCTTCCGGCAAATCAAGCACCGCTTGGCTCATATAGCCGATTGACATGCCTTTCGTCAGCCACAAATCCCCTTCAAAATCCTCCTGCCCCATCATCATTCGGAAAAGAGTCGACTTTCCGCTTCCATTTGCACCGACAAGCGCAAACCGCTCACCAGCTTGAACAGTGAAGGATACGTCTTTGAACAATTCGTTGCCGGCATAGGCTTTTCGGACATTCTTCAGTTCCATGACTCGATGCCCTTTTTTCCTCCGCCCTTTCATATCGAATTCGACCGTAATTTCCTCTTCAGGTTTCTCGACTCTTTCTTTTTCAAGCTCCGCCTCCAATCTCATGCGTTTCGAGCGGATCTGGACATCCTTCTTCTTTGCCTTCATACGCCAATATTCTTTTGCCCCCATCGCGCCGCCGCCTTTTTTCATCGATTCCCGATGTGCTTTCTCGGACCATTCCGCAAGCTGCGCCATCTGCTCTTCCACTTTTGCAATCTTTCGTTGCTGTTGAATGAAATGCTGTTCTTGAATCGCCCGGTTCATCTCTTTTTTCTTCCGATACGCCGAGTAATTACCCGTATACAAGGTCAGCCTCCCATGTTCAATCTCAAAAACGAAATCTGCCGTCTGGTCGATGAAATGCCGATCATGCGATACAATTAAATATGTCGCTTTCCCTTCATTAATAATTCTCACCAATTCGTCCAAACTTCTCGCATCTAGATGGTTCGTCGGTTCATCCAATAAAACGACCGCACTTTTCGAAGAAAGCGCTGCCGACAGACGCATCTTCATCCGTTCGCCACCACTCGCAGATGCATACTCAGCCTCCTCAGGAACACTCCATTTCGAACGGTACAAAGATGTTTCAGACTGTTCCCAATCGACGATACCTTCAACTGCTTGCTCTTGTTTGAAATATGTGATGCTCGGCTTTTTCCCAATCCATTCAATGGAGCCCGACGTCGGTTTAATTTCCCCCGCGAGCAAGGATAATAATGTAGACTTCCCCGCCCCATTCGGACCGACAATCGCAATGCAAGCCCCTTCCGGCAGCTCTGCTGAAACTTGTTCCAAGATGATCGTATCTCCAATCGAGTACGTCAGTTGATGAATATTCCCTAGTAACATAATGATTCCTCCCCTTGTGGAGGGCATAAAAAAATCCCTCCGGATGATAACGGAAGGATCGGTAATCATAATCCAATTTTTAAAAACCTCAAAAAATCCCTGTAAATAGGGATAGACACCGTTGAGGAAATGACATAAAAATGGACAGACCAATCCTGTTCTCCGTAAGAATGAAACTTTTCTTTTTCCGGATTTCCAAGATTAGTTGTACATCGTCCACACGTCATTCCCTTCCTCTATAGATGCATTTCATTATACTATAATTCAAAAATTCTTTCAACGGTACGTTGCGGCAAATTCGTCTTCATTGTAGATCTTCTTCCTTCCAAATTCGCTCCCATTGTACATCATCATCCGTCAATTGGACACGATATACGTCCGGATTCGTCAATGCCTGCCACTCCTGAAAACCGATCCGCTCGTCATAACATCTCAAAAGAAGTGTCATCAGATTTCCATGCGTCACGAGTATTACCTTAGATCCGTCAGGCAGTTCATCCACGACATTACAAACACGCTCCATCGCTTCGTGGGAAGATTCTCCGCCTTCATATTTTAAATGGTCATCGAGGAACGTATCCTCCAATTTCAACAACCAATCTTCAAAAGCATGTGAACTCAACGTCCGCTCCGCCAATCGGCTGTCCTCCTCGATGTGGATCTTTTTTTCGTCAGCAATCGCTTCAGCTGTCCTTCTGGCACGAACGAACGGACTTGAAATGATTCGATCTGCTTCCAATTCCGAAAAAAAATCCGCAAGCTTTTCGGCCTGCACAATGCCCTCTGCAGTCAAATCCGCATGCGGCGACTGCCCATCTGCCGAACAATGACGAACAATGTAAATTGTCTTCTCCATTTCAACCACCTCCATTCTTGTTTCCCCTTGTTGAATTCAAAGAAAACATGAGTAATGTTCATAACAAAATTCGACAAAAGAATAAAAAACCCTTTGCCAGGAATCCTAAAGCAATGGAGGTGGAGACAATGAAGATTTCGAAAAAATTCACTCAAGCTGGAACCGATATTGAAGAAGTGAAACGGCAAAATGCAAACTCGGGGCTAAGCTACAACGAAGTGAAGGAAGTTCTTGCACGCACCGGCGGTATAGGGACTGGGCAATATAGCGATACGGATCCTGCACAAGTTAGAAAAGCGAACAAGCCGACTGGTAAATGAAAAAACCGGTTCCCATGACGGGGACCGGCTTTTCATTTCATATATTGGTCTAGGAAATGACCGACCTTCACTTTATAAGTCTCACCCGCAAGCGCAAAAGCCTCTCCATGATTCGCGTTCGGGACGAGGAATATATCAGATTCGCTTGAAGTGTTTCGTTCCAATTCTCTTGCCATCTCCGTCGGTACGAACGTATCACTCATACCATGTATATAAAAGATTGGCACACTTGCTTTCCTCACTTGTTTCAAAGCGCTTGCCTCCCTGAATGAATAACCGGCACGGACCTTTGTCAATGCACTTGTGCTATCCAATAGTGGGAATGCCGGCAGATGAAACATCCGGTTCATTTGGTAGGTGAACAATTGGTAGACGGATTGGTACGGGCTATCAGCGATAATGGCATGCACTTGTCGAGGAAGCTCTTTTTCACCGCTCGCCATTAACACTGTCGCAGCTCCCATCGATAAACCATGATAAGCAATTTCCGTCTTAGCACCAAGCTTTTGCACTAATAGATTCGACCAATCGATCAGATCAAGTCGATCTGGCCAGCCGAATCCGTAATAATCGCCTTCGCTTTTTCCATGTCCTCGCGCATCCGGCATGAAGATGTTATAACCTAAATCATTATGATAATACTGTCCGAAGAGCCCCATTTGCTTCGCATGACCTAAATAGCCATGCGTCAAAATGACAAGCTTGTTCGTCGGTTTGGAGGCAGGTAAATAGTAACCCGATAGTTTAAGTCCATCTCTTGAAGTCAAATGGAGGGTTTCGAACTTCTGCGCAGCAACCCACTTTTTCCAGTCGCCATTCAAATATAGCTCCATCGTCTCGTCAGCAACTTCCAAATCGGCATTTCCCTGCAAGTACTCTTTCGGGCCGCGCTTCACTGCCAGCTCATAAAAAAAGAAGCTGCCCGCGACCTGTATCACTAGGAAGACGGTTGAAAACAGAACCAATAACTTCTTCCAATTTATTTTAATCGTTCTCATTCCCTTTATAGTCTCTCGGCATTCAATATGCCTGCTCTTATTATATCGGAATTAAATTGAGATTATATATGTAAATATTAGTTAATTTTTAATTTAGCAAGTGTTTATTATAGTCATGGTGTTCCCTACCTTGTTTTTATGTATAGCTATACAAATGCTACAAACAATAGCTTATATACGAAGGAGGGCATCATCATGAATCTTGTTTTAGAAACACTTTTAATATTTATCGTCGGTACGATACTTCTGCGGATCGGCGGAAGGAAGTCCATTTCTCAGATGACAATTCCGCAGACAATCATCATGATTGCGATTGGAACATTATTAATTCAGCCGGTGACGGGGCATGGCCTATGGACAACATTCGGACTTGCCGTCATCCTCATCCTATGCCTCCTCGCAACGGAATATCTCCAATTGAAATCCGACAAATCAGAGACGGCGATTTCCGGCAAAGCGGTGCCTGTTATCGTCAATGGGACCATCAATGTGGAAAACCTGAAGAAGCTCAGGCTCACCGTCGATAAGTTGGAGGCGCGCTTTCGACAAGACGGAATCAGTTCAATGAAAGATGTCCAGTTCGCCACTTTGGAGTCAAGCGGACAGCTAGGATATATGTTGAAACCTGAAAAACAAGCCGCCACAAAAGAGGATATCCAAAAACTCATTTCAGTAATTCAAAACGGCCAGATGGGGAATCGGAACCATACCGATAATATTTTCACTGAAACGATAACGAAGAAACAGGACGACGCACCAAAGTATTTACAATAAAAAAGCCGCGGCAGATTGCAGGGGGGATGCAATCTGTCGTGGCCTTTTCATTATTGCTCTTTTTCTCGTTTTTTATTCTCATCTTCTTTAGCAGCTTTGTCGGCACTTTTGAATTCTTTGGTATACAACACTTCCTGGGTCGAGCTTAGGCCATTATTTCTTTCAGTCAGTCTTTCGTGAGGTTCCTTTTTCTGATTCATAGAAAAACGCTCCTTTCCGTCAATCTATAATCAGTTTTCCCGACCTGTCGAAAATTAACCGACTGGTTTCATTGAGCTATATAACCGCCATCCATGTCGATTCAATTCCTACTTCACGGGAATTTCAATCTCATAATCAACCGGCTTCATATGATGCATTCCTTTAATTGTCATATATTCGGGCGTCGTATCCGATGAAAATACTAATGTACGCACCTTCAAAATCCTTCCGTTATGAAGCTTTTCAAAGTCTTGTCTCACAGTTGTTTCCAGCGGGGATGAACTTCCTTGCCCTTCAATTGTTACACCGTCAAAAAGGACATCATCATCCGAAGCAATTGTAATTTCGACTCCATCTTCAGTTTTCAATACATCCCTCACCCAAATATCCTCACCTTTGAGCAGGATGGGTTGCTCATTAATCTGGCTAAGCTGAATCTTTTCATCAACGATCGTATAGCCGACAAATTCCTTAACTACCAACTTTAACGTCTCTAAGTCCTTTGGCAAAGCGTCAAAACGCAATTCGAATCCAGAGCCGCGTAATGAGCTACTACTGCCGCTGCCTAACAAATCAATACGCTTTCCGTTCGCATGCAACTCCACTTTTTCAAAAGGAAGATGAATTCTATCAAAATTTTCCACATCCATTGTTCCTTTAATCATTGTTATTGTAGGTGTAGCTGTGAGTGATTTGAATGTAATTGTTCCTTTATCGACTTTCACTGTTTCCTTAATTTTTTGTCTAATTTCGGTTTGCATCGCTTTATTCGGATCATAAGGAAATGAAATACTTCCTGTCATCCACTTTCCGTTCAGTGCACGTTTTTCATATTCCAATGTTAATTTTTTCGCAAATGGGCTAACCGGGGCAAAAGACATTTCTCCTTTGATTTCAGAAGCATCCTCATTGATGATGGATGTACCGCTACCTCTATCCGAATTCGTTAAAAACCCAGTAATCCTCGGCAGCTGAATATCTTCAATTTCATCGAGATTCGAAAGTGTGTAATAAAGGATCAACTGATTCGCATCCGTCATAATGCCCTCTACAGTAAACTCAGTCCCATCCTCAAGTACAACACTTTCCCCAATCGTCTGGCCCAGACCTTCTTCATTTAAATTAGCTAGCGTACTACTCATCAATTCATCGTACCCCATTATTTTCTTGCCATAATAGGCAAACCCATTATAGTTAAAACCGACAACAGATAAGAATAAGAGTGCAATGACAGCCATTAGCCAAATAGGCTTCCGTTTCTTTTTACTAGGAACAGTGTCCAACGCCTGACTAAGCCGCCCTTCCAATTCCACTGGTGCGGTTATGTTACGCAAACGTTCCTGCTCCTCGGCCAATCGTTTTTCAATATCTTTCATGGGATTCACCCCTGTAAGCTTCTCTTATTTTTTTCAATCCTTGAAAAACCCTCGACTTCACCGTGCCGACCGAAACATTCGTCAGTGCGGCAATCGTCTCGTAATCCAAATCGTGGAAGTACTTCAACTGGATGGCTTCTTTCTGATATTCATTCACAAACATGAGCATTTCTTGGATTTCCATTTGCTGTTCACTTTGCAAATACGGATCATGACCCGACTTCTCTGGTTCCCATTCATCCAACAATACAATTTTTTGCCGCTTTTTAAGCATCTGCTTGCAGCCATTTACAAGGATCGTTTTACTCCAGCTGTAAAATGCCGCTTCCTTCTGTAGCTGGTGAATATTCATATACAAACTGACAATCATCTCTTCCATTGCATCCATTGCATCGTTTTCATTTCCCATATATGTCAGGGCAAGACGATAATAGTCGTCCCGCTGATTCATGATCAGTTGAAGCAATGCCTCTTTGCTCCCCTTTTTTGCTTTCTTCACTAACCGAACGACCTTCACGACCTCACCTCTCCCCTATAAGAGTCATCATACCGTGAAAAAGTTCATTTTCACCGAAAATAATTTAGTCCCGGAACATCTGTCATGGTTGTCCATAGTGTAATCGAGTATAGTAAGAACAGGTGATGATATGAAAACAAAAATATATATCGACAACGATACATTCGTTGCAGGAACAACATTGAGGGATGAACGTTTGCCCGAGCATAATAATATGGCGTTTCACGCATGTGAGAAGCCCGAAACTGTCCTCGTAAATCGAAAACGATTGGCGGACATCCTGCAATGCAAGCTGGCGGATTTCG
The DNA here is from genome assembly GCF_051966875.1 of Sporosarcina sp. SAFN-015. Classification (GTDB taxonomy): domain Bacteria; phylum Bacillota; class Bacilli; order Bacillales_A; family Planococcaceae; genus Sporosarcina. The sequence goes on along the minus strand of NZ_JBQCKP010000002.1, from coordinate 229,096 downwards.
TCAGCGCCAGTCAAACACATAGCGCGAACTTTCATAAGGTGACCCTTGCCGACAAAGGACGCGGCGCTGAAGTAGGGGCGACTGCGATTCCGAATACGGATGCGCTTTACACCGTTGAACCTAATGTGTTGCTCTGCAGTTTCACTGCCGATTGCGTTCCGGTCATTTTTTGGAATGAAGCACGCGGCCTCATCGGCGTCATCCATTCTGGCTGGCAAGGAACGGTCAAGGAAATCACTTTGAAGGTGTTTGAGCATCTGAAAGAAGTTGAGGGATGTCATCCTGCTGATTTCCATGTACAAATCGGGATGGCGTTAAGTCAGGAGAAGTTTGAAGTGGACGAGGATGTATATGTGAAATTCAAAGCGCTCGGCTATGCGGATGAATTAATGTATTTCAATGAAACAACGAATAAATACCATATCGACAACCAGAAAACAGTGAAGAAGCAATTGGAACTGGCCGGGATTCCGGAAAACCGGATCGCCATCGACCGGACATGCACCTATGTGAGCCCGGATGGCTTCTCGTACCGTCAAGATAAGAAAGCGGGACGGCATTTGAGCTTTGTAATGAGGAAGGGGTAAATCTGGCAAGCGATCCTTTGGACGTGGGACGACTCGCTTTGGACGCGCGTCGACTCACTTTGGACGCGCGTCGACTCACTTTGGACGCGCGACGACTTACTTTGGACGCGCGACGACTCGCTTTGGACGCGCGACGACTCACTTTAAGCGCGGGAGGCATTCGTGCCCATATAATCAAAATAGACTGCCGTAGAAAGTCCGTTATCAACGGCTTTCTCAGACAGTCTATTTCGTTTTTATAACGGTCGCAGCGCAACTGTTTCTTTTTGTTTCAATGCTTCTACCATATCGAGCCATTGTTGTGGTTTATTCGGCAAGACCGAATAGTAATCCATTAAGAAATCTACGACTAGGCTGGATGGAATCTCCGTCACTTGCTCATCTGTCGGCATGAAGCAGAAATCGAGGCCTTCCACTGCTTCCCCATCGTTTTTCCATGATGGATGTACATATGTGAAATCGAGGCGCTTGTAGCCGAGATGGGAGAGCACTTCCCTCCGGACGTACGGATTCATAGCCATCACACCGCCGAAAGCGAAATCTTCTCGCTCATATGGATCGTAAATTTCAGCGAACATGCCGAATAGCGTCTTGTCATTTTCTTTCGCCAGCCTCTGTAAATCCTCTTCACGCCGTTTCGCCAAGAAGCGGCCGATGCCAAGGCCCGATTGCCCGATAATCGTGAAATCGGTCATTGCTATATTCCAGTCCGGATAATAGCGGTATTCAGTTGCACCGACTACTTCCCCTTTATGCACCGCAACAAAAACGCGAATGCCCGGATCCTCGAGCGGCTCTTTCCATAAGTCGAACTCCAACACTTCTTCCGGTGGGAAAATCTCCCCTAACAATGTGTGCATTTTTGCAAATAACGGATCTTCAATATTGTTCACGCGAATAAATTCCATCTCTATTTCCCCCTCTTAAACGGATTCTTCCATTCCATTAATAACGCATAGTTATGCGATTCTTCGTCTTCCAAATAGTTTTCAATCAACGTGACAGGCATGCGCCCGCAGCGAAGCAAAAACGAAATGACAGGATCCTTTACTGTTCCACGAACGATCTTCTCTACATATTGCTGCGCAGTCATTTCTCCGGCGACCTTTCCGTAGCCCGGCATGCGACCTCCGCCAAGAACCCGTTCAACGTCGAGCTTGACCGCGAGCTGGTAAATCGCCTGCAACATCCACTTGCCAAGCCCCGCTTTCCGGAACTCGGGGCTAATGCAGATATCGACGATATAAAGTGTGTTCCCTTCAGGAATATGGTTGCGAATAAACCCGCCATCCGTCACATCTTCCCACGTATGCTTTGGTTCATCGGGATTAAAATTCACGAGCAGCGTCGTAAGGGAACCAATGATTCGACCGTTATATTCAACACAAATGGCCCCATCAGGAAACAGGCTTACGTGGTTCTCCAACTGTTCACGGCTCCACCATAAGTCTTCCGGAAAAGGCGGCGGAAAGCATTCCGCCTGAAGTGCGATCATGGCATCGAAATCCGCATGTGTATAATTGCGAATGGCAACAGGAATGAAGCTCCCGTTATGGGAGACCATCACCTCACTGCGATATGCCACTGCTCTCACTCCCGACTGGGCTAGTAGTACCCCAATCCGTGTACAAATCGGTTCTGCGATCACGCCATGTGGTCACCGAACCTTTTTCACGCACTTCGTATAACAGGCTCAAATCGAGATCCGCCGTAACGAGCATATCGTGATTCAGCTCTCCTTCCGCTGCCAACCCTTTTGGTGGGAATGGAATGTCGTTCGGTGTAATGATTGCGGCTTGCCCAAAGTTCGCGCGCATGAAATCTACAGTGTTTAGGGAGCCGACCGTTCCCGTCAACACGACATAAACTTGGTTTTCAATCGCTCGCGCGTGGCTCGTATAACGGACGCGATGAAACCCGTGACGGTCGTCTGTGCAAGAAGGACAGAAAATGACATCTGCTCCCGCGGCCTTCACCATCCGAACGATTTCAGGGAATTCGATATCATAACACGTCAAAATGGCGATCCTGCCTTTTTCCGTATCGAACACTTTCAGCTCGTTTCCAGCCGCCATATTCCAGCCTTCTATTTCGAAAGGGGTTATATGCAACTTCGCTTGCTCCTCCACTGTGCCATCCGGGAAGAAAAGATGAGCGACATTATAAAGGCGCCCCTCACGCTGGATAACATGAGTGCCGCCGATAATATGCATGTTCGTTTCTTTGGCGAGCGTCGTGAACAGTTCGATGTATTGATTCGTAAAGCCCGGCAGCGCCTCAATTGACAGCGCTTTTCCATTTTCATCACCAATCGAAAGCAACTGCGTCGTGAAGAATTCCGGAAATAAAACAAACTCAGCCCCATATTCTTGGGCATTGCGGATATAGTGCTCACATTGCGCCTCAAACTCTTCGAAAGAGCTGATTGCATGCAGATGATATTGCACAGCAGAAACGCGAAGTTTCATTAACCTAACCCCCTATTATGTGTAGTTAGCAACATCATAATACACGGGGTGGGTAATGTCATTCATTATTTTCACGGTGGATGTCGTCATTTTGTTAGGCATAAAGTTACAAGATGAGCATAAGTTGCAAAGATTGCGCCATAACTACCGAGAACTCGCGCATAAGTAGCCGAGATTGCGCCATAACTACCCTAAACTAGAGCATAACTCGCAATCTTTGCGACAAATGAAAAGGATGCCGACAAAATCGTCGGTCATCCTTTGTAAAATCTATTTCTTCTGCTGTCTTTTCATTTCATTACGCGCTTCTTGTTTGATCGACTCTAACTGCTCCTCCGCTTTTCTTGCCGCATCGTTCGCCAATCCCGCAGAGTCTTTCGGAAGCCCATTTGGCTTTTCATCTTTATCGCCAGCATAGCTTTTCATGATGATAATCACTCCTTCGGTTGATACATTTAGTATTCCCAAAAAAGCGTTCATCATAAACCTCCCGATCATCTCGTCAATGCGTAATACAAAACATACAGCCATCCAAGGATTCCATGAAAAATGGCCCAAAGTATTGATTTATGCACACTCCAAGAAATGACGACAGCTAAACAAGATCCGAGGCCAATGCCTCGCTCCACCATCCTTTTTTCCACCTCATCCCTCCATAGTTTAGTATAGGTTCGCCAACCTTCTTTCATGAACTGAAATTTTTGTCGTTCTTTGTGCAGGAAGCTTATTTTCATTCCGTCAGGGTAAACTTGCACTAAAAAGGATGAATCATTCCATGATGTATGACTGTATCATTATCGGCGGTGGACCAGCTGGGCTAAATGCCGCCCTTGTACTAGGAAGAGCGAGAAGAAAAGTGCTGCTGTTCGATGATAACCAAGCCCGCAATCGAGTGACACGCGAGGCCCATGGGTTCATTACCCGCGACGGCATCTTGCCAGATGAGTTCCGGCGCCTTGCTCGCAGCGATATCTCCCGCTATCCATCTGTTGAAATCAAAAGCGAAAAGGTTGCTTCTATAAAACGACTAGACAACATACATTTTGAACTGGAAACGGCGGAAGGCAACAGCTTTCATACGATAAAAATCATCTTAGCGACAGGCTTGAAGGATGAACAGCCGAATATCCCGAATATCGAAAAGTTCTACGGCACTAGTTTGTTCAGCTGCCCGTACTGTGACGGATGGGAGCTTCGAGATAAACCGCTCGCCGTCATTGCGGATAAAAACGTATACAAACTTGCGAAAGAAGTTTTTGTATGGAGCAAGGATCTGGCCGTGTTCACGAATGGCGAAGGACGGCTTGAGGCGGATGAATGTAATAAATTGCTTGAGAAAGGCATCAAAGTTTATGAAGACAACATCGCTGCGCTGGAAGGTGAAAACGGACAGCTGAAAGGAGTCTGTCTTGAAGATGGAACTCTCATTGACCGCGCCGGTGGATTCGTTACGCCTCTATGGAGCCATAGCAATCAGTTCGCAGAAGAGCTCGGCTGTGAGCTGAATGAATACGGGGGCATCCAGACTGACGAATATGGCAGGACGAATGTGTGGAATGTATATGCAGCAGGGGACACCGCTCATATTGTCCCCGCCCAGCTCGTCATTGCCGCGGGATCTGGAAGCGCCGCCGCGATTGGAGTGAATGGAGATTTGACGAATGAATTTTTTGGTGATTGATTCCAATATGTAAAATGCCTGTGCAGAAGTTGATTGCACAGGCGGTTGTCTCCTTACAGATTAACAACAATGATAAACGCATCAAACCCTGCGGCTTTCAAATCAGCCACTTGCTTGTCCGCATTAGCCTTGTCCGCAAACGAGCCTGTAATTACCCGATAATACGTCGTGCCATTCAGAACGACGATGTCAATGAAGCTGTCGAATCCTTTCGCCTTGAGTGCGGCGATTTGCTGGTCGGCATTGGCTCTCGTCGTAAAGGAACCCGTGACAACCCGGTATAAAACATTGTCTGTCGGTGGCGGTGTGCTTGTTTTTTGCAGGCCTAACGCCTTGGCTAGTCCATTCACATGACCTCTCGCCGCCTTGTCGAGCCATGCGGATGTTTTCATTTTTGCAGCATCGGTCGCGTTGTCGATAAACCCATTCTCTGTCAACATCGCATGCATCCTGCTTTCACGGAGTACGTGGAAATTCTCTTTCTTCTTGCCGCGGTTCGGCATATCGATTAATTTCACAATTTCCGCGTGAATCGTATTGCGTAGTTGAGCGGTAGTAGAAGAATCCGACAGTGCGCTATGGATGTAATCCTCATACCCCGTTCCGCCGCCTGCATTAATATGGATGCTCAAATAATAATCGGCACCCCATGCATTCGCATCATTCGTCCGTTGCACCAAGCTGACTGTCTGATCGCCTGTCCGGCTCATTCGCACCGTCGCATTGGAATATTCATTCACAAGCATATTTTTGACACGCGTTGCGATTGCGAGCGTCACATCTTTCTCCTTTAAACCATTTGCAGTAGCTCCGGGGTCTGTTCCACCATGTCCTGGATCGATATAAATTTTAACCATTTGTCATCTTCCTCTCGTTATTTAATTTTTTTATTCCGTGACTATACATATTCCGCCGTTTTTGATCATCTACATGACAACCACCTCCTTTCGACGTCGTTTTCTTCCGGCATCACCTCCTTTCCGGTCAGCGCCGGGTGGTTTTGCGCGAGTTTCGCACATTTTTGTTCATCTTAGGACTTCCGAACCATTCGCTTCGCCAATAAAAAAAGCGATGCCTATTTCTTTGGCAATCGCTCTTTCACTTCTCGTATTTCTTCAACAATGACGTCGTATTTTTCCGACATCGTTTCCAATAACTGCTGATAACTTTTCTCCCTAGATTCACTGCTTTTCACTTGATACCAAAACAGCCATACGAACAGGACGGCAAACGGGCCCTGTGTCAAAAAATAACCTAGCAGTTCTTTAATAGCCATGCCCATCCTCCTTTTTTCAGGAAAATAAAAAGAACGCCCATTGGACGCCCCTTTGAAATTCCTCTTATTGCGTTGCATGTTTACTTGGCCTGTACTCATTGTAACCTGGAGAAATTCTTCTCGTCATTTCTACGACATTTGCGGCACATCCGACATTTGCGACAAGTTATGTTGCGCCTGACCAATTTCTTTGGCCTGCACCCAGTGTAACCCGAAACAATTTCAATCGTCATTTCTACGACATTTGCGGCACGTCCGACATTTGCGACATCCTATCAATAATGGAATCTTTTATTCTCCCGATTTGGCGATCCGAAACTTGCATATGCCTGCCGATCCACCGCAAACTCTTCCCTTCCAGCAGCCAGTGCAGCACTTCGATTTCACGGTCCTCCGTAATAAGCGGAATACGCTCCTGCACAAGTTGGATTTTCCGCTCATACTCGTACACTTTTTTCAAACGCCTTTCCCTTCTATTGAATTCCCGATAGATCGGATCGCTCGGTCGACCGCCACTCGCTTTTGGCATTGCCGCATCCAGTCCGTAGCGTGCTGTCATCCCCTCGCTGACTTCATTCATTCCTTCCCGAATGACTTTGACACTGTTGATCATCCAATGGTAATCCTTCAATAATTGATCCATTTCCTCCTTCATCATGACAATCACCCCTTATTTTTGTTTCATTAATGAAACAATATGTCGCTAATGAAACTTATTAGTCAACACTTTATCATGGAGAAGTTTCATTTGCAACTACTATAAATTAATTAAGTTGTCACGAAAGAAACCACAGTGTATAATGTCCATAATGAACAGGGGGTTGCACAATGTATTCTATAGGCCATGAAATTAAAAGGATTCGGACTGAAAACAGATTGTCCCAAGAGGAGTTTGCAGATCGGATCAATCAAAAAATAGGTCTCTCGATTACGAAAGGAATGGTATCGAAGTGGGAATCCGATTCGATCGAACCTAAAACAAGGATGATCAAAGCGATTGCGGAGACATTCCACGTTTCATTGGATCAGATGCTCGGCTTAAATGTGCCCGAAAAGCCATCAACCGTTGAAACGATCGCTGCCCATATCGACGATGATTTAACGGAAGAAGAACTGGTGGAAATAAAAAAATATATCCAATTCATCAAGTCGCAACGAAAGTGAGGTGGTTCCATGACCTATGAATCCCTGATTGCCCAATACCCCCACTTGGTCATCAAGGAAGTCAAAACGCTTCCATCCGGGCTCGCGGGCCTTTATATGGACGATGTCGTACTTATTGATAAAAATAGGAGCCATTACGAAAAACATTGTATTTTGGCGGAGGAAATCGGTCATTACGAAACGACATATGGCGATATTACCGATCTTCAGAAACTGACGAATTTGAAGCTGGAACTCGCTGCAAGGAGATGGGGATATGAAAAAATCGTTTCGTTAGATAAATTGATCGAATGCTATGAATCAGGCTTTAAAAGCGTTGAGGAAGTGTGCACGCATCTTGAGGTAACGGAGGATTATTTGATGGCTTCCATTGTTCATTACCACTCCCGTTTCGGTGTTTCGACGAGCTATAAAGGGTATGAAATTTTCTTCGACCCCTTATATTTGCGGAAGCAATAATTTTTTTTGGAGACAAAACGAACATATGTTTGTTTTGTTTGAGTAAAAAAGACCAAATCCATTACGGTTTGGTCTTCTTGAAGGTTTATGAGCACTTATGCGGATTTATGAGCGCTCGGCTACGGTTTATGAGCACTTATGTGGATTTATGAGCGCTCGGCCACCGTTTATGAGCGCGTATTCCGATTTATGAGCTCTCGGCTGCCGTTTATGAGCGCGTATGCCGATTTATGAGCGCTTGGCTGCCGTTTATGAGCACTTATTCCGATTTATGAGCACTCGGCCACCGTTTATGAGCGCTTGCCGCGATTTATGAGCGCTCGCCTAATAAATTATTTCCCCAGTTCTATTTTAACATCACCGGTAATGTAGTTAGGGTAGCTCGTCAATTCAAAGGATAGTGGGTTCGTATAATGGGTCGCTCCAAACGTCATATCCCAATGCCGCGTCCCTTCTTCGTCCACATGCATCCCTGTCGATGAAATATGGATCTCCTTACCTTTCGCATCTTTGCCTGTAGAAATTATGTCATAGGTATGCATAGGATTCCCGTCCCTGTCCGGCATGATAAGATGCATTCCCGACTGTCTAGCCTCTAAGATTTGCAGCCTATCGTCTTTCGGGCCGTTGATGATCTCGCCTTTCACCGTATCGACAACCAGCGTCGCTTCATCTTTATCCAATGCTTGCATTTTATTGATGCGCAAGTAAAGCCTTTTGGGTTGCTCAAAGTAATTGCTTTGCAAAAAATAAGTTTCCCTGCCCCTTGCCGAGACGCCATTCATGATGGATCCCCATACCTCCCCAGTTTCATCCTCCAATCGCATATCTTCAAATTGAAGGATTTTTTTCGTATTTGCTTCATCAAAATCAACTTTTACAGCTACACGTAAAGGATAAATGGTGATTTCCTCAATCGTTAGTTTTTGCGATTCAACCTCGATTTCTTCATTCAACACGAAAGTCTTCCCTGGCTTTACGTTCTCCTGTAATTCAAATGGCAATGAAAACGAAATATCTTCCCCTTGGAATGAAACATCCATATCCAGTGTGAATAATAATTTCTTGAATTTCATGGGACTTTCAAAGTGGTACGTAACTCGATTAGCTACTTCCTTAGGGTTATCAAAAACATCTATACCTCCATAAGAAATGCCGCTTGGTGGAATCCCCTCTTCATGCTTTAAATCAACTGTTCCCAAAGAAAGTGACTTCAACTTATCTTTTGATTTAAGTGTGTAATAAATATTAATCCCCGTCTCATCCAAAATTGCACCATCTATCGTCAATGTCAGCCCATTTTCCGTTTGAACCGCATCGACTTTTTGGTAATAGTCATTTTTAAAGATACCTTCCAATCCTTTATCAAACTGTATTAAATCCACGAACTTCTCCATGCCTGGAATTGACGCAACCGCGTTTGCAAATGCCGGAGACACACGGATGGATGTGACAAATGTAAAGAATAGAAGCGCGGCTACAGCTAATGACAAAATCCTATTACGCTTCTTCCGCGCTTTCACCTTATCACGTCTCGCTCGGTCAAAGCCTCGGCGAATTGCATCATCTGCTTCGTCTAAGGGAAGATGGATTTCATCCAACTGATCTTTCATTTCCAATAGTTTTCTTTCTTCCTTCTCAAACATGATCCATTCCTCCTTTGTCCCCGAAGTGGCTTCGCAACGATCGCAATATGTTATGCAGCCGCGATTTGACCGTGCCTTCCGGTAAGCTCGCTAGTTCCGCGATTTCCTTTATTTTCACGTCTTGAAAGTATTTTAGATAAATCAATTGCTGTTCGTCTGGTTTCAAGGTGGCCAGCGCTTCAGTCAATTCCAATCGGTATTCGTCTTTCCTCCCAATTGCTTCGTCCACTTCTCCAGTTATGACATACCGTTTTCCTCGTTTTAACTGATCTTGGCAATAGTTCATCATAATGCGGATAAGCCAAGTCTTCACATACGCCGGTTCTCTGACCGTATGAATTTTTTTATACGCCCGATATGTTACTTCTTGAAGTGCTTCCAACGCATCCGCCTCATTTTTCAAGAAGAAAAACGCTGTTCGAAGGAGAGCTTCTTTATGGAGTTGCATGAGCGCTAGAAAGGCCTCATCGTCCCCACGTATCGCTTTTTCACTTATCTCTTTCTCATCCATTCCCAACACCTCATTCCCCTTCTTACACATTAGACTGCGTAAACTCGAAAAGGTTCAAAAATTATGTAAAAAATTGCCCGGAGAAAATCCCCGGGCGAAATAGATCCTAATATCTTCAAGTCGTCAGCACTTCCCACTCGCGTTCATTCATGAAATCCTTTGCTAAACGGTTTGCTTGATCGGTGATTTCCTCGGGGTAAACTAACACTTCCAGAAGCTTTATCGCATTTCTTGAGGTGGACGGACCCGAACGAATCTTGTAATCAAAATGAATATCGCCATCTTTGAATGTCTCTGTAAAATGATAATTTTCATAGGTATGCTTCATCATTTCGGTCAATTCAATATCATGCGAAGCTGTAATATTGATCCCTTTGCTTTTTGAAAGCCATTTCATTATAGCTGCGGATGCGGCGATCCGTTCCACAGTGTTTGTCCCTTTCAGAAGTTCGTCAATAACCGAAATGCATGGTTTCCCTTCTTCAAGAAACTTGATAATCCGCTTCAACGATTTAATTTCAGCAATGAAGTAACTATCCCCTTGCAGCACATTGTCCTGCACAGCCATTGACGTTGCAACAAAGCTTGGTTTCATTGACCACTTATTCGCCAGTACAGTATGAATCGTTTGCGACAATATGGCATTTATGGCGACCGCCTTGCTGTACGTCGATTTTCCGGACGCATTCGATCCAGTAATCAGCGTACATTTTCCTAAACGTGAGCTGTTGGTGACAGGTTCATCAAGTAACGGATGCGCCATGTTGGTGAAAGAGATTTCCTCCGAATCGGTAAAATTCGGCGTGCAGTAGGAAGTGAGTGTGTGGCGATAAAAAACGACCGCCACCGCGGCATCCAGTTTTCCGATCACTTGCCAGACTTCCCGATAATTTTCTTTATGTTTTGTTACTGCGTCAATAATCTTGCTATAGGAAATAAAATCGATGAGGAATAAAATGCGGATATACTCGAAAATGACATCGAATTCACCGCTTCCTTTATTGCCGATCGAAACGAAATTAGTAAGAAGCAAAATCCTTTTGAGCGGTTTCAAATTAGCTTTCAACCGATTCGTGTATTCGGAAATTGAAGCGTCTTGCATTGTCGACAGTTTCTTCCCTGTATTGATGATGCTGGCGGCATAAGTAACAGAATGCAGGCCGTATTCCAACGCGTTTTTATGACGGTAATATGTAAATGCATTTACAAGAAATGATAGAAAAAGACAAAGGAGGCCCCATTTCAATTGGAAAAACAATAAGATGATCGAAGCAACCGGCATGAGTGCCAGAAAGAGAAAAACGTTTGGATTCTTAAGCGTTTTGTTGGATTTGCCATAGAAAAATGAAGAAGAATCCGTATAGTCCCGCTTACCAAGCTTCGACAACGTATGTAGGATTTCCTCACGGAGTTCTTGATTGTTTTCCAATACTATGTACAGTTTTTCATCTCGTTCGACATGGTCAAGGGAAAGCGTGATATCCCTTAGCTGATTTAATAAATACTCAGATCCGACGCTCGTTTGTGTATAGTTGATCTTTTCGAAAACTTGGTCCATCGACAAGTCATGCCATGTGAGCAAATCGACACCATCATAGTTGGAAATGCTATTCTTCTTATTCTCCCAGTACGAGGACACGGAGTCCGAAGCTTCGCGTTGCCTACTAAACATGCCGGTTTCCCATTCTTTCCGAAATTGCTTCCGCAACTTTCTGTTCTTCGTCAGTAAATGGATAGTGACAAGGATTGTGATTGCTGAAAAGATTAGAATTATATATGACAAACGATCACCCCATTTGATTGCTTATTCTATATACGGAAGAAAATGGTTTAAGTTTCGTCAAAAAAGACCAAATCGCTTATGGATTTGGTCTTTTTTGGAGTTAATGAGCATATTCCCTCGTATATTATGAGCGCTTATTCTGATTTATGAGCCCTCAGCCGCCATCATGTTCCGCAGAATGTTCTGTATGGCGTAGTTGAGGCGGACGGTGCGACATATTTTTCTTGTTCGGCTGTGTAGGCATACGGATCTTCAAGTATGTTCAGCAATTTTTCCATTACGCCGAAGTCGCCCTCGATCGCTGCATCCAAGGCTTCCTCTACACGGTGGTTGCGCGGGATGATGGATGGATTACTTTTACGCATCAGTTGATTCACTTCTACTTCGGACTTCTGCTGTCTTTCAAGCCGCGCCTTCCAGCGTTCGTGCCACTCGTTAAATTCCGGAGTCTTACACATCGGCAGCATATTCAGATCCCCTACTGTCAATGCACGGAACGTATTCGTATAATCCGCTTGATTGTCTTTCATTATGTTCAACAGGTCCTTCACGAGCTTTATATCCTGCTCTTCTTCATTGAACAAGCCGAGCTTCCTTCTCATGCCTGTCAGCCAATGCCCGTGATAGAGCTTTGCAAATCCCGACAATGTTTGTTGCGCGATGTCGATCGCTTTTTCTGAGTCTTCATCGAAGAGCGGTAAGAGCGTCTCTGCTAAACGCGCTAGATTCCATTCGGCGATTCCGGGTTGATTGCCATAAGCATAACGCCCTTCACGATCGATGGAGCTGAAGACGGTCGCCGGATCATACGTATCCATGAAGGCGCATGGTCCATAGTCGATCGTTTCACCGCTGATTGCCATATTATCCGTGTTCATGACACCGTGGATGAAGCCGACCAACTGCCATTTTGCCACTAATGAAGCTTGCTTTTCCATCACTTTTTCAAAAAAGGATACATAAGGATTGGAGTCACTTGCCACTTCCGGATAATGCCTTTCAATGGTATAGTCTGCAAGCGTCCGTAAATCTTCGACGACTTGGCGTGCAGCCGCATATTGGAACGTGCCGACACGGATATGGCTTGCCGCAACACGTGTCAAAATAGCTCCTTCGAACGTCTCTTCACGATAAACCGGCGCTCCTGTTACGACGACTGAAAGGCTTCGCGTCGTCGGGAGTCCGAGCGAATGCATCGCTTCGCTCATAATGAATTCACGAAGCATCGGACCAAGTGCCGCCCGCCCATCGCCGCCACGCGAAAATGGCGTCCTGCCAGAACCTTTCAACTGAATATCGACTCGATTTCCTTCAGGCGTTATCTGTTCGCCAAGCAGCACAGCTCGTCCATCTCCGAGCATTGTGAAATGTCCAAATTGGTGCCCTGCATAAGCTTGTGCGATTGGTGCAGCGCCTTCAGGAATTTTGTTTCCCGCAAGGATATCTATTCCTTCTTTGCCTTGCAATATTTCTGCGTCCAAACCGAGCGCTTCCGCCAGTGGGTGATTGAAGATGACTAACTCTGGTGAAGGAGCTTCCTCCGGATTGGTTTCTGCGTAAAATGGCTCCGGCAGCCGAGTGTAACTGTTATCGAAATGCCATCCGAAACCTTTGCTCTCTGTCATCGTTCTCAACTCCTATTTCTAAGTTGTCCTATTCATAATCAAGTGCGATTATTTCTGTTCTAAGACTGCAAAATAATTATCTTCATTATCAGCAAAGTTGAACACTCTGCCTGTAGGCATGGTGACCAGTTCGCCAACTTTCACTTGTTTGCTTTGTAGTTCCTCATAGAGTGAATCGAGGTTTTCCGTGAATAATAGCAGCGAAGGAGGTTGAAGATTCAATTCCGGCTGCATTTTAGCGATAAGCTCTTTATTATGCAGAACGATACTCGTTTCTGCCTCCGAAGTCGGAGCAATTTCGATCCATCTCATTCCTTGACCATTATCCTGCTCGGAAATTACGACAAAACCAACTTTCTCGGTCCAAAACGCTTTTGCTTCATCTTGATTGTTTACATACAACATAATTTGTCCGATTTTATGAATCATTTTCAGTTCCTCCCTTTCCATATCTTGTATTCCGATAAAGCTACTTCTAATCTTACAGTAGTATTCGGGTAATCGCACAGCTCAACCATTCACCAATTGGCGGCCCTTCGATTAACCGAGATTTGCACACCTTCACTCATAAATCCATCAATTCAGGGAACCGTATTGTAGAACTTTGGATATGAATGAAAGGAGGAAAATGAAAATGGTGAAAATTGCTGTTGAACAGCCTTATGAAGACGTCATGAATGCACTGGTAGCAAAAGGCTATGAAGCAAAGATGTTTACAACGGACGAAGACGTGACCGGCTATGACATCGGAATCGTCCGAGCACTCAACGAAGGGAATACACATGAATTCAATTTCCCTGTCATCACGATGAAAGGCATGTCAATTGATGACGTTGTCCAAGCAGTTGAAGAAAAAGCAAGTCTCCTCCAATAAGCTTCCCCGAAACAGAATCCACAATACAACCCGCCAATCGACTGAATGATTGGCGGGCTGCATTGATTACTCAAGCATGATAATAATATGTCTGACGTCTGCGTGAAGCTTCCAGCTGTTCCGCTCTGTATCTACGTTGAAAAGCGCGAAGCTCATCTAATTGTCCATTCAGGCGAGGGTCCTGCGACATCATTTCCTCTAACTCCGAAGGATTGAGTTTCCCCTTTACCTTCTCTATTTCATCTTCAAAAAATAACGACATGTCCATACCTCCTCCCCTTTGATTGACAAGGGAAGTGCGCGGTTTGGATTCACGATTCCCCCGTCTCCATAGAGTACGTCAATTTACAGACAGGACAAGAGGTAAGTGTACAGTTTTTATGATTTTAAATAAATATCATAGTTTCAAAGCACTACAATGACACGGAACAAACGTTCTTGTCGGAATAGACTTTCTTTTACATTTACTGTATACTATAAACAACAGACTAACCACGATTACGTAGACACCAGACGATATGGAAAGGAGGATATAGAGATGGAGGAAAGGATACTTCAATTGCTTGAAGGGTTAAAGTTGGAGATGGGTAGTTTAAACGCCAAGGTCGACAATATTGAATCGGAAATGAGTGATCTTAAATCCGATGTTGGCAGCTTAAAATCAGAAATGCATAGCCGGTTTGATCGAGTCGATCATCTTTTAGAAGAAATTGGCGGTCAATTTGAGCACCAAACTAGCCAGCGCATTTCCGAAGGACAAGCTGTCTCAAAGGAACTCATGAGCATTAAATCACGAATCTTTGACTTGGAATCAAAAAATATGTAAATAGGATTTATGTATATGTAAGACAGAACCTAAGGCAGCCGCTGTAGGCTCTGTTTTTTCATGAATGATTAGGACTCCATTAAAATTGTAATGATGATGCCCAGTGCAATACCGACAAACACAGTTGCTGAATATAGAAACACCCGCCTCATTCCCTCATCCTTCCGTCACTCTTTTTACCAATATATTAACGAACGGGACAAAACATGTTAGAAACAGAGCAATGCAATTCCCCTCAGCCTTGAGACGTAGGTGAAAATCAAACATACGACTGGTAAGTTATTCAATTGAATAAGGTAGAATAGAATAAAATGGGACAGAAGGAGAATGGATATGAACAAATTTCTATGGGCCACACTGCTGGCGGTTATTTTAGTCGTCTTCGGCACGTATGGGTATAACAAGTGGTTTGCAAAAGCTAGTGGAAATGATATTTCAATTGAAAAAGACAATGCCGACGCATTGAATGTGGATATTGACTTCGGAGTTGGCAACTTGTACATCCAAGGTGGTGCCCCTGAATGGGTCAGCGGGGAGTTTTCCTATAATCACAAACGACTGGAGCCGAAAGTAACATATAAGACTCGGAAGGACGTCGGCTTCGTCAAAATTAAGCAAGGCTCAGGAACAATATTCGGCTTCAATAAACGCAACGTCGATAACGAATGGGATCTCCAATTGACAAATGAAATTCCTATCGATTTGAACGTTGACATGGGTGTTTCAAAATCGACCTTGAACCTTGAAGGACTCCAGCTAAATAGCCTTTCCATTGACAGCGGTGTTAGTGATTCCACCATCGATCTGAGCGGCGAATGGAATAAAGGCTTCCGTGCTGATTTTGACTTAGGAGTTGGCGACGTAACGATTATCCTTCCGAAACAGACCGGCGTTAGAGTAAATGTTTCAAAAGGGATTGGAAGGGTTGATTTGAAAGACTTCACGAAACAAAACGATGGCGTATATGTCAATGACGCCTATTCAGGAGCAGACACGATCATAGACATTTCCCTCGACATCGGCGTTGGCGATGTAAAAATTAAGACGGCCGAATGAGTTGAGTCTACTACTAACACCTCGAAATATAGTAAAAAGGCCTTAATAATATACTTGGCAAATCATAAATTCACATTATTTTCACGTTTCACTTGCAATTTCGCATGATTCGTTGTAAAGTGATAGTTAATTTAATAATATCTTATTTCGCAAGTTTTGAAGTAAGGATAGAGGCGCAAAGACCATCAGTACACAATCAGAGGACAATGAGATCCTATGAAGATTGTGGAAAGGGGAATTTGCCGAAGTGGAGAGACTCTCATTTATCTCGAAGCTGGTTCTGGGTTGAATAAGTCCAGGATTGTCATATAGGAAACTATATGGAGGGCTATCTTATGCACAGAAATAATTTATTTCATTATTTCAAGCAACAACGAGCCCTCGTTGTTGCTTTTTGTGTTCTTTTTTTCAATTGCCCTTCTCCCTCTATTTTATTTACCAAAATAAAAGACAGGATGTGGAGAAACAATGAATTTCGGACAAATTGTAACAGCAATGGTAACTCCTTTTGATGCACATGGTGAGATTGATTTCCAAGCAACGAGGAGCTTGATCAATCACTTAATCGCAAATGGATCAGACGGCTTGGTAGTAGCAGGGACGACAGGTGAATCCCCTACATTATCGAACGAAGAAAAAGTGAAGTTGTTCAGATTTACAGTGGACGTGGTGAACGGAAGAGTCCCGGTCATTGCCGGAACTGGCTCGAATAACACGAGAGAATCAATCGAACTGACAATGCATGCAGAAGATGCAGGCGTCGATGGCATCATGCTTGTCACTCCGTACTACAACAAGCCTTGCCAGGAAGGGTTATATCAACACTTCAAAACGATTGCGGCGGCCACTTCTTTACCGGTCATGCTGTACAATATTCCAGGGCGCAGCGCTGTCAACATGTCAGTCGAAACGACGATCCGCCTGTCGGAAATTCCAAATATTGTTGCCGTGAAAGAGGCGAGCGGTGATTTAGACGCGATGGCTGAAATTATTGAACGTACACGTGAAGGTTTCTCATTGTATAGCGGCGACGATGCGCTAACGCTTCCAGTGCTATCAATTGGCGGAACAGGCGTCGTTTCTGTATCTGCTCATGTGTTGGGGAATGAAATGCAAACGATGATCCGCAATTTCAAAATCGGCAATATAGTAGAGGCTGCCAACAATCACCGCAAACTATTGCCGAGGATGAAAGCACTCTTTGCAGCCCCGAATCCTTCACCTGTAAAAGCAGCGTTGAATCTTAAAGGAATCCAAGTCGGCGGCGTTCGCTTGCCGATGATTCCGTTGAATGAAGAACAACTATATTCGCTAGAACGTGCACTGTCTAACAATGAAGAAGTAACCATCTAATTAACACAATCCATCCTTCGAGCATTTATCCTCGGGGATGGATTGTTTTTTTAATAATGTATCACCAAACTATACCTATTCCGTTTCTGATTCACCTTTATTTTTTCTAGGCTTCATCACAAACGCACCGCCGATTAGGAAAGCTCCGCTAACATAAAAGACAGATACTACACCTACCCAGCCGCCCACCGCCCCGAAAAAGACCGGTGCAATGAATTGAGAAAGCCGATTGGTCATTAATCGAATACCAAGAACTTCACCCGTACGCGATTTTGGCGAAGCATTGTAGGTTGTCGTCATAGAAATCGGCTGACCACACCCTAATCCAAACCCCATCAGACAGCTAAAAACACAAAAAAGAATGATGTTACTAGATGAAGTGAAAACGAGAAAAGAAGAACCTGCAAGCAAAATAGAACTGAATAAAACAACTTCGCGACCAAACAGCTGCAGTAATTTAGGCAAAACAAACCTGACAATCATCGTCGCCAATCCTTGAATGGCAAGGATCCAACCAATTGTAGAGGTTGAGAGTCCTATTTCCTTTCCGTACAGCGGAAAGTAAGCAACGAAAATGTCCTTTGAATACAGCACAAGCGCACTTGAAAATAACGCTTTTTGAATGAGAGGTTCTTTCACTAGCTGCAACGAAGAACGAAGACTTACTTTTTCTGCGGGCTGCTCCTTCAGTACGACTGGTATAAAAAAAGCAAAAGCGATTAAAAGAATGCAAATAATCATAGATACGAGAAAACCGGCAGAATGAGAAAAATGCTCAGATAAATAACCACCCATTACGGGACCAACGAATGCCCCTGCGGCAACAGCTAATGCAAACATACTAAAATAATAATCCCGTGTTTCCTTTGTCGCATGATTGCCAAGCACATTTTGTAAAGAGATAGCAATAAATATACTAGAGGAACCTACAAAAACTTGACTGACGTATAATGCCCAAATCGATTCGAATAAGTAAGGAACCAACATCCCGATCGCCATCCCTAGCAAACCAAGAATGACCGGAAGGCGATCTCCAATTGCATCCGTTAATTTCCCGGCCTTAACAGCGATTAACAGCGGCAACGCGGCAAAGGACGCTGTCAATATCCCAATTTCCAACATGGAAGCACCCATGTCGTATGCGGATAATGTAATGATTGGACGGGTTGCGTTAATGACGATTTGAAAGCCAAGAACGATAAGTAATACATTTCTTAATATCATAGGTGCTCGCCTCTTTGATTGATAAAAGTCCCTAGTTGATTGCGAAAAACTATTTGAATATCTTAACACATTTTTTCTCAACTTTTGCTCAGAAAGATTAAAAATGGATTCTCATCATAGAATGAAGATGTGAAAACCCTGTATAAATAAAATAATCCATCCTACATGAGCTTGTACAACTCAAGGATGGATTATTTTTCGACTTCCTATTTCGCAGTTTGTCCCCCGTCAACAGCTAGATTCACCCCGGTAATATAGGAAGCTTTATCCGAACAGAGCCAAACCGCAGCTTGGGCCTGTTCTTCAGGACGCCCCATACGTCCAAGCGGAATATCGTTCTCTACATATTTCGCCTGCTCCGGCACTTCTTTTGCCCATGCTTCTACAGCTGATGTCAACGTCATGCCAGGACAGATCGAATTGACGCGGATGCCCTTTTTAGCGTATTCCAGTGCCACCGATTTTGTCAGCCCATTAACCGCCCATTTCGCCGCACTATAAGTAGCCAAGTTTTCCGATCCGAGCAAGCCGGACGTCGATGCCGTGTTGACAATCGCTCCGCCACCCGATTTCAACATCGCAGGGATTTGATGCTTCAACGATAAGTACAAGCTCGTTTGCGTAACTTGGATGCAACGATCCCAGTCTGCAGTCTCCGTTTCTGCAATCGGTTTGGATGGTGCACCAATGCCCGCGTTATTATGTGCCCAATCTAGACGCCCATACTCTTCGACAGTTCGCTTTACCAGATCAATAATCTGTTGCTCCTGTGAAACGTCACAGTAGACAAAAATAGCTTCCCCGCCCATTTCCTTAATCATCCGCACAGTTTCCATCCCTGCTTCTTCACTCACATCAGAAACAACAACCTTTGCTCCCTCTTCCGCAAAGGCTAGGGCGCTTGCTCTTCCAATGCCATTTCCAGCTGCTGTAACTATCCCCACTTTGCCCTTCATCAATTCTCCCATTCCATTTGCCTCCTTTTCTTGAATACCTCCTTCATTCGACATATCGTATGAAAACCCTTTTCCACTTCTTTTACTAATTGTAGTCTCCTTTGTTCCCAATAACTTGAACAACTCGAATAGAATACGTATAATAGGGGTAGAGAATGAATAAAGTAAAAAAGACCGCTCAATGGTGCGCATTGAACGGTCAATATAATAGCGTAGGTTCCCATAGGGGATCGGCGGCGATAGGAATAACCCATCTGAGCGGCTAACTCAAGGATGGGTTATTTTTTGTCGTTTGATGACAATATAGCTACAATCAGTGCTGCAAATGTAAATACCAGCATCATTGCTTCGAATACTGTCATATCGACCACCTCCCTTCACGGGAAAATGGCCGATCATCCTTGAGTCACCTATTCTATTACTCTTCTATTATACCACACATACGTTCGTACTCCTAGCTTTATTCCCAAACAATTAGGACAACCGTTCAAATTACTCAATCGTTAGATTAAACCGAAATACCCTTCAAACGAACGTCCTCCGCTTTTCTGACATAATCCTTCAAATAATCCGCAGCCTCTGGATGCTCATACACCTCTTCAGGCGTCATCCAAAACAAAGCCGCCACTTCATCAGCACTAACAGCGTATGGCTCACCACTGAATTGCTCACATAAGAAGATAACATTTACAACCGGCTCCCCGAGATCTGACACAAAGCTTGTACTATATACATACCGTGGATGCCCTTCGATAACAAGCCCCACTTCTTCCTGGACTTCACGCGCAATCGTCCGCTCTAAAATATCCGAAGAAGCCCCTTCCATCTCAACCTTTCCCCCAATCAACGCCAATCCGCCGGGTGCGTGATCTTCCTTTTCACTTCTTTGGCATAGCAAATAACGGCCGTCACGGTAGATGGCTGCTTCTGTGTTTACGATGAACATATGATCCCCTCCATTCTTACTTCATATTTCCCTAATAAACCTACTCATTTCTCGAAAGGCCTCTTGCGCTGACATTTCATCGAATCGATCCGAGTATGGATCACTAAAACCATGTTCACCTTCAAATTGACAATATCTTACATTATTTTCCTGTAAGTTTAACAGTAATTCAGCGACGTCAAAAGAAGACTCCTTCCGAGGGAAAAACAACAAAACATGACAGCTCGGCTGCAACTCCGAAAACTGTCGAATACGCGAACCATAATATCCGACCACACCATCAACACGCCCATCCTCACTACACAACCAAGCTACCGTTGCCCCTACACTAAAACCTACAATAACGACCTTTTCATATGCAGTCCGCACATCATCGATCAGATTCTCCACTTTATGCTTTGCATGTAAAAACCCCACATGATCCATGAAATAACGATAAGCCTCTTGTTCTTCCACATAGTCAAAAGCTGGACGGCCAAGTAAATCAGGACAAAACACATCAAAACCTTGTTCACCCAAGGATTCGCAAATATCCTTCATATGCCGATTCAGCCCATAAATCTCGTGTACGACAATTACTGCGGTGGATGATCCTTGTTGAATAAAGTTCAATGCGCACCTCCGTTTTGAGTATTAAAAAGCAGAACCCCAGAACAATGGAGCTCTGCCTAACTTATTTTTCCTTATTCCTCTTCTCATTCAACCCATTCCAAAACATCCACCCATTTTGAGCTCGACCGGAACAGAGCTCCGCAGGCATGCTTGGACTGTTGAATTCTACATCATCAATTAATTTCGCAGAGCCTTCATCAAGCTTAACGGCTTTATTTGAATCAATCAATTGTTCATATCTTCGAAGATTTCGATTGTAAAATGTGCCTCCATCGCTCCAATCCTTCGTATGTTCAGATGGTGCATAAATGATTGAATTGGCTTGCAAAACGAACTTCCCATCCGCAAGAAGAATCGACGCTTCATACGGCGACTTCGCCTCAAAAACTTCAACTTCATCATTCACTGCAATCTCAGTTGGAATACTCACACGGAAAGAAACCCCTAACGCTTCCAGCAAGAATTGAATATGGGAGGCAAATGAATTAAGAGTCGATTGATTGAACACATTGACGTTTGGCTCAACCGTGCGCATATCGCGATTCTCCAAACTGTACTGCGTCCTGGAAAATGCTTGGATGAAATAATACTCCAAGTAATCAATGCTCAATTTATCAAAACTATTATTATCCGTCACAAACAAGATGCCGAACTGCCAAAAGTCTTTTTCACGCAAATGGGATTTGATCCGATTAATGCCGTTCACGGACTGACCAACATACACACTCGATTCATCAGAATCGGAAAACAAAAAATAAACGGCATGATTGTTTGCATACTCCAACGATTCAACGTCATTCAACCGACTCTTCGTGAAATAAAACCCACGGATCTGACTCGTCGGATCTTGAATAATACGCAACGAATTGGC
Organism: Sporosarcina sp. SAFN-015; assembly: GCF_051966875.1. Lineage (GTDB taxonomy): Bacteria > Bacillota > Bacilli > Bacillales_A > Planococcaceae > Sporosarcina. The sequence continues at coordinate 207,178 of NZ_JBQCKP010000002.1, read as the reverse complement.
GTGCTTCACATCAGGAAAATAGAACATTACTGTTCGATCATTCTTCATTTATTTCCACCCCATATTCTCTCTATGAACGTCGATGGTTCAGTTCTTAGTTGTCTGGTGTTCTAGGATTGCTAATTAAGCTAAGTTGTTTACTAATTATTATAAAACACTCTTATTCGCCAGCGGTAGTAGCCATGCAGGCATTCGTTCATGTAATCGCCATTCAAAACTTATTGGCTTATTGCCCTCATGTCTTACATAATCAGCAGTCCCTAGGAAAACAAATGGTGAAGTGTAACCGTCCTTTTGTTTATATTCTCTAACAAACAAAGCAATTTTATTTCCCTTTTGCCAGTGGTTAATGTATCGCTTGCCAGTCGGGCTCGTGTCTGAAGTCTTATTCTGTGATTGCCAATGAAATAGTCGGTCACTTATCGCATAGTCTTCATACTGCGTCGATGGTGAGAAATCCTTATCCGATTTGTTTAATGTGATGAAGAATATATCGGTTTGTTTATTCTCAAAGTATTTGACTCCTTCTCGAAATGCTGGTTTGGCTTCTTCATTAAAATAACCAAAAGCAGCAAGAACTTGGTCAGATGTATATTGCGCATGAACACGGAGTGGAGATGTATAGTCGAATGGCGATGGCTTTTCAACTAAACGGATTTTATCCATGCACACGTCTAGTACTTGCTGTATTTCACTTTTAAGAACTTCATTTGAAATGATTTCTTGTATACCATCATGCATTGACCTGAATCCTAAACTTTTTGGAGGCGCATCGAAGAACGAATAGTATAACATCCCCACCATCAGCTGCTGTTCTTCATTTTCAATTAACCCGCCCACTAAGTATTTCTGATAAAATTCGATTAGATCAGCTGAGTCTAGATGGAACAAAGCATGAATTCGTTTTGTTACAACTTCCTCATATTCGCTATTAAAATCATCTGTGATCCCCGCTTCAACTTTAAGCCTTTCAAAGGATCTGTTTTTTCCCCTTCCATAAAATTCAGCAAGCGTGAGATGATGATAATGAAGAAAGTTTGATAACGTAAGCTTCTCTCCTGTATCCTCTTCAAAGTATTTGATCTTCGTAATAAGATTTTGTTTAGTATTTTTTACTTCTTTTACATTTCGTAATATATATTCCTTTGCTTGCTTCTCCATCTGAATGATGGAACCTTTCGGTAATTGATAGAAGCCTTTTTCAATATAATGTCGAATGGAATGCTTCGTCCTTCCAACTAGTGCCCTAAACTTCTCTTCAAATGGATAATCTGCGTGCGCTTGTCCTACGAAATCTAATACAGTTAAACATTCTTTATCTTCTGCAAGACGTAATCCACGTCCTAATTGCTGTAGAAATACAGTAAGACTTTCAGTTGGTCTCAGAAATAGCACTGTATTGACCTCGGGGATATCGATTCCTTCGTTGTATAAATCAACAACGAATATGAATTTAATTTCCCCACTCACTAATTTTCGCTTTGCTGTATTTCTCTCCTCATCAGACGATTCTCCATGCAAAGCGATAGAAGGTATTTTCTTTGAGTTAAAGTACCGAGCCATATATTTTGCGTGCTCAACTGACACACAGAATCCTAAAGCTTTTACCTGATCTAGATCAGTAACATACGTATTGATACTGTGGATAATAAGATCACTGCGACGGTCATTTGAAGTATAAACATTTGTGAGCTCGTCAGTATCGTAACCTCTTCTTGACCATTTAATTGCTGAAAGATCAACATTATCTGTTACACAGAAATAATGAAAGGGACTTAACAATTTCCGGTCGATCGCCTCTGTTAATCGCATTTCAGTTGCAATTCGGTCGTCAAAATAACTAAGTACATTTTGATTATCCATTCGTTCAGGGGTAGCTGTTAGACCTAATAAAATGGAAGGCTCGTAATACTCTAACAAAGTTCTATATGTCGGTGCTGTAGCATGGTGAAATTCATCCACAATGATAAAATCATAATAGCCAGCCGTTGTTTTTTCTATCATCTTTCGACTATTCCAGCTTTGGATACTCATAAAAAGTTGGTCGAAAGAAGTAGGTTCAAAACGACCGACAAACATTTCTCCAAAGTTGTTGTTCTTTAAAATCGCACGAAAAGTATACATACTTTGCTTAAGGATTTCTTCTCTATGGGCGATAAACAATAACTTCGCATTCGGTTTCTGCTGCATGAAACGCTTGAAGTCAAAGGCAGATATGGCTGTCTTGCCAATACCAGTAGCCGCCACGACTAAGTTTTTCATATGCCCATGTACAGTACGTTCAACTTCCAGTTCATCTAAAATTTCTTGCTGGTAATGGTACGGTCGAATATCAAGGAAATACTGCTCATTCGTCTCTGCCACTTGTTCTTTTGTCAAAGATTGACGAACTTTAGACCAGTTTTCTTTTTCATCAGCCGACAGACTTTTGAACTCTTCGTCATTCCAATAACCTTCAAAGGTAGCTTCAAATTTCCGAATAATATCAAATGAATCTTTCTCTGTTACTTTTAAATTCCACTCAAGTCCAGAGGTTAGTGCTGGGTTGGAAAGGTTTGAAGAGCCTATATATGCAGTACTAAACCCTGTTTTTCGTTTGAACAAATATGCTTTTGCGTGTAAACGTGTTCTTTCTTTATCCAAAGAAACCCGAATTTCAGTATTAGGGAGCCTACTTAACTCGTGAAGTGCTTTATAATCTGTCGCTTCCATATATGATGTTGTAATAATTCTTAGACTGCCGCCTCGTTCAGTGAAATTACGAAGCTCTTCAATAATAATGCGCAAACCAGACCACTTCACAAATGAAACGAGCCATTCAATTTCATCAGAAGTAGCAATTTCCTTTTTTAACTCCTCCAACATATTAGGCTCGGCATGTGATCCGGTGAATAAAGAGCTTTGTGTTAATGGGGTAACAGGTCTAACCCTTTTTTTCTTTTTTAAAGATTGAGCAGTATTAATTGTTTTATAAATCGAGGTGAGAATCTCTGCATGCTCATCTAATTTAAGTTCCCCAAAATCATCATCATTTAGTTTTTTTTGAAGCACATCGATAATTTCATTACAAATTTGAATTTGACTAAGCAGTGCATCTTCCTTATTTCCACCGTCTCGAATATGTGATAACGCATTCCTAGTTACAGATGAAATATAACTGGATAATAGAACTCTTGCCTCTGCTTCGTCTATTCCTTCCTTTTCCACAGAAAAAATATCTGGAAGCTCGTCCAATTCAGTTTTAATTTGCTTGTTGATTAATTGCTCGTAAATCCCTTCTTGCATTGTTGTATCACCCTTTCGACGGCTGGAATGTCTGCTGGTGCCCATTGTAACGAAAAAAGCTCTTTGAATGGTACCCATTTTAATTCACTATGTTCATAAGCAATTGGTGTTCCTTTGATTATCTCAGCAAAATAGGTTTCTAAACGCACTGTAAATGAGTCATATCTATATACGGTTTCTTCAACAAATTGTCCCACTGCAATATCACAATGAAGTTCTTCTTTTATTTCACGAAGCAAAGCAGTCTGTGGTATTTCACCTGGTTCAATTTTTCCGCCTGGAAATTCCCAATAACCAGGCAATGTCATACTTGCAGAACGTTGCGCACAAAGAATGTTACCTTCTTCGTTATGAATGATTGCACCAACAACATGGACGATTTTAGTCATTTTAAAATCTCCTCTGCTTTACTAAATTAATTAGTTCAAACTTGCATGATATTCTCTACGACTAGTTGTCGAAAAAAACTGGATACTGTTCCCATTGTAACACTTCTCCCAATTTAGCTGAATGAATTTTATAAATTCAATGAGACAAGCAACCTCGTACTCCTTTCCCCTTCAAAAAATATAGCTCTTCCAGTCTCCACCCATCTCCGAATTCTCCTAATCGACACCATTATAAATCCAAGTTTTACAAATTTCATATTTATTTGACAGTTTACTATATTATTGCTACTATGAAGGCGCATTCAAAATCTATGATTGGGGGAATAGGAATGGCGAAAACAATGTATGCTTTAGATTTGAGTAAGCCGATGGAAGAGCAAGCACATCCGGGTCACAATCGGTGGCATCCGGATATTCCTGCTGCTTTTTCTGTAGATCCTGGTACTTCTTTTAGAATGGATTGTAAGGAATGGACGGATGGGCAGATTGGAAATAATGATAGCGCAGAGGATGTCCGGAAGGTGAATCTTTCGCGTGTTCATGTTTTGAGTGGCCCGGTATATGTGAATGGTGCGGAACCTGGTGATTTGCTTGTTGTCGATATTTTGGATATCGGAGCGCATCAGGGGTATGAATGGGGTTTTAATGGGATTTTTGCGAAGGAGAATGGTGGAAGCTTTTTAGTGGACGAGTTTCCGGAGGCTCAAAAGTCGATTTGGGACTTTGAAGGTATTTATACAACTTCGCGACATGTGCCTGGCGTGAAATTTGCAGGGCTTATTCATCCGGGTCTCATTGGTGTTGCCCCTTCTATGGAGCTTTTACAAAAATGGAATGATCGAGAGCAAAAACTGATAGATACGGATCCGAATCGGGTGCCTGCGCTTGCAAACGCTCCTACATCGGAAAGTGTGGTGCTTGGTACGTTAACTGGCGCAGAGTTTGATAGAGTTGCGAAAGAAGGCGCGCGTACTGTGCCACCGCGGGAAAATGGCGGAAACTGTGATATTAAGAATTTATCGAAAGGATCAAGGATCTTCTTCCCGACTTTTGTCGAAGGGGCGAAGTTATCGGTCGGCGATCTTCATTTTTCCCAAGGGGACGGGGAGATTACGTTCTGCGGCGGGATTGAGATGTCCGGCTGGATCGAGTTGAAGGTGGACATTATTAAGGGCGGCATGGAAAAGTATAAAATTCACGAAAACCCTGTGTTCCAGCCTGGTCCGGTTGAGCCGAACTACAATGATTATCTCGTGTTCCAAGGGATTTCCGTTGATGATCGCAATGGGCAACAGACGTATTTGGATGCGAATATCGCATTCCGCAGAGCGTGCTTGAATGCAATCGAGTATTTGAAGACACTTGGATATACAGGCGAGCAGGCGTATATGCTTTTGAGTACGGCGCCGGTTGAAGGTCGTATCAACGGCATTGTCGATATTCCGAATGCTTGCTGTACAATCGCGATTCCTACTCAAATTTTCGATAAGGATATTATGCCGAAATAAGGAGGAATCATTTTGCCTAATTATACATTCCGTTGCAAGGAGTGCGGTGAATTTACGCTGTTCTTCAAGTCAATGGCTGGCAATAAAGAAATAGCAGACTGCCCGGACTGTGGACACGTCTCAAATCGAGTTTTTTTAGCACCTAACTTGCATTCTCTTTCTAGAGAGGTTAGTTCACGGATCGAAAAAGGAATGGAACCTCAGCGAATGACACGTGCTGAATTAGGGGCTAAGCAGCCAAAGAAAAAATCGAAGGTCAATCGTCCTTGGCAAGTCGGATAATGTGAATCGGACAAGTATACATCCACAGAGGCTTTATCAGCCTTTGTGGATTTTTTGCGCTCAGTTGATTTAGTATATCCCATCCGCGATTGGTTACCCTAACGTTAAATTTGAAAGGGTGTGTAGCTTATGATGCCTGAACGAGAACACGAACGCGCACTACTTGCAGAGTTGAATGAGGAGCAGTTGAGGGCTTTGAGTACATTAGAGGATGAGCTCGGTGTTACGCTTGTTGCATATGAAAGTCCGATGCACGATAACAAACAGATTGTGGAGTCGGAAGTTTAAAGAAAGGGGCTATCTTCGGGTAGTCCTATTTTTTTGTTGTACGGAGAGAGAGTTATCACCGACTTAAGCGACTTTATCATCGACTCTCGAGCGTTTATCACCGACTTAGTAACCTTATCACCGACTCTTAGCTGCTCTTTATTTATAGGATAGTAGTTGGTGCTTAATTATTATGTATCTATAATGAGGTCTTTTATCTTAATCTGTTGAAAAAAGTCAAACTTTCTCCGTGTTTTTCGTATATTCTCCTCTCCATAATTATTTAATGTATCAGAGTGCCATGCACACCTAAATCTCTTTTTGCATATAATGTAAACGGCCCTCAGGTGATAAAATAAGAGGAGAGTGTCAAATGGGGAAAGTCTTTTCAAGAAAGCTTGTATCTATTGTGGTTGCAGGTTTGTTGCTTTTTAGTGCGAGTGGAGCAGTTGTCAATGCAAAATCGAAGGAAGGCAAGAAACAAACATTTCGAACAGAGCAGAATGACCGGAAAGGTGGTATTACGTATAATGAAGTCATCGTTCCGCGGTATGCGAAGGAGGTTCGATTAACAGGTACAGTCGTTATTGACGGGCCTGAGCTCGTTGTCTCAATTCCTGGATCAAAAAACATAACGGTCACTAAGGTCCGCGAGAAGGTGTGGACGTATGAGGCGGTAGTTGATGTATCGTCAGTCAGAGGTGACGTTGAATACGAAATTTCTGCCTATACCATTGATGATAATCGAAAGCATACTGGAAAAGTTCATTCAAGTGCACGAACTGTATCACAAAAGATCCATGTTCCGTTTATTACATCCACGGTTGCGGAAAATACAAAATGGGTGTATAACCCTTCAAGCAATCAATTCATTTTAACGTACGATAAAGTTGAGAATTGGTCCGTTGGGAAGCCTGTTGTTACAGCGGCACAATCACTGGCTGTAAGCGGATTGAATTATAATGTGAAAGTCCACGATACAACGTTGGTAATTCCAATTGCAAACGTAGATTTTACTTTCTCTCCGGATGCAACGTGGAAATATGATGCAACTACGAAAAGGTACTCAGCTACAGTTAACATCTTGATTACCGATAGTAAAGGAAATGTCAGAAAGGAAGCCGTTACGATAAACGGACTTCTGCCGGGGCAAGTGAATGAACTTTCGTATCCATTGACAGATAGATATGGAACCATTACTAAAAAGGCGTATTACACGGCACCTGCTGCACCGGTGAATGTGGTGGTAGACAGATTGCAAAACCTTTCATTCACTCTCGTACAACAGAATAAAAATCAATTTAAAGTGGCAGCTTCTTATCAGTTAGTCCATTCCAACGGAACAATTGAAGCAAAGGTACATTATATAGATGGGAATTTTGGAAATCCAACGTCAAAAAGCAAAAATCCCTCATCAAGAAATTGGGAAGTTGCCGGCTTTGTCTATAAGATTACTGTAAATTACGATGCTAAGAATAAAATTTACTATGTCACGTATGAAGATGTTAGCAAAAAATAACTCATGGTCATAGACTGCTTAAACGACAGGCATCCAGATATAGGTGCTTGTTTTTTTGCGCTAAATACTATCTATACATGCGGGATTTATGCGTGCTTCTAATGATTTTGCGTAGAAATATCGGTCTATGCGTCTCTAGTCTGTTTATGCGCATTTAAATGGACTTATGCGGTTTTCTGGCAGTTTATGCGTGAAATTCAGCATTTACGCGCTTTTGGAGTCGATTCCATAAAAAAACCTCACTTTTCGTGAGGTTTATTCCCGCTCGAGCGGCATGGAACAGCATCGGAAGGAGCCGCCGGATTTGATGATTTCTGAGAAGTCGACTTCGATGACTTCGAATCCGTGGGCGCGCATGGCGGTGTTCACTTGTTCGTTTTGCGGGAGGCTGAATACTTTGCCGTCTCCGATTGATAATACGTTTGTACCCATCGTAAATTGCTCTTCCGGAGATACTTCGATCAGCTTATATGTGCTTGAAAGTGTTTCGACCATGTCTGCTGAAAGTGCTTCCGGGAAGATGAGTCCGATTTCAGGCGACAGTATGTTGAATACACAATCAAGGTGTAAATATTTTTCATTGAATGGTACGCGGATAATGTTATGTTTTGGCAGATCGCGCTGTAGCTTGCGGACAGCTTCGTCCGATGTGCGGCTGCTGATGCCGACATATACTTTGTCGCGATCAACGATGACATCCCCGCCTTCAACTCTGTCTGTCGTCGTTTGGTAAGGGATATTTTCGTCTTCAAGAAATTCCTCAAGGGCCTCTTCCTCCCCTTTTCGGATATCGCTCGCCATCTCGGCGACAAATACATCTTCTCCGACCGTGAATCCGATGTCCCGCGTGAAGACTTGCTCGGGAAATTGTTCCGATGAAGGTAACTTGATCACTTCAACGCCGTGTTCACGGAGCAGCTTTTCGAATTCTTCATGCTGCTTCATCGCAAGTTCTACGTCTATATTTTCATCTGCATATTGCTTTTGGGTGTCATTGATGACGTCTTCGATTGCCATGAATTTTGGCTGGCAAAGGATAACTTTCTTTAACGTATCGTATTCTGTATTAACCTTCGTTTTTGATTGATCTTCCACAGGGGAACTCATGCATTCATCCTCCACATCTTTTTTCTCCATATCGACTATTCCCTCTTCTAATTGAACTAAACCACTAGTTTTATGCTCCCCTGATAAGGGAAATGAACGATTGACTATAAGTATAAGTTGGGGGGATTTAGAATGATTGATGAAAAGACTACTACGCTTTTAACGAAAGAGGATTTTGCAACTCGATCAGATTTGCCGGAGTGGTTATTGGAAAGCTATCAGACGTTCCGTGAGACTGTGACGGATAAGACGTTTCCTTGTTATTTCGGCATGGGCGGCGAATTGAAGGGGGAATTGCGTTATGCGTATGTGACGCAGGATGATTGGTCCAACTTGCCTTCCGCGTTACATGCCTTTTTGAAGTTGTTCGATGATCCGAAGCATAAGCGGCATGGGCTGTTCGTCTTCGTGGAGCCTTTTGAGGCGGAAGGTGATTTGGAGGCTTACCGAAAGGAATTTTGGGACATTCTGCAATATTTGCATGATGTCGATGAAGTGGAGTGGCCAGCTAATAGTCCACGCGATCCTGATCATTATTTATGGGACTTCCATTTTGGCGGTGAACCAATCTTCGTATTCGGGAACGCGCCTGCCTATAAGCAACGGAAGACTAGGGATTTGGGGCAGTCGATGGTGCTCGGCTTCCAACCTAGACGCATTTTCGAAGGATTGAAGGGTACCGAAAAAGGCGGCATTATGTCGAGGGAAAAGGTGCGTGAACGTGTCGAAGTGTGGGATCAATTGCCGAAGCATCCGGACATTAGCCATTACGGAGATCCTTCACATAATGAATGGAAACAGTTTTTCATCGGCGACGATATCGAACCGATTGTCGGGAAATGTCCGTTTTCACATAAGGAAATGAAAGGGGCCCAATGAGCGGCCCCTTTTCATATTCCATTTAGTTATTTCCTGCTTCTAGAGGCCATATTTCGACTTAAAAGTCCTATTTATAGCGGTTGAGGGAGAAAATATTAACGGAATATTTCCCGAAATTCGTCGATTTCCCGGGAAATAGCTCGATTATTTCCTGCCGATTCCATAGTAAATATCCATTTCATTTTCGGGCACCATGCTGCCGCCAGTTGCCCAGACGAGATGGGTTGCTTTTGCGTCATTCGCAAAAGGTACTTCATTACGGATTACTTGAACAGGTCCTGTCATTCCCGCAAGTGCTGATGGTTCGAGGCGGATGTCTTCGGTATCGGCAATCATTGTTAATAGCTTGAACATCGTTTCATCCGCAATTGTGTAGCACCCTTCGAGAAGCAGTTCCATCTTTTTGCCGACGAATGCAGATGGAGTACCGACTGCAAGCCCGTCCGCCGCTGTTTGATTGTCCAAGCCGAAGTCTGCGACTGAAACTTTATCATGCAAGCCTGTCATCATGCCGATTGTCATGCATGGTGAATGTGTCGGTTCCGCGAAGAAACAATGGACATTGTCCCCGAATTGAAGCTTCAGGCCGAACGCAACACCGCCAGGTCCCCCGCCAACCCCACACGGTAAATAAACGAATAATGGATTGTTCTCATCGACTTGTATGCTATGTTCTTTTAATTGCGCAGCGACTCGTTCTCCTGCAACGGCATAACCAAGGAAAAGGTCGAGCGAATTTTCATCATCGACGAAGTGGCAAAGCGGGTCGGCTTCTGCCTGGCGTCTGCCTTCCTCTACTGCTTTGCTATAGTCATCCGCATATTCGACGACTGTCACACCTTTTTCCCGTAGGAGATCCTTTTTCCATTGCTTCGCATCTGCGGACATATGGACGGTAACATTGAAGCCGAGCTTCGCACTCATGATGCCGATGCTCAGACCGAGATTTCCTGTCGAACCGACAGCTATTTTATGCTTTGCAAATAAATTACGTAATACCGGCTCAGCAAATTTCTCGTAGTTATCATCTTTATGGAGGAGCCTGTTTTCGATAGCAAGCGTTTCAGCATGTTTCAACACTTCATAAATGCCGCCACGTGCTTTAATCGAGCCTGATATCGGAAGCGCATTGTCTTGTTTCAACAGTAATTCCCCTACTATTTCTGTTTCATATGTAGAGGCGAGTGCTTCTTTCATCTTTGGAATCCTCGTTATCGGCGACTCAATAATACCGTTTGCCGCTAATGTCTCGGGAAATACTTTTGCGATGTACGGAGCAAAACGTTTCAACCGGTCGCTCGCGTCCTTCACATCAGCCTCAGTAATGCCCGTTTGAGTGATCCCGAATGCACTGTCGCCGTTCAACGGGTTTCGCCATAATACTTCCTGCTTTTCAATGATTTTTTGCAGTAATGGCAATTTTTCGATCCACTTCGCTTTTTCGGTTTCATTCACAGGTATCGACCCCTTATGCAAATTTTTTTTCATTATACCATGCAAGGTCGTTACTTCTCTTCTATGATTCATTCAAAACATAACGGTCGATCAGGTCACGTGTCAGCTCGAATCGTGGCGCAGTATCCTTGCTGTCCTCCCCGACGCCGATGACGACTGTGATGATCCGTTTCCCTTCATAGATGCCTGTGCTAGCGAAACATGGCCCTGCTTCCTCGGTATATCCTGTTTTCAATCCTTCCATTCCTGTCATTGCTTGCGGCATTCCGGGGAGCATAAGGTTCGTGCTCCATAGCTTTGTCCCTTCACTTGTTGTAAAGTCTGTCAGGCGGGTGAATTCCAGCACTTCGGGATATTGTGTGAGAAGTTCGTTTGCAATCGCAGCAACATCTTTGGCGGAAGCACGGTTCGTTTCTTCTTCATCCAGCCCTGTTGCATTGATGAAATGAGTGTTGCGCAAGCCAAATCGTTTTGCTTTCTTATTCATCTCTTTCACGAAATCCTCTTCCGATCCGCTCACCATCTCAGCTAGTGCGATAGCAGCATCATTTGCGGAAGTGACAGTCATGGCTGTAAATAGCTCACGAGCACTGTATGTTTTGTTCTTGTCCATCCCTAATATGACGGCATGTCGCGTTTGGTTCAAGGCGGCAGTGGATGGCTCGTATTGGCTGTCCCATGAGAGGTGGCCGTCGGAGATTGCTTCAAGGACGATATATTGGGTCATCAGCTTTGACATGCTTGCAATTGGCAGTGCTTCTTTCGCATTTTGCTCGTAGAGGATTTTTCCCGAATCCGCTTCAAGGACGATAGCGGCCTTCGCCTCGTGGTAGAGAGGGTCTGCTTCTTTACGAGCATCTTTATCTTTAATGAGGAAGAAAAACGCCAATGCGGCGAAAAGTAGAATCATTAGTATTTTTTTCATTGGATGAACCTCACCTTTTTCTATTCATACATCTATTGTCTACAAAGAAGATGAAGATTCATGCATGGATTTTCTGAAGAATTTCTGAAGATGGGCAGAGGTGGCAAAACCCCTCATCATCCTGCACACACCATCGTCATCAAGACTGAATACGCTAATAGTAATAACGTCAGTGATGGTGGTGATTTGCATGGAGAGTGCGGGGATTTTAGCAGGGCCTATGTTACGGCGGGTAGACACGGAATCTGTTGCCATTTGGGTGGCGACGGACCGTCCTGTTGAGGTGGACGCTGCCGTTTATTGTCTTGACACGCTTGTGCCGCTTGACACCGCCACGAATACGACATCAATACGAGCAGGCCATCGTTTGTTCATTCACCTTGTACAGGTGCGTGGGCAATTCCCAACGGATACACTCCTTGGCTATGACCTGCTTTTTCGCGTTGGAAAAATTATAAATAATTTGGCTAGCCTCGGGTTGATTCACAAAAATGAAGATTCCATCACGTACGATGGACTTCCCTACCCTTCGTTTTTCATCCCCGCTACTGCAGCTCCAACTTTTCTATATGCATCTTGTCGGAAATTTCATGGAAAGGGAGATGATGCCCTCGTTGCAGCAGATGAACTTCTACAAAAGGAAATGAGGAATCTTGCAGGACGGCCGAGTGCTTTGTTTCTTACAGGCGACCAAATTTATGCGGATGATGTGGCGGATCCTTTGTTTCCAGTCATCAGAACGGTCGCCGAACACTATATTGGTAATGAGGATCTTGGGCAATTCGATCCGGGTTTGCAGGAGGAGCCATTTGCTACGGCCATCTGGCAAGTGAATGGACGGCAATTTATAACGGAACGGTTTTGTCGGTTCACTTCGGCCAATGCTTCGAATCATTTGCTCACGTTCGGTGAGTATGCAGCGATGTACTTGCTCTCTTGGAGTCCGGCGATATGGGAAGGTGTTTTTCTGCCATCGTTTGATGAGTTGGTGGAAGACAATGGATTCTATGTTTATTTTCCAGAGGATCGCAAAGAACTTGAGCAATATCGAGGCCGTTTTGAAGAGCAGACCAAGAATCTTCTGGGGGCGATCAGTTCGCTTCACCGAATACGCAGGCTTTTTGCAAATATGCCTACGTATATGATATTTGATGATCATGATGTGACGGATGACTGGAATTTATCCGCAGACTGGCGCAGTGCGGTGCTCGCTTCGCCTTTGGGAAAACACGTTATTGCGAACGGGCTATGTGCATACTGGGCGTTCCAAGGTTGGGGCAATGAGCCACAACGGTTCGGGGAGGGGTTCCTACAGTCGATGTGTAGTCATTTCGACGGGTTCATTGCTCACTCAACTGCTTATGAGGTTTGGGCGAATCGGCTTTGGTCATTTAATGGCTGGCAATTCGTGGCGCCTACTACACCTGCTGCGCTATTTTTAAATACGAGGACAATGCGTCATTTTGAGCAAGACCCGAAACCGGTGAAAGTCGGGCGAATGTATAAGGAGACGGTCCAGACACCGAGATTGATTGGCCCGTCCGGTTGGAAAGTGACAGCGCGGACCCTTTTGAAGTCCCATTGGACACGAGGGGATCCACTTATAATCGTCTCGCCTACTCCGCTGTATGGATTAGGCTTGATCGAATCTGTTCTTCATTCATATGTCTATCCACTACGTGCGCTCGGGTTTCCGATTCACGAAGTGCTTGATTTTGAGGCTTGGAAATATAACGGCAAAGGATTCACCGATTTCATCGGGCAGTTGTTTCATTGGAGTCTGTCCCAGTGCATCATCCTGTCAGGGGATGTCCATTATGCTTCAGCAGTCCGATCACGATTGACGTCGAAACGGGAAGTGCTAGACATTTTACAGTTCACGAGCAGCCCGTCCCATAATATGAGCTTCTCCGGTATTTGGGGAACGTTTATGAAAATGGCGATTTGGGGCAATGCGAGACGGCGAGTGAAGAGGACGATTTACCGGTATTGCGATGTCGGGTTTTCAATTCGTAATGGCGAAAAGGCGATTGATTGCCCGAAGGATGCGAAATGGCAGGAAGGTCTCCGCTATTTGGAGATGCAGACGGGAGCGATTGTCGAGACGGAAAACAATATCGGGATAGTTACCGTGGGAAAAAGCGTTATCAGGCATTCGCTGTTGCAGATGAAAAGAGGAGAAATGAAAGAGATTCGATTTGAAGATATTGAAGCCTCGCCGAAGTGAACTGGCGAGGCTTTTACTTATTCACAACTTCGTCCGGACGTCCCACAGCTCGGGGAAGAATTTATGGTCAAGGACGGATTTCAAATAGTCTACGCCCGACGAACCGCCGGTGCCCGTTTTGAAACCGATGATCCGTTCAACCGTTTTCATATGGCGGAAGCGCCATTGCTGGTGGCTGTCTTCGATATCGACAAGCTTTTCGGCGAGTTGGTACAAGTCCCAATAACGATCGACATCGCGGTATACTTCGAGCCATGCAGCTGCCACGGTCGGATCGCCTTTGTATGTTACGGAAAAATCGCGAGTGAGCAATTCCTTGTTGATTGGGAATCCCGCACGTGATAGAGCGCGGATGGCTACGTCATAGATTCCAGGTGCTTCATAGGCAATCTTTAATTCACCCGCAAGATCAGGGTCTTTCTCATAGATTTTTAAAATATGTGGCTGCTTGTAGCCAAGCGCAAATTCAATCAGTCGATTTTGGTATGACTGGAAGCCCGATGCGCGACCGAGGCTTTCCCGGAACTCCATATATTCAGCAGGCGTCAACGTCGAAAGGACATCCCACGCCTGGATGATCTGCGTTTGTACACGGGAGACGCGCGCTAGCATTTTGAACGCTTCCGGCAGTTCATCTTTTTCAATCAGCTCGATTGCGGTGTTCAGCTCATGCAAAATAAGCTTCATCCAAAGCTCGCTCACTTGGTGGATGATGATGAACAGCATTTCATCGTGGTGGCCGGATAACCGTTCTTGGCTTGTGAGAACTTTATCGAGACGCAAATACTCGCCGTATGTCATATTATCCTTGAAGTCGGTATGGATCCCTTTTTCGCTCATGATTGCCACTTCCTAACGACTGCGCGCACTGGACTTCCGTCTCCGCCTTCAATCGGCAGTGGAAGTGCTATCAGTTCATAATCTCCCGGCTCGACGTTTTCGAGGACGATGTTTTCCAAGATGAGGACGTCGTTATCATGCAGTGAATGGTGAGCATCCAGCGTCTTGCTCTCTTCCGGATCGACGGATGGCGTATCGACTCCGATTAGCCTTACTCCCCGCTCCTTCAACAGAGGACCGATATCCGACCGCAAAACGGTAAACGTTTCCGGAAACACATCCGGGTTTGGACGGCTTGATGTTTTTAATAAAATGCGTTCCACGCTACCGAAATCGATTCCTTCCAAATCGGATTTTCCGACGCTTTCAAGTCCCGAAACATCGATAACACGAGCTTTTCCGATATATACATCAATCGGCAGCTCATGCACTTTCATTCCATTATCGTCATAGTGAAACGGCGCGTCGATATGCGTCCCCATATGCGTACTCGTCGTCATCTTTCCGATGTTCACAGAACCTGTTTCCGCTTTCGGGAACTTAACTTCGTAGGAAAACGGCGTGTCCCCCGGCCATTCGGCAATTTCATTATGCAGCCGCTGTGATATATCGATCCACTCACCCGTCATGCGACAACACCCCTTTTATTCTCAAACTTTCCGTATCGTTTTTCATCCATGATGACCTTTAGCTTCTGCACTGTCTGCCAGACGTCCTCAAATGTATTGTACAGAGCGACAGGCGCGAGCCGTATGCCATTCGGCGCGCGGAAATCCGGTATGATGCCATCTTCCTTCAATGCTTTGCAAATGCGTGCCGCCTCCTCGTGCTCAAGCAACAAATGGCCGCCGCGCGTTCCGTCGGTCGGATTTCCGATTGTAAAGCCGAATCCTTGCAGCTCCTGTTCAATCAATTCGAGCATATAGCCTGTCAATTCCAATGATTTCATACGGATTGTCGCGATGCCCACTTCCTCGAACATGTCGAGCGAGCCGATAACCGGCGCCAAGCTAAGCACATGAGGTGTGCCGATTTGATACGCACCGACGTCCGACGCGGGATCCATCGTATGATCCATATCAAATTGCGACTCCTTATTCGAGCCGAACCAGCCAGCGAGCCCCGGTACTTTGCCGAAATGCTTTTCGTGGATAAACAAGCCACCGACGGAACCCGGTCCACCGTTTAAATGCTTATACGTGCACCAAAACGCGAAATCCGTTCCCCAAGTATGGAGCGAATGCTCAACTGCACCGATGGAATGGCAAAGGTCGAAGCCAATCGGGATATTCCGTTCAATCGCAGCTTTCGTCAACTTTTCCATATCAAGCACTTGCCCGCTTCGGTATAAAACCGCCGGCAACACGATGAGCGCTACATCGTCGGTCATCGCTTCGATAATGTCGTCTTCATCTAAATAACGGCCATCTCGGCTTTTAACACGGATGAGATGCGTGTCAGGATCGAAGCCTTTTAGTCGGAGCTGGCTTTGCAACGCATAAATGTCAGAGGGAAAATTCAATTCGTCCGCGAGGATTTTTGTTTTATTGCCGTCCGGCTTGTAAAATGTCGAGACGAGCTGATGCAGATTTGTTGTTGTAGAGCCGGTCGCAATGACTTCGCCCTTCATTCCTCCAACAAGCGGCGCCATTTTCTCCCCGACTTGCTCGGATAAATAAAACCACGGATGCTCCCCTTCCGTCCATCCATCGATGCCAAGCGTTTTCCATGACTCCAGCAATTCGAGCAGCGTTTGTTCAGCACGTTTCGACAATAAACCGAGTGAATTGCCGTCCATGTAGATTGTGTCTGCCGGTATGTAAAATTCATCTCGATAGGAAGCGAGTTTGTCTTGCCGATCGCGTTCCTGTGCGTTTGCTAAAGTGTGTTGTGTCATACAGATCCCCCTTTTGTCTTGCTAAGAAAAGCATAGCATATTGGTGGGGGCGAGGACATTCTGAACATGTGGATTTTTTGGAGGGAATGGGGTTGCTTTGAGCGGGGGCTGGCTCGCTTTGGACGCGGGACAGCCAGCTTTGGACGTGCAATCCCTCACTTTGGACACGGGACAGCCAGCTTTGGACGTGCGACCCCTCACTTTGGACGCGGGACAGGCCGATTTGGACGTGCGACCCCTTTCTTTGGACGCGAGGCGCATCGCATTGGACGCACGAAGACACGCTTTGGACGCGATTGCCGACAGGCAGAAAATAAAAAAGGCAAAGGAGATGGAATTCCTTCACCTAACGCACTTTATTTAAACCAGCCCTTTTCCTTAAACCTCGAAATCGCTTCAATCCGATTGCCGACTTCCAGCTTTTCGAGGATGACGGAGATGTAATTTCGTACGGTTCCTGGCGTCAAATAGAGCTCTCCCGCGATTTCCTTCGTCGTCTTTCCTTCCGCAACGAGCCCAAGCACTTGGGTTTCGCGGTCGGTCAGCGGGTTTTCAGAGTCGTCCTCGTATGCGATATCGACAAGCTCAGGCGCGTAGATCCGGCGTCCGGCCTGAATCGCATGGATGGAATCGACGAGTTCTTCGATTGGACTGTCTTTCAATAAATAACCACGAACCTTCGCTTTCCGTGCGCGCTCAAAATAGCCTGCACGCGCAAATGTCGTCAAGATGATGATCTTGCAATCCACCCCAACGAGCTCCTCCGCTGCATCCAAACCTGTCATGACCGGCATTTCGATATCCATAATGCAAATATCGGGTTCATGCTCTTTCACAAGGCGGACCGCTTCCTCCCCGTTCCGCGCCATTCCGACGACTTCCATATCGTCTTCCATGTTCAAAAGGGAGCCTAATGCGCCTAACATCATTCCTTGGTCTTCAGCAATGACGATTCGAATCACGACAATCCCTCCTCAACTTGATGTGTAATGACGACAGGCACTCGGATTTTCAATGTCGTGCCATTGTCCTCATCCGTTTCGAGCGATCCATTCACGAACTCGAGTCGCTCCTGCATTCCCTTCAAGCCTGTGCCGGCCGACTTCCTCGCTTTCATTCCAATTCCGTTATCTCGCACAAAAATGGAAACTTTATCGTCCTCCTGCTTGAAAACGATATGGCAAACCGTTGCTTCGCTATGCTTCACAACATTCGTCACCGCCTCTTTTAGACACATGCCGAGGACGTTTTCAACGTTAGAAGGTATGGCGGTCACAGCCGGATCTCCTTCGATCTCCAATTCGATTTCCGCTGCAGCAAGGATTTGGCGAGCGCGCATCACTTCATCGACGAGCCGTGTTGCACGCATATCCGCCAAAAGCTCACGCACTTCCTTTAGCGCAGTGCTTGCTGTTTGGCGTATATCGGCCAATTCCTTTTCCGCCTCAACCGGATTTTTCGATATTAATCTTCGTGCCAAGTCACTTTTCAATCCAATCATCGACAATTTCTGACCAAGCGTATCATGCAAATCCCTCGCGATCCGCTCCCGTTCCTCCATTAGAATCAATTCTGAAATGCGTTCATTCGCATCCTCGAGCTGATCTTCGAGTTTTTCTCGCTTCCCGCGGTTGTACAGATTGAACGGAAGTAAGATGACGCCGATCACTGTTATAAGGATGAAATGCACTTGCGGTAAGAACAGGTTGATTTCTAAGAAAAAGCCTGTGACAATTGCGCTGACCGTGAAGAAGATATGTAACCCGTACATGATGAAAAAACCGACAGTCGATCTAATATTTCCAATGAAAAACGCTGTGAAAATCGACAAGTACACATAGCCGAACAGAAGTGTCATGACGATATTAATGACGATTTCAAAGCTGACCCACATATAAACGAGACCGCTCTTAGACTTGAATGAAAAGAAATAGGAGATGAAGAAAAGGACTAATAACCCGGTGCCGACTGATATTCCGACCGCCGACCAAGATCGGAAGATGAAAAAGAACGGCAGCAGGCAAAAGACGACCCATGCATAAATACTGAGCCACGGATTTCTCGGGAAAATACTATACCATTTTTGCATCCATTTCACCGTCCTGTTCCTTCCATTATACCAAAAACATACAGCCGCCTCATAGGAAGGCGGCTGCATCTTATCATTTACTGTCATAGCTCGTTCTCTTCGGTTTCAATTCATTCAAATCAATGCTTGGTGTGGCGCGTTTCACTGCGCTTTTCACTTCTTTGAATGTGATGAACCGCTTGTTCGCCGGATCGTATAGTTTATAACGGAGTGATTCTAAGCTTGTTTTAATGTTGATCGTTGTCGCCATTTGAAGCGGCGGTGTTGATTCGTGCGCTATTTCCAAATTGTAGTTCGGTACACGCGGCGCCAAATGATGGACGTGGTGGAAGCCGATGTTGCCAGTTGCCCATTGAAGGACTTTCGGCAATTTGTAATAGGAGCTGCCTTCGACTGCTGCTTTCACATAGTCCCACTCAGACTCTTCTTCAAAATAAGAATCCTCGAATGTGTGCTGGATGTAGAAGAGCCAAATGCCGAGCGCTGCTGCGACAAACATGATCGAGCCTTGGACGATGAGGAACGCTTCCCAACCGACGAGCCATGCCATGAATGCATAAAGTGCGACGATTACTACATTCGTCAAATACGTGTTATTGCGTTCTTTCTGACGCGCATCCTTACGGTTGATCCTACCCGTAATGAGTACTAAATATAAGGGTCCCAGACCGAACATGACGAGCGGGTTCCGGTAGCAGCGATACATGAGTCGCTGCCATTTCGACGCTTCTATATATTCTTCGACTGTCATAACCCAAATATCCCCGACGCCCCGTTTATCCAAGTTGGAGCTTGTTGCATGGTGAATGGCATGCTCACGTTTCCACTTTTCATATGGGAATAGCGTGATAATCCCTGTTATCGTTCCTACAATGTCATTAGCTTTTTTATTTTTGAAGAATGAACCGTGCGTGCAGTCGTGGAAGATGATAAACGTCCGTACGACAAAGCCCGCCGTAAGTACAGCAATTCCAATCGTCAACCAAATCGATACTGACAAACTTTGATACGCCAAAAACCATAGTAAAAATATAGGCGGAACCGTATTGATCAGTTGGATGACACTCTTTTTTAAATCCGATTTGGCATAAGGTGCAACATTTTTGTGCAATTGCTTCGTTTTTTCCTTGCTCAAAGTGAACGCCTCCTCGTTAAATTTCCTTATGTTCATACTAAACTGCTTACCCGTTTTGCAGAATAGATGAACGTCATGACTTTGCATATGATAAGTGTCATTTATTGTGAAGAGTTTCACAAGGAATAGATGCTTGGAAGGTTATGCGCGGGTAGTTGTTCGTTATGTGCAAGTGTGGGTTAGTTTTACTCAAGTTTAGGCATGTTTTGCGCTAGTGCGGGCGAGTTATGGCGCAATCTAACGGCGTTATGCTCATCTCGGGACTTTTTCCCGCCAATAAAAAACAGACACCCCTGTAAGAGATGCCTGCACGTTTCAGCCGTTCGCTTCGACGGCCGATTTGATATTTGATTGGCTAATTCCGTAATGGCTTTCATTCCAAACTGCTTCGCCGTCCTTCAATAGAAATAACTGTGGGCTTTCATGCTGTATGCCCAATTCGCTCTCCACTTCATTTGACAGTCGGCGGCTTCTTTGGACAATTAGAAAGTATTTCGGAAAATCCGTTTCATACTGCTCAAATACTCGGTATCCCGCAGCGCTGATCGGGCACGTCGTGCTATGCTTCATAAGGAAGACTGGCTCTTTTTTCGATTGGTCTCGTACGTGTTCCCATTCTTCCATAGATTTAATTTCTTTCATTATATGACTTCTCCTTTCTCTTAGTCTCGTTCGTCTTAATTCTCTCTATACCCTTTTCTTATGCTGAATGAATCCTTCCAATAGGCGAATAGGAGAAAAGCGACGACGAGAATCGCGGCAATCGTCTGCGGCCATTCCTTTGTCAATCCAAAGAGGAACAGTGGCGACAGTGCCATCGCGCTTAATCCGGCAGAGCTGAAGTTTTTTAGAAATGGATAAAGGACAAGGAACACGACTACGAAGCAAGCGACGACGAGTGGATGGAAAGCGAGCATCCCGCCAATGAACGTCGATACGCCCTGTCCGCCGCGAAACTTATAGATGATCGGAAAAACATGTCCAGCCATGACGACGAGAACGCACATCAATTGAATCCATTCGTCTACTCCCATCCATTTCGCTAACAACACGATGAGGACGCCTTTCAGCGCATCTCCTAGAAAAACAATCGTGAATGCTGCTTTTCCAAACACTCTGCCTGCATTGCGTGCCCCTGGATTTCCGCTGCCTGCTGAACGAATATCTTTTTGATAGAAAAGTTTCCCGACTACTGTTGCCGTCAGCATATTGCCGACAAAATAGGCTACGATAAGCAATATGGCAATATCCATTCGATTCCACTTCCCTTTCCCACTCCACTATATGCAGCTTCTGCCTTTTCCTGTACAATATGTCGCAGAAGAAAGGATGATCTAGATGAAGGAATCACCGTTTCGCCCTTCCGTGGCCATTAGTTTATGTATTTTATTCGGCGCTGCCTTTGCCTTTATTGTAACAGCAATTCTTAGCGAAATGATCAATGGCTATGACAGGTCGATCATCGATGCTATCCAAGGTTTGGAAGCACCTTGGCTGACGCCGATCATGCACGCTTTTACATTCATCGGTTCCACGAAAGTTGTCATGCTTCTCATCATTGCAGTGACCGCCCTGTTGTTATGGGGGTTGCACTCCAGAAGCCAAGCTTATTTCTTTTTCTTTGCGATGATTGGGACAGGCGTATTGAATCAAACCTTAAAATTCATTTTCAAACGGGCACGTCCTGAATTCCATCGACTTGCCGAAGCTGGCGGCTATAGCTTCCCAAGCGGCCATACGATGATGGGCTTCAGTTTATACGCGCTATTTACTTATTTGCTATGGCGCCATATCCGTTCAACGATAGGTCGAATCACTTTAGTAGTCTTTGCGGTTTTGATGTTCGGCTTGATTGCGACAAGCCGCATTTACCTTGGCGTTCATTATCCAAGCGACATTTTAGGCGGCATGATTGCAAGCTCGTTTTGGCTCACGCTTACAACTTTCCTGTTCGTCCAATTTCAAAAGCGAAAGAAACGCAGCCTCGTCGTAGATTGACGAGGTGCTTTTCATTCTGAAAATTTAGCTGCTTCTTCATCGGATAAAATGCGAGGTTCGAAGTTCCCTACTTCCATATATTCAATTCGCTCATCTACTGTAATTTTAAACACATATGGTTCGCTCGTTTTTTCGATGGATTGGACACTCGATTGTGTTTTTTCATAATATCGTTTCACTTCCTGATCTACCCAAAAAGGCACTTCTCCTTCTGGGGT
Organism: Sporosarcina sp. SAFN-015; assembly: GCF_051966875.1. GTDB lineage: Bacteria > Bacillota > Bacilli > Bacillales_A > Planococcaceae > Sporosarcina. Next base: position 185,158 of record NZ_JBQCKP010000002.1, on the reverse strand, counting down.
GAGAGCTTCCTTCTTCTCCCTCTGCTCTTTCTCCCATTGCTTCTTTGCTTCCGGATCCATGCGGAAATAAATCTTCTGCAATGTATCAATCACTTCCCCGAATCCGATGATCAGTAGCCCGTAGAGAAAATGCGTCGCAATAATGCTGATGAATGCGAACAATGCAGTGCCCGTTATCCCGCTTGCATACTGCATTTCTCCCCATTCATTCATAAACTGGCCACCCATTTGCGCCATCATGAACAAGGAATAGATTCCTTGAATGAATCCCCATACCATCACGACCACGCCGGCAATCTTTATCATATATCCAATGTGACTCTGCTTCGTAAACAAGTTACTCAATGTGACCACTCTCCCATTTATATTTCTATATATCTTGTGTACGATTAAGTGACTTGGATAGTTTCAGAATGAGGAGGTTTTACAATGGTTCCATTTACAGAGCGAGTTATACAAATCATCCGGGATATCCCTGCCGGCCATGTCATGACTTATGGACAAGTCGCAAGCGTTGCCGGAAATCCGCGCGGCGCAAGGCAAGTCGCGAGAATCCTTCATTCGATGAGCGCTAAATATGAATTGCCTTGGCACCGGATTATCAATGCGCAAGGCGGCATATCAACCCCTTCCGATCGGGAAGAAAAAGGCGGCTTGCAACGGGAACTGCTTGAGTCGGAAGATGTGGAGTTCATGGCAAACGGAAAAGTGGATTTACAAGTATATCGGTGGTTTCCTGAAGAAGAGTTTTAATGATGAAGCTCAAATCGCCTGCCGCTCATGATTCAACAGTCGTTGGACGGACAAGACCCGGTCTAGTTTAAACGTGCGTTTTTCATGGCGCAGATGGCAGTAGGCCGTGAACGAATCAATGCTGACCGCTAGGATACGGATGCGCCTTTTCGTTAATGTGCCATCCGCCCTCATATAAATCATTTCCGCCAATTCATGGCGCTGACATATTTTCAATAAAGCCTGTCGCAAAGCTCTCATCTCCGTTAGGAACATTTGTTCCCATTATATGCGAACAAGAAGAGAAAAACAACTTGAAAGGAGGTGAAAATATGTGGAAAGATTTTAAGGAATTTGCATTTAAAGGAAATGTCTTGGACTTGGCGATTGCTGTTGTCATCGGGGCAGCTTTTGGAAACATCGTATCATCGCTCGTCGCGAATATCATTACACCGATTATCGCTGCTCTTACAGGGAAAGTCGATGTGTCCGGTCTTCATGTGACAATCGGAAACGCCAATCTTACATACGGTCTATTTCTGCAATCAATCATCGATTTCCTCATTATTGCCTTCTCGATTTTCCTATTCGTCCGAATCCTGATGAAGTTTAAACGGAAAAAGGAGCCGGCAAAAGAAGAAACGCCAGCCATTGACGCGAAAGAAGAATTATTGAAAGAAATCCGTGATTTATTGAAGGAAAAACAATGAAAAATGCCGGCTATTTACAAGCCGGCATTTTCCATATCAACCTATATCAATCGGCCCCCGCGCCACCGCCGCCGCCATCTCCTCCACCGCTGTAACCACCGCCGGAATCATATGATCCGCCGCCGCTCCAGGAAGATGCGCTCTTATCAACAGGCATCGGGCCCCAAGTGGAATAAGAGAAATAAAGCGGATCCACGTGCAATGCGAACAATGCCGCCATTGAAGCTGATTCAGGCAAACTACGTTTTATTTTCGGAAGCTTTTTCTTTGATCTATTTAATAAATAAGCACGTGCAATCCAACGGTCGATCTCATCCGAATGGATATAATTCGGCACGCCCCGTTTCACCTGTCTTCTGAATTTCGTAATGCTCATCTTTGTGTAAAGGGCTGTAAGCGAGCTTGGCATCGCTTTTGGAACGATGAAAAATAAAATGGCCCCACAGATGATTGCATAAAGGACTGCGTCCGTTAATGCGGGAGCTGCAATTTGGGCCCCTGCAAAAAACATTCCGATGAAGAACAAGATTGCCGGCCATTTCTTTCCGGGATTTGTACTATAAAAATATATTCCGATAATCATTACAATCGCAGGAAATGCAATTCCCCAACCGCCTGCACCATCTGCATAAAATCCGTACATCGTTACGAATGTGGTTAGCAGGAAAATAGCTATCTTCATTAGTTTAGGCGTCAAGGTCGAAAGAGACCCTGCGTCTTCCATCAGATGAAGCACTTCGTCATGCCAAGTTTCATGATTTTCATGGAATTGCCTTTGCTTTCGCAGCTGGGTTCGATTCTCTTTATCCCCACGGACGGACGGCCCTGCCATATCGTGCAAATGGAATTTTCGATGTCCTACTCTTCCTTTGAATAGCCATGTCACTAAATATTGCTCATGGGGCAGTAATTTTTGTTTCGATTTCTTCAAGTGTTCATTCGATTGAAGGAGCCGAAACACGAGCGTCTTTTCAGGGGCACCTTCCTTCCCTTGAAAACGTGCTGCTGAATCAGTCAATTCCACTTTTATAATTCCTTTTTCAGCAAGGGAAAACAAACCTGATAGAAAGCTTTTCCGGTTGAATTTGCCGTTCCGATCGACAAAAGCCAAATACGTCGGATCGGTCTGCAGGACGAGGTCTGTGCTGCCGAACAGGGAAAATACACGTTGTCTCAGCAAGACAAGAATACCAAAAAGTACGATGAAGAAAATGCTGAGACCGTTCCCCGCCTTCATTGCAACAGGGATGTTTACCCATCTGGATTCATTTTTATCGATAATCTGCTGCTCTTGATGGATGGCTTCCTCAAACGATATCGGCTCCGCAATTTTTTGCTGCGCCGTCATAATCGTTGAAGGAAACAGCACACGGGTCTCCGTCACTGTGGATGCGGCCGACTTGGGCGTATGAAACGAAATGCCGTCGCGATAAACCATCCGCACTTCCCCTTCACGGTCGTGCATAAACCCGTGGATTGCATCATCACCAACGTCGCCTGGCAACACGTACGCGATGTCCACATTATTCAAATCCTCATCATGATTGGCGCCGTCCTCAAAATAGGTGACGGACAAATCACTGTATGTATCGTATGACGTCACCGCGTTCTGCATCGTGTAGATGTAAATGACAGATACGACTTTATCTTCCGCACGGATGGCTGTTTTGTACGTGCTTCCTTCACGTGTCACTGTCGCTTTCGTCAAGTCAGATTGTTTAATCTCCCCGACAACGGGATCCTGCCCGTCAATCAAGTACGCCTCGAACCGAGCGACCTGTCCGAGATGCTTATCCGGAAACGATCTCTTCAGCTGCGAAAACGATCCATCTAACGTATACGTGAACACCTCATTCACCAACATATCGCCATTCGGCTGCACCCACCCCTTGATCTGCACCCGATCAATCGAGTATGACTTTGCATGGACCTGGGCCGGTAAAAGGATCAACATCATAACTATGAAAACGACTATTTTACGCATCACAGCACCCCCTATTGCTTTGTTACAATACGGTGAGTGGTAGGGTGGGGTTTCAGAATTAAGGAGAATTGGTAGAAATGGCATGTTTGCATGGTGTTCTACGGGGGTTCGCGCGAGTTCAGGCCAGTTATGGCGCAGTCTCACGATGTTATGCTCGTCTCAGGTCTTTCCACCCACCCAAACACCACCAATAATCACCCCCATCATCAAATTCGACATCCTTGTGTCTGCCGTTGCCTCCACCCAAAACTGATGCTACAATGGAATGTAGGATTGACGATAAAAAGGAGTGAAGTCTTCATGTGGTTCATTTATATCATGTACACGCTGTTCGCTTTTATCGCCCTTGGCACAATAACTGGTCTTGTCAGCACATTCAACAATCATAAGTGATTGTTGAAGTGCTTTTTTGTAATCGCGTCACGGCAAATAGAAAAGGTGTCCCGCAGCTGCAAAGCTCGGAACACCTTTTTATTATACTTGTGGGGGTAAGATCGATGGTGGTGTTAAGTTATCTCTTCCTTTTGTGTTTGCTTCTACGCTGTCATTCGGATCCATTGCCAAAGCAGTTCCTGTTCCGGCAAATGCGGCGAACATTGCCGTTAGTAAAATGATGGATAACTTTCGTTTCATAATTCCTTCTCTCCTTTGTCATAGTAATATAAACTATACAGTGCCGCTTTTTCGTTATCGCCGATGGATCGGCAATAGTTTGCCAACCGCCAAGCGATACTTCTTGCTTCCCCTATATAATCATGTTTCTTTAGAAAAGGAAATACCGTTTGTTCACAATAGTCAAAAAGTTCTCGTTGGGAAAATTTTGTCTTTCTAAAGTAATTCAACTGAATCTTTAAATATGGGTCATTCTTCCTTTCCGTAAGCTTTTTCAGTTCATCGAGCAACGGATCCATTTCTTTTTGTTCTTCGACAGCGGTTTGCAATAAATGGATTAGTACCGCCTGATAATAATCCGTCCCCGGTTCCAACAACGCTTTTAATTCCGTCAACATCTCGTATGCCGACTTATGGAGACCCCTCCGATTTTGCAATACCGAATAGTTATAGAGTGCTCCTTGGTACAGCTGATCCATCTCCATCATTTTGGCGTTGCGGAGAATTGTTTTGAATAAACCATCCGCTTGCAAGGCAAAGTCGCGATTTGTGTAGTTGATGGCCAGCAGGAGCTGTGCGTGGAGGAGGCGGATATAATTGCAATCCTTTCGGAAGTGGTCGACAGCCATTTCTGCAAAGTATGTCGATCTGCCGTATTGCGTTCGATTGTGGAGCAAGTACGCTTTTTGATAGAATAATTCTCCTTCGAACATGAATGGAATTCGTTCGCGGTATTCTTCGATTTGTTCCAATCGGTTTTCTGCTTCTGTAAAGTTTTGAGAAAAAATATCGAACATGAGGTGAATGACTTTGGAGACGCCTCTTTCATAGTCCGTAAATGATGTTTCCATTCGTTTTAGGATTGAGACTTGTTGAGTTGCGCGAGGCATGTCCCGCTTGAATAAATAGTAACGCAACTTATAGAGCTCGTAGCGGTTCACTAAATCCGTCGATTGCAAATAGTCCTCTTGAGTGGAAAGCTCCTTATATACTTCTTCCATCGATTTCAGGTCGTAATAGACCGAGTGCATAATGAACGTTTCCAATTTCGCTTTCCAATATTCGTATGTATCCACTTCCCTCTCCCATTCAATGCCCATACGTTTAAACAGTTCATTGATTGTTTCATTATGGGGAATGTATTTATTCGACTCGATTTTACTTAAATGGGAGATGGAACAGACACCTTTGCTAAGTTCGGCTTGCGTTAGATTGTTTTTCATTCTGTAGTATTTCAGGATGGATCCGATATTCATCATAAGCACCCCTTTACTTTCTTACTATTCAAACGTATCATGTCAATTACATGATTACATGAGAAAACAGTCCCAGGGGAGTAAGGGACTGTTTTCGGCCTAATGTATGGGATTTTCATTAGGAGGCTAGTTTAACGTACTCGTGCGAATCCAAATCCTGACGCAATGTCGTCTCCTCGTCCGGCATGATAACCACCGAGGATGTCATATGATTTCGCACGATTTTGCAAGTTGGCGCGTAGTTGAACGTTTGTGAAGCTTGGATTTTCCGCCCAGACTTTCGCTGCCAGTCCTGCGACATGCGGTGTTGCCATAGATGTGCCGCTAATTGTCGCGTATCCGCCATTGTACCAAGTCGAGAAGATGGATGTGCCAGGTGCCGACAGTTCAACATCTCCCGTTTGGATAAGATGATCGCCTGCTGTCCTTGCATGGCCCCGAGATGATGAATTGGCGACACGATATGTGCCATTTTCCAATCGGTTTTCAAGATTCGCAACTGCGATTGCTGATGGCAATGCCGCCGGATAATCGATCGAACCAGGGGAATAGCCGTCGTTCCCTGCCGCAGCGACAACCAATACACCGCGGTCATACGCATAGTTGACGGCATTCGTGATTAACGAACTTTCTCCATTCGAACCGAGGGACATATTGATGACGACTTTCACGCGCTGCACTGATGCCTGATCTGCCGCGTGGCGGATTGCATTCGCAATATCATCCGCATAGCCGTTTCCGGAGTCGTTCAATACTTTATATGCCCAAAGCTTCGCATTTGGAGCGACCCCGTAAACCCCTCTTCTGTCATCTCCGCCTTCGCCTAATGCAGTCCCAGCGACGTGGGTTCCATGCCCATTGCGGTCGGTACAAGAATTATTTACTAGCGACGAGCTTTGTGTGAAGTCTTTACATTGTTCTGCGTTATAGTATAAATCGTTATGATTAACGTTAACGCCGGTATCGAGCACGGCGATTCTCACGTTTGAGCCGCCTGTCGTAGAAGTTAAATTATTGTCATTATAAATCGCTTTGATTCCCCAAGGAACAGACTGGCTTGCAGCCGCCGCATCCACTTCATCATTCAACTTCAAAGAGGACGGATCAATTTGAATCGAAAGGACGTCCACTTTTTCGACAGTGATGTGCGGCAAATGTTGCAAAGCCTCAAACTCCTTCGCTGTCACATCCGTCGTATAGGAGTGGCCATCGAATTCATTGCGCAGCTCATAGCTTTGTTGAAGCTGTTGCAGTTCTTTGTCACTCGTTGCCGTAATGAGTACTCGGAACGTTTCGCCCCTTTGCTTCATTTGATCCTCTTTGAAATCTCGGAAGTCGTCTTTTGCATATACGCTTCCCGTTGAGATTGCCATGCTGGCTGCAATTGCGATTGCCGCGAGAACTTTCAATGGTTTCTTCATTTATTCTCCTCTTTTCCTCATAGATTCGGTGTTGCTACTTTCACTGTAGCAAACATTCCGACAATAGGAAATTGGGAAAAATTCGATAGAAATCGACGGGTTTTGCCCCTTTTCACTCTATCTATCCACCCTCAAAATGACAAATATATAATAAAAAAGAACTAAAAAAACCGGCCATCTATGTGACCGGTATTGGGCAAATCAGGAATCCACTATTTGATTGTACCTATCAATTAAGCAGTAACATCACGTTTTACGAATGTTGTAAAGCTGATGACGAGGAAGACGATGATATAAACGGCCAATACGGCAAGTGAAAACGGCATCGTTAAATCCGGAATTAGCATCATGCCTGTCTCGAATTGAGTCAAATCCATATGTGTAAATAACAAGTATTTCGCAATTTCATATCTTGAAAGCAAGGCGCTGATCGTAGAGCCAGTGAAATAGATGAACAGCGACAGTCCAATCGCTAGCGAGCTGGATCGGAATACACTGCCGATCGTGAACGCGAATGTCGTTGTAATGAATACATTACCGAATGAAAGAAGCAGCATATATAAGCTTTTGCTCCAAACTGTCCAACTTGACAGACCAGCGTCTGGACCTGACTTAAATAACAGGAGCGCCAAAAGGATATAGACAATATATCCGATTAGCATGAGGAACATGCCAAACAGATTTACCGTTATAAATTTAGACAAGAGGATTTTCCATCGTTTTACCGGGCGTGTCAACAACATTTTAATTGTCCCTTGAGAAAACTCGGATGCGACAATGCCTGCTGCTACGATAACTGTAAGCAACAAGACCGTTCCGCCCAGTGATGATGGATCCTGGACCATCCCTTCCCTCGTGAAATTGCCACCCATATTCTCTTGCATGCTAATCCATTTCATTAACCCCATCATGCCGGCTGTTATGATTACAAGAATGCCAACCATGACCCATGTACCTTTTTTATACCATAACTTCATCCATTCATTTTGCATTAGCTTCAGCAATTTGGCCACCTCCTGTCATCTCCAAGAACTCATCCTCCAACGTCTTCCGGTGCGGTTGAACCGCAAACACTTGCAGCCCTTCGGCAATAAACGACTCGACCAAGCCCGGAATTTGGTGCTGCTCGGCGTTCACAAGCAAGCCACCTTTGAACTCTTCAACCGTAAATCCTCCGTCAAGAAGCATTCGCTTCGCCTTTTCCCCAGGGGTCGCTTCCAAATAATAGAATGACTCACGCGCCTCAGACATTTCACGGATATCGATGAGTTTACCGTTTTGAATGACGGCAATCCGATCGCACATTTGCTCGATCTCGGAAAGCATATGGCTGGAAACGAAAACGGATACCCCTTCCGTTTCGGAAATTTTACGCAAGTATTGCCGGAATTCGCGGATTCCTGCAGGATCCAACCCATTTGTCGGCTCATCCAAAATTAAGAACTTCGGCGAGTGCAGGAGCGCTTGCGCAAGTCCGAGACGTTGGCGCATCCCAAGCGAATAAGTCCCCACTTTTTCATGGATTCGGTTCTGCATCCCGACTTGGCGGATGACGTCATCAATTCGCTCCTTCGTCACGCCGTTATGCATACGAGCGAAATGGATCAAGTTCTTATATCCAGACATGAACTTATACATTTCTGGATTTTCAACGATAACGCCAACCTTCGAAAGCCCCTCCTCGAAATTCTCACGAAGCGACACTCCATCGATAACAATGTCGCCTCCCGTTTGTTTCATGAGACCGACCATCATACGGATTGTCGTCGTTTTCCCAGCTCCATTCGGACCGAGAAAGCCTGTAATCTGTCCTGGATACAACGACAAATTCAAATTATCGATGATCTTCTTACCTCGAATTGTTTTAGATAAATTCTTTAATTCTACTACCGGTTTCATTTTCCCAACTCCCTTTCCACTTGCTGGTCTTTGAATAGCGATACCATCCAGCTTGTTGCATCGATTCCGTAAAAGTCACGGATTTCGTCGACCGCCTCATGGGCAATCAACTGACCACCCCTCATAACGATAATTTCATCAAGCAGCGGCTCGACCTCCCGAATTTCATGTGTCGACATGATGACCGTCTGGCGCTCTGGATCCGTAAAACGGATGAGCCCTTTTGAAATATCGTCGCGCACCATCGGGTCAAGGCCCGAGAACGGTTCATCGAGTAAATAAACGTCCGCTTCCCTCGCAAGCGTCACGGCGATTTTCACCCGCCCGCGGTTCCCCTTCGATAAGCTTTTTATCCGCGATGTAAGCGATACGTTCAGAAATTGCACAATCTCCTTCGCTTTGACCACATCAAAATCATCGAATTGCGATTCATAAAAATCGATGAGTTGCTGAACAGTGAAATACGTATAGAAATCATCCGTGTCGGACATATAGGCAATTTTTGAAGCGATTCGCCGCGTAATCGGCTTTCCGTCAAACGTCGCGCTTCCACTGTTTGGTGTCAATAAACCCGCCATCATCTTCAATAATGTCGACTTACCGCTCCCATTTTCACCGACAAGCCCTATCACTTTCCCTCTCGGAATCGACAGCGTCACGTCTAGCAATGCCCTCTTGCTCCCATATTTTTTCACAACATGTTTCAATTCAATCATTCTCGCCACCCCGTTCCTGCAGACACTTTACAATTTCGTCCGTCGTAAATCCGAAAGACTTCACGTTTTGAATAAATGACGTTACGAGTTGTTCCTTCATTTCATTCCGAAGCGCCGTGATCTTTTCCTGATCCTCCGTCACGAATGATCCCTGCCCCCTTCTCGTCTCAGTGATCTCCATCTGCTCCAACTCCTTGTATACGCGTTGCATCGTATTGGCATTCACGCCTGCTTCAACTGCATACTCACGGACAGACGGCAACTTCTCTCCCGCCGCAAGCGTGCCTCGCATAATATCTCCCAAAATCCGGTCGATGAGCTGCTGGTAAATCGGCTTATCCGGTGAAAAATCAATGCTCATCGTCAGTACCTCACTTTCTTTTCAAGCAGGATGGCTCCGCTTGTGAATAATACGATTGAAACGATAGCGTATAGAGTTGAACCGGCGAAAGGTCCGAACCCATGCCAGACCGTCTCCATAATGCCCCATAGAATCGATCCTATGAAAAGAATGATAAGCATGACAATTGCCGCCAACCAGCCAACCCTCAATGCTAAAATCTTGTAAATCACCCATATCGGCAAACTTGCAGAAATCGCAAAGACTGTAGTCAATAACACTTTTAACAAATTTGGCCATTCTGGAATAACTCCTACAAATCCTCCAATGAAATACGTGAAAACTCCTATGCCGCTCCAAACCAGGCTAGATACCCCAACCAATAGTAAAGCAATCAGCATTTTAGCCCCCAAAAGCTTCCCTATCGAAGCTGGCGAATGCAGCCATATATCCGGTCGCTTCATGTCTGTATTAAGACTATGGACAAATAGTAACGCACCAAAATACATGTGCAAAAACGAGAACGTATTCGTAATCTCTATAAGATCAAATTTGCCCCCCACCGCCAAGGGAGCAAAACTGGATGCAGCAATGAAGATAATAAACGCGATTAATACTATAAAAGTAATCCGCTGGAGCACCCATTCTTTTCTCAATAAACCATTCCAGCTTGTCATAGCCGCACCCTCTTTTCAAACAAGGCGATTGCCAAATAGAACAAGCCAACAGTAAAGAGAACGGCGAATATAATCTCACCAGCATACAAAACTGTATTCGTGACGGTGAAGTAATCATATTGGAGATCGATCACCGGGTTCTTAAGGGACATTAGATCAAAACTGCCAACGCGTATAAATTTGTCATAAAGATTAGAACCGGTTACTTCCCCATAAATCCTTGCTGAAATGATGAATAATATTAATGTGACAACAAAGGAAAACCCTTTAAGAAAAGGCTTTAACAACTGGTCTATGACGATAAAGAAAAAACCGTATACCATGAACTGTATGGAAGCAAGAAAAACTCCGATGATCAACAAACTTCCATAAAATAATAACTCGTTGAAGATGGCCTCCGGTTGAGGTGTAATTGCATACCTTATCGCAACGACTAGTACCGTAGCAAGCAAGTATGCCAAGCCCATTCCAGCTGACATCAACATTTTCACCCCGACAAGCTTCACTGTGGACGCTGTAGAATGGAACCATATATCTGGCCTTTTCATATCCTTGTTAAACATCATCGAGAATGCAATGACAGGAACCAATATACATGCACCTGCCGCTATAAAGCCGATGGCCATCGTGATTTCAAATACGGAAATTTCCCCTATTGCGAGCACCTTTGCCAACGACGGCAATATAAACAATCCCGCCAATAGCAGAATGACTAGCACGATAATCTGCCCTCTCCACTGCACCCATTCCTTATGCAATAATCCGTTCCACTGCTTCACCTATTTACCTCCTCCTGTACCGGTGTATTAGTTACATAGTACACTAAGTTATGCAGAAGTGTAAAGTTATTTGAATGATTCATAAGAAATGAATCAAAAGACCCTTTTTGGTGATAACTTCTTTGATTCAATAGATAACTCTCTGCATTCAATAGATAACTCCGCGTATTTAATAGATAACTCTCTGGATTCAATAGATATTAAAAATTCCTCAGCTTGCCAAATGCATTTAGCGCTCTAGAAGTCGTTACAGATGCTTTCACCGTCGCAACTTATTATAAAAACAATTTACTATAATGAAATCTTATACATATTGTTTCATTTCCCGTCATAGCTTCTCTTGAAAAACTCATCTACACTGTACATAACAAAACAAAAAGGGGCGAAATACGATGACTCAATTTTTCACTGGCATCGACCATATCCAAATCGCGGCACCTCCTCAGTCTGAAGAGCAGGCACGCGAATTTTACGGCAAGCTGCTTGGCATGGAAGAAATTCCGAAGCCGGAAAACTTGCAAGGGCGCGGCGGATGCTGGTTCAAATGCGGAGCGCAGGAAGTTCATATTGGCATCCAAGCTGATTTCATGCCTGCCAAAAAAGCGCATCCCGGCTTCACCGTACATGCGCTTGAACAATTGAAATCACGATTGGAAACAGCCGGTTGTTTAATATCAGAAGAACCGCCGATCGCAGGACGTGCCCGTTTCTTTCGCACGACCCGTTCGGCAATCGGATTGAGTTTTTGGAGTTTGATTAAGACACAATAATATCCTTCTCCTGCTGGTCGAGACGCTTCAATTCTTCCATTGCTTCATCGCGTTTTCGCCGCAATTGGTCTTGTACACGGCGGACGTCGTGAAGCACGCTGTTCAGCTTACTTTTTGCGTCCGTAATCCGTGAATGCACCGCCCAGTCGGAGAAGATATTATCAAAGAAAATATCCGTAAACGTGAAAAAGTCGTTATGGTTCACGTTGAAAGATTCTGTTGCGGCATTTTGGACGTCCATCAACTCCGTCTCGTAATGACGAAGAGCCCGTTGTGCGCGGTGCACAAGGTCGTCAGAGCTGTTCATTTCCGAATACTTCATTGCGGAGACGATAAGTCCGCCGCCTAAAAATGTATCCCACATCGACAGCCCTTCCGCATTGCCAAGCTTGTCGAGTGCGGCGTCCAACGCCCGTTTTGCCTTGTCGCCCGCCTCATACGCCTCGTCGATTTCCCTCACCAATGAACGCACCCGCACCCGGTCATCAGCAATTTTCTGCAGTGTGCTATTCGCCGTCGTATCGTTTTGCCGGATCCACGCCTCTTTCTCTTTCAAAAAGTCCTCCCAATCTTCATCTACATAAAGGAAATCATCACGTTTCATCTCTGCGCGCAGCCGCCCGACTTCCGCCTCCAAGTCGGTTACCGTCTTTTCAGCTTCATTGTATTTCAACTCGGCCTCCGCGACTTCATTGATCTCCTTTTCCATTTGTTCATCCCATTTGCCCGTCCACTCTTTGATTTTATTCGCAAATGAAAACTTGCCTAACTTCACGACGTCCTGTTGCTCCTTCGATAGCTGCCGATGCAGGCGATCGCGCAACTGAACCGCTTCTTTATATTGTGCCTCCGCACCTTCCAGCCTTCGTTTCACTCGATTCCGCTCATTCCGGAGCATCGTCAGTTCCATTTGTCGTTCATGTATATCCGCTCTCATTATGCTCACTCCTTTCCTTATATACGGAAAATTCCGTTGAAAGTTTCAAGAAAAAAGCCGCCCATAAAAAGGCGGCGACTTTCATTAATGCTTTATTTCCCTCCGCAGTATCCGGTGATTCCGGCGGGCGGGACCTGTTTCAAATAAGCGTTTTTCCGCTTCGGTTTCCGGATAGACGCCTGGAACCGGAGTCGGTTTGTTGTTTTCATCCATCGCGACCATCGTCAAGAATGATTCGGTCGTCAGTTTTTTCGCGCCTGTCAACAGATCCATCGAGTGCACCGAGACGAAAATTTCCATTGATGTGCGCCCTGTTGAGCTGACGACGGCTTCGAGTTCAAGTACGTCCCCGACTTTGGCGGACGACAAGAAGTCGACCGAATCGATGGAGGCAGTGACGGCAGCCGCCTTGTTCGAATGTTTCATCGCTGTAATAGCGGCAATTTCATCTATGTACGCCAGAACTTTTCCACCAAAAATTGTTTGCATATGGTTTGTGTCCGGCGGCAATACAAGTTTCGAAATGATCGTCCGTGATTGACTCATTGGTCGTTGTTCCATAATCCATCTCCCTCTCAATACTCTTTTCCAGTATACCCACTACTTAATTAGTTGAACAAGCTTACGCGAACAATTGGCGGGAATACGGATGCGTGAATGAAAAACGACCATCCCGTTTCACGCTTTCCTCGACAATCTTTCCGCCTTCCATTACATACACTCGCTCGCATAAATGCTGTACAACTTTTAAGTCATGGGAAATGAAAAGAATTGCCATGCCCGTCTCCCGGTTCAATTTCTGAATGAGCTCGACAATCTCCTTTTGAACTAGACGATCGAGGTTGGACACGATTTCATCGCATATTAAAAGCTTTGGCTCAATTAGCATGGAGCGCAACAAGTTCACGCGCTGCCGCTCACCGCCACTTAACTCCGAAGGGCGCCGATCCAAATGTTTTTCTTCCAAGCCGACCGTTCCAAGCATCAATTTGATATGTGCATCCCGATCGTCTTTCATCGACCGAAGCGGCTCCTTTAAAATATGGCGGACTGTCCAGGAAGGATTCATGGCGGCGGATGCATTTTGGAAGACGATTTGGCAGGCGGCATAGAAATCATCCGTTTCAAAGAATGCAATCGTTCCTTCATCCACAGGCTCTAATCGCATGATGAGGCGTGCCAGCGTGCTTTTTCCGCTGCCGCTTTCGCCGACGATTCCGACAAGCTCCCCTTCACCTACCGACAAATTAATATCGTGAAGAACAGTCTTTCGCTGTTTTCCCTTGCCATAGCTTTTTGAAAGATGTTCCACTTGCAGCAATTTGCCCGCCCCCCTTTCCTAAAATCGGCTATCCAGCAAACGCTTCGTATACTCATGCACGGGTTTCCTAAAGACATCTGCAACAGGTCCCGTTTCTACAACTTCGCCCTTTCGCATGACGATCATATCATCGGCTGTCTCCGCCACGACTTCCAAGTCATGCGTAATAATCAACACCGTCGTTCCGTTTTCATTCAATAGACGGAGCCATTTCAAAAACTCCTTCTGTACAACTTTATCGAGAGCTGATGTCGGTTCATCTGCAATGAGCAAAGTTGGTTCAACATACAAGGCGCAAGCAATCATGCATCGTTGCAGCATCCCTCCGGATAATTCGAATGGATACCGTTCCAAGATTTCTTCGGATAAACTCAGCCTCCTAAGAATCTCCTTCATCTTCTTTAAAAAGCTAGCTTCATCATCGCCGATTCGGCCTGCAGAAAATGCGTAAAGCTGTCGACCTATCTTCACGCTTGGATTATAGCTGTTCAATGGATCTTGAAAGATCGTGAAAAACTCCTGTCTCCGCAAAGCTAAAATATCTTTCTTCGAAGCTTCTAACAGATCCTCGCCTCTGAAACGAATTTCTCCATATACATGCGCACCAATTGGCAATATGCCTAATATGGCTGCAACTGTCATGCTTTTTCCGCTGCCGCTTTCGCCGATCATTGCCGCCACTTTCCCTTTCGGAATGAAAAACGAGCTTTGATTCACAACAGGAGTACCATTAATATTAATCGACAATTCCTTCACCTCAAGCACTGAACCGCCCCCTTTCAGGATCCTTCAACGCTTCCCCGATGAAGTTAATAGATAAGATCGTCATGAAGATCAATATTCCTGGGAAAACACCGATCCACCAAGCGCCGATCAATAAATCATTTTGGGCATTGTATAGCATATTGCCCCACGATGGAACCGCAGGCGGAATGCCGACCCCGAGGAAGCTGAGGGACACTTCAATGAACACGGCACCTGCCAAATTGAAGATCGTCACGACAAAAAGCGGCGGCAGACTATTGCGCAATAGATGACCCGTAATGATTCTCCAAAACGGTGTGCCGAACATTTTCGCCATCTTCACATATTCCGTGTCCTTTAGCCGGATGAATTCCGAGCGGACAATCCGAGCGGTTGTGAACCAGCCCGTCACGCCAATAATAAATGTCATCCCCCACATTCCGCCTTGCATGATCGCCTGAAATGCTAAGACGAATATGAGGGATGGGATTGAAATAAGGGCTTCCAAAATCCGCATCATGACACTATCGGTCCAGCCGCCTACATATCCGCTAATTCCTCCATATAGGACGCCGATTACAAATGACAAGGCGACCGACAAGCACGCGACAGCCAATGTCACCTTTCCACCTTGCAATAAACGAGAATATACATCCCTGCCGAGATGGTCCGTCCCTAACAGATGGCCTTCACCCGGCGGCGCATAAACCGCATCTAAATCCATTTCATTTACAGGTTGTGTTGCCAAAAAATCCGAAAACAACGTCAAAGCGAGTATCAAACCTAAAAGCGAGCACCAGAAGACAAGTTTCTTCCACGATTTCATACGCCCACCTCCCTTTTCCGGAGTTTCGGGTCGAGGACATACATGAGCACATCAATGATAAAAAGGCTGATGACGACAATCAAACCAGTCAGCATAATGCCGCCCATAAGCAACGGATAATCCTTCACCATGACCGATTTCACGAGCAATTGTCCGATGCCCGACCAGGAAAATAATGCTTCCACAATGACAGAGCCTCCGAAAAATGAAGGGATCGTGACTCCGAGATAATTCAAATATGGGATAAAGGCATTCCGTAAAACTCCTCGCCTAATTTCCCTTTCCTCAACACCGTTCGCCCTTGCCGCCATCACATAATAGCTTGCAATTTCGGATTTCACGCTTTCTTGGAGAAAGCGTGCGTAAAGTCCGACATGCGTTAAGACAATGACAGCTGCAGGCATGAGGAGATGTTTCATTTTATCACCAAAACCGCCATCCCCTCCTAGGCTTCTCGTACCGGACGACGGCAAGACACCTAGTGTAACAGCGAATATATAAATGAATAAAATTCCGAGCCAAAACGCCGGAATGGAAGAAGATGCGATACTGAATGCCGACAGACCTCGGTCCAGCAACGATCCAGGCCGCATACCCGCCGCCATCCCGAGCCAAATCGACCCCGAAATAATAAAAAACATCGATGCCCCAAACAACAATAACGTATTCGGCAGCCGTTCTCCAAGAATCGCAGCAACAGGGCGGCCCTCTTTCGCAGACATGCCGAGATTCCCTTTCACGGTCTCTTTCAACCATGCCCCGTATTGGACGATCAGCGGACGGTCCAATGCAAAAGCCTTGCTGATCCGCTCTTTTTCTGCGGCAGTCAACGTTTGGGCATTGCCTCCGTAATAGGCAGTCGCGGAACTACCCGGTCCCGCATGCATAATGAAAAAAGAGAGGAAGCTCACGATGAAGAGGACGAGTATCCCCAACATCATGCGCTTCCCGACCCATTTAACGGTCATTCCACTTCCACTCCTCGACATTCCAAAGGAAACCGGAGCCGTGATGACCGAGTGTACGCTCCTTTACACCTTCGATATTTCCGTGAATGCCATAAACTGCATTGACATATGCGATGAATGCGAATGCCGGATCGTTCGCCAATTCTTCTTGGAAGTCCATATAGCTAGTCTTCCTTTCCTGCTCATCCATTGACAAACGACCTTTTTCAAGCAATGCATCTACTTTTTTATTCGAATAACTTCCGTAATTATAACCGGATCCTGTCAAGCTTGATTCCGAAGAATGGAACAAACTATACGTATGATGATCCGCGTCATACGGACTGCCCCATCCGATCATGAAAGCGTCTGTCTCTTCAATCGTGATGGCACTCCAATCAAGCGCCGCCACGTTGACATCCGCTCCGATCGACTTGAAGCCTTCCGCAACATAGTTCGCCATATTGACGCGCACCGCATCGGAAGCAGGAGCTGTGATTGTAAAGCTCAGCTTCTTACCGTCTCTATAGCGGAAACCGTCTTCTGATTTTTTCCAACCGGCTTCATCCAGCAAGGATTCGGCATGTGCGATATCAAAGCTGTATTTTTCGATGTTTTCATTATGAAAAGCATGTTTTTGAAGAGGCGAATAAGCCACTTTCCCATACCCTTTCAAAATACCTTTCACAATTTGCGCTCGATCGATGGCGTAGCTGAATGCCTGCCGCACCCGTACATCTTGCCATACATCATTTTGCATATTGAAAAGGATTCCTCGGTAGTCCGCGGTATCGATATTGTAAATCTTCACATAATCCCGTTTCTCCAGTTCACCGACTTGTACCGGGTCGAGCAATGCAATATCGACTTCTCCCGAAGCTAATTGCAAGGCCCTTACATTGCTGTCAGGAATGAATTTGAAAATGACTTTCTCGATGGATGGCTTCGTGCCATAAAATTGCTCATACGCTTTCAACGTCAAGCTATTTCCCCGATCCCATCGGTCGAACTGATAAGGCCCTGCACCGATCGGATGGCTATTGAAATCTGCTGTCCGCATATCCACGCCGTCAAACGCATGCTTTGGCAATATCGGCAACGTCAATTTATCCAATATCGGCGTGAAAGGGTGCTTCAGCTTCAGTTCAAATTCATAGTCGTCGATCTTCTTCAAGGATTCTACTTCATTGAAATCGGACTTCAAGAACGATGAATTCTTGTCATCCAAAACACTCTCAATTGTAAAGATGACATCGTCCGCAGTTAGCGGTTCACCATCATGAAATCGGATGTCCTCTCTTAACTTGAATGTGTACGTCAATTTGTCATCCGTCATAGTGAACGACTCTGCAATATCCTCTTTCGGTACATTGTTTTCGTCAAAGCGGAACAGCCCGCGGAATAGAAGCGCGTCCAAATTCGTCTCCTCAAGGAGCGGATTCAATCCATCAAACTCTGATTCCGAAGCATAAATAAGACTGTTTTCTTTCACGACAGACGTCTCTTTTTTCCCGCAGCCTGCAATGGCAACGAGCATGATTACTCCAATTAACACTATCATCAGTTTTTGTTTATACATAGTTTCCCTCGCACTTTCATATGAGCGCCGACAATTCGGAAAAGACACGTTTCAATTCCTGCTGCAGTCTCCATTGATTGACCCCAAGAAAACGGCAATGCACCGCATTTCCAGCTAGTCTGGTAACGCCTGCACGTAATCCGTCGCCAACGTTCATCGCTTCCTGAATCGCCCGTAGATCAATTTTGTCCGCTTCATCGGAAACGAGCCAAATGGATCCGACATACAATGCCTCTTCAAGTAAACCAAGCTTATGCAGATGTAGATTTTCTGGGACGAAATGAATGCTGTCGAAGGCGAGCAGCTCCTCATCGACATAAATCTTCATCATTGATTTTAATGAAGAGAAATCGAATACTTCCCCGCGCATCTCCCGGCCAGGAGCGAGAATTTCCCCCCAAAGCAAAGTTGAGCCCTTTGCCAAACGGATCGTCGTTTCCATTTGAAACTTGGAATCTGCGAATGGGATGATCACTTCAGGCATCCATTCAAGACGAGCGTCTTCTGCGACCTCCACATCTATCGATTGTACGCAAGTTTCACCTGTATGGGACCTGTATACCTTTAACGCCGATTGCTGGATGATTCTTGCTTTGCTACCGGGCAGTAGGCGGATTGAAATGTCATTCCGGTCGCCTGCCACCATTCCACCCGACGACTCCATCAAATAGACCGTCGCCGTAGGGTCATTACCTTCGTATAACTCACGGCTCGCCTTCAATGGAGGCTGCTGGAATACATGCGTCAACCGGGTGTAGCCTCTTCTCGGCTCAAACACCATATCCAGCACTCCATTATGGTGTCGACGAGCAACTTTACTCGCCAGCACTTGAAGTCCCTGCGCCTTCTAGCAACATATTCCGTTTGATCCAATTGACGATCTGGTCGACATTTTTCCGTGTACGGACGTCCGCGAGAACGTAAGGGCGGCCGCCTCGCATCTTCTTCACGTCGCTCTCGTACAATTCAAGATCAACGCCGACATGCGGAGCAAGGTCAGTTTTATTGACCAATAAAAGATCGGATCTCGTTAACGCCGGGCCTCCTTTTCTAGGAATATCTTGTCCTTCTGCAACATCGATTACATATATATACCCATCTACAAGCTCAGGGCTGAATGTCGCGGACAGGTTATCGCCGCCGCTCTCAACGAAAATGATGTCAAGATCATTGAAACGTTCCTTCAACTCATCGATTGCCGCGAAGTTCATAGACGCATCTTCACGGATTGCGGTATGCGGGCATCCGCCAGTCTCTACTCCGAGAATCCTGTTTTCATTCAACACACCGTGATTCATGAGGAATTGCGCATCCTCACGTGTATAAATATCATTCGTAATCAC
This sequence comes from Sporosarcina sp. SAFN-015, assembly GCF_051966875.1. GTDB lineage: Bacteria > Bacillota > Bacilli > Bacillales_A > Planococcaceae > Sporosarcina. Next base: position 165,565 of record NZ_JBQCKP010000002.1, on the reverse strand, counting down.
TGCAACGTTATAATCTTCATGCATTGCGCGGGTCAGTGCGTCGACGAGCGATGTTTTGCCCGATCCGACGGGACCCCCGATTCCGATACGTACTGGTTTCATATATAGAAACGCCTCCTGTCATGAAATAAATAATCTTGAAAATAAATATTCGTGCTTCATTGATGCAAGCTCAATGCCTAACGCATTGTTACTAATATCCGATTCTTGCAAACCGGCAACAATTCCGGCAGCTACAACGACTTCTTCAGCCAATTGATGCATTGCCTGCACACCCGTATTTTGTCCGAACGGCACTGCACGCACTGCGTTTTGGACAAGCCCGTTCACCGATGAAAATAAATACGATAGGACTGCATAATGAGCCTCCATATCATTGACAGCGCAATAAATTCCGTAAAGGATTGCATAATGCCCTTTTATTTCATTCGCATCGATCCGGTTTTTCCACTCGTCGAAAAAGGCATCCTCGACGAGCGGTGAAACTGTTTTGATGAACTGCCTGCCCAAATTGACACTCGCATCGCGGGATTCTTTTGCAAGTTTGATGGCCCCGCAAAGATTTTCCAAATGCAACAGCCGATCCGTATCACGTTGCTTTGCAGCCTTATACGCTTCCTGAATGAGAATAGCATCGCCATATACGAGATTTTGATGGAGGAAAGTCGTGCAAAAGTCAATCAGCTCTTCTTTCTTCCGGATAATATCTTCCTGGATATACGTTTCCATTCCGTATGATTGCGTATAGGTGCCGATCGGGAATGCTGAATCGTGAATTTGAAGCAAACGCAAAAACTGAATATCAGTGGGAATGGCCACGGTATTTGAAAGGTTGTTTGAATCTTCGTTCTGTCGTCTCATAGTCCACACCCACCTCATCCAATAATGGCGCCAACGTGTGATCTGCGCGGACGACAATTTCATCTTTTTCGATTAACGCTGGAGTATGGCGATTGCCAAGCTCGAATGCAGCTTTGCCCATTTCGACCATATCTTTCGGACGAATGACGATGACCGGTTCCATCTTCGTCCGGATCACGATGCATCGCTCGTCGTCTTCGAACAGCAAGTCACCGTATTTCAAAGGCTCTTCCTGATCGATGCGCAATGCGACATCCGTACCTTCTGTCGATTCCGTACGCAAAATTCGTTTGCTTAATTCTTCCCATTCGAGTTCGACCCATTCGATGCGTTTTCCTGGGATTTCTTCTGTATCACCGATATTGCATATGATTTTTTCAATTAGCATCTTGTATTCTCCTTCATAGCTAAGACTGGGGTTTTATTAGAATAAAAAATACCTCTGCGCCATTGGCAGTACGTCTACCGGTTCGCACGTGGCGAGTTCGCCGTCGATTTTCACTTCATATGTCTCCGGGTCGACGTCAATTACGGGCATTTCGCTATTATGCTTCATGTCCGCCTTTGATACGTTACGACAATTTTTCACCGTTCCAATCATCTTTTTCAGCCCCAGCTGTTCCGGAAGTCCTTCTTCCACTGCGATTTTTGGCAGGAATGTCATTGCGGCATTTTGAGGACCTTGTCCATGGTAGCCGTACATCCGGCGGCCCATTAAAGGCTGTGGAGTTGGAATGGAAGCATTCGGATCGCCCGTCATTGCATACACCGCGATGCCGCCTTTAATAACAACTTGTGCTTTTACGCCGAAAAATGCGGGATCCCATAAAACGATATCCGCCAATTTCCCTTCTTCAATGGAACCGATCTCATGCGAAATTCCTTGGGCAATCGCAGGGTTGATCGTATATTTTGAAATGTATCGCTTAACGCGGTAATTATCATGGCCCTTTCCTTCATCTTGTGGAAGCGGACCTCGCTGCTTCTTCATCTTATCCGCCGTCTGCCATGTCCGTATCGCCACTTCACCAACGCGGCCCATAGCTTGGGAGTCGGATGACATGATGCTCAAAATTCCAAGATCCTGCATTATGTCCTCTGCAGCGATTGTTTCCGGACGGATTCGCGAGTCTGCGAAAGCGACATCTTCCGCCACATCACGCTTCAAATGGTGGCAAACCATGAGCATGTCCATATGCTCATCAATCGTATTGACTGTAAAAGGTTTCGTCGGATTTGTCGAAGCCGGCAATACATTCGGCAATGATGCCATCTTCAACTGGTCAGGCGCATGACCTCCGCCAGCACCTTCCGTATGGAAAACGTGGATGACCCGTCCATCAATCGCATTGATCGTATCCTCGACAAAACCAGCTTCATTCAACGTATCGGAGTGCAGAGCGATCTGAATGTCATATTCATCCGCCACTTTCAAGCTTTGATCTAATGCCGACGGAGTTGCCCCCCAGTCCTCATGGATTTTCATGCCAATTGCACCCGCTCGGACTTGTTCAACAAGCGGTTCTGGAAAAGCAGCGCTACCTTTCCCGAAAATACCTATATTCAACGGAATGTCTTCAATTTGCTGAAGCATCCGATGCAAATGCCATTTCCCCGGCGTCACTGTCGTCGCAGTTGAACCAGATGCCGGACCTGTCCCACCACCAATGAATGTTGTCGTTCCTGCATTCAATGCCACATCCACCTGCTGCGGGCTAATGAGGTGGATATGTGTGTCGACCGCACCCGCTGTCGCGATCAAGCCTTCGCCGCCGTACACTTCCGTGCCGACTCCGATAATCATGCCTTGATCGACACCATCCATTGTATTCGGATTTCCCGCCTTGCCAATGCCGACGATCCTTCCATTCTTTATCCCAATATCCGCCTTCACAATCCCTGTATAGTCAATGATCGTCGCATTTGTAATGACCGTATCAAGCACGCCTTCGTCGGACGTCTTCTCGCTGTTCTGTCCCATTGACACGCGAAGGGATTTACCACCGCCGAAAATGCCTTCATCTCCATACGTCGTATAATCCTTTTCGATTTCAATCCATAAATCGGTATCCGCTAAACGAACCTTGTCGCCCACAGTCGGGCCGAACATTCTTGCATACTGTTCATGTGTAATTCTCACTTAACTGTCAGCTCCTTTAAATCCGCCATCCGATGCCTTCTCTACAATCTCATCTCTTTTATGAGTGGAACCTTCTGTCAATTTATTCAAACCGAACACATGGCGCTTCCCGCCAAACTCGACAAGCTCCACTTCCTTCTCCTCGCCCGGCTCAAAACGCACCGCTGTCCCTGAAGGTATGTTCAAATGCATTCCGACCGCCTGCTCACGGTCGAATTCAAGAAATTTATTCACCTCTATGAAATGGAAATGAGACCCGACTTGAATCGGACGGTCACCTGTATTTGCGACCTTCACCGTCTTCACATCACGCCCCACGTTAATTTCAATCCATCCTTCAGCAGCCTTGATCTCTCCTGGTTTCAAACGAAAAACCCCCTCTATTATTGAATTGGGTGATGCACCGTAACCAATTTTGTTCCGTCCGGAAATGTGCACTCAATCTGCACATCCTTCACCATATCTTCGACGCCTTCCATCACATCATCCGCTGTCAGCAACTGCTTTCCTTCACTCATCAACTGACCGACGGACTTACCATCACGAGCGCCTTCCATAATAAAATGACAAATAAGAGCCACAGCCTCAGGGTAATTCAACTTTACCCCACGGGCCTTCCGCTTCAGCGCAAGCTCTCCCGCCACGTGCAACATCAATTTTTCCTGTTCAACTGGTGATAACTTCAACAAAAAACACCCCCGAATTATAATCAGACATTTTCGACAACTAAAGACAGTATTCTACTCCGTCTGCCTTTCCTATTCAATTTTTTCGAATTCTTGTGTCTTGCAAGAGTATGCAATATAGGGCTGGCGCAGCCCGATTGATTGGGACCTGGCGCGATGCAGGCCGATAGAGGGAAAAGAGGAATTACAACGATACTATTATAAGATAACCAAATATCCTTGGCAACATTAACGGAAACAGGAAATTTTTCCTTGGAAATCGCGCCGTTGGCAATGCCAGAGCCCATACAGCTTCCCGCGCAGCAATCCTCCGTGTATCGGTTATGTTTTGCGCGATTTTTTCACGTATACGCGAGTTTGAGGGTGTTTTGCGCGAGTACCAGAAGATAATGCTCAAGTTTCGGCCAGTTATGGCGCAATTTGGCGTAGTTATGCTCATCTCGGGACTATCGATCCATTCGATAAACCATAAAAAAATCGTCCTGATCATAATCAGGACGACCCTACTGGAATCTTTACCGCATCCGACCGCTTCATCACTTCCTCATCATGCAAGTGACAAGCGACGAAATGCCCTTCTTCCTTTTCAAGCCATTTCGGCTTCAACTCTCCGCACACCGGCATCGCATACGGACAGCGTGTCCGGAACACACAGCCAGATGGCGGATTAATCGGACTTGGCAGCTCACCTTTTAATAAAATCCGTTCACGCGACTCCTCGATATCCGGATCTGGAATTGGAATCGCCGATAACAACGCTTCCGTGTAAGGGTGAAGCGGCTTGTCATAAAGCTGCGCGCTCGTAGTGAGCTCTACCATATGCCCTAAATACATAACGCCGATCCTGCTGGAAATGTATTTGACCATCGACAGATCATGTGCGATGAATAAATACGTCAAGCCCTTCTCCCGCTGCAGACGTTGAAGTAGTTTAACGACTTGCGCTTGCACGGACACATCGAGCGCGGAAATCGGCTCATCAGCGATGATGAATTCCGGGTCAAGAGCCAGTGAACGGGCGATGCCGATACGTTGCCGTTGACCGCCGGAAAACTCATGCGGGTAACGGTTCGCATGATCCCGGTTCAAGCCGACATCCTCAAGCAATTCATTGACACGTGCTCTCATCTCCGCTTGCGTCTTGTACATCCCATGGATTTGCATCGGCTCCGAAATAATTTCATACACAGTGGAACGGGGATTCAATGATGCGTACGGATCTTGGAAGATCATCTGCATTTTCTTTAAAAAGCGCTGCCGTTCACTGTCAGTCATCGTATGGACACTTCGTCCCTCGTAGAGAACTTCGCCGTCCGTTTTATTGTACAGGCCTAGGATTGTCCGGCCCGCTGTCGATTTGCCGCAGCCCGATTCGCCGACAAGCCCGAACGTCTCTCCTCTGAAAATGTCAAAACTGATACCGTCGACAGCCTTCAGCTTCAATCCTTTGCCTACATCAAAATGGCGTTTCAAATCCTTTACGGATAAAATCACATCGTGAGCCATTCAATTTCCCCCTTCATCTTTGCCATACCGGCGGACTGCGCATAATTCCCGCTCCAGCTTCGAACCTGCAAGCTTTACTAGCTCGATCGACTGCCCTGTTGAAGGAGAATGAAGAAGCAATCCATTTCCATAATAAAACCCGACATGACGGACGTTTCCTTTTCCTTCGTCATTTGCGAAGAATAGCAAATCTCCTTTTTCCCAATGCTCCGGCTTATCCATCGGCACTTCCTCGCCGCTTCTCGCCTGATCGCCCGCATCCCGTGGGATGAAATGCCCGCAAGCTTTCAGCATATTGTACGTGAAGCCGGAGCAATCAAAGCCGTACGAGGACATGCCACCCCAGAAATATGGAAGATCCAAATAGGCAAGGCCCTCTTCGACAGCGGCCGCCGCTTTCCGCTTTTTAAATTGATGGACGGATGAGGCCCGCACGATATCCGTTTTCAAAACTAATGCGTCCCCATCAGGTGTTTGCACATGGAAGTAGTCGTCGCTTTCATCGGTCAGCGGCAAAATCGTATTGAACGGAACAATGATAAAAGGCGTCCCGTCCGGATTCCATAATTGCGATTTTGGGACCGACACTCTTACGAATCCACCGGCCTCTGCAAGTGGCGATGCCTTTTTCAATTGGCGCAACGGCACCCACCCCGGATAGCCGCGTTCATCCTTCTTTGACGGCTGCCAGACGGCAATCACCTTCGCCCATTCACCTTCGATTTCGTCAACGATGACAGGTTCACCGTACAAAATTTGCGTCTGCACTCGATTGCCGTTGCACAAGTCCAGCCGTTCTTCATATGCAAGCTTCTCCAGCCATTTGTTCAGTTGAAGCGGATTAGAAATACCGTCAACGTCCATCTCCCGCGCCGACTCTGGTGAAGTCCAAACAGTCGCGACCGGCACTGCGCATGCGTACATATTCACTGTCAACTCCGTCATTGTCCTGTCCCCTTCCCGATCAGTTCCATTCCTTCCTGATCCAATCCGAGCCCTGGCCCTTCAGGCAGCCGGATGACCCTTCCGTCATAGACGATGCCGCCTGCGACAATATCCTTTGCCAACATAAGCGGTGCATCGAAATCGAATCTAGTAATGTTCGGCTGGCTAGCAGCAAAATGGGCTGTAGCTGTTATACCGAGCTTCGTCTCGATCATGCTGCCGACCATGCATTCAACGCCGTACGTTTCCGCCAATGCATTGATCTTTAATGCCTCGTGGATTCCACCCGATTTCATTAGTTTAATATTAATCAAATCTGCCGCCCGACGCTCCAATACATGGAGTGCATCTTTCGCGGAAAACACGCTTTCATCCGCCATGATCGGTGTGAGTGTATGATTTGTCACATACAATAGCCCATCGATATCATCTGCAAGCACTGGCTGTTCAATCAATTCAATATCGAGCCCTGCGTCCTCCATCTTTCCAATCGCAAAGATCGCTTCCTTCGGCTTCCACCCTTGGTTCGCATCGAGCCGAATTTTTGGTGCCGCCCCTACTCGTTCCCGAATCGCCCGGATTCGCTCAATATCTTCGTTAATGTCCCCGATGCCGACTTTCACTTTCAATACGTTAAAGCCTTCAGCAATATAACGCTCTGCATCATCTGCCATTTCAGCCGCATCGTTGACACTCACCGTGAAGTCGGTTTCAATTTCGCTTCTGTTCCCACCAAGCAATTGATAGAGCGGTATGCCCGCTAACTGCCCAAGCAGGTCATGGATGGCCATGTCTACAGCGGCTTTTGCACTTGTATTGCGGACGATTGACCGTTTCACCAGGCGGAATATCTCCTCGCGATTCCGAACATCCTTCCCTACTAAAAGCGGCGCAATCACCTCTTCAATCGCGTATGTAATGCTTCCGAGGGAATCGCCTGTAATAACGTGGGTCGGAGGCGCTTCTCCCCAACCGGTGCGTCCGTCTTCACAAGTCACTTTCACGTAGATGGCATATGCTGTCGTCACTGTCCGAAGCGCCGTTTTAAACGGCTTCGTCAACGGGACAGCGACGGGAATTGTTTCGATTGAGCGGATGCGCATTCATTCCACCCCCGGTAAAATCGTCAATGTCTTTTGATCTGCGTCCAGCTTTGCGGCGACCCCTAGGGGAATCGCGAAATGCGGCTCGCAGTGACCTATCTTGAAGCCCTCCACAACCGGCTTTGCTAATCCGCCCAAATAATGGTGGAACACGTCATCCAATGACAAGGTCCTCTGCTGTTTCTTTGGTTCTACATCCGAGAAATCCCCGATAACGATTCCAGCTGCATCTGACAGTTTCCCCGCCATTCGCAATTGGTTCAACATCCCATCGACTCGGTACGGCTCCTCTCCAACGTCTTCGATGAATAGCAGCTTCCCTTTCGTGTCGATTTCAAATTTCGTCCCGATCGTATCCGCAAGCAGTGACAGATTCCCTCCGACAAGCTCGCCTTGCGCACTGCCACTTGCAAGTACGTTTAACGGGGAAATCTCCTCGGTATAATGTAGCTCCATCGGTTCGAACAATTGCCGGAACATTTTTGCGGAGAGTTCATGGAAAGTGTCCTTTCCGACACAAGATGCAAGCATCGGACCATGAAAGGTGACAAGGTTCGAATACAGGCCGATTGCCGTATGGAGGAATGTAATGTCGCTGAATCCCCAAAACACTTTCGGGTTTTCCCGAATCAACTGCAAATCCAGCCGATCCGTGTAGCGAGCCGAACCATATCCGCCCCCCGCACAAATGATGCCGCTGATGGACGGGTCCGCGAACATGTCTTCCAAGTCTTGCAGCCTTTCATCATCCGAACCTGCTAAATAACCATTGACATTATTTACATGTCGCCCGAATTTCCATTTCAGTCCAAGCTGTTCAAGAAAAGCGAGAGAGCGTTCTAGATTGGCTTGATTCGGAGGGCTTGAAGGAGCAACGATTCCAATCGTATCCCCTGCATGCAGCCTTTTCGGTCGTATTCTCAATCTCCGGCACCTCTTTCCATTAATAATCATTGTTAACATGGATATCTTTATCCAAATACGCATAATTAGAAAATCGCGGCGCCATGAAGGACACCGCGACTTGTTCATTAGTTCTTATCCGCGTATTTCAAATCGACATAGCCGACAGGGTGACGCAGGATACCGGATACGCCCGGTTTTTCAAGTGATGTCTGGTTGTAGAAGTATAGTGGGAATACAGGCATTTCATCCATGAGAAGCGTGTCTGCCTGTTTCAGTAATTCCCAACGTTTATTTTCGTCAGTTTCATTTTTGATGTCCGCGATGAGCTTGTCATATTCCGCATTCGACCATGTTGTACGGTTCATCGAAGAGCCAGTAATGAAGCTTTCGAGCGCGTTCACAGGGTCAGCATAGTCATGCAAGAAAGAAGAACGGGACATTTGGTATTTGAACTCTTTTTGCTCTGAAAGGAATACTCCGCTTTCAACATTTTGAAGCTCTGCGTCAACTCCGAGCACTTCCTTAAACTTGGATTGAAGAGCAATCGCGATGTTCTGGTGTGATTCGCTCGTAGAATAAGAAATTGTCACTTTCGGAAGCTCTGAATAGCCTTCCTCTTTCATACCTTCTTCCAAAAGTTGTTTTGCTTTTTCCGGATCGAAGGAGACGAGGTCGCCTACGGAATCACGGAATTCTTGACCATCCGGTCCGATGAAGCCATATGTGACGAAGCCATGTGCTGGCTTCTCGCCATTTTTCGTTACAAAATTGACGATTTCTTCTTGATCAACCGCAAATGCAAATGCTTGGCGGATCTTTTTGTTCGTAAATGGTTCCATTGAAGTGTTAAAACGATAGAAATACAAGCCCGCTTGGTCATCGATGCGTAGCTCTTCACTATCCTTCAACTGATCAGCAATTTCAGATGGTACGCCTGTTACATCCAATTCATTAGCTTGATACATTTGATAAGCTGTCGTTGAGTCGTTCACCATTGCCCAGTGAACTTTATCCAACTTAACAGCCCCTGCATCCCAGTAATGTTCGTTCTTTTCAAATTCGAAGCTGACATCGTGGTCCCATGCAGTCAATTTGAACGGCCCATTCCCTACGAATGTTGCAGCTTCTGTATGCCAAGCTGGATCAGCAGACGCTACTTTTTCATTGATTGGGAAGAAGCTTGGATTTGTAATAATGTTCAAGAATGCTTCGTTTGGTGCAGTTAATTTGACGACGAACGTCTTGTCATCTTGAGCTTCGATAGCGATGTCATCAGCGGAGCCTTCTCCGTTATTGTATGCTTCCGCTCCTTCGATAAAGTAAGCTAGGAACGCTGCTGGAGACGCTGTTTCCGGATTCAACATGTGCTTCCATGCAAATACGAAGTCACCTGCTACAACCGGATCTCCGTTGGACCACTTCGCGCCATCGCGGATTGTGAATGTGTACGTTAATCCGTCTTCGGAAATGTCGATTTTTTCAGCTGTTGCCTCGACCGCTTTATGGTCTTCATCAAGGCGTGTCAAACCTTCCATGATATTATTGAGAGCGCTCCAAGACACTGCGTTGAATCCGATGGACGGATCGAACGATGTCGGCTCTTCCCCGTTGTTCATTAAGAGGATTTTCTCCCCGGAAGTTGCCTCTTCTGTCTTGCCTTCTTCTTTCCCATCATCCGTCGATGTAGTATCCGCCGGTTCTTCCGGTTCCTTGCCTGCGTCCTTGTTCGCGGTACATGCTGCAAGTACGAGTGCAAGCATTGCCACCATCAAGAATGTCAACCATTTCTTCATTTCAATAGCCCCCTTTGTTTATATATGACTTGCTAAGCACTTTCGTGCGGAAAACCTAGTTGAATGTAAAAACTTTCTTCGCCCGTTCGTCCTGCAGCCAGCAGTCGACGGCATGTGTATCGGACAAGCTGGTTGTTGTAGGGTATACGCGGTCGCACACTTCCATAGCGAATGGGCATCTTGCCGTAAACGGACATCCGATCGGCGGAGCGAATAAATCTGGCGGCGTCCCTTCAATCGGTTGAAGCTCCTCTTCCTTTAAGTCGAGTCGTGGGACGGAAGCGAGCAACCCTTTCGTATAGGGGTGCTGCGGTGTGTAGAACACTTCACGCTTCCCCCCGATTTCAATGACTTTTCCTGCATACATGACCGCAATTCGATCCGCTATTTTCGCTACAACCCCTAAATCGTGTGTAATGAGAATGATTGAAACGCCTGTCCGTTCCTGTATTTCTTCGAACAGCTCTAGAATCTGTGCCTGGATTGTAACGTCCAGTGCGGTTGTCGGCTCGTCGGCGATAAGCAGTTCTGGCTCACAGATTAGAGCAATTGCAATGACGATCCGTTGCCGCATCCCTCCGGAAAACTGATGAGGATATTGCTTCATCCTCTCCTCTGGATTCGGGATGCCGACCACTTCCAGAAGATTAATCGCCTTTTTCCGTGCTTCTTCTTTACTAACTTTTTGGTGGGTTCGCAAACCTTCCGTCAATTGCTCTCCGATTTTGAGTGTCGGATTCAAAGCGGTCATCGGGTCTTGGAAGATCATCGAAATATCGACCCCTTGCACCTTTCTCATTTCGGATTTATCGAGCTTCGTTAAATCTTTTCCTTTGAATATGACACTTCCATTTTTTATGCGGCCCGCAGGCTTAGGAATGAGTCCCATGATCGTATTCGCGGTGACACTTTTCCCACAGCCTGACTCTCCGACGATCGCAAGCGTCTCTCCTTTGTAAAGATCGAATGAAACGCCGCGAAGCGCTTGTACTTCCCCCCCAAATGTCTTAAACGATACGTGTAGGTCACGTACAGAAAGCATGACGTCTGTAAATATTTTATTGCGCTTGCGTAATTTTTTTGGTTCCTGCGCGACTGCTGTCCCGCCATGACTTTCATCCAACGGTGCATATTTTCTATTATCCAATCCAGTCACCCCCTCAGTTTCGGATCAAGTGCATCTTGCATACCGTCTCCGAGGACGTTAAATGCAAACATTGTCATTGAAATGAAGAATGCAGGGAAAAATAACCTCCACCAATGACCTGACAAGATAACCGGCAACGCATCATTCGCCATGACCCCCCAGCTCGCAACAGGGGCTTGAATTCCTAGCCCAATGAAGCTTAGGAAGGCTTCCGCAAAGATGGCACTCGGTACAGTCAATGTCATTTGAACGATGATCGGACCCATTGTATTCGGCAGCAAGTTTTTCCGTATGATCCTTGGTGTTTTGGCTCCAAATGATTTTGAGGCGGTTACAAATTCGTAGTTTTTAATTTGAAGCACTTGTCCCCTGACAATCCTGGCCATTCCGACCCATCCTGTAATTGTCAGCGCTACGATGATTGTCGTTAAGCTCGGTCCCATGATAACCATTAACAGAATGACGACGAGCAAGTGGGGAAGCCCGTACAAGATTTCAATGATACGCATCATCACTGTATCTGTCCTTCCACCTTTATAACCGCTTATCCCCCCATAGATAATTCCGATGAAAAAGTCGATCAATGCGGCAGCAACACCTACGAACAGCGATACGCGTGCACCGTGCCAAGTTCTCGTAAAGACATCCCATCCTTTGTCGTCCGTGCCGAACCAATGTGTCGAGGACGGCGGCAAGTTTTGGTTTGCATATTGCGTCGTTTCTATATTATGCGGTGACAGAATCGGAGCGAATATCGCGAAAAGCGTTAGGATAATTAAGAATACCAAGCCGCCCATCGCCATTTTATTCTTCCGTAATCTGCGCCAGGCGTCTTTCCAATAGGAGAGCGACGGACGTACGACCGATTCTGCTTTTTCCGTGTCCTTTCCTTTCGGTTGGAACCATTCATCCTGGACTTCTACGTTTTGCTGATGACTCACCATCACGCCTCACCTTCCTTTCGGTGAAGTTTAATGCGAGGATCAAGGAATCCGTAGACGATATCTACTAAAAACAACATGAATACGAGGAATGCGCTATAGAATACAGTCGAGCCCATAATGACCGGATAATCACGGTTATTGATGCTCTCGACAAAGTATTTCCCCATGCCCGGTATCGCAAAGATTTTTTCAATAACGAATGTCCCCGTCAAAATCCCTGCAAGCATCGTCCCCATAATTGTGACGACCGGCATGAGCGCATTGCGAAGTGCGTGCCGAAGCACTATCCGCATCGGTGATAGTCCTTTCGCTCTCGCCATTTTCATATAATCTTGGGTCAGCACTTCGAGCATGCTCGAACGTGTCAGACGTGCGATGATTGCGGTAGGACCAGTGGCAAGCGCCAATGTCGGCAAGATCATGTGAAGCGGACTGCTCCACGTCGCTGGCGGTAGGAGATTCCAGTTTACCGCCAATTGCTGGATCAGCACCGTCGCCAATACGAAGTTCGGAACGGATATCCCGACGACCGCGAAAGCCATCGCCGCATAATCGATAATGCCGTTATGTCGCAAGGCGGCAAATGTCCCTAATGTAATCCCCGATAGAACCGCAACGATGATCGTTACCATTCCTAGTTCGAGTGATATCGGAAAACCCCTCGCAAGTAATTTATTCACTGAGTCGTTCGGCTTTTTAATGGAAGGTCCAAAGTCAAATGTCGCAATCGATTTCAAATAATATAAGTATTGCACATGTGTCGGTTGGTCCAACTTATAGAATTTCTCCAAATTCGCCTGGATTGTCGGGTTCGATGTCCGTTCTTCATCAAACGGTGAACCCGGTATTGAATGCATCAAAAAAAATGTCAGTGTCGCGATGATGAGGATAGTCGCAATCATCATGAAGAATCTTTTAACTATGTAAATTGCCATGCGCCACTCCCCCCTTTAGCAGAACTTTGTTTGCATTGCCAATTCGACCATGACGAGCATTGCCCGATATGCTTCCAGAATGTCCTTCGCTTCAAATTTCACGATCGTCGTCCCCTGCTCAATTTCACATCCCGGCATGAGAGCAGCCCATTCGGCTTGACCGTAGTTTGTAAACTCAATACACAACACAGGATGTGCTGGCGGCACGAGCGGTTTGATCGTTGAACGCTTGGCAATCGCTTCTGCGACCTTTTCCTCGATCAATGCATGAGCCTTTGTCGGATGCAGCGTCTTTACCGCAGAACGGGAAATAGATTGCTTAACCGCTGCAGTCACAATGCCAGGAATCAAGTCTTCCGCTTCCTGACAAGCACGATCGTCCCCAGCGACCATAATGACAGGCACTCCATAATAGCCGGCTACATATGCATTTAAGCCAAGCTCACCAATCGCTACATCATTTATATGCATATTCCGTACGCCAAATGTCATCGAGTGACTCATGACGCCCGGCTGACCTGCTCTTGCATGGTAACCCGCGAAGATTACACCATCGAATGATTCATCGAGCGCCTGTACCATGGAAAACGCTTTCAAATCACCTGTTATTAAATCTGCATCCGGATGCAGCTCCTCAACTAGCAAATTGTTCATTTTGGAATGGCTGTCGTTCACGAGGACTTGTTCAGCCCCTTGTCCAATCGCTGCGCGTATGATAGCATTCGCTTCCTCGGTCATAATACGGCGCGCTCGTTCATAATTATGTCTGGCCGAGTCGACAAATGTGTAATCGGGCAGCCCTGTAATCCCTTCCATGTCAACGGATACGTAAATCTTCAACTTTGCTTCCCCCATTCCTTTACCTCTCTGAATTGCTAGTATAATCGATTAATTGGTAAGTTCAATCCTATCAAATTTTTAAGAATATTACAATATGGTTTCAAAAAATAGATTCATGCTATTGTTGAAAGTAAGTAGTAACGGGTTGCAGATTTCATCAAAAAACCGCCATCCAGTTGCCCGGATGGCGGTTTACAGATTACTGAGATTGCTCAATAATCAATTATTATTCACTTACACCCATTTGATACAAGAATAGGTCAGAATCTGGATCGATAGAGTAGTTAACAACACGTTTGTTAACGCCCATTAGGTAGTAACGGTATACAGTTGGTGCAACCGGAACTTCTTCAACCATCAACTGTTGCCATTGTTTGTAGATATCTTTACGGTAGTCTGAGTCAAATGCTTTTTCAGATGTACCAGCTGCAAGAAGCTCGTCGTTTTTCTCGCTTGTGTAACGAGTGTAGTTGAACGCAGCATCTCTTCCGTATAGGCCGGATGGATCTGGATCAGTACCAGTTCCCCATGCACCTTGGTAGATGTCAATTTTCGGATCATCAGCTTCTACCATGTCGTAGAAGGAGTTGAACTCGTGTAGACGTCCGTCTAGAAGTTGAACTTTAATACCTACGTCAGCCCAGTTTTGAATGTAGAACTGTGCGATTGGCTCAGCAGTTTCTCCGCCGGACATAGAAGCAAAGTTAAGAACGAATTCTTCACCTTTGTCGTTTTCACGGAAACCATCGCCGTTTGTATCTACGTATCCAGCTTCGTCAAGAAGTGCTTTCGCTTTTTCCGGATCGTAAGACGGTGTTTCAATGCTAGAATCATGGAAGCTAGCAAATACAGGAATGATCAAAGTAGTTGCTGGGAAACGAAGACCGTGATAAAGCTCTTTACCGATTGTTTCGTTATCCATTGCATACCACATAGCTTGACGAACAAGTTTGTTAGCCATTTTTGCGTTTGGATCAGTTACGTTTGTTTTATTTTCTGCATCCCATTTACCAAGTTTGAACCCGATATATGTGTAAGCAGTATCAACGTCAGCAAGAAGCTCGATGTTGTCGATTTCTTTAGCGTTTTGATATTGGTCTACAGGGATAGAAGCGATATCCACTTCACCTTTTTTAAGAACTTCAAGAATTGAAGCAGAGCTTACTGTTTTTTGAACCAATGATTTTAGAGCAGGTTTCCCTCTCCAATAGTCATCAAAGCGCTCATAAAGAACAGACTCGCCTGGTACGATTTTTGCAACTTTGTAAGGACCGAAACCGATTGGGTTTACACGGATTTTATCAGAAGAAACAAGCTCTTCCATTGTCACTTCACCAGTCATGATATCGCCGACATGGTGTCTAGGTGTAGCATGGCCCCAAATACCAGACATTAGCGATGGAGTCGCTTCTGTGTAAGTGATAGCAATTGTTTTGTCATCTTCAGAAACTGTGATACCAGAAATTTCTGTTGTTTCGCCGTTATGGTATGCAGGCATACCTTCAACGTTAGAGATCATGTACGTGTAGCGAGTTCCTGTGTAATCAGGGTGACCAAGAAGTTGGTAAGAGTAAAGAAGGTCACTAGCTTTTAAAGGCTCGCCATCATGCCATTTAACGCCGTCTTTAATTGTAATTGTGATTGTTTTATTATCTTCACTAATTTCCCAGTTAGCAGCACCGTCTTGAGTGATCAAGTAGTCGCCATCGTAAGCAAATACGCTTTCGTGGAACTTACTGATTACTTCCCAGTCATATGCGCCTGAATAGAATACAGGTGCAAGAGTTCCTTCAAACGGAGTGTCTGTAACCATTGCGATTGTCATTTCTCCGTCTTCGATTGGCTCAGCTTTGTTCGATACTTCGAACGGGAAGTCTAGGCCAGCGCTTGCATCTTCTTCAGCTGGATCTTCCTCTGTCGTTTCTTCTGTGTTCTCTTTGCCTGTTTCCTTAGCCGGTTCTTTTTCACCAGCATCCTCTTTGTCTTTACCTGTACATGCAGCTAAAAATACGCTGAGAACAAGCAAGAGACTTGCAAGTAGCATAAATTGCTTCTTTGCCAATTGTATTACCTCCCCTTATTTTTTAGGCTAATCTTTGCCTTGCGTCTGACGCGCGTTTGACCGCTTGCCCGACGTAATTTATACACAGCATCATTACTAGAATTAGTAATGCTGCAGGTAACCATGACCACCACTTATTCTTTACGATATCAGGGTTCCTTGCGAACGAAATCAGCGTTCCAAGAGATGGAGTTCCAGCGGGTAAACCGAATCCTAAGAAGGTCAGCCCTGTCTCCAACCCGATATTTCCTGCAAGCGTAAGTGTCATATTAACAATGACGAGGGAACTCAAGTTAGGGAACATTTCAAAGAACATGACCTTCCAACTTGGTGTTCCTAACGTCTTGGAAGCATTGATATAATCAAGCTCCCTTTCAGAAATAGCCCTTGACCGGATAAGTCTCGCCTTACCGAACCAGGCGAATAAACTTACGATCAGGATGAACGTAAATACATTATAGTTTGGTACGATTGTTACAAATACGATAATGAACATCAATGACGGCAATACCATGAGGAATTCAAGGATACGCATCATAACATTATCCACAGCGCCACCGAAATAACCCGATATTAGCCCATACGTTAAGCCGAACAACCCTGCAAGGACGGTAACCGCTACTCCGATTGTGAGTGAGTTTCTTGTCCCAATCATAAGTTGTCCGAACACGTCCCTACCTCCATCATCAGTACCAAGCCAGTTGGCAGCGGATGGTGGTTTCCAAACGTTCAGGAAGTTTACCCGCGTCAAAGAGGCCGGGTCAATCACTAATGGAGAGATATATGCCGCTAAAACGATGATTGTAAGCAAAATCAACGAGCCCAACGCCATTTTATCGTTTATTATTTCACGCCAAATCGTGCGCATAAGCGACGGATTATTTAACTTTTCTTGTGCAATAAGCTTTTTTTCATCTAGAACTGGATTAGTCATTCATTTCCCCTCCTCTTCTCTCTTTTCACTATTCAAGTCGAATACGTGGATCGACAATGCTCAGAATAATATCCGAAAGCAATGTTCCGATAATGACGGCAGCACCAGAAATCATTACGAGCGCCGTTACGACGGTAAAATCACGTAAGTTAATAGACTGAATGAAAAGGTATCCGAGGCCTGGATAACTGTAAATTGTTTCAATAAAAACCGAACCGCCGATAAGACCGGTAATTTCCATTCCAAGGAAAGCTGCAATTGGTAATAGCGAGTTACGCAAAATATGTCGCGTATATACTTTCCCTTCCGGCACACCTTTCGCGCGGGCCGTTTTTACGTAGTCTTTGATCTTCTGGTCGATAATGTCATTCCGTAAGTATTGGATAGTTCCGACAGTTCCGATTAGAGCACCAGACATGACTGGTAAGAATAAGTGCTTCGCCCTATTCACGAAATAGTCCCATGTCCCGACTTCAATTCGGATGTCAACACTGTTACCGGTCGGGAACCAGCCGAGTACGAAAGCGAATAAGAATAGCAATAATAAAGCAAATACGAATGTAGGTGTCGCGAAAGCGAAATAGTTATACGTGACAATCATTTTGTCCGCCCAAGTATCTGACCATCTTCCAGCAATAATGCCAAGCGGGATGGCGATCAAGTAAATGACAATCATTGTAAACAACGCTAAAAGTACGGTGTTTTCAACCCGCCCTGCCAATAAGTTCGTGACTGGTTGCTGATGCATATAGGACATACCGAAGTCGCCTTGCACTGCTTTTGAAATCCAACGACCATATTGCTGGTACCATGGATCATTCAATCCGTATTTTTCACGAATTTTCTCTATCTGTTCAGGTGTAGCGTCTGGATTCCCTTGAAACGCCCCCGTCACCGCATCACCCGGCATCGCTTTTGCAAGCATGAAGATGATAATGCTGAGAAGGATGAGCTGTGGAATCATGAGCAGTGTTCTTCGTAAAATGAATTTCAACATTTACATCATCCTCCTTATTGCATAGCGACGGAATGCGTATCCGAGATTTTCTTCAGATCGAACATCCGCCCATCTTTATCAAAGTAGTTGCTATATTCAGTTTGGTATTCCTGATTGATTGCCTGACGTAAATGCATCTTTTCGAAACGCTTCTCAGGATTCATTTCCGGAATTGCGGCAATCAACCGTTTTGTATAAACATGCTGTGGATTGTTGTAAATTTCGGAAGCAGTCCCTTCCTCTACGAAACGGCCTCTGTACATGATGCCGATTCGGTCGCACATATGCTGGATGATCCCTAAGTCATGCGAAATGAATAGATATGTCAGGTTGAATTCTTCTTGTATCTCCTGCATGAAGTTCAGCACTTGCGCCTGAACAGATACATCCAACGCGGATACCGGCTCATCCGCAATGATCAACTTTGGATTCAGAGCTAGCGCCCGTGCAATTCCGATACGTTGCCGCTGCCCACCAGAAAATTGGTGAGGATATTTATAAATAGACTCAGGGCTTAAGCCGACTCTTGCAACTAACTCTTGCACTCTAAGCAACTCTTCCTTCGGCGATAGCCTTTCAAAGTTTCGGAGGGGCTCAGCAATGATACTCAAGACGTTTTTCCTGCCATTCAATGAGGAATATGGATCTTGGAAAATCATTTGTATATCCTTTGTATAATTGCGTCTTTCGCTCTTGCCCATTTTAGCCAAGTCTTTTCCTTCGAACAGCATTTCTCCACTTGTCACTTTATTTAAGCCGATGAGCGCCCGGCCGGAAGTTGTCTTGCCGCATCCCGACTCTCCAACTAGTCCGTAAGTCTCGCCAGGCTCTAATTCAAAACTGATACCATCGACTGCTCTTACGTGATCTACTACTCTACGGAAAAAACCACCTCGGATCGGGTAGTGAACTTTTAAATCATTAACTGTTAGTAGCGACATATTCTTTC
The DNA here is from genome assembly GCF_051966875.1 of Sporosarcina sp. SAFN-015. Lineage (GTDB taxonomy): Bacteria > Bacillota > Bacilli > Bacillales_A > Planococcaceae > Sporosarcina. The sequence goes on along the minus strand of NZ_JBQCKP010000002.1, from coordinate 146,817 downwards.
TCTCCTACTCTGTCCTCCGGAAAGTAGAACGTTTTATAGCATGAGCATCGGACAAAATGGTTTGGTGCAGCTTCATGCATTTCCGGCATCTCCTCATGATCCTCTTCAGGAATCCACTCAATCCGCGGTGCGAAACGGCATCCTTTGCGGTCGAGGTTCTGAATGGATGGAACGATTCCATCAATGACATGCAATTTTTCTTTTGAATCCATGTTAGAAGGGATTGAATTCAATAAAGAACGGGTATATGGATGCAAAGGGTTTTCAAACAAATCTTTTACTTCTGCTATTTCAACGACTTCACCTGCATACATGACGACTACACGGTCCGCCATTTCCGCGACGACCCCTAGGTCATGTGTGATCAGGATGATGCCTGTTTTCATCTGGTTTTGCAGTTCTTTCATCAAATCCATGATTTGCGCTTGGATCGTAACGTCCAAAGCTGTCGTAGGCTCATCCGCGAGCAATAGAACAGGGTCGCATGCTAGAGCGATTGCGATGACGACACGTTGTCTCATCCCACCTGATAATTCATGCGGATATTGCTCGTAGACGCGTTGTTCGTTTTTAATGCCTACTCGTCGAAGTAGTTCCAATGTCCTCTTTTTCTTCTCGCTTGCGGATAATTTCATATGATAATCCATCGGCTCTTCAATTTGCCGTCCGATTGTCGCTAGCGGATTCAAAGCGGTCATTGGGTCTTGGAAAATCATCCCGATGTCTTTCCCTCTCACTTTATCCAATCGCGAACGTGATAGCGTCAGTAAATTTTGTCCACCAAAATTTACTTGGCCTTCAAGCTTCGTGGATTTCAGGTTATGCAAGCCCATTACAGAAAGGGCTAATGCACTTTTACCGCAACCCGATTCACCGACGATTGCAACGACTTCATTTTCGTGGACTGTAATGGAAACTCCATCTACCGCAGCATAATAGTCGCCCTTAATATTGAATGACGTACGAAGATCCTTTATTTCCAAGACTGGGTTTTTCAATAGAATTTCCTCCTTACTCACTACTAACTGACACTTTCTCAAATAACTAATTTTCAGATTTCGTTTAAAGTTATTGAACTCAATATACTACACAACATAAGTCCTGACAATACTGTTTTTTTAGAATATCAAAATCTTATATTATTTCTAATATGACAAACATGTTACAATCATTGCTATGTAAGCGTTTTCTCGTAATGGTTCAGCGTAAACTTTTTTTTCGATCTTCTATCGTTGTCCATAAAAAAACAGGTGAAAAAAGCTGTTGCTGTTCTACAACGGCTTTTTTCACCTGACTATTTTGCTATTCACTTGCAATTATCCATTCGAGGAACTTGCAGCCGATGACGCGGCAACTGCCGCCACCGTAGCGGCCATCACCGCCTGCTGTGCCTGCAGAATCATCTCTACGGATGCGGCAAGACTGACATTTACTTGCTCAGCATTTTCCGTCAAGCGATGCATCACATGACCGATGGCAATCGAAAGTGCCATTTCTTTGTTCCATCTGAATAACTTCGATTGTCCCAATTGTTCTGCCAGCTGGATGATTTCCCTAATCTTTTCATCTCCTACCTCGAACACAGTCAGAAATCCGACCATCGGATAATGGACAGGCTTCGCTTTTGTGTTGTCCCGAAGCATACCGTAAATTTCCCATGCCCTTTTGACAAGCTGCGGCTGGAATGCGATATCCATGTACGTCATGACTTGCGAAAGCCACTGAAGTTCATTGCCTGTTCGAAATCCCTCTTCCCGTAATGCATCGTAGTAAGTCCGCATCGACTTGGCGTGGGCCTCCGGGTCCTCCCCTTTTTTACCGAGCAGCATGGCGTATGCATAATCATCATCCGATGTAAGGAAATAATGCTGTTTTTTCATCGCGTCATATAGTTTTTTCGCACGGTCAGCCTCTTCTTGAAATCGGCTGGCATCATCAGCCATGAGCAGCGCGGCGAGATAAGAATGGATTGTATTCCGAAAACCAGTCTGCTTTAACGCCCGTTGCTTATCAATGAGCCGATCCGCGCCTTCATCCACTGAGTCTTCAGAATGTGTAAGAAATGCTGCCATCATCGGCAACAGATTCCCGCGTAAGGGCGAAAACCAGCCTGCCCGCTCTTTCAAGGCGGCCATGGCACGACTGAAGTCAACAGCATCGAATTCTTTCGCTGCCGTCACGTAATACGAAGTGATCGTCAACACAACGTTTTTATCGACACTCCAGCCTGCCAATGATTTCACTTTGTCATATGTCATCTCTACTTCTTGCCTGATCATATCCAAATGCATCCCGTACAACTCCTTTGCTATATGTACGTTATGACAGCATGAAAAGTTTCAACGTTGATCGACAATTTCAAATTTCTCTACACCAGACTGTATTAAATCACGGATACTTTCCAGCTCCCCCCGATGAAAGGCTTCGACAATCGCGCTTCCGACAACGACTCCGTCCGTATAATTGCCCATCTCTTTCACTTGTGTTTGCGTTGAAATACCAAACCCCGCCAATACAGGTACAGGACTGAATCGCTTAACACGTTCTAGGTGGGAATAAATAGCCGTACCGAATTCATTCCGTTTTCCGGTAATTCCATTGACGGTAACAGCATATAAGAAACCTTCAGCGCCCTCTGCTATCATTGCAATCCTTTCATCCGGGCTTGTCAACGACACGAGAGGGATCCATGCAATATCAGTCCCTTTCAACATTCCACGAAGTGATCCACTTTCCTCATGCGGCAAATCCGGGATAATTAATCCACTGATCCCTGCTTTTCCGCACGCTTCGACAAATTGATGCACACCAATTGCCAAAATCGGATTAAAATACGTCATAACAACCAAAGGAACCGCCAATTCCCCTTTACAATTCATAAGCTCCTCCAAAACATTCCGAAGCGTCACGCCTTCGGAAAGCGCTCTTGCTCCTGCATGTTGGATAGCTTCCCCATCCGCTACCGGATCCGAAAAAGGAATGCCGACTTCAATCGCTGTCACGCCTGCTTCCTGCAAAAAGAGCAGTTTCTCTTTCAGCGTCACTAAACCTCCGTCGCCCGCCATTATATACGGTACGAACGCCTTTCCGCCTTCCTCGATACATGTACGAATTCTCTTCTCCAATGTCTTCATTCCGCTCCACCTCCAAGCACATCACGAACTGTCTGCATATCTTTATCACCGCGGCCTGATAAACAGATGACGACAATTTGGTCCTTCTCCATGCTTTTTGCCAGCTCTGTCGCAAACTGGATCGCATGCGCACTTTCTAACGCCGGGATGATGCCTTCCGTCCTTGATAGAAGCTGAAGTCCTTCCAACGCTCCCGCATCCGTGATCGCCGTATACTTCACTCTTCCGATGTCATGCAAATGGCAATGCTCCGGTCCGACAGCCGGGTAATCAAGACCTGCAGAAATCGAGTGCGCCTCCTGGATGAAGCCGTTCTCGTCTTGAAGCACATACATATACGCCCCATGCAGAACACCTTCCTTCTCATCCGCAATCGCTGCCGCATGAAGTCCTGTCGCAACTCCGCTACCCGCCGCTTCAACACCGTACAATGCAACTTTTTCATCTTCGACGAACGGGTGGAACATACCGATTGCATTGCTGCCGCCTCCGATACACGCAACGACCGCGTCAGGCAAACGACCTTCCTTCTCGATAATCTGCCTCCTCGTCTCTACACCGATCACCCGTTGAAAATCACGCACGATTTCCGGGAACGGATGCGGACCGAGCGCTGAGCCTAAAATATAATGCGTATCGTCCACATTCGCGACCCAATAACGAAGCGCTTCATTGACAGCATCCTTCAACGTGCCAGATCCCTTATCGACCGATACTACTTTCGCGCCAAGCAGCTCCATCCGGAACACATTCAGCTCCTGTCGGCGGATATCCTCCTTGCCCATGAAGACAATGCACTCCAAACCGAACAATGCGCAAGCCGTAGCGGTTGCCACACCATGCTGCCCAGCACCTGTTTCCGCAACAATTTTTCGTTTGCCCATCCGCATCGCAAGTAACGCCTGCCCGAGCGAATTATTGATCTTATGGGCGCCCGTATGGTTCAAATCCTCACGCTTCAAGAAAATTTTTGCGCCCCCGACCTTCTCCGTCAAACGCCCCGCAAAATATAATGGATTTTCCCTACCGACGAAATCACGCAAATAATAATCCAACTCATCCGCAAACGTCGGATCGGCCTTTGCCTCTTCATAGGCTTTCTCCAATTCGATCAGCGCAGACATCAACGTTTCTGGCACATATTGTCCACCAAACTTTCCATACCTTCCTTTTCTCATCTCTACTGCCATCTCAGCTCTCCTCCTCTTTCACTGCTTGAACAAACTCACGGATCAGTGTCGCGTCTTTCCTACGATCTATCTCCACTCCACTTGACACATCTACCATATACGGACGAACTTGCCGGATTGCCTCTCTGACATTTTGCGCATGCAATCCGCCCGCCAAAATAAGACGATCTCTCGGAACATCCTTCTCCACCAAACTCCAGTCAAACACCTTCCCGCTTCCGCCGCTGAATTCAACGCCTGGCGTATCGAACAAGACATACTCCGTATCATAGCCATGCACCTTTTCCACATCTTCACTGCCATGCACTGATAATACTTTAATAGAAGGAAGTCCTGCTTTTTTGATAGTTCCCATTGACTCCCCGCCATGATATTGAATGAAATCGAGCGGCACCTCCCGAAATGCCCGCACCAGTTCTTCTTGCTCCGCATTAACGAAGACACCAATTTTTATAACATGATCCGGAACGAGTCGTGCCAGTTCTTTTGCTTGCGCAATCGCGACACGGCGTCTGCTCGGTGCAAATACAAATCCGACCGCATCCGCCCCCGCATCCACCGCAGCTCTAACATGCTCAGGCTCCATCAACCCACAAATCTTCACTTTCGTCATAGCGGAACACCTGCCTTTGGAACTTGCAACGAACGGAGCGAGTCTTCAACGGAAGCACTCCGCATGAGCGACTCACCGACAAGAACAGCGCTTGCTCCGGCCATAGCCGCTCTACTCGCATCCTCCGCGTCCTTAATTCCGCTTTCACTGATGAATACGCGATTTTCATTGAATGGAAAATGCTTTGCAACTTCTTCCGTCCTTGCCATATCAACATCGAACGTTTTCAAATCCCTGTTATTGACGCCAATCAGTTTTGCATTTATTGCAAGAGCACGGTCCAATTCCTTTGCATCATGCACTTCCACAAGCACTTCGAGTCCACGCGCAGTCGCATAGCTGTATAGCCTTTGCAATGTCACATCGTCAAGCGCAGCTACGATAAGTAAAATGACAGATGCCCCTGCTTGCTTCGCTCGGTCGATCTGCAATTCATGGATGATGAAATCCTTGCAGAGCAGCGGGATTTTGACTGCTTCAGCTACCGCCGCCAAATCGTCCAAGGAGCCTTTGAAAAAAGTTGAATCCGTCAATACCGAGATGCATGCCGCTCCAGCTTGCTCGTACGCCTTCGCTTGCGCGACCGAATCCGTATTCCCGGCGATCATCCCCTTTGAAGGCGAAGCGCGTTTCATCTCCGAAATGACTTCCAAGCGATCTGATTCTCTTAACGTTTCAAAAAGGGAAGGACGTTTGGGCAATGTTTCACATGAAACGACAAGTTCCTCCATTAAAAGCTGCTTCACTTCAAGCCGTTTTGTCTGCAAAATCGTTTCTAATATCGTCATTTCACCATCGCCTCCTGCCCGATCTGTTCACTGAATGCTACAACTGCCTTCAATTTCCGAAGTGCATTACCCGACAGAATGCTGTCGGTCGCCAGTTCAATCCCTTCCTGTATCGAATCTGCCATGCCGTTCGTGAACAACCCTAAACCAGCATTGAATACGACCGTGTCAAAACGCGGGCCCCGTTCGCCTTGTAACACGGAGCGGATCATCGCAGCATTTTCCTCCGGTGAACCACCGCGAATCGCAGATAAAGGAGCATAGGATAGCCCAACATCTTCGGCAGTTAATGAAAACGGGATCAAGTCTCCCTTATCCATAAGGACAAACGAGTTCTGTCCGGCAAGTGACGCCTCATCCAGGCCTCCCGCCCCTGATACGACAAGTGCCCTTTCCCTTCCAATCATTCGCATAACGGACGCGTATTCCATAATAAAATCGGGACGGTTAATGCCCGTGAATTGGGTTTCGAGGGGAATAGGATTCGTCAGCGGTCCGACGAGGTTGAAGATTGTCGGCTTACCGATCATTGCTCGCACTTCGCCAATCCGCTTCATTTTCGGATGGACGATCGGTGCGAACAAAAAGGCTAACCCTTCCTCACGAAGCATCCTTCCCATATCGTCAGTTGTAAAACGTGAATGGATGCCGAGCACATCGAGCACATCTTGGCTGCCCGCTGCACTTGTGACTTTCCGGTTGCCGTGCTTGGCTACATGTACACCAGCACCCGCTAAAACAAAAGCCGACGTCGTGCTAATATTGAACGAGTTCGAACCATCCCCGCCTGTTCCGCAATTGTCCAAATAACGGGCAGACGGGACGTCCATTTCTATTGCATGTGACGTCATGACCGAAGCTAACGCCGCCACTTCAGTCGCTGTTTCTCCTTTCTTGGACAAAGCGACGAGAAACGCGGCCATTTCCTCGACATTCGCTTCTTCCGAAAACAACCGTTTTGCCGCATGCTCCATCTCTTCATACTGTAAGTTCCGGCCTTCCTCTACTATTCTCGTATAGTTTTTCACCGCTCATCTCTCCTCTTCTTATCAAGTCCTTTATTTCAAAGCGTCCAATAAAGAACGTGCTTTGTTTACTGTCTCCTTATATTCCAACGCTGGCACTGAATTCTTCACAATCCCTGCGCCCGCTTGCACGGTCGCTATTCCTTCCTGCACCGTCATCGTCCGGATGGTCAATGCAAAATCGATATTCCCATTTAGCCCGATATAGCCTATTGCACCGCCATACAACCCTCGCGGCTCATCCTCAAGCTGTGTAATGATATCCATCGCAACCTTTTTCGGCGAACCGGTAACCGTCCCCGCCGGCATAGTCGCTTTTAGTGCATCGAGTGCATGCAAACCCGGGGCTATTTTGCCTTCCACTTCCGAAACTAGGTGCATGACATGCTCATATCTTACGGTTTCCATGTATGTCGAAACGAGGATGGACGATGGCTCACAGACCATTTCCATCTCTTTCTTGCTTACTTCGACTAACATGTCGTGCTCCGAAAGCTCTTTCGGATCACTTCGCAGCTCTTCTTCCAATGCTCGATCTTCTTCGGCGGTGTACCCCCGTCTCCGCGTCCCTGCAATCGGATTCGTTATGACCGTTCCGTCCGTCACCTTGACGAGACTTTCTGGAGAAGCACCGATGACGGTATGATCACCGAACTCCATATAGTACATATAAGGCGAAGGATTCTTTTTACGCAGTTTTCGATACAGCGCAAACGGGTCGCCATCGATTTCTGCCACAAGCTTCCGGGAGAGGACAACCTGCTCAGCCTCGCCTTTTTCAATGAACTGCAGCACCTGCCGGACACGGTCCTCAAATTCTTGTTGCGAGATTGCACATCGATAATCAGAAACGGATACGCCCTTCTCTTCTTCTACCGGCCCTGATGTAATCGTCTCCGCCATAGCATTTAAGTCTGGCTTCGCGTATTCCGGATGGATTTCCGTATGCAGCAACGTCACTTCATTCAGAAGGTGATCGAAGATGATGACCGTATCGTAAATATTGAAATACACATCAGGCTTTTCATTGGAATGAACTACTGCTTCCTCCGCCGCCCCATAGCCGACATATCCGACTGCGCCTCCCATGAATGGATATTTTCCATGCTCCGCAATACGTGGCATCAATCTCTTCAGAAGTGTATACAAATCCCCTTCATGCACATATGTCTTTTCCGTCGCATACACGAACTCTTCCAACCGGCCATTCCTTCCGCGATATGCCTTCACCGGATCCACCCCGATGAACGAATACCGCCCCGACCGATCATGCTGCGACGAGCTTTCCAACAAAAATCGATGGCGCCCTTGCAACCGCCTGAAAATAAGGATCGGCGTCAGTGAATCTCCTTCAATCTTCTTCTCTGTAATACGTAAACTCGTCTTTTCCATCTCAGCTCTCCTCTTCTAATTTGTTTGTGGCAGGCTAGATTAAAAACAAAAAAGCCCTCTGCAAAAGGACAGAAAAGTCCAATTGCAGAGGACGGGTTACCCGCGTTGCCACCTCTATTTGAAGCCATCTTAAAATAGCTTCCACTCGGCGCGCCTAAAAAAGGCACTTCCCGTAACGTGGGAAAGGCGTCCGCCTGAAAAACTCCAGACAGCTCTCATAAGTCCATTCACAACGGCCGCGAATCAGTTTCCACCACCCACTGACTCTCTATATCGCGATTCCGAAGCTACTCCTCTTATTCAACAATTTCTCAGCTATGCTCTTCTCAACTCGACTCATCTGTTCCTGGGCGGCGCCGCTCCCGGCCCCTCTACCCTCTCCGAACAAAAAAGTTGTACTAACCTTACTATTCATTCAATCAATTGTCAACCTTTCGTTAATATATGTAGCCCCCATACTTTGTATAACTATTGCCCAAGCTGTACAATAGTGGGAAAGAAACTCGAAAAAAGGTGAACCGAATGAGAATTAATAAATATTTAAGCGAAGCTGGCATCGTTTCGCGACGCGGCGCAGACAAATGGATTGAAGACGGACGCGTCACTATCAACGGCCAGCCCGCAGAACTCGGAAGCAGAGTCGAACAAGGAGATGAAGTACGTGTCGACGGCAAACCCGTTAAAACCGAAGAGCAGCTCGTCTATATCGTTCTCAATAAACCCGTCGGCATTACGAGCACGACTGAACGTCATATTGAGGGGAATGTCGTCGATTTCGTCAATCACCCGCTCCGCATCTTTCATATCGGAAGGCTCGACAAAGACTCCGACGGCTTGCTGCTTCTTACAAATGACGGCGACATCGTCAATGAAATCCTGCGCGAAGAACACGGCCATGAAAAAGAATATATCGTCACCGTGGACCGCCCCATTACAAAAGAATTCATTCAAAAAATGGAATCCGGCGTCGAAATCCTCGACACAGTGACGAAACCGTGCAAAGTGAAACAACTTGGCCCCCGCAAATTCAACATCACGTTGACACAAGGCCTAAACCGCCAAATCCGCCGCATGTGCTCGGCACTCGGCTACAACGTCAGACGCCTCCAGCGTACACGGATCATGAACATCCATCTTGGCAATTTGCCAATCGGACAATGGCGCGACTTGACGGATAAGGAACTGAAGGAAATGTTTCAAATGCTCAATTATGAGCCGAAAAGGTGAATACAACGATGAACGTTTAAAGGGCGATACATATTGTGAAAGCACAATATGTATCGCCTTTTTTATACGCATCCATAGTCATTACAGATATTTCAATCCTGTGATAAATATTAAAAAGGGGCGCATCCCGTTTCTTTTTCGCAGGATTAACTTTATAATGCGCACTAGATGATTTATTTAATAAAAATCATACTTCTAGCTAAAGGGAGGAGATCGATTATGAAAAAAATGTTGTTTACATTAGTAACCGGTCTAATGGCCGTTATTTTAGTGGCATGCGGAGCAAATGGAGAAAATACAGAAGCCACAAATGATAATAAAACAGCCGAAACCGATCAGCAGAAGGAACAGCAAAACCAAATGGCAGAAATGCAAAAGAAATTAGAAGAACAGCAAATAGATGAAAATAAAACTGTCGCCATAGTGAATGATAAAGAGATTTTGGGAAGCGACTATAATACTGGTTTAGCGTCTGTCCAAGGACAACTGCAGCTAATGGGACAAGATCCGACTTCTAAAGAAGGTGCAGAGCAAGCGAAAAATCAAACTATTGACAGCTTGGTCGTGCAAACTCTTCTTCTACAAGAGGCAGATAAAAAAAGCTATAAAGTTTCAGAGGAAGAGATTAATAAGCAGCTGGACGAAATAAAAAAACAGTTTAAAACAGAAAAAGAATTCGAAGCCGCCCTTAAACAATCCGGCATAGATATGAAAACACTTGAAACTCAAATAGCTGACGATGTTAAACTTAGACAGTACGTTGAGAAAGAAGTGCCGGCAGGCAAAATAACCGATGAAGAAATCCAACGAATGTATGAGCAATATGCAGAACAAGCAAAGAGTGCAGGACAAGAAGCTCCAAAGCTTGAGGAAGTAAAACCGCAAATCGAACAATCTCTTCATCAGCAAAAACAGCAGGAAAAAATTGCTCAGCATGCTGAAGAGTTAAAGAAAAATGCGACGATTGACATAATGATTTGATGTACACACAAAAATGCTCAATGGGCTGTTGATAAACGGCCATTCAAACGAAAAAGAAGATGAATCTCTACAAAATGTAGTGTTCATCTTCTTTTTTATTCACTATATATCGTGTCTACATATAAGGCTCTTGGGCTTGATCAATCTTTTCCCTAAATCCTCTTTTATGCTGTGAGCGTTCACGCCGTTGCTGTTACCGACTTCCTCCCCTTCTCAAAACTCAATCCGATATAAGCCGCACCCAAAAGGAAAACCGTCGCTCCAAGCAGCATCCCGCAGCCCATATACACACTAATGGCCGGAACATTCAGCAGCGTCATTATTTCCCCGTTGACAATTTTCGGTATGTTGAGATAGAGGAACGGCGAATAATGAGCAAAATCATTCATTTCCCAACTCACTAAATACCCTGCTAAACTTATTAATCCCGTCAATGCGTACACGACTAGCGGCTGGCGGATGAAGAGCCCTAGGACATTCGTCAATGCAAGCAGGAACAATGCTGCACAAACATATAGCAAGAGGGCCTTCAACAAGTACTCTCCGAGCGGCATGAAGTGATAGCCGCCCTCGAATGCCCGCTGCCCTGTAAAATCAAACGATTGGAATTCTTTTCTGCTATGATAATGCAGCACCGGATACATCCAGTCGCCAAACCGGTTGAACACCGTTCCGACGAGCACGGCAAACAGGAAAACAACAATCGCGCTCCCGATCGCAATAGCAGAACTGAAAAACACTTTACCAAGGAAAAGGGAACGCTTCATGATCGGCAATGTCTCAAGCAACTGCAACGTCGGCCTCTTCCCTCGCTCGCCCGAAAAGCCTGCGCCTACAAGGAGAAGGAATAAAATCAGCGGAATGAAGTACAGGTAGTCCCGGAAATACATAAAGAGCGAGAATAACCCGCTATGATCAACTTTCCGGTTCGCCTGTTCATTCATTTTCTTCTCCTTCCGGTGTTCCTCTTTCCATTGGTCATGGATGTTCGGAATATAGGTGCCCGCAAATACCGGTTGGATATTATGATCTTTCATCCACTCTTTTTGCGCAATCGCTGTTTCATAGCCGAAAATGGTGAGAGGATCATAATTATGCTTTTTAGACTCTTTCAAGCTTTCAAGATATCGATGGTCATTGAACAGCTGATATTCGTATAACGGGGTCCAATCTTTATTTTCATAAGCCTTCAATGCACGTTCGGCATGCGCGGCTTCTTCACGGGCTACATCTATATACTCGTTAAAGTATTCAATATTATGTCCATATATGAAATCCCCGTCTTCACCTCTTGCATTTGCTTCTGCAACCTGCTTCTCCATTTCTTTGATGGCTTCCATAAAGTAACCGATGAGTCCCGTCTCATTCTCCGCATCTTCTACAATCGATGCCAACCTTTCGAGAGCCTCAGTCTCCTTCTCCTTCACTTGCTCCGCGAAATAGAAATAGCCGACAATAGCAGCGATGAATAGGACGATCAGCGACTGCCCGACAAGCCCCCTCCGCTTCGACTTCCGCCATTCAAACAAACTAGTATTCCAAATGGAGCGGAGATGTGTCATTTTCCCTTTATGGTACGGCTTCAGTTCCTCGGCCGATTTAAATAAACCACGTTCACCTTCACGCAAGAAAATGGTTGCCGCGAGCAATAAAACGCTCCATAGAATTGCCGAAACTGCATACATCCCTATCGGATCGGTCGGCATTTCGGTCAAAAACCGGTCTGCGCGGAAAAACTGGAAAGGGTTCCAAGGTGTCTGCGTAATCGGCAGTGCATCCGTCAGTACAACGCCGATCATTGTAAGGAAGCCTGTCAGCATGATTGTTGAAAATGAGCTTCTTAATTGCGTACCAATTAAAAGCAACAAGGCAAAAAGGAATGCCCCCGCTCCCACAAATAGAATCGTCACATTCAACAAATGTTGCCATATGGGAATGATGGAGAATGAATCGCCTGTTTCCAGAAACGTTGGATACAACAAGTCATTGAATGTTTCTCCGAAAACAACCGGGATCATCCATCCGCCAATCGCGACGAAAACCAAGTAGAAAAACGTTACGGTTAGCAATCCCGCGTACTTCGCAAGCAACAACTCCCATCTACGGAGCGGTTGCGTCCTTAACGTCAATAATGTCTGCTGCTCCTTCTCCGAAGTATAAGCGTTCCCAAAAAGGAGCAATAGCAGCAAAAGTCCGGCCGGTCCTAGCAAAATGGGAGCGATTTCACTCATTTGCAAGGCAGGGGACACCGGATCTGTTTCGTTGGCATACGGCAAATCATGCTTTACCAAATAAGCATTCTTATTAATGGCCTTTTCCCGTTCTACGCCCTCTAATGTTGTAAAGACACCACCAGTTTTCTCATACTTTTCCAATAGCGAATAGAATTCATTCTCGACGAGCGGTATTTCATCCCAACGTTTTCCGTAAATGGCGCTCTTCCACTGAAACGTGGCCGTCGCCATATTGTTCAAGATGTCGAATTGCTCCGCCTGCACCTCTGTCAGCCTATTCTCCCTGTTCAACGGCAAGAGCTGTGCGTACAGTTGGTCGACTTTGAGAACAACTTGAAGTATTTTCTCCTCTGCCTCTTTCGACATCAAATCCTGCTCGATTTTGTTTTGATAAAAAAACCATCCAACGGTCAGCATCACTATAACCAATAACCAAATGAACTTCTTCTGCCGCCAAATCTTCTTCAGCTCAAACTTCAACAAGCTCATTGGACTTCGTCTCTTCCGTAAAGATTTTCCGGTAGCGCTCCTCGGAACCGAACACTTTCTTCTCGATATCGTCAATAACAATCTGCTCTTGATCCAACAAATAGAACACACGGTCAAGCCCTATATCTTTCCGGTATAGATGCAGCCGCTCATCCACTACTTCGACAGGTATCCCCACTGATGCCAATGTCTTTTCCGCTTTTACGATATCATTAACTGTAATCTGATAGCGTACTTGCTCAAATTCCGCCATATCTTCCTGAATCAAACTTCCTTTCTTCAGGAATAAAATCGATGACGTCACACGGTCGATTTCCGCCAGATTGTGAGATGACAATAAAATAGCCGTCCCTTCTTCCCGCAACGCGAGCAGCAAATTTCGTACCCGAATAGCACTCGTTGGGTCAAGACCATTCAACGGTTCGTCCAAAATCATGAGCTTCGGCTTGTTCACGACAGCCATTGCGAGCAGCAGATGCTGTTTCATTCCAAGCGAATAATTTTTCACTTTTTTATTCAAATAACTCGTAATCCCGATACGTTCCGCCGTGTCCAATAATTGTTTCTTTGACAATCCTTGCACGTCGCAAATGAATTGCAAATGATCGTACCCCGTTAAATATTCGTATAGCACCGTATTGTCCTGCATGAAAGAAATCTCACGGAAAATATTTGGATTCCGATTGCTCTTCCCAAGAACCTCCACTTCGCCCTTATGTGCAGGCAACAAATTCGTAATGATGTTCATTAACGTAGACTTCCCAGACCCATTCGGCCCAACGAGCGCTATGATCTGTGGCTCTTCAATCTCAAACGTAATCCCCTTCAAAACCTGTTCTTTGCCATATGATTTGTACACGTCTTTAACAGATAAAATCATTCCCCACCGCCCCTTTCCAAAATTTTACTTACAATTGACTCTATTCTACTATACTTATGAACGTATTTGTTTTAATATTTAATTTATATTCCGAAATAAAAAATCCACCTTAGCCAATGCTGCCAAGATGGATTACTTATTCAACTCGTTTTCAATAAATCTTCCGTATACATACAATCCATCAAAAACGTTCTTTTCTCGGAATGGAACAGAGTGCTGTTTGCTAGACGAGCTTATATAGTTTCACCGGCCTCCCCCTCGAATAATGGGACTCCTCCCCGATGCAGACAGCCAGATGTACCGCACATAATTCTGCTATTATTCTTTGAGCATTACGTTCGCTCATCTTTAAGTGAATTGCCAAGTCCTTTGTTGTAAAATCAGCCCAATCCATTTTCCGAATCAATGATTCAATGCGCTTAAATGTCTTGACACTGATATTGCCTTCATTCAACCTCTTTACAAATTCTTCGTCATCCGTTCTATAGGCGTAAATAAGTTCCTCACTTTTCCCGGCAGCGTCAATTATTGTCCCATCTTCCTGGATGATAATGATTTCTTGCTGCCCTATCTCTTTTGATTCACGAATCGCCCGATTTGCATTCACTTCTGCTGTTAGGACAGTCTGACCGAAGCCGATCCCGACAGCAACACTCGAATCCGCTTCGAGCGAAAGATGATTCACTTTCTCTTTTACTGTTCTGATTTCGCGCTCCACCGCCCCACGTGTACTGAAGATTGCATACCTGCCATTCCCTTGCTCGATAAGCGATCCGTCCAGCGATTCGCATAATTGGATAAGTGTTTTTTTCAAATGAAGCTCCAAATACTCCAATTTATACGATTCCTTCATTTTTTCCTTGATAGCGTCATATTCGATAACTTCAATCAAGTTAATGCCAATTTGGGTGTCTTTATAGTAGGAAGTCTTGATCTTCTCAAAAAACATTCGTGTGGTGTGGAAGATTTCATTACGAGTCGGCGATAGCCAAAACGCTGGAACTCCCACCTCCTTCAATCGGTCATAAACAGTGGGGTAGCAAGTCAACGCCCCTTCTATCTCTCCCTTTAGCCATAATTCATAATGAAAATTAAATAATTCTTCTGCGTCAATCTCCACGTCAAATTTTTTCACAAATACTTTTTTCATTATTTTTTCCAATTTGACAGTCTCTTCTTCAAGATGAATAGATGTTACGATATCAATACTGATCCGTTCCGGGAGTTTGCCAATTTTATTAGATAAATTCACGATTTCCTTATAAATGCTTAATTCGCTCGAATCAATATATACGAAAGCTTCTTGAGGGCCTTTCACATTAAGCGCTATCTTATAAGGTATGTAACCTGAAAACAGCCAAAAGTCCACCGGTACCTTTGGATTTTTAACAAAATCCTCTACTTCACTCGTTTTCATATAAACATACGGAATGAATTCCAATTCCTTTTCTATCTCCATTGCTAACGTTAGAATCCGATTAACAGATCGGGCCGGACCGACAACCGCAACTTTGTACATGCTATCCCTGCTTTCTCATCAACACCTGTGAGCCAATTTTATCGATATTTCCTTACGAAATCCAGTGGTCTTCCAATTTTATACGTGAAAAAGAGGCTGACCATATAATCAGCCCCAAACAACTTTTTTAATTCACTGAATCGGGAATTAATGAACGATATGATTTGCCATCCAAGCGTTCCGCCAATTCCTCTTTCGCCTGTTCAATAATTACTGGATTTTCCATCACTTGCAACACGGTGGATGCGATCACTTTGGCTGCTTGCAACATCCCTTTATGCGCAATCGGAGCAACCCCTTGCGAAACTACCTGCCAAGTGTGAAGGGGAGTGCCCAGTGCAAAACAAGTTGTAAGACATTGCATCGTCGGGACGACCCAGCTGACATCCCCAACATCCGTCGATCCTGACATGATGGCTTCCGAAGGTATATATGGCGGGATGAAATCAGCAATATCCCTTTCTTTCAGCTTTTTCACTGTTTCACGATCCCGTCCGGCATACGCACTATTCAAGTCCTCTGTTGACAGCGTATCACGAATCTTCTTTGCAAAGGCAACGTCACCTTCATCATAGGAAGGCGCCCCTACCTTCTCCAAATTCTCGTACATTATATCCGCAAGTACAGAGTTAGGAATGAGGTTGGAAGCGGTTCCTACAAATTCCTCTTCAAACGTAGTGCCTGTCATTAAAGCGGCACCTCTCGCAATGTCCTGTACCCTCTTATAAAGCGATTCCACTTCATCTTTTTCCGCAGCTCTTATCAAATAGACCACGTCGGCATTTGCTTGAACCACATTCGGCGAAGCACCACCTGTATCCGTCACGGCATAGTGGATTCTTGCGTCCGGCACCATATGCTCACGCAAGTAGTTAACCCCGACGTTCATCAGCTCGACGGCATCGAGTGCACTTCTTCCTAAGTGGGGAGCCGCCGCCGCATGGGCGCTTTTTCCTGTGAACTTAAATTTTGCAGAGTAATTCGCAAGTGTCCTTTTATCCATAAGCCCCGGTACATCCCAAGGATGCCACGAAAAAGCAATGTCTACATCATCGAAGAGTCCTGCTTTCGTCATCAGCGCTTTTCCAGAGCCATTCTCCTCGGCTGGGCATCCATAAAAACGGATCGTCCCTTGTCTATCGTTCTGCGCCAAATACTCTTTCACTGCGACAGCCGCCGCAAATGCACCCGTACCAAGCAAGTTATGGCCGCAGCCATGTCCGTTTCCGCCCTCGACAAGCGGGTCGTGATGCGTTAGCCCTTTTTTCTGGCTAAGCCCTGGCAACGCGTCAAACTCACCTAAAATGGCAATGACAGGTTTCCCGGAACCGAAACTTCCGACAAACGCTGTGCTTATCCCTGCCACCTCCCGCTCAACTTGAAACCCTTCCTCTTCTAATGCATGAATTAAATAGCCCGACGATTGAAATTCTTGAAAATACAATTCGGGCACTTCCCAAATTTTATCGCTTAAAGCAATGAACTTTTCCCTTTTCTGTTCAATTACATTCACAACCGCATTCAATGTATCCATCATTCATCTCTCCTTCTTCTGAAAATTATTATGCAGCATCTTGCAACAATTGACCTTTCCGATAATTCAATGTCAATAGGGAAATTGTGCAGATAACCGCGAAAATGATCAGCATCCAAAAGGCAGCATTATAGGAGCCATTAAACGCCTGTACGATAAACCCGATGGCAAGCGGTGTAATGAATCCTGCCAACTGCCCGCCTGTATTGGCAATCCCCATACTTGTCCCTGTCACGGTAGATGGAAGCCTTTTCAAAATAATAGCTGGCAAAAGCAATATGACGAATGAAACAAATAGCAGCACGATTGTCTGATAAACGATAAAAACCGTTACACTTGGTGCATTGAACATAAGGTATAGCATGACACCGATCGCAACACTGGAGATTGCGCCCACAATTTTTTCTTTGCCAAGCGGCAATCTGTCAATGATATAGCCAGCAAGGTAAATTCCAACAAGCATAGCTAAACCAGGGATCGTTTGTGCCCAGCCAAGCGAAACCAGATCCAGGCCTCTTACATTAACGAGATATGTCGGCAGCCATGTTGCCAAACCCCAGTTGATTGCATAAATACTGTAGTAGGCAATAAACAGATTCAGCATAAGCGGTGTTTTTAAAATTTGTTTAAAAATCCCTTTTTGTGATTCCATTTCCGTCTTCAACTCTTCTTCTTTTAGATGGGCAGGCAATTTAACAAACACCCAATAAAGAATTGTAATTGAAAGACCAATTCCACCGAGAATAAGGAAAGACATACGCCATCCGATTGTCGTCAGCATATATGCGGAAAGAAGCGGCACGACCAAGGACACGATGCCTCCTGATGACAGCATAACAGACATGGCCCACGCCCTTTTTTCGCTTGGAAACGTTTGCGAAATCATTTTTGAGCTAGCAGGCTGGAACCCGCCTTCTCCGATGCCGAATAGGAAACGGACAACAATCATGGAAGCCATTGACCAAACTGCCCCGGTCAATGCAGTGAACACCGACCACATGAAAACGGATACAATTAAAACTTTTCTTGAGCCAAATTTGTCAGCTAGCCAACCACCGGGTATTTGCATTAATGCATACCCCGCAAAGAAACTGCTAAGAATCAATCCCGTACTAGCCGGGTTTAACTGCAGATCCTCTGTAATCGACAAGACCGCATAGTTTATAAAATAACGATCAAAATTCCCAATCGCCCATCCGGCAAAAAGCAATAACAATATTAAATTTCTCTGCTTCGAAGAAACCAAAAGAAAACCTCCCTTTTCACAACCTACCAATTTACGAACATAAAACGAAATTTGCGTTATATAGAAATACTATAAATAAAATTTAACGATATTGCAATGCTTTACTTAACCGACAATATTTCGAACGTTCAAATTGTCGCCGCTATCTCTTTCTCTTTTCAAACGTCCACCTTTGACAAAAAACAACTTGCCAAAATTAATAAATTTGGCAAGTTGTTTTTTATAAGGGTCAAGCAAGCTTTCCATTCGATTCAGCTGATTTTCAACAAATCTTGTGCATGCAAGCAATCCATTAATTCTTGAACAGCGACTTCTCCGGCATGCATCCATCTGTCTTTATTTGTAATCTTGCCGTCTTTGTCAATCGGCGGCTGGAATTGGTTGAAGCCGGCAACATTTAGCATGGACGTCTCATCTCTGTCCAGCCCGACATGCACTACATGTTTAATAATATAAGGTGTACGGAATCGAATGACTGCTTCATAATTATCTAGCTCGCCATCCATGACGGTAAAGGGAATCCGAATGTAGATTGTTTCCCCGCCCTCCTTGCACAAGATATGATCAAAATATCCTTGGTGGTAGTCCCAATTGCCGCCCATATGGTATCCAAGCCCATGGATGCAATCCCTTACAAGACCGAACGACGCTATCTGCCCTTCAAGCCCCGTCTGTAATTTCAACATAACGTC
Source organism: Sporosarcina sp. SAFN-015 (assembly GCF_051966875.1). GTDB lineage: Bacteria > Bacillota > Bacilli > Bacillales_A > Planococcaceae > Sporosarcina. Next base: position 127,873 of record NZ_JBQCKP010000002.1, on the reverse strand, counting down.
TCCTCCTTCTGCATGATTCGCTATACAGCATTCACAAAAGGAAAGGAAGACATACTGTCGAAAGCAGAAGATTACCATTCCTTCCTAACGGCTATACTTCAAAAGAATCTTCAAATGGAGGGGAACTTTTTGACAACAATACATAACACACAAGCAAATTTAAATAATAGGGCGTTATTTGCGCGTAGAAACCTTTGGTCGGGTATTTTATTCGGATTAGGGTTTGTCGCTTTTCTAGATGAAACATTGTTCCATCAGCTGCTCCATTGGCATAAGTTTTACGATAAATCCACTGTTGCGGTCGGACTTGTTTCAGATGGACTATTTCACGCATTTAGCTGGTTTGCAACTGTCGGCGGCTTATTCCTCGTTGCCGATTTGCGGAGGCGAAACGCATTGTGGCATAAAATGTGGTGGGGAGGGAAGTTGCTTGGCGGCGGGGCTTTCCAGCTTTATGACGGCACGATCCAGCATAAAGTCATGCGCATCCACCAGATCCGATACAATGTTGACATTTTACCGTATGACCTCGTCTGGAATATTTCTGCAGCCGTCATGATTGTCGCTGGCATTGGTTTGATTGCAAGTGCACGACGCGACCAGCGTGAAGGAAAAGGGGCGTTTTCCAATGCATGACACTCATTTTCTGTTGACCGATTTGTTTTTTGGCATACCGGCATTGCTTGCGATCGGAGTTTACATCGGGGCTGTGATCATCACGAATAGACGGGGGCGACTTCGTAAGTGGCCATGGCTGCGTACCGTTTCTTTTATTTCAGGTGTACTTTTTGCTGCCGCAGCAGTGGTCGGCCCTCTTTCACGTCAATCCCATGCCGATTTCACGGCTCACATGGCGGGGCATTTACTATTAGGCATGCTTGCCCCGCTTCTCATTGCACTCGCTGCCCCTATGACATTAGTAATGCGTACGTTAAATGTTCATTTGGGAAGAAAGCTTAGCCGACTGCTGCAAAGTTCATTCGCGGGATTCTTCACCCATCCGATCGTTGCTTCTATCTTGAACATTGGCGGGTTATGGCTTCTCTATACGACCGGTTTATATTCAGCGATGCATGCTAACATTTGGCTACATATCATCATTCACATCCACGTCTTCCTGGCAGGTTATTTATTCACAATCTCTTTAATTTATATTGATCCGGTCTTCCACCGTTTCAGTTTCACGTACAGAACTGTCGTCTTCATTGTGGCACTTGCCGGTCATGGCATTCTGTCAAAATTCATCTACGCCTACCCTCCGGCGGGCGTCCCAACAGAACAAGCAAGGGTTGGCGCCATGCTGATGTATTATGGTGGTGACGCGGTGGATCTGTTGTTGATTTTTATATTGTTCAAGCATTGGTATCAATCCGTTCGTCTGCGCAAATATACTTCCGTCGAAGTATGAGTGCAGTTGCAAGGTGGAATACATTTTAATTTTATAGATCATTTCCCGATGGATATCGTTCATTTCCCAGAAGTTATCGATTATTTGCGAGCACTTATCGTTTATTTCCCAATAGTTATCGATCATTCCCCAGGAGTTATTGTCATTTTGTGACCTTTTACCCAGTCAAATGCGCTGCAAATCTTCATCGTAAAAAGCCATTACCCCCTCTATTATTTCCGGACTTCCTATGTCATAGTAATAATGGGAATATTTTTATTAGTGGGGGTTTTATAATGGAGAAATTAGTGAAGTTACGTAGTTCATTTGATGAATTAGGAATTGACGGGATGCTTATTACAGATCCGTACAATCGGAGATACTTGACGGGCTTTACGGGAACTGCAGGGACTGTACTCGTGTCTAAGGCGGAAGCGTATTTATTAGTAGATTTCCGTTATACGAGCCAGGCGAATGCCCAAGTGACCGATTTCACCGTAAAAGAAATCGACCGCTCCATCATTTATGAGGAGATTTCAACGCTTGCGGAAAGCTTGGGAATCAAGAAGCTCGGATTTGAACAACAGCACCAATCCTATTTTTATTACTCCCAGCTTTCGAAAGCAGTAAAATCGGAGCTGGTACCTGTTTCGAATGTCGTTGAAAAGTTGCGGATGATTAAAAATGAAGATGAAGTAACCATTTTGAAAAAGGCTGCTGAAATTGCAGATTCTGCGTTCGAGCATATTCTGACTTTCATTAAACCTGGGCGTACGGAGATAGAAATTGCGAATGAACTGGAATTCCATATGAGAAAACTGGGTGCGACTTCTTCCTCATTCGATATGATTGTTGCTTCCGGCGTACGTTCCGCATTGCCGCATGGCGTGGCGAGTGACAAAGTAATTGAGCAAGGCGATATGGTGACATTGGACTTTGGTGCATATTACAAAGGATATTGCTCCGACATGACAAGAACGGTAGCAGTCGGCGAGCCTGATCCGAAGCTGAAGGAAATCTATTCAATCGTTCATGACGCTCTTGAAAACGCGCTCTCCGGCATCAAAGTTGGCATGACTGGAAAAGAAGCGGATGCATTGACCCGTGATGTGATCAGCGAAAAAGGGTATGGCGACTATTATGGACATGGCATGGGGCATGGGATTGGCTTGTATATCCATGAAGATATTTTCATGAATCCGACATGCGAGCTGCTCGTCGAAGAGGGAATGGTGTTGACGGTCGAGCCGGGCATTTACATTCCAGGCCTTGGAGGGGTGCGGATTGAGGATGATATTATCTTGAAGCAAGATGGCATAGAGATTATCACGAAATCTCCGAAAAACTTAATCATTCTTTAAGACAAAAATGGACTTCCAGCTATCCGGAAGTCCATTTTAGTGTTATCGGTCACTTCGCGATGGTTATCGGTCAAGTTCACAATGGTATCGGTCATCTTTGAGGAGTTATCGGTCACCCTCGACAGAGATATCGGTCACTTTCACAAAGTTATCGTCATTTCGTGACCTTCTACCTTCCAAAATACCTCTCTCCAATCAAACAAACAAAATTGCAGATAAATAAACAACAAACGTCACCGTGATCGCGCTTAACACAGTTGAAAACAGAACGGTTTGAGCGGCCAAATCCGGATTCACGTCATATTCCAACGCTAGTGTTGAACTGTTTCTGGACGTGGGGAAGGAGCTTGCAATAAATAAAGATTGTGCAACAACACCGTCTAGACCAAATAGAAAAATGAGAAGTAATGCAACACTTGGACCGATGACAAGCCTACCGATACTGCTGATGACAATCGTCCGATTCAGAATCGTTTTCAACTCAATTTGTGCAAGCTGCGCTCCCAATAAAATAAGCGCAATTGCTAAAAATGCATCCGCCAGATGACTGATCGGAACCCAAATAGCGTTCGGAATCGGAACATGCAGCCAATTCAACAAACTGCCGAGAAGCATCGCGTGGATGACGGGCATTTTCAATAATGATCTCAGGATTTCTAACCCTGACTTCGTTGCGGATATCAAATTATACAATCCATATGTATACGTTAAAACATTTTGGAAAACCATTACGATAATTTGGATGGAGATGCCGAGGGGGTTCGTTTGGAATAACAGCTGACTGACCGGTATTCCGTAATTCCCAGAGTTGATTAACGAAATACTGTTTTTAAATATGGCCGATTCTTCTCTGTCTAACTTCAATAATTTACTCAAAATAGTTGTTAGAACGATTATTACTAAACTGAAGGCAACTAAATAACCTATGATTTCCAACAGGACTTGCACATCAATCTCCGTCTGGTATAGATTGATGAAAACGGCTGCTGGCATAAGACAATACGTAATCAGGTTCGAAATCGCTTTTAAATTAAATGCAAACTTCCTTTGTAAACCTGCTCCGATTATTAATAGGATTAATATAGGTATAATAATATTAATAAAAATAGTCCCTATGAACATGATGGTCCCCCCTATGTGAGGTCACTCTTTCAGAAATCTCTTCCATTTGAGTATACAGGAGAACAATCCTTCATTGTAATTAGGAAAAAGTTATACTGTACGATAAGAAAAGGACTTCCCTCATTCGGAAGTCCTTTCTTGATGGTCTATTGTTTTCAATGAATGGATACCGATCATTTCCCGGGGTTTATCGGTCATTTCTCGAAAGTTATCGGTCAATTGCAAGTACTTATCGGTCACACGGTGCGAGTTATCGATCATTTTCACAAAGTTATCGACATTTCGTGACCTTTTACCTATCCGCCGAAATGGAATGAGCTCTTTATTTGTCAAAGGCACTTGGCGCGAAGCAGGTTTCCCCAATCATGCACGCTTCCGCGTACTGCAAATCATTCCGTTGAAAGTCTTGCCTGTTTTCCTGTAAAATCCTCTTCCGGATAATACGCATCTTTCACTAATAGATTCGGTCCCAGGCATTTTACGGCAGGACAGTGGCAACTGATCGATTTTGCAAGCGGACGGTCAAGCCATCTGTCGAGCATTTCGGGTAATGAATCATTTTGGATATTCCCCATTGGTGGTGTATCGCCAAAGTCAGTTACAATGACGTCGCCTGTAAAGATGTTGACGTTCAGACGGGAACGACCGTCTGGATCGTTACGCACCGAGACGTTTTTACTGCTGTATATGCGTTTCAACAGTTTCAAATCTTCTTCATTCTGGCTACAAGGATAAAACGGCAATGTACCGAATAGCATCCACACGTCTTCATCACGCATATCCAATAATTGATGGATTGCTTCTCGCGTTTCATCCAATGATAGCACTTCAAGCTGGGATGCGAAATCGCTTGGGTACATCGGATGCACTTCATGCCTTGCGCACTTCATCTCCTCGACGATTTGTCGATGGATATGTCCGAGATGCGGCAACGTCCGCTTATTCAACATCGTCTCCGCTGATACCATGACACCGGCTTCCGCCAATGCGCGGCTGTTATCGATCATTCGCTGGAACTGCTCGGCACGGCGTTCCCTTGGAGGTTTCCTTTCCATATTTGCGAAACCACCATCAATGAAATCATCAACTGTGCCCCAGTTATGGGAGATATGCAAAACGTCCAAATAAGGGGCAACCCCCATATAACGCTCAAGCGGCATCGTCAAGTTCGAATTCATCTGCGTTCGAACGCCGCGTTCATGTGCATATTTTAATAATGGTAAAACATATTGCTCAACCGACTTTTTCGAAAACATCGGCTCGCCGCCTGTTATGCTGATCGTCCGTAAATGCGGTATTTCATCAAGTCGGGAAAGAAGCAAGTCGATCGGCAATGCATCGGGGTCTTTATGCTGCAGCATATAGCCGACCGCACAATGCTCGCATCGCATATTGCACAAATAAGTAGTCGTAAATTCAATGCTTGATAATGTTAACTTGCCATGCTCCTGCACGTCCAAGTAAGCTTCCCACGGATCATAGGCAGGTGACATTTTTTTCAATGTTGCTACATTCTTCATTTCTATGACTCCCTACTAGTTAATTGCATTTAAATAGTATGAGCTTCATTTGGGGCATTTGCAACCTCAGATCCTTATAACAAAAAATAAAAAAGTATCAGGAAGTTGTTCTCTCGATACTTTTTATAGGCGTAAAGTTTCGTTATTTAGATTCCGGAACGACTGGCCAGCCACTCCAAATATCAAGTTTATTGCCATCAAGGTCATACACATAGAAGTTTTGTCCACAATCATCATTGTCTTCAATCGCCGTAATGGTTGCGCCATTCGCATGCAATTCTTCATGGAAACGTTGAAAATCAGTTACTTGCAATGTGAGCAAACATTGTTCCTCGCCGCTAGCTTCTGTGAAATTTGCCTTCACCGTTTCCTTGCTTTGAATTAAAAAGATGAATTGGCCTGACTCTAACGCGAGCCGCACTTGGGTAGCATCTGATTCAGCTGGACCGACCGCTTTTAATTTCAAATTCTTCTCATACCACTCCGCAGATGATTTCGGATTGGCAACCGGCAAGTAGATCGTTTCAATTCGTTTAATGAAGCTTTCCATAACTTCCCCCTACTTTCAACATTGACATATCATCATTTCATTTCCATCCGGATCCTTGAAATTAAACCAATGACCGTTTTCTATACCTGTCGTCAAGTCAACATGCCGAGATTGCATCTCTTCATAAGCCTTTTGAATATCAGTTGAATTCAAATGGAACATCGGTGCTCGAAGCGGCCCTGTTTTTTGAAACAGCTTGCTGTCCAAGACGAGGTTTACACCTTCCATTTGAATCACATATAGATGCCCGAATTGGATGTCCCCTTCTGGAGAAATTCCGAATAGATCACAATACCAGTCCCGTGATTTTTCTACGTCCTGCACCGGCAAAAAGACTGTTCCAATTGCATTCATAATTGTTTTCATTTCGCACCTTACTTTCTAACAATGTGGTGTTTACACTACCGGATCATACAAAGAAACATTGATCATATCGGCGCTCTGTTCATGTTTTGGACTGTATTCTTCTATCGTCCATTCGTCAGGCAACCTTTGGTATCCCGCTTTCGCAATTTCTTCATGGAGATTTTCATATGTTTGATGGAGATCCTTTGCCGCACCGACATGCCGAAGTGTGGCATATTTACTCGGTCTTATTGAAAGACCTTCGAAGCCATTTGCAATACTTTCAATCTCTTCAACTTGCAAGCAGACCCAATAGCCATCTTCAGAAGATTGAGCCTCCACTTTAAACAACCCAAATATCCGCTCTCGATCAATCGGTCGTACAATTTCGGAAGTTCGAGCCTTTAATTCCCCAACCGTCTTAGGTATCTTCAGTTGATAATCCTCCACTGAATCACATTGCAGACGAATACCGACAAACTTCATTTCTCCCTTTTCAACAATTTCCATCTCCAGACATTCCCCTTATCTTAGTCATTTCTATTATCATGACATAAAACTGATATTTTTGAAAACCATTTATTGAACAGAAAAGCAGCTTCCCATATAAACAGGAAGCTGCTTCTTCGTTCACAAATCCACCATCTCCAAAAACTGTCGTGTCCGTTCGTTTGTGGAATGGTTGAAAAATGTATCCGGGTCGGCATCCTCGATGATGCACCCTTCGTCTAGCATGATAATTCGGTCCGCCACTTCTTTCGCGAATTTCATTTCATGTGTAACGACGACCATTGTCATTCCTTCATTGGCGAGGTCTTGCATGACCCCTAGCACTTCGCCGACGAGCTCCGGATCGAGCGCAGAGGTTGGTTCGTCGAACAGTAGTGCTTTCGGTTCCATTGCGAGCGCTCGTGCAATGGCGACCCGCTGCTTCTGTCCACCTGATAACTTATTCGGATAGACGTCCGCCTTGTCGGAAAGGCCGACTTTCTCCAACAGGGCAAGTGCCAATTGCTTCGCCTTCCCCTTCTCTTCCTTTTTAACGATCAACGGCGCTTCCATAATATTTTCAAGCACCGTCTTATGCGGGAACAAGTTGAAGTGCTGGAACACCATGCCCACTTCCGCACGGACTTTAGACAAGTCCTCCTTCTTTCGGTCGATTCTCCGCCCATCAATCAAAATATCTCCCTCTTGTGCTTTTTCAAGGAAATTTAGACAGCGCAGCAACGTACTCTTCCCAGAGCCGCTCACTCCGACGAGTACGACGACTTCGCCTGGATTGATGTCGATATCGATTCCTTTCAGCACTTCGAGATTGCCGAATGACTTGTGGAGATTTTTTGTTTTGATCATTTCGTTCCCTCCTTAAGATCCATCTACGTTCAACCTGTTCTCATACAACTTCAATAGCCATGTGAAAATAAGGACGAGAACTAGGTAGTATAGTCCAACAACGAGGAATGTTTCGAACGGCATGAAGGATGCCGCCGCCTCCCGATTCGCAAGACCAAACAATTCCGTAACGCCGATGACGTATACGAGGGACGAGTCCTTCAATGTAATGATAAATTGGTTCCCTAGCGGAGGGATTGCGCGACGCAACGCTTGCGGAAAAATGATTCGGCGCATCGCCTGCGTTCGATTCATCCCAAGCGCCAGGCTCGCCTCACGCTGTCCACGGTCAACCCCTTGGATTGCTCCGCGGAAAATTTCTGCAATATACGCCCCGTTATGGACGCCTAGTGCAATCGCACCTGCCCAGAAATTCGACAGGACGACAATCGATGTAATCCCATAGTATAAAAACATAATCTGTACGATGAGCGGCGTTCCACGGATCAACGTAATATATAAGTTGGCAATCGTTTGTAAGATTTTTGATCTTGATATTTTCATTAACGCAAAGACAATCCCGAACAAGGTACCTAACACAATGGCAATAGCAGTTATTTTCAATGTGACAAGTGCCGCTTTCAGGAAGCCTTCGTACGTGCGCATGAACACTTCGGATAACGTTATCAATATTTCTGGCACTGGTCACTCCCTCTTTCTATTCACAAATCTGTTTTATTCAAGCATCTCAGCGTCTTCCAAGTCGATATCCAATAGGTTCCGGTCGAACCACTTCTTTGAGATTTCATCATATGTGCCGTCATCGATCATTTCTTTCAGGGCTTTGTCAATCGCGTCACGGAGCTCTTCATTATCCTTTTTCACCGCGATCGATGGCTGTTCCACCCATAACGGAGTGCCGACTTCTTTAATGGCAAAGCCGTTATCTTGCGCTTCATAACCGACGATATCAGCCGTAATGACGGCATCCAACCGATTTTCGACCGTCAAATCCTTCAGCGCAACAACATCACTGCTGTAATACTGGATATTGTCGGATAGTTCCTTTGCCGGCTCTTCATATGTCGATTGAGCAATAACACCAATCTTCTTCCCTTTCAGATCTTCCGGGGATTTGATGTCGTTATTGTCTTCCGCGACCCAAATCATCCCGCCCGAGTAGTAGTACGGCTCTGTGAAAGCGGCTTGCTCGGCACGTTTTTTCGTGTAGGCCATCGAACCGATGATGGCATCATATTTATTCGCAACAAGTCCTTGAAGGATCGTTTCAAATGGGTTTGTCACCGGATTCGGCTCTAGACCCATTCTCTTCGCGATTTCCGCTCCGATTTCCATATCAAACCCAGTCAATTCACCATTCTCCTCGAAGTTGAACGGCTTGTAGAGACCGCTCGCCGCATATGTCAATTTGCCTTTTTTGACAAGCTTATACCCCTCATCTGTCGCTTCTCCTTTATCCTCTCCGCATGCTGAAAGCACCAGCATGGCTGCCATAAGCAAGAATAATAGCGTCTTCCATTTTCCCATAGAAAAAACTCCCTTTTTCCCGACAAAATGCCGTCTTTTTTTGCTTACTAACTCTCTTTCCCTATCATTTCTGCGCTAAACATCTTTTTTCGTAATCAATTATTCTACCAGTGAAATCCTTGTTCTGTTTATGTAACAAGGAATGAGGGGAATAGACGGGTTAGCAAGTATTTCATTTCATATGAAAAGAGAGGTGAGGGAGTCATGACGTTAAAAGGGGATCAGGAAGAAGTATCACGTGCAATTGTCCACGTATTGAAGGAAGGGCAGAAAGAAACTTTTCAAAAAATCATCAGCGAATTAACTCCGTATGAAATATCCGTACATTACCGCGATTTGCCAAAAAAACGCCGAATCCTTTTTTTGGAGTGGCTCTCTTTGGAGCAGCTCGTAACGTTACTAAGATACTTGACCCGCAACGAACAACTGCGTGTATTGAATAAAATCGGAGCTGTTCGTTCCACGGAATTATTGGAAGTGTTGAAGAGGGATGACCTCGCCCATCTGCTGTCCGATCTGCCGGATAAAAAGGTCAATCGCCTTATTGCTCAAATGCGAGAGGAAGAAAAGAAAGACATCCGTAAAAAGATGATGTATCCGAAAAAATCTGCAGGACGAGCGATGATCAGCCAGTATGTTTGGGTTCATAAATCTTTTACAGTTGAAAAAACGATTAACAAATTGAAGTATTTTCGAGACTTTGCGGATTACTTGAATTACGTATATGTCATCAATGATGAAAAAGAGTTGGTCGGCGTCGCTTCCTATCGCGACCTTCTTTTAAGCGAGCCCGGAGATGAAATTACCGATGTAATGACGACGGACATCGTTAAAGTCCATGAAGATACAAAAGAGAGTGACGTCGCCAGGATGCTAGGCAAGCACGACTTCCTTTCCGTGCCCGTCGTCAATGATGACAATATTCTAGTTGGCATTATTACAGCAGACGACGTGCTTGACATCGTCATGCGGGAAGCAAATGAAGATATTGAAATGTTGTTTGCTTCCGGCAAAGAGATCGACTTCCACACAAAACCGTTCGTTGCTACGTATAAACGGCTTCCATGGCTTATTTTGCTATTGTTCATCGGCCTCGTTTCAGGAAGCATCATTGCCAAATTTGAGGCAACGCTCGAAGCCGTCGTCGCATTGGCATTTTTCATGCCCATGATTGCAGGGATGACCGGAAATACAGGTACTCAATCATTGGCTGTTGTCGTTCGGGGTCTTGTCTCGGAAGAATTGACATGGAAGAAGACACTCAGCTTAGTCTTCCGCGAGTTGCTCGTCGGCATCATGCTCGGTGTTGTCTGCGGCGGGGTAATTTCCGTCATCGCCTATATTTGGCAAGGCAGCTTCACACTTGGACTCGTCGTCGGTTCTTCCCTCGTTGCGACTCTCATTATCGGTACGTTGGCAGGGACTATCATTCCGTTGATTTTAAGTAAATTCAAAGTTGATCCTGCAGTTGCGTCGGGCCCACTTATTACAACCATCAATGATATTTTATCGCTATTGATCTATTTCGGAATTGCAACGATGTTCATTTCGAAATTGATGTAGGGATTATATCGCTTTGTGCGCGGAATCTGGATTCTTGAGCGCATTACCAATTTCTTGAGCGCGACATCCGGATTCTTGAGCGCTTTACCGTTTTCTTGAGCGCGGAATCAGATTCTTGAGCGCTTTACCGATTTCTTGAGCGCGACATCCGGATTCTTGAGCGCTTTACCGATTTCTTGAGCGTGGAATCAGATTCTTGAGCGCTTTACCGTTTTCTTGAGCGCGACATCAGATTCTTGAGCGCTTTACCGATTTCTTGAGCGCGACATACAGATTCTTGAGCGCGAAAGTCGGTTCCTTTCCTCTTGCTTTGGACATGGACACCACATATATAAAAAAGCTGTCACAGTCATTTCTGGACAGCTTTTCTTTGCAGTATATAGTTAAATTCGATTGGTTGGTTAACGTTAGACGCGTTTCTCGGTGAATGGGTGCATCGTGCCGTGCTGCATGAGATTCATATGCCAAGAGAATGCTTTTTCGAGTACATGTGGCGTATGCCCGCCCCGTTCAAGCGCCTCGTAATAGTATTCCCATAGTTGACTGCGGTACATTGGGTGCGCGCAATTCGCAATGATGAGGCCAACGCGTTCCCTTGGCGCAAGACCGCGGAGATCCGCATATCCTTGCTCCGTGACTATGACATCGACATCATGTTCTGTATGATCCACGTGCGAAACGAACGGGACAATGCTTGAAATATCGCCGTTTTTGGCAATCGATTTTGTAACGAAGATGGCAAGTCTTGCATTTCGGGCGAAATCGCCGGAGCCCCCGATGCCATTCATCATCTTCGTCCCGGTTACATGCGTCGAATTGACGTTGCCGTAAATGTCTAGTTCAAGAGCCGTATTGATGGAAATTAAACCGAGTCGGCGGATGATTTCAGGATGGTTCGAGATTTCTTGCGGACGCATGATCAGCTTGTCCCGGTAGTGATCCAAATTACCGAAAACCTTATCCATCTTTTCTTGCGACAGAGTAATCGATGCACATGAAGCGGTACGGATCTTGCCCGCATCAATCAAATCAAATACTGCGTCTTGCAGCACTTCTGAATATACTTCAAGGTCTTCGAATTCCGAATCCAGTAAACCATGCAATACTGCGTTCGCCTGGGAACCAATTCCCGATTGAAGAGGCGCGAGGCTGTTCGTTAATCGGCCCGCCTCCACCTCCGAACGTAGAAATGACAGCAAGTGTTCAGCCATAACTTCCGTATCATGGTCAGGCTTCGTAATTGTTGACGCGGAATCTTGTTGGTGCGTGAACACGATCCCTTTTACTCGATCCACGTCGATTGGAATGCCGATTGTTCCAATCCGGTCATCCACTTTCATCAGTGGAATCGGATTCCGTTCTCCTTGTTTGCCTGGGTCATACAAATCATGGATTCCCTCCCATGCAGTCGTCTGTGCTGTATTTATTTCAATGATTATTGACTTTGCATGCTTCGCAAACGATAACGAGTTGCCGACAGACGTTGAAGGAATGATCATCCCATCTTCTGTCACTGAAATCGCTTCCAAAATTGCGAAATCAATCGGTTCAGTCACATTCGAACGAATCCACTCTGCCGTATGGGACAGATGATGGTCCACAAAAAGCAGTTCGCCATTGTTAATGCCGTTGCGCATCGCCTTTTCCGCTTGGAAAGGGAGTCTCTTTTTCACAATTCCCGCTTCCGCAAATAATTTATCGATATCCGAGCCGAGGGATGCTCCCGTGAATACATTCACTTTGAACTTTTCCGTTTCTGCCCGTTTCACTAAAGCCATTGGAACCGCTTTCGCGTCACCCGCACGAGTAAATCCGCTCAATCCCAATGTCATTCCGTCTTTAATCCAAGAAGCAGCCTCTTCAGGCGTCACAACCAAATCTCTCAATTTTTCAATCCTGATACGATCCATAAGGTTCCCCATTCACAAGCGCCCCTTTTCATAACTTTTAGATAATCGTATCGTAAATTTTAGAATGATAGGGGTTTCCTGAATGAAAGACGGAATTCACGAACAAGCGATCATATAATTTGTCTAAAGCAGCATTTTTTCGTCTTAGAAGCCTAAAAGCTTTCGAAAATAACTAGAATACGACTGACTGACCGGTATTTGGGCACCATCTCTCATCGAAAGCATGAACGTCGAGTGAGTATCCGGGTAAATCGCTTTAATTTGCGTCACGTTGACGATGAATGACCGATGGCAACGGACAAACAATTCATGAGGCAACACGAATTCAAAGTTTTGCAATGAATTTCGATGGGTACCTGTAATATTATCGGCTACAACGATTGTTTTTCTGTCCCGCACTTCAATATACTTTACTTCAGAAAACGGGACAGGCACCCATCCATCCTGTGTTTTTAGTGTAACGACCGACTTTCCTTCGGTGTATGCCGGATAGATGGCAACGACGCAGCCGTCCAAAACACCGTTATCATGGAAAGGAACCGCCATGCCATGATATGGCACGCCGAATACATCACGGTTGATGAATTCGGAAACCTTCTGCCCTTCCGTGAGAGCTTTATAGGCGATCGTCCCTTCAGGAACAGGGTCGCCTGGCCTGATTTTTAAGTCGATCCGTTTGCTAGGCCGATGATAAATATATTCCTTCGTATTCGATACGACAATGGAGATTTCATCTGCAAACAACTCGCCGACAACGTCGAGGAGTGAGTCCAAGTTTAACAAGTAGTTCCAAGCCCCTCTCTTATATCAGTAACTACTATTATAAGTTTTCATGTACAACATTCCAATTTTCAATTATAATGGGAAGCAATCTAAACAAAAATTTAGACTTTCCAGAAACTACAGTTAATAAGGGGGAGTAATTATGCACATTCGAGATTTAATTGTAGAAAGACTAGGTGTCGCTACGGTAAAGGTCGATCAAAGCGTATCTGAAACACTAGCGAAAATCAACGAGACAGGGTACCGCTGCATTCCTGTCGTGGATAACGACGACACCTATAAAGGGATGATCTACAAAGTCGACCTGCTTTCCTATCTTTATGAGGACAAAGGGGATGGCGAAAAGCCAATCGACTTCTTATTGGAACACCAAGACATCTACTTATACGAGGATGCCTCTTTTTTAAGTGCTCTGTTAAAGATCAAAGCATTGCCTTTCGTCAGCGTCGTTAGAGATGGAAAACTTCTCGGCATTTTGACACATAATAAAATTGAAAGTGTCTTGGAAGACGCCTTCGGCTTAAAAACGGGCGGCATTAATATTACGCTTGCATCGACTGAGGCACGAGGGATGATCAGAAAGCTGACGACAACGTTGAAGGACGAAAATATCGAAGGCATGCTCACCCTCGACAACGGCTCAGCGCTCGCACGAAGAGTCGTCATCACGCTCGAGGACGGAAAATCCGACGAAGAAATGGTCAAAATGCGCGAAAGACTCGAAAAGCACGGATTCAGGATTTTGCAAATGCAACGGATAGAACCTAAGTGAGCTAAAACAGAAATTAGGCGAAGGGATTGAAATCTCCCTTCGCCTTTTATTAATTCACGCCATCTCGCTTTCCGGCCTTGGCACCATCCGCAACAAAATACCTCCGATAATGAACAGGATGACTAGGCTGAAAACGCCGTACGCAGAGCTGCCTGTCAGCGTAGCCGTCACTGCGAGCAATAAAGGTCCCATGACGGATGCAAATTTACCAAAAATATTATAGAAGCCGAAGAACTCATTGGACTTCTCTTTCGGTACCAATTGAGCAAAATAAGATCTGCTCAACGCTTGAATTCCCCCTTGCGAAGTGGCAACAAGCATAGCCAAAATCCAAAAATCTAACGTCGTCGATAAGAAGAATGCATAAATACAAACGGCGATGTAGACGAAAATCCCTACATACAGCATCGTCTTCACCGAAAACCGTTTCGCAAGCCTGCCGTAAAGAATCGCAAACGGCGCAGCAACAACTTGGGTTACAAATAAGACAATGAGAAGGTCGGTCGGCTCAATGCCCAAATCTGTTCCATAAGCCGTCGACATCGAAATGATCGTACCGACCCCATCGATATAGAAGAAATATGCTAATAAAAAGATGAAAACGGTTCGGTATTTCTTAATCTCCTTGAACGTTTCGCCAAGCCTGCGGAAGCTGCTTGCCAAAATTCTCGGCTCCCGTTCAATCGCATGTATTTGGACAACATTTTTCAGCATCGGTATCGTAAAGGTGAACCACCAAATTCCCGTGATGACAAATGCCAGCTTGCTGGCAACGGTTGCTGATAGAGGAATTACTTCCTTTGAAGCCAACAGGATGATGGCGATGCTAATAATGAATGGAATTGTACTTCCGATATACCCTAAACCGAAACCACGTGACGAAACTTCATCCATTTTTTCTTCAGGCGTTACATCAACCAGAAATGCGTCATAGAAAATATTTGCACCATGGAATCCGATGGCGGTAATCGTATAAATGATCAATAACGGCAGCCACGTTCCATTTGGAACAAAGGCCAAGGAAATCGTCGAAAGTGAACCGATCAGGAAGAAGGCGAGGAAAAACTTCTTCTTCAATCCTTGATAGTCAGCGATCGTCCCCAATATCGGCCCGATCATCGCTAAAATAAAAGTGGCAATCGCAACCGTATACCCCAAATACGCTGTCGACTGCGTCAAACTGACACCCGCGTCGGTCGCCACCGACTTGTAAAAGATCGGAAATACTGCAGTTGTAATAATAATTGAATAAGCCGAATTCGCCCAGTCATAAAACATCCAACTTTTCTCCGTCTTTGTATATCTTCCCTTTCCCATCATCCCACCCCTTTCGTAATCTTCGAAACTATGTTTATACCATTAGTGTACAACTATTAAACGGCAAACAGTAGTGAAGAATGAATCTTTTACAACATCTCAACAAAATACAAAAAGAGTCAACCCATTACTGAGCGAGTTGACCCTTTTGCAACTTACGCCTCTATCGTCACAAACATGCTTTCAATGACTTTCCCCAACACTCTGGGAGTATAAATGAATGCGCTCTTTTTATGCAGTCGTTCGGTTAACTTATGCGCATCTTTACCGAACGGACCGATGTTCAGCACAGGGGCCTGCAGCTGCTGCATTTCCGTGAATGGGATGCTATATGTTACTCCCCATACAGGGGAGTTCTGCTTATACGATTGCCATCCTGAGTCCATTGCATCGTAATTCACGTAACTGAGATCTGAGATTCCATTGAAATAATGGACTTGCTTTGCTTCCACTTGGAACTCTTCCTGCAAAATCTTTTGTGCAAGAGCAATCTTTTCTTGAACGAGCTCATTATCGGATGAATTAACGGCTGGGTAATATGGCGGCGCATAGAATAAGACGACAGCTGGCGCCAATTCCTGACAATGGAGCAGTAAACGATCGCTAATGAGCATGGACATTTTCCGTTCATCGAGCGACTCATCGTTCATTACAGTTTCAAGAATCTTTTGGACTTCCACATCTCCTATTTTATCAGCAGCATACTTGAGCAATTCCTGATATTCCAACACGTTAATGTCACCGATCGGTTGAACGCCTTCACGTTCGCAAACTTTCCGATAGTCCTTTGCGCATTCCGCCATTGCCTTAACGGCGGTTTCTTTGAATATTTTCATAATGTCATCAGCATTTTGACGCATTACAAAAACATTGAACAAAGCTGCGCTATGATGGGATGTTTGTGTCGAATAGTCCTCTTTCAAATCCAGTTGCTGCAAACAAACCGGCAAAGGCGTCTTTTCCCCAAACAGTTCTTCCATGAAATTTGGATTGAACTCCATTGCCCTCGTCAAATAAGACGCCATATAATGGCTTGTCATGCCGCTTAAAGGCTCGCCCGCGTGTGTCTCTCTCCCGTAAAACAAAACGGAAGGCATGATCTTCCCGATGGATCCCGAGTAAATATAATAGTTCGGATCCTGCGGTGTTTGTGAAAATGACGGCTCACTGTTTAAGAACAGTTCATATTCCAACTTATACGTTTGTCCCAATTCCACCAATCCTTTTACGGCGGACCTCATCCCGGAAGAATTCACTTCCTCGTCAGGCACTGTCAATAAAAGGAGATTAATCGGCCAATTTTCATTTGTTGCCCTTTCCAATAAATGTAGATGCAAAGCAAGACCCATTTTCATATCCATTGTTCCGCGGCCAAAAAGATAATCATCTGAAACCAAGTCCTCTTGTGCATCTTCCGGTAATTTGGCTAATCGATTTTTCAATTCCTCCGTCAGCTGTTTCGGTTGAAAAGCGAGATCCTGAAGACCCGCGCCAAATTCCTCCGTATGGACGGTATCAAAATGGCTGATCAGCACGATTGTTTTATTCGTCACCCCACTGGTGTAAAGGGCTGTCACTGCATTTCTACCTTTACCTGCTTCGTGGAAATGGATTTGCGAGCTATTGTCCTGGAAATACTGTAATTCCAATAACTTTTTAAGCATCCTAGTTGAAAACTCAATTTCCCCCATCGTTCCCGTTCGGCTGTCCCAGCTGACCAATTCACATAATAAATCCTCAAGTTGCTCAGGCTTATTCCACTTCAAATTCTCCATTTGAGTACCCCCTTTACTGCTGGACTTTGTGTTTCTATCCAATATTTTAGAGTACTATTTTGTAAATTGAAAGACAATTTAATTTAAATAAAATGGTATAATATTTCAGTTACAGCCTAACTATAAAGCAAAAAATAGGTACGCAATTCTTTTAATGAAAAAACATATCAAGATGCTAGTTCAAGTGGATTGATGCTTTAGCGAATGGTATAATTAACGTGAAAATACAAACTATTAAAATTGATTTTTTTGTGTCTCTTATTAGAGTATATTCCTGTTCACAGAGCCGGTGCATCCCACAGAAACATCTCTTCGCTTTTTGCGTCGTTTTTGTATATAGAAAGGAATTGGAAATGGTGTTATCGAAACTAAGCTTTGCTTCCCTTATGTATTTCTTTGATAAAAAGTTCTGTATTTCAATTACAGATAGAAATGCTCATTTTATTTATGTAAATAACAATTTCTGTGAACTGTCCGGCTACACTGCAGAAGAGTTGATTGGACAAAGTTATAACATCGTCAATCCAGACTATGTACCAGAGCGATTCAGGGAGGATGCGTTACAGTTTTTCACAAGCGGCGAAGCTTGGCAGAAGAACATCAGGGCTATTGCAAAAGATGGTTCGCCTTATTGGGTGAACGCCAACATTATTCCAATGTTGGACGAGTCCGGCGAGAACATTCAATTCCTGTCAATAGATAGCGATATTACAGCACGCGAACTGACGAATGAAAAATATAAAGAAACTTTGCAGAACCTGCATAACATTGAAAATGCACTTGATTACTCATCAGTGGTCGCTATTACTGATGCGAAAGGTGTCATAGCTTACGTCAATGAAAAATTTTGTGAGCTATCCCAGTATTCGAGCGACGAATTGATCGGAAAAACTCATCGCATCGTCAATTCAAAATTCCATCCAAAAAGCTTTTTCAGGGAGATGTGGAACAAGATCGAAAATGGGGAGATTTGGCAAGGGGATGTTTGCAATCGTGCAAAGGACGGCTCCCTCTATTGGGTAAGCACGACAATTGTCCCGTTTCTTGACTCCGAAGGGAAGCCCGAACAATACATCGCGATTCGCCACGACATCACCGCTCATAAACAGGCGGAAGAAGCCTTGGAAATCGCTTTGCAGAACGATTTCCAAACGACCGTGAAAAACTTGCAAAATGCTATTTTTAGATATACGACTACCGAAGACGGTGAAATCGTCTTTACCCTATTCGAGGGACAAATTAAAGAACGTGTTGGCATTACAGTGGAAAAATTGAATGCACAGGAAGTCGTCCATTCATTCACTGATAAAGAACTCGAAGCATTTAAAAATTATCTGCTGGCAGCTATGACTGGAGAAGTCGTTCAATTTGAATTGACCTTCGATGGCCTTTCCTTTCTCGTTTATTTGTCTCCCATTGCGAAAGAAGGGGAAATTGTTGAAGTTGTCGGAACCGCCATCGATATTTCTCAACGGATTGAAGCTGAAAAAGTCATTGAACATATGGCCTATTATGATTATTTAACTGGATTGCCAAACCGGAGAAATTTCCAAGAACAACTGGACCGAAAAATAGGAAATGCAGGTGAAGGCGAATCTTTTGCCATCATGTTCCTTGACCTGGACCGATTCAAAAATGTCAACGACACGTTAGGACACCATATCGGCGATCAGTTGCTCATCGCTGTCGGGGAAAGATTATGTGATTGTGTTCAAAGCGAAGATGCGGTAGCTAGACTAAGCGGGGATGAATTTATCATTCTTATTGATTCTACAGACAAAGAACAATTAGCATCTATCGCCTCACAAATTGTCGAGGATATTTCACAGCCTTATTTTTTCAACAAGCAAGAGATCTTCGTTGCGCCAAGCATTGGAATTGCGTTGTATCCAAACGACGGAGAGGAATATAGCACGTTAGTCCGCAGTGCCGACACGGCCATGTATTTGGCCAAAGAGGCAGGCAAAGGCACTTTCCGGTTTTTCACAGAAGAGCTTCACGCAGAACTGATGGAGAAGACATTCTTTGAAATGGAGCTGCGGCAGTCTTTGGAAAAAGGACAATTTCTCCTTCATTATCAGCCCCAATTCGACTTGAAAACCGGGCAGATCAAAGGGATGGAAGCGCTCGCCAGGTGGAAACACCCTGTCCGGGGCTATATCCCACCTATGAAATTCATACCGATTGCGGAGGAGAACGGGTTCATTCTGCCACTCGGCGAATGGGTGTTGAAAACGGCATGTGCGCAGGCTAAAGCATGGCAGGAACACGGATTTCCTCCTTTAAGGATGAGTGTGAACATGTCCATGCGGCAATTCAACCAGCCATCGTTCGTGGAAGACGTATTAAAAATTTTGAACGAAACCGGACTGCATCCTTCGTATTTGAATTTAGAGATTACGGAAAGCATGATGTCCGATGTTACGCATTGCGAAGCCGTTTTAATAGAGCTCTATAACGCGGGCATCACCGTAAGCGTCGATGATTTTGGAACAGGCTATTCGTCTTTTCTCTATTTGAGTAAATTCCCGCTTTCCCATTTAAAAATCGATCAAGCGTTCATCGGTGAACTGAGCAAAAGCAATACAGCTATCGTAAAAGCGATTATCGACCTAGCGAAAAATTTAGAACTGAACGTCATCGCGGAAGGTGTGGAAACGGAAGAGCAAGAAACTTTTCTGAAGCAGCTCCGTTGCAATGAAGTGCAAGGCTATCTTTATTCCAAACCGCTTCCTCATGAAGAAATCGAGCAATTGCTGCGACAAAAATTATGATCTTGCGCACTCCGGTTTGGGGTGCGTTTTTTTACTAGTTATAAATAGGGTTTTGCGCGAGTTTAAGGGAGATATGGAGCAAACTTGTGGAATTTTGCGCGAGTTCGGGAGAGTTATAGCGCAATCTTGAGGAGTTATGAGCGACTTTGAAGAAGTTATGCTCACTTCGGGACTATAGACCTCCGTCACATTATTCCACGCTTCGCTCATATCTTCCTTTTCTCCCCCTTTTATGACTAAAATAAAAGTTATATAATCCAGAAATGAAATCGAGGTGCACGTATGCAGAAAACAATTGGAATCGTCGCCCACGTAGATGCGGGCAAGACTACATTTTCTGAACAGCTGCTTTTTCATACACATAGCATTCGCCAGCGGGGCCGCGTCGACCATCAAGACACTTTCCTCGATAGCCACGAAATCGAAAAGAACCGCGGCATTACTGTATTTGCAGACCAAGGAGCATTCACGTTCAACGGCTCCCACTATACGCTTATCGATACGCCGGGACACGTCGATTTCTCACCTGAAATGGAAAGGGCCATCCAAGTGATGGATGCAGCCATCGTCATTATAAGCGCAGCAGACGGAGTGGAAGGTCATACGGAAACGGTTTGGCAATTATTGAAAAAGCATCAAATCCCGACGTTTTTCTTTTTGAATAAAACCGATCGAGAAGGTGCGAATATACAGAACGTTGTGGCTGAAATTCGTAGCAGCCTGTCACAGGACATCTTCGATTTGTCAGAAATAGAAGAGGACGGTATGAATGAAAGTCTCATTGAATTTATTGCGGAACGCGACGAGGCACTTCTCGAACGCTATATGGATGCCGACTATGACAGCGAGACATGGCTGGACGCTTTGAAACGGATGATTCAACATCGTGACGTCTTCGCTTATGGGCATGGCTCCGCTTTGAAGGATATCGGTGTTCTTGATTTCTTTGAGAAATTTGATCTGTTAACAAAGACCGATTATGTAGATAGGGGAGAATTCGCGGCACGGGTTTATAAAGTTCGGCATGATGAAAACGGCCATCGGATAACGTTCTTAAAAGTATTGCAAGGGAACTTGCACGTCAGAGATGATGTGCATTACGCGGACAAACAGGAGAAGATTACGCAGATCAGGCGATATAACGGAAAGAAATTTCAAACGACAGAAGCTGCCCATGCAGGAGAAATCGTCGCTGTAACGGGGCTTTCTGAAGCAGGCGCGGGCGATCCGCTCGGTACGCTCGTTGAGAAGGCGGTGTTTGATTTAATTCCAACATTGAAATCGAAAGTGATTTTCGACCCTTCCATTCATGTAAAAGAAGTACTGCGCTGCTTTAGAATGCTGGACGCCGAGGATCCTTCATTGCGCGTCGTCTGGGATGAACATGTCCAAGAAGTGCATGTCCATGTAATGGGTGTCATCCAGCTTGAAGTGCTGAGACAAATCGTGCGGGATCGATTTCAATTCGACGTGTCGTTTGGCGATCCGAAAATCCTATACAAAGAGACAATTCGCTCCGCCGTCAACGGTTACGGCCATTTTGAACCGCTAAAGCATTATGCGGAAGTCCATTTGAGGATTGAACCGGCCGAGCGGAACAGCGGCATTTCGTTCGAGAATGTATGCCATGCGAATGATTTGTCTGTCGGTAATCAAAACTTGATACAAAGTCATATTTTCGAACGGGCACATCATGGTTTATTGACTGGATCGACGCTGACCGATGTGAAAATCACTTTGCTGACAGGAAAAGGACATATTGAGCATACGTCCGGCGGAGACTTCAGGGAAGCGACATTCCGCGCATTGCGGCAAGGGTTGGAGAAAGCGGAAAACGTCCTGCTCGAGCCGGTTTATGACTTCAAAATAAAAGTTGGGATGGACCATATCGGCCGCGTCCTATCCGATATCCAGCAAGCATCCGGAAGTTTTGCACCGCCCGAAACGATTGGCGAAAATACTATCGTGACTGGACACGTCCCAGTCGCAACTTTCATGAATTATAGCACCGTCTTTGCATCGTTCACGAACGGCAAAGGCGCGCTCACTTTGCAATTTGGTGGCTATGACGAATGCCATAATACGGAGGAAGTGATCGAGGCAATCGGCTACAACAAAGACGCCGACCCGGAATACACATCCACGTCAATCTTTTGCGCGAAAGGGAAAGGATACCCTGTTCTATGGCATGAAGCGGAGGCAGCGATGCATTTGTTGTGATTGATTTGTAAGTGCATACGGCGCGACAGGCATGGGATAATACTTATTCTCTTCCGCGGTCGTTTTTATCGCAAATGACCAAACCTGTCACGCCGAATGTCTTTAACCAATTAGGCCTTAGGTCACAAAATGACCATATATCCTGGGAAATGATTACTATATGCCGGGAAATGATTGATAACTCCTTCGAATTGATCGATATCCACCGCGAAATGATTGATATCCTCTAGGAAATGAACGATAACTACCTTACTCATCCAATCGGTAGATTAAAAATCGTTCATTTTCATTTTTATCATAAAGACTAACGATTTTAATTTCCTTCCAAAGCTTAAATGGCGTCTGATTGTCCATATATTGCACATATTCGGCTGTCGGGTAATAAAGGATGACGTCGATGGGGCGAGCTTCCCGTTCGACAGACAACAAAATGTTACTGATGACGGTCATAAATATTTGGATGGAAAATGGATTAAAGAAATAAAATGTATTCTCCGACGGATCAATTTCATACATTTCTGCGAAACATCGTTCAAAACGGATTGCCCCGCCGCGGTGCTTCGCTTTACGTCGGTATCTTGCCAAGTTTTCAAGCGCGTCCTGATAAAGCTGCCCATTCATCTCGATCCCTGTCACCGATGCGCCAAAGCGATGATGGACGTAAAATGACACGCGTGCCTTACCGCAGCCGAAATCGACAAAACCGTCCGACTGATGCAGCTCATACGTTTTGAACAGCTCATCCAACGCTTCGTAAGGTGTTGCTTCATAGCGGTTATAATGGGCTGACTGGCTTAACAACTCAAGCGTTCCAGCTGTTTTTATCCGAAGAAGGTTGTCATACTCCTTTTCATTCAATGAATTCACTCCCTTTCTTCATCGCCTCATTGTAGCTGTCTTCTTTGTGAGATGACAAGCGAAAAAACACGATCTCCATATATGATGAAGATCGTGTGAAGGTAGTTATGCGTGTTTAAATTGATTTATGCGTTTTTCTGGGTTTTATGAGTAAATAATTCGATTTATGCTTGCTTGGCTCGATTTATGCTCGTTTACTCAACTTTCGCAGAGTGAATCCGCAAATAAGCCCTGATATAAAGGCAATCCTTCAATCCAATGCATGACTTGTTTTTGGATCAGGCTTCTGGTTCGCTTTCTGTCTTCTTAAGGGCATCTTCAAGAAACCCGACCAATTCCTGCAATGCGCATGCCCAGTCAAGGTCGTCAATTTCATCACATAGTTCATAAAACATCCCTCCAAGTGTCTGGGAATCCGCTTCATTTCGGTGTTCCCAAGAGAGCAGAGCCTTATTGGCCACACGACCATCGTCTTCACACATTTTATTTTCAGATCTAACCGTGAAAGTTCAAGGATTTACAGCGAATTTCCCGGTGCGAAAGTTGAGTCGTTTAGCACACTTTATACGTTTCTGACTTCCTCTATTTCATTTCACAGGGTCAACTACCCGTGTCGTTACACGCTTTTTACGTTTAGAGGTTGCCACTTTTACCACTTTCTCAGACTTCGTAAACAGACGATAAACCGATGGAATGAGCAGCAATGTGATGAACGTCGCAAACAGCAATCCCGAAATCAATACCGTGGCGAGCGGCGCTTGGTAATTGCCCGATGCTCCGGAAGCAAGTGCAAGCGGCAGCATTCCGCCTACCGTCGTCAATGTCGTCATAAAAATCGGCCGTATACGGTTTCTGCCCGCTTCAACTAATGCATCCTCCATGGACATCCCTTCTTTACGGAGCTGGTTCGTCCGGTCAATTAAGAGAATCGCGTTGTTCAAAACGATACCGATGAGCATGATGACACCCATCCCGGACAATAGATTCAATTCCATTTGCGTCACGAACAATCCGATAATGACACCGATAATCGCCATCGGAATGACAGACATGACGATAAGCGGATGCCCTAAATGATTGAATTGCACAGCCATCACAAAGTAGACGAGGAACAGTGCGATGCTTAACACTAAAATCATTTCCATCATCAGCTGCTGTTGCTGCTCGATATCACCGGCGACATCAATTGCATAGCCTGCCGGCGTATCAAAATCCTTAATGACTTTTTGCACGTCGCGATTGATCGCACCTAAATCTCTACCTTCAATATCCGCGGAAACAGAAATGAATCGTTCCTTGCCAATATGCGTGATTTCATTTGGCGTACGAACAGTTTCCAAGTAGATGAACATTGATAACTTCTGATCGCCTTCCATCGTCGGTATTTCCAAGTCAAGCAGCCCTTGAGTGGAATCCGTTTTTGGATTCCAGCTGACAATGAGCGGCACACTCTCTCCACCGAGCGCCATTTGACCTACAGGCATAGTAATGAAAGCCTGTTCGATGAATTGTCTAACCTGCATTTGTGTTAAGCCTGCATCCATAATCGCTTTCTCTTTTAACACAATCGCCTTTTCCTCGGAAGTGCGCTCCATCGAATTTGTCACACCTACGATTCCTTCAACTTTACCAAGCTCTTTCATAAAGTCTTCTGCAATTGCCTGCATCTGGCCAAATTCTTCTCCTTTGACCATCACTTGTACGGGCGCACCACTAATTTCGGACATAGCTACTTGCACAGTTCGTATCGGTTCGGTGTCTTGGAATTCACGAAGTGATCGCAAAATCTGTTCATTCACTTCCTTTTGCTCAAGAGTAATGTCATCATCTTTTGTCATATTGACAATGACAAACAACTCATTCCCACTGCCTTCCAAAACATAACTTGACTCGACATCTATAACTTCTGACATCTTATCATTCATCAGTTTTGCCAGCCGCTCTTTTTCAGCACGCTCCACCCCTGTTTCCAATGCTACAACGATTTCACTATACCGATTAAAGACGTCCGGCATGACGGTCATCGGGATTTTATTCACAAGGAAAAGTGAACCGCCAAACAGTCCGAAAAAGAGGGCGACGACGAGAAGACACCGACGCCTTTTCGCAACAATCCACGAAACGATCAAATTGTACCCTTTGCTGAAACGGCTCTCTTTCCTGGCGTCACGGATGCCCCGGTAACGAAGAAAATTCTCAGAAAGCGCAGGTATGAGCGTAAATGCGACGAGCACTGAGCTGATCAATGTAATCGCCACTACAATCGCAAGGATGACCATGAACTCGCCAAGCCCGCCGCCAATAAAACCGATCGGCAAGAATACGACGATCGTCGTCAGCATCGAGGCGAAAACAGCACCCGCCACCTCCTTCGTTCCCGCAAGCACCGCTTCAAACTTAGTGAGCCCAAGCTCCCGTTTCCGGTAAATCGATTCCAAAATGACGATCGATGAGTCCACCATCATTCCGACACCGAGACCTAGACCGATAAGCGTCAGCATATTGAGACTGTATCCGAGCACGTATACTGTCAAAAAGGTCAGCAACACCGAAGTTGGGATGGAAACCGCAATAATGAGCGTAGCGCGGATATTTCTGAGGAATAAAAGCAGAATCGCAATCGCCACTGCGCTGCCAATCAGTATATTGACGACCACTCCGTCGATCGATTCCTGTACGATATCTGCCTGCGCTACCATTTCATTTAACGTAAAGCCTTCCACAAGTCCTTCCTCGCGTATTTTCTGAATCTCTTCACGGACGGCTTTTGCCATATCAATCTGCGTGACATTTGCTGCCCGCCCCACTTGAATGAACACCAATTCCTTCGTCCCGTTTTTCCATACGAATGATGACTGTCCACGAGTCTCTACTGTCACATTGGCAATGTCTTTCAGCTGGATAAACCTTTCCCCTGTTGGAATTTCAATACGCTTCACTCCGTCAATATCCGCAAGTTTCGAATTCCAACGAAGGAGTGATCCGTTCTCGCCATCCTGCAATTCGCCAAGTGTCGCTTCCGAATTTGCTTGTGCAATGAACCCCGCGACTTGCGTTATATCCAATCCATGCTTTTTCATTTCATCTCGATTGAACGCAATGGAAACTTCCTGCTCCGACACACCAGACAGATTGACATCTTGAACCTCCTTTAAGCTTTCAAGCCTCGGTTCAAGCACATCCTTAGCGAATGCGGTCATCGTTTGAAGATCATCGCCCGATAGATCCATGAAAAACTCGTAGCCTTGCCTTACGCCATATTGACTTGCCATAGCTTCACGTATTTCAGGATGCTCGGCTTTTGTTTCATTCACCGCCGTCTCTATTTCTTTCATAACCTTTTCACTTTGTCCTCTGGCAATCGTTATATCGATGGCGCTGCTTCCAACCGCCGTTGTCGACCTGATCTCCTCAACACCTTCGATTCCTTCCAGACTCTGTTCGAGAGGCGACGTTATAGTTTGTTCCACGTCAATCGCTGCCATATCCCCTGCGTCGATCATTATATATGCGCCATCCATTCCAACCGAAGGCATAATTTCTTTATCCAGTTTCACTACTGCAAAACTCCCCAAAGCTACAACCAATACGGTCAATAAACCGACCAACACCTTCTTTTTTACGATAAACTCCAATACTTTCACAACCATTCCCCTTTCCTTCCAGCACCATTGATCATTAGCTTAACAACTTTTCCCAACTCCTATAACGAGCCCCAGTCGGATTCTCTCTCAGACTTTTGATGTAGTTTGTTTAGTTCTACACTTCATCTGAATAATTTTCGGATAAATAAATAGTTTCGAATAAAGGTATTGACAAACATAGAGCTTTGAATTATTTTTAACAGAGAAATAGTTTCCCTCGGGAAACTTTGTGAGCATATGTGAATACTATTTCTATGAGACCTTTTTTGAAGAGGGATGGTTAGAAGTTTCCGAGTGAATTCATTTTTTTTATCCAAAATGTTGCGCAAGGGAAACTTTATTGTTCATTTACATTACCTGTACAGGAGGAATTTGAATTGAGGAAATTGAGAAAAGGCATCGTACTTGCTGGACTATTATTATCCCTTCTAGTTTTCGCCGCATGTTCCAACGGAGAGAAAGACGATGGCAATGCAGATGGGAAAATCAATGTCGTTACGACAATCGCACAAATTGCTGAACCGATATCCATCATCGGCGGCGATCATGTTGCGGTGGAAAGTTTAATGGGGCCTGGTGTCGATCCCCATTTATACAAAGCGACTCAGGGTGATATAAAGAAATTGGAGGGCAGTGATATTGTCTTCTATAGCGGACTCAATCTTGAAGGGAATATGACAGAAGCATTTACGAGAATCGGCAGCAAAAAGCCTGTGCTCGGCATTTCTGAATCCATTCCAACAGAAAAGTTATTAACAGATGAAGATGGTGCCATTGATCCACATGTTTGGTTTGATATCGAATTATGGAAAACCTCTCTCGAAGCCGCTACTGAAGAGTTGAAGAAATTTGCTCCGGAATATGCCGATGAATTTGACGCTAACAAGGAGTCCTATTTTAAAATGCTTGATGAGCTCCTTGCAGAATCAAAAGATAAACTTGCACAAATTCCAGAAGGTAAGCGTGTATTGGTAACGGCTCATGACGCCTTTGGTTATTTCGGTCGAGCGTACAATATTGAAGTAGTCGGTTTGCAAGGATTGAGTACGGAAGATGAAATTGGGATTACGGATATCGACGATACAATCAATATACTGATGGAATATAAAATTCCCGCTGTTTTCGTTGAAAGCAGCATTAACCAGAACTCCATCAAAGCTGTAATCGAAGGAGCCGGAAAACAAGGGTTAGATGTGAAGTTGGGCGGCGAGCTGTACTCTGACGCTATGGGAGACGCGGGTACGGAAGAGGGGACGTATCTCGGCATGTATAAACATAATGTAAATACGATCCACAAGGCACTCTTAGGGGAGGGGAACTAAATGTCTGTACTTACGGTTAAAAACCTTTCTGCATCGTACCGGAAAAACAAAGTGCTTTATGATGTGAACTTCGACGTTCAACCTGGCTCATTGACCGGAATTGTCGGACCGAATGGCGCCGGGAAATCCACTTTGCTAAAAGTGATGCTGAATCTACATCCGGCACTTTCAGGAGATGTGTCATTTTTCGGTTCCACCCTCGCGAAGGCGAAATCACGAATTGGCTACGTTCCTCAAAGAGGCTCAGTCGATTGGGACTTCCCGACGAACGCATTGGATGTCGTGCTAATGGGTTTGTACGGTAAGGTTGGATGGTTTAAATGGCCTTCAAAGCACGACAAGGAGCTCGCTCTGGAATCGCTCGCTCAAATGGGGATGGCGGATTATGCCGATCGACAGATCAGCCAATTATCAGGAGGGCAGCAACAGCGTGTTTTCTTAGCACGAGCGCTTGTCCAAAATGCGGATCTCTACTTCATGGATGAGCCGCTAGTCGGCGTAGATGCTGCTACGGAAACGGCTATCATGACAACATTGAAACGGTTAAAGTGCGCCGGGAAAACAGTCATGGTCGTTCATCATGATTTATTGACGGTGGAAGATTACTTCGACCATGTCATGCTGCTGAATAAAACAATTATCAAATACGGGAAAACGGAGGAAGTCTTTACGAAGGAGAATGTACAGAGAACATATGGCGGGTCATTACGCTGGATGAAGGAGGCCCAGTGACATGTTCGATGTCTTTTTATCTCCAAATGCGCAGTGGGTCCTACTTAGCACATTGATATTAGGGACGGCATCCGGAATGATTGGCTGCCTTGCCTATTGGAAGCGGCAAAGCCTTATGAGTGACGCATTATCACACGCAGCTTTGCCAGGTGTCGTCATTGCTTTTTCCATTTTGGGTTACAAAAGTTTACCACTCATGATTATCGGTGCAGCCATCAGCTCATTCATCGGTGCATGGCTCATCCACTGGATCCGCTCGTCCAGCCGGGTGAAGGAAGATGCAGCGATGGGAATCATCCTATCCGTTTTCTTCGGTTTGGGCGTCATGCTTCTGACGGTTGTCAGCCGGAAAGGAGGCGGCAACCAAGCCGGTCTTGATAATTTCATTTTCGGGCAAGCGGCTTCCATGGTTCGAACCGATGTCTATACAATGTTAATTGTCGCTTTAATTATTATAGGGGTCATCATTGTCGGATTCAAAGAATGGAAGCTGTTCCTGTTCGATGCAAATTTTGCTAAGGGGCTCGGTCTTTCAACACGGTTCATGAACGGTGCCTATCTGTCCATGCTCGTTCTCGTCATTGTCATCGGCATCCAAGCGGTAGGTGTCATTCTAATGGCGGCATTGCTTATCATTCCGGTAGTGAGCGCACATTACTGGACACATTCATTCAAACAGATGCTCGTTCTTTCAGCTATTTTTGGCGGTAGCTCGGGCATGATTGGGACGTTGCTGAGCACAATGGGAAAAGGATGGCCAACTGGTCCGTTCATCGTCATCGCATCCGCTGCCATATTTACCATTTCAATCGTTTTCGGAGCGCAACGAGGGTTGTTGATCCGCGCAATCCAACTAAGGATGCAACGCAAATACCATGAAGTGGGAAATCGCTCCATGGCTCGCCAAACTGTGAAGGAGGGTAAATAAATTGAGTTATGAAGGTTGGATTTTACTTACCGCCTCCTTAGTGGGGCTGTCCTGTGGAATTATTGGCGTCTTCCTTATCCTCAGAAAGATGGCGATGATGGCCGATGCCATCAGTCATACAGTCCTATTAGGCATCGTCATGGCATATTTGATCACGCGAGAGTTAAGCGGCGTGCATATGTTGATCGGCGCGATTATCGCGGGTTTGCTGACAGCCGTTTTGGTGCAGTTGCTTCATTCGCTCGGCGTACAGCAAGACGCTTCCATCGGGGTCGTATTTACGACGTTGTTTGCAATTGGCGTTATTTTAATTGCAACAAAGACCGGAAATGTCCACTTAGACGTGCAACACGCATTAATGGGAGAAATCACATTCGTTCCGTGGAATACGATGGATGTCCCGTTGATTGGCGAAATGCCTCAGGCTACATTCATACTGCTCATTGTATTGGCGATTGTGCTCGTCATGGTAGTCGCTTTCTATAAAGAGTGGAAAATTACGACGTTCGATGCCGCGCTAGCAGCAAGCCTTGGCATTCCAGTCATGCTCATGCATTATGTATTCATGACACTCGTGTCGATTACGACCGTCGCATCATTTGACGCAGTCGGCGCCATCATGGTTGTGGCAATGCTCATTACCCCTGCCGCTGCGGCTTATCTTTGGACCGAACGACTGTCTGTAATGATGTGCCTGAGCGCCCTATTCGGTGTCATTTCTGCAATCGGCGGTTACTATATTGCCGTCTGGATTGATACATCCATATCGGGATCCATGGCATTTGCAACTGGTGTAGTATTTCTAATCAGCTTTATTGGATCTCCCAAACACGGCTACCTTGTACGATATATACGGCCAGTGACAATTCAAGATTGAGACAGCAATATTTTTGGGCTATCGCGAAAGTAGATTTTTTCTGCGATAGCCTTTTCATTCCTCTTGCCCCAATCAAGCTATTAGACAAAGTATGAAAGTGGTATACTTTTGATTAGTCAGATAATACAGAGGTGAGGGAATGGAAGTAAAAGATTCATCCAATTTTATTTTGCATGCAAAAAGCAACGAATTCTACTGGGAAGGCATCGGACAGCTTTCCATAAAGACATTCTCGAATGGCAGAGCCCTTTACAAGACGGATAGGGGTTTCTTTGCGGTTGAAGAAAACCGATATCTTCTTTTGAATGAAGGACCGTATACTATCGGAATTGAAGAGAAACAGGTTGTGGAATCATTTTGCATGTTTTTCGGTGATGGATTCGCAGAAGACATCTATCGGACAATGGATGCCTCGACGAATGAACTTCTGACTGATCCCTTTGAAAAGGCGGACCCCCTCTACTTTTTTGAAAGAACATATGAAATTAGCTCTTCTTTAGCTGCGCAAATCAATACGTTTAAAAAACATCACAAACAATCGGATGCTTGTTGGCATGACGAGCAATTCCATCGAATTATGGAATCCTTGATAATGGAACAGTTAACGACTTTCCGTGAAGTTGAAGCGCTACAGGCTTTGCGCAGATCGACGCGTGAAGAATTGTTCCAACGCGTAACAACAGCCCACGAATATATCCGCGCATTTTTTGCAGAGCCTCTACAATTAGCGGATATTGCAAAAGCTGCCTGTTTGTCACCAAATCATTTATTGCGCACTTATGCGCAAGTGTTCGGAAGGACTCCACACCAGCATATTTCGGAGTTGCGGATCGAAAAAGCAAAAAAGCTGTTGGCAAATTTCGAACTCAATATGACGGATATCGCATTTGAAATTGGATTTTCCAATCCTGTTTCATTCAGCAAAATGTTTAAGCAACATATAGGTATGTCACCGCTCCATTATCGTAAAAAGGTGATTTTGGATAAGAAATCCGTTTAACAGTTATGTATGATGAAAGAAATAGACAAAAAGGGAGAGATGTTACATGGGGACAATTACGAAAATCGGGCAAGTTGCTTTGCCTGCAACTGATATTGAGCGGGCTACCGCATTTTACAAAGACCGTTTAGGTTTGCAGCTTTTATTCACAACGGAAACAATGGCGTTTTTTGATTGCAACGGCGTACGCCTCTTCATAAGCCTTCCTGAAAAAGAGGAGTTCGCCCATTCAAGCTCCGTCCTTTATTTTCACGTGGAAGATATTCAACAGGCCTATGAAGAGTACAAGGAAAAAGACATCGTTTTCATCGATGAACCGCATATGGTCGCAAAGATGGGACAAACGGAAACGTGGATGGCATTTTTCAAAGATACGGAAGATAATGTGCATGCGTTGATGAGTGAAATTGTTGTGGGATAAAAAAGGCTTTGGATTCCGTTAGGGCATCCAAAGCCTTTCTATTTATGCAGTAGCCAACGTTTTTCTTTTACGGAACAGGTACACGAACGCAACAAGGGATAGCACAATGACAAGCGTCAACACTT
The DNA here is from genome assembly GCF_051966875.1 of Sporosarcina sp. SAFN-015. GTDB lineage: Bacteria > Bacillota > Bacilli > Bacillales_A > Planococcaceae > Sporosarcina. The sequence continues at coordinate 95,684 of NZ_JBQCKP010000002.1, read as the reverse complement.
CATACATCCCCCGATAGCCGAGGCTTGGAACGACAACGCCTAAAAAGTACGGCCCAAATCCGAGTCCGGAATCGAGGAAGATATAGAACGTAGAGGTGGCGATGCCGAGCCGTTCAACGGAAATTCCTTTTAAGGCGATCGCTTGGGCGCATGATTGGAAATTCCCGTAGCCTAGTCCGAAGATGGCACCTGCCGCAAGGAGCATGATGCCGCTATGCGTCTGGCTCAACAAGATCATGCCGAGCGCGAAGAGTACGAGCGAAGGAATGACAACAAACTTCGCTCCTTTTACATCTAATAGCTTTCCAGAAAATGGACGGGACAGCAATACGACGATTGCATAGACGAGGAAAAAGAAGCTTGCAACTTGAACGAGGTTAATCTCCTTCGCGTAAAACGATATAAATGACAGTACTCCTGAATAGGCGAGCGCTACGAATAACGTAATGATGGAAATCGGCAATGCTTTCTTTTCAATGAAATTGGATAAGTCAATCCGTTTTTTCGCTACTACCGGCTTGTTCAAAGCAGTCGGCTTCACGGTTTCATTGACGAAGAAGAACATGACCAGCGTTACGATGCTTAATGCGAGGCAGAGGACGAACAGCATACGGAACGGATAATGCTGGCTCATGAAAATACCGAAAAATGGCCCGATGGCTGTCGCCATTACAGTGCTCATGCTAAAATAGCCAATCCCTTCTCCTCTCCTCGACGCTGGGATTGCTTGTGCAATCATCGTGCCAGTCGCAGTAGACGCAATTCCAAGTCCGATTCCGTGAAATAGCCGGTTTGCAAGGAGCAACGGCATATTCGCTGATCCGAAATAAAAGGCGGTTGCAATCGTGGACACGAGAAGACCGATGAACAGCATTCTCTTGCCGCCGACTTTTCCAATCAAGCCTCCTGAAAAAATCCGTGCGATCAATGTTCCGATGATGAATATTCCCGAAACAAGCCCTGCCATGCTTGTCGAAGCTCCATATTGCTCAACCGCGAACGGCGCAATGGTGACTAATAATAAATACATGGCAAGCATGAGGATGAAATTGATAATTGATATCGTTATGAAGTCCTTTGTCCATAGTTTTTGTTCTTGCATATTTTCACTCTTTCATGATGTTAAATTTTGGTGGGCGCGCGCCAATACGCTTATAGCCATTTCCAATTCTTCTTTCGATAAACCTTTTAGAAGGTCTTCGTATAGAGATGCAAGTTGCTCCATTATGTCACTGCAAACGGATTCCCCTGAACTTGTCAGCCGAATCCATTTCTCTCTCTTATCTTGTCCCGGCGTCGATTCCACATACCCCAATTCCCCGAGGCGTTGGAGAATCTTCGTGATGCTCGGCTTTTCCACTTGCTGTCGAAGTGCAATTTCTGCAGGCGTCATCGCACCTTCTTGCTTGAGCATTTTCATGATCGCCCATTGAGAATTAAACAATCCGTACTTGGCCAGTTTTGCGTTTACTTCATTGAGCAACGGGCGGTAGAGTTTACTATAGTGCCCAAAAAAGTTTTGTTGAAGCGTTTCGATTGTTGCCGCCTCCTTTGCGAATATAATTAGTTAGGTTAAGTAACTATTAAATTCTATCAGCAAATTCAGGGTTTGTAAAGAAAGACTTCCTCAATATAAAAAAAGTCCGGCTAATAGCCGAACTTCCAGCCTGTTGACAAACGCTCGCATCCGTTGTTGCTTGTCTCGCTCGTCCACTCATGAACTTTAGTTCTATTCGCGTCTAGACTGACAAGCGTTTTCACTCAGGCTGAGGAAATTCCTATGCATCGTGGCCTCCCTCAAATTCATCCCAAAGATAATAATCCTGTCCTTGGACCGTTCGAAATCCAATTGACTCATATAGACGGAGGGCATTGCGATTTTTCGCTTCCACTTCAAGTTTAATCGGGTTGCCTGACGGCTGTTCCATCCGGACGACCGCTTGCAATGCTTGACGGCCATAACCCCTTCCTTGAAAGTCGGGATGAACGACAAAACCATATATATAAGACTCGCCATCATTTCGGCTTACTCGGATCTTGCCTACTCTCTTGCCATCCACTTCAATAATGTAATGCGCGTCATTCGGATAATTTTTCACTTCTTGTTTATGAATTGTAGCGTCTTCCAGCGACATGCCGAATCCTAACATATCCAATTCAATTTCAAACGGGGCATCATCCTCGGTGGATTGCCTTAATTGGATACCTCTACCTTCTTCCATAGACTGCTGTTCCCATACCATTTGATATTCAGAAAAATCATAGGTACATGGTTGATTCTCAAGCCATCTCTTGGCCGACTCAGAAGTGGAAGGAGCATTCAAAAGAATTTTTTTATATCCCTTTTCCTTGATGACTTGCAATGCCTGTTTCCATAAAGTTGAAAAGTACTTTTTCCTTCGTTCGGCAGGCTTTACAATTCCGCATACTTCAACAGTTGAGCCAAATCCGTAAAGGGCCAAATATGCAACTAGCTCGCCGTCCATGTAATGATAAAAGTCCATAGACTGATTTTTACGTTGGCGTAGCATATCCCAATTTAATTTCAATAAAATACCGTCGTTTGTCTCGCATTCTTCTTGCAAGTTTTCGATTTTCTGTAGCTGTTCAGTCGTTAACATTGTTTTCCTCCTCATATCCTTCAAACTAATTATAAGGGGAAATCGATAAATTCACGATATGTATTCGTACATACTATTCTATGATTTGCTGCTGTTTTGATTCCATCCAACAGGGTAATGGAGAGGTACAAGACTGAGAGATTTCAGTGAAGGAGGTTATTGCATGGCAAATGATAAGAAACGTGACCAAGATGAATATTTTGAGGATCGTGCAGGAACGGACGACGCAAGATTCCACGTCGTCCCCCATGATGAAGATGGTTGGGCTGTGAAAAAGGAAGGCAACGATGAACCAGCCTATACAGCAGGTTCTCGAGATGACGCGGTCGATGAAGCAAAACGGATGGCCGAGGAAGCAGGAACGATGGTTTATATTCATGGAGATGATGGAAAGATTGAGAAGCAGTTAGAATACGGAGATAAATAGGATACGCCCAGAGATGCCAATCTCTGGGCGCTTTTTTATGCGATGTTTATTTCGCTCTTGTCGGAAATTCTCACCAATTTCTCATAAATTTCACAGAGTCCTTTAAAAAAGCGAGGGTAAGATAAAGCCATACCAAAACAAAGGAGAGAAAAAACATGAAAAAACTTTTTGCAACTACATTGAGCGCAGCACTACTTACTACAGGTGGTTTCGGAGCAGCAAACGTCCTACACGCAGATAAAGCTGAGGCGGCTATCTCAAAATATGAAACTTCTTACAAAAACCATGAAGCAAGATACCAATTAAACATTACAGCAGATGAACTGAAGCAACTTCCTGAATATGAAACAATCGCTTCCAAAATCGATGTAACTGGGCTTACCGCAAAAGTGACGGAAGACAATAACTATAAACGCATCGTCTTGTTCCGAGACGCACGTGGACAAGGCAAATACAAATCCATCTTTGTTAAAGACACAAACAGCTTGAAACTCATCGACTTCCGCGGAGGCGAAATCTTCTTCGGTACTGTAGAGGCAGCTGAAACAGCAACAGAACCAACGAAGCCTGAGAGCAAGCCGGTTGCAGAACAAAACAGCACACTCGCTGAATATGCGAAGCTTTCTTCTGTTGTAAATGTGAGCAGCATAAACTTACAAGTTGTCGAAGACAATGCTAGCAAACGCGTCATCACGTTGAAGGACCAAAACGGACGCGTGCAGTATAAATCCATCTTCATGAAACGCACGAACATGTTGAAAGTTATCGACACAAGAGGCGGACAAATCTTCTACGGATCTATCAACTAAATACTATATGGAAACACCCAGAGACCGGATTCTCTGGGTGTTTTCCATTTCTATTTCAGTCAATAAATACCGTCTTCACCTTGGGATCCCACTGTATCGAATTACTAAATGACGCATCCACCAATTGGAGTGGAATCATCGTTTGACCGTTTACTACGGTCGGGGCCGTTGAAAGCGTTATGTCCTTTCCATTCACTGTCGCTTTCTTCGAACCAATTGTCATTTTCACAGATGGTTTAGCTATTGTTATGACGTCGCCTTTTTTCTGCAATTTCACTCCTGGATTGATTGCCTCAAAGATTGCTCGCAACGGAACGAGGACTTCTCCATTTTGCAGGACTGGCGGTTGATGAAGCGCAAGCCATGTCCCATCAACCATCACTTGGTTCTCGCCTAAGTCAGGAATGAGCGTTTCAAAGGTGATGCCTTCCCCGAAATACTCAGCTCGCATGTCTGAAACGGCTTTAAGTGATTTCTCGCGTTGCTCGAGGATGCCATTCACCGTTTTGGATTTTTGTGAAAGGATTTTATCAGTCGTTGAGTCAATTACCCGGCTAATATCTTTATTTGACTTCGATATATCTGATTGGATTTGCTTGCGTTCCTTTTGAAACATTGCTTTCCATTGCTTCAGCGCTTCTTTTTGAGATAGTTTACCTCTTTTATGCTGTTGCATAATCCCACCTAAATAGCTGTCACGACTATTGTTTTTGAGCTTCGTCATTGGACCGCCTAAGTAATTTTCATTCACCGTGTTTTTATAGGCGGTCATCGGCCCGCCAAGATAGTGTTCATTTACCGCGTTTTTGTAAGCGGTCATCGGCCCACCTAAATAATGTTCGTTGACGGCGTTTTTATAGTGCATCATGAGACTCCCTAAATAATTCGGGTTGACGCTTTGCGCGTATCTTTGCATCGGGCTGCCGAGCGACGTTGGACTGATTTGGCTGTTATACTTTCGAAGCTTTTCAGCAAAATCTTTGTTCCCGCCATATTGGGATTGGAGCTGGTTGTAATCTTCACTTAACAACTTCGTCAGTTTCGTCAAATCGGCATCCGTCTGCTTGCCGAAAGTTTCAAAAGAAGCCTGTTCTTTATCACGGTAGGCTTCATACGCCTTTTTTGTCTTCTCACGGTATGTCTCATAAGCGTTCGTCGTTTTCTTTTCATAGGACGCATACTCATTTCTCACTTGGTCAAAAATCTTCTTGTTTGCCGCAGACGCATTGCCCGCCATTCCGAAAAGGAAAACAAAGGCTGCAGCAATACAAAATATCCGTTGAATGCCTTTCATAGTAAAACACTCCTTCCATAATTGGGTAATTTACATTTAAGAGTAAATGAAATTCTACTATTTCGAAATATGCGGGAAGCACTAATTGCCAAACCATGGTTTTAGTTTCATATATTTAAATAAACTATATTTTATCCTCTCTCCTAAAGGGTTCTTTCAATAACTTTCTTAGGTCGGAAGTCATGAAATGACGATAACTTTGTGAAATTGACCGATAACTTTCAATAAGTGATCGATAACTCGTACTGATTGATCGATAATTACCTTAAAGTGACCGATAACTTTCGGGAAATGACAGATAAATTGTGCCCAACAGTATTATATGAAGTTATTAGTTTTTCATGGTAGAATAAAAGTCACACTATTACAACGGAGGCGATGTGCATTGATTGTAAAGGAAAAAATGAATTCATTAAAGGCAATCGGGCTGGAAGCATTGCTACGAAGGTTGCCGGAGCATCATCCCCGCTATGCGGACATTGAAAACGAGCTGCGGAAGACCAAGGCTGGTGAAAATGGAGAACAAATACTGGCTAATGTTTTTCGACAATATCAATTCCCTTTCGAGCATTACATCTTCCATGACTTAAATCTTCAATCCACCGGCAAATTCCAAATAGATACACTTTTTCTTTTCCAACAAGGAGCGGTCATTTTGGAAATGAAAAATATAGCCGGCCGAATCAGTTTCCCCGAAACGCAAAATCAACTTACTCGAACACTTGAAAATGGACAAGTTGATGCGTTTGAATGTCCATCCGTCCAACTGGAGCGAAATAAAATGCTACTGGAAGACTGGTTTCATGCACAACAGATTTCTATTCCCATTCATCTAGCAGCGGTTTTCCCCCGACCGCAACAGCAATTTTTGAATCATCGGCAAGATTTGACACTCCTTTTCCCTCTTGAAATCCCTATTTTTCTACGTAGACTACATTCATTTCACCCAGCAACTCAATCCTGTCAACTCCAAGACATTGCGGAGAAACTTAGCAATGCCCACCGTGAATTTGATCCGTTCCCACTTTCAAGTCGATTTGGAATCCAGCCATCCGAACTTATATCGGGAGTCCACTGTGTGAATTGCGGTTTCCATGGCATGCAGTCGATACAAAATGGTTGGGGTTGTCCGAGTTGCAGGAATGTTGACTCCCTCGCCCATGTCAGTGCTCTATTAGATTATTTTATGTTGGTGGATTATCGCATTACTAATAAGACAGCCAGGCAATTTTTACGACTGTCTGATGAACAAAAGATGAAACGGATTCTAAGACGAACAAGACTTCCTTTTGAGGGAGAAAGAAGGGGAAGAGTTTACATGGCGAACCTTGAATTTGTGAGAGGACTTCTTGATTCGTTTAGGTCTAAAGTAACAAAATGACGATAACTTTGTGAAAGTGACCGATAACTGCCGGAAAATGACCGATAACTTACGCCAAGTGACCGATAACTCTTTTCCAAGCGAAAAACCGCTCCAGTCACCCTAGACTGAAGCGGTTTTTCACTTAAATAACTCTTTATAAGCCAAAGCCTTTAATGCCAGCATCTCTTCTTCTGTCAGTCTGCTTTGGATTTTATTGAAAAGGGCTTGCTGTTCTTCTGCAGTCATCCCTTGTCGCGCTTGGATCTGCAGTTCGTTGAGTTCGTTCAAATCGAACTTTTTCATCAAAACTCGAGTCGCTTCCTCTTTCGTTTGGAAAGGAAGCTTTGAGCTGTCCACGTTTTTTCCTTCTTCAATGAAGGCGCGTAACTCGGGATCGTTTTGGACTTCTTGTTTAATTGACTCCAAATCACCGCTCGATTCCAGTTCAGCCGCGACTTGGCCCATTACTTCGTCGGCGATGTATTTCGTTCCGAAATGGTACACACCGAAGCCGATGATGGCAACCACGACGACAGTTCCCAATAAAATCTTAATTGCTCTCAATTGACCCTCTCCTTTTCTTTCAGTATCCGTTGCCTTTACTGCCACTATACTTCTATATTTCCAATAGTTCGCGTATGTCATCCTCGGTCAATGTCGTGTTCGCAGCATCCTTCGAATCGATGATCTCCTCAATTAGATTCCTCTTCTTCTCTTGCAAATCATTCATTTTTTCTTCAATCGTGCCGCGTGCGACGAGCTTGATCACTTGAACGGTTTGCTTTTGACCGATACGGTGAGCACGGTCTGCAGCTTGCTCTTCAACAGCCGGATTCCACCAAAGATCATAGAGAATGACCGTATCAGCACCTGTCAAATTGAGACCGGCTCCTCCTGCTTTCAATGAAATGAGAAAAATATCGCGCTCTCCTGCATTGAATCGATTGCATAATTCCAATCGTTCCTCAGAAGGCGTTTGGCCGTCCAAATAAAAGAATGGCGTTCCGTTCATTGCCAACTCCTTGCCGATGATACCGAGCATCTTTGTGAACTGCGAAAAGATCAATACTCTTCTCCCTGCCAGCTTCGATTCTTGAATCAGTTGCTTTAATTGTTCAAACTTCGCTGAACTGCCTTTGTACCCATCTACGAACAAAGCCGGGTGACAACAAATTTGCCGCAGCCGCGTTATTCCTGCAAGGATTCTAATTTTATTCCGTCGGATTGTGTCCTTATCCAAATGTCTTAATGTATCATGGCGAAGCTTTGCCAAATAGGCGGCATAAAGCTTTTTCTGTTCAGGAAGTAATTCCGCAGATTCCATCGTTTCTACCTTATTCGGCAACTCTGCGAGGACATCCTCTTTCATCCGCCGCAGCAAAAATGGGCGGACGCGGCGGGATATCGCTTTTGGAGTAAGTTCACTAAACTCCTGCAACCCCATGAACAGTTCAGGAAATATGACGTGAAAGATGGACCAAAGTTCTTCCTCTGAATTTTCGATCGGCGTTCCGGTTAATGCAAAACGTGTATCCGCCTGCAATCTTTTCACTGCTCGCGCCGTTTGCGTAAACGGATTTTTGAACTCCTGCGCTTCGTCAAAAAAGATGGTCAGGAAATCTTGTTTCTCAAACCAATGGATATCCCGGCGAATCAACGGATAGGACGTTATCAACACATCCTTATTCTCCACGTCGTTCTGCCTCTCTGCCCTCTCCTTTTTCGACCCGTCCATGACCACCGCGTTAATGTCAGGCGTGAATTTCCGAAATTCACTCAGCCAGTTATACGTTAAGGAAGAGGGACAGACGATTAAGACTTGCCGTTTTTTCTCGCGAATTTCGGGAAGCACTGACTGGATGAACGCAATGCTCTGCAAAGTCTTGCCGAGTCCCATATCATCCGCAAGCACGCCCCCCACGCCGAAGCCTGCGATCGTTTTCAACCATTGAAAACCTATTTTTTGATAATCGCGCAATACCGTTTCCAACGCCTCTGGTACTTCCGCGTAATTGCCGGGCTTCAGTAGACGGTCAAAAAACTCACGGGCGGAGTCCTCGACGGAAAACATTTCATCGTCGCCGACTGCATCCAAGAAACGGATTCCGCGCACCATCGTAATGTTCAACCCTTTCTCCAAGGCATCAAGACCATCGGGAATTTCATTCAAAAACCGTTGGATTTCCTCAAATTCCTTTGTTTCCAATGAAAGAAGAGCGCCATTCCGCAAACGGTAATACTTCCGTTTTTCCTCCAGCGCTTCAAGGATTTCTCGTATTTGCTTATCGGGGATGCCATCCATATCGAATTTGAATTCAAGCCAATTCGTTCGGTCCTCATATGCCTTCACCCGGATTCGCGGACGCGCACTTCCTCTGAAAACCCGGTTCCTAATCGCTGTCGTTGCATACACTTGAACAAGTTTTTGGAGCTTCGGGAGGATATGGTGGAGAAATTCATATTCCAGTTCTTCGTTGTGTATTATATAACCTTCATCAGTCGTTGCAAATGAACTTTCTTCCATTAACTGAAGAATTGCCTCTTCCTTTTCCAAGTCGCGAACTAGCAAGGAGCCTGCCGGCAAATCCCTTTCTGTTACAGGGTTCATGACGATCTGTTCATATTGGAATTCGAGACTCGCAAGCAATCGGTTATTCACCCGATCGATATATAATTTCGCCTTCAACGGTGATTTTACAAGCTGATCCAGCACAGTTTCATCGAGATGGACTTCGCCAATCCTCCGCAAACCTGGGACGACCTTTTCGATGAAAAAGCCGATCTGCTCATTCGAAATCGGCAACTGACGGGTTCCTGACGTTGCAATCATTTGTTGGAGATCTGCGAGGCGTTTGCAGTCTTCACCGCTCAACTGAAATAATTGCCCGTTGCAAAGAACAAGTTCATAAGACTGTAAAACATGGACACGTTCCAACCCGTCGATTGTCAGTGTATGTCCCTTTTCAGGCTTTTTTTCGAAATGAAATTTGATGGGCAAAGTTTCTTCAGCTATGTGAAAGTCCCTTATTGTACCGTCACATTCCAATACAACACCCGATGCTTCATTCAAAATCGGCAGAAGTCTATTCCATAAGGATGGCGGAATGAGCAATGTAGCGGGGCTGACAGAATGGTGCCGAAACGCCCTCTCTTCATTATTAAGGCCGATAAGTTGCTGCAGAACGGCATCCGCTTCAATAACGAAGCAATGAAGCTGGGAATCGAAAGTGAATGCAGATGTTAGCCGACTTGCCTGACCTTCATTAACATCTTTCAAAAACTGTCGGATATCCTCCACATGAATTCCTGCGACTGCAAGCTCGATGCCGAGCATATGTTGTTTTCCCGTGGCAACGGGCTTTACCGTAAACAGCAGCTCCAGCACTTCCCTATTTTCGAAATGAAGCTGATGCCCGCTCGTACGAGGTTGACCGTTAAAAAGAGATAGCAGCCCTTCCGTCAAATCCGGCTCAACTTCCGGTCTCCCAGTCCCTTCGCGTTCCATTATCGCTATCAAAACAGCCGCGACATGCTGGCATTTATATTTATAAAACGGCAAGACCGGACAATCGCACTCCGTTTGAAGCTTCCCATTTGAAAGGTCGACGGTGACATGGAAGTCATCCTTCCCTGCAACAGTCGCTTCACAATAGTCGTCTCTATATTGGATAAAGTTCACTTTTCCTGCACGGTTAAACATCTCACCCCGTCTGAATGAAACGGAGCCGCACAGATCTATGATCTTATTTTGTGTTAGTTGGATACTCAATCTGCTTGTCTCCTTTCAGGAACAAGTTTTACATTTTCTATTTTATCACTGAAGGAGATTTTTTATCATATATGTACATATTAATCAACAAAGTAGATGCAGAATTCAAAATAGTACAATTGATATTATTAGCATAAAAAAACCAGTGACACATCAATTCGCTGTGTCACTGGTTTTATACAATAGCTTTGCATCATTCACCAATGAAGGCGAATACAAATAACGGTTGAATCGTTTTCTTACTATACGCCTCTTTTAGTAGCGCCAATTCAGAATGGAGAAGCGCTTTTAATTTATTCGGCACTTCTAAATCATTGATTTCCCCTGCATATTCGCCCAGTGTCATCTCAACTTCCCATTGACCATCTTGCAAATCAGGCGATTGAATAATTTGGTCCAGTGCTATTTTCCAACCGGCTTCCTTTGCAATCCGCAAGCTATCGGCAGGCGTAAATAAAGTCCTTACGTTCGATTGGCTGCCTTCTTTAAAGCATTCATAATGCGATTGGATAAGGACAGCTAAAAGATGAGGATATTGTTCTATCGTTTGAATGCGCGTATCCCATTCTGCAAAACATAACCGCTTTCCCCATTTGCGGGCCTTCATTAAAATAGCCTTAAACTCTTCCTCCGATTGTAAATAGAACGCGCAATGCGAAAAGACGATATAGTCAAATGACATTGGCGAAAAATCAACTTCATCCGAAAGGACATCTACTTCAAAATCAATTTGCACTCTATCGCCCAACGGTGAATTCAACAAATGGCTTCGTGCATCTCCGAGCGTAATCGGCCCGCCATATGTTGATGGTGCAATATCGATTCCATGTACGAACCCCTTTTCCCCTACTGCATACGCCAAGGCAGCGGTCGTATCCCCTTGACCACAGCCGATTTCAAGCACTCGGCTTCCTTCTTGGATTCCCCATGCATCCACTAGTGCAAGCCGATGCTTCGTCTGGGTACGCTGTACTTCATTATCCCCAACGATGGTTGCCATGCAGCCTACAATACGTTCGATTCTCTCATCTTTCATTACATCCACTCCCCATCCAACTTACAAGAAAACGACAACGCTCTCTGGACGCTGCCGTTCTTTCGCTCTTTCTATTAAAGCTCCTGATAGTCCTTCATGAATCTGCCGCTTTCTTTCACCTCAGCGTGATACAGTGCCTTTAAGGCAAAACTCTTTTCCAATTCATGTTCCTTCATGATATGTTTCAGCCGTTGCGTCAACTCTGCATTGTTTTTTACGAGCTGTTCCATTTTCGTTTTCGAATATTGCATGATTGTGCCCTCCTAATGCTTTCATATAGTTAGTGATGCACAGTCAATCGTACGGTTTCGCCCTGTCCGTTTCGCTTCGTACAGGCATTGGTCCGCCAACTCCAACAGTTCCGCTGGTCGTGATCGATCTTCAGGGAATATCGCGCTCCCGATAGAAATCGTCACTACTTCCCCACAAGGACTGACTGTACTTTCCAGCTTTTTACGTAGTTGTTCTGCCATTTGGTAAGCTTCATGCCGATTTGTATTCGGCAACAACATGACAAATTCCTCTCCGCCGAAGCGGCAGCATACATCCTCTTTACGGGCGACTTCTAATACAGAAGCTGCCAAGTATTTTAACACTTCGTCCCCCATCGCATGTCCATATGTATCATTGACACGCTTGAACTTATCAATATCAAAGATGAGCAAAGCAAAAGGATGACCTTGCTCTGTCCATTTCTCTAAATATGCATCCATTGCCCTGCGGTTCATCAGCTTAGTCAATGGGTCGATCGTTGATTGTTGAATAAAGAAACTCAAACTATAATTCATTGCTTTTTTCAACTGGATTGCTTCGTAATACCAAGCGTGTACGTCATTGATTTTCCCTCCATGATTGCTAGCAGTGCTGGACTCTGCGAAAGTAGCAAGCCTTGTCAATGGCTGTGCAATATGTTTGGATAACAAAAAGACGATCAGGAGTGAGAAGAGTATCATTGGGGCTGTTTTCCAAATCATTTCCCTTATCATATTGACGGATGGTGCTAGGGCGACTTCCTTTGATCGCTGGGACACAACGCCCCAATTAGCTATCGGAATCGTCGCATAGCCCGCCAGCATATCAACGCCTTTCGTATTCACCACTTCCATCGAACCGCTCTTGCCTGCTATTAATTGCTGGACGACGGCATTTTCCAACACGATATCATTTACGCGGCCTGGATCTTGGTGATAAATGATCCGCCCGCTTTCATCGACAACGTATACATAGGAACCGTCTTTGTAAAAATGTTCGCCCAATACTTCTTGGAGAATATTTTCCTCTTTCAAATAAACCGTTCCCCCGACAAGGCCGAGATAATCACCTTCACTATCAAAGACCGGAAATGACAGGAATATGATCAAGCGCCCCGTCAGTCCGAAATAGGGCTGTGAGATGAACGCGCCACGCTTCTTTAGCGCTTCTTGTCCGCCTTCCGAATTTAACATTTTCCCTTTTAAAGCCAAAGTCTCAGGCGATATAGCTAAAATTTCCCCATTTTTATCAACAATTAATACTGAATTGAATGTGTTCGTCTGTTTTTTCATCCGACTCACTTCGGATAATAATTTCTCTTCGACATTTTCTTTACCTATAAAAGGCGCAATTTGCTGAGCGCTTGCTTCCAATGATTGCAGCGTCATCTCCAAATATGACTCCGTCGATTGAGCCATTTTCAACGCATACGCACGATTTGTCTCCAATGTACTCGCAACCAAAGATTGCTGTTCCGCCTGATATCCTGATATGATGCTAGCCGTCAATGTCAATAATACTGATAAGAATGCCACTAGCCCGATTAAATATTTTAATGACAACCTCAACGAGAACGATCTCCCTCTCCGTATTTTAAAACCTTGCTCAATCATATCATCTATATACTTGTCGAGCACCCTTATGTTGGAATATATCTTACTTTTTGAGTTGACGAAAAGACAAATATGATGTAAATTACAAAAGTACGAACATTTACATTGAAATAAAAAATATCATTCGCCTTTAGGAGTGTAATGTATGGATACAGTATTTGATTATGAAGATATTCAATTGATCCCCGCTAAATGTATTGTCAATAGTCGCTCAGAATGTGACACTTCTGTTACGTTTGGTAAACATAAATTTGCATTGCCCGTCGTCCCTGCAAACATGCAGACGATCATCGATGAAAAGATCGCCATCCAATTGGCAGAGAGCGGTTATTTCTACATCATGCACCGTTTCAATCCTGAAACTCGCGCTGACTTCATCAAAGATATGCATACGCGTGGTTTAATCGCATCAATCAGCGTCGGTGTAAAAGAGGAAGAGTACGGATTCGTTGAACAGTTGGCTGCAGACCAGCTTATCCCTGATTACGTAACAATCGACATCGCGCATGGTCATTCCAATGCAGTCATCAATATGATTAAGCATTTAAAAAAGCATCTTCCAGAGACATTTGTAATTGCTGGTAATGTCGGTACGCCGGAAGCGGTTCGTGAGCTTGAGAATGCTGGTGCTGACGCTACTAAAGTAGGTATCGGACCAGGTAAAGTTTGTATTACAAAGATTAAAACAGGTTTCGGGACTGGCGGTTGGCAGCTAGCGGCGCTTCGCTGGTGTGCAAAAGCTGCTTCAAAACCAATAATTGCTGACGGTGGCATCCGTACACATGGCGACATTGCGAAATCTGTTCGCTTTGGCGCATCCATGGTCATGATCGGTTCTCTTTTCGCTGGACATGAAGAATCGCCAGGCAGGACGATTGAAGTGGATGGCAAGCTGTACAAAGAGTATTTCGGCTCCGCTTCGGAATTCCAAAAAGGCGAAAAGAAAAACGTCGAAGGCAAGAAAATGCATGTGGAATACAAAGGTAAACTGCAGGACACATTAACTGAAATGAAACAGGATCTTCAATCGTCTATTTCATACGCAGGTGGAACGAAATTGGATGCGATCCGTACAGTTGACTATGTCGTTGTAAAGAATTCCATCTTCAATGGAGATAAGGTTTATTGATAAATGAAGGGCTGGCCATGTGCCAGCCCTTTTCTTATTGGTTTCTTGGCGTTCTGCATCGGATTCTTTTAGCTGCTTCCTAGTAAATAAAACCCCGTAAAAAATAAGATAATATACATGAAAATGCGGAAACCGGTTTGATTAACCTTTAGGAATAAATACTGGCCCGCGTAGAGACCGAGCCAAACGAGTGGCAGCGCAAACAGACTGGATTTCCATACTGTCATGCTTGTACCGGCGAAAACAATTTGAATGACCAAGCTAATCGAATAGATGAATAAATAATAGACGAGCGTCGTGCCGCGCAACGTTTCCTTTGCCGTATCCGTGCCCGAGAAATAGAGCAGCAGTGGCGGTCCTGGCATGCCGATGCTCGTTGTCAATGAACCGGAAAGTCCACCGATGACGACGTCCCTGTTCGGCTTTTGCTTAATTCGTAGCTTGAGAAGCATTAAAGCGGTCAATAGAAGAATGATGATGCCAATGCCAAGCTTCAATTTCGGAATATCGACGAGAAGGAATACGATAATGCCAAGGGGCAAACCGATTAGGCTGCCTAGAATAAATCGCTTCATCACTCTCCTATCAATATCCGTCTTCACTTTGCGATACATTGCTAATGAGATGACAAGTGATAAGAGGAGATTGATTTGGATGGCATCCCTTGCATCGAATAATAGCAATAGAAACGGCGTTGCAACGATGGAGAAGCCGAATCCCGTCCCTGTCTGCAGGATGGAGGCAAGTAGTATGATTGCGAAGAATAATAATATGTCCAATTCAATCCCTGCTTTTTTATATGAAGTCTATTAAGTGTAACACTTCCTACCATAAAAATTATATGGCTATCCTTATTCATAAAAGGGTATATAGATAGGCAAAAGACCGACATAGATTTGGAGGAATGGATTTGTTAAAGATACGCATCCGGCATACGAAACGGTTTCAAGAGATTATTAATGTATTTCTACGGAATGGATTCAGCCATTTTCTTTTCCGGTTGGGACTAACGAATCGAGCCTCTTCTACTGACAGCGGTAGCGAAATGAATATGCAAGATGCGGGGGTCAAACTTCGGCATGCCTTGCAGGAATTGGGACCGACCTTTATTAAGCTTGGACAGATTGCAAGCTCGCGGAGGGATCTTGTTCCGCCGGAAATCGCTTTTGAGCTTGAAAAATTACAGGATCATGTTGCTTCTTTTCCGTTCAGTAAGGTCCGTGAAATTGTTGAGGCTGAATTGGAAGAGCCTCTTGAACGCCTATTCAGCCATTTTGAAGAAGAGCCATTAGCTTCTGCCTCCATTGGCCAAGTGCATATCGCCCACTTGCCAAGCGGGGAAAAAGTGGCTGTCAAAGTGCAGCGACCTGACATCCGGCCCAATGTAGAAACGGATCTGTCCATATTAAGCGATTTAGCGCGCTTTCTCGAAGATAATACAGATTGGGCAAAAACGTACCATCTTCGCGATATGATCATCGAATTTTCGAGGTCATTGGAAGATGAACTCGATTACCGTGTAGAAGGGCGCAATAGCGAAAGGATTGCAAAACAATTCGAGGAGGACCCATATGTTCATATCCCGCAAGTCTATTGGGATTTTTCGACGGATAAGGTGTTAACGATGGAAATGGTTCACGGCGTAAAAGTGAATGATTTAGAAAAACTGGACACCGGGGGATATGATCGAAAATTGATTGCCCGACGTATCGTCGATTCGATGTTCCATCAAATCCTAGACGAAGGTTTTTTCCACGGCGATCCTCACCCCGGGAATATTTACATTCTCCCCGAAAACGTTGTATCGTATTTGGATTTTGGCATGGTCGGCAGGCTCGATAATGAATTGAAATACCATTTCGCGACACTTCTCATCCATTTGCGTGATGGAAGTACAGAAGACATGATAGACACTTTTTCTGCTATGGGAATTCTTTCAGAAAATACCGATATGCGGGCATTTACAAGGGACGTGGATGATCTTCAAACGAGGTATTATGATGTCTCATTGAATGAAGTGAGTCTAGGGTCGATTTTTGTCGAACTTTTTCAGGTCGCCTATCGCCACCATATTATTATCCCTTCGGAAATTTCAATTTTAGGCAAAGCGATTCTAACACTTGAAGGGCTCATTGCGAAGCTGGATCCAGAGTTGAGCATCATGGAAGCGGTGGAACCCTTTGGAAAGAGATTGATGTGGGAGCGTTATAATCCGAAAAACCTACTGGAGAATTCATGGAAAGACTTTGTTGAAAATATTGAAATCCTTACAAATCTACCGAAAGATTTGAAAGCAATTACGACGACAATCCGAAAAGGGAAGCTCCAACTGGACATTAATGTACAGCAGGTACAAGTCTTTCTTGGCAGGCTTGACCGGATCAGCAATCGTCTTTCATTCAGCATCATCCTGCTGTCCTTCAGTATTTTAATGGTCGGCCTCATCATCGGTTCCGCCATTGCAGGCCAAACGAATTTGCTGTGGCAGTTCCCTATTATTGAAGCCGGTTCGATCATCGCATCTCTCATGTTCCTATTCCTCATCTACACAATCATTCGGTCAGGACGGATGTAAAATTCTGAGTATTATATAGTTTCACTATTTCAGAATAGGGAAAGGGTACGTAATTAGCTAGTTAGTTAGGGGGACATTATGATGGAAAGTTCAGAGCCATATAGTAGCAGGAGAAAGTTGAAGAAGACATTGAAACCGTCTTGGGTGTTTGCAATTGCACTTGGATCATCGGTCGGCTGGGGGCTTTCATTCTACCCGGTGATTGGATCAAAGAATCAGGCCCGCTCGGTGCGATGATCGGCCTTTTCATTGGCGCATTGCTTATGATGGTGATTGCTTCCAGCTATGGCGTCATGATTAAAAAATTCCCCGTATCAGGCGGCGGATTTACATATGCATTCATCGCCGCAGGAAAGGTATGGGCCTTTATTTGCGGATGGTTTTTATCGCTCGGCTATCTTTCAATTGTCGCATTGAATGCATCCGCCTTCACGCTATTGCTAAAGTTTCTCGCCCCTGATTTTATGAACCAGCATTATCTATATTCCATCGCTGGCTGGGATGTTTATGCACCCGAAATTATTATTGCATCAGCACTTATCCTATTGTTTGCCTTCATTAATTCGACGGGGACAAGTGTATCCGGACAAATTCAATTTTACTTTAGCCTTTTACTGATCGGCGGTGTTGTCATTTTAGGCGTGTTCACATTTGGAGTCGCGGATCAGCCGCTCCAAAATCTTAAGCCTTATTTCAATGGCAATCAATCGATTCTCACTTCTATCCTCGTGATTGTGGCAATCGCGCCATGGGCCTATGTAGGATTTGATAACGTTCCGCAAGCAGCAGAGGAATTTAAATTTTCTCCACGAAAAGCAACAATGCTTATTGTTGCATCTTTATTCACCTCTGCATTGATTTACGCCATTATGATCGGTTTGACCGCCTGGACATTTCCGGATTTCTCGGCTACCGGTGAAAGCAATCTATGGCTGACTGGGGATATCGTTGTTTCCGCTCTTGGATTGATCGGATTAGTCGTTATGGCAATTGCAATTATTATGGGGATTTTCACAGGACTCAACGGTTTCTATATGTCCGCAAGCCGTCTACTCTTTTCGATGGCTCGTGCCCGTGCGTTGCCGAATGTATTTCGTGTAATCACGAAGAAAAAACAAACACCGATATGGGGAATCTGGTTCGTCGCGTTCATCACTTTGCCTATGCCATGGTTCGGCCGGCAGGCACTGTCATGGATAGTAGACATGTCATCGACGGGTGTTTCTGTTGCCTACCTATTCACCTGTCTCGCTGCGTATAAAATTTTAGCGTGGAAGCAGGAACCGGCCGGAAGGGAGATTGCTCCAGTTAAAAAGGCTCTAGCGTTGATTGGCATTATGGCAAGTTCAGCCTTCCTGGCTCTTCTTCTCATCCCAATATCTCCCGCCGCTTTGTCTATGCCGTCTTATGTCATGCTGCTCATTTGGGCCATTGTAGGCGGTGGCTTTTATGCAGTCATGCAAAAGCGGTACAATAGCTTGTCTCAGGAAGAAACGGAGATGTATATGTTAGGCAAAACCATTGCCTCAGAAGTGATGGATACCGAAGACGCCCTGGCACCTCAAAAGAAACCATCTATTGGCATCAACGGAGTACCAGCGAAGTAAACTAATCGATTCGGACGATGGCACATGTAAAAATTCTCCTCCCCACTCCCTCATTTCAAAATGAATGTCCAACATAGAATATTATAGAAAGATTTCTATGTTGGAAGGAGGTGTGGGGAAATGGGAAAAACCTTAATGAAGATCTCTGTCGTTTATTTCATGATCGGCATTTCTTTCGGTTTATATATGTCATTCACGCATGTATTTACATTAACATCTGTGCACGTTCATTTGAATTTGGTCGGATGGGTTTCGCTAGCATTGGCAGGGGTATTTTATCATCTCTATCCGAGATTGGTAGAGTCCGGCTTGGCAAGAGCTCACTTTTGGCTTCATAATATCGGTTTGCCAATTATGATGATCAGCATTGCGACAGCTATACTTGGAGGGCCAGAAATTTTCTTCCTGTTTGCAATGTTAGGCGGCGTGATGACTGTGCTAGGCGTTCTTTTCTTCGGCTTCAACGTTCTTTTACGATTAGATAAGAATTAATCTAGCCTTATGAGCACCTCTGATTCAGATTGGAGGTGCTTTTTGGGTGCTTAAGTCACGATTTGGTGATAACTTCCGGTATTCAATAGATAATTTCTTTTATTCGATAGATACCTGCAGCTATTCAATAGATAACTCCCTTTATTCGATGGATTACTTCGTCTATTCAATAGATAACTTTCTGCTGTCCATTTTTTTTGAAATCAACGTGAATAAACCTCCGAATTTTGCACATGATAGGTGTGCTACTATCTTTCCGAAATAGCTCAGCGGTGGAGCAATCGGCTGTTAACCGATAGGCCGTAGGTTCGAATCCTACTTTCGGAGTAAAGGCTGTCTCTGTCGATATGACGGGACAGCCCTTTTTTCATTATTAGTGTGGGAGGACATCGTTGTGGACACAAAATTAGCGGTTTTTGCGTTAGGCGGCATTAATGAAATCGGGAAAAATATGTACGTCATTCAATATGAAAACGATATCGTCGTCATCGATTGCGGTTCTAAATTTCCGGATGAGAATTTACTGGGCGTCGACCTCATCATCCAAGACGTTTCCTACTTAAAGGAACATCGGGAAAACGTTCGTGCACTTATTGTCACTCATGGTCATGAGGACCATATTGGCGGCATTCCGTATTTTCTCAAACAATTGAACGTTCCTGTCTATGCGACAAGGCTGACACTCGGACTGATCGAGTTAAGATTAAAAGAGCATGGCCTACTTCGAGAAACGAAGCTTACATTAATCAACGGAGATTCGACGATTGATCTCGGTGCAATGTCCGCCACTTTCTTCAAAACGAATCACAGCATTCCCGATTGTCTTGGCATCGCATTTGAAACACCTGAAGGAATGGTCGTGCACACGGGCGA
Source organism: Sporosarcina sp. SAFN-015 (assembly GCF_051966875.1). Classification (GTDB taxonomy): domain Bacteria; phylum Bacillota; class Bacilli; order Bacillales_A; family Planococcaceae; genus Sporosarcina. The sequence goes on along the minus strand of NZ_JBQCKP010000002.1, from coordinate 75,824 downwards.
TTTCAAGTTTGACTTAACGCCTGTGAACGATGAATATGCGGATGTTCATAAGATGGCTGAACTCGGGAAAAAGGGTGTCTTGCTTTTATTATCCGAAAGCACGAATGCGGAACGTCACGGCTTTTCGCAATCCGAACGGGTTGTAGGCGGGCATATTGCGGATGCCTTTCGGAAAGCGGAAGGTAAAATATTCATCTCGACGTTCGCCTCGAATGTCCATCGAATTCAGCAAATCATCGAAGCCGCGCAAATGACGAACCGGAAAATTGCCTTGCTCGGCAGAAGCATGGTAAACGTCGTATCGGTCGCCGAGGAGCTCGGGTATTTGAAGATGCCCGAAGGGATGCTAATCGAACCGCAGGAAGTCGATCAGATGGACCCTGAAAACGTCGTTATCATTTGTACAGGCAGCCAAGGCGAGCCAATGGCAGCATTATCGCGTCTATCGACCAATAATTTTCGGCAAGTATCCGTCCTGCCCGGAGATACAGTCATTTTCGCTTCCAGCCCGATACCAGGGAATGAAAAAAGCGTGTCGCGCATTATCGATAATCTGTATCGTCTCGGAGCCAATGTTATTTACGGGACAGGCGGAGCATCCGGCATGCATGTTTCCGGACATGCGTACCGCGAAGAGTTAAAACTAATGCTGACATTGATGAAACCAACCTATTTCATACCAATCCACGGTGAATATCGCATGCTGCAGCTGCATAAGGAAATGGCGGAGTCGGTAGGTGTGGAAAGGGAAAATATTTTCATATTGAATAACGGCGATGTCGTGGACATTGAAAACGGAGTCGCACGCCAAACGAGGCATGTGGAAGCCGGCAATGTCTTTGTGGACGGGCTAGGCATTGGGGATGTCGGAAAAGTCGTATTGCGCGATCGCAAATTGCTATCCGAGGAAGGAATGCTCATCATCGTCGTTTCGATGAGCAAAAGGGACGGCCGGATGATTTCAGATCCGGATACAATTTCACGCGGTTTCGTCTACGAACGAGACGCGAATGAGCTTTACAAAGAAGTGAATGAGTTGGTCGTCACAACGATCAAGGAAGCGAAGCCATCGACCCGCTATCGACGTAACGACATGAAACATGCCATCCGGAAAGAAGTTGAGAAATTGCTTTATACAAGAACGAAAAGAAGGCCGATGATCCTTCCTTTTATTATTGAGATATAAGAATGAAGCGGAGGACGTCGCTTGTCCTCCGCTTTTTAGCCCTCTTTCACCAATCCAAACACATAATGATCAACAAATTTATTATACAGCCACTCAGCTTGTTCCAAACGGCCTTCCTGTTTGAAGCCGAGACGTTGCGGGATGGCTGCGCTTTTTACATTTTCAGTCGCTGTGCGAATTTCAATCCGATTCAGTCCTAATTCATTAAAACAATGGTCGACAACTGCCTTGCAAGCTTTCGTCATCAAACCCCTGCCTTCGAATCCAGTTCCTAGCCAATAGCCGATCGATGTCGATTTGTTTGACCAATTAACGCCATGCAAACCGATCACACCAGCAAGCTCCCCGTTATACCAGATGCCCGCCTGGAAGCCATCATTTCTGCTAAACTGCTGTAAAGTGGCACCGATGAAATTCTTTGAATCCGCAACTGTCCTCGTAAAATCAAGCCACGGCAGCCATTCACGGAGACTCTCTCTTGATTTGTCGGTCAACTGGAATAGCTGATCGGCATGTCTTAGTTCCAATAAACGCAACTCGGTATTCTCGTCAATTTTATATGCAAACATTCTACTAATTCCCCCTTTTCATTATCACTCACACTTTTATTATAAAGTAGTTTTCTAAATTGCAAGCGCCATCCAGATCTATTTATTCATTTCCCTACCAACAGCTCCCAAAATCTTGTCGAAGCCGGTGATAGCGGAACACTTTTCAATGAACAGACGCCGATGCTTCGATGTGGAATCTGCTTGGTCAACTGGACTTCATGAAGGACTCCACTTTCCAGATAGTCTTTCGTAAATTCCCTTGTAACACAGGCAATCCCCATGTTCATCCTTGCAAACTCAACGACAAGGTCATGGGAGCCGAGTTCAAATTCAGGCGAGATCTTCACGCCTTCGGATAAGAAATGCTCCTCGACATATTTTCTCGAATTCGAACTCGGCTCGAGGAAAATGAGTGGCAGCTTGGCGAGCTCCCGGAAGCTGACCGGCCTCGCAAGCAGCTTTCTGTACTTATCGCCATAGACGAACGTATCGTGGATGTCCATACAAGACGTTACATTTAACGAAGTGTCGCTGACAGGCAAATTGCAGACGACGATATCGACTTCTCCCGACTTGAGAAAAGAAATAAGTTCATCCGTCGTGCCATTTTCGATTTTTAATTTGATATTCGGGTATCGAGTACGGAAGGCTTCTAGTTGGGGCAGAAGAAAGTACTTCGATATAGTATCTCCGACGCCAATCCGTAATTCACCGGTCGTCAGATTTTTGAACTCGGCAATCTTTTCCTCCCCAATTTCGATTAAATTGATGGCCGAATTAACATACTCCAATAGAAGGCTTCCTTCATTCGTTAATGTAACCCCTTTAGGCGTCCGGTTGAAGAGTCGCGTATCAAGCTCCTTTTCCAGCTGCATAATCGATTGGCTGATAGCGGGCTGGGTCATGAAAAGTTCCTTTGCCGCCCCTGAAAAGCTTTCTTTTTTGCCGACGACACAAAAAATGCGGTACAAATCTAATTTACTAACCATATAACCACCCCTTATACCCATTATTAGAGATATTAATTTTACTTATACCACCAAACGGTAGTATAGTACAAGTAGATCGTCAGTTAAGTTAATACCGATAAGGAGCGATAACATTGGAAAGAGTAGTAGGAACGGTTGTCAGAGGTCTTCGTTGCCCAATTATCAATAAAGGGGACAATATTGAAGAAATCGTCGTGGATAGCGTGTTGAAAGCGGCGGAAGTCGAAGGAATTACTATCAATGACAGAGATATCGTCACAGTCACGGAATCCATCGTAGCTCGCGCGCAAGGCAATTACGCGACAATCGATCATATTGCAAAAGACGTACAATCGAAATTCGGCGATAGCACAATCGGCGTTATTTTTCCGATTTTAAGCCGTAACCGATTTGCCATCTGTCTCCGCGGAATTGCGAAAGGCGCTGCAAAGAAAATCGTTTTGATGCTCAGCTATCCTTCCGATGAAGTCGGCAATCACCTTGTCGATATCGACACACTCGACGAAAAGGGCGTCAACCCTTGGACGGACGTATTGAATGAAGAAGAATTCCGCAGTCACTTTGGCTACAATAAACATACATTCACTGGAGTCGATTACATCGACTATTATAAATCAATCATTGAAGAATACGGCGTGGAATGTGAAGTCATCTTCTCGAACAATGCGAAGACGATTCTTGACTACACGAAAGACGTGCTCACTTGTGATATCCATACTCGCCAAAGAACGAAACGCATTTTGAAAGCGAATGGCGGCGAAAAGATCTACAGCCTCGATAATATTCTTGCCGAATCTGTCGATGGCAGCGGTTATAATGAAGCATATGGACTGCTCGGCTCGAATAAGGCAACAGAAGATAGCGTGAAGCTCTTCCCACGCAATTGCCAGCCGATCGTCGACAATATCCAAGCTGCATTAAAAGAAAAGACCGGAAAAACCGTTGAAGTCATGATTTACGGTGATGGCGCGTTCAAGGATCCTGTAGGAAAAATTTGGGAGCTTGCGGACCCAGTCGTATCCCCTGCTTACACTGCAGGTCTTGACGGTACACCGAATGAAATCAAACTGAAATACCTTGCAGACAATAACTTTGCTGATCTACGCGGTGAAGAGTTGAAAAAGGCGATCAATGAGTTTATTGTGAATAAAGAAGAAGACCTCGTCGGCTCGATGGAATCCCAAGGGACAACTCCTCGTAAACTGACTGACCTCATCGGCTCTTTGTCCGATTTGACATCAGGCAGCGGCGATAAAGGAACACCGATTATCTTCATTCAAGGATACTTTGATAACTATACGAAATAAGATTCCGCCCTTAGTCTTTTGACTGAGGGCTTTTTCATGCTTCATTGAGCCGGCGGGCAGTGATTTTTCGTATATCGGTCAGTTGCCGCGTGTTATCGGTCATTTTCACAAATTTATCGTTCATTTCCCGTTAGATATCGATCAATTATGGGGAGATATCGTTCATTTCCCAATAGTTATTGTCATTTCGGGACTTAGGAACCACTTAATTTCTTGTTATGATTCCGTAGCTGTTTTAAAAAAGTTGAAACGTTTTATCCAACCCGTTTACCTAATGTATAGAAGGTGGTGATTCCATGCCGAAAAGGGAGAGGCTTATAAAGCAAGCGATCAAAGGGGATCAGCATGCATTGCAGCTGCTTTTGAAAGACGAGAAAGACAAATTGTATAAAATGGCATTCATTTATATGAAAAATGAACATGATGCACTGGAAGTATTTCAGCAAACCGTATTGGAAATCATTGAATCCATACACCAACTAAGAAATCCGTCTTATTTCAGCACATGGGCAACACGGATTTGTATCAATGTCGCGTTAAAGGAAATCCGCAAAAACAAAAAAATCGTTACTATGGAAAGCTATTCAATCCCTGACGTTATAGAGATTGGCAGCTCGCTTGAAGAAAAACTGGATTTGACCAATGTCCTATATGAACTAGATGAAAAGTATAAATCCGTTCTCGTATTGCGTTTTTATTATGATTACACGGTCAGTCAGATTGCAGATATACTGGAATGCCCTGAGGGTACTGTCAAAACGAACTTACATAGGGGTCTTGCCCTGTTGAAAACAAAGATGAAGGGGGTATATACGGATGAAAGACGAAACGAAAGTTATTGAAGACACAATGGAAACAATAGCTGTTCCAAGTAAGAAGCTGGATTCGATCATAGAGAATTCATTCAAAGGAAATGCCTCGTCCCGAAAACGACGTAGCAAAAAGCGCACTGGATATATACTTGCCGCCACATTAGCAATTAGTATCTTGGGCGGGACGGTAATGTTGAATCCAGCAATGGCGAATATGATCAGCCAATTGCCGGTCATTGGGAATGTATTCGATTATTTCGGTTCAACGAGTAAACCTGCGTATAAAGAGTTCGGACAGCTTGCGACCGATGTCGGCCGTACTGCGGAGGATAAAGGCACTTTAATCAATATTGACCAAGGGGTGTTCGATGGGACGACCATCACTTTGGCGGTGTCGATACAAACAAATAAAAATTATGGCTCAACATTAATCTTCGACGGCTGGCCAACCGTCGACGGCGTGCCCTCTGGAAATGCCGGCGCTTCCTTTGAGAAGGTGAAGGGATTAGGCTACGCAGGCATTATGACCATTACTCCGCGGTTTTCAGAAACACCTGATCAGGTGGACGTCACATGGGAGCCGAAAATGCTGCTTGGCGATAATAAAGAAGTGAAAGGCGACTGGAAGTTGAACTTCTCCTTACCGCGAATCGAGGCTGAAGTGCAGACGTTGAATAAAAAGGTTGAAAAAGATGGCGTGGCTATACTATTCAAGGAAGTTAGAAAAACACCGCTAACCTTCAATATTTACTATCAGCAATTGGTCGATCCCGCAATACTGGATGACTGGACGGCTGTAGAAGCGGAGCTGAAAGCGACGGATAACTTAGGGAATGAATACAAAGTTCCTTATAACGGCGGATTTACTGAGGGAGGCGCTAGAACTCGGGAGGACTTTCAATGGAGTGCGACCATCCATAATATAGACCCGCAGGCGACGAAACTCATTTTCCATCCGTTCGCGACCGTGAGCACGCTTGAAGGTGCAAAAAAGATCTATTTTGAAGACATTGAAATTGAATTATAGAAATCGTCATGAAAACAGTAAAGCACCGTTGGAAAATTTTGAGTTGGATGGGATTGTAATTGATATTGAAAAGTGACGAAAGGTAGAGAGGGCAATCCTCTCTACCTTTCTTTTCTTAACTCCTCTAACACTTTCTGAGCTTCATAGCCGACTTCAAAGTCATACAGCTCCGCTTCTTCCCCGCTCACTGCTTTTAGCAACTCGTCAATCAATCGAGGTGTAAGCACTCCTTCAAGTGAGATCGTTTTTATATCATCACCCGTTTTACCACCTCGTAACTCTCCCCACTTTTCCAGCGTTAAGACGCCATCCAATCCGTATGCGGTAAATCCAATATGCTCTTTTCCAGCTTGTCCGCTTATCCCTTCAATTAAAACAGGCGTGCCATCCGCGAGTTCAGCTGTAGCGATGATGCCCTTCTCACATAGTGTCGGATCCTCCGGAAATTCCAAACGTGTTTGGATATTATAAAGCTCGCCAAATAATTTTAGCGTCTGCTGGATGAAATGGACACCGACTTCGAGGACAAAACCGCCCTGGTCCCGACCGCCGACCCAGTCGTTTTTCTGCCAAGCACGCGGCCATTCCGGGAAGTGCATCGAAAGCTGTAGGCGCCTAAGCTTGCCTATATAGTTATCGTTAATCAACTCTGCGAATTTCGTTGCAGCTTGGCCATAGTTCAGTGGGAAATTCATGGCATGCACGATACGCGCTTCTTTCGCCGCATCCGCCATCTCCCTCGCCTCTTCCAATGAATTTGCTAAAGGCTTCTCACAAAGGATGTGCTTTTTTGCGTGAATGGCGTCCATCACGATGGCGTGGTGGAATTTTGGTGGTACTGCGACGTAAACAAGATCTACTTGTGTGTTTGCAAGCAGCTGTTTATAGTCCGTGTAGGCTTGCACATTGCCTAGTTGTTCAGATGTTTCCCTTGCAAGTGATTCATTCCTGTCACAAACTGCAGTAATCGTAACTTTGTCTTGCTCTATAAATTGTTTGATTAAGCGTTGACCGATTGCACCTAACCCGATGATGCCGATATGTATCATGAAAATTCCCCCTTTTTTCCATCGTACAATAGGTGAGGCGAGCTGTCATTTATTCATTGCTAGAACAAAAATGGAATAAAGAAGCTTTTGTACGATTAATGGAGCCCTTGTGCAATTAATTGAGCCCTTGATGAAATAAATGAGCCCTTGACCAATCTCCCTTTACCGATCGATCCGATAAATCCCCTTCCGATCCCGCAACCGACAGCCGTTCTGTTCAAAAATACGAATCATATGCCGATTCGCTTCATCCGTACTGCCGACATAAGTCGTGGCACCGATTCTCTGAAGCAAATTGAGCGAAATCCTATGAAAAGCAGAGCCGTACCCTTTCCCTCTCCATTCTGGTACAACACCGAAATAAAACAGACGCCCCTCGTCGACGGTACCTTGCTCGATAATAGGGATGCTCAATCCAACAGGCTCGCCTGATTTTCGGAAGATGTAACAGTGCGTTCTCCAATCCGTACCAAGTTCATTTTCGAGTGATTCCATCATCTGCTCAATTGTGAATAGCTTATTTTTATTTGCAGAGCCGCTACGACAGCGTTCATACAACAGCGCAAAATCAGAATCTGCCATCATTCCATCTGCTAATGCTGTAACGGTAATTCCTTGCTCTGCCGGAAACGTCTCATCCAATTTCCGTGTATATTCAACAATCATCGATACTTTTCGGAAGCCTTCTTCCAACAGCCACTTCTCATAGGATGCATCCATTAACAATGATAAATATCCGATCTGCTTCTCTTTCCAGCTGCTAAGTAATGTATAAAACACTTCTACATATTCCTGTTCCGTCACTCCATCTACCTTCACTTGGTCAACAAGCCAATATTCATTGTCCTTCTCAATCCGATTAAATAAATTCACTTCTCAAGTTCTCCTTTATCTTTTATCTACAAGGCTTTTCGCCAAAACAAGTATGGATTCCTGCTTTTTCTGAAAAGATTCAACTTCTCCTAATTCGGGTACGTGGTGTAGAAGTTGTAATTTTACTTCTGCTGGAAGAGAAGGGACTGCTATGTTTGGACTTTCCGATTTAGTTTCACTCGTCATCTCAGCTTTTATCATCCTGCCTGTCGTGTCGTTTCTGAGGGAATCCGGTTATTTGATTGTGAGCGCTATTTTTGGCGTGAAAAATCCAAGGCTGACAATAGGTTCGGGACCCCGTTTTAAAATTATCGGTATTTTTGATATCCGGAAATATTATCATATGTATAGTTGGTTTTCTTTTGATTCGCTGAAGAGGGACAGCAAGTTTGCGAATATATGCATTTACGCCGCCCCTATCCTCATTAATCTTGTTTTGGCGCTAGCAATAAATATGTTGCTGGCGAATGGATTCTTGGAAGACTACAGAACCTTTTTTGAACGCTTCATTTTTTATGTTTTTTACTTTGTACTGCTAGACATTGTTCCGATGTTCACTGTGAACGGCAAACCGAACAACGGCATGATCCTGTATGAAATGCTGCGCTACGGGAAACGTATCGATTATAATAACGAGCCTTTCATTCCCGCCACGACTGACGTGGAAGAGGAGGTTCAGGAGCAAATGGAAAAAATTGATCAAATCATAGAGGAAGAAAAAAAAGAGTGACAGCCCCCTTGTATGTAGGGACTGTCACTCCATTTTATAGTTCTTCTTTTTTGTCGGATAACTCCCGTTCCTTCTTGAAGTCCGGTTCTTCTCCAAACTCGGTATGCATGGCAGGGGTAGACATGCGACTGCGCGTCGTAGTGACTTCCCTCTCTTCATCCGGTTTGAATAATAGCCCTAAACAAATCAAACCGCCTATCGCTACAAGTGCATAAACTACTCTCGATAAAAATGCATCTTGTCCTCCGAATATAGATGCAACCAAGTCAAACTGGAAAAAAGCGATTAGTCCCCAATTCAATGCACCAATGATAACCAACGCCAATGCAATCCGTCGAACTGCTCCCATTTCTACTCCTCCTCATGTAAACAATTATATTTATTATTTGCTATAAGAACTTTTTCATACATACGATCCACTTCCAAAAAACTCCATGCTGTACCCGTGTGGCATCGTATCCGTTTGCTGAAAAAGTTTTTGTCGATTTATAGTTTTTATGCAAAGGGCATGCCGATTTTCATTTGAAATGTATGTATATATATTAATACTACGTAAATCGAAATACTTGATTTTTTTATTACTTTTTTGATAAAATGGAGTGGTGCGCATTATTAAAAGAAGTTTGAAAAATATTATGCCTCAAGGCAGAAGGAGTAGGTGCTTTACACATAAGGAGCTGAAATGTATTGTCAATAGAACAAACCACTGTGCAAGACGATATGAAGGAAGAGGTTGTCCGGGATTATTCCTTGGACCGTGTACCTCGCGAGGAACGAAAGGCTGGCTGGCTTAGCATTACGAATATTACGTTCGGGATAGCAACAGCTATTTTCTACTTTCAAATGGGAAGTGTGATGGCACTCCAATTCGGAGCTCCTAATGCTCTTATTTCCGCTGGCTACGCAATCATCGTAGCAGGCGTACTCGGTACGGTCATTGTGTATTTATCCGCGAAGTCGGGCATGAATGTAAACCTGCTGTCGAGGGGCGGCGGCTTCGGCTATATTGGAGCATCTTTGACCTCACTCATTTACGCATCGAATTTTATTATGTATTGTGCTTTTGAAGGCCTGATTCTTATATCGGCTGTACATCATTTTTTACCTTCCCTTCCTAAATGGGTTTTAATCCTCGTATTTGGACTCATTGTTATTCCTCTAAATTGGTTTGGAATTAAACAACTGGATAAGCTGCAGAAATGGTCATTACCGATTTTCGTCTTATTTTTGCTCGCTGCCATTGTTGTTTCATTTATCAAACCCGCTATCTATACGGGTCCAGTTTTCTCTTATATGCCCGAAGGAGTACAGCTTGGCGGAACCGCGCTGCTGTTCTGTATCGGTATGCATAATGGGATCATGGGCTTGACCGCTCTTCTCGCTTCTGATTATGCCCGTTTTTTACGCCCTAAAGATATTAAAGTTGGATCTTTAGCAATCGGGTTCATTCCTCAAATTTTTTGTTATGGCGTTATGGGAGGATTAGGTATCTGGTTCGGCGTCCGTTATTTGGAGTCGGATCCAGGCGTTTATATTGTGCTGCTGCTCGGAATCGGCGGCGCTTTATTTACGATGTTGACGCAATTGCGTATTAATGTCACAAATATTTATAGTAGTTCACTCTCCTTATCAAACTTCTTTGAAAATATCTTCCGTTTCACCCCTGGCCGACGCTTTTGGGTTGTTGTCTCCGCACTGACGGCAATTGTGTTAATGCTTGGCGGAATTGTAGACCATCTTGCTACGGTCATGACATTCCAAGGTGTCTTCCTGTTTGCATGGGCTTCCATCTTGGTGACGGATGCGCTAGTCGTAAAAAAATGGTTGAAAATCGGACCAAATTATTATGTTGCGACACAAGAATACTTATACAAATGGAATCCTGTCGGAGTTGTTTCTCTCCTCGTTTCAAGTGTAATCGGTACAATCGCCGCACTTGGCTATATGGGATTGTTCCTCCAATCGACAGCTGCGTTTTTCGCCGCGGTACTCGCTGCTATTTTGACAGTCATCATTGCGATAGTGACGAAAGGCGCGTATTATTTGCAAAGTGAACCAGCTCATATCGTTGAAGAGGACAAATTGAAACGATGAACGACAGAAGCCATGCCCGCGCTCGATCGGGCATGGCTTTTTTATGCAAAAAAAGAGCCATTCTATATTGTAAACACATTAGAATGGCTCTTCTCCTATTTTATTTAAACGCAGGGATGGCAGTTTCGTCGTAGTTCTCTTCTAAGAACTTGCGAACTTCCGGGCTTGTCATTGCGTCAGCAAGCTTTTGAATCGGCTCCCAATCTTTGTTGTCTTCACGTGCTACTAATGTGATTGCAAAGTCATTTTCGACTCCTTCTGTAAGCAATGCATCGCTCTTCGGCGTCAATCCGAGTGGCGCAGCATATGCTGGCGTCATGACCACTGCATCAGCATCATCGTACATACGCGCAAGCATTAGCAAATCGACTTCCTCGAACTTATAGTTTTTCGGATTGTCGGTAATATCCGCTTGCGTATAATACGTGTCTGTTTTTTCACCTAACGTTATAACTCCATGTTGAGCAAGCAATGACAACGAACGGTCGATGTTGGAAACATCATTCGCCATTGCAATGACGGAGCCCTCAGGCAGTTCATCAATTGACGCAAAGTCCTTCGAATATACGCCGTAATTCGCGAAATAGATAGGCGTAATCGGAACGAGGTTCGCGTCATTATTGCGATTGAATTCCTCCATGTACGGCACGTGCTGGAAGAAGTTCGCATCTACTTCTTTCGCTGCAAGCGCACTGTTTGGTTGCACATTATCACCTAGTACAACGACTTCCAAGTCGATTCCTTCCTCCGCAAGCTTCGGTTTCACGAGTTCAAGGATTTCTGTCATTGGCGGGATCAATGAAGCAACTTTCAACGTCACTTCTTCATCGGTCTCCTGCACCTTCGCATTGTCTACCTCTTCTTTATCCTTGCTGCACCCTGCTAATAAAACGATTAGCAATGTTGTTAGCATTAATAGCTTTCTCATGTTGTTTCCTCCTGTTATCGTTTATCTATCATTCTTGATACAGTCGTTCCGGTAAATTGGATGAACTGCACCAGTATGACCATTATAATAATCATGTACATCATTAAATCCGTTTTGAATTGCTGATAGCCATACCGGATCGCAAAGTCTCCGATACCGCCGCCACCAACAACTCCCATGATCGTTGAATACGAAATGAAACTGATGATCGACGTCGTTAATCCTAACACGAGTCCTGAGCGGGCTTCGACGAATAGAAATTTAAAAATGACTTGCCTCACAGAAGCACCCATAGCAATTGCAGCCTCTATTACCCCTTTTGGCACGTCGAGCAAAGATTGTTCAACGAGTCGGGAATAATGCGCAATAGCGATGATTGATAAAGGCACAGTTGCGGCTGCCGTCCCAATGGCTGTGCCGATAAGCATCCTTGTGAACGGGATAAGGAATACGACTAACAATAGAAACGGGAAAGATCGAATGATATTTACTAGTAAATTCAGTACTGAAAATATAACCCGGTTCTCATAAATTTGGCCCTTCCTGCATAGGAAAAGCAGTGTGCCAACTGGAAGTCCGACTAAAACGGCTGCCGCAATCGAAACACCGACCATGATGAAAGTCTCTCCGATCGATCGCCAAATCTCAGTCTCATATTGAAGTAAAACGTCAAGCACGACCTATTTCACCGTCCTTTGTAAGCTGTTCAACAAAGAAACTCGGGCTATTTTCTGCCATCCCGATCCCTTGTGGCTTGATGGATACGGTATCGTACACTTTGCCATGATCCATGACAGTGACACGGTTGCAAATGCTTCTGATCACTTCCATCTCGTGGCTGACAATGACGATTGTCACTCCGAAGCTCCGATTGATATTTTCCAACACGCTTAATATTTCCGCGGTTGTATTCGGATCAAGTGATGATGTCGGTTCGTCACATAATAATACTTGCGGATTGTTCGCCAATGCCCTTGCTATCGCCACACGTTGTTTCTGACCCCCACTCAATTGGGCGGGGTATTTATCTATGTAACTCGCAAGGCCGACAAACTGAAGACATTCCTCCACACGGGCACGGCGTCCTTTTCTCGGAAATTTGGCCAATTCCAACGATGCTGCGACGTTTTCATATACTGTTTTATTCGCGACCAAATTGAAGTGTTGAAAAATCATACCGATTGATTTTCTTGCTTGCCGAAGTTGTTTGCCATTCAACTTTGTCAATGTTTGACCATTGACCTCCACTTCCCCTCCATCCGGAACTTCCAATAAATTCATAAGCCGAAGGAGCGTCGATTTGCCAGCACCACTTGCTCCGATGATGCCATAGATATCGCCTTTTCCTATCGATAAGGAGACTGACTGAATAGCCTGGAAACGCGCGAAACTTTTACTCACATTATGTAATGTAATCATAAAAAAATCCCCTTTCAGGGTGATTGCGACGCTTACTATTATAGCCTAATCTACCTAGCGTGTCATTTTATCAGATTATGTAAAAGAGTTTTGATTTCCAATATTGCCTCCTGTAAATTCCAATGAAAATAGTTCCTTTTTTTAAATAATTTGCTTTCATGACTACTAGATCTTCGACTATAATTTAGGAAAAGGGGAGATGATCATGTTGCATTTGGAAACGATTACGAAAGACAATTGGTTTAAAGCCATATCGTTGCGTGTACGGGAGGATCAAGTGAATTTTGTCGCGTCAAACGCGGTATCGCTCGCCCAATTGAACTTCCTTGAAAACTTCCACGCGAAAGGAATCTATCTTGGAGAGGAAATGATCGGTTTTGCGCTTTACGGAATTGATGAAGATGATCATGAATATTGGATCTACCGTATGATGATCGATCAAAAACATCAAGGAAAAGGGTATGGGAAAGAAGCGATCCAACTAGTGATTAATGATATTTTGGCAAATAAAGAAGAACGTCATCAAACAATCACACTTTCTTATGAACCGGAGAATGAACACGCAAAACGCATCTACGAAAAAATAGGGTTTACGGAAGTGGACGGGTTCATTATTAGTGGTGAACAAGTAGCCCGCTATACATTTTAATATGCAAAAAGCTGACTGCGGCACGATTGCCGAGTCAGCTTTTTACTGTTACTCTTCTTTTTTCTCAGGATGCTCTTCTACAATCAACGTATCATCTACGTTTTGCACTTCGCGGTCTACTCCTAAGGCTGCATCTTGTTCCGTTTCCCCAGTTTCAACAACAACAGATTCCTCTTCTACCGGCTCTGCTTCTTCATTTGACGATTCTGGTATATGTGCAACTAGTCCAAGCGCCTGTGCGGTTGTTGCATGGATTTCCTTCAGAAGGTCTGGGTTGTTGACGAGCGACACTCCATAAGAAGGAATCATTTCTTTAATTTTCGGCTCCCACTCTTTTACATGTTGTGGGAAACATCTATTGAGTATTTCAAGCATAACGTGAACTGCTGTGGACGCTCCCGGCGAAGCTCCGAGCAATGCGGCAATCGAGCCGTCAGCTGCATTGACGACTTCGGTACCGAACTGAAGCGTGCCTTTGCCGCCCGCTTCCGTGTCTTTAATGACTTGAACGCGTTGGCCTGCTACAACAATATCCCAATCCTCGCTTTTAGCTGTCGGGATGAAGCTGCGCAATTCTTCTATCCGCTGTTCCTTCGATAACATCAGTTGCTGGATCAAGTATTTCGTCAAGGACATTTCTTTCGCGCCCGCCGCCAGCATCGTAAAGACATTGCTCGGTTTCACGGAAGAAATGAGATCCATATTGGAGCCTGTCTTCAGGAACTTCGGCGAAAATCCAGCGAACGGTCCAAACAGCAATGATTTTTGATTATCAATATATCTCGTATCAAGATGCGGAACCGACATAGGAGGAGCACCTACGGAAGCCTTGCCGTATACTTTCGCGTGATGCTGCTCGACAATCTCCGGATTTTTGCACACTAAAAAGAGCCCGCTCACCGGGAATCCTCCGATATGTTTTCCTTCAGGGATGCCTGATTTTTGCAGTAAATGCAAACTTCCACCGCCAGCACCGATAAAGACGAACTTCGCAGTATGGCGTTCAACGGCTCCACTATCGAGATTTTTCACTTTCACTTCCCATGATCCATCCGCCATGCGGTTCAATTGGTTTACACTATGATTATAGTTTATATCTACATTCTTATTTTTCAAATGATCGAATAACATGCGTGTTAAAGCGCCAAAGTTGACATCCGTTCCTGTATCAATCTTTGTCGCTGCCAGCGGTTCATTCACAGTCCGGCCTTTCATCATGAGAGGCAGCCACTCTTTCAGTTTCTCCGGATCGTCGGAGAACTCCATCCCTTCGAACAGTGGGTTATTGGAAAGCGCTTCAAATCGTTTTTTCAAAAACTTCACGTTATCCTCACCGTATACGTAGCTCATATGAGGCAATGGCATAATAAAATCCTCTGGATTGCTAATGAGTTGATTCTTCACTAGAAAAGACCAAAATTGCATAGAAAGCTGGAACTGTTCGTTAACCTTAATTGCTTTGCTAATATCTAAAGTTCCGTCTGGCTTTTCAGTAGTGTAGTTGAGCTCGCACAGTGCGGCATGTCCTGTCCCTGCATTATTCCACTCATTGGAACTTTCTTCACCTGCGCCCGGAAGCTTCTCAAACACTGTAATTTTCCAGTCCGGTGCCAATTCCTTCAACATTGTTCCCAAAGTTGCACTCATGATTCCGGCGCCAATTAAGATGACGTCTGTTTTTGTTTCTCCGTTGCTCATTTTTATCATCCTTATACCCTGAATTTGCAGAAAGGATGTAGACGCTCCTTCTTAGGCGTCACAAAAAGACAAGACGCGAGCTAGGAACACACCTTTTCTGTTCTGTTATTACCTTATTGTAGTGTATCACAATAATAAAATGATTAAAATATCTACAGCCTATAGAAATAGAAGCTTCTATTATTATTCTATCGAAATAATAATATAGTGGGCTATTTTCAATATCGTTGTTTATAAAGGAGACGTACACTCTCATAAAAGACTTCCCATCATTCATCGACTCAACAATCACTTTCCTTTCCACCATCACTACTTTTCCTAAAAATTTGATTTCGTTGTAAAATTGCATAGGCACCTGTGGCTGACGTTTTGAAACTTTTCTGAAGTCCCCCTCGTAAAGAAGGCCTTGAAGGGGAGTTGAAAGGAAATGGATAAAGATAAACACATTTACAATAAACCGAAATTGGATATCCCGAAGTCCACATTTCAAAAAGTACTCGACATCATTACAATGCTTATCTTTGCAGCAGGAATCGTCTATTTGTTTGTCGTTTGGGGACAGTTGCCCGATCAAGTTCCGGCTCATTATAATGCAGCTGGTGAAGTGGATCGTTGGGGATCAAGGTGGGAACTCCTCCTCCTTCCTATAATTGCTGCAGTCTTAGGCATTTCCATGTCGTTTCTCGAAAAACATCCGGAATGGCATAATTATATGAATCTCAATGAAAACAATATTGAATTCCAATACAAAAATTCCGTTTTATTATTAAATGTAATTAAAAATGAATGTGTCTTGTTGTTTGTCTTTGTGAATTACAATATGGTGCAAGTTGCATTAGGTAAGGCTGAGCCACTTGGTATACTATTCTTGCCAATTTTTCTTGGCATTCTTTTCGGTTCAATGATTTTCTTCATTATCCGATCCATTCAATATAAATAAAGGTGTTATACTAAAGATACAGCCTACAGTCAGTCAGGAGATGTGAGAATGAAATACGATGTGTTTTTATTCGACTTGGATGATACATTGATGGATTTCGGGGAGACAGAAAAACTTGCGTTTACGAATGTGTTCACTACACATGGTTTACCGAACGCATTAGTGGATTTTAGGGATACGTACCGGGCAGTCAGCACTGTACTTTGGGAGGATTTGGAACAAGGCAGAATAACACTTGCGGAACTGAAAACAGAGCGGTTCAGACGTTTGTTCCTTGAACACGGTCTTGAAATGGATGCAGAGCAGTTCGGTCAAAAATACCTTGATTATTTAGGGAAGGAAGTCCACTTGATCGACGGTGTGGTACCCATGCTTGATTCCCTTAAGGGTGCGAGGATTGCAGTTTTGACAAACGGTTTCAAAGAAGTGCAATTGGCCCGTATCGCCGCTTCCGGTTTAGCTGATACGTTCGAAGCAATCTTCACGTCTGAAGAGATCGGTTTCCAAAAGCCACAGAGAGAAATTTTCGAACATGTTTTCAAGCAGTTGCATATCAAAGACAAATCACGTGTCCTGATGGTCGGAGACTCGCTCTCGTCAGACATCCGCGGAGGCAACAACTACGGTATCGATACGTGCTGGTATAATCCAAAACGAAAAGAGAATAATGGTTTGGCACAGCCAACATATGAAATTCATGATTGGGAAGAGTTTCAATCCATAAATGCTCAAACGATCGCGTCCAGTTAAGGATGCGATCGTTTTTTCATTGAAAATATGAGAACATTCCCAGTTTGATACGATGTATTTATTGTAAAGGCCTTTACGGGATAAGAGGGAGTTGATGGTATGGAGATTACACCTGAAAACTTTATTAAGAATTTCAAAAAGGGGAAAGAAGCTGCGTTGGAGTTTGTCATTGATGAATATAGCGGGATTGTAAAAGCCATTATCTATAATTCATTGCAATCCTACAACGATTCCCAAGTCATCGAAGAATGCATCAGTGATACGTTCCTGGGTGCCTTTGAAAATGCCAAGCAATTTTCAGGGGAGCAGGAGGATTTTAGGAAATGGATTTGCACAATCGCGAAGTTCAAGGCGATCGATGCGCAGCGGAAGTTAAGTAATCAACCAATTGCCGCGGAATTCGAAACAGATTTAATGACTGTGCAGTCCGCTGAAGAAGAATTTCTTCTACGAACATCGACCGAGGAACTGCTGCGCATGATGGCAAAAATGCGCCAAGTCGACCGAGATATTTTTACGATGAAGTACTTTTTAAACATGGGAAATAAAGAAATCGCCGATAACCTCGGCCTAACTAAAGCATCAGTGGACAATCGACTGTATCGCGGAAAAAAAAGATTGCAGGAATTGGGAGGGGCTTTGACTTGAAGAGACTTTATAAACAATTCGACAGACAAAAAATGAGCGTCGACACGGACATTCAGCCGATGGATGTGAGCGATCTTGAAAAGGCACGCATTAAACGAGCTGTCATGAGGAGGGTGAAGAAGAAAAACCATTTGCCAAGGAATCTATCTGTCGCGGCAGCCTTTTTCATTGCTTCAGGGATAACGTTTGGCGCTGCGTTTCCGGCCCTTGCTGCGAAACTGCCGATTGTCGGAAACTTCTTTGAGCAGTTTGTTGACCATGATGATTACGTTTTTGAGAAATTCGACTCATTCGCAACAGATATTGGGGTGACGAAGGAGAGCAACGGAATTGCAGTCACAGTAACAGATGCAGTGTATGACGGTGAAAATATTGCAATTGCTTATACAATGGAAAGTGAACACGACCTAGGGGAAAGACCCATAATGGAAGGAAGCTTTTATGCAGAAGAATTCGGAAACGAATATGAACATTATGGATCTTACTCGAAGTACATTACGAAAAAAATCAGTGATCATGAATACGCCGGGCTCTTTATCTATCAGCTAATTGAAGGTCCTAAACCGGACGAAATTACTGCAACTTGGGATGGCAGCAGCATTCTGAACTTGTCAAACGTCAAAGATGAATTCCAAGGAGAATGGAACTTCCAACTTAACTTGCATGCTCTCGATAGTAAGACGAAAAAATTTGCGGATGCTGGTATTGTGTCAAATGCAGATGGTATTGATATAACTTTGACTAAAATGACTGAAACCCCAATCTCTACAACGCTGTATCTTTCAGAAAGGGTTGACATGCGGACAGCCGCAGCAGAAGAGGAAGAATGGCGCGGTATTCAGATTGAATATCTCGTGAAAGATGATTTGGGAAATGACTATAACATGATTTATTATCATGACGTTGGCCACAGCACGGACTTTGAAGACTTCAAAGACTATACTAGCAGACCAAGAATCACAACGACTCAGTTCCATGAAGATGCAACGTCTATTACGATAACGCCGATTGTCAATGTATATAAGTTTGCTAATGAGGTGGATGAGGACCCAAACTCTAGGCCGCTTGAACTCGTTGCAGAACCATATGCGATTGAATCAATGCAGTTAGAATTAAAATAATTCACTTTTGACTGATTGGATGCCATTCCTATATAGGAGTTGCATCCTTCTGTCATTTTAGACAATCAAACGGGACAACAAGGCACACGTGAAGACATAACGCAACGTTTCAAAGAGGTTAAACATAGTTTGGATAATCTTGAAAAAGACATCGAGCTCACTTATCAAAAAACTGCACTTCTCGAATTGCAGTTAAATAGGACAACCAACAAAACAATTGATTAAAAATACAATACTACCTTAAACGGGTGGTCTTTTTGTTTTACATTGCACTACTATTTAACCCGGTCAATCTCATTTTTGAAGCGAAAGAAAATGGCGCAATGGTCGTTAGAGATAAAATGGAGCTCGATGATTTTTACCTTGCTTATTTAGTAGATCCTCCAGGAATTGGTTTTGGGCTTATCCAAAAGAAATGAACTTACGTAAGTTAAAAAGACGACGGATAGATTGTTTTCCATCGTCTTTTTTCTTAGGAATGCTGTTCTTCCACTATACTTATCTTTTCAATAATCAAAGGCAATTCGGCTAAGTCATCAACGACAAAATCAGCTTCCACTGCACTCCATTGAAAATCTTTTTTCCAAATCCCAATCATTCCGGCATTTTTAGCAGCTTCCACATCATTTACAGGATGGTCCCCTACAAATATGCTTTCGCTAGGCGAAACATTTAGCTGCTCCAATGCTCTAATGAATATTTGAGGATCTGGCTTTTTGATTCCTTCCCATTCAGATACTAAAATGGCGTCAAAATATTTCTCAATGTAAAGCGCTTTAATATTGTCCATCTGAAATTGACCTTTACCATTTGTAATCATCCCTAGCTTCAAGCTTTTTCTTTTTAGTGTCTCCAGCATTTCTATGAGATTAGCAAAAGGAACACAGTAATTCTTGAATTCATCAATATAATCCTGAAGCAGTTCCTCCCACGTTATACCATTAATTTCAAACTCATCGACCAGCTGTTCATACACCCTATCTTTCCACACATATCCGCGGTTATCCAATTCAATGAATCTTGCTGCAAACATCTCCCTTGGAATATGGCCTACGAATTTGTGCAACCTTTCATATTGATGGTCAATGAACATTTTGACTGATTCGTCTCGATCCAACAATGTCCCGTCTAAGTCGAAAATCGCCGCCTTAATCATTTCCATCCCTCCGAACAGTTTTAGGAATACTTAAGATCTTCCAATCTTTATCCCTAATTTGCTTTCCGATATAAAGAATCTGCCCTACATGATAACTAATATGAGCTACTTCCGTTTGAATTGCTTGAAAAGCACTAAGGGGCTGTTGTCTCAATGTAACTATTTTTAATAGATCCTCTGCTTTAAGACTTTCAATCGTATTAAAAAGTAATTTCCATCCTTTATCCCAAATTTTCATTAGCTGCTCTTTAGATTCATTTCCATCAACAAACTCCATATCTCTGTTCCGATAAGGTTTTTCACCGTCTGTAGTCAAAAAATCGATCCAACGAGAGTGCATATTTCCGCTTAGATGCTTTATGATGATTGCAATGTTGTTAGACTCTTCACTTGGCTTCCAGTGTAATTCGTCTTCAGACAATTGCCGAATTCCATCTTCTGCGCGTTTTTTAAAATGTCTAAACTGCCCTAATATAATTCTGAGGTACTCCTCTTCAAATCTGTACATGATATCCCCCTTAAATGACCCCAAACCTTTCCAACGCGAAAGCAATACCATCGTCCTCGAAGTTCGTAATTGTTCCATCAACATCTTAGATACAATCTTATAATCCATACTAAACAACCTTCCAATTTAATTGGTCTAAAAATTACATATAATTAAATTTTATCATATAATCTAAATATATAATTACTATTGATATAGAAATACTTCTTTAGCGAGCGAGTGATTGCTGGATATGTTTTTATACAATTGGCAAGTAGGGGAAGAATGGTTTGCATAGTGTGAATCACTTATTAACATATCAAACTGAAAAGGAATGATAAAACGATGAAGGAAAAATTTGTTGAGCGAATCGATGCGGTATTTTTGCCAGTGAAAAATCTTGAAGAATCATTAGCTTGGTACCAAAGTGTTTTTCACTTTCCACTGCGTTGGAAAAATAAACGGATGGCAGGCTTGGAGATAGCCAATAACTGCGGCTTCCACCTCGTTGAAGTTAATGATTACGAACCTAGCAAACAGTATACACCGTTTAATTTCGTAGTTGAAGATGCTGAAAAGGTACGAGAAATGTTAATGGAAAAAAACATCACCGTATCTAACTGGAGACACGGTGAACCAAAACGTTTCGATGTATCAGACATTAACAATAATCTAATCAGCGTCATTCAAATCTAAAGATTGTTAGGTGCTTATGCACCCCATCAAAATGCATGCTTATTCTAAAATGAGCGAATGAAACACCGATCATACGATCTTCAGGTACCATAACTTTATTGAAAAATTCATAGGTAAACTTTTAATTGTCCCTGTTAACAATATAACTTAAAAAGTGTTTCAGGTAGGTTGTTTTGTGCTGCATCTGTTGCAACGTTTCCATGGCGGTACAGTAGTGATCCCACATCGCTTCACGGGCACCTTCTGCACCGAGAATCGATACGAAGGTTGAATTATTGTTTTCCGCGTCCTTGCCGGATGGCTTTCCGAGAGATTCCTCATCCCCTTCAACATCGAGCAAGTCGTCCTTGATCTGAAAAGCGATACCAGCGTGATAGGCAAATTGCTTAAGTGCTTCCAGTTCGGATTCTTGTTTCCCCGCTAGAATTGCAGGCATAACGAGAGAGGCTTCGAAGCCTATGCCCGTTTTATAAAAGCACATTGTATTTAACTGTTCCAAAGTTAATTGCTTGCCTTTAGAGTTCAAATCCATCGCTTGGCCTTTACACATGTCAGTTGTCTTTCCAGCCGAATATTGAATTAGGCGAAGAACCGTTTTCGGGTCAAACCGGTCAAGCGATGCTTGTTCTTCTACCGCCTTTTGAGTTAAATATAGACCCGTTAATTCCGCCACGGCTGAATTATAAACATGATGCAGCGTCGGTCGTCCCCTGCGAATGGATGAATTATCTTGAGACGGCAGATCATCGAAAATGAGAGAAGCAGTATGCATATATTCCAATGATTTCAGTAAGGGCACGATCGCAGATTGATCCAACCCATATTCATGTACACCCATCACCCACGTTACGATTGGTCTAAGCCGCTTTCCATCGCCATACAAACTATAATTTGCAGCACTGACAATTGGATCTTCCCACAATGAAGCATCATCACTTTCATTGATATACAACAATTCGTTTATTTGACCTCGTACGGTTTTGACCGTGTCTAAAAAGGCTTCTCTCTCTTTCCCTTCCTCTTTCAAATTGGCTAGAATATGGTCCCGAAGTAATTTATCAAAGAAATCGACATCATCCGCTTTCCGGACCATCTTTTGGATGAGTCTATCGAATTTGGAATCTCCGGTTGCGAATAACTGCATCACTTCGTTATATTTTTTATCTCCCGCACGCTCTTTAAATCGTTTTAGTCCATTTATCGCACGGTTTAACATTACTTCACGTGTCTTTTTATCCGAATGATACACGTTATGAATCAAATTAGAGATGACGGTCCAATACAACTCAAAAGGGTTTATGAGATCCGAACGCGTACGATGATATTTCAAATAATACGTATAAGGTGTAACTGCGCCAGCCTCCAAGTCATCAAACATATCTGCAAAATCGTCAGCTAACTGATTATATATACCGTAAAAGAATGTTCGGTTGTCAAACCCGTCATCCTCTTTAGCACTAAGAACCGATCGGACAATTAAACGGGAAGAAGCCGATTTTAAAATAACCGGGATATAAAGCTCTTCATTCGTATAAGTTGCGTGTACTAAATCTTTTTCCCGATCCATTTCCTGGGCATGAAAAAATACGTAAGATTGCTCAAAGAAAAGATCTTTTGTTTCTTGTCGCAAGCAACCTTGAATATACGCAAAGGCTTCTCGGAGTTCGGAATGGATATAGTGAATCAAATCCTTATTATTTCCCGTCCACACCCCTAATTCAGGTACGGAACATGTAATAAGGGTTGTACGTATCAAACTTGAATATTGTTTTTTCTCATCTTCGGATAAGACATTTGAGTCCAATAAATCGTCAATAAAAGGATAGGTTAGGCCATACGAATAGCCCAATCTTATCGCTTCATCCAACTTTCGGGTCCGTTCTGCGGCCGTATCCTCATCACTCATCTCTTCAATCTGATGCATGATGACCCCAGCAATGATTTTTATTAGCTTCCGCTTCGCCTCTTCAGCATTAAGCCCTTCAGGAATATTAGAAGATACCGACTTCAGTTTATTCATCAACCAAATAAACGTCGACTCAACGCCTTCTCTTTCGGCCCAACGATATAAACTTGCCATGCTGAACATCTCAGTTTGTTCGCCACTGCCGGTTGATCTGGATAGTGGTAGATGCTTTTTTATGTCATGAACTACATTCTTGATTCTGTTAAGCGTGTTAGGTGAGTCAAGTGATTTACCCAGATCACGCAAGAAGATATAAGAGATGCTTCGATCCAAGTAGTTATCGAGTTTTCCCGTGTAATCAAGCCATTGAAGATAACCATGATATCCTCGAGAACCAGTTCTACCCTTTCCACGGGAAAACAACGATGCCAATGTATTGGGGTGAATATGATTCTGTTTCCAAGTCTGTATATCTTTCGTTAAGGTAGTGGCATACATCTTGTTTGCAAGCTTTCCAGAAAGTGTTTCAAAATAATCTGCAGCCTTCTTCTCAGCAAGTTGATAATAAGTATCGGCATTCTTTTGTAACTTCTCATTCATACTAATTACCTCTACTTCATTTTTTAGTTGCTTGTAAATAGTCATATTACTATATGCAATGGCAGGACATTGTCTGAATGATAAAACTAGACAAATGGGAGTAGGGAATCCAAATTCGAATTATCTACAAAAAAGAAGTATCCAAAGCAACAGTATAGCTTTGGATACTTCTTTATTATAACAAAGAGGAGACCGAAAACAGAAAATCAAACTTCCAATTTGTTTCACGTGAAATATTCTATTTTGGCATTCGGAAAGTACTTACCCATATAGCCATATAAATGTTCCTTTAATTCATCTTCCTCATCTTTTTGATAAATGTATTTGCCAATGCCGTATTTGCCCCATTTATAACGTCGCTTTTCCTCGTCCAACTCGAGTTTTGTCTTCGGGTAATTTTTTTCAATAACCCTTTTCGCCGGCTTCGTAAATCGGTGCTGTATGAATTCAAATGTGATATCATCTCGGGCATCCATTGGCAATTCCTCGTCTAGTCGTTCAAACAAATGCCGATACCCTTCCTCCCAGCCTTCATGGATGTAAATGGGTGCGACGATAAAGCCGAGTGGGTAGCCTGCTCTTGCCACCTTCCCTGCAGCTTCAATGCGCTTCGCCAATGGAGATGTGCCTGGCTCAAAGTTTTTTATGACGTAGTCGGCATTCACACTGAATCGGAATCGGGTGTGTCCATTATGCTTGGCATCAAGCAGATGGTCTACATAATGGAATTTCGTCACAAACCGTAGCCGTCCCAATTCCGTTTGTCCAAAATGTTCAATGGCCTTTTTTAATGAATGAGTCAGATGATCAATACCTACAATGTCCGATGTACAAGCTGCTTCGAACCTGGTGATTTCAGGTGCCCGTTCTTCGATATAGTTGTCCGCGGCCGCAAAGATCTCCTCCACATTCACATACGTCCGGATATACGGTTTGGCTCCCATTGTCGTCTGCAAATAACAATAATGACAATGCCCCATACATCCTGTCGCTAAAGGAATTGCATACTCTGCTGATGGTTTTGACGTATCAAACTTCAGTGTTTTTCGTATCCCGACGACTAATGTCGATTTTGCGATTCGATACTTCTGGGCATCTGTCTCACCTGGCAAATCCCGAATTTGATTATGTGAAGTTGTAAATCTGATTTCAATCCCCATTTTCTCGAATTTCTCTTTCAATTGTTTCCCGAGCGGATATTCCAATGTTTTCGGTTCAAAATAGACAAGCTGTGGTGTAAAAGGTTTATTCATATTGCGTACCACTTGATCCATGTCGGTTATCCATGTGATCACCTTTCTCTTTTTTCTTAGCTTGTCTTTAAAATGAGAAATTATTTAATGGGGATTTCGCCTCTTTTAATCCAACAAATCCTCTGAAATAAGCGTAAATCCTTCAATCATCGTGTCTTCCTCCACTTCGATCAATATGCAACGCTTTCCATTGACCGTCACTTGCCTCACGAACCGCAAATCTTGCGGGCTGATGGCGATGTTCGCGACTTTCGTTTCGATTTTGATGGACTTCGATGTGTAACTAGGAACGATATGACTCGCCTTCATTTCGTACGTATCATCATCGATCACTTTTCGGAATGCCATTTCCACTTTTTCAGCATTGACATCTTCCAAGCCGCTCGCCTTTAAGACCCGAGTCACTTCTTTCGTATCTAAAGTCGGAGTGCTTTCTTCTTCCTCCTCTTCGTCGTCCACTTCCATCATGCGCTGAATCTCATCATATACACTCGCAAGGGTTCGAGTATCCATTTCATCACCGACGACCGATTTTACAATTTCTTCAAAAACGACTTTATCTTCCTCTGCCGTCATAATTTCTTCCCCATCGAGCACATTCTCGATAAACTGGAAATTCGGCTTGTTTGCCTTGCCTGCAGAATATAGTACGTGATTGACGTCTGCTGTGTTGTCCGTAAAGCAAGGGAATAAAAACCCACCGATCGGAGACGTAAGATTAATGATGGGATCCGCTACAAAACTGGATTTAAACTCCTTTTCAACGAAATCGAACACGAGCGATCGTTTCGGCTCCACTGTCTGATTCATACTGCAAAGGATGAAGGGGTTCTTGTATACCTCGTCTCGTGCTGCAACTTCCGACTCTTCGCTATTCCGCTTCGTCGGTTTGTAATAATTCCCGCGAATAAAGGTAATGACGATATCTTTTTCGTATTGAATGTCCTGCACCATCTTTTGCGCGATGCGCTGCATATCCGCCTTCCATCCTTCCACATCATCTGCATGAAGCCCCTCATAAAGAATCCGTTGCGTATGATTCTCGTCCTGCTCCTCCTCCGATTGACGTCGAAACTTCACTTCGAATAGCTTAGCGTCCAGTTTACCGCCCAATACTTTTTTAAAATTGTTTAGGAATAATTCCTGCTGTTCCCTATCCAACAAAGAAAACGGCTGACAAACTTCGTGATAGATTTCACTGCTCTCCTGCCTGATGTACACGTTATAAATATCCATGATTTTTAATAAATCCGTATCCAACTTAAAACGTTTGCGAATATCCGCAATAGCTTTTTTGTTCATTTATAATTCCAACTCCCTGGCTATCATATAGAAAAAAGAGCGTCCAAAGCGATCACTCAGCTTTCGACACTCCTTTATTATAGCAATGTTTATCAGGGTAGAAGGAACACAATCAATTTCGAAAATATTTCATTTGAAAAATAACCCCATAATATCAGTGAGGGTCACTGTCCCAAATTACTCTTCCTCTACTTGCTCCTGCGCTTCGTTCAATTGCCGCTTCATCAAGTCCAACTGTTCCTTGTTTTGCTGGACAGTATCCATATGTTCGTTTCGTTCTACTGCGTTGGCAAATGCGTTTTCTGCACGAAAGATTGAGTTAAATGCATGCTCAATCGCCATCTCTTCAGGGTGTGACATCGCTTGTTTCACAGAGCGATCTGCTTTTAGGACAGAGTTGCTTAGAAAAGTACTTGGGTGATCCTTTTTCCAACTCGGTTTTGAGTCCTTCGCCATTTACGTTTTCCCTCCTGCAAATAGGATAAGTTACAGCGAGCTTAGTATTGTAAAATATCGTGAAACTATGCGCAGAATACATTCCCTATACGATTAATGTTTAGAAACACTACAATAGTGGTATATAAAGAAGATGAAAGGCAGGTGAATTACATGACAAAACAATGGAACTTTATTATCGGAAATAAACTTATCACCATTTATGATACAGATAAGAGTTTGGCCGAGGAAAAGGCTCGTGCACTGTATGAAGAACTACAAAATAGTAATGGTTAAAAACACCAGCCGGTGGAGGCTGGTGTTTATTAATTTCTTGAACCCCAATAATATTTGGAGCCCTTCTTAGTATTTATTGTGCTGAGAATCCCCCGTCTATCGTTAGTTCTGCACCTGAGATATAAGACGATTCATCCGATGCCAAGAATAATGCTGCGTTTGCAATGTCAGCCGGTTTACCTAAACGTTGCAACGGCGTTGCCTGGATCAATCGTCCGAGAAGATCTTGGGATGTGCTTAAGGACTGTGTCATAGGTGTTTCTATAATGCCAGGAAACAGAGCATTTACACGAACTCCTTGATGGCCGAATGTAGTCGCAGCTGCTTTAGATAGAGCACGTACAGCCCCCTTCGAAGCAGAATAGTGATTGAATCCTTGGCCGATTTGAGCCGTGTAGGATGAAATATTGACAATCGAACCTTGCTTTTGTACAGCCATATATGGAGCAACATGTTTTACACCGGCAAATGGACCAAAGCCATTAATTGAAAGCATTTTTTGCCAATCATCAAGATTAATATCTTGGTATGGTTTTTCTGATGAAATGCCAGCGTTATTGACGAGAATATCAATTTTACCAAAACGGTCGAACACTTCTTTTGCCAACACTTCCCATTCATCATCTGAGGTAACGTTTAATTTCATCCCATATACATTTTCTTTTTGGCTCGCTATTTCAAGTGCTTCATCATTAATATCTGCTGCAATGACAATTGCACCTTCCTGGCTGAATAAATCAACCATGCTAGCCCCAATGCCTGATGCCCCTCCAGTTACAATCGCTACTTTATTATCTAATCTTCCCATGAGAATTCCTCTTTTCCAATGTATTTAGATGTTTAAGTATTTTATATCTAAATGCTATCAAATTATTGTTCATATAACAACGAATAACTCTCCGCAAGTTATTCCGATATAATTAAGGATGACTGCTGAAAGCTTGTTCAGCTTTTGTCTATACAGCTGTTGGCAATAGGTTTTCATTTCTATATACTTGCTACATTGACGATTTCAAAAATGAAATACTACTCTATTAAATCAAGAAAGGGCGAATTAAATGGAAGTAAAACAAATAACGATAGAACAAGATCTTGATAAGGCGTTTTTTATTAGGAAAGAAGTGTTTGTTAGAGAGCAAGGAGTGCCATTGGAAGATGAATTCGATGCATTTGACAAACTGGACGGACAATGTGAGCACATATTGGTGTATTACGAAGAACAGCCTGTCGGAACCGGAAGAATTAGGGTTGTTGATGGCGTAGGAAAACTAGAAAGAATTTGCATCCTGCCGGCTTATCGAAAATTTGGCCTAGGGAAAGTAATTGTTGACGCTCTAGAGAAGATCGCTGCCCAAAAAGGGTTATCTCTTGTTAAATTGCACGGACAAACACATGCAGAAGGTTTTTATCAGAAACTTGGCTATCGGACTTCATCCGATGTATTTATGGAAGACGGAATTCCACATATTGTAATGATAAAAGAATTAACCGGGAAATGATTAGAACAGCATAGATTGTATACTTCAAAAAATAGTGATATAATTTTATTGGCATCTGGTATACCAGATGCCAATACTTCGTTTACGCTATCAATTACGCAAATTCTACCTGCCGACTACTATGAAAAAGGTGATATCGATGAACTTCCTTAAAGCAGAACAACCCCCACTATTTAAGGATCATGCATATAAGGAAATTAAGAAGGCGATTATTCAACATGAAATTGAACCAGGATCTATGTTGAATGAGCGTTCGCTTAGTGAAAGCCTTGGGATTAGCCGTACTCCTTTAAAATTAGCTTTACAACAGTTGGAACTGGAAGGATGGATTACATCTGTACCGAGAAAAGGAATTTTCATCAAAACCATTAACAAGCGCGATGTGGACGATATTTTTCAATTGCGAAAAGCGAATGAAGTTTTGGTCATCGAACTGCTCATACCTCTTATTGATGACGAAGCAATTCATAGGATTGAAGTGATGGATAAACAACTGTTCGCGAATAAGGAAGATCCTGTACAGTTTGTGTACTATGATTCTTCCTTTCACTTGTCTTTAGCAGAGTTAAGCCAAAATCTCCGGCTTTATCAATTAATTGAAAATCTCACTGACCATTTTAATTGGTATCGGTTCGCTTCCTTGAAAGCAGGAAAAAGCTTGGATGAGATCCACTTCGAACATACATTGATTATTGATGGCCTGAAAGCCGGAAATGTACGACAAGCAACGGATGCTGTCATTAATCATATTGATAAAGCGCATGCCACCATAATTGCAAATCTTAAAGAATAAAGGATTAAAAGAAGGGAGTTGTTTACTATTGAAACAGCACATCAAGAAAACTCTCGTCATTGTTTTACAAATTTGTATTTTATATGTCTTTTCCTATATTGGAAACGTCATTCAAAACTTTTTCCACTTAATCATTCCAGGTAGTATCATAGGACTCTTATTACTTTTTATTTGTTTATGTATGAAGATTGTTCCAGTCAAATGGATTGAAACGGGAGCAGGATTCGTATTAAGTGTATTAGTATTGTTTTTTATTCCAACAACAGTTGATATCATGAACTATCCTTCATTACTCTCCTTTCATGGTGCGTTGTTCGTTTTGGCCGTTCTATTCAGTACTATCATTTCAATTGCTATTACAGGAATGGCTGGGCAATTTTTTGAGAAAAAGGCACAAAAAAGAAAGGATGATGAAGAATGCAACAAGCTTCACTCGCATTCTGCATGATACTATTAACGGTCATTGCTTATCTTGCGATGGCTAAAGTTTATAAACGGTATTCATACTCATTTTTAATACCTGTTTTAACTGCCACTACGATTATTATCATTGTCCTGTCGGTGTTTCATATTCCATATGAGAGCTATATGGTAGGAGGGCAATGGATCAGTTCACTATTAGGCCCATCCGTCGTTGCACTTGCTTACCCATTGTATAAGCAACGCCGTTTTTTACTTGATCATCTGCTGCCTATAGCAGGTGGCGTGTTGGTTGGTGCTAGCTCCGGAATGGTCACTGTTGCTCTCATAGCTAAAATCTTCGGAATCGATCATTCACTCACCATGTCCCTTATCCCAAAATCCATTACGACACCTGTCGCAATTGAAGTCGCTAAAGGATTGGGCGGGAATGCCTCATTGGCAGTTGTCAGTGTTATGTTTGCAGGAATCTTCGGTGTTATCGTTGCTCCTACTATTTATAAATTATTGCGAGTTCATAGCCCCCTTGGCAGAGGGATCGCTCTTGGCAGTGCATCACATGCGATAGGGACTTCCAAAGCAGCTGAATACGGTGAAATTGCCTTTTCAATGAGCTCTATCACAATGGCATTATGTGCAATTATCGGCTCAGTACTTGGACCGATTGTTGTTTGGTTATTTCATGTTTGAGAAGCTCAATAATTGCATAAAAAACCACCTAGAACATTGTAATAACAAAATTCTAAGTGGTTTTCGCTTTTTTCATTGTCTATTTGCATAAAATTGACGATGGAGTTCATGGATTTGCTCAGCCAGTTCGGGAACAGGGCCCTCTATTGTCGTATCACGAATAACATCTTGGATAGGAAGATTCCTTACGCGCGAAGGAGCAACTCCCATTTCACTCAGCCATTGTACTAGCTGTTCGGATGAACTTGCATACACGATCCTGCCTAACCCAACCCACCCATGAGCCGCAGCACACATAGGGCAATGCTCGCCAGAAGTGTATACTGTCGCCTTGCTTCTTTCTTCAGGAGTCATATTCGAGGCCGCCCATCGAGCTAATGCAAACTCTGGATGCTGAGTATGATCGCCGCCTGCCACATGGTTATGGTCTTCGGCAAGCACGTCTCCGTTGGCTGAGACAAGGACTGAACCAAATGGCTCGTCGCCTTTCTCCAGCGCGGTTGTAGCTAATTCAATACAACGTCGTAGGTACTTCAAATCTGAATCGGTTATCATAATTGAATCCTCTCCTCGTTCGTATTTTTATTTGATAGAATTTGGTTATAATGAAAGTATAACAAACAACAAGGTGATGTTTATGGTTGGAATGGGATATCGGACAATTAAAACTGCTATAGGCGCAGGGTTGGCAATTTGGATTGCAAGTTTATTCAATTTAGAGTTTGGATCATTTGCAGCCATCATCGTCATCATGTGCATTGAGAAGACTAAGAAAAAGACGTTGTATTCCATTCAAAAGAAGTTCTTTGCATCTCTTTTGTCGTTACTTCTTGGTTCCATATTTTTTGAACTGTTGGGATATCATCCGATTGTTTTAACTCTATTTATCTTATTGTTTGTCCCCGTCCTCATAAAAGCACGTATTCAGGAAGGTTTTGTAACGAGCATCGTTGTTGTTTTGCATATTTATACGGTCAAGGAAGCCAACCTGGAAAACGTTTTGAATGAACTCTATATAATTTTTATCGGCATCGGAATCGCCATACTCGTAAACAGCATTATGCCAAGCTTTAAGAAAGAAATTGAAAACTATAAAACAGAAATCGAAAATAAATTCAGCGTTATTCTATACAAATTCTCTATTCTTTTAAAAGACGGCGATCAAAATTGGGATGGAAAAGAGTTAATTGAAGTCGAAAATATCCTGAATCGGGCTAAAAACATCGCTATACAAGATGTAGAAAATCATCTGTTACGCAAAGAAAACAAAGATTATTACTATCTCGAAATGCGGGAAGATCAATTGGAAATCTTAAAACAGATGGTTGGTATTATTAGCATCGTTTCTTCTTCGGAATTAGACGTCAAACAAAGAGGCATGCTTGCCGGCATTTTTCTCAACATCAGTCAACATGTAGATTCGGGAGATACAAGCATTGCATTAAAGCTATTAGAGGAATACGAAGAGTCCATACGGGTGACAGAATTACCAAAGACAAGGGAAGAATTTGAAATCAGAGCAAATCTATTTTATTTAAACTTCGAGATCAAGAACTACTTAATTATCAAGAAGAATATTTTTAAAAGAGACAGTTTCCAGGCTAAGTAAGCTAAGGAAACTGTCTCTTTATTTTTTACTTATTTATGGAACGGTTCACCGTAATTAGTCTAAGTGCGATTTATCCATCTAACATAGTTTTAAGCACTATTTAAGGATTGAACCATTTGTAGCTCAATTAGAAAGATGCGACTGGTGATCTGTTTTTAACGATTGGAAATGAGTACGCTTGGGATCAAGTGAACCCTAAGATGAGAGATGAGGTCTTAGGTGAATGGATGATTAATGAGGAATCCTTATATCTCTATGTGTATTTATATATAGACCAAGGAGAATACACTCAAAATATAGCTGCAATACGCAATGAAATATTTAGACGTGAGTTACCACTTGCACTCACAGCTATTCGATATGGCGATAGATTCCTATTCAACACATACCCTAACCTCGATAACGCCACTATCATCGTTAATTTTATATCCACCTATCCTCAATTTGCTAAGCAAGAGAATTGGGGAACTTTCAGTAGTTTGTCTATGTAATACATTTAGCAATCATTGAAGGAAATTTACTATATTGATTTAAACATTTCATACAAAATAGCTAAGCTAGGCAAGATTTATTGAAAAGTCTTGACTAGCTTTTTTAAGTCCTTCAAAAACAGTATGCTAAAGCTTGTCTCTAATAGGTTCCAACAGACTTTCCGGCAGTTAATCCATTAATCCAAAAAGGTGTAGTCTTCTAATTAGAAGAAGACTACACCTTTTTAGTAAACATCTTCCTTAGACTTCCATATAAGAAGAAAAAGGCAGGCGTTTTCCAAAACCTAATTGTAATACAGGTTCTCAGTCGGATATACTGGATCATTGGTAATGTCGATTCCAAGCTTCTTAAAGGTCTGTTCGTTTTCCCTATTCAATATAACCGTAGAATGGGCTTGTGTGTCTTTTAAATTCGGCAGTTGCTTATAAGCCAGCTCAGATGTAGGGTTGGTGACCGCACTGATTGCCAGTGCAATCAGCACTTCATTGGCGCTTAGTGTCGGGACTCGGCTGTTCAAATCATCTGTTTTCAACCGTTGAATCGTCTGCAAAATCATAGGTGACAACAAATCAATTTCATCGGCAATATTGGCCAATTTCTTCAACCCATTCAGAATCGCGGCAGCCGAAGCATCCATCAAAGTTGTCGTTCGACCGGTGATCATCTCGCCATTTGGCAATTCTATTGCAATTACGGCTTGTAAATTCGTGCTGTCATTTCTCTCTTGGATTGCTTTCGCATAATTACGGGCAGGCAATACAGGTGCCCGATCCTCTTTCTTTAAGTCCGTCTCTTCCAGCATCACTTGCATGTGGCGTACACTATCTTCATCGGCAAGCCCCTTTTTATAGTCGTTCTCTACTACGAAACTGCGCCGAATGATTTCCTGCTTGGCAGCTTCCTGCACGACCATATCGTCTGTGATACCCGATTTCAGACGATTAACACCCATATCAGTCGGTGAGCGGTAAACAGACTCTTTACCAGTAATCCTTTCAATAATCCGTTTGATGACAGGAAACGTCTCAATGTCACGATTGTAATTGATCGCTACTTTCCCGTATGCTTCATAGTGATAATTGTCAATCATATTCACGTCTTTCAAATCGACGGTAGCCGCTTCATAAGCGATGTTTACTGGGTGCTTTAACGGCAAGTTCCAAACCGGAAAAGTCTCAAACTTTGCATAGCCGACTTTATTTCCCAGTTTATTCTCATGGTACATTTGGTTAAGGCAGGTTGCAAGCTTTCCGCTGGCCGGACCGGGTGCCGTTACTACCACGATTGGCTTTGTCGTTTTTATATAGGGATTCATCGCAAATCCCTCCTCACCAATGACCGCATCAACATTTGTGGGATAACCTTTGATTTCACTGTGGGTATAGACGCTAATTCCGTTTCTCTCAAGCTTGGTCATAAATACTTTGGCTGTTGGCTGTCCTTGATAACGAGTGAGCAAGACACTGTTGACAGAAATGTCATATGCCCGATATTCATCGATTAAGCGCAAGACATCTTGGTCATAAGTGATACCGTAATCTTCACGGACCTTGTTCCGTTCAATGTCTCCAGCATAAACACAGATGATGATTTCCGCATTTTCTTTCAGCGTATTCAATAATTTGATTTTGGCATCTTCATCAAATCCAGGCAAGACACGCTTGGCATGTTTGTCGCCTATCAATTTTCCGCCAAATTCCAAGTAAAGTTTATCATACTGCTGCACCCGTTCTAGGATGTAGGCAGATTGTTCTTGCAAATACTTCTCCAAATCAAATCCAATTTTCTTCATTTAAATTCCGCCCACCTTCTATACTTCAAGCTTTCTCTAAAAGCGATAGATAAAAACGGCTTAAGAGAAAAAACTAACTAAAATCCATCTTTTATCATTATAAAGCTATGAAAAAAAATGACAAAGGAAAACCGGCCCAATCGTTTCATCTTTGTATTCAAAATCTCCATTTAAATGTTTAACATCCATAGTATTGCATTTAGATTATCTTTCTAATCAGATGCAATATTAAATAACGACGAAAACCCACTATTCCATTTGGATAGGTTTCATTAACTGAGTTAATTTGATTTATCGTCGTAAGGAAAACGTTAGATTTAGGTTTAACAACTATATTATCTTTAGCATTTGTACACAACATGTATAAGTTAGAGTTTATTTAATATTATAAACCTCATTTACTTATGGTACGGTTCACCTTTAATAATCCGAAACCCTCGATACACCTGCTCCAACAACACCAATTTCATCAACTGATGCGGAAATGTCATCTTTGAGAAAGATAGCAGCTCATCCGCACGTTTCAATACATCATTATGTAATCCGAGAGATCCGCCGATGACGAAGACGACTTTGCTTCGGCCGTATGTCATTAAAGACTCCATTCCCGCCGCCAATTCCTCGCTCGTTTTCATCTTCCCTTCTATCGCTAGTGCAACAACGTATGCATCCGGGCTAATTTTAGCGAGGATCCGGTCTGCTTCTTTCTTTTTGACGATTTCCATATCGGCTTCGCTCAATGACTCGGGTGCTTTTTCATCCGACACTTCGACGAGATCGATTTTTGCATAGGAACCGAGTCGTTTGGCATACTCATCGATGCCCATTTTCAAATATTTTTCTTTTAGTTTGCCAACTGACACAATTGTAATATTCACAGGGTTGTCCACCTTTGCTGAAATGTTATACACAGAACTTATTCACATATCCACAGTAAAAACTATATATTGTGCCCGATTATCCGTTCGCCACAATATAAGATGCGGGTGTGTCACAGTACTCGCATTTTGTGGATAACTTTTTCTCATCTTCGATTTTTTCCATGATCGGGAATGTCTCCTCTTTTGCAACAAACACGTCAAGTGCATGATTGATATGGGTTTCACAGCTATATATTTTCATTGACCACACTTCTTTCTTCTTAGAATTTTTACACAATGTTATTCACAATTTTGATTTCTTATCCACATGCTCATAACTTTTACAGAAAAACAGGCAGTATAGCCGATGTTCTGCTATGCCGCCTGTTGTGGATAAATAAATATTACATCCTCGTAAAAAGTGTAACATTCTATTCAGTTTCACGCTCACTTTTATGCCATTAGAACGTATTGCCGTCCCTCAATTCCATTTCGATTTCTATCTGTTTTCCATCCCGGTACACTTTCATGTTCATCGTGTCGCCTACTTTTTTGTCATTGTATAAATGTTTTCGCAAGCTGACCATGTCTTCGATTTTCTTTCCATCCATCTCTACAATGACGTCATATTGTTGAACACCCGCCGCCTCGGCTGGCGTATTACGGAATACTTGAGTGACGATCACGCCGTTAGCTATGTCCTTCGGCAATTTCAGCACTCTTTGCTGTTCGGTTGAAGGAACATCTCGCAAATCAAGGAGACTTACACCCATTGTCGGTCGCTGAACCGTTCCGGTCTTTTCCAGATCCTTAATAATTGGCACGGCGATGTTGATTGGAATAGCGAGGCCAATTCCTTCCACTGTCGCTTCCGAGATTTTCATCGAATTGATGCCGACCAGTTGACCTGCCATATTAATAAGAGCACCCCCAGAGTTTCCGGGGTTTATGGCTGCATCGGTTTGAAGAACATCAGCTTGCCAATCGACTGTCCCGTTCTCATCGAAATCGATTGGAATCGATCTGTCCTTCCCCGATACGATACCCATCGTGACAGAACCTGCAAAACCGAGGCCAAGCGGGTTACCAATTGCAAGAACAGTTTCACCCCGCTTCAACGCATCAGAATCGCCGAAAGGAATCACTGTTTTTACATGTGCCGCATCGATTTCCACAACGGCTAAATCTGTCCACATATCACTGCCGACAAGCCTGCCGTCCACTTTTGTTCCATCATCAAATGTTATTTCAAGTCCTTGAGCGTTTTCGACAACGTGATGGTTTGTAACAATATACGCTTTGTCGCCTTCTTTCTTATAAATGACACCCGATCCACTGCCAGTCTCCCTAGTCGTTTCTGCCGAAGACCAAAAATCGCGCACTGTTTGCAAATTGGTAATGCCAACAACAGTATCTGTGACTTCGGAGACAATGTCAGTGACGTCTGTATTGATATCTACGGAAACCCGTTCACTAGACAGATTGTTTTCACCTGTCGTTTCGCTTCCGACTTGAGGTGTCACTTCTTCTTTATCGAAAGTAGAATTCATGATCAACCAGACGATGAGTCCACCGAGCAGTGCACCGAAAAGAGCTGGCAGGAATCCGCCACGACGCTTTGGCTTCGAAGGTCTTTCGCCGAATCTTGCCGGCTCTTCACGTCTTTCAGGTTCTTGGATATCCGGCCTTTCATCTTCATTGTCAGGTCTCTGATTAAACTCGTCCATTCTCCTCTCCCTTTCTATAGACAGTTACACTCACTTTACCCTAATCCGATTGTTTAAAATCAAGTTTTGTTTACCTTTAGGATATTTTCCAATTAAAAAAGCTTCACCCGAAGGCAAAGCTTTTCGACGATTATTAGACAGTGACAAGCTCTGTCGGTTTGTCCGCATCAGTATCATACAAATGTACAAATTCCCCTGATCGGATTCCGCATGCTTCCAATGTTTGCGAAACGCTCATCCTTGCAAGATCTTTCATATTGTTGTCCTTGCTCAAATGCGACAAATAGATTCTTGTTTCTTTTTGGGCTACAACTTCGCTCATTGCGACTGCGGCATCTTCATTGGAGACGTGCCCAACGTCACTCAGAATCCGGCGTTTGACGGACCATGGATAACGTCCCATTTGCAGCATACCGACATCATGATTGCTTTCAAATACGAATGCATCGGAACCCTGGATATGCCCTTTCATCCTGTCGCTCACATACCCCGTATCGGTGATAAGTGCCAGCTTACGATCCTTTTCATGGAAAACGTAAAACATTGGATCCGCAGCATCATGGGAAACTGCGAACGATTGAATATCAAGCGAGCCGAATGACATATTCGTTTCCATATTGAAGTGAAAACGCTGCTCCATCGGAATTTCGCCGACAAGCCCATTCATTGCAAGCCACGTCTTTTCATTCGCATAAATCGGTACTTTATATCGTCGCGCCAGCACACCGATCCCTTTAATATGGTCGCTATGTTCATGAGTTACGAGTATGCCATCTACATTATTCATGGAGCGGCCGATATTTTCTAACTGCTGCTCCATCCTTTTCGCACTAAGCCCTGCATCGACCAAAAAAGCATGCTCTTCGGTCTCTATATATATGGAATTGCCCGTACTGCCACTGGCGAGCACACTGAAACGCATATGAAAAACTCCTTATTCTTTTTCATCCTCAACCTCATCAAGGTCTTCCTCTTCCACCTTATCCAATTGGAAGTCTATTACTTTACCTTCAATAGCATTGATGAAATGATCCTCGATGGTGCCATCTTTTAATTCTACACGAATATTCCATGTCGGAGCAAATACTTGCTTTCCAGTCAATTGAACAAGTGATGAGTACCCCGGCGTCACTTTCAACACTTTCGAATCCTGCTTTAAATAACCGCGGGCAGCGAGCGACGCAACTGCTTCATCCTGTGTCAATACTTCTTTCTTTCTGTTATCACTTGAGAATTTTTCTAGCATCCGCTGCTCATAATAGGTTACTTCGAAGTCTTCGTTCCAATGAATCGTCAAGGTTGCATTCGGGCTATAGAAAATCGGTTCTCCATTCACTTTTTGAAAGAAAATGGCTTTCTGATCCTCTTCATCTATATCCCATAGTTCATATTCAGACCCGCTCCAAACATACTTCGTCAGAAATTCCGTGAAATAAGGTTCTCCTTTATCATTCTGGATTAGAACTTGATCGATCATGTCGGATTCGATATTTGTATGATCGACAATTGTAATAGACTGACCTTCTAGCCCTTCCAATTCATCTTCGTTGAATGATTTCACGTCAGCGGAAATGTAGGAGAAGTCATTTTTAACGACTTCTGGGACATTATACGTAATATTTTCTTGCCTCATCAAATCCTCGATTGATGTTTTTCCTGCGACCTGTACATTTTGCGCCTCAGTATGCTGTTCCAAATACAAGAAATAAAGAAATATATTCAAAATCGAAAAGACAAAGATGAAAATCGTTTTCGTCCTACTCCAATCCAATTTGCTCACCCCCGCCTTGAACAGGTGTATAGGGATTCCAATTCCCTTTGGCTAGATAAAACCAAGCAGGCTCCATTACAAAAATCCGTTTTTCCACATCATGTCTCATCGTGTATCCTGCTGTAATTTCCTCAACCGTCCCAAAATCAAGTTTCTCCATTTCCATCAGCTCGTTAGCTACGTCTATACCCGAAGGCAGCACCACCGTATTTTCATCAAACGAAAAACCGAGTTTATAGTACGGCCGGATATAACGGAAAACCCGATCTTCGCCGTAATATTGTGCAATTTCCGTCATACCTGGTGCCATACCCGGCGTCTCGCCCAAAACCGGATAACCGTGAATAAACAGTTGGAATCTTACATAACGGGAATAAGGATTTATATACGAATACCTGAACGAATCAGTCCACCCACCGTGCTCATTGATCGAGTCGATGACATCGTTCAATAAGTCAGCAGGATCTGCCTCCTTCCGGCTTAATGCCGCAGGATGAGCGAAATTCAACATTTTCGATTCCGTATTCACAACTAATAACGCATGATCGTCACCAAATTCCTCATGTTTGGCATCCACTTGGCTGCGTCG
Source organism: Sporosarcina sp. SAFN-015 (assembly GCF_051966875.1). Taxonomy (GTDB): domain Bacteria; phylum Bacillota; class Bacilli; order Bacillales_A; family Planococcaceae; genus Sporosarcina. The sequence continues at coordinate 36,679 of NZ_JBQCKP010000002.1, read as the reverse complement.
CACTGCATTCGGGTCATTGAATAAGGCATCCCGAAAACGTGTCGGGCTTATTTCTTCTTGGTAGTACGTACTTTCAATCATGTTAATTGGTTCAGTAGGGACCGCCAAATAGACCGGATCTTGGACGTTTACTTCGGTGTAGGAAGGCAGTTTTTCCCCTTCCAGCACAATTTGACGATATGATTTCATCGTATATTCAGGTGTTATTTTTCCATGATAGCGAATTCTGTTTGCACGATTGATGAAATGCGCTTCAAATGCTACGTCCTTCGGATTCCACTTGACGACAATACGATCAAAGCTGAAATCCCGGAGATTATTATCCTCTATAGGCAAAATCTCATCATAAACAGACAATGGCACTTCCCCTTGAAAATACAAAGTGAACTGGTTTGGCTGTTCGAAAAACGATTTCATCTGCGCCTTACTCATCTCAATTGGTTCATACACCATTTGAGATATTTTCCAAGTTTTCATTTCCTTCAACACATTGTTAATGATCTTTTGGTCAGTCGTTCCCTTCAGTGCTTCATCATATTTGATAACATATTTATAAGGTTTGATAATGTCCTCTACTTGCTTCCGAGAGCCGATTGAAATATCGACTGTCGGTGATTGTTCAATTGTTGCCAACTGTGGGGAATACGTCCAAATGGAAAAGGTGAATGTGACGCTCAATAGAACGAGCAATAGTAAGATGATCGATTTAATCGGCTCAATATACTTCAATCCCACTCACCTTCCTCTTGTTGTTCAAAAGGCAACGTAAAGAAAATCGTCGTTCCTTTCCCTTCTTCACTTTCTGCCCATATTTCCCCGCCATGCGCGATGATCATTTCTTTCGCAATGGCGAGTCCGAGACCCGTTCCCCCCATTGCTCTTGAACGCGCACGGTCTGCCCTATAGAATCTGTCAAAAATACGATTCACATTCGCTTTCGGAATACCCATGCCATCATCGGAAATCATCACTTTAATATATGTTCCGGATGTCGTCACACCAAAGCGGACATCCCCGCCATCCGGGGAATATTTAAGTGCATTTGAGATAATATTATCAATCACCTGTGTCATTTTATCGGTATCAATTTCAACAAAAAGATCCGCTGAAGGCAACAAACGCTTGAAATGCACGTTCTGCGACTTCGAAAATTCAAATCTCTCAATAATCGAATTGAAGAAATGATTGAATTCCACCCATTCGGTGTTCAACTCATACTCCTTGCTATCCATTCTGGAAAGCTTCAACAGGTCATTGACAAGCCGGATCATCCGCTCTGTCTCCGTCTGCGTTACGCGAAGAAAGGAAGGAGCAATTTCTTCATTCTTCCAAGCACCTTCCGCCAATGCATCCAAATAACTTCTCATCGTTGTGAGTGGTGTACGGAGCTCATGAGAGACATTTGAAACAAATTCTCTTCGCTCCATGTCTATCTTTTCTTGTTCAGTATTGTCATGAAGGACGACGATGAGCCCGTTCACGAACCCCGTCTCCCTCTGCGTCACCGAAAAGGTTGCCCGTAGGATGTAAGGCTCCTTCTCTGTACTGAAGTCGAGCGCAATCGAATCCTTCACTTGAATCAGGTCTTCAAACGTATACTCTTGCTCCAATCCTAAAATGCTTGCAATCGGACGGTTCAATACTAGATCACGCGTCATCCGCAGCATCATGAGTGCAGAGTCGTTAATGAGGCTCACTCTGCCTTTACGATCCGTTGAAATGACGCCGTCCGTCATATTTTCAAGGACTGAGGCGAGCTTTCTTTGCTCACTTTCCGTAGTTGACTGCGACTCTTGGAGCTGATTCGTCAAATGGTTAAAGGCGATGGCAAGCTGCCCCATTTCGTCATCCCCGTATACATGGACCTTCCTTGAAAAGTTCCCTTGCGCCATCGCTTGCGCCTGGCGTCTCATATCCGAAATCGGCCGAGTGAATGTCCGGGCAATGAAGATGCCGATGATGATCGTGAATGTAAGGGATACCGCTACCCCACCGGCTAATATTTGATTGATTTCATTTATCTGCTTGAACACTTTTTGGATGTTGGCAGTTACATATAAAGCGCCGACAACTTCCATATTATTGTTCATTATCGGCGTAACGCGCACCATTACGCGTTTATTTGTAGTCGGGTCATAGTTAATAGTCTCATAAAATGTTTCTGAGGAGATGGATCTCCTTACACTGTCCTCCATCGATCGCTGGCCAACCAACGATTGATTACCTAATTCGGAAGTAGCCAAAATACGATACTTTGAGTTGATGACCCGAATTTCATTAATATCTTCCGATGTAAATCCCGAAAGGACGGACCGCAAGCTCTGCTCAATTGAAGGTTCTTCCGGTGGCCGGTCTTTTATCATTTCTTCACGGACACTGAATTCCACTAGATTCATCCTGTCCCTGACAGAATTCGTGAAGTTTGTCTTTAACGTTTCTTCAAGCTCCCTCGCGAAATAAAGACCGATGATCTGCATCGCTACAAGGATGAGCATAATATAGATAAGGACGAATTTTACGTGGATGGATCGAAAAAATCCGACTTTCTGCATTGTCCTTACTCCTGTTCCGGATCACGCAAATAGTAACCGACTCCACGTCTTGTCACAATCCACGTCGGGTGGCTTGGAGTGTCCTCAATTTTTTCGCGTAGGCGGCGTATTGTAACGTCCACTGTCCGCACATCCCCAAAATAATCATAGCCCCATACTGTCTGCAATAAATGCTCCCTCGTCATGACTTGTCCGATATGCTTTGCTAAATAATGCAGCAGTTCAAACTCACGGTGCGTAAGTTCAATCGACTCTCCGCGTTTTTGGACCAAATAAGCATCTGGCTGAATGACGAGCACTCCGACCGTAATTTCATTTGTCGCATCTTCCTGCTCATCGGACAATGTTTTGGAGTGCCGGCGCAAGTTTGCCTTCACGCGAGCAATCAATTCACGTGTTCCGAATGGTTTCGTCACATAATCATCCGCTCCAAGTTCCAGCCCAAGCACTTTATCAATTTCTGAGTCCTTCGCTGTTAGCATAATGATCGGAAAATCATATTTCTTCCTGACCTCTCTACACACTTCCATGCCATCGCGCTTCGGAAGCATAATATCGAGCAACATAATATCCGGCTGTACTTCTTCCACTTTCTCAAGAGCTTCTTCGCCGTCATAAGCGCAATGGACGATAAAGCCTTCCTTCTTCAAATTAAACTCCAATATATCTGCTATCGGTTTTTCATCATCTACGACTAAGATCGTTTTATTTTGCATAATTCATTCCCTTTCCCGCCACTGTGGCGCCAACTTATGATCAAATAGGTTCAACTTCTTGTTTAACTTGCAACTTGCATTGATCGATTGTACGGCATTCATTATATATTCTATCTCTTCCGCGATAAACCTTCTGCTCTAGCCTGTACAAAATTAGAAAAAGAGACGGCAACAGAATACTGTAGCGTCTCCATTCCTTACTCTTTATCTTAACACACTCAAAGGATTGATATTGGAACCGTTCTTGAACACTTCAAAATGCAAATGCATGCCTGTAGATCGCCCTGTAGATCCCATGACACCGATTTTAGAGCCTTGCGGTACTGTTTGTCCCACTTTAACTTCGATCGACGACAGATGGGCGTATAACGTCTTATAACCATTGTTATGCGTAATGATAATACGGTTTCCGTATGTACCATGATGACCGACGTCCGTTACGACTCCATTATCTGAAGCAAAAATTGAACGTGATGATGGACGTGCGATGTCAATGCCTTGGTGCACCCTGCCCCATCGTTTCCCCATTTGGCTCGATACATATCCGCCGTCAGCCGGCCACTTGAAGGTTCCTGTTCCACGTGAAGGGATCACTTTTGTACCGACGACTGTCACTTCATGGACAGGTTCTTCCAGTACATGTTCCTCTGCAACGGATTTTCCAACAACTTTCCCATTCTTTTTACGGATCAAGTGCGTGACAGACTTCTTGCCATCCGTTCCTTTTTGCTTAATTTTCTTTTCACCTTTAAATTCCGATTCATCTTTCTCGGTGAGTTTCTTGAACTGAATCGGGGCTATCTCTTTAGATTCATAGTGTGCTTCCACTTCTATGTAAGGTTCGAGAGCCGTCACGTTAAGCTCTTGTCCAATTTGAAGAACTGTATCTTCTGTAATCCCCGGATTGATTTCCATCAGTTTTGATGTCGACATATTGTGCGCACTCGCGATTTTCCCTAATACGTCACCTTCCTGGATTGCGTATTTCTTCTCTTCCAATGTGCCTTTATTCAACAAGGACATTGCCTCTTCTACGCTTCGTACTTCATCAGGTGCCGTTTGTCCTTCAGTCGCCTGTATACTCGCACTGAATTGAATGTTCGCGAGTCTTGTTTCATTTTCCTTTAACGGTGGTAAAGGTTCAGTAGATTGTTGGCGGGCTTCGAATTCTGCAAGCTCCTCTTCGGTAACTGTTTGCAATGTCAGCTCTTGGATCACTTCTTCATAATCGGCCATGTCTTTGACGAAGAATGCAGTCTCTTCATCAATTTGGACACCGATCGCTTCCGCCTCCACGGTAAGCATGTCCTGAAGTTTTTCGAGGATCTGTTCATCGTCTGTTCCTACCGTAAAGACTTTTTCCGGAACGACAGACAATTCAGTTCCGATGGTCAATGGGAGACCTTCATATTCGGAGGCCGCTTTTTCCAATTCCTCTTGTTTGAGCTGTTCGATCTTTTTCTCATCGGATACCATTCCTACATAATTTTTGTCCGAGTAAACATGGTATATGGTATGGATTGTTGAGTTTTCCTCTTTTGCTAGGGCAAAACCAGAACTGATGCCTGCCCCAGTAAGCAGCATCGTAATGATGCCTACCTTTTGGACTTTTTTATATATGTTACTTCTATTCTTTTGTTCGTTCATACTGTCTTTCTTGAAAAACATCGTTTCGTACTCCCTCCGACTGGCAACTGCTACAAGAAGCCTATCATCCTGAAAGATTTTTACGCTTCTTCAATTTATCATATCTGCTAAGTTGCTTGTGAATTTACAAGCATTTGTAATGAACTTGTAGTATTGCAACCAATTATTCCTTATTTCTTTCCAATTGTTAGTAATAAATAAGGAGTTGCTACTTCGCGATAATAGTCCTATATATGCCAAAAAACCTTGATTCACCATTGTTAGGTGAATCAAGGCTTTTTCTGTATCTATTACTGATAGGATGGAGCTTCGTGTTGGCTCCAGTCAATGTTGAGGAACTTATTGAATTCCTTCGCAAAAGCTAAGGTGACTGTACCGGTTGGGCCGTTCCGCTGCTTCGCTATAATAATCTCGATCATATTCTGGTTCTCTGTTTCTTTATCATAGTAATCTTCCCGATAAAGGAAAGAGACGATATCCGCATCTTGCTCGATACTTCCTGATTCCCTCAAGTCGGACATCATCGGCCGCTTGTCTTGACGTTGTTCTACGCCACGGGAAAGCTGGGAGAGCGCGATGACTGGAATTTTCAATTCACGCGCCAGCGCTTTTAAAGAACGAGAGATTTCGGATACTTCCTGTTGGCGGTTCTCACCAGAACGGCCGCTTCCCATAATGAGCTGCAAATAATCGATCATGATCATGCCCAGACCATGCTCCTGCTGGAGACGGCGGCATTTAGAACGGATTTCGTTAATTCGGATGCCGGGTGAGTCGTCAATGAAGATACCGGCATTGGATAGACTTCCCATTGCCATCGTCAGTTTCCGCCAATCCTCAGCTTCCAAATTCCCTGTCCGCATCACTTGCGCATCAATATTCCCTTCCGCGCAAAGCATACGCATGACGAGTTGTTCCGCGCCCATCTCCAAACTGAAAATCGCGACGTTTTCTCCCGCCTTCGTCGCAACGTTTTGCGCCACGTTTAGGGCGAACGCCGTTTTACCAACGGAAGGACGGGCCGCTACAATAATGAGGTCATTTCGCTGAAATCCAGCCGTAATTTTGTCGAGGTCACGGAATCCAGTTGGAATACCTGTCACTTCTCCTTTTCTCGTATGGAGAATCTCGATATTGTCATATGTTTCCACAAGTACATCTTTAATGTGCTTGAAATCACCGGCATTTTTCCTACTGGATACTTCCATGATCCTTTTTTCTGCTTCGGAAAGGACCGCTTCGACTTCATCCTCTTTCGTAAAACCTTCTTCGACAATATTGGTTGCTACGCGGATGAGTCGTCTCAGAAGCGACTTCTCTTCGACTATCTTGGCATAATACTCGATATTCGCTGCTGTCGGGACAGCATTTGCAACTTCGGTTAAATATGAAATACCACCGACGTCTTCCAATTCCTTCTTCGCGGAAAGCTCTTCTGTTACCGTAACGACGTCAATCGGTTGTCCCCTATCGCTCAGGATCTGCATTGTGTCGAATATTTTTTCATGAGCTGTTCTGTAAAAGTCTTCGGGACGAAGAATCTCTGAAGCAGTGATTAATGCTTCAGGCTGTAAGAAAATCGCTCCAATGACTGATTGTTCGGCTTCGTTATTATGCGGGGGGACACGATCATACATCTGGTCCATCTTTATCGCTCCCTATCATTCTTCAGTTACATGGACTTTAAGCGTAGCTGTAACTTCTGGGTGCAGTTTGATCGGCACATTTGTATATCCGAGCGCCCGTATCGCATCAGGCAGTTCCATCTTACGGCGATCCACTTTGATTTTATGAGTTTTCTCAAGAGCATCGGCAATCTGCTTAGTCGTAATCGATCCGAATAGACGTCCGCCTTCGCCGGATTTCGCTTTCATTTCCACAGTTTTCTCGTCAATAACTTCTTTTAGTTTTTTAGCTTCAGCCAATTCTGCCGCCGCGTCTTTTTGAGCACGCTTTTTCTGACCTTCGAGTTGGCTTAAGTTTGCAGGTGTCGCTTCAATAGCCAATTTGTTTTTCAACAGGTAGTTTTGTGCATAGCCTACAGAGACTTCCTTCACTTCGCCTTTTTTACCTTTGCCTTTAACGTCTTTCAAAAAAATAACTTTCATCGTCAATTTCCCCTTTCCAATTTATCTTCTATAGCGGATTTCAATAAATGAACCGCTTCTTCTATCGTTTCCACTTCAAGCTGGCAAGCTGCATTCGTCAAATGCCCGCCGCCTCCAAGCTCCTCCATGACGAGCTGTACATTCAGCTCTCCAAGTGATCTTGCACTAATTCCAATTTTCCCATCCGAACGAGAAGCGATGACAAACGAGGCGATGACTCCTTGCATCGTCAGAAGGATGTCAGCAGTCTGTGCAATCAGCACCGAGCTATAGATGATGCCTTCTTCACCTTTTGCAATCGCGATGCCTGAAGAAGTAAGCTCAACCGTTTCAATCAATTTCGACCGCTGGATGTAGGTGTCGATATCTTCCTTCAGCAGCCTCTGCACTAATACTGTATCGGCACCATTTGTCCGTAAATAGGAAGCCGCCTCGAACGTCCTCGACCCTGTTCGCAATGTAAAACTTTTCGTATCAACGACTATTCCTGCTAGCAGGGCAGTTGACTCAAGCATCGTCAGTTTTTCATGCTTTGGCTGGTATTCTACAAGCTCTGTAACAAGCTCGGCTGTAGAAGATGCGTACGGTTCCATATAGACGAGCATCGTGTTATTAATGAACTCCTCACCACGTCTATGATGGTCGATAACGACAACCTTTTCGGCTTTTTCGATCAACCGCTCATCAATGACCATACTCGGCTTATGCGTATCAACGATCACAAGAAGGGATTTTTCGGTCAACATCAATAATGCTGTTTCTGGATCGACAAATTGAGAAAAAAGTTCTTCATCCCTTTTGATTTCTTCCATTAGGCGAGTCACACTTGCATCCAATTCATCAAAATTAAGGACGACATGACCTTCCAAATTGTTCATCCTTGCCATCTTCCGCACTCCAATGGAAGCACCAATCGCGTCCATATCCGGCATCTTATGGCCCATAATAAGAACTTTATCACTGCCTTGAATCAAATCTCGTAAAGCATGCGAGATGACCCTAGCACGTACACGGGTCCTCTTTTCCACCGGATTTGTCTTGCCTCCGAAAAATTTAAGTTTACCGTCTTTGTGCTTAATGGCGACCTGATCGCCTCCGCGTCCGAGCACAAGATCCAAACTCGATTGCGCCAGCTCTCCAAGCTCTGTCAGTGAGGCGGAGCCAGTACCGACACCTATGCTAAGTGTCAAGCTTGCATTCTGCTTTGCGGTCCTTTCTCGTATATCATCCAATATCGTAAATTTCGCCGTTTCCAAATTGGAAAGGATTGCTTCATTGAATACTGCCAAGAAACGATCAGATGCAATCCTTTTTACAAAAATACCGTTATCCATCGCCCATTGATTCACGAGTGATGTAACAAGTGAATTAAGATTGCTTCGTGTCTGGTCATCCATCGTCTGGGCTAGCTCGTCATAATTGTCGATGAGCATAACTCCGAGTACAGTACGGTCTTGGTAATAAAGCGATTCGATTTCTACTTTTTCAGTGACATCGAATAAGTAAATCAGTTTTTCCTCAGCCCTGTAAATGACTTGATAAGTGGAACCTCCGAATTTCAAAGTCGTCTTTTGCTCATCATTTTTAAGAACGGATTGAAATGTATCAGATAGCTGAAACAATTCCTCTCCAATCAACGTCTCTTTATCAAAGATATTGACAGCATAGGGATTTGCCCATTCAATGATCTGTTTTTCATTAAAAAGGATAATGGCGATCGGCAATTCGAGCAATGCCTCTTCCCCGACCTTTTTCAGCCGGTAGGATAGAGATTCGATATGCTTCTCTGTTTCCACATATGTCTGCTCTTCAAGCTTCCAGGCGATGCCTATGGCTATTGTAAAAGGAATCGTAAATAAAAGGCCACCCCAGAAGTTTGAAAGTAACAAAAGGACGGCCGCTATCAATCCAAGGAGAGATATGACAGTCAGTGGATATCGGATAACTCTTCTTCTATAAAATGACCTCATTGTCTCATCCCCTTACTTCAAGTTGTCTTTTCCGATCCAAGCACGGATATTCACGCCTATATCAAGTATGCCAAGAAGTGTGGTTATTGGACTGAAAAGCAATGCAAAAATCGTAGCGAACACCGTGGCAACTGTCGGCAGTTTCATTTTGTACATGAAGTATTGAACTAATGCCAGCCCTTGTAATAGCAAAAGGACACGCAATATGATCGTCGCATTGACATATAGCAAAAAAGCCGAGGATTCAGGTTTCAAATCCATTATATAAGGGAGCAGAATAATGAGCCCATAGATGAAAATGGTAATGACGGGCAGTTTCATTTCCCTGAATGGCGAAAATTTAGGTACTGGATGACCAAGTCTCCTCAGTACTTCGAAATTTGGAATGACCATGATGAACGCAAACATATACACCGATAGAATAAAAATGGCAGGAATAGCAGATCGATACATCGTAAATGCTTCTTCCACTATTTTTTCATAGCTTTCCGGCAATGCACCAAAATTTGCGAGAGATGCCTTGAATTGCATTTCCATCTCTTTCAGCATAGCCATCAGACTATCAATAGCATTAATTTCGAAAACAAGTGCAACTATCAGATAAACCAATACGCCTGTCAGGATGAAAAAGAGTCCTGTTGCCATGAACGTGTAAAGCTTTGATTTTCCTAGAAGCACCGATTCCGCGATCAGAAAGCCGAGCAATCCAAATACCACGGCAAAAGGCACTAATAAAATGCCCCCGACGACGAGGGACAAAATACTGCCTGCAAGTGCAACGAAAATCGTCGAGCTCCTATCATAACGAAGCCGATAAAGGATAATCGGCAACGGGATGAAAATCAGTATGATGCTTCCGAGAAGAGGGATATATAGAGCACCCGCCAGCAGAATCGTGAACAATGCGAGCATCATCGCACCGTATGTTATTTTTCGAGATTGGTCCTGCATCATTCAGTTCCTCCGTCCAGTCAATGGACTTAGTATTGTCTAACTCCTCATATGTAATGAGTCCTTATAATTGTATCATGATTACTACCGATTAACCAAAGGACAGAACGGATCCCCTACATTGAATAAAATGTATATTTCCCAGGAAACGCATAAATTGCCCAATAAAAAAACCACCTTGGGACCGGGAATGCCGGTATCACAAGGCGGTTTTAAAAAGTATAATTATCTTTCTTCCGAAACGAACGGAAGAAGTGCCATAATACGAGCACGTTTAATAGCAGACGTTAATTTACGTTGATATTTTGCGCTTGTACCAGTTACACGGCGAGGCAAGATTTTTCCACGTTCAGAAACGAATTTCTTAAGTAGATCAGTATCTTTGTAATCGATATGTGTAATATTATTCGATGTAAAATAGCAGACCTTACGACGTCTGCGACCTCCACGGCGTGGTGCCATATCGCTTTCCCTCCTTACTTGACTACGTTACTGGCAATCATTCATCAGAACGGCAAATCGTCATCCGACACTTCAATCGGCCCGCTGCCCATCGAGAATGGATCATTGTCAGTACGTGTATAATTTTGTTGTTGTGCTGGTTGTTGATATTGCTGGTTCGGCTGCTGATTCTGATAATAAGGTTGTTCGTTCTGTGGTGCTCCACCATAAGCAGCTCCAGATCTCTCAGCATTTGCACTGCGTGGCTCAAGGAACTGCACGCTGTCCGCTACGACTTCTGTCATGAAGACACGTTTGCCGTCTTGTCCATCGAAGCTGCTCGTTTGGATACGACCTTCGATACCAGCAAGACTTCCTTTACGTAAAAAGTTCGCAGTGTTTTCCGCCTGTTTTCTCCAAGTGACACAGTTGATGAAATCAGCTTCACGCTCGCCTGACTGGCTTGAGAATGTCCGATTCACTGCTAGCGTAAAGCGCGTTACCGCGATTCCGCTCTGTGTGTACTTGAGTTCAGGATCTTTTGTCAATCGGCCAACTAAAACGACACGGTTAATCATCAGAATGCAACCTCCCTCATCATTTTCAAGTTTCACCTTTTAACAAGGTACTGCATTTCGTTCTTATATGGATTAGTTGTCGAGACGAACAGCCATATGACGAATGATATCTTCATTGATGTTCGCAAGACGTGTAAATTCATCGATTGCTTCAATACCTGCGTTAGCTGTCACCAATTGGTAGTAGCCTTCACGCAAGTCGTCGATTTCGTATGCAAGACGACGCTTGCCCCACTCTTTCGACTCGATGATTTCCGCTCCGTTAGAAGTAAGGATGTCATCGAAACGTGTGATCAATGCTTTTTTCGCTTCATCTTCCAATGTTGGACGGATGATGTACATAATTTCGTACTTTCTCATCTTTAGTCACCTCCTTATGGACTTTGGCCCACTTGTTACGGCGGGCAAGGAGTAAGTAATTTTTATTACTCACATCATCATATTTTAACATGATGTCTGTAGACAATCAACTATTAAATATGAATAAGATATGAGCAGTTGCTTTCCGTTCCAGCGCTCGCTTTCCGTGGGCGTCGCCTCAGTCTCCTCGTCCGCTCATTCTTCGCTTCCTGCGGGGTCTTCGACTGACGCTTTTCCCACAGGAGTCTCGCGCTTCCACTCCAAGCCTCTGCAGCTTATTAAATGGCAAGTAAAGCTAAATAAATTGTGTATAATTATAATGAGGGGTGATTTAATTGGATAATTCATCCGAGCCGGATAAAATCATTGAGATTGATTTGCCTAAGGTGGCGAAGCGGGGATTAATGCTAACTTTTTTGAGTCTTATTGGATTGATCATTTTAAGGATGTTGATTGAGGGGGAATTTACTTTCTCAATCAACATTTGGAGTGTTTTGTTTTTTGTAGTTGGTTATGTAGTTTTGATTGTCCTTCATGAGCTTTTTCATCTGCTTGGTTTCCGGGTGTTTGGCAAGGTGCCTTGGAAGAGCATGGTTGTTGGGATGAATCTCAAGTTGGGGATTGCTTATGCTACGACGGATCGCCTAATGACGAACAAGGCTATCCGGAAAGCGTTATTGCTTCCTTTTTGGACGACTGGTGTAGTGCCTGCCATTATTGGACTGGCATTCGGAAATGGAATCTGGCTGACTTTGGCCGCTTTTCTGATAGGTGGTGCTGCTGGTGATTTCGCCATGCATAAGGAATTGAAAAAACTTCCGGATGATTGGCTTGTGAAAGACGATCCCGAGGAGCCAAAGTTGTACTTATTTGAGCCAGGACGCAATATACAGTAAAACAACCGGAAAAGGATATCCCTTCTCCGGTTGTTTTTCATTTGCTTACACGTTAAATCTAAACAACATAACGTCCCCGTCTTGGACGATGTATTCTTTTCCTTCAAGACGGACTTTGCCTGCTTCTTTTGCAGCTGCCATAGATCCGGCTTCCACAAGTGCATCATACGAAACAGTTTCTGCACGGATGAAACCACGTTCGAAGTCCGTATGGATAACGCCCGCACATTGGGGTGCTTTCATCCCTTTTCGGAATGTCCATGCACGGACTTCTTGAACGCCTGCCGTGAAGTATGTCGCAAGTCCCAACAAATGATATGAAGCTTTGATCAGTTGATCAAGACCGGATTCCTTGATGCCTAGTTCTTCTAGGAACATAGCCTTTTCTTCATCATCAAGTTCAGCCATTTCTTCCTCAACTTTTGCACTGACTACAATTACTTCGGCATTGTCCTTCTTGGCAAAGTCGCGAACCATTTTGACATATTCGTTCTCTTCCGCATTCGCAATTTCATCTTCTGAAACGTTTGCAACGTAAAGCATCGGCTTGATTGTAAGTAGGTGCATCCCTTTAATAAGTTGAAATTCTTCCGGTGTCAGTTCGACGGAACGGGCAGGCTTTTCATTCTCGAATGCTTCTTTCAGTTTAAGCAACACAGGCTCTTCAGCCATCGAATCTTTGTCTTTCTGCTTCGCCATTTTGGATACGCGTGTTAAACGCTTGTCCACGCTTTCCATGTCAGCGAGGATGAGTTCCAAGTTGATGACTTCGATGTCGTCAATTGGATTCACCTTTCCAGATACGTGTGTAATATTTTCATCGTCGAAGCAACGAACAACTTGACAAATCGCATCAACCTCACGGATATGAGATAGGAACTTATTTCCTAACCCTTCTCCTTTGCTCGCCCCTTCTACAATTCCTGCGATATCTGTAAATTCAAAAGCTGTCGGTACTGTCTTTTTCGGTACAACAAGCTCCGTCAATTTTTGAAGCCTTTCATCAGGCACTTCTACAATTCCAACATTTGGATCAATCGTACAGAATGGATAGTTGGCAGCTTCTGCTCCCGCCTTTGTAATTGCGTTGAATAGAGTCGACTTCCCAACGTTTGGCAAACCGACGATACCAGCTGTTAACGCCATATATTTCCCAACCTTTCATATAGGTCAATTTCATAATCATCATTGCAACTCTTCTATTATAAGAATTGTTGGCGTTCCTGTCTAATTTTGCTCAGTTTCCGCCTTAACCAGCACTTTTTTCATCTTCTTAGCAAACTCATTGCGTGGAATCATGACACTATGGCCGCATCCCTCACATTTTATCCGAATGTCGGCGCCCATCCGTATTATTTTCCATGCATTCGTTCCACATGGATGCGGTTTTTTCATTTCCACAACATCTTTCAATTGAAACTCTTTTTCCACTTACCATTTCACTCCTTCCCTTTTCTTTACGCGTTATTGAATGATTTTGAAACAAGGGTAGGATATGGGATTTCCATTCCTTCCCTTTCCAAATGCTTTTTGATCCCCATGCTTATGTTTCTCGCAATATCGAAATGACGCATTGGCAGCGTTTCGACGATAATTCTTTCAATGACGGCATCCTCTGTAAAGTCATGCGCTCCAATCAATTTCGGTTTTCCTAGTAAGTCCAGATTGTCTTTGCTCATTGATTCGAGATATGCATCAATCGACTTTTCTACTTTCTCAATGCCAAGTTCAAATGGAATAGTGACATCTACAATGGCCAAAGAGTTTTTCAATGAATAATTGATGACTTGAGCAATTGTTCCATTCGGTAAAATGAAAAGCTCACCTGTGAAGTTTTTGATTTTCGTTGTCCGCAGTCCGATCTCTTCCACAGTACCTTCTGCAGTGCCAATTTTGACGTAATCACCAACAGAAAACTGATCTTCAAAAAGGATGAAAAATCCTGAGATGACATCTTTCACGAGGCTCTGTGCGCCAAAGCCAACAGCTAGTCCTAGTACCCCTGCTCCAGCAAGAAGTCCCTTCACATCAATATTAAACTCTTGAAGAATTGCCAAAATTGCGGAAAAAGAAATTACATAACTGAGCGTGTTCTCGAGCAGTTTAAGCAATGTCTGTTCCCGACGCTCTTCTTTTCGAATGGGACCTTTTAACTTGATCTTAAAAATCCTTCGAATAATATACTTGCCAACATGGATGACAAGTACAGAGATGGCGATGATAAAGACAATTTTAATGAAGAGCTCTATAAAAGAAAACCATGTATCTTCAGAGAATATGAACTTACGAACTTTCTCTGACTCCTCGTCAAATAATAGTTTCCTTATAAGTTCTTTTAGCGATTCTGTCATCCGCATCATACCTTTCCGTATAAATCCTCATGTAGCGGCGTATACTTCTACACAATCAATTAATGGAATACTAAATTCAGAATGGAGTTTTGTCATGCACACAGCACTTTCTACTGATTATGATTATCGTATTCATTATAATGAAACAGGTGCTGTTTGGAAGCTCAGCACATATTTTCTTGAACATCTTCCTTTTCATCAAGACTCTTTAACTTTCTTTTGCATTGGAACTGATCGATCTACGGGTGATGCATTAGGTCCGTTAACTGGTTCTCATTTGTCAGAATCTTTACTTTTTCCATTTCAAGTTGTCGGAACACTAGAAAAGCCATTGCATGCTCTTAATTTACAACAACAATTAGATGAGCGCTTAGCGATGAACCCCTCCCCTTACATCGTTGCAATTGATGCATGTTTAGGAAGAAGCGATTCCATCGGTCATTTACTTTTCAATCAAGGACCTCTCTATCCTGGCAAAGCGGTTGGAAAAGAGTTGCCTCCAGTAGGTAATTTGTCTATCAAAGGAGTTGTCAATATATCTGGATTTATGGAACAGGCTGTCCTGCAAAGCACAAGATTGCATCTTCCATTTGAGATGAGCCGAATCATTTCCCGTTCCCTTCAACTAGCCTACGGTCGTTTTAAAACAGGAAATGAACGATTGTTACAATGATGCCAACGATGACGATTCCCGGAATAAGATTTGCCACCCGGATTTTTGTAATCCCAATTAGGTTCAATCCAATTCCAATAATCATTAAACCGCCTGTAGCAGTCACTTCGGAAATGAAAAATTGTAACAACTCATCTGGAATAAAGCGGCTAATTTGCGTTGAAAATACTGTAATAAGACCTTGGTAAAAGAATACTGGAACTGCCGCAATCATAACGCCGATACCAAGTGTGGAACTAAGAATGACAGAGGTAAATCCATCAATTATCCCCTTCATGATCAATACATCATGGTCATTGCGCAATCCGCTGTCTATCGCTCCGATAATAGCCATTGAACCGACGACGAAGATAAGAGTTGCCGTGACAAAACCTTGAGCGATACCAGGTCCTTCTTTTTTGGAAGGCAGTTTTAACTCAATCCATTTCCCCAGTGCATTGATTTTATCATCAAGATTCATCCATTCCCCAACGATTGCACCTAAAACAATGCTAATGATGACAATTAATATTTGAGTACTTTCAAATGTCATTTGGATGCCAATCGCTGCGACCGCCAAGCCGATTCCATACATAACGGTCTCTTTCATCCGTTCTGGAATGTTATATAGAAAACGGCCAAGCATAGCTCCTACTATTATTAACAAGGCGTTTATAATCGAACCGAATAAAATCATTGTTTTTCACTTCCATCTGCTAAAAATAATACCTATTTTGCGATATGCAAAATAGGTACAGGCTCATTCGTTCAATAGATCCAAGATTCTTTCAAGATCCTCTTCTGTGAAAAACTCGATCTCGATTTTACCTTTGTTTTTCGATTTCTTTATCGTCACATTTGTTCCAAAATACTCCCTTAAGTGCGACTCTTGCTCTTCTAAGAAAATGTTTTTCTTTTCTGGCTTTGTTTCACGTGGAACATCTTCGTTAATTCGATGGACTAACTTTTCCAGTTGTCGGACATTCAAGCCTTCGCTAATTGTCTTTTCAGCAATTAACAGAATTTGTTCTTTCTTCCGAAGTCCAAGTAATGTACGACCGTGTCCCATTGAAAGTTTCCCATCTGTAATCATCTTCCGCACTTTTTCAGGTAAACTTAGCAATCGGACATGGTTTGCAATATGGGGACGGCTTTTCCCTAATCGAAATGCAAGTTGCTCCTGCGTAAGACTAAGATTATCCATCAACTTTTGATATGCTTCCGCTTCCTCGATTGGCGTCAGATCTTCGCGTTGCAAGTTTTCAAGGATTGCCATTTCCATTGATTCTTCATCTGTCAGTTGGCGAACGACTGCCGGAATTTCTACTAATCCTGCCATCTTGGCTGCCCTAAAACGTCTTTCTCCTACTACAATTTCATATATCGTCCCTACTTTTCGGACAATGATCGGTTGTAAAATCCCATGTTCTTTAATTGATTCGCTTAATTCTTGAATTGCATTCTCATCAAAAATTTTCCTTGGCTGATATGGATTCACTTTAATGCTTTTCAATCGGACATTCTCGATTGACTCTGCTTTTGTCAAAGACTCATCTGGAAATAAAGCATTCAATCCTTTACCAAGACCTTTAGCCATTGTGCACCACTTCCTTTGCCAGCTCTAAATATACTTCCGCGCCCCTCGATCTTGAATCATAAATGATGATCGGCTCTCCGTGGCTTGGCGCTTCACTTAGTCGAACATTTCGTGGAATGATCGTTCCGTACACTTTATCTTGAAAATACTTCTTCACTTCTTCAATGACTTGAATTCCCAAATTTGTCCTCGCATCGAACATTGTTAATAAAACGCCATCAATTGTAAGTCCTTCATTCAAATGCTTTTGGACAAGCCTGATTGTACTAAGCAATTGGCTCAATCCTTCCAAAGCGTAATATTCACATTGGACCGGAATGATGACAGAATCTGCAGCGGTTAATGAGTTAATTGTCAATAACCCTAACGATGGCGGGCAATCAATAATAATATAATCATACAATTCTTTTGCTTCTTGAATCGCATGTTTCATTCGTACTTCCCTTGAAATGGTTGAAACTAATTCGATTTCCGCACCTGCCAATGAAATGGTTGCTGGTACGATATCGAGGTTTCCATCTTCGTATGGTGAATGACTTCCTGTATGTGGACATCATCGATTAACATATCGTAAATACATTGATGTACGTCTCCTTTATTGACCCCTACCCCGCTCGTTGCATTTCCTTGTGGATCTGCATCTATCAACAAAACCTTTTTGCCGATATGTGCAAGGCAAGCACTAAGATTTACCGAAGTGGTTGTCTTACCAACTCCTCCTTTTTGATTGGCAATGGCTATAATTTTACCCACACTTGCACCTGCTTTCTCACTCATCTATCAAAAAGT
The DNA here is from genome assembly GCF_051966875.1 of Sporosarcina sp. SAFN-015. Lineage (GTDB taxonomy): Bacteria > Bacillota > Bacilli > Bacillales_A > Planococcaceae > Sporosarcina. The sequence goes on along the minus strand of NZ_JBQCKP010000002.1, from coordinate 19,071 downwards.
TTTCTTCAATAATGAATAGATTCATTCTTTTTCAGTTACTCTTTACTAGTTTATCAAAAAATCGTTCGTCATGGTAATGTATAGCGCAAAAAAACTCCTGCTTCAGTCAAGCAAGAGTCATCTCGCACTCATTACGAGAATACTATGTTGTTTTTTATTTCTTTTTAGGTATTTTAACAGTGATTGTGTAGAAATCCTCTGTATCTTCTTCTTCTGTTTTTACGTCAATTCCACTTTTCGTAACTAGCGCCAATGACTGCCGAATTGTATTCAATGCAATTCGTACGTCTTTGCTGACCGATTTCCTTTTGACAACTTGCTTTTTTCCCTTCTCTTCTTCAACGGGGTTCAAGGCTTGCTGAATTCTATCTTCCAATTGCTTTACATTGAGCTGTTCCTCAATCGCCATCTTGAATAGCTTATGCTGCAATTCCGCATCCTTAACAGAAATCAAAGCCCTTGCATGTCTTTCGGATATTTCCTTTGAAAGAATACTATTTTTGATATCGTCAGGTAGTTTCAATAAACGCAGCTTATTGGCAACTGTTGATTGACCCTTCCCAAGCCTTTGCGCTAAAGCTTCTTGCGTTAAACCATGCAATTCAAGTAATTTTTCATATGCATACGCTTCTTCGATTGCCGTTAATTCCTCACGCTGCAAGTTTTCAATCAAAGCAATGGAAGCTGTTTCTTTGTCATCGAGATCGCGAATGATGGCCGGTACTTCTTCCCAACCTAATTTTTTCATTGCTCGGAATCTTCGTTCACCTGCAATGATTTCATAACCATCGTCGCTTTTCCTGATAACAATCGGTTGAATGACTCCGTGTGTGTGAATTGTTCGGGCAAGTTCTTCAATTTTTTCTTCGGAAAAAATAGTACGAGGTTGATATTTATTTGGTTTAATTAAATCTATCTTTACTTGATCAACTTTCTCTTGTGGAGTTTTATCTATGTTCTGTAAATCAGGTTCTTTTTCTCCACTACCAAAAAACCGTGAAAACGTGTTTTTCATCGCCGGCACCCACCTTTACAAAACTGCTCATCGTTAATAGCTATTTCGTCATATCTATTATATATCCTCTTTATTACTTATTAAAGAGTAGAATTCTATAAGATTACAATACTATAACTTATATTACTAGTCTCTGTAATAAAAAGGTTGTGTAAAGACAGGTGCAATGTTTAAAAGAGCACCTGCCTTCCAATCTCCTTTGAACCAAAAATCAGGATAATGAGATATTGTTTCACGTGAAACAATTATTTAAGTGGTGTTTTATTTGGGATGCCGGGCTTTCGAGGGTATTTCTTAGGTGTTTTTTTCACTTTATTCAAAATGAATATATTTCTTTCACTTTCCTCCATAGGTAAACTAAAAGAAAATTTCTCGACGAGTTCAGCTCCAAGTATATTGATTGCTTTTTTTGCGTCTTGCAATTCCTCTTCCGCAGCTGCACCTTTCATGGATATGAAAATTCCTCCCTCTTTCACAAGAGGCAGACAAAGTTCCGAAAGGACAGATAAACGGGCAACGGCGCGGGCAGTTACAATATCAAATTGCTCACGGTATTTCGGATTTTGACCGAAATCTTCTGCTCTTGAATGAATGAAATGTACATTATCAAGTTCAAGTTCTTTAGCGAGTTCAGTCAAAAAGGTAATTCTTTTGTTTAGAGAGTCTACAATCGTAACGGTTACATCCGGGAAGCAGATTTTTAAAGGAATACTCGGAAATCCTGCTCCTGCCCCTACATCACAAATAGACTTATTTCCTGTCAAATCTGTGTAAAACGCTGCAGTGATGGAATCATAAAAATGTTTTAGATAAACAGATGGTGCATCCGTTATTGCCGTTAAATTCATTTTTTCATTCCACTCAACTAACATTTGGAAATATTTTCCGAATTGATGAAGCTGATGATCCGAGAGACTTATTCCCTGCTCTTTCAATGCTTCGATAAATTGTTCTTCGTTCACCTTGGATCCTCCTTCTAAAAAAAGACTGATGCGGACTTATCCCACATCAGTCACATAATGTTAACCAGTAATTTTTGCAATTTTCCCTTGCTCGATATAAACGAGCAAAATTGATATATCTGCTGGGTTTACACCGGAAATCCTTGATGCTTGCGCAATGGATAACGGTCTGACAGCGGAGAGATTTGCTTTCGCCTCTTTGGCGATGCCTGTAATAGCATTGTAATCAATGTTCTCAGGTATTTTTTTGTTCTCCATCTTTTTCATGCGTTCCACTTGCTGCATCGATTTTTCGATATAACCTTCATATTTGATGAAGATTTCGACTTGCTCCGCCACTTCTTCCGACTTTTCTTCCTCAGCAGGCACAACAGTAATGATTTGTTCATACTTCATTTCCGGACGTTTTAGCAGATCCGCCGCTTTCATTGGCTCGCGAAGCTCTGTACCGCCGGATTCGCGGATAATTTCTTGTACTGCTTCACTCGGTTTGATCGTCACTTTTCGAAGTCGTTCAATTTCCTCTTCGATTTGCTGTTTTTTAAGAAGGAATTTCTCGTGACGCTCTGCACTGATCATTCCAAGTTTGTACCCGATTTCCGTGAGACGCATATCCGCATTGTCATGGCGCAGCAAGAGACGGTATTCCGCTCTAGACGTGAGTAGACGATATGGTTCGCTCGTTCCTTTCGTTACGAGGTCATCAATCAGAACGCCGATATAAGCATCCGATCTTCCCAATACGACTTCTTCTTTGCCAAGTACTTTGCTCGCCGCATTAATGCCGGCCATGATGCCTTGTGCAGCTGCTTCTTCATAGCCGGATGTTCCGTTGATTTGACCAGCTGTGTATAGATTTTTGATTTTTTTTGTTTCGAGCGTCGGCCAAAGCTGCGTTGGAATAATTGCATCATACTCGATAGCATATCCCGCACGCATCATTTCCGCTTTCTCTAGCCCTGGAACGCTTTCAATCAGTTTCCGTTGAACATGTTCAGGCAAGCTAGTTGAAAGTCCTTGAACGTAATATTCTTTCGTATTGCGGCCTTCAGGCTCCAAGAATATCTGATGACGGGACTTATCCGCAAAACGGACGATCTTGTCCTCGATTGAAGGACAATAGGTCGGCCCCTTCCCTTTGATCATCCCTGAATACATCGGAGAGAGGTGTAGGTTTTCATTGATGATTTCATGCGTTCTCGGTGTTGTATATGTTAACCAGCAAGGAAGTTGGTCCATGATGAATTGCGTAGTTTCGTAGCTAAATGCACGAGGTACGTCATCACCTGGTTGAATTTCCGTTTTGCTGTAGTCGATTGTATTTCCGTTGATACGCGGAGGTGTACCGGTTTTGAAGCGTACTGTTTCCAATCCGAGTTCTTGCAGATTTTCAGCAAGTTTGATTGCCGGCATTTGGTTGTTCGGACCGCTTGAATATTTCAAGTCGCCGATGATGACTTCTCCACGAAGGAAAGTTCCTGTCGTAATGATGATCGATTTTGCACGGTAAACAGCCCCGATTTGCGTGATGAGTCCTTTTACTTCACCGTCTTCGACGATCAACTCTTCTACAACCCCTTGATGGAGCGTCAAGTTTTCCTGTTCTTCAAGGACGCGTTTCATTTCTTGTTGGTAGAGGACTTTATCCGCTTGTGCACGTAGCGCACGGACGGCTGGTCCTTTCCCTGTATTCAACATCCGCATTTGGATATGTGTTTTGTCGATTACTTTCCCCATTGCTCCGCCTAGTGCGTCAATTTCGCGGACGACAATCCCTTTTGCAGGACCTCCGAGTGACGGATTGCATGGCATGAAAGCGATCATGTCAAGATTCATTGTTAGCACCAATGTCGATGCACCCATCTTTGCAGAAGCTAATGCGGCTTCGACGCCGGCATGGCCTGCTCCGATGACTATACAATCGAACGTGCCTGCTTCAAATTGTGGCATGTTCGTTCATCCTTCCTATTTTATGAATGGTGTTGCTTTGTATAAAAAAATGAGTATAAAATCGGATTTACGCTTCAGGCGGACGCTTTCCGGGGGGCGGGCAGTAAGCCTCCTCGGTCGCTACGCGACACTGCGGGGTCTTACTTGTCCCGCTAATCCCCCAGGAAAAGCCGTAACAAAGAACGGCTTTTGCGAACAAAAGCGAAGCGTTGAGAGCACATCTTTGCACTTTGCCGCCTTGCGCTTCAATCCGGTAGTAATCACATGACTAATTAGATTATTTCCCTAGACAGAATTGGGAGAATAGCTGGTTGATGAGGCTGTCTTGGACGGTGTCGCCTACGATTTCGCCTAGGAGCTCCCATGTGCGCGTGACGTCGATTTGAATCATGTCGACAGGCACTCCGCCCTCTGCAGCTGACAAGGCGTCCTGAATTGATTTATGCGCTTTGTGAAGCAATGCGATATGCCTTGCATTGGACACGTACGTCAAATCACCCGCTTCGAGTGTTCCTTCGAAGAATAGTTTGGCGATTGCTTCTTCCAATTCGTCGATACCTTCCTCTTTCAGGATAGATGTCGTGACAATTGAACCTTTCCCAGCCAATTCTGCTACTTGCTGCATATCGATTTTCTGAGGCAGGTCAGTTTTGTTAATGACAACGATGATGTCCATTCCCTCGGTCGCTTCGAAAAGCCGGATATCCTCTTCTGTGAGAGGCTCAGAGCTGTTCAGGACAAGTAAGATGAGATCTGCTTCTTTTAAGACTTGGCGGGATCTCTCCACCCCGATCCGCTCGACGATATCCTCCGTCTCCCGGATACCTGCCGTATCTACGAGACGCAACGGTACTCCTCTTACATTAACGTATTCCTCAATAATATCACGGGTTGTGCCTGCGATGTCAGTGACAATTGCTTTATTCTCCTGAACAAGGCTGTTCAGCAATGAAGATTTTCCGACATTCGGTCGACCGACGATAACTGTCGATAATCCTTCACGAAGAATTTTTCCTTGGGATGAAGTACGCAGCAGCTTCTCGATTTCTTCCTTCACCCACGTTCCCTTTTCAATCATAAGAGGAATGGTTACTTCTTCGACGTCGTCATATTCTGGATAATCGATGTTCACTTCTACTTGTGCCAATGTTTCTAGAAGTGCTTGCCGCAATTCACCGATTAGCCTGGAAAGCTTTCCTTCCATTTGATTCAAGGCGACATTCATCGCTCTGTCCGTTTTTGCACGAATGAGGTCCATGACTGCTTCCGCCTGTGATAAATCGATGCGTCCATTTAAAAATGCACGCTTTGAAAACTCGCCCGGTTCCGCAAGGCGAGCTCCTTCTTTCAACACTAGGTTGAGGACACGGTTCACTGCCACCACGCCGCCGTGGCAATTCACTTCGACAACGTCTTCACGGGTAAATGTTTTCGGAGCTCTCATGATAGATACCATGACTTCCTCGACAATTTCCTCGGTAGACGGATCTGTCAAATGCCCATAATGGATTGTATGTGATTGTTCATCCGCGAGTTTTTTACCTGACGGAGAACGAAAAATTCGATCTGCAATGCCGATAGCCTCATCTCCACTAAGCCGGACGATGGCGATAGCCCCTTCCCCCATTGGAGTTGAAATGGCGGCTATTGTATCATAATGCAAACTCTTCACCTTCCTACATCGGTTACCCACATGTGGATAACCTGTTTTGACTTGACTATCTGACAATATATAATATCACATATCCAGTCACTCTCATAGTTGTGGGATTAAAAAATGTGGATAAGTTTTAATTCAACACAAATAAAAACCCCGTGATCATCTCACGAGGTTTCCAAATTAACTAATCGGCTCGATAACAAGATAACGATTCGGATCCGTACCTTCCGAATACGTTTCAATGTCCAATCGGTTCGATAATGCATTATGAATGACTTTCCTTTCATACGAAGGCATCGGTTCAAGTTGAACTTTTCTTCCATTTCGAACGGCTTGGTCGGCCATCCGTTCTGCAAATTGCTCCAATGATTGTTCACGGCGCTCACGATAATCGCCTACATCTAGACGAACGACCTTGAATTGCTCAGATGTTTTATTGGCAACTAACTGTGCGAGCTGCTGTAATGCGTTCAATGTTTGACCGCGTTTGCCGATCAGGAAAGCAGCTTTTTCACTTTCCAGCTGGAATGAAAGATACTTCCCGTCCATTTCATGATTGACGACTAGATCGTCGATGCCCATCGTCTTCGCAATTTCCGTAATATAGGCTTTTGTTTCGTTGATTGCCCTCTCGTCTGAAACCGCAGCATTGTCAGTCTCCACTTCAACAATTTGCACTGCTGGCTCGACAGGGATTTCAACCGATTCTTCTTCAATAGACGGCTCTGTTTTTTCTTTCTGAACTATTTCCTTTTCCTCTTCAAGTTCATTCATTTCCTGCTTAACCATTTCCTTTAAGGAGACGGTTACTTCGGCTTCCCTTGCACCGAATCCGAGAAAACCCTTTTTCCCATTGTCCAATATTTCAATATCGACTTCATTACGCGTGACATTGAGCTCTTGTAAGGCTGCTGCAATTGCTGCCTCCACTGTCGCCCCTTTTCGCGTTATCTTATTCATTTCCTTTTCCCTCCTACTTTTACAGGTTCCACTTCTTTCTTCTTAAATGGTTTGTAAATGAAGATATTCTGGATAATTGAAATGATATTACCGATAACCCAATAAAGTGCTAGTGCTGCTGGTAGGAATGTACCGAAAATAATGATCATAAATGGCATGATGTACATCATTACTTTCATTTGTGGATTGTCCATCGCAGGACCTGTCCGCAATACGAGGAACTGCATGAGACCAGCGACAATTGCTAGCGTAATGCTTGGCGTTGCAAGTTCGAACCAAAGGAATTTTCCAATTTCGATTTCAGGCGTGGCATTCATCCTGCTAATTGCATGGTAAAGGCCGATGATGATAGGCATTTGAATCAAAACTGGCAGACATCCTGCAGCGGGATTGATCTTCTGCTCCGTCATCACTCTTTGCATTTCTTCACGATATTTTTGTTGCGTTACAGCATCTTTCGATTTGTATTTCTCTTTCAAACCGTTCAAGATCGGCTGCATCTGCTGCATCCGTTTCGAATTTTGAGCTTGCTTAATCATTAATGGAAGCAAGATAAGTCTGATGATGATTGTAACGGCGATGATTCCTAATCCGTATGTCCCCAATAGGTCTTTGAATGTGACAATCAAGGATACTATTGGCCAAACGATGTATTTATTCCAAAAACCTTCACTCGTTTCATATATCGGTTGATTGAATTCCGAACATCCGGCTAGGAATACTGACAATACGGTCAGCATAAGTAATAACGTGGCTCTTTTTTTCAAATCGGTTCCCCCAAATCTGTTTCTATGAAATATCGATGATTTCAGTTTATCATGAACATTTATTCCGTTCTACTTCTTACTCAATTACGGCCCTTTCTTATTTCGATTTGAACGCTTTTGCAATTCTTAACACGTGCTGCAAGCTTTTTTTCGTTTCATGGAAATCAAGTGTGGCCGCCTGATGTCTGGCGATAATAACATAGTCACGATCATTTTTTAGCTCGTCCTTCATTTCCAGAAAAGCTTGTCGGATAAATCGTTTAATGCGGTTACGCGTCACCGCATTTCCTAATTTCTTACCGACAGATAATCCGATTCTGAACTCCTGTTGCTCTTCTTTCCTATAGGAATAGACGACAAATTGCCGATTCGCGACGGACTTGCCTTTTTTAAACACTTTTTGAAAGTCTTCATTCTTTTTGACCCGCTGCCGTTTTTTCAAACATTTCACCTCCTACCGAAAAGCGGAAGGCGCTTGCTCAGATGCGACAGGCATAAGGCGAAGATGCGGAGTGGTGGTTTGTACCACGAAGCAGTTTTGACTTATGACCTGAGCATCTAGCGCCTGGAGCTGGACAATAACTTGTACGATCCAGGCGCCGCCTTCCGCTTCAATCAACAAATTAGTATTCATTACAACATAAGATTTAATTCCACATATATCAGTATAAGTAAAAAAAAAGACCACTGGGTACAGTGGTCTTATGCTGAAAGCACTTTTCTTCCTTTGCGACGACGAGCAGCGAGAACTTTACGACCGCTTTTTGAGCTCATTCTTGCACGGAAGCCGTGAACTTTACTACGTTTACGTTTATTTGGTTGGAATGTACGTTTCATTTCAAAGACACCTCCTGCATTGTCCCTTTACAATCTGACAGTCTTGAACAGTATAAAGGGCATAGACGAAGATGTCAACCGTTTTTTCTGCAAGTAGTTTTCACGATCAAAACTGTACTAAGATTTCTACCTCATCATTCGACAAAATAAATTATCCACAACTACAAAAATCGACAAACCAATAATATGTTCATAGAAATTTTTCCCGTTTTTTTTATACACAGGTCTTATCTACACCTTTTACACATACAAAAGCCTGTGGATAATGTAATTCTCCACAATTGCCGCTACTGTTAATAACTCATAGAATCCCTTGTCATTCTTATAGTTTCTTGATACAATATAGAGGATTTTGCTGTTAACAAATTAAAAAGCCCATTTTATTATCCACAATTGTTGATAGGTTGTGGATAATTTTTTCAACACTTTTGGATATTTCTTATCCACAGAAGCGAATTCTGTGTATAATACATATTCCTGTGTTTTTTTATTTTCTATGTAAAGGAGGCCCACGAGTGGATCAGCTTGAAAAATTATGGAACGACGTTTTGTCGAAAATTGAAGATAAAATTTCAAGGCCCAGTTTTGAAACCTGGCTCATATCGACAAAATTGATATCTTACGGCGATGAGAACGTTACGATTGCTGTTCCAAATTCGTTTGCGAAGGATTGGCTTGAGACTCATTATGTGCACTTGATCACAGGCATCCTCTCGGAATTGACAGGGGAAGATCGACTCATTCATTTCGTCGTTCCAAAGGAAATGGAAGAAAAAGATTTTCAAGTCCCAAAACCGGCAGTTAAACAGGCAGACAAATCAGCTATCCAATCAGCATCTGTCATGTTGAACCCAAAATATACATTTGATACATTTGTCATCGGTTCGGGCAACAGGTTTGCTCACGCCGCATCACTCGCTGTAGCTGAAGCACCAGCGAAGTCATATAACCCTTTATTCATATACGGCGGAGTGGGACTTGGAAAAACCCATCTCATGCACGCAATCGGGCATTATATTATGGAGCAAGACCCGTCCTCCAAAGTTGTTTATTTATCTTCAGAGAAATTTACGAATGAATTCATCAATTCGATTATGAATAACAAAGCGGGCGATTTTAGAAATCAGTATAGGAACGTAGATGTCCTGTTAATTGACGATATTCAATTCATCGCCGGAAAAGAACAGACCCAAGAGGAATTTTTCCATACATTCAATACACTGCATGAAGAATCAAAGCAGATCATTATCTCCAGCGACCGACCTCCAAAAGAAATACCGACATTAGAAGATCGCCTCAGATCCCGTTTTGAATGGGGTTTGATAACGGATATCGCACCGCCTGATCTAGAAACGCGTATAGCTATTTTGCGCAAAAAAGCGAAGGCCGATGGATTGCTCGATATATCTGACGAAGTCATGCTTTATATCGCTAATCAAATCGATACGAATATACGTGAATTAGAAGGGGCCTTGATCCGCGTCGTGGCTTATTCTTCGCTCGTCAATATGGACATTACGACAGATCTTGCAGCGGAAGCATTGAAAGACATCATCCCTAATTCCCGCCCGCGGTCTGTAAGCATATTGGATATCCAAAAAACAGTTGGGGAACATTACAATATACGGCTGGAAGATTTCACGGCTAAAAAAAGAACGAGAGCGATCGCATTCCCTCGTCAAATTGCCATGTATCTTTCACGTGAACTTACGGATTCCTCTTTGCCGAAAATAGGTTCCGAATTTGGTGGGCGAGATCATTCGACCGTTATCCATGCACATGAAAAAATCTCTAAGCAGCTGAAAGATGATCAAAATCTGCAGCAAGATATTCAAGATATTAAAAGTATTCTAGGGCGAGGCTAATAAATCCACATGTGTATAACTCGATAAAATCGAAACAAACTGTGCACATATTATGCACATGTGAATTGTTTTCTAACATATAGGATTTCAGGGCTTATCCACATTTCCACAGCCCCTATTACTATTACTATCTTTATTACTTAACTAATTAATATATAAGCGAGGGTGCAAAATGAAATTTGAAATAATGAGAGATTGGTTGCTCGAAGGATTGAATGATGTCATGAAAGCAATCAGTTCAAAAGTGGCCAACCCCATTTTGACCGGCGTAAAAATTGACGTGAATGAAAAAGGTTTGACGATGACTGGAAGTGATTCAGATATAACAATTTGCACATTCATCCCAGTTGAACAAGACGGTGAGCAAATTATCCGTGTTATTGAATCAGGTTCAATCATTCTCCAAGCAAAAGTCTTTAGTGAAATTGTCCGGAAATTACCGACGAATGATGTGACGATTGAAGTTGAAAACATGCAAACTCATATTCAATCAGGGAAATCCGAATTCCATTTAATCGGTTCTAATTCGGATGAATATCCTGTTCTCCCGAACGTAAAGGACGAGTATCGCTTCTCCTTACCGTCTGATTTGATGAAATCGATCATTAAGGAAACTGTTTTCGCCGTATCCCAGCAAGAAACACGTCCGATTCTGACGGGTGTACATTGGGAAACTGATGAAGAGAAGCTCGTCTGTGTAGCAACAGATAGTCACCGACTTGCAAGAAGAGAAATCGTTCCTGAAATGATGCCAGAAAGTCCGTTCAGCGTTGTCATTCCTGGAAAAAGCCTTCAAGAGCTGAATAAAATCCTTCCGGATAACTCAGACCTTGTCGAAATCGTCATTGCAGATCAACAAGTACTATTCAAAACGAGGAACGTACTGTTTTATTCACGGCTTTTAGAAGGGAATTATCCCGATACTTCTAGATTGATCCCTTCCGAATACAAAACGACTGTACAAGTAAATGGCCGTAAACTATTACAAGCGATTGACCGTGCTTCTCTGTTAGCTCGTGAAGATCGGAATAATATCGTACGATTTTCCGCAGACGGCAGCGATGTCATTGAAGTTTCATCCAATTCTCCTGAAATTGGAAAGGTAGAAGAATTGATCGAGGCGATTAATGTGAACGGAGAAGAGTTAAAAATCTCCTTCAGTGCAAAATATATGATGGATGCATTGAAAGCAATCGAAGGACAGGATATCGCAATCCATTTCACAGGTGCGATGAGACCGTTCATCTTGAAATCAATGGATAGCGACGCAATTTTACAATTGATTTTACCGGTCAGGACATTTTAAGAATTACAGGACTGTCTATCCACAGCAGGCAAGGAATTCAAAACGTTTTCCTTCGCCTGTTTCTTTATTTTTCATTTACATTTTTACTTACAGATGAAAGTTCGCTAAAATAGAAGAACAGACTACTTTAAGAAGGATTGAAGCGGATGGAACTCATGAAAATCGATACTGAATTCATCACATTAGGTCAACTGCTGAAAATGTCGAATTGCATAAGCTCCGGCGGCATGGCCAAATGGTATTTGGAAGAACATACCGTTTACGTAAACGGCGAAGTTGACCGCAGACGAGGCAAAAAGCTTTATGACGGGGATATCGTCACCATTCCAGGGGCAGGTAAATTCAAAATATCCACTTCCACAGACGGTCAATCGGATGTACATTGAACGGATAGCTTTAACAGATTATCGGAATTACTCTTCTCTAGAGCTATCCTTTTCCCCGCATATCAATGTTCTGATCGGAGAAAATGCACAAGGAAAGACGAACATCATGGAGGCGATCTATGTCTTATCGATGGCGAAATCGCATCGCACCTCTAACGATCGTGAACTTATACGTTGGGAACAAGAGTATGGTAAAATAGAAGGGGACATCCAACGAAAATATGGACGTCTTCCCCTTGAATTGACAATATCGAAAAAAGGCAAGAAGGCGCGAGTTAATCATTTGGAACAAAATCGCCTCAGTCTGTATATCGGTCAACTCAATGTTGTCATGTTTGCTCCGGAGGACTTAAATCTTGTAAAGGGAAGTCCACAGGTCCGAAGAAGATTTTTAGACATGGAAATCGGACAAATCTCCCCCGTCTATCTCCATGACCTGCTGACTTTTCAAAAGGTCTTAAAGCAACGGAACGCAATCCTCAAAGATCATCGCGGCAAATTGGATTTTACGGACGTCATGTTCGATATTTACACAGAACAATATATACAGTTGGCTGTTCAGATCATCCGGAAAAGGTTTTATTTTGTTGAATTGCTTCAGAAATGGGCAGAACCGATCCATAAAGGGATTTCCAGAGGGATCGAGCAGCTAAAAGTGACGTATGGGACTTTAAAAGAGTTGGATTCTGGGCAGACTGCTGAACAGATGGAAGAAATACTCAGCCAAAAATTGCACGAAGTGAGACGTCGTGAGTTGGAACGTGGTATGACGCTGATCGGACCGCACCGTGACGATCTCCATTTTTTTGTGAATGGCTATGATATCCAAACATACGGTTCACAAGGGCAGCAAAGGACAACTGCGCTGTCCCTTAAACTTGCGGAAATAGATCTCGTTAAACAGGAAGTAGGCGAGACTCCGGTCCTTCTTTTGGATGATGTTCTATCAGAGCTTGATGATTACCGGCAGTCACACTTGCTGAACACGATGCAAGGTCAGGTTCAGACGTTTGTCACAACAACGAATATAGCGGGAATCGACCATGAAACGATACGTGAAGCTGAGCTGTATGAAGTATCGGCGGGTACGGTTAGTGATAAAGGGAATTAAAACCACTCCTGTTTAACAGAAATAGAAGCTTAGATTGATGTTCGGAAAGGAAAGGTGAACATTTTGGCTATGGAAGAAAAAGAATTGCAGACAGCGTATGATGCAAATCAGATACAGGTCCTTGAAGGCTTGGAAGCTGTCCGTAAACGTCCGGGCATGTACATCGGTACAACAAGTTCGCGAGGGCTTCACCATCTCGTATGGGAAATTGTAGACAATAGTATCGACGAAGCCTTGGCGGGCTATTGCGATCATATTGAAGTAACAATTGAAAAAGATAACTGGATCCGTGTCGACGATAATGGGCGTGGCATCCCTGTTGGAATCCAGGAGTCGACTGGTAGACCAGCCGTTGAAGTCATTATGACGGTTCTTCATGCCGGCGGTAAATTCGGAGGCGGAGGATATAAGGTTTCGGGCGGTTTGCACGGTGTTGGTGCTTCTGTCGTGAATGCACTTTCCGAAGCTACTGAAGTGTATGTGAGCCGGGATGAAAAGGTTTATTTCATCCGTTTTGAAAGAGGAGCTATCGTACATGAGCTTGAAGTGATCGGAACAACCGATACAACAGGTACACGTACAAGATTTAAAGCCGATCCGGAAATATTCACTGAAACAACGGTCTATGAATATGAAATTTTAGCCCATCGCCTGCGTGAGCTTGCCTATTTGAATAGAGGACTGCGCATCACTATTACAGATGAGCGTGGGGAAGAGGAACGAACGGATACATTCCACTACGAAGGTGGAATTAAATCGTATGTTGAACATTTGAATCAAAACAAGGAACCGATCCACGAGGAACCGATTTTCATAGAGGGCGAAAAGGACGGCATCTCTATTGAAATTGCAATGCAATACAATAGCGGTTATGCTGAAAACCTTTTATCGTTTGCCAATAATATCAATACGTATGAGGGCGGGACGCATGAGTCGGGCTTTAAAACGGCACTGACACGCGTCGTCAACGATTACGCAAGGAAAAATGGATTGTTGAAAGAATCAGATCCAAACCTTTCAGGCGACGATGTCCGCGAAGGCTTGACCGCAATCATATCGATTAAGCATCCAGATCCACAGTTCGAAGGACAGACTAAAACGAAACTTGGAAACTCTGAAGTGAGTACAATTACAAATGCCTTGTTCTCGGAAGGTTTCCAACGCTTTCTATTGGAAAATCCGAACACTGCACGCCTAATTATCGATAAAAGTCTCATGGCTGCAAGAGCACGGCTTGCTGCAAAGAATGCCCGTGAGCTGACAAGACGAAAATCGGCATTGGAAGTATCAAGCCTTCCCGGAAAGCTGGCGGACTGCTCTTCACGTAACCCTGCAATCAGCGAGTTGTATATCGTTGAAGGTGATTCGGCGGGCGGTTCTGCGAAAAGCGGTCGTGACCGTCATTTCCAGGCGATCCTGCCTTTGAGAGGTAAAATCCTGAACGTTGAAAAGGCAAGACTGGACCGGATTTTAGGCAATGCTGAAATTAGGACGATGATTACTGCACTCGGTACAGGCATCGGGGATGAGTTCGATCTTTCGAAGGCACGTTATCATAAAATCGTCATCATGACGGATGCCGACGTCGATGGAGCACATATTCGAACGTTATTATTGACATTCTTCTTCCGTTTCATGCGGCCTTTGATCGAGGCTGGCTATGTTTACATCGCACAACCGCCGCTTTATCGGGTCAAACAAGGCAAGCATGAAGAATACTGTTTCGACGAAGTGGAGCTGCAAGCAATTCTGGATCGACTCTCTTCCATTCCGAAGCCGGTCATTACACGCTATAAAGGTCTAGGAGAGATGGACGCCACCCAACTATGGGAGACGACAATGGACCCGGAACAGCGGACACTCCTACAAGTGCATCTCGAGGATGCTTTCGAAGCAGACTTGACGTTTGAGCAATTGATGGGTGATGAAGTTGAACCTCGGCGTAAATTCATCGAAGAAAACGCGATGTATGTAAAAAATCTGGATACTTGATTTATTCAATACTAGGAAATAGATATAGAACATGGACCTGCAACAGACGGGGCTTTGTTCAGTTGACAGGCTGTTCGTGAAAAGCGCCTGAGTTGAAAGGAGTTTGACAATATGGCAGATATGCCAAAACGTGGTGTTCAAGGCATTAACATCAGTACGGAGATGAAGACATCCTTTCTTGACTATGCGATGAGTGTTATCGTCTCCCGGGCATTGCCTGACGTGAGGGATGGGTTGAAGCCAGTTCACCGCCGTATTCTATATGCGATGCAGGATCTTGGAAATACTGCGGATAAACCACATAAGAAATCAGCTCGTATCGTCGGGGATGTTATCGGTAAGTATCACCCACATGGCGACAGTGCTGTTTATGACACGATGGTAAGGATGGCGCAGGATTTCAATTATCGTTATATGCTCGTCGATGGTCATGGGAACTTCGGTTCTGTCGATGGAGATGCGGCTGCAGCGATGCGTTATACGGAATCGAGAATGTCCCGCATCGCCATGGAATTACTGCGTGACATTAATAAAGACACGATTGATTATCAAGATAACTATGATGGCCAGGAGAAAGAACCGATTGTTCTTCCTAGCCGTTTCCCGAATTTGCTTGTAAACGGCACGTCGGGTATTGCGGTCGGAATGGCTACGAACATTCCGCCGCATCATTTAGGCGAAACGATTGACGGTGTATTGGCGATGGCGGATAATCCGGCAATCACTACTGAGGAACTGATGGAAATTATTCCAGGACCAGATTTTCCGACTGGCGGCATCATCCTTGGAAGAAGCGGCATCAGAAGGGCTTATGAAACTGGTCGCGGTTCAATTATTATCAGAGGTAAAGTGGAGATCGAACAGCAGTCGAACGGTAAAGAAACAATCATCGTGACCGAGCTGCCTTACCAGGTAAACAAAGCCCGGCTTATCGAGAAGATTGCCGAGCTCGTCCGTGATAAGAGGATTGAAGGCGTCACGCATTTGGCAGACGAATCCGACCGGACGGGCATGCGTATCGTTATCGAAGTGCGTAGAGACGCAAATGCACACGTTTTGTTGAATAACCTTTATAAGCATACGGCATTGCAATCGAGCTTCGGTATCAACATGCTTGCGCTCGTCGACGGGCAGCCGAAAATATTATCACTTAAAGAAATTCTTTATCATTATTTAGAGCATCAGAAAGTAGTCATCCGCAGACGTACTCAATACGAGTTGAACAAAGCGGAAGATCGAGCGCACATTTTGGAAGGTCTGCGGATTGCACTCGATCATATCGATGAAATTATCGCTTTGATCCGAGGCTCAAAGACGACTGATGAAGCGAAAACTGGTTTGATGGAACGTTTCAGCTTGACTGAAAGACAATCCCAGGCGATTCTTGACATGCGTCTCCAACGTCTAACTGGATTGGAACGCGATAAGATCGAGAACGAATACCAAGAGCTGCTCGTATTGATTTCCGAGTTGCGAGCAATTCTTGCAGACGAGGAAAAAGTGGTCGATATCATTCGGGAAGAATTACTTGAAGTGAAGCATCGTTTCGCCGATGATCGCAGGACTGAAATCGGAAGCGGCGGCGCAGAAATGCTTGAGGACGAAGATCTTATCCCGGTTGAAAACTCGGTTCTTACGTTGACGCATAACGGCTATATTAAACGCCTTCCTGCAAACACGTATCGGAGTCAACGTCGAGGAGGCCGAGGCATACAAGGCATGGGTACGAATGACGACGACTTTGTCGAGCATTTGTTGAACACCTCGACACATGATACGATCCTCTTCTTTACGAGCCGCGGAAGGGTATTCCGTAAAAAAGGATATGAAGTTCCGGAATTCAGCCGAACGGCAAAAGGGCTTCCAATCATTAATCTATTGGATGTCGAAAAAGATGAAAAAGTTACAGCGATGATTCCGGTCGAGAAATTCGAGGAAGATAAGTATCTCTTCTTCGCAACGCGCGGTGGCATTGTTAAGCGTACATCGGTTGCCGATTTTGCTAATATCCGTTCTAACGGGCTGATTGCTCTGACATTACGCGGTGATGATGAATTGATCGGCGTGAAAATGACAAATGGTGAACAGAATATTGCAATCGGTACGCGTGATGGAATGCTTATCAAATTTGACGAGCGCGATATCCGCACGATGGGCCGTGTAGCAAGCGGCGTACGTGGAATTCGATTACGTGCAGGAGATATTGCTGTCGGTATGGATACTGTATCGGAAGGCGATGAAATTCTTGTTGTCACTGAAAAAGGGTTCGGAAAACGGACGCCGGAACATGAATATCGTATCCAGTCTCGTGGCGGATATGGATTGAAGACGTTGAATGTGACTGAGCGGAACGGTCAGCTTGTAGCAATGAAAACCGTTGATGGTTCTGAAGACCTTATGCTGATCACTATCCACGGCATCCTTATTCGAATGGATATTGAAGATATCTCCTCAATCGGCCGCAGTACGCAAGGCGTCCGTCTGATCCGTCTTGGAGAAGACGAGCTTGTCGCGACAGTTGCAAAAGTCGAGAAGGAACACGAAGAGCATGAAGAAAGCGACGAAATCGATAGTAGCTCTGAAGTAAATATGGAAAACGAAATAGAAACAGACTATATAGAAGAGCCTGAAGAGGATTGATTTGAAAAGTTATTGAGGTGGCTAAATGCCACTCAATAACTTTTTTTGTCGTCTATTTTGAAAATTTGCAGTATGATAGTTCTTAAGAGATGATCGGAAAGTGGTGACATCGTAGATATGGAAGTATATAAAACGATCAGTGAGCTCCGTGCAGGAATTTTGCTTAAAGAGGATGTTTATGGCAAGACGATGTATCCAATTATGCGCAAGGATACAGAAATTTCATTGGAACATATTGAAGTATTACATGCATTCGGAGTGAAACGCATAAAGGTTGAAGAGAGAGTCACACAGAAGGATATCCCTGAATCGGAGATAGCACCTTCCATGAATGCAGAGGAGGTACTGGATAATATTCCAGTAAGCATGTATCAGCTTCGCAAGGAATATAACGAAGCGGTTAAGAGTTACAAGAGGGAATTTGGTCATTGGCGATCGGGTCAACGTCCAGATGTTCCAAAAGTAAGGACAATCATCCTGCCATTGCTCGAAAAATTCATCAGGCAAAAACAAATGCTTACATTGTTAAATGACTTCTCCAACCCTGAGGAATACATCTATCATCATTCGGTCGCTGTCGGTATTCTTGCGGCAGCAGTCAGCAGTCAAATGGGATACGATAAAGGAGATGCGCTGCAGCTTGGACTGGCGGGGGTATTAGCGGATTGCGGCATGTCCAAGGTTTCACCTACCATTTTGGAAAAGACAGCTTTTCTAACGAAAGAAGAATACAATGAAGTGAAAAAGCACACATTGTTCAGTGTGAAAATGATACAAGACACCCCTTTGCTAAGGCAGGATATGAAACTTGCAATCCTTCAACACCATGAACGTCTTGATGGAAGCGGGTATCCTCGGGGTGAAAAAATGGGTACCATTTCGATTTTCTCACAAATACTCGCCGTGGCGGATGTTTTCCATGCAATGACGTCGGAAAGATTATATAGAGTAAAACATTCACCGTACAAAGTGATTGAAATGATCAAAGAAGAAGAGTTTGGCAAATTCGACATCAAGGTGGTGGAAGCGCTTCTTAAACTTGTCGGCAATCTATCAATAGGAACACGAGTGAAGCTGACAGATGGGGAAGTGGGCGAAATCATGTTCATCCACCGGGATAATCCTTTGCGTCCTATGATTAAAAAGGAGTCAGACGGAGTTATTATCGATTTGACAGCTCTTCGCGGAATAGCTATTTCAAAGATCATTGAATGAATAAACCAAAGCCGCTCTTATATAATTCAACAGCGGCTTTGTTTTTCAGGCAATGAGCAAAAAAGTTTAAAAAGATATTGCAATCAAAACAATATGCTGGTATAGTAAATAACGTTGCATTTCCGGTAAGTGAATAACTACTTCAAAACAGCTTAAAACTTTTTGAAAAAGGTTGTTGACAAAGGAATTGCAAAGATGGTATTATATAAGAGTTGCTTCTGACGAAGCGGCGCGCAATGAACCTTGAAAACTGAACAGCAAAACGTCAACAAATAAAGTCTTGCAGCCGACTTTGTCGGTGAAAAGACAAAACGAATCTTCGGATTCGAAATTGACATCTTAAATGATGCCAGCAAGAAACTCGAGCTACTCGAATTTCTCTATTATGGAGAGTTTGATCCTGGC
>NZ_JBQCKP010000001.1:319325-629063 GCF_051966875.1 Sporosarcina sp. SAFN-015 | reverse complement strand
GAGTCCGGTTCAATACCGTCTTCACACCAGCCAACTAGCTGCGTAATATAAAACTCTAACTTTTAGGGGTCACATCAGAGTAGTCCTCTCTCAGCAGGTTATTTGTTCTTCTCTATTATTGTTCCAACGCCAGCAATTGCTTTTTCATCTCCAAACCACCCCGAAAGCCGGTTAGGTTGCCGTTTTTCCCGATGATGCGATGGCATGGGACAGTGATCAGCAGGGGATTGGCTCCGATTGCAGCGCCAACTGCACGCACCGACTTCGGATTTTGAATCCTTTCGGCAATATCAGAATACGAAACTGTCTGACCGTACGGTATTTCTTGTAAAGCCATCCAGACAGATTGTTGAAATGGAGTACCATGAAGATCCAAAGGCATTGTGAATGCTTTCCGTTTTCCTTCCATATAGTCAATCAGTTCTTCTGCATATGGTTCCAAGATAGAACTGTCTTCTACCAAACTATACGTAGGAAGTCGTTTCTTCGACCATGCGGCAAGTTCTTCGAATGGAGCGTCATGCGGACCGGCGTAGCAAAGCCCTTCAGTTGTCGCAGCCAAATATAGTTTCCATTGTCCATGATTCAATAGCGTCCAGTAAACGATATTCCTCTTGTTTTGTTCCATGTCTATCCTCCTCCCATTCTATTTCTTACGGTAATTATACCTCAAATTTCTTTAGTCATCTCCAATAGTGTAAATGCCTATAAAACTCGGTGAGTGATCATAAACCTCGGTGAGTGCTCATAAAACCTGGCGAGTGATCATAAACCTCGGTGAGTGATCATAAACCCTGGTGAGTGATCATAAAACTTGATAAGTGATCATAAACCTCGGTGAGTGCTCATAAAACCTGGCGAGTGATCATAAAATACCTCCCACACAAAAAAACCACTCCCACAGAAAGTTGTGTCATCGACATTCCGGATAGTCTCTCTTATCAGCTACATCAAGTTCATCTTTTGCGAATGGATCATATACTGCATATCTGCCACATGATCGATAAATGTTTGATCATGTGAGACGAAGACGACTGTCCCTTCATATGCCAGTATAAATTGCTCCAACGCATCAAGCGCATGGATATCCAAAAAGTTCGTCGGTTCGTCCAACAATAAAATATTGTATTCCCCTAAAAACAATTGGCATAATTGTATTCGGATTGCTTCGCCCCCACTTAGAGACTGCATATGCTTCTGAATATCCGTTCCTGTAAATTGCATCGCATGCAATACGCTTCGCAAGAAACCTTCATCATAATCAGATCGGTTGCTCAAAAATTGAAGAACTGTTTCATTGCTGGTAAATTGATAACTCATCTGTTGGAAGTATCCGATTTTAGCCTTTGGTGAAATGATAAGGTTTTCTCCATCCTTTGCAATGTAGTTGAGCAATGAACTTTTCCCAACTCCATTTCCACCGGTGATCGCAATCTTTTTTCCAAGCGGCAGTTGGAAGCTCACATCGTCCAATAACAATTTCCCTCCAGCTTGAAGGGTTAGACGATCTGCCATTATCGGGAATTTGTTATGCAATTCCAATGCTTTTGACTGCCGGAAGACGATAGGTCTATCTTCTACAACCGCGTCTACTTTTTCCATATTTTCGATTCGTTGCTCAATCGCTTTGGCTGCACGATATACGGCCTTTTGGCTCGTGCCTTTCGATTTCGTTTCAAACATGCGATTTGCTTTCGCTTTAGCTTCCTTTTTCGACATATTGGTTGCTTGTGTAATTTTTTCAGCCTTTTTCATTTTTTCTTGCGCAGCTTGCTCCAGGCGGCTTTTTTCCTTCAAGAACTGCTCGTGCGCTTGGCGTTGCTGTACACGTTCTAACTGCTTTTGCGCTTTATAGTCACTGTAATTTCCCTGATAGACATGTACTTCCCCTTGGTGCACTTCCCAAATTGTCGTCACCAGCTCGTCTAAGACAGCCCGATCATGGCTGATGAGAACGAGGGCTCCATAATAATAGCGTAGTTCATCCAGTAAAA
The DNA here is from genome assembly GCF_051966875.1 of Sporosarcina sp. SAFN-015. Taxonomy (GTDB): domain Bacteria; phylum Bacillota; class Bacilli; order Bacillales_A; family Planococcaceae; genus Sporosarcina. The sequence continues at coordinate 627,069 of NZ_JBQCKP010000001.1, read as the reverse complement.
ATGAAATGCCGACACGGTCCAAATGGGTAGTCGGTTCGTCGATTAACAATGCTTCGTGATAATGAGTAAACAAATGTGCGAGCTTGAGCCTCGTCTGCTCTCCTCCGCTAAGTAGATCCGAGTTGTTCGGAACAGCTAATCTGCCAAGCATCCCATGATCCGCCTCTATCGAGGATGCAGGCTCGAGCTGTTGAAAATATCCGTATTCCTTATGACACAACACTTTTCCTCTCGTCGGTTGGATTTCCCCTGCAAGCAGCTTGATAAGCGTACTTTTTCCAGCCCCGTTTTGCCCGACAATTCCAATGCGATCAAACTGATGCACAGCAAGATGTTCAATTGTAAGGATTTCTTTATCTAAATAAGTCATTTCTATATTCTTTAATTCAAAACAAATTTGTTCCATTTTCGCTACCTCCGAAATGTTTGATTTCGTATCGATAGCTGGAATCGATACGAGCTTATAGATCTAAGCCCGTATATCAATAAAATAATAAAGTCATCATCGTTTTCCCCTCCAATAAAAAAAGTACACAGATCGCCCTGTGTACTTGAAAATTGGCATGGATATCCCGTAGAGCGCTTTGTTTTCTACAACATACCTAAACCGTACACATAGCAAATAAACCGTATAAATCGGTATTTACTTCATGTATATGGATCAGTACAGTTGTAAAAATGCCATGTATTGTTCGCTCCTCTCAATTAATCTCATCTTATCGAGTTCTTTTTGAATTGTCAATTTCAATCGAGACAAAAAATGCAGGTACCTTTAAAGCTAAAATTGAAGATTCATTAAACTTTGTCGAGAAATAGGTATTCGATGAATTACTAGCTTTTCAGGTAAAGATGGTATAATCTTCAAAAGGTGAAACACCCCATCGGTCTCGGTGCAAGGCACCTTGCAGAAAATTAGAGGAGATTTCCTATGAAAAGAAAAAATGTAGTATTGGCGATATTGTTAATGAACCTTTTTATCGCCTTTTTAGGTATAGGGCTTGTCATTCCAGTTCTTCCGACGATTATGAATGAACTGAAGATCACTGGCTCCGTCGTTGGATATATGGTTGCCGCATTTGCGATTACCCAACTTATTTTCTCGCCGATTGCTGGTCAGTGGGTAGATAAATACGGGCGCAAAATTATGATTGTCATTGGTTTATTCATATTTGGATTTTCTGAGTTTTTATTCGGTATCGGTAAAACAGTAGAAGTCCTTTTTGTTTCCCGTATGCTTGGAGGTGTGAGTGCGGCCTTTATTATGCCTGCCGTAACTGCTTTCATTGCGGACATAACGACTGCCTCAAGCAGGTCAAAGGCGCTTGGCTATATGTCGGCTGCGATTAGTACGGGATTCATCATTGGACCGGGGCTTGGCGGGTTTTTAGCGGAAATCGGTACACGGGTGCCATTTTATTCAGCAGGTGTGCTTGGAGCACTCGCTGCAATCCTTTCCATTATCCTTCTGAAAGAACCAGAACGAGTGGCTGAGGAAGCACCGATTACCGGCCAAAAAACTGGACTGCGGCGTATTTTTATCCCAATGTATTTCATTGCGTTCATTTTAATATTTGTTTTATCATTTGGACTTGCCGCCTTCGAATCGCTATTTAGCCTCTTTGTCGATCATAAGTTCAGTTTCACGCCAAAAGACATTGCGATCGTCATTACAGGGAGTGCGTTAGTCGGCGCGATTGCACAAGTGGCACTGTTTGATCGTCTGACAAAATGGATGGGGGAAATTAATCTAATCCGTTTGTCATTAGGGGTTTCTACAGTTCTTGTTGTGTTGATGACCGTTGTCAGCTCCTATTTGTCTATTTTATTGACGACATTCGTTCTGTTTGTTGGATTCGACTTGATGCGTCCGGCGATTACATCATATCTATCGAAAATAGCCGGAAATGAACAAGGTTTTGTCGGAGGAATGAATTCGACGTTTACGAGCATCGGTACAATATTTGGCCCCATTATTGGGGGAGAGCTTTTCGACATCGATTTGGATTACCCGTATTATTTTGCAGCTATCGTACTATTGCTAGGGACCGTATTAGCGCTGTTTTGGAAGAAGCCGAAGCATGTAACACTATAGACAATAAAAAATATACGGGTGAAGGGGTTTAAAATCCTTCGCCTGTATATTTTTTTACATGTATCAAGAGAATTTACTATGTCATAGAACAATACCTATTTAGGGTATGTAAATAAAACTATGGGGTAATCTGCTTTAGGTTTGATAAATAAAAACATTTGTTATAGTATATGAGCATATGTTCATATATACAGTATTGGGGGGAATGAAAATGAGTGAAGAGAACCACGCAGATCAGGTTTTGGATGAAGATAAGCAACTTTTAGATGAAGAAACACTATTTGTTGTATCCCAAACGTTTAAAGCGTTGAGTGACCCAACGAGAATTCGGATTTTAAATTTATTATGCAAAGAGGAGCATTCAGTTAACGATATTGCTGAAACGTTAAATTTAAGCCAATCATCTGTCTCTCATCAATTGCGCTTTTTGAAAAATTTACGGTTAGTTAAGTTCAGAAGAGAAGGAACAACTATTTATTACTCAGAAGATGATCATCACGTTATGAATTTATTGAGACAGGCGATTGAACACGCCACGCATAATTAATTACGCGGAGGGGGTATCTAAATGGGTCATGATCACGGACACGACCATACGCATGGTGCAAATAAAAAAGTATTATTGATTTCCTTCCTGATCATTACTACTTATATGGTCGTGGAAGCGATCGGCGGTTTTTTGACGAACAGTCTTGCCTTATTGGCGGATGCCGGTCATATGTTGAGCGATTCAATCTCGTTAGCGATTGCGCTAATTGCGTTTAAGTTAGGTGAAAAAGCAGCGAGCAAAAGCAAGACATTCGGTTATAAGCGATTTGAGATTTTAGCCGCAGTATTAAATGGCGTCACATTGATTGTTATCGCTTTGTTCATTTTTTACGAAGCGATTCAACGTTTTGCAAATCCGCCTGAAGTTGCGACGACCGGCATGCTGATCGTCAGTAGCATCGGGCTGGCAGTCAATATTTTAGTTGCGTGGATTATGATGCGCGGTGGAGATGTGGAAGAGAATTTGAATATGAAAGGTGCTTATTTGCATGTCTTAAGTGATATGTTAGGCTCAGTCGGGGCAATTGCAGCGGCTTTGCTTATAATGTTCTTCAATTGGGGATGGGCTGATCCATTGGCAAGTATCATCGTCGCCATTCTTGTTTTGCGAAGCGGTTACTATGTATCGAAATCAGGCTTGCATGTGTTGATGGAAGGAGTGCCTCACAACGTTGATTTGGATAAAATAATCTACACAATCCGCAATACAGAAGGTGTCCATAGTGTACATGATTTACACGTTTGGTCCATTACGAGTGGTCTGAATGCACTTTCCTGCCATGCGGTCGTTGACGATCAAATGACAATTGCAGAAAGTGAAAAATTGCTGCGTAGTATAGAACATGCTTTATTGCATCAAAATATCCATCATGTGACCATTCAGTTGGAAACCGCTGCCCATCAACATGACGAGTCAATTTTATGCCAAGTGAAACCTGAAGCGTCGGAAGGGCACCACCATCATCATTAAAGTTAGTAGTGAGCGGTATATGTTAGCTTCTATAGGTTGTGTCAATATCATTGCTCTTCCTACTTGTAAGTGATATTATAGGGGTAAGGGGTATCCATGAAACTCTGAGGGGTGATTGATATGTCAGAAACGACAAAAAAGACTGTACAGCCGAACAAGCAGCAGTTGTTAAACCGATTGAAACGAATTGAGGGGCAAGTGAGAGGCGTTCACCAAATGATTGAAAACGACCGTTATTGCGTAGATATCCTACACCAAATTAGCGCGATTCAGTCTGCAATGAACAAGGTTTCATTAGCATTATTGGAAGACCACACACACCACTGTGTCGTCAATGCCATTAAAGGACAAGATGGAGAGGCAGCGATCCAAGAACTTATGAGTGTCATGAAAACAATGACAAAGTAATAAGATTTTCAACTTGACATACTGGTATAGGGTATAATATATTGTGGTTAACAACAAAATAGGAGGTTTTTCATCATGAAAGAAGTATTAAAAGTAGAAGGCATGTCTTGTGGTCATTGCGTTAATTCAATCGAGTCGAGCGTCGGCGAGCTAAACGGCGTTTCTGCTGTTAAAGTGGACTTAGCTACCAAAGAAGTGACTGTTGAGTTTGAAAATGGAGTAACTTTAGAGCAGATTAAAGAAACGATTGAAGATCAAGGTTACGATATCGCTTGATTGAAAGCATTCCGCTTACACCATGTGGGGGTATACAGCGGACGAAGAGATTATACTACAGTGTATAATCCTTCTTTTTTAAAAAATATATACCCCCACCATGTATTGGAGGGATACAAATGGCAACTTCAGAAACAACCTTGAAGATCAACGGGATGACGTGTGCAGCATGCGCGAACCGGATTGAGAAAGGGTTATCGAAAATAGAAGGGGTGGAAAAAGCGAATGTCAACTACGCTATGGAAAGTTCGACAATCGTGTTCGACCCTGAAAAAGCGAATATTGATGACTTTACCTCACGAATCGAGAAATTAGGGTATGGCGTCATTCAAGATAAAGCAGAGTTCGATATTTCTGGCATGACATGCTCAGCATGTGCGACGAAAATCGAAAAGCGAATTAATAAAATGGATGGTGTTTCAAAGGCTGCGGTCAACTTTGCGCTTGAAACACTCACCGTAGATTATAATCAAGGTCAAACGAGCCCGAATGAAATGATATCAACTGTTAAGAAAATGGGCTATGAGTTGATTCCGAAAAGCGATGGCCAAGAAAAGCTGGATCATAAAGAACAGGAAATCAAGAAGCAATACCGGAAGTTTATTCTCTCAGTGATTTTAACACTTCCGTTATTATGGACGATGGTGGCACATTTCGAATTTTTATCGTTCCTCTACTTGCCTGGATTTCTCATGAACCCTTGGGTGCAGCTAGCTTTAGCGACGCCCGTCCAATTCGTCGTCGGTGCAGCGTTCTACAAAGGTGCCTTTACGTCCTTACGAAATAAAAGCGCCAATATGGACGTCTTAGTGGCACTCGGTACAAGTGCAGCTTATTTCTACAGTTTATATTTATCGTTTGAGTGGATGGCTGCGGGAAGTGTCGGAGAGCCGGAACTTTACTTTGAAGCATCTGCAGTCATTATTACTTTGATCGTCCTCGGTAAATTGTTTGAAGTGAGAGCGAAAGGAAAAACGAGCCAAGCTATTCAAAAGCTACTCGGATTGCAAGCAAAAACAGCGCGCGTCTTAAAAGATGGCGTTGAAAAAGAAGTTCCAATCGAAGAAGTAGTTGCTGGTGACATTATTCTCGTTAAACCGGGCGAAAAAATACCGGTTGACGGAGAAATCATTTCCGGACAGTCGGCAATCGATGAATCGATGATTACAGGAGAAAGTATTCCTGTCGACAAAGTACCTGGAAATTCCGTCATTGGAGCGACAATCAATAAAAATGGTTCGTTGCAAATTAAGGCGACGAAAGTCGGAAGAGATAGCGCGTTATCGCAAATCGTTAAAGTTGTTGAGGAAGCGCAAGGATCCAAAGCGGAAATTCAACGGTTGGCGGATAAAATATCGGGTATTTTCGTTCCGATTGTTGTCGGAATTGCAATTTTGACATTCTTGATTTGGTATTTTGCCGTTACGCCTGGCGATTTTAGAGCAGCGCTTATCCCGACTATCTCGATTCTCGTCATTGCCTGTCCGTGTGCGCTCGGTTTAGCAACACCGACATCGATCATGGCAGGTTCAGGTCGAGCGGCTGAAATGGGCTTGCTTTTTAAAGGCGGCGAGCATCTTGAAAATACACGCTCCATCGACACGGTTGTATTGGATAAGACGGGAACAGTTACAAAAGGTCAACCTGCATTGACGGATGCAATCGTTGTTGATGGCTTTACAGATAAGGACGTATTTCAATTGGTCGCCTCGGCTGAAAATCAATCTGAGCACCCATTGGCGCAGGCGATCGTAACAGGCGTCAAAGGACAAGGTGTTGAACTGATTGAAGTGGAATCTTTCAATGCGCTTCCTGGATATGGAATCGAAGCGGAAGTTGCTGGCAAGCACGTGCTTGCGGGTACTCGGAAACTAATGCTAAGCCGAAATATAGCTCTCGATAATATTGAAGCGACTATGGAGAAAATGGAGAACGAAGGGAAAACGGCGATGCTCATCGCGATCGATGAGAAGCTTGCGGGTGTCGTTGCCGTTGCGGACACGGTAAAAGAAACGTCCAAAGAGGCGATCCAAAGAATGCAGGAGCTTGGTCTAGACGTCATTATGTTAACGGGGGACAATCAGCAAACTGCTGAAGCAATCGGGCGGCAAGTCGGCTTGACGCATATTATCGCAGAGGTTCTTCCTGACCAAAAAAGCGATAAAATCAAGGAGTTGCAAGCTCAAGGGAAGAAAGTCGCAATGGTCGGAGACGGTATCAATGACGCACCGGCGCTTGCTATGGCAGATATCGGGATGGCTGTTGGCACAGGGACGGATATTGCGATAGAAGCGGCAGACATTACGTTAATGCGTGGCGATCTGAATAGTGTTGCCGATGCATTTATCATGAGCCGGAAAACGATGCGCAACATAAAGCAAAACTTGTTCTTCGCCTTCTTCTACAACACGATCGGCATACCTGTTGCAGCAATCGGCCTTCTAGCCCCTTGGGTAGCTGGTGCAGCAATGGCATTCAGCTCGGTATCGGTTGTACTGAATGCACTTAGACTTCAACGAGTAAAACTGTAACAGCATATGTAAAGCCCATCCAATAACGGATGGGCTATATTTATTACTGAATGAGACTTTTTACAGCTTTCGACATCGTTGCACCGTCCGTTTTGCCTGCAAGGAGCGGTTTTGCGATTTTCATCGCGTCCCCCATATTCATTCCTTGAACAACTCCAGCTTCTGTTAGCAGCGCCTTCACTTCGTCCTCGCTTAACTGTTTTGGCAAGAATGATTTCAGCAATGTCAATTTCGCCTTCTCTTGTTCAATCAAATCATCGCGTTGAGCTTTTTCTGCACCTTCCAATGCTTGATTCGTCTGCTTGATTTCGCGGTTAACGATTGCGACTTCCTCTTCTTCTGTCAGAGCGGAGCCCTTCTCTTTTTCAGCCATATCAAGTGCGGACTTCAAAAGTGTCAGCACCCCTTTGGAAAGTACATCTTTCTCTTTCATAGCCTTCTTCAGTTGTTCGAACACAGTTGTTTTTAACATCGTTCAAATCGCCTCTTTCCATTCATCAAATGCATCCAACCCATTCGATTTTGTTTAATAATTATAAATAACGCACTCCCGATAAGCAACTGAAGTGACAGTGTTAATCCCTCCGGAAAAACATACAATGAACGTAAGGCCTGAAAAAGGGAGGTACGTCTTGCTGGATATTAGACTATTTCTTGATGGTCAATCGCCATGGGATTTATCGTTACTGGCCGTTCTTATCTGTCTAGCTTGTTGTTATCTGTTTTTAGTGCAACGCTATTCTAAAATGGTATTGGGTAATAAACAGACCTTTCTTTTTCTCCTCGGATTCCTTCTATTTTACTTTACGATCGGCAGCCCATTTGCTGTCATTAGCCACCTCTCGTTCAGTTTGCACATGATTCAGATGAGCATTTTATACTTCATCATTCCGCCACTTCTTTTGCTGGGCATTCCTGAGCGTCTCTTCATAAAAGCGATTGAACTTCCAAAGCCACGGTGGATAAAAAAATGTAAGGTCCCTCCAAAAATAGCTCTCTATATATTTGCAGTGTTATTATTTCTATACCATTTGCCTTTCATCCTCACATTTCTTTCAACAACATCCCTCTTGCAAAATGGATATATAACGATTTTATTTTCTCTTTCTTTCACCATGTGGTCGCCTATCGCCTCACCGGATTCCAAGCGACAGCTTTGTAGGCAAGAGATGAAGCGGTATGCAATGACAAGTGGGTATGTGTTAATGCCAGCGTGTCTCTTTTTCATAGTGGCCGCCTTTATCGGGGGGATAGAAAATCCTTTATTTACACAACTGACCGCTCATCTTTGTATACCAGGTACATCAAATGCTATTACAGTGCTCCCCCCTCCATTCAACACGAAGTATGATCAGTTCATGGCAGGGATCGTCATGATGGGACTGCATAAGCTTGGATTGGTCGGGACGCTTTCGCTGCAGGATAAAATAGTTGATCCTTCACTGAAATCTGAGACGAATGAAAGTTATAAGCTGACATAATCAATATCTTAATTCAGCAAGCCTCCCACCGGTTTATTCGGAAGAGGCTTGCTATTTTTATTAATTAATTATTTTATAATCGGTCAATCTAACCGATATTACTAAACGTGCCTGTAGGGGGATATAAAATAATAATAGGAGATGTAAAGTATGTTTAAGACAATAAAGAGAAAATTATTGTTTTCTTTTTCATTAGTGATTTTATTAGTGCTTATGTATGGCATTTATAATATTTCAGTAGTGTTAAAAAGTAACAATGAAGCAAGGAATATTGTAGATAAGGAGCTCCCATTATTAATTGCCCATGAACAGATGGCGTTGACGATGGCTAATCGTATTTCAACGGCTCGTGGGTATGTATTATACGGAGGAGATTTTAAAGAAAGATTCAATGAGTACAGCGAGCATGGAATGAAAAATGAAAAGATAATCCGTGATATACAGGAGACCGATGAATTCGATAAGCTCATTGAACAAACAGTTGAATGGAGAACGTTCATAACTGAGGAAGTATTTGCTGAGTATGACAAAGGCAACAAGGAGCGGGCTCTCAAAAACCTGGAGGATTCCACCCCGTTGGTTCGTGAAATTATGACAGGCTATGAAAAACTGGCAGCAGATTATGAAGCGAATATTAATGCAGCAGAAGCGGAAATTATCGCGGGCGGGGAATTGACATTCAAAATCGTAAGTGCGGTGACGATTATAGTCATCATATTAAGTATTGCAGCTGCATTATTCACTGCAGATCAAATTACAAAACCAATCAAAATGGTAATGAATCGCATGCTGGAAATGGCTAAAGGTGATTTAAGCGGCGACAATATGAAAACAAAATCGAAGGATGAAGTTGGCCAGCTTGTCCTTGCTGCAAATGAGATGAGCGAAAATACACGTAGTTTATTGAATACGATTAATGGCATATCGGCATCCGTATCAGCCCAAAGTGAAGAGTTGACGCAATCTGCCACCGAGGTGAAAGCCGCTACCGATCAAGTTGCGATGACGATGTATGATCTGGCGGAAGGTGCGGAGTCGCAAGCGACACAGGCGAGCCATCTATCTGACTTGATGGATTCATTCGTTCATCGTGTGGAAGAGGCGGATGAAAAGGGTGGACATATTCAAGTTGCTTCAACACAAGTGTTGGATATGACGTCAGAAGGTCGTCGCTTAATGAATCTGTCCAATGAACAAATGAGCAGAATCGATAAAATCGTACAATCCTCTGTAGAAAAAATTCAAGGCTTGGACGCCCAGTCACAAGAAATATCAAAATTGGTTGTTGTCATTAAAGATATCGCCGATCAAACGAACTTGTTGGCTCTAAATGCAGCTATCGAAGCAGCAAGAGCAGGCGAACATGGCAAAGGTTTCGCGGTTGTAGCCGAAGAAGTAAGGAACTTGGCAGAGCAGGTTTCACTTTCCGTTACCGACATTACGAAAATCGTAGGCGACATCCAATCAGAATCCAGTTCTGTGGCAGCATCCCTATTGGAAGGATATGAGGAAGTCGAGAAAGGGACAGAACAAATTACACAGACGAGCCAAACGTTCAATGATATTAACGATGCTGTGACTGAAGTGGCATCGCATATAACAATGATTTCGAGCAACTTGTCGGAGATGGTTTCCCGCAGTCAGGAAATGCGGAGCTCGGTTGAAGAAATCGCTGCCATTACTGAGGAGACATCCGCAGGCGTTGAACAAACATCTGCGTCGACTCAACAAACAAACAGCTCGATGGAAGAAGTGGCAATGAGCTCTGAGCAATTGGCGAAATACGCTGAAGAGCTTAATCGAAATGTGCTTCAATTTAAATTGTAAGCTAGCATGTCATAAGAAAAGGGCTGTCCAAAAGTATGTTGGACAGCCCTGTTTGTTTTTGACGGTAACGCAAACTTATCGATCATTTCACAACGGTTATCGATCAATTTCACAAACTTATCGTTCATTTCCTAACAAATATCGATCATTTCCCAAAAGTTATTGTCACTTTGTGACCTTTGGATCACTAATAGCTTATTGTTTTATATCTTCTTCACAAACTCCGATTTCAACTGCATCGCGCCGAAACCGTCAATTTTACAATCAATATCGTGATCGCCTTCGACTAACTTGATGTTTTTCACCTTTGTACCCATTTTGACGACATTTGAGCTGCCCTTCACTTTCAAATCCTTGATGACAGTAACAGTATCGCCGTCGTTCAAGACATTGCCGTTCGCATCCTTGACAACAGCGGCTTCAGCTTCCGCCTCTTGAGATTCCAATGTCCACTCATGGGCGCATTCAGGGCAAACGAACAGATTTCCATCTTCATATGTGTATTCCGAATTACATTTCGGGCAGTTTGGTAAATTGCTCATATCGATATTCCTCCATCCATTAGTATCAATCATACTATAGCAGAGAATAGGATTAATCCAAGCCCGCAAGAGAAAACAAAACTGTATTTGTATAAATCTCAAGTATTTGCTATATTATAAGCAATATGGAATCGTAGATGTGGCCAAGTAAATGGAAATTGTGAAACAGAAAGTATGGCAACTTGCTGAGAGTCGTACCACCGCTTTTCATTGAACCCTACCACGGAGATGTCATGCAAACATGACCGGGTCGTTTTCGTTACAAAACGTTCGAGGGCTTAGCGTCGCTAGGCCGAATGAAGGTGGTACCACGTCTATCCAGCGCAAAGACGTCCTTATATTAGGACAGCTTTGCGCTTTTTATTATGCATAGGGAGGAAATTATTGTGAGTAATCAGCAAAACGATTTTTCAAAATGGTATATCGACACGATCCAGAAGGCGGATTTGATGGATTATACGCCTGTCCGCGGATGTATCGCATTTAAACCGGATGGTTTTGAAATTTGGGAGCATATTCAAGAGGAAATGAATAGACGTTTCAAGGAGACAGGCCACCGCAATGCGTACTTCCCGATGTTGATTCCTGAATCATTCTTCCAAAAAGAGAAGGATCATATTGAAGGGTTTTCTCCTGAACTTCCATGGGTAACGGAAGCGGCGGGCGAGAAATTAGAAGAGCGCCTTGCGTTGCGTCCGACTTCCGAAACGATGATCGGCCATTTGTATTCTGATTGGATCAAGAGCTATCGTGATCTACCTGTGTTGATCAACCAATGGGCGAACGTTTTCCGTTGGGAGAAGAAAACACTGCCTTTCATTCGTACTTCTGAGTTTCTATGGCAGGAAGGGCACACGGCGCATGCAAATGAAGAAGAGGCACGCGAAGAAACGATGCAAATGTTGAATATTTATAAAGAAGTTGTGGAAGATCTATTGGCGATTCCTGTTTATGACGGACAAAAAACGCCTTCTGAACGTTTCGCTGGCGCTGTCGACACGTATTCGATCGAAGCGATGATGAAGGACGGGAAAGCGGTTCAAGCAGGGACTTCCCATTATTTAGGTACGAAATTTGCGGAAGCATTCGACATCAAATATTTGACGAAGGAAAACCGTCATGAATTCGTCCACACGACTTCATGGGGAACGTCGACTCGTTTGATCGGTTCCGTCATTATGGTGCACGGAGACGAGCAAGGGCTTGTACTGCCGCCACGCATCGCACCGACGCAAGTTGTTTTGATTCCGGTCGGTCCTTGGAAGAAGAACCCTGCCATTATGGAGAAGTTGGAAGAACTATTTGCACAGCTGAAAGCGAAAGGCATCCGTGTGCGTCTAGATGATTCCGATCAGTCACCAGGCTTCAAGTTCAACGAGTGGGAGCTAAAAGGTGTACCGGTCCGTGTTGAATTAGGGCCACGTGATTTGGAAAACAATCAGGCGCTCATGAAAGCGCGTGATGAAGGTGACAAAGTCGCTGTTGACTTGGCGAATATCGTTGAAAGTATTGAACAGGAATTGCAAACGATGCAGACACGTCTACTTGAAAAGGCGCGCGTATTCCGTGCAGAGCATTCCCACACGCATATCGACACAATTGCTGATTTGAAGAAACATATCGCTGATTCAGCAGAAAAAGGAGAAATCCCTGGTTGGATCCTTGCCGGCTGGTGTGGCGATGACGCGTGCGAGGAGCAAGTGAAGGAAGAAACGAAGTTCACGACACGCAATATCCCATTCAATCCACCGGCTGAAAAGTCGACTTGCATTAATTGTGGAAAAGACGCGAAGCATACTGTTTGGTTTGCAAGAGCGTATTGATTTGTTGCATCAATTAGGCTGCCATCCCTTCATAGGGAGGCAGCCTTTTCGTTTCGTGTTGGTTCGTTTTAATGTGGAGATAATACCGTAACGATTCGGTGGTAACTCAAGCGAACGACTCCCGTCCGTCATTATCTCCATAAAAATGCAACCATGCTTCGTGGATGCCGCCTGCGCAGTTTTCATTAGCGCGAAAGAGAGTCTCACACGGTTCCATTTCCAGCAATTCCGGCTGGGCATTGCCGACGATGACGGAAGGGTGGCCGAGCGACAGCATGTCCCGGTCATTGCCTGAATCGCCTGCAATGAGCAATTGTACGCCCTCCATCGCATACCGGTTGAGTGCATATTCCAAAGCATTCCCTTTACCTGCTTCTAATGGAAGTACGTCGATGTCCCGATTAGAACTGAAAATGAACGTATGAGCAATCGATGCGTCCACGAGAGCTTCCTTGAATTCATTCACCGCTTCTAAACTTTCCTCCACAGTGAAGGAGATGCGCTGATCATCGGGCAGCTCCTGCCTATTCAACATCGGAAAGTTGGCGGCAATTTCTACAATTTTATCGGCCTGCCAATCTTTCTGCATACGCTCTTTCCAATATAAATCTTCGACCAACTTTTCAGAGTGATAAATAGACGTACCAACATCTGTTATAAGCAAATCGGGTGTTGGCAAACCCTCTTCCTTCATAAGGGAATGAGACGAGGACAAATGCCTCCCCGTTACATAGACGAGCGCCACTTCATCTGAAGAGCTGTCAAAGAATCGAAGCAGTCTCCCAAGCGCTTCTTCATCGCCTACAAATGTTCCATCCAAGTCAGTCGCTAGCAAGTACTTCTTGTTCTTCAAACATAACCACCTCATACAATCCATCCATTTTCTTGGCGACAGTGTACCAATCGAATTCCCTGCGTGCATAGGCAGCGGCGCGCCGTCCGAGGGAACGGGCAAATTCTCGGTTCACTGCAATAAGCTTCATGGCGAATGCCAAATGCTCTTGATTTTCCTTTTCGATATGGAGTCCCGTCTCCCGATGGCGGACAACATCCTGTAAACCGCCGACTTTCGAGGCGATGACAGGACTGCCGCACGCTTGCGCTTCTGCAGCGACCATTCCGAATGATTCGTACGTGGAAGGGACGATGACAGCAGTTGCTTCATTGAAAAGTTGTGCTAATTGTCTCTGGGAGCGGGCTCCGATAAACTCTACATGTTTTTCGAGGCCATTGATCGCTTTTTTTAATTTCGGACATGTCGGTAATTTTTTTTGAAGATCAATTGTATCCGGATCTCCTCCCGCAATGACAAGCTTCGTTGATGGAGGAAGCTCGTGCCGCTCCATTAAAAGTCTATATGCATTGAGAAGTGTGTAGATCCCTTTTGTCTTTTCAAGCCTTCCGGCAAATGCGAAATAAGGTTGTTGTTTTTCTTTCCGGATTGTTGGTTTGAAACTCTTGTCCACTCCTATCGGAATGACCTTAATAGGGGAAGGGTCTTCAACGAAGTTTTTGATTAATTTTCTTTCAGATCCAGTTGTGGCGACTACTGTGTCGGCTAACTGCAATATCAATTGTTCGGCTGCCATTCTTTTTTCTTCCCGAACGCCGGTAGCTTGCTCTTTCGCAACTCCCAATGAGTGGGAAGTGTGAACCCAGGGAATGCCATAATCCTCTGCCGCTTTTGCACCGAGCAGGCCGGATAGCCAGTAATGGGTATGCATGAGGTCATAAGACGCCAAGTCGATGAGAGATCGCATTTCATCATAAAAATCGAAGAGCATATTGTACATTTCGGTTTTGGGTACATAGCCTTTCACGCCGGCCGCCACGCGGATTACCCGGCATCTTGAACCGAATTCTTCTATCTGTGGATCACTCGCATCCGCCCAATGCGTAATGACATCTACTGTATGTCCTTTTTTATCCAATGACAGTGCCAATTGCTTTACGTAATTATTTTGCCCGCCTGCCTGCTCACCGCCGAGTGTTGCAAGCGGATCGCCGTGATCGGAAATGAATACTATTTTTTTCTTCATATAAATCTCCCTTTCGAAGATAACTGAAGTATCATGGTATCTAATGTCTTTATGTACCCGGACTGTTAAATAGTAAACATAAGATAGTTATTAAGCTTTATAAAATAATAAACTCCTCCCGGTTATAAAAATCGGGAGGAGTTGCATAGCAATTAGTTTGCAATTGTATTTTCCATAAGATTCAGCAGTTCTTCCGCAGTCATTGTTCGCTCGCCGCCGCCTTGCACAAATGCATCATTTCCGCCGCCCTTTCCGTTGAGAGGGGGCAAAGCCGCTGCGGAGACTAGTTTCATGCTAAGACCGACAGACGTACCCTTAGCAGCAACGAACTGAAGGCGATCTTCATTTTCTGCAACGAGGAGGACGATGACAGAATCATCTTCCGCTACAATGATTCTCGCTAATTTTTGCAACTCCTGCACGGTTCTACCTGTGAATGAAACTCTTAATATATTGCCGTTCCTATCGTTCAATAGATGTTTCGCCTCGAAAGTAAGCAAATCTTCCTTAGCCTGTTCCAATGATTTTTCCAATGAATGATGAGAAGCTAAAAGTCGTTCAATTGAATTGCTGATGCCATCTTCAGGCGCACTCAGCAGCTTGGAGGCGGCATTCAACTGCTCATGCTTACGATGAAGCTGCTGCAATACCCGGCCGCCGCAAACGAAGTGAACGCGGACTTTCCGCTTCTGTTTTTCCGTAGAAAGTATTTTCAGTAATCCGATTTGCCCAGTAGAGGACGGGTGGGTGCCTCCGCAGCCGTTCGTATCAAAATCCGGTATAATAACGAGCCTAATTTCATCCGTTACGGACAATTGCTTTCGCAATGAAAACTCCGAAAGCTCGTCCTCCGTCACCCATTTTGTTTCAATTGGACGATTCTCCAGTATAATATCGTTCGCAAGTTTTTCCACTGCAGCCAATTGCTCCATCGTAACGTTTTCTACGTCCAAATCAATGGAAACAAGCTCTTTGCCAAGATGAAAACTGATGGTCTGAAATCCGAACAGTTGAACAAAAGCCGCTGTCAAAATATGTTGCCCCGTGTGCTGCTGAATATGATCCAAACGACGTTCCCAATCGATAGCCCCTTCCACATCTTTGTTAGACTGAAGCTCCTCTTCAAGGAAATGGTAGATTTCACCGTCGACTTCCTCCACATCGATTACACGAATGCCATCTAGAGTGCCTGTATCATGCGGCTGTCCTCCACCCGTCGGATAAAATGCAGTATTGCTTAATACGACATACAGGCGCCCCTCTGAATCTGCTCCATTTTTGGTGATGCGTGCAGTGAAAGTCTTTTTATAGGCGTTTTGATAATACATACGATCCTTTAACATAGTACCGTCTCCTAGCGAGAATAGTTTTATTAGTAGTGTACAACAAATAGAAAAAGGCTTCCCACTTATTTCAGCGAGAAGCTCCGTTCATTTTTTTCCCGAAAGGAAAGGATCCTTTCAACTAATAAATCGTATTTGTCTTTCCATAGCGCCCTCATCGCCAAAGTTAGGAACAATAGGAATCCTAATAGAACTAGTGAAATAATGCTCGTTATCTGAAAGAATAGCATCTCTTTGAATCCGCCTAGTCCTATGGAAATGAGAATGCTGCTTACAAAAACAATAGAGCAGATAGGCAATAGTTGAATAAAAATATCAAATTGCCTTCTTTTGAAGAATCTCATTGTAAATGGTGTGATGAAGGCAATCAGCGTTATATATAGTACAACGATTAGCGTATCGATGACAATCATAAAAATGTCCATGTCTAACCCCCTAACACTCTTCTTATCAATCTATACCCTATATTCTTATAACATATGCATAAAAGGTGGCGAATCTACTTTTATACCTAAACTAAAAAAGGGGGAGTATAGGCTCCCCCCCTTAGCCTGTTGACAAACGCTCGCATCCGTTGTTGCTCGTGTCGCTCGTTGCTCATGAACTTTAGTTCTATTCGCGTCTTCACTCCACTTCGCGCCTAGGCTGGCAAGCGTTTTCAATCAGGCTGACACTGTAAAACTCCGTTCAATCGATAATTTCAAAGCTCTGCAGCATATGATAAAACCTTGCGCCGTGACCTTCCGCAGCTTCAAGGAAATACTTTTCGGTAATGACAAAGCTCCCATCTTTGCCGTTGCTGATGACGTACACATCGATGACTTTTCCGTCCCACGTCGATTCGGTAAGACCGTGCAACCAAAAGCCTTCCACCGGCTCCGAAACGGTTTCAATATCCCGCAAATCGGGGAAATCGACTTTCAATTTCTCCTCAATCTCTTGCACAAGCGTTTCTGGCTTGTCGGAAGGATATTGTTTAATTTCCATGCTCACTTCCGGATATTTCTCAGGGAGAGGTTCAATTGTCGTAATGACATCTGATTCTTCTCCTTTGATCATTTTATAACGAGACTCATCCACATAAATGATATACTCGGAATCTTTTCCTTCATTCAAATGGACTTCTGTCGGCTCGTCCTGCCCCTCAATGCTTTGAATGATCTCCTTTTCAGGGGCGAACATATCCTTGATACCTTTCATTAACGCCAAACCGGGCTCGGTCTGCAAGGTGAATGCCAAAACAAGTGCCGCCGCTGCGATAAGCAATGTGGGAATCCATCTCTTCTTCCGTTTCACTTCTTTCCGTCCCCCTTCGAATAATTCCTTGTTAATTTCATTCCAAATACTGTCTTTCAGTTCATGTACGTCTCCATCGGTATGTTTTTCAAGCTCCCTCTTTATCTGCTCGTCAAATTTGCTCATCGCGGCATATCCTCCTCTCGAGTAGAATCCAGCTGCTCCTTCAACCGCTTTCTTCCTTTGAATAATCGCGACTTGACTGTGTTCTGATTCAACTCTAAAATGTCCGCAATCTCTTTTTCGGAAAACCCTTTAATATACTTCAAGATAAGCGGAATACGGTGTGAGTCGTCCAATGCTTGAATGATATCGTAAAGCTCCGCCAATTGATCGAAGGAATTCTCCGCAAGGGAAGGGTCGTTCTCAATTGTCTCGATATTTGAAAGAGGGGACTCTTTTTTCAGTAAACGAAGACATTCATTCGTCAAAATTCGATAAAACCATGGATCGAAAGGCAAAGAGGGATTGAAGCTATCGATTTGGCGATATACTCGGATGAATGTTTCTTGCACTGCGTCCTTCGCCATTTCACGATTGCGGGTAATGGCGCTCGCCGTCCGAATTGCCGCACCTGCATATGTTTCATAAAATTGCCGAAAAGCGGCCTGATCACCTGTCCGTAATTTTTGAACCCACTTTTCCTGCTGCACGCGGCACACTCCTTTCAGAACAACCGAATTTGTCGCTCTCACTATATATACCCTCAGCATTGCCGAAAAGTTTTCGTCACAATAAAAAAACCACACCACTTATCCAAGTGATGTGGAAACAGCCTTAAGCGCTTTTTAATCGTATTTTTCGGTTGGCGACGCTAGGCAATGTCATGCCGACTAAGATAATCACAATGCCTCCCAGTTGCAAAAGGGTCATATGCTCATGCAATAAAAGCATCGACACAGTGACGGCAACCGGCAGCTCGATCGCGCTAAGAATCGATGCCGTTCCCGTACCCACTTTTGGAATGCCGATAGAGAATAAAAGAATTGGCAAGATAATGCCGAACACTCCTAAAATCAAGCCGTATACCCATAAGCCTTTTACCAATGTACCGTCCCAGATAATCTGAGGCTCTTGGAAAAAAGTGATAGCTAGGGCGGCGAAGAAGGACATGAATAGTAATCTTGTCAGCATGTCCATCCCCTCTACTTGACGTTGATTCACCATGAGGAATGCAGAGAAGCTGACAGCCGCAGCCATTCCCCAAGCCCATCCTTGCCACGGAATGCCGCTAAGATCTGCATCAAGCACGCCTGCTGCAAAAACTGTCCCTCCGAATAAAAATAGTAATGAAATGACTTCAATTCGCTTCGGCAGGCGTCGTCGAGCGATGCAGTCGAAAAGCATGCCAATCCAAGTGAATTGGAAAAGCATGACGACAGCGAGGGAAGCGGGCATTAAACTGACGGCTTTCCCATAAACTGTTCCTGTGATTGCTGTTAGTGTACCGGCAATTACAAGCGTAAAACCACCGCCGAACTTTGGAAGCTTTCGACGGACAACAAGATAAATGAGTGCGGCTAATAGAAAGCCGCTATAGTATTGGCTTGTCACGGCCTGGGGTGCTGTATACCCATCCGCAATGGCCAATTTAATGATCGTAGAAAGAATTCCATAACTGCACGCTCCAAGAATAACGAACAGCGGATACATCCAAGGTTTCATCATACATCCTCCAGTCCACGCAATAGTATAACATGGACAGGAAATAACAGGGGGGACAGACACATTTCATATGAATTTCAAATAATCCAATACGTCACCTGCCACCTGTTTTCCTTGCAGTATACAATCCGGGACCCCGACACCTTCATAACCAGCTCCGCAAAGAAAAACGCCTGGCATCGTACGTTGCAATGCTTGTCGAACGGCTGCAAGCTCCTCGACATGATTTACGGGATACTGCGGCATGGCTTTAACGGCTCTTGTCACTTCATGAAAGAGCGGTTTCGCGGTAATGCCCATAATTTCTTTCAAATCGGACTGGACTTTTTGCAACAACTGATCGTCCGTCAAGTCAACCCAATCTTGCGCTTGTTCATTTCCGACGTAACAGCGCAGCAGTACTTTATCCTTCGGCGCGGAATGGCTCCACTTCGAGGAGGTCCATGTACACGCAGTGAGATCTTTTCCTTCTTTGCGGGGGATGACAAATCCGGTTCCGTTGAGCGGATAAGGGATTGTGGATGCGTCATATGCGATTGCGATATTAGCAACGGATACGTAGTTGATCTTATGCAGCCACGTAGTGCCCGGCTCGTTCCGCAGCAGCTTTGCTGCCTCCGAAGAGGGAACGGCCATGATGAGACCGTCTGCTCGTATTGATTCTCCTGTACTTAGTTGAACGTCATATTGGCGATTCGTTGCTGAAATAGATTCGACACTGCAATCCGTCAGCATATGAATGTCCTTCATCGTTTCTATCAATCGGTTAATAAGCGATTGCATCCCGTGTCTATATGTCAAGAACATGCTTTTTTTTGCTATCTCGGGATATTGATGGCTTTCACCGGAGGGTTGTTTACCCTTCAGCATTCCTTTTATTAAACTGCCATATTTGCGTTCGAGTGCCAAGAAGTGTGGAAATGTGGCTTTCGTACTGATCTTTCGGGCATTCCCGGAATAAATTCCACCAAGCAGTGGTTCTGTAATATGTTCCAGCACTTCCTTCCCTAGACGTCGTTCAACAAAATGTCCGAGTGATTCATCTTCCGATCCCGTTTTTCTTGGCATGAATATGTCCATGGCGGCACGTGCTTTTCCCATGGGGGATATGAGTCCAGTTTTTAAAAATGGAGTCAACTTTGTAGGGATTCCAAGTACGAGTCCCAATGGCATAGGGTGAAGCTTTTTGTTCAAATATATATAATTAGCTCTAGCTTTGGGGTTTGTACCGACGAGTTCATTCTCCAGTCCAAGCTCTCTGGACAACTCAATGATTGGTAGTTTCCGGGATAAAAAAGAATCTGGCCCCTTTTCGATAATGAAGCCATCCTTTTTAACTGTTTGAATTCTTCCCCCCAATACGCCGCTTTTTTCGATAATATGAATTGTTAGCGGGGTATTCCGTTCCTCCGACAATTTCCTAGCGTAGTAGGCGGCACTTAGCCCTGTAATTCCGCCGCCAAGGACAACAATATGTTTTTGACCATTATTCATATGTTGTCACCTCAGGCTCATTTTCTCGAAGAGCTTTTGGAATATAGGAACAAGAAGGGTCGCTATCTAAGTAATCACCTGTCATTGCATATGCTCGAGACCTCGATCCCCCGCACACTTTATTGAATTCACAAACGCCGCACTTGCCCTTCAAGAGAGATTTGTCGCGTAATTCCCGCATGATCGGAGAGTTTTGATAGATATTTGTGAGTGACTGCTCGCGAATATTTCCACAAGAAACGGGTAAAAAGCCGCTTGGATAAACTTCACCGATATGGCTGATAAAGACGAATCCATCTCCATCATTTACAGGTTTTGGTGCTCTGCCCAATACATCCTTCCTTTTTAGTTCCCGCTCATCCATTTTACTTTCTGCATTTTGTTCTTCCTGTAGGAATACGCGCCGGTAGTGCGGAGCCTCGGTCGTTTTTACTCCATAAGGCATTGTTTGTTGTATTTGATACAACCATTTCATCACCTTCTCATGTTCATCAGCACTGATCATATCTTTTTCTTGGCCTCGGCCTGTCGGTACGAGGAAAAATGTACTCCAAAGAACAGCTCCCATATCTTTCACTTTTTCGGCAATTGCTTCGAGATCATGAAGATTGTAATTAGAGATTGTTGTATTCACTTGTATCGGGATATTCAGTTCTTTTAAATACTCGATTCCTTTCATCGTCCGATCAAAGGAACCTTTTGTTCCCCGGAAATGATCATGGATCTCTGCGCAGGAGCCGTCCAAACTGAAAGCCCAGCGCGATAATCCGACCTCCTTCGCTTTACGAATTGCTTCACGTGTCACTTTTGGTGTGGCGCTAGGCGTCATCGATACTGGAAGGTTTTTTTCTTCGATTGCATACTTGGCGAGTTCAAACAAGTCAGGTCTCATTAAAGGATCGCCGCCAGTAAACACAAATAACGGATTATCCATTAATGCGATTTCATCAATCAGCTTTTTCCCCTCTTCAAACGACAATTGCCATGGATTTGGTTTGTATTGTGCTTCAGCACGGCAATGCAAGCATTTTAAGGCGCAAGCACGAGTCACTTCCCAAATGACGATGAAAGGATACTTATTATAGTCCCTTCCATGTTGAATTTTTCGATCCTTGAATAAAAGGTTCATAAATAGCACTCCTATTTTATAGTTGTGACTTTTTGATTCATAAGATGAGAAGGATTTCTTTCCCCACCATCATAAGAGAAGGGAACACGGCTTGCTGTGATATTCGTCACATCTAGTTAGTCAAAACGGGATCTTCAAAAAATAATCGGATTTTGTTATGTACAATGTATAACAGTGGTGTTATACTTAGTGTATAACAAAGGGAGAGGTTGTGACATTCATGTCTGAGCTTGAAAACATACCTTGGAATCTTATTTTGCCGATACTTGTACTTCAATTGATCTTGATGGTTGTCGCTCTAGTTGATGTCATAAGGCATCGGCGGACGAATGGACCGTTCATCATGTGGATTTTCATTATATTGCTAGGGAACATTATCGGATCAATTTTGTACTTCATTTTTGGGAGGCGGCAAGAATGACGCAATTGCTGCAAGTGAATGATCTAACAAAGATATATGGAAGTCATAAAGCTGCAGAATCGATTTCATTCGAATTGGAGGCAGGAACTTCAACAGCATTGATCGGTCCGAATGGGGCGGGAAAGACGACGACGCTTTCCATGCTTGCTGGACTTGTTACGCCAACAAGTGGTTCGATTTTATTCAGGGGGCAGACGAAGTCGGATATACGGTCTTCCATCGGCTACCTACCTCAATATCCAAAGTTCTTTCCTTGGTTGACTGCCCTGGAATTCACGGAGATGGCTGCCGTGTTGAGCGGAGTTGAAAAAAGGCAAGCATTGGCGGAAGCGAAGAAGACGCTCGAGTTTGTCGGCCTTGGAGATGCTATGAAGAAAAGAACTGGAACGTTTTCTGGAGGGATGAAGCAACGGCTTGGATTGGCACAGGCGATTGTCCATGGACCTGAGCTGCTCCTGTTAGATGAGCCAGTATCAGCTCTTGACCCTGTTGGACGAAGGCAAGTGATGAACTTGTTGAAGGAACTCCAACAGAAAACGACAATTTTATACTCAACCCATATTTTGAACGATGCAGAAGAAATGACAGACCAGCTGCTATTCCTTCGGAAAGGTGTCCTTGTCGAAAATGGATCGCTGGATTCCATCCGAGAGAAATACGCCAACCCACGTATTCTTATCGAGTTTGGATCAGTCGAAGAAGCAGAACGGTTTACTGCATTGTCACCATGGAAAGTTAAAGCGGAAAAGAAGCAAGTGTCCATTGATGCTTTGAAGGAAGAGATAGGTACGTCTGAAGTTATCGCATTACTGCATGCAGAAACCCTTCATATTCGGAAGGTGGAATTGCAAACGGCAAGCTTGGAAGAAATCTTCATGAAAGTGGTGATGGGGGAATGAGCAGCTTCAATGTATTGCTACGCAAGGAATGGCGTGAAAATGTCCGTAATTTCAAGCTGTATTGGATTCCAATCGTGTTTGTCATCTTTGGAGTGCTCGAGCCGATCACGAATCATTTCCTTCCTGAAATTATGAAGAGTGTCGGCAACTTGCCGGAAGGGACAAATTTTGCATGGCCGGAATTCCGAGGGGAAGATATTTTCGTCTCATTGATGAGCCAATACCAGACGATCGGCATCCTTGTTATCATCCTCGCTTTCATGGGTTCCATTTCAGGTGAGCGAAAATCCGGTACGGCAACGCTTCTATACGTGCGTCCAATGTCGTTTGGACAATATTTCCTTAGTAAATGGGTAGTCGTCAATGCAATTGTATTAGCTAGCGTTTGGTTAGGTTTTTTCGCGGCGTGGTACTATATTCAAATTTTATTCAATTCAGTGTCGGCAGGGGAAGTCTTTACGTTTTTAGGGACATATAGTTTGTGGTTGGTTTTCGCTGTGACAGTCGTTCTTGCATTCAGTGCTTGGACGTCTACGGGAGGGGTTGCCGGGCTATCTATCTTAGTCCTGCTCGTTTTCCAAATCATCGACGGAGTCGTCGGCGCATATTGGACAGTGACTCCTTGGAAGTTGAGCACATATGCATCATATGCATTCAGCGCATCTGGAGATCAATCAGCCTATTGGATGAGTGTAGGGTTGACGGTTGCCCTTATCATTTTGTTGATCCTTTTTGGGATGTATATGTCGAAAAAGAATGCAGCAAAGACATTAGTATAACAGGAATTAGACAGGGTATAATTGAAGTTTACTGACATTTCCCGGGGAATATCGACAGGTGACGACAAAAGTAGAGGATTGGAATTTCACAGATTCCACCTCTACTTTTTGTGTTTATTTATATTTTTCTTCGCTGGACGAACTGCTTTTTGTTTTATGGTGATGTTCTTCCTCATATTCTTCCAATCTTACATCCTCTAATGGAATTGGATCGACATTTTGCATATCCTCGTGCATATCGTAGATGCTTTCCTTGTCAGTCGGCAAGTTTTCCGGATTGTCCATGAATGAGCCTTTGGCGTCTTTCCGATCCTCTGAAGTAAAAGGTTTTTTCTTATCCAATGAAAGCACTTCCTTTCTGTTCTTATTCTATTCACGCGATTCATTGAGACTAAACATGGCGCATATTTCATAGAAAGGTGTTTCCCGTGGATTCTAAGGGTAGAGTAATGAAAACAAAGGAAAAAAGGAGTGTTTAATTTGGAGAAAAGATACGTTGGTACGTTGAACAAAATTGACGCGGCATTGTATAAGATTACAGAACTGACCTCTCAAGGCTATTCAGAAGACCAAATACACGCCGTCGCAAATACGGATGACGATTTAGCACAATTGCGCAGGCAAACGTTTGTCGCCTTGGACGGGAGGGAAGAAGAGAACTTTCTTGATCGGTTCAAGGGGATGTTTATTGACGATCAGCCGAAGCAGCAAAGATTATTCGAAGAGATGGGCTTCTCTAAACAGGAAGCAGAAACCATTTATAATGAAATGAAAGATGGAGGCATCGCGATTTTTGTCGATAATGTCGAACCAGATGTATCGATTGAGGGACGTGGAAGTGGAGAAGTCAAGGACACAGAAAGAGATATAAGAGCAACAATGATCGATAGGGAAACTATGGTGCCCGCTGATGATATAGTAGAGCCGAAAGATGAGTATGGAGACTCTGTTCCACGAATCAACACCGACAATTTATAATGAAGGAAGGCTGTCTTCCAGATTAGGAAGGCAGCCTCCATGATACCTTTTAACGCTTCTGATTCTTGTAATTGCCAAAACGATCCTTGAATTCGCCGACTTCTTGTTGTGCTTCACCTTTCAATTTGTCCAATTTGCCTTCCGCCTGCAGCATTGCATCATCCGTCGCATTACCATATTGGTCTTTTACTTCACCTTTGACCTTATTGACAGTACCTTTGATCTTGTCTGAATAGTTGTTGTCTTTCATAATAAAAACCTCCTTAAAGAGTAGTAGTTTTTAAATACCCGATAGGGAAAAAGGCAAACGTAAAGAGAGGAATGACACGAAATTTTAACCTGACAAGAGTGTAAAGTCCTTGTGAATTATGTCGAAAATTTGGTTAAACTTACCTGTCCCCATATTTCCTGGCTTTATATAATAGAGGCATACATAGCATTTCTTGGAGGAGATGGAATGATAAGAAAAGGTCGTTTTGCGGTTTGGAACGGTAAAGAATATCCCATCGTATCCCAACGACGCACATATTATTTGCAATCCGATAATCCGAAAGATAAGGAAATAGGGTTTGTCGAAATGGATGCGAACGGACATTTTTTCAAGGAAGTTAGCACTGATGAATTGGCAGACGCTTATGAAGTGTTTCCCTATGCGATCCTATCAGGTTATCGCTTTGCTTTGGAGAGTTATGAGCAGGAGAGCGGCATGGCGATGCTTGTGACGAATAATCCGTTTGCTCAAAAGAAAGTTGCAGTCAGCCCTTATGGCAAAAATGAATTTCGAATTGATCTTCCGATAGAAGAAGTCACCATCTTGGAAGACTGCGTTCCTATTTTAGGATTTGAGAAGTGAAGAACAGGCTGTCTGAAAGTTGAAGTTTCTTATCGGACAGCCTGTTACGAGTGTTTCAGCAGCTGAAGGACGGATTGAGCCTGTTGCATATGCAAGGAGAGGATATACTGGCTAGCTTGCAGAAGAATATTTGCTTTCGTCAGCGCCATCATTTCTTTAGCGATATCAACATCCCTAATTCGTGACTCGGCAGCAGTCAGATTTTCTTCCATTGTAAGTGCATTATTATAGCTGTGTTCCAACCGATTCACATAAGCGCCCATTTTGGAACGTTCGGATGAGACGGTCTGAATGGCTTTATCCACTGAAGCTATTGCTTTGTCGGCATCCTCCCGGGTGGCGATAGAAGCATTCGTCAGTGAAAGAGCGTCAATACCCATATTACCAATAGAAAATTCGATCGATTGTCCAGCATTCGCTCCTGCTTGTGTTTTGAATGAAGAACTCGACCCATCAAGCAACTTTCTCGTATTGAATTCCGTATCTGTCGATGTGCGTTGAATCTCTTTTTTAAGCTCCTGGAATTCCTGATTGAGCAACTCACGATCAGCTTCCGTCAATGTGTCGTTTGCTGCCTGAACACTTAGTTCCCGCATGCGTTGAAGCATAGCGTGAGATTCATTCAACGCGCCTTCCGCCGTCTGAAACAATGAAATACTATCTTGGATATTACGCTGTGCCACTTGCAGTCCGCGAATTTGAGCGCGCATCTTTTCAGAAATAGCCAAACCAGCGGGATCATCTGCGGCTCTGTTGATGCGCATACCGGAAGAGAGCCTTTCCATCGACCGCATAACTTGATTATTATGCATAGTCATATTGCGAAGGATATTCAACCCCATCGCATTCCAATTACCGAGCAATTATATCCTCCTTTCTTCTTATTATTTATATCGGAATATTTCAGAAAAATTTAAGAACTATTTACGCTTATTCTAAAATAACCGTCATCTCGTGCGAGCCGATTTTATAGAAAATGTCATCCGATTCGGTTGGATTCCCACGGCCATCCGTGTTATTTGTAATGAAGAACAGCGATTCACCGTCGGAATAGATGTCTCGAATCCGACCGTATCCATCGATTTTGTCTATAATTTCCATACGATCGGGATCGATCACCAATATTGCTTTCCCCCGTAGCGCAGCGACATAAAGCAAACCGTCGTGAAATGTCATCCCTGATGGGGCCCAAGTTTCGTTCGCCCCCGAAGTAAGCAGAGGGGAATACATGCCTTCCTTACTTTCATTTCCTTCAATTTCCGGCCAACCATAATTCCCGCCTTGCACAATCTTGTTTATCTCATCATTTGCTGATTGTCCATGCTCTGAGGAATAAAGTTCACCTTCCGAATTCCAGGCGAGTCCTTGTGGATTCCGATGCCCCATGCTAACAATGTTGAAACTACCATCTTTTTGTATTTTTACAATTTTTCCGTTGGGTAATTCGGGATTTTGTGCATTTTCAGGAGTTGCTCCGTCACCAATCGTGGCAAATAAAGTTCCTTCCGGTGACATGGCAAGTCTCCCTCCATGATGGACTGGTCCCGACTCGATTCCGTCCAAGAGGATGTCCGTCTCCCTCCACTCCCCTTCCTCATACTGCAACCTGACAATCCGATTGATAGGAGCTCCCGCAGAGTCGTACGTGTAGTACGCATAGGCGAGTCCAGATTCATCAAAATCATCCTGAAGAACAAAACCGAGCAACCCAGCCTCTGCGGCATCCGAAAGCGGTTCGGAGAGATGCACTTCTTCACGTATCATACTGCCATCCGCCTCAACCTTCACAATCGTCCCATTCCGTTCTGTAATGAAAAAACGATCGCCGTCTGAATCAATGGACCAAGGGGATTCTAATTTTGTAGCAAGTTGCTGTGTAAGAGTGGTAGAGGTAGTCGTTTGTTTGTTCATTGAACACCCCGCCAATATGATCAACATGAAAACAAATAATAAACGCTTCATTAGAAAAACCTCCTTCCAAAAGATTTGTTTTAAACAATATATCGTAATTGGATAATTATTGCTCAACTTGTATGAAACACATAAGAAGACGGACATGCTAGATGACATATACAGGGAGGAGGAAACAATATGGCTGAAGAACAAAAAGGTTTGTCGAGACGCGATTTCCTAAAAACGACAGGAATCGCCACTGGAGCATTGGTAGGGGGAGGATTGATTGGAGGTCTTGTTGGTTACAACGTCAATAAAGACGGCGCAAAAACGAAAAGCGGAACGCAGAATGCGGAAAATCACGATGTAACATCGGTCAAAGGCTTAATGTTCTTTACGAATCATGCTGATTTCAATGTGCTTTCCCAGGCTGTTGAGCGAATATTCCCGGAGGATGATCTCGGACCGGGAGCTATCGGACTTGGCGTGCCCTATTTCATAGACAACCAATTGGCAGGAAGTTATGGCAACAATACACGGGAATATATGCAAGGCCCGTTTTTTGCTGGAGAAGCGACACAAGGCTACCAGAGCAGGCTGACGCGTGCCGAGATGTTCAGACAAGGAATTGCCAAGTTTGAGGAAGAGGCACAAAAACGCTATCAAAAGCCGTTTGTTGAGCTGGATGGAGGTCAAATGGATGAGATCCTCACTGCATTCCAAAAAAATGAAGTGGAGATGAAGGGCGTTTCATCTGAATTCTTTTTCCGTGTTCTTCGGCAAGCGACATTGGAAGGGGCATATGCTGACCCGATCTACAACGGAAACAACAATATGGACGGCTGGAGGATGAAAGGATTCCCAGGCCACCAATTTGCGTATATCAATATGATTGAAGATGAAAAGTTTCAAAAGATCGAACCAAAATCAATTAGTACGATGCAACACTGACGGAGGGATAACAAGTGGCAAAAACATTGGATAAAGTGAATGTCGTAACAGTCGGAGTCGGTTGGATGGGAGGCATCATCGCAGCTGAATGTGCGAAGGCGGGAATGAAAGTACGCGGTTTGGAAAGAGGGAAACCGCGGAGCACGGCTGATTATCAAATGATACATGACGAATATCGTTATGCAATCCGCTATGAGTTGATGCAAGATTTGTCGAAGGAGACCATCACATTCCGTAATCACCGCAAAATGCGCGCGCTCCCGATGCGGCAGTTGGGTTCATTCCTCCTTGGTGAAAATCTCGGTGGTGCTGGAACGCACTGGAATGGCCATACGTTTCGCTTCTTGCCGTACGATTTTCAAATTAAGACAATGACCGAGCAAAAATACGGGAAAAACAAACTTTCATCAGATTACTTGCTGCAGGATTGGGGCGTCACATACGACGAATTGGAGCCATATTTCGATAAATTTGAAAAGACGGCAGGCATATCGGGAGAAAATACAAATCCTTTTGCGGGTAAACGTTCGAATGAATTTCCGACCCCTCCGATGAAAAAGACTCCGATTCTGAAAAAGTTTGAAACTGCCGCTTCATCCTTGGGCTATCATCCATACATGCTGCCTTCAGCAAACCTCTCAGAGGCATACGAAAACCCGGACGGCGAGACAATTGCTGCTTGCCAATATTGTGGGTTTTGTGAACGGTTCGGCTGTGAATATGGGGCAAAAACATCACCTGAAATTACTGTAGTACCGACAGCAATGAAAACAGGAAACTTCGATGTGACATTCCACGCCAACGTCGTTGAAGTCCTGAAATCTGGCAATAAAGTGACTGGAGTCAGGTATGTGGATACGCAATCCGGTGAGGAGTTCATCCAACCTGCTGATGTCGTCGTCTTGACAAGCTATGTGATGAATAATGCAAAATTGCTTATGGTATCAAAAATTGGTGAACAATATAATCCCGAGACGGGAAGAGGAACTTTAGGCAAAAACTATGGCTATCAAATTTTGCCGGGCGTGACTGGATTTTTCGATGAACAGATGAATGTGTTCATGGGTGCAGGAGCTTTGGGCATGACGATTGATGACTTCAATGGCGACAGCTTTGACCATTCGGATCTTGATTTTATCCATGGGGCGAGCATTTCACTTACGCAAACAGGTTATAGACCGATTCAGACAAACCCTGTTCCGCCGGACGTACCAGCTTGGGGAGCTGAATTTAAAAAGGCTTCAATTGAGAATTTTACTCGCATGTTATCGATTGGCGGCCAAGGAGCTTCCATGCCACATAAAGAAAACTACATGTCGCTTGACCCTGACTATAAGGATGCATACGGTGTGCCGCTATTGCAGCTGACGTACAATTTCACCGAGCAGGATCGGAATATGCATAAGTACCTTACAGACAGGATTGCGGAAATTATGAAAGAGATGGGTGCGAAAACTGTAGTTCCTGGAAACCCGATTTCTGACTATGACATAGTTCCTTACCAAACGACACATAATACGGGTGGAACAATTATGGGTTCGGATCCCGCAAACAGTGTTGTTAACACATATTTGCAACATTGGGATGCGGAAAATCTGTTTGTCGTCGGAGCGGGGAACTTCCCGCATAATGGCGGTTATAACCCGACAGGCACAATCGGAGCATTAGCATATCGCACAGCAGAAGCCATACAGAAATACAGCAAAACGGGAGGCTCTCTCGTTTAAGAAAGGGAGAATTTCGCTATGAGTTTAGCGAGTATCGGCGTACCGGGGTTAATTATCATCTTAGTCATTGTCCTCATCCTATTCGGACCGCGCAAACTACCGGAAGTCGGGTCAGCAGTAGGCAAGACGTTGGCAGAGTTCAAAAAGTCCGCACGCGACATTTTGGATGATGAGGAAGTCAAAAAGGAACCTTCGAATAAAACGGATCATTCATAAGTAGGTGGAGACATGGATCCTTATGGTGATCACCAGCGGAAAATTCTTAGCCCGCTTGATAAAAAGAATAGGACGGAACAAAATCAGTTAGTTGGTGAAGGAGAAACGGAGAAAGTGGTTGTGGTCGAAGCCGAGACTACAAAAGAGATGGCGGCAATGAAAGCAGAGGAAACGATAAGTGGAGATCCTCCGCTAGTCGAACATCTCACTGATTTGCGCAAACAGCTCATTAAAAGTGCAGTCATATTTGCAACTTTTTTTATCGGTGTATTCGCGACAGTCAATCTATGGTTTCCTATTGTTACAAGAGGGCATGAGTTGATAGTCCTTGGACCGATGGAAGTTGTCGTCTTTTACATGTCCATCTCGACCGCATTAGCATTTGGTCTGTCGCTGCCGTTTCTTTGCCACTTTTTGTGGCAATTCGTTAAGCCGGGTCTTAACCCGAAGGAGACACAGTTTTTAAGTCTCTATTCACCCATCATGTTCTTCTTGTTTCTAGGTGGTTTGGCGTTCGGCTACTTTGTCGTCAATCCGTTGAGCTATAGCTTCCTCATATCACTAGGAGCGATGAACTTCAATGTGATGGTGTCAGCCCAGGAATACGCCAAATTTCTGCTAATGACAACGATGCCGATCGGCCTCTTGTTCGAGCTGCCGATCGTCGCCATGTTTTTAGCCGCAATCGGTGTATTGACAGCTGATACTTTGCGAAAAGTGAGGAAGTGGTCATACTTGACCTTGGCCGTCGTCTCCGCGCTGATTACACCGCCCGACTTCGTCAGCCAACTTATCGTCCTCATTCCGATGATCTTGTTGTATGAGGCTAGCATTTTCATCGTTCTCTACATGGAAAGACGTCATGTCGCAGTTAATGAATAATTATTTTCGGCAAAAAGGAGAGGCCGCACTCGTAAATGCGCCCTCTCCTTTTAGTGTTTTACTCGATTTAGCTGAAAAGACCGCCCAGTAATCCTTTGTTCCGACCATTGGAAGTGGTCGTGGAAGTGCGGGAGCTTTTATCGCCTCTCATCGGTGTAGATCCGAATGACTCAAATTGCTTAGATAGTTTGCTTCTCGCATCCTTGTTTCTCATTAAATACGCTGCACCTAAACCGAGAGCGGCGATTGCCATTTTATTTTTCATAATCGTTACCTCCTAATTTTTTGCTTATAGTCTACTTTCCCGATTTGAAAGAGCCTAAACTACGAGTTTTTTAGCTCCATTATCAGTATTAAAAAAACGACATCCAAAAGGATGCCGATTTTCCCGTGAGAAAGATTTTTATGAACGCATTGATCCATTTTTTGAGGTGAATGGTTCTGCGAGCGATTCGAACTGCTTCATCAGCTTTCCTCGGACATTTTTATTCCTCATGAGAAACGCCGCTCCAATTCCTAATGCCGCTATTGCCATCTTATTCATAAAAACGTCACCTTCCTCACATTGGTTTTTGGATCATAGTTAAGATTCCCTACTTCGTGATTTCTATCCACTTAAAAGGAATTCAGTAGATCTCTTCTTGTTTGAAAAATAAATTACGTTGAAGAGTAATTTATTGTTGCTTTAGGGTGTAAAATAAATTACTATACAAAGTAAGGGGTGAAAAATATGGAAAGAGACAATCTTCGATTAAATGTTTCATTATTGAGGAGAAAAGTGCCGAACTTGACGAGCGCCGCCAAAGCAGTCGGTCTTCGGCCAGCAACCGTTTCGAATTTGTGTACAGGGAAGATTTCTGTGGGGAAGTCGGAAGTAAGAACGCTTGTGGCACTTGCGGATTTGGCGGAGTGCAGTTTGGATGAATTGATAATTCGGGGGGAGAAGATTGAAATGATTGAAACGAAAATTAAAGCATTGGATTTATTTGCACCATTAGCGAAAGGCGGGACAGTCGGACTGGTTGCACGGAAACAAATGGGTCAACTTGTTGTAATGAGTGAATTATTTTATCGGCTAAAGAGCGAGGGCTATACGACATTCCTGTTAATGCCCGAGGGGAATTATCCTGAGTTGGAAGATATATTGGAGAATGTAGACGTGACGACGAAAACTATTGACGAAACGTATGAGAGAATGGCAGCTCTCGGCCTTGAAAAGGAAATTGCGTTTGCAGCAGACAAAAGTCATGTAGTAGCTGGTGGAATTTATGAGTTGCAAGAGCGCTTGCAGCAAATCGGAATGGAAGCTGTCACTACGTTCCTATTGGATTTAACGGGAGAGGCAGTGGACGAGGAGCTTCCATACGGCCCACTTGAAACGCTTTGGCAGTTCGACGCCGATTTGGCGGCAAGGCACCGATATCCGGCAGTGAACCCGATTGCTTCCACTTCATCTGTACTGGAAGGCTCACATATGGATCAAAACCATTTCTTCATTCAACAGAGAGCACAAAAGCTTTTACGGCGTTACCGGGAATTGCGTTCACTTGTTGCTGTAGGCGGGGAAGAGAAGCTGCCGGCTTCCGAAGCGCAAACGTATAAAAGAGGAGAACGTTTGGAATCGTATTTGACTCAGCCGTTCTATGTAGCGGAAGAGTTCACGGGGCAAAAGGGAAAATCCGTTAGTCTTCAGGATACTTTGAAAGATGTGCAGGCTATATTGGATGGGGCATTTGATTCCCAAGATGTTGAAAGTTTAAGCTTTATCGGGAAATTGTAAAAATAGTTTGAAATAATATCGGTGTTCAGATAAAATGAGGTTTACGAGGAGTGACTGTGTCGCTCCTTTTTTCGCGTTAATTTATGAGGGGGATGAAAATGTTGCGCTCATGTCGAAAAGTAGCAGAGTGGATGAGTGGCTATAAACGTCCTTGGGGAATTGCGGGCGGTTGGGCAATTGATCTGTTTGTGGGGGGCCAAACCCGAGACCATTCCGATATCGAAATTGCCATCCTTCGGGAAGATCAACATGAGATGCGTGGGGCATTAGCCGATTGGTCCTTTCAAAAAGCGGTGAAAGGGAAGCTCTTGGAGTGGGGATCGGAGACATTGAAACTGCCGATCCATGAATTGCACGGCGTTAACCGAACAGGGGAGCACTTGGAAGTACTATTGAACGAAGTAGAAAATGACCAATGGATATTTAGACGAAATCCGGCAATTGCTTTCCCCAGCTCAACACTATTGTTAACTTCCAAGGAAGGCATTCCTTATTTGCATCCGGCAGTCGTTCTTCTATATAAATCGAAAAATCCGCAAGAGAAGGATCACGCTGATTTTCATGCTGTGAAGGACTTGCTAAGTGAAGAAGATCAGCAATGGTTACAGCATTCACTGAAGATTCATGTCCCAGACAATGAATGGGTATCCCAATTGCGAGGAATGGTGGAATGAACCGAGTCATGGTCATTGGCGTTTCAGCAGGAGTAGGAAAGTCTACGTTCGCACGCGCGTTAGGGAAGTTGACCAAAATTGGGGTCACTCATCTTGACCGATTGTATTGGAAATCTGGCTGGGTCGAAGCGCCGGCTGAAGAATTTTCATCGGCACAACGGGAAATTGTCAAACGGGATCAATGGATAATCGAAGGCAATTACACATCTACTATTGATATTAGGGAACCGCATGCTGACACGGTCAT
The DNA here is from genome assembly GCF_051966875.1 of Sporosarcina sp. SAFN-015. Lineage (GTDB taxonomy): Bacteria > Bacillota > Bacilli > Bacillales_A > Planococcaceae > Sporosarcina. The sequence continues at coordinate 593,304 of NZ_JBQCKP010000001.1, read as the reverse complement.
CTACTTGGAACTTCCATTGCGAGTCTGTCTTTATCGGGTCGTCAAACGACGGATTCAATATCACGGAAAAACTCGAGAAGATCTGACGGAAGGTTGCCCTGAAAAAATAGATTGGGCATTCATCAAATTCATCTTAACTACGTACGGTAGGCGAAAGAGGAAAATGCTTGAACGAATGCAGCGTTACGCAAATGAAGGAAAAACGGTCCATTATTTGAAATCATCTGCACAAATTCAAGGATTCTTATCAACCTTTTCTAAAGGAGAAGTAAGATGAAATTGGCGGGGCGTCCAAAACAAGTCGTTTCGCGACCAAAGTAGTCATCTATGCGTCCAAAGCAGCTATCTATGCGTCCAAAGGGAATCCCCCTGCGACCAAAGTTCGCATGAAGACGTCCAAAGCTGCCCTTCCCACGTCCAATGTAAGCTCTCAAGCGCCCAAAGCATACGGTTTCCCGCAAGTATCTTATAAGAACAAATCTTTTTATTAAGGCGGGAAGCTGATGCGTTGGGTTGATGTTTCTATCAGTAAACACGAATTAAAGCTGTATGAAGGAAAGAAACTACTGAAAAAGTATCCGATCGCCGTAGGGAAGATGTTGACGTCTACACCACAGGGGACATTTAGGATTATTAATAAACAGCTGAATCCAGGAGGACCGTTCGGTGCATTTTGGATGGGGCTATCTAAACCTCATTATGGAATCCATGGGACCAATAATCCTTCATCCATCGGGAAAAATGTGTCGCATGGATGCATCCGAATGCATAACAAAGATGTCTTTGAGCTGTCATCCCTCGTGTTGCTAGGAACTACGGTAAAAATCCATAGATGAATAGCCGGTTGCTCAGTTCAGTTGAGCAACCGCTTTTCGTTGAAAATTATCCTATTCCTCGATTGTAACCCATTCCTTCGACCACTCTTCAATCTCTTTCATGATCGGCGTCAATGATTTCCCTTTCTCCGTCAAAGAGTACTCAATACGGACTGGCGTTTCAGGGAATACTTCACGAACGACGAAGCCACGCTGCTCCAAATCCTTTAACCGTTCTGTCAATGTTTTCCCGCTCACTCCCAATTTTTCAGTCATCGTGCAGAAACGCTGTGGACCGGACATGAGCTGATATAAAATCAAAGCGGTCCACCTTTGGCTCAATATAGACACGGCTTTTTCGAAGCGAGGACAAAGCTCGAATTCATTCATATGCCAAAATCCTTTCGTATAAAAATCAATAGTTGTTGACAAAGTATAGTATAACATATAAAGTTAGTTACATAAAGTAATTTACTTACCAGGAGGTATAAATATGAAATTTCATCAACCACCACATATATATACAGGGGAAGTCGTTTTGAAAGTGACGGACCTAGACAAACTAACAAGTTTTTATACGGAAACTATCGGATTCCGCATACTCGAAAAAGGGGATAACCGAGTTGTATTAACAGCAGATGGTCAAAAACCATTGCTTGTCCTCGAACAACCGGAGCATATTTTTTCGAAAGAGGCAAGACGTACAGGTCTTTACCATTTTGCCCTATTGCTGCCGACGCGTGCAGATCTCGGAAAAGCAATCAAACATTTTTCAAGGAACGAAGTGCGTCTTGGAGCTTCCGATCACCTCGTGAGCGAAGCGCTATACTTATCAGATCCTGATGGAAACGGAATTGAAATTTACCGCGACCGGGAACCGGAAGCATGGACATGGCAGGACGGTTTTGTTGGAATGAGCACAGACCCGCTTGATGCAAGAGCGGTTGTTGAAGCAAGTGGAAATGAAGAATGGGATGGTCTGCCTGTGGGCACAGTCATGGGACACGTCCATTTGCACGTTGCGAATCTCGCTGAATCGCAAGCTTACTACGAAGCGCTTGGATTTGAAGTAGTTACTCCTTATCCACAAGCATTGTTCATGTCTACAGGTAAATACCATCATCATATTGGAATGAATACTTGGAACGGGGCAGGCGCGCCTCGTCCGTCCAAAGAAAGTGCCGGACTCGAAGCGTTCACACTTGTATATCCTGAGCAATCGACATTAGATGCGGCGATCGAGAGGATCAAAGAGCTTGGTGCAACTGTTGAATCAGCAGCAGAACATTTTGTGACAGAAGATCCGGCAGGAAATGGAGTTTTCTTGCGCATTCACCAATAACATTTGAGGATTACTATGAAATAAAACAATAAAAGAAATCGATTCCCACGCTACAGGGAATCGATTTTTTATATATAAACTAGAAAAAAGTAATGTGCATATGAGAGATAAAATTTTTTGGCTCGTTGTATAGGGTGTAAAAGCTTTTACAACAAATAAGGGGAACTGCAAATGAAATCTACTAGTGAAAATTTTATACGTCGGTTGCAGAAACATAAAGAAGATGCATTGGAATTCATCATCGATACATACTTGCCATTGATAAAAGGCATTACGCACAAAGTGCTATCGCCACTTGGAAATGAAGGATTAGTGGATGAATGTGTCAACGATATCTTTCTGTCGATCTGGGACAATGCGGACAAATTCCGCGGGGATTCAACAGATTTTAGGAAATGGATTTGCGCGATTTCAAAATACAAATCAATTGATTATTATCGCAGGGCAACGAAGCGAATGGAAGTTACCTCCGAACATATGGACATGAATGTCGAAATGTCGGTGGAAGACGAATTAATCAGAGTGGAAGACAAAACTGAACTGATTAAGCTAATCAACCGACTGGAACCGCTCGATCGAGACATCTTTTTAATGAAATTTTTCTTAGGTTACAAGACGGCGGATATATCCCGAAAAACCGGCTTAAGCATAACGGCGATTGATAACCGGGTGTTCAGAGGAAAAAAGAAACTGTTTAAAGAGGCACAAAGTTTGAGTGCGGGAGGCTTTGTATTATGAAAGAAAAAGATATTTATCAACTGCTAAATGAACTGGATATTGATGAAAAAGATGTTGAGGAAATAGAAGTTAGCGATTTTGATAAGGCAAAAGTGAAAAAGGAAATAAAAATGGCACTACGTAAAAAGAGGAAGAGGCATAGTTGGAAAATGAAAGTCGCTGCAGCTGTCGCTGTAGGTGGTTTATCAGTATCCGCGCTTGGCATTGCCTTTCCGGCCTATGCGGGGAATGTACCTGTTATCGGCGATATTTTCAGGTTTCTGGACAATGGGAGAACAGGAATCTACGATAATTATCAGGAATATTCAAGTACGGTTAATATGATGAAGGGAAGTAACGGCGTTAAAATCACAATTAATGATGCGATTTATGATGGGAAAACCGTTTTATTGACCTATTCAATCGAAAGCGAGCGGGATTTGGGCGATCAACCGCTTATCGACGGCTATTTGGATATAAAAGAAACGAGTGGGGGTTCGGGAAGCGACCAGATTACAAAAGTTGGAGAACATCAATATGTGGGCTTAATTACGGGCAGCAGATTGGACGAGAAGGACTTGGATACTGTGAGAGTGAAATGGAAAGTGGATAGCATTTCAATTGACGGCACAGGAGAAAAGGTCAAAGGGAACTGGAACTTCTCTCTTTCTTTACAAGCATCCGAAAATGAAGTTCAGCTTGTTGATCAAGGGACAGAAAAAAATGGTGTTACTGTATCCGTTGATAAAATAACAGTTACACCGATGTCTTTCATTGTGTATTACGATCAATTGGTCTCCAAAGAAGTCCTCGATAAATGGCATGGGATCGATGTGGAAATCGAAATTAAAGATAACTTGGGCAACCATTACGCGGGCGATGGAAATGGCGGCTTCGGTCAGGAAAATCATATGCGCTGGAGCAAGACGTTTAAAAAGCTTGATCCCGATGCGACGAAGCTTATTATTACGCCTTCAGCCAGATTATTTGAATATACATCTGAGAATCATGGCGGCGTCGAGATTACGAAGAACGGAGAAACGAAGGTCATCGCCACACCAACGAAAGAAGGAAAAGGTAGTGAAGAGTTTCAAATGGATGATATTGTTGTTGATTTGGTAAAATGAAATTCGGGAATACAACATACGGAAAAAATGGACCGTTGGCTTCACAGCCTTGGTCCATTTTTCTATTCTTCAAATGATAGGTTCACTGGTTCATCCAGTAACTCGGGCATTACTTCCAAATTTGTGGTGGATGAAGATTCCGGGGCTTCTTCGAATTGAAATTGATTCACCCATAGCTTTCCTTTCCCTTGCAAAAGCACTCCAAACGAGATGGTCTTGCTTTCGGATGGAACGTCAAGGACAAGTGAATAATAATTCCAATCGAGCGTCCCTTGGAGAGGGCGATTGCTCATATTATCGAATTGCAGCACATCTCCTAATTGATTGTCGATGCGCATCCATGCGCCAGCGAATTGTTCTACGTCTTCACATTTGAGAAAACAAGATAACTTCACCCGTTTGCCAATATACTTGTCTGCTTTAAATTGCTGCATCATCGTTGCAAATTCTTCATGTCCCGTCACAAATTCTGACTGGATGTATCCAGAAGCTTTTCCTGTATGTACAACCTGCCGATCAATCCCCATCTTGAAATGATTCGGGTGACTTCCGCTTAAAAACCAGCCTTTCATTACTTGCATAAAAAATTCCTCCTCTTGTTTGATTGTAACGCTCCTCATAATCCTTCGATATTCACCTGGTGCTAAATGGTATGTTTTCTTAAACGCTCGGCTGAATGCTTCTTGGGAGCTGAATAAAGCGTTAAGGGCAATATCAAGGATCCGATCATCCGAGTGGATTAATAAAACAGCTGATGCTGCCAGTCTTCGTGTGCGAATGTATTGATCCACACTCATATGCAAAACAGATTGAAACATCCGGTGAAAATGAAACTTTGAATAGCCGGAAAAACTAGCTACATCCGCCAGTTGGATGTCCTTGTGTAGATTTTCTTCAATCCATTCAACAGTTCTTTGGATTATCTGTTCGCCTTCCATGAACTCATCCCCCTTTAGCACAAGTATAGCGCGGGTAAGTATACGCGTTTTGATAAAAATTGCGATTCTCCCAATTCCAAACCGCAATTTCAAATCAAAATAAACATCATGATTGTTGGTATCGTTATGGAAAGACAAATGAGGAGGAATACTTATGTGAAACGTCAACATCGTGATTGGAAGTTTATTAATGGCTTTACTTGTCGTAGGAATGCATAATCTCGTCCAATTTGTGTTCACGAAAGAAATGCCAAGTTTATTGGAGACGAGAAAAATAATTTTATTTGTAATCGTATTTATTAGCTGCATCGGATTATCAAAGAAAGAGGCTAGCAATAAGTAGTATTACTAACAAAATGATTGTAGATAAATGAAACTTCTTTTCGACACCGAACGTAATTAACCGTATACGTGAACTACCCACCACTTAACGCTTTGCGGTTGAAGTGTAGGCTTCTCGACTTATCGCCGCTTTTACTAGCCAACGAAAACTGACCGAGCTAACCCTCTTGTTCCAAAAGTTTGGTTTTTGTTTTGACTTCATGGTAATGCTAACATCAATTCCCCTTCATTTCTGATATTGATAGCGGCATTCCAATCCCGATCGATAACGAATCCGCAATCGCAATTGAACGTTCGTTCGGAAAGGTGTAAGGCAGCATTTACATGACCACAGGCCGAACAGGTCTTGGATGAGGGGAACCATTTGTCGATCTTGATGAGGTGCTTGCCTTGTTCATCTAGTTTATAACGTAGGAATGTTGTGAACATCCCCCATCCATTGTCGGTAACGCTTTTGCCGAAACGGAAGGCCTTCGACATTCCCTTCATATCAAGATCTTCGATGACGATACAATCGTATCTATTCACCAATTTCCTTGATGCTTGGTGAAGAAAATTTTTTCGTTGGTTTGCCACTTTTTCGTGGAGTTTGGCGACTTTGACTCGTTGCTTTTTCCAGCGGGAGGAGCCTTTCATCATGTTGGACAATTTTCTTTGCTCTTTTGCCAGTTTTTCTTCTGCCTGTCGATAGAACCGTGGATAATTGGCTTTCTTACCCTCTTCGCTCTCGACAAAAAGTCCATTCATGGCAAAATCCAATCCGATGACATGGTTGATTTCTTTTTTGCCCGGATTGTGTTCGTACTTTGTGAGTATGGAAATATGGTACTTTCCAGTGGCTGAACGGGAAATGGTGCATGACTTGATGACATGATGAGATGGGATTTCGCGATGCTGTTTCATTCTAAGGGGTGTGAGTTTCGGTAGTTTGATGTGGCCATCCAGAATCTTGATATTTCCGTTGACCATGTTGGTCGTGTAGGATTGTTTCGACTTGCGATGCTTGAATTTTGGATACTTCGACTTGCCTGAGAGGAAATTGGAGAACGCCGTTTGCAGATTCAACTGGGCGTTGGCCAGTGCCAGGCTGTCAACCTCCTTGAGCCACTCAAATTCTATTTTGTATTTGGCGGGCGTCGGAAGCTTCTGCTTCCTCAGTAATGCCTTGTTGTCTTTGAATTTTTCATAGGTTTCCTTGCGTTCTGCCAGCATTTTATTGTAGACAAATCGAACACATCCAAATGTCCTGACCAAAAAATCTTCCTGCTCCTTTGTCGGGTAGATTCGAAATTTGTATGCTTTATTTGCCACTCCAATCACCTCATTTCAGATTGGGAATACCTGTTCCTATTATATCGATCAAAAGAGGTGTTGGCTAGGGCCAACCGAAATTCATCTCGCTCTTACGTTGGGATTCACCCTTCACACGCTCGAAGAGGGAGACTTCTTTCGGAAATCTGTTAAACTATTAGTAACTGAACGGTAAAGGACGTGGGAAATTGACGAAGAAGTTATGGTTCCAAGTTGGCGTAGGGATCTTGTTATCAATATTAATCATTAAATATTTCATGGAAATCAGCTTCATATTCGCGCCGATTGTCATCATTATTAAAGCAATAATCTTACCTTTGCTACTTGGCGGGGTGCTCTATTACATGACCGAACCGATACAACGTTTTTTGGAAAAACGGAAAATTCCTCGTTGGGGAAGCATTTTGATCATCTTGGCGGGTCTCATCGTTGTCATTGCAATCTTCATCTCCATCATAGGTCCACATGTGTCAAAACAGGTAAATACTCTCGTTGAAAATGCACCGACGTTGGGTAAGGAATTTGAGAATATGAAAGATATATTGCCTCAAAAAGAAGACTTGCCTGAAAGTCTGCAAAAATCACTCGACAGTGCTGCGGATTCGCTTCAAACAATTGCAGTGAATTTTGGAAAATGGGTCGTTCAGTTTTTGCAATCCTTCTTCCAAGCTGTATTTCTGCTCGTGTTGGTGCCATTCTTCTTCATTTTCATGCTGAAGGACCATGAGAAATTTGCACCGATCATCTATAACCTGTTCAGCGGCGAGCGCCGTGATTGGGTGAAGAAGACTTTGAGTGACATCAACAATGTTCTTCGTTCTTATATCCAAGGCCAGTTTCTGATCAGTGCTATCCTTGCGTCACTCATATTGATTGGATACATGTTTCTAAAATTAGAATATGCATTGTTACTTGCGATTTTTGCGCTATTCATGAACTTGGTGCCGTTCATCGGACCATGGATTGCTGTGACACCGGCATTGATCATCGCCTATATACAAGACCCTAAGCTTGTCATTGGCGTTGCAATCGTTACACTTATTGCCCAGCAGATTGACAGCAATCTCATCACACCGAACGTCATGGGCAAATCGCTCGACATTCACCCGCTCACCGTCATTACTATCATTCTGGCAGCGGGCAACATCGCAGGCTTCGTCGGCATCATCGTCGGAGTGCCTGTGTACGCGGTCTTGAAGGTGATTGTGCGGAATATTTATGAGCAGCGCAGGAGTATCAAAGACGCTGCTACGAAGAATGTGTAGGGATATGTAAAGCAGATGGAGGAGTTCCTTCATCTGCTTTTTTCATGGTGAATTATTGGGCGGTTGCAACAGGACAACTTATTCCTTTTAAGGGTAAGGAACCTTCAAAACTAGTATTTACACAACTGTAAGCAACAGATTTCGAATGGTATAATGAGAGCAAATAGGCTGACGACTGGATGTGGGAAGATGCAACCTGATGGCTACACAATAAGAGATCTTCAATTTTGGAAAATCGTGCTCGGCTTAGGGTTTGCCTCGGTTTTCATCTTTGCATCGATGTATTCAATGCAACCACTCCTTCCTTTATTTACAACAGAATTCGGCATTTCGGTTTCGTATGCAAGTATGGCCATGTCGATGACGACGATTGGGCTTATTGTTGGGCTCATTGTTCTAGGTTTCTTCTCAGATCGAAATGGCCGTAAGGTATACGTATACCTATCCCTGATTGGATCAGTCATTCCGTTTCTCATTATCGCAAACACGGAATCCTTCCTTCTTATTGTTATCCTGCGTTTCGTGCAAGGTTTTGCGCTCGCCGGCGTACCGGCTGCGGCACTCGCGTATATTAGCGAGGAAGTACATAAGAATTTTACAAACATCGCAACTGCGCTCTACATATCTTTCAACAGTTTGGGAGGCATGGTCGGTCGATTCATGACGGGTTTCATAGCTGAACAGGCTTCGTGGCAAATGTCTTTATACATCCTCTCGATTTTCGGAATGGTGCTATTTATCGTCCTACTGCTAGCTTTGCCGAAATCAAGGAATTTTGTGCCAACTGATACGACCTTCTTAAAAGATATTGAGGGGATTGTATTTCATCTAAAAAATCCAAGCCTGCTCGTCGTCTTCGGCTTAGGCATCATCCTTCAATTATCATTCACAGGAGTATGGACGTATTTACCGTTTCATCTGATCGATCCACCGTATTCACTATCTCTTGAAACAATTTCATACTTATATTTGGCGTATGGATTCGGGGTCGTCGGTGCTCCGCTTGCAGGGTGGCTCTCCGGCAAGTTCGGTCTTCGTAATGTCAGGTTTGTAGGAATCGTTTTACTCGTTTTGGGCATAGGAGTGACAGCATTTTCGTCTCTTATCGTCACTATTATTGGCCTTTGTATCGTCTGTTTAGGGTTCTTCACTGCTCATTCCTTGACGGCTGCATCTGTCAGCAAGGAAGCGACGCATCATAAAGGCAGTGCAGCAAGCCTTTACTTAGTTTCTTATTATATTGGTGTAGCAATGGGCAGTACGTTGCTCAGCCCACTGTATGGGTCGTTCGGATGGGGTGGACTCGTTGCATTTACTGCAATACTGCCGATTGTTTATGTGGGGATGATCCGTTTAAAGCGAATGAAAAAGGCATAGTGAATAAAAACAGGGCAGTCAGTGATTGAGGCATGTCCTGTTTATTCATTTACTTTAGACAAAGACCAACTTATACGGATCGGTTGAGTAGACAGCAATTCTATAACACCGAAAACGAAAGATTTCAGAGGGTATATTCAGCAAAAGTATGGGGCGGGTAGATTCATGGAGTGATATTATGTAAATTATATATAAGAGGATGGAGGCGCTGCTATGCATCCAACAGAATTTTTGAATGTCCGATTGTTAAAGGAAATTGCTGAGTTTATAAATGAAGAAACTGAAATAGAAGCGATGTTATCCGGCGCCCTTCGAAAATTCATAAATGGAACAAACTTCGAAACAGGTTGGATATTTTTCATTTCTGACAACGGTAAGCAACAGCTAATTGTCAATGAAAATCTGCCTGAAGCTCTTGCTCAAAATAGATGCAGCCAATTGAAAAATGGGGGCTGTTGGTGTGTATCCAAATATCGTGAAGGCAAGTTGGAGAAAGCGTCAAATATTATTGAGTGCCAACGTATTGAAAACGTGATTGCTGCAAAGATCGGGGATAATGGAGGGATTACACACCATGCAACGGTCCCGCTCCAATCAGGTCAAGAACGCTTTGGGTTGGTGAATGTCGCTGCATCGAATACGGTTATTTATTCTAAAGGAGAGCTCGCATTGCTCGAATCACTTGCATTCCAATTAGGATCAGCGATTAAACGGATTCTCTTAACGAAACAAGAGCAGGAGATGGCCTTATTACAAGAGCGAAATCGTTTAGCGAAGGACTTGCATGATTCAGTTAACCAGCTTTTATTTTCCGTGACATTGACGGCAAGAGGCGGAGCAGAGATGACTGCCCAAGCTGAAATCAAAGAGACATTCAAGGAAATCCAGAACTTGTCGCAGGAAGCATTAAACGAAATGAGGGCTTTAATATGGCAGCTCCGTCCAAGTGGACTTGAAAGCGGGTTGCTAGAAGCAATCAAAGGATACGGGGAAATGTTAGGTTTATCCGTACAGGCTGCTGTATCCGGTGTCATTAACATACCGTCACATGTTGAAGAGGCGTTATTTCGTATTTCACAGGAAGCGTTGAATAATATCCGAAAGCATGCTGGTGTCCCTGTCGCCGAAATATTTTTGAATGTAACAAAAACCGATGTATTGCTCGTCATCAAAGACGATGGTCATGGATTTTTACTCAATGACGGAATCCGGCTTTCTTCAATGGGTTTACAAAGCATGAAAGATCGTGCGAAGAATGCAGGGGGTTCGATAGAATGGGACAGCGAAATTGGGAGAGGGACAGAAATATTAGTCCGGATACCATACTGAGAGGTGAACGGAATGATAAAGGTATTAATCGCGGATGATCATCACGTTGTTCGAAGAGGGTTGCTATTTTTCTTGAAAACGCAGAAAGACATCCAAGTGGTTGGTGAAGCGAAAAACGGAAAAGAAGCGATTGAATTAACGGCCGAACTTCGACCTGATATTGTACTTATGGATTTAATGATGCCTGTAATGGACGGGATTCAAGCAACAAAGCATATAAAAGATAGTTTTCCGCGAGTTGAAGTACTCATATTAACAAGTTTTTCCGATCGAGATCATGTCATCCCGGCTATCGAAGCAGGAGCAGCGGGCTATCAGTTAAAGGACATTGAGCCAGACGAGCTTGTTATGTGTATTCGACAAATTATGCGAGGAGAAAACACAATTCATCCGCATGCAACAACGCATCTAATGAAGTTAAGGGCACAAAAGGAAGTACCGCCTCATGTGCTTAACCCACTGCCCCCCCGTGAACAGGATGTGCTAGCAGAGCTAACGAAAGGTAAAAGCAATCGGGAAATAGCATCTTCATTATTCGTGTCCGAAAAAACGGTGAAAACGCATATATCCAATATTTTTCCAAAGTTATTCGTTCAGGATCGAACGCAAGCAGTGCTGTATGCAGTAAAATATGGTTTGACTGAATCGAGTGGTGACTAAATAGGAAAGAGCTTTCGTTGAGTGTAAATCGAAAGCTCTTTTTTGTTGGAAGAGAGGTGTTACTTCATTCAAAAGTCGTATACATATCTCCTCTTTTTTTAGTAGGAGTTTTCAGTCGTCCTTCCGATGCCTCTAGTGCCCTTTCTCCCTACAATAAATGCAAGAACAAAAAAGAAAGCGGGAGATTGTATGAATACAAAACCGGTAGTTATGATTACAGGAGCTTCTAAAGGTCTTGGTAGGGCATTGACTATAGCATTTGCAAAACAAGGAGCACGACTTGCCATTTATGCAAGGGGAGAAGAACTGCTGCGCAAGGTGGAACTAGAAGCACGGGTCCTTGGGGCGGAAGTGGTCGCAATAAATGCTGATGTTTCCAATGCGAGGGATGTCGAACGTTTCGTATCAATTGCGCAAGAAGCGTATGGAAGGGTTGATGTATTAATAAATAATGCATCCTTATTTGGGCCAGGTCCTACACTGTTAGCGGATTATCCGGACCATAATTTTGAGGAAGTGCTTCTGGTGAATACGATGAATCCATTCCTTGTCACGAAACGTGTATTACCAGGCATGTTAACTAGGAATAAAGGGAGAATCATTAATATAACTTCAGAAGCGGGAAAAACGGGATTTGCGGAGTGGGGGGCTTACGGTATTTCCAAGTTCGCAGTAGAGGGATTAACACAAACATGGGCTGATGAACTGCATGAGACGGGGGTTAGTGTCTGCATGGTTGACCCTGGAGAAATGGATACGGAGATGCATGAGATAGCCGTTCCGGATTGTGATTATGAATTAGTGGACCCGAATGATGTAGCGAGCGTCTTTGTATCTATTGCGCTGAATGAATCCATAGAAGTAAATGGAATGAGATTCGAGGCACAATCCTTTTTAAATGAAAAGAGGGACATTTGATGATGACAGATACTCGTCCCTTCCAAGTGCCCGCATATTTAAATGCGAATACCCCTGCAGAATATAGAGGAAGTGGGCGGGACGATGTCCGTTTATTGGCTCTCGATAGAATTACAGGGGAAAGTTTTCATCACCATTTTTCCGAACTGAAATCCATTTTGCGTGAGGGAGACTTGCTTGTGTTAAATAATAGTCGCACCCTTCCGGCAGTGTTAAAGGGAAGAAAGGGAGAGCGACCGATTGAAATTCGACTATCCCGTAAAGTTACCGACCAAGAATGGGAAGCACTCATTATAGGAGATGTATGTCTGATAGGGGAAACGATATATCTTCCCGGAGAATTAACAGCGACTATTATAGGGAAAGGAAACGAGTCCCCTTTAGTCATTCTTTCTTTTTCGAAGAGTGGGTTGGATTTATATGACGCAATTTATCAATACGGGGAGCCGCTGCACTATGAATATATTAAAACCCCATGGCCGTTAGAGATGTACCAGACTGTGTATGCTTCGGTGCCGGGTTCCGTGGAGATGGCATCAGCAGGAAGAGCCATTTCCCATAAGTTGCTATATACATTAAAGCAAAAGGGAGTCGAAATCGCTTATCTGCAGCTGCACGCCGGATTAAGTTATTACGGGAATGACCGCTGGCCGAATCCAACGAACCATGTTGAAGCATTTTGCATTCCGGAAAAGACCGCAGAATTAGTAAACAAAACGAAAAGAAATAACGGACGTGTCATCGCCGTCGGAACAACAGTCGTTCGAGCACTTGAAACTGCGGTTACTAGCGATGGCATGGTTGAAGCGCAGGAAGGGGCAACATGTCTTTATATTCAAAAAGGATATACCCTAAGAGCTGTGGATGGGCTGTTAACAGGTTTTCATGAACCGGAGGCAAGCCATCTGGATATGCTTAGTGCTTTTATTGAAGAGGATATTCTTATGAAGGCTTATAAGGAAGTATTGGCAGATGGATATCTTTGGCATGAGTTTGGTGACATGAATTTGATCCTGCCGATGGGAGAAAAATGATGAAGTGGCATCACGGCGGAATTGAAGTTGGAAGTTTACAAGACTCCATTCATTTTTATGAAAGTATGTTTGATTTGAAAATGGAACAACGCTTGATGTTGAACGGCGAAAAAATTGCCTTTCTGAAAAATGAACATATAAGAATCGAATTAATCGAATCAGAGAACATTTCGGTTTTAGCCAATGTCGTCCATTTGGCATGGCAAGTCGATGACATTGAGGAATGGATGAAGAGATTGGACGGGAAAGGGCTATTTCCTTCAGAGGGCCCTTACAAGCTTAAAAATGGCTGGATAGCGGTTTTTTATGAGGGGCCTGATGGTGAGGTGATCGAGCTGGTACAGGTGTGAAGACATTTACTTAAATGTGTGCAGAAATGATTGAGGAATGTATACGCAAATCGTATACATTCCGTAAACCTTGAATTTACACTTCAAAATACAATCTCTTATGTAACCCGCAACCAGGATTAAATTTTGAGTTGCAAGATGGACATTTGTAAAGACATGATAGATACTCATTTATCGTCAATTCATGTCCACAACAACCACATAAAATGGCTTTTTCGTCAAACTTCTTTTTCGGCCAAACTTTTGGGCTTCTACACCCGGACTCTTCATGACATTGGAAGCACGGATAATAAGTTTTACAGCAATAAAACTTGATTGCGATAATATCGAGCTTGGAATGATAATGTGTACACCGCGTCTCGCTATCTATAACATTACCTGACACATGTATCATTGATTCCCCTCCTCAAAAATGAATAAATAAGATGCTCACGGAAATCCTTTATAAAAAAGGACTGATTCCATGTTTACCGAATATCCGACCATCCATACAAACATGTGGGATGCAATTTGGGCAGTACCGGTTGTTATATTGATTGTATTAGTGGCTAAATGGCTGTTTCGTGTAAAGTCGAGCTGGTTGTCTACTGTTGCAACAATAGCTGCTTTGATATTATCCGTGTTCATCAGCCACCGTGGTAATTTGGCAGCAGGCATATTTATGGGGGTTTTCTATTCAGGCGCTGCAATTGGTGTCATTTATTCAGTAAAGCAGAGTTATTTGGCATATCGCGCAGGTTAGTTTTTGAGCGGACAAAATCCGCATTGCATTAACCCCGGAACGTCTTTCGAAAAACAGCAGGTCGTCCGGATTGTCGTATTCAGCAGTTCGGATGGCTCGCTTCCTTTTAAATATTTTGCGAATAAAGAGTGACGTGCAATCTCTTTCCATGTTTCGTCATTTTTTAATATATCCAGATCGTTTCGTGCTTCTTCAGCTGTGCTCGGGTCGCACAGCATGACATGATACTGCCATAGTAAAAAGCCAAAAATGTTCTCCCAAAGAGTCAGTGGAGAGACAGAGGTGACGGTTCGGATTTGGCGTATGACTTTGTCAGCTAACAGTAGAATTTTTCGGATGACATCCCGATGTTCGTTCTCATGCACCTCTTGCCAGTCTCTTTCTTCGACAAATGTACTCACTGTTCGATTTCCATACTCCTCAATTGCTCCGAAGCTCATCTCCGTTGTTTCGCCATTCCATATTTCGTCATAGGTAGCCAAGTTATACAACTGCATGTTGATAAACATTCCAACACGTCGCATGAAGAAAGAAGCCGCGACTGTCAAATTCGGGCTTCCGCTCACAGTTAGTACAGCTCGAATGCAATCTTCTGTTTTCTCATTATCGAGCAGGTCTTGTAAAGTGAATAGAGGGTGTTTCGGGTAATTTATGTAAACACTATAACTATTCAATTGTCTAATTTGATCGTTTGTTAATTTTGTCATGCCTTTATTATAATTATTCTCGCACTTTTCAACAAGTTGAGCAGACTCTTCGTCTATACTATACTGATGTCAATACATCAACAGGGAAGTGTGACATATGACAAAGCGTTTAGATCCGACTGAATTTATTGGATTGATTGAAAAGGATGCAGATATCATTATTCCTCTTTCAAATGGCGAGCCGCATCGTTTGTTGGATTTGCTTGAGGCGTATTATGAGAAATTGCATAATGTCAAAGTGCATCAAATGTTAGCACTACGTGAACGAGATTATATAAACGGAAAAATGAAAGGTCACCTTTCACATATTTCTTACTTCCTAAGCGGGGCGACGAGGAAAGCTTATTGGGAAGGGCATGTCGAGTTAATCCCAAATGTGTTTCAGGAAATGTATAGATTGCTGCAGAAAACGGCGAAGAAGCCAATGGTGATGGCAGCCGCTTCGCCGATGGACGAGCATGGCTATTTTTCGCTTGGCACAAATGCGGATTATGCAGCAGAATTTATCGGGGAAGCTCCTTTTGTCTTAGAAGTGAATAAGCATATGCCGCGCACTTTTGGGGCAAATCAAATTCATATTAGTCAAATTGCCGGTTTTATTGAAAATGATGTGCCATTGACTGAAGGGATTTCGCCGATAATAACGGAGAAGGATCAGAAGATAGCTGAGTATATTACTAAGGATATCCAAGATGGAGATACGCTGCAAATCGGCATTGGGGCGATTCCGAATGCCGTCATGAAAATGCTAAAGGACCGGAAGCATTTAGGCATCCATACGGAAATGCTGACGGACGGCATTGTTGATCTCGTTGAGACAGGCGCAGTGGATGGAATGAAAAAGTTGTCTCATAAAGGGAAAATCATTGCGACATTTGCTTTCGGCTCTCAACGTTTATATGACTTCCTGAACAATAACCCTTCGGTAGAGTTCTTGCCGGTAAGTGTTGTCAATGATGCATACGAAATTGCAAAAGAAGATCATATGGTGTCGATTAATGCGACGACAGAAGTCGATTTATATGGTCAATGTGCTTCCGAAACCGTCGCTGGCCGTTATTATTCATCTAGTGGCGGTCAGGCAGATTTTGCAAGAGGGGTTCGCTTGTCGAAATACGGCAAAGGGTATGTGTGTATGCATTCGACAGCAAAAAACGACATGATTTCGAGAATCAAGCTGAATTTGTCACCAGGCTCTGTAGTAACAACATCGAAAAACTATGTGGACAATGTGGTAACGGAATACGGGATTGCCAGATTGCATGGGAAGTCGTTGTCTGAGCGGGCAGAAGCATTGATTAGCATCGCACATCCGAAGTTTAGGGAAGAATTAATGCAAGAAGCGAAGGAATTTGGATTAATTAAGTAGGGGAGGAGCTGAATATGGCTTCTCTTTTTTGTTTCGTGCCCATAGGGGGGGAATTCTGGTTGAATTGTCGTTAATCGGCGATTATTGGTTAAGTGGTGATAAAATCTTTCTCAATGATGATAAAAGCTGCATGGGTGGTGATAATCTTTATTTAAGTGGTGATAAACCTCTTCTAAGCAGTGATAAACAAAATTGTTGCATTCCGTATACCCCCGGTGGTATATTGGATTCATATCAAAAATACATGGAGGGGTATAAATGTATTTCAAATCATTTACAGATGAAAAGTTAGCGCAAAATGCTTATTTAATTGGATGTCAACGGACGGGTGAATCCATCATTATCGATGCCCCCCGCCATTTCGATCATATATTGGAAGCGGCTGAAAAAGAAGGTCTGCGTGTTACTGCGGCGGCAGATACACATATCCATGCCGACTATGTCTCCGGCGCACGGCAGTTGGCTGTTCAGCATGGAGTGAAGCTATATTTATCGGACGAAGGCGATGAAAATTGGAAATATCGATTTACTGATGGAATCGATGTTGAACTCGTAAAGGAAGGCACAAAGTTCTCAATTGGAAATATCGATTTTGAAGTGTGGCATACACCGGGACATACGCCTGAAAGCATATCCTTCTTATTGACAGACAGGGGTGGCGGTGCGACTGTTCCAATGGGTATCTTTACTGGGGACTTCGTTTTCGTCGGTGATGTCGGTCGACCGGACTTGCTTGAAAAAGCGGCTGGCATCGGAGGAACTGCTGACAGCGGCGCGAGGGATATGTACCGATCCATTCAGCGCTTTATAAATCTGCCCGATCATCTTGTCGTTTGGCCAGGACACGGTGCAGGTTCGGCTTGCGGGAAATCACTTGGAGCGGTTCCGATTTCAACGGTCGGCTACGAAAAGCAATCTAACTGGGCGCTGCAAATAAACGATGAAGAAAAATTTGTCGAAGAACTTTTGAAAGAACAACCGGAGGCACCGGTTTATTTCGCGGAAATGAAGAAGTTAAATAAGGAAGGCCCGGCAATTTTGAATGATGAAAAAGTGAGGATTCTTAAAACGAGCGAGGAACTTGTAAAACTTACAGCAGAAGCACAAGTTTTTGTCTTGGATACGCGGCCTGCCAAAGTTGTTGCGGAAAAAGGCCTCCTCAAAGGGGCTATCAATATTCCGTTCAATAAATCATTTACCAACTGGGCTGGTTGGTTGGTGAAATACGATGAAAAAATTGTCGTCATCGCGGAGAATGGTGAACAGGAAGAAGTGCAAAAAACATTACAATCCATCGGGCTCGATACGATCATCGCATTCGCCGATCCAGCTCTGCTCGAGGGCGAGGACCTCGTGACATATGAAACGTTGCCCGTTTCAACTTTCATTAAAGAAATGGGAGATGAAGATGCGTTTGTCATCGATGTGCGTAATGATAGCGAATGGAATAATGGTCATTTGAACGAAGCGGAGCATTTATTCCTCGGCAAATTGCGTGAAGTCGACATTCTGGCAAACAAGAAATTGCTCGTTCATTGCCAAAGTGGGGCGCGATCAGCAATCGCTTCCAGTATTTTGAAAGCGCGCGGCTTTGAAACAGTAAAACATATGGAGGGTGGGTATAATGCCTACTCTGCTGCACAATCCACAAACTGAAGGGGAGAGCATCCATGGAATGGATCATCATCATAGCAATTGTCGCGTTTTTCACATGGCGCATGATGCCGTCAAAAGGCGTCAAAACAATATCGACTGAACAATTGAAAGATGTTTTGAAAGACAAATCAAAGCAATTTATCGATGTCCGAACACCGGCAGAATATAAAGGACGTCATATTCATGAATTTAAGAATATACCTTTAAACTTGTTGAAGTCCAAGTTGGATAAACTCGATAAGGATAAAGAAGTGGTCGTCATTTGTCAAAGCGGCATGCGCAGTTCACAAGCTGCAAATATGCTGAAAAAATCAGGCTTCACGAATGTTAGTAACGTCAGAGGCGGAATGAGCGCTTGGCGCGGTTAATTGAATAAAGCAAGAAAGCATCTAGCTGTCAGAAATGGCGGTGGGATGCTTTTTTTGTTGTGTTTATATACTCGCGCTAACATGCGCCGATCTTAGTTCATTCGCTAAAATCCTCCTCATCTGCCCAACCAAACCTATAGGCATACACATACTATTGTTATGAAGAGGTGGTGAACGTTGAAAAAAGAGAAGGCGACTATTGGACGCGATCCGTATGAGATTGAGCAGCGGGAATGGAAGCAAAGACAATCGAAGGAACGATATAAGCAGCTATTGACGATCGCTTCGCCAATCTTCCTTTTGCTGTTGTGGGAAGTGATGTCGAGGACAGGGATAATGGATATCCGGTTTTTCCCGCCGCCATCAGCCATCTTAGGCACATTTGTCAAAATGATCGCGAATGGGGTAATGGTGGATCATATTGGGGTTTCCTTATATCGGATCTTTGCAGGATTCCTTGCGGGCGTCATACCGGGCGTAATCATCGGTTTGCTGATGGGGCTGTATTCGCCGATCCGGCATTTCGTTCAGCCGATCGTCATGGCGCTTATGCCAATTCCAACGCTTGCATTGTTGCCGATCATCATCATCCTATTTGGAATTGGTGACTTGTCGAAAGTTGTCACGATTGCGGGAAGCGTGTTTTTCCCTGTTGTCATTAATACGGCGGCTGGTGTCTTGAATATCGATCGAATTTATTTGGACGTTGCAAATAACTATGGTGCCGGTAAGATGCAGTTCTTCTTCAAGATCGCATTGCCTGGCGCGTTGCCGGTCATGCTGGAAGGGATCCAGATGGGGCAGGCGATCGCTTTGCTTACGATCGTTGCCGCAGAAATGATGGGAGCGACTTCAGGAATCGGGTATTTGATCTGGACGTCGTATAAGGCATTTCTGTTGCAGGAAATGTACGTCGGACTCATCCTCATTTCATTTTTTGGCTATCTCTTCTCCTTGATGCTTCGCGGTCTTCAGAAAAAGTTGTTACCTTGGAGGTGATTGGGTGAGGAAGAAGGCGAAAATTGAAATCAGGAATTTGACGAAAGCATTTTATAAAAAACAATCGAGTGTAACAGCTCTCGACGACATTTCCCTCTCGATTGGAGAAGGGGAATTTGTCTGCATTGTCGGACCGAGCGGTTGCGGTAAGACGACCTTATTGCGTATATTGGCGGGGCTTGAACAGCCTAGCGTCGGTGAATTCGAAATCCGGTCGGAGCAGGAAGGACGCCCTCTCCAATCGATGGTATTCCAAGAACGTGGAGTCATCCCTTGGCTAACTGTGAAGGATAATGTTTCCTTTGGGCTGAAAATGCGAAAATTGCCGAAGGACGTCATTGAGGAGAGGACGGAGTATTACTTACAAAAGACGGGGCTTGACCGGTTTGCACATCTCTACCCGAAAGAATTATCAGGGGGGATGAAACAGCGGGTGAGCATTGCCCGTGCATTCGCGAATGACCCTGAAATCCTCCTTATGGATGAACCGTTCGCCGCGTTGGATGAACAAAATAAATTCATCCTCCAGGAAGAATTGCTCTCCATATGGTCGGAAACGAAAAAGACAGTGATTTTCATAACACATAGCATTGACGAAGCATTGTTGCTGAGTGATCGGATTTTGCTTATGAGTGCGCAGCCCGGGAAAATCATTCAGCAAATTAGAATCGACACACCGCGACCGAGGACGATGGAAGATATCCGGAAAGATCCAAAGCTTGCGGAGCAGTTTGTCGATATTTGGAAGCATTTGCAAGATGAAGTGCAACGGTCAAGGAAAGAGAATAGATGAAATGGGGAGAAAAGGTGAAAGGGTTCAAGTATGGTTGGATGATGATTTTGGCTGCCGTGCTCTTACTTGTCGGAGCATGCGCCAAACAAGAGCCCGCTCCAGAAACAAAAGTGGAAACACCACCTGGTGATACAGTCGTTGAGACGCCGTCCGGGGATTTGGCGCCACTTGATAAGCGGGTGAAGGTGTTGATTGCCGAAGACGGTGCAGCTTCTGGGGCAGGATTCTATATCGCAAAGGAAAAAGGATATTTTGAGGATTACAATATTGAAGTGGAATTTGCTGATTTTGCGAATAGCGATGACATGCTGCCTGCACTTGCAGCCGGTGAAGTCGATATTGCGGGCGGCGTCTCGACCGCATCATTTTTTAACGCCATTGCACAAGGCATCGACGTTCGAATCATTGCGGATAAAGGACATAATATGCCGGGCAAATCGTATTTCACCTTCGTCATCGGCAACCATATGGTAGATGAAATTAAAGATTATCCTGATTTCCGCGGGAAGAAGATTGCCGTGTCTTCCAGAAACTCGATTGATGGATATATTTACGAGGAAATGTTGAAACATGCAGGATTAACTGAGGAAGACGTAGAGTATGTCCATATCGCGGATTTCGGTTCGATGCTTGGCGCGATTGACTCCGGGACAATTGATGCTGCGCTGAATATCGAACCGCTTATTGCACAAGGGGTAGCAAAAGGCTTCCATGTCCGCTTCAAAGATGCAACCGACTATGCGCCTGAATCACAGATTGCGATGGTTCTCGCTTCGCCAAAATTCATGGGTGAGGAAGAAATTTCATTGCGCTTCATGGCAGCATATTTGAAGGGTGTCCGGGATTACAACGACGCGTTCTTTAAAGGAGAAGGCAAGGAAGAAATCGTCGACATCATGGTGAAGCATACGGCGTTGAAAGATCCTGAGCTATGGGATAAAGTGAATGTCACCGGCCTCGATCCGGACGGAAAGATGTTCGTGGATGATATTAAGAAGCAATATGAAACGTATAAAGCAAACGGAGCGATATTAGGTGATATTGATTTTGATAAAGCCGTCGATACTTCATTAGCAGAGGAAGCTGTGGAGATTATTGGGGAGTATGAATGAGTCAAAGATAGGTAATTCCGCTATCAAAAGAAAAAAATAATAACTGGCGATGGCGTCGGGTTTCCAAGAGTCTGTAAACTTGGAAACCTTTTTGTGTTGTGAGGCGTATGATTAGTAGTGGAGAATATATAGAATTGGAAAAAACCATTATTGAGTTTTGCAGTCAATAATACTAATTAAGCATTTGGGGGAGTTCATTATATGCCCTTAACGTTCGCTCACCCGGCAGCAGTCTTGCCTTTTTCGAGAAACAGCAAGTATGTTAATTTCTTAGCATTGGTTTTAGGAAGTATGTCGCCTGACTTTGAGTACTTTCTCAGAGGAAAACCATCTGGTGAGATTGGTCACACATTTATAGGATTTGTAACTTTTAATCTTCCAGTTGTCGCGGTTGTTTATATAATTTATCAAGCATACATACATAGAACTTTGTTTAGTCATTTGCCATTTTTCCTACAAGACACCTGTACTGAAAAGCCAAGTTCTTCTAAAGCGTTAAAGGCTGTAGTTTTTCTCTACTCAGCTCTTTTTGGCATGCTGACTCATATAGTCTGGGATTCGTTTACGCACATAAATGGTTTTATGGTGAATAAATTAGCGGTGCTTACATATACCCTTCAAGTTTTCGATAGGAATATCCCTGTTTACAAATTCCTGCAACACGGAAGCACGTTCGTCGGCATATGTGCCATTGTTCTATATATGTGCTATCGAACGGCGAAGTATAATGGTAATAAGGGTAGGGGGATAAAACCTGTGCAAAAAGCTTTATATTGGGGCTGTATTACTTTATTGTCATTATTATTTTTCAGTTTATGGTATTCCATTGATCCAGTCACTATTGAATTGTACGGTATTATCGTTGTCCGAGTTATAGATTCGGTGTTAGTCAACTTGTTAATTGTTTCGTTGTACTTCAAATATTTTTACAGACGAAAAAACGCTCTAATTTGAGCGTTTTTTAATCTCTAAACGACAGGTATTTTACTCTTCGCAACTGACGTCTGATAGCTATGCAATCCCATCCCAATAATAATCACCAATATCCCAATCAAAGAAAGTGTACCGGGCAGCGCAATATGTAAAATGATCATTTCACCGATCATCGCGAAAATGAGCTCGGTCGATTGCGTCGCTTCCACAGCAGCGAGCTTGCCTTGGTCATGTTGGACTAGGTCGGTCGCCATGAAGAACAGCGTCGTTGCGATAACGCCTGAGCTAACCGCAACTATCAACGACTGAATGACTTGGTTCATGGAAGGCGGTCCGACAGTGAACATCGCATAAACAGCAAAACCGATCCAAACCGGAATGGTCATCAACGTCATCGCCAGCACTCTCTGAAAGGTATCAAGCCTTCCTTGCAATAAATCCATCATCTTTCGGTTGCCTAACGGGTAGGCGAACGCCGCCACGACAACGGGAAGGATACCTAGCCATAAAGTGCGTGTATCGACACTGTTGGCGTTCGGAATTTGAATTAAAATGACACCAGCAAAAATGATTAAAGTAATGAGCAACGAAACTAAGGGGATTCTCTGCCGAATCTTCTTTTCCCCTTCTTTAGTCTTCACAATAATGACGAATAACGGCGCCAACAGAACGCCGGCAACAATCGTCAATTGCCATGTCCCCGCAAGGAGCCAACCTGGGCTATATGCCGCGGAAAACGTGAGGGGTGCATAAAAAAGGACGAAAGCAACGACGCTCCAACCAAAAAAGGGAAGTGGCTTCGAGGCCATAGCCTTGCCTGTATCCCGAAGCCCTTTACGATAAGCGACGATGGCAATCAAAAACGGAACCATGAAGAAATAACGGAGGGAGGCGCTCCATAACCAGCTGCCTCCCGAAATTTCCATCGACCGATTCAATACAAACGTCACCGCGAAAAACAAAGATGACAGTATACCTATCCAAATAGCTTTCACAGTGAGGCCCCCTTATGCGCGTTCTTCGAAGAGCTTTACAGCCTCGATGATGACATTCGTCGCCTTTTCCATATTGTCGACGGAGATGTATTCATATTTACCGTGGTAATTCTCGCCGCCCGTAAAAATATTCGGCGTCGGCATGCCCATGTAGGATAGTTGCGCCCCGTCCGTACCGCCGCGCACTGGCACGATATCCGGCTTGATGTCGAGTGTTTTGAATGCATCCGAAATAATATCTACGATTTCCATGACAGGCTCAATCTTGTCACCCATATTGTAATATTGATCATTCAGTTCAAGCTCTACAGCATTCTCGCCGTGCTCTTTTTTCAATTGTGCCGCCGTGTCGACAAACAGCTGTTTACGTGCTTCAAACGTCTCGCGGTCGAAATAGCGGATAATATAATGCAACTCTGTCTTCTCGACTGAACCTGTCATATCCGCCAGATGAACAAATCCTTCATATCCATCCGTCACTTGCGGGATTTCATCCGCAGGCATTGCCGCTTGGAATTGGTTTGCAATCAGGATCGAGTTCACCATTTTGTCCTTCGCAGAGCCTGGATGCACGTTCGTACCGTGGAATGTCACTTTTGCTCCTGCTGCATTGAAGGTTTCATATTGCAGTTCGCCAAGAGGTCCGCCGTCCATTGTATACGCATATTTCGCACCGAATGTCTTCACATCAAATTTATGTGGTCCGGAGCCGATCTCTTCATCAGGCGTGAAGGCGACACGCAGTTTGCCATGTTTAATTTCAGGATGTTGTATTAAAAATTCCATCGCCGTCATGATTTCTGCAATTCCGGCTTTATTGTCAGCGCCTAACAACGTCGTGCCATCCGTTGTGATGAGAGTATGGCCAACATAATTTTTCAACTCGGGGAATGTGGAGACGGACATTATTGTCTTTTCATTCAACTGGATGTCATTGCCGTCATAATTGTCGACTCGCTGAGGATTGACGTTTTTACCCGTATAATCGGGCGCAGTGTCGACGTGCGCCAAAAAGCCGATTGTCGGGATATCCTTATCCGTATTAGCAGGAAGTGTGGCAAATAGATAGCCGTTTTCGTCTAGAGTGATTTCTTCCATGCCGATTTCAGCAAGCTCTTTTTCAAGCACATGCAGCAAATCCCACTGGCCCGCTGTAGATGGAGTGGATGTGCTATTCTCGTCTGATTGTGTATCGATTTTTGCATAACGTGTTAGACGTTCAATCAATTTTTCTTTCATTCCAATGACCTCCAGTTAGTGTAAAGCGTTATTTCCCTTATCTTATCAGATTGTTTCGATTCACGGAATACTTGACGACCCGACTGCCGATGCTTGCTGCAATGAAGACTTGCGCTGCATAGTACGTCACCATGACAAATGCGTCCCTGTAGGGAATATCTACGACAAATCGGTCGATCGCCAGCACCGAATCGGAAAATATAAATAGCAGCGCTCCGGAAATAGCAAGCTTCAACTGGGTACGAATCGCCATCCAGCCCATCGTCAAAATGACTGCGATATAAGCGAGGATAGCCACCCCAAGAATTGATTCGCCATTAGCAAATTGTGAGCCGGCAATCCAGATGGCCATGCCCACACCGTATAGCAACAGCAAACTTGCCGCCCATTTCGGTATATGTTTGCGGCTTGCAGAATTGAAAGCAAAGATGTAAAAAAGATGTCCAATGAAAAATGTAATTAGACCTGCCATGAACCAGTAGATAACCCCATCTGCAATCATGCAAATGAATAACCCCGCAATAATGATTCTTTTATAGGTATGTGAAATAAGTGACGGCGTCATCGCAGCGAATATGATAATGAGTGCCATAGGAATTAGCTTCATGAAAATCTTGAAACCGACCGGATCGGGTGGAATTAAAAATATATAAAGGGCGCCCATTATGATAATAGCTGTCAATACGATATTCCTCACTGCTTATACAGCTCCTCTCCTCCTTTTCACTTCGATAGGGGGACGTGGAAATCCTTCTGTTAAAGCGTCGTTAATAATTTTTTGGTCCGCAAGATATCAATGAAAACTTCAAGCGCCTTTGTTTGGAAAGGGGTGCTTGTCACAATGGAAAATTTGCGGCGGTAGGGGAGCCCTTTGACATCCAGCATTCGTAAATCGCCGTTTTTCAATTCTTTCTTAATCGACCAATGAGAAAGCAGACTTATACCGAGGCCTGCCTCTACAGATTCTTTGATTGGTTGAGTGCTGCTGAAATTCATTAGTTTACTCGGTGAAATCCCTTGCTGCTCAAATAAATTATCCATCGCTTCCCGTGTGCCGGATCCATGCTCACGGACAATCCAAGTTTCTTGCTCCAAGTCCGTCATTTCGAGAGATTTTCCTTTTGTTGAAAGCGGGTGGTCAACTGCACAGACGATTACCATAGCGTCCTCAGCAAAATCCTCTACGATGAGTCTTGCAGTATTGAATTTTCCTTCAACGATGCCGATATCGAGTTGATGGCTTGCGACTAAATCAGCGACAGTTGCTGTATTGCCGATTGTCACTGTCGGTTGGATATCGGGATAAGTCTGCTTCAAATTGGCAATAATGCGTGGCAGCACGTATTCGCCGAACGTATAACTCGCGCCGATCGACAAAGGACCGCTTGCCTTATTCGCTAGATCATCGACAAGATTTTGCATTTTCGAATACAGAGCAAGGATTTCCTTTGCGTGGTGATAGACGATTTCCCCTGCTTTGTTCAGCCGGACGTACTTATTCGTACGCTCTAGCAGTCTTGTCCCGATTTGTTCCTCGAACTGCCGGATATATTGGCTTACTGCCGGCTGGGTCATATGATGCTCTTCGGCGGCGCGTGAAAAGCTTTCTTTTTCCGCTACCGTTACAAATACTTGAAGTTGCTGGTCCATCTTCATCACTCCTTGCAATTAATCATATCATTTTACTTATCATAAACATTATTATAATTTATTTTACTTATGAAGTTCTGCATATTACGCTTACATAGGAGGTGGTATAGATGAATCAAAAGAACAGCAAATGGTTTGCGGGAATCGCTTTCACATTTTTTATTGCATTATTAGGTTTTTTATTAGCGAAAGTACCCGGATTTAACCATATCGGACAATTGGCAAGCGCAATCATAATTGCTGTCGCATACCGGCAATTATTCGGATACCCGGAAATGCTTCGCGCTGGCATTACATTTTCATCGAAAAAGTTGCTAAGGCTAGCGATCATTTTATACGGATTGAAATTAAATATAGATGTCGTTTTCCGCGACGGACTCGGCTTGCTGGCACGTGATGTGCTCGTCATTGCATTTGCCATCGGGCTTATGGTCCTTCTTGCCAAGTGGCTGAAGGCGGATAAAGATATTTCCTTACTGCTTGGAGTAGGGACGGGGGTATGCGGAGCTGCGGCCATCGCAACGGTTGCGCCGATCATCAAGGCGAAGGATGAAGATACCGCAATCGGGGTCGGTATCATCGCCATGCTTGGGACCGTGTTTGCAATTGGCTATACAGTATTGCGACCGATTGTACCATTGCTCCCAACTGAGTATGGCATCTGGTCGGGCATGAGCCTCCATGAATTGGCGCATGTCGCAATCGCCGCGGCTCCTGCGGGAGAAGATGCGCTTGCCATTGCATTGCTAGCGAAACTCGGAAGGGTATTCTTATTAGTCCCGTTATGCTTCATTTTCATTTATTTTATGAAGCGCAAAAGCAAAGGCGAAGAAGAAGGGCAGAACAAAATCGAGTTCCCATGGTTCCTTATTGGGTTCATTCTGTTAAGCGTATTTGGAAGTTATGTTTTAGGTCATTCAATACCTGTGTCTGATGAAGTGATGACAGGAATTAGTACAGTGACAACATGGCTATTAACTGCTGCCATGGTCGGTCTAGGCTTAAATGTCAGCTTGAAGGATCTGCGTGAACGCGCGATGAGGCCATTGATAGCGGTGACTATCACATCAGTCTGCTTGTCTGTTTTGGTGTATTTTATTCTATAAAATTATGGGCGTCTTTTCCGGAATAGGAATAGGCGCCTTATTTGATGTGAATTCCTTACATGCATAAATTAGATGAAATAAGGGAAAGTATTGATAATGCCTACTGTAGAAAGGTGAGATTAGGATGGGTGTACATCAATATTTTAAAAGCTTATCTGATTTAGAACAAATTATTCGTTGTCCAGGCAAGTTCAAATATCAGCATCATTCCGTTGCCAGCCATTCATTTAAGGTGACAAAAATTGCTCAATTTCTTGGAACGGTTGAAGAAAAGGCTGGGCAGAAAGTTGATTGGAGAATCCTATATGAAAAGGCATTGAACCATGACTACGCGGAACTTTTTACTGGAGATATAAAGACACCGGTAAAATATGCTTCAAAGGAGTTAAAGCAACTGTTCAGTGAAGTAGAGGAAGAAATGACAAGAAAGTTTGTAGAAAAGGAACTTCCATCTGAGTTTCAAAATATTTACTTAGAGCGATTTAAGGAAGGTAAAGATGAAACATTGGAGGGTCGCATTTTATCTGTAGCTGATAAAATTGATTTACTTTATGAAGCTTTTGGTGAAATTCAAAAAGGTAATCCAGAACCATTGTTTATAGAGATATACGAAGAAGCATTAAGAACAATATTGTTGTTTCAAAATATGAACTGCGTAAAATACTTCCTCGACCATATACTGACGGATATGCTCAGCGAACGTTTTACTGAACATGGGGAGTTATCGGGCATTGCAATGCGGATAATTAAAGAATGTAATAGTTGAAAGACTTACATAAAAGTCGTCATTTCTAAAGAAATTCCAAAAGAAAAAGGGCACTCCCTGGTAGAGATGCCCGTCTTTTACGTATAGATTAGACTACGGAGTAGTTCTTGTGGGAAACAACGGTGAGATTGGATGCGACACCGATTCGGTCTGCATCTTCCTCCGAAATCTTAACGATGACTGAGTTCTCAAGAATTTTTTGTATCGTTCCATTCACCTCATAATCATTGCGAACGAACGAAATTTCCTCATCGATATGACGAGCTGCGACAAAATCTGAAACAGGTTTTTCACTGCGTGGAAAAGCCAATCTGATCACTCCTACTGTTCATTCTCATCATTATTCTTAATAAAAAAATGCTTGGGCATGCCCAAAGCAATCGAATCGTGATGGAAAACAACTAGTTGAAAACGATCTCTATTAAGTTGTCTATTATTATTGTATCATAAATTGTCGCACTTTGCAGAAAGCATGATTTGCTTGGGTATATCGCTTGCAGCAACTTTACGGTGTGCGAGTCGACGATCCTGATATGAGCATAACTCCGGGAAATCGCGCCATAACCTGTTTGAACTCAAGCATAACCTGCGCCAGAAATCATAAACACTTGACATTATACCTGCAGGGGTATACAATCAGTCTTGTAATCAACGAGAAAGGAGCTGAACGCAGTTGGAATACGATGATAAAGTCATTAATCGATTAAAAAGAATCGAAGGCCAGATTAAAGGGATTTTGCGGATGATCGAAGAAGGAAAAGACTGCAAAGAAGTCGTTACACAATTGTCTGCTTCCCGTTCTGCGATTGACCGTACAATCGGCGTCATTGTCAGCTCAAATATCATTGCATGTATGCAGAATATTGATGAAAGCAATTCGATGTCCCAAGAGGATATTGTGAAAGAGGCGGTTGATCTTCTCGTAAAGAGTCGCTAAACAGTTGACTCTTTTCTTTTAAAGGTTTATTATACCCCTACGGGTAATGGTAATTTAGAAAGAAAGGATGATTGTGTTGTCAGAAACGAAAAAGACGACCATTGTTTTGTTCAGTGGAGACTACGACAAAGCAATGGCTGCTTATATTATTGCAAATGGAGCTGCGGCTTACGATCATGAAGTGACAATCTTCCATACGTTTTGGGGATTGAATGCACTCCGTAAAGAAGAACAGGTTCCTGTGAAGAAAGGGTTCCTTGAAAAGATGTTCGGGAAAATGATGCCTCGTGGTGCTAATAAAATGGGCATCTCGAAAATGAATATGGCTGGAATGGGACCAAAAATGATTAAGCACGTCATTGAAAAACATAATGCGATGACGCTTCCCCAATTGATTGAACTGGCGCAAGAACAGGATATTAAACTTGTCGCTTGTACGATGACAATGGATTTGTTAGGTCTTCATCAAGATGAATTGCTAGATGGGATTAACTATGCAGGGGTAGCTGCTTATTTAGCTGATGCACAAGATGGCAATGTAAATTTATTTATCTAAATAGGAGGAAACAATATGAATGAATTGACAGCAATAGAAATCGAAACAAAATTATCCGCTGGGCAAACGCTGAATATTATTGATGTTCGTGAAGTCGACGAAGTAGCTGAAGGTGAAATTCCTGGTGCGATCAATATCCCTCTAGGATTGTTGGAGTTCCGCATGAATGAACTAGATAAAGCAAAGGAATATATTATGGTTTGTCGCTCCGGCGGACGCAGCGGGCAGGCAACGAAGTTCTTGGAAAGCTACGGATACCGAGTAGTAAATATGACTGGCGGTATGTTGGCTTGGGAAGGTCCTACTGAGTAATTTTTTTATGCAGAAAAATATACCCCCATCGGTATTAGGAGTGACGGAAAATGATAAAAGCGGATCACATAATCGATGCAAAAGGATTGGCATGCCCTATGCCAATCGTCAAGACGAGAAAAGCGATGAAAGAATTGGAACTCGGGAGTGTTCTTGAGGTCCAGGCAACCGATAAAGGTTCTACCGCCGACCTCAAAGCTTGGTCGGAAAGTTCAGGACATCAATTCTTAGGTACAACTGAAAAAGATGGAGTGCTTACCCATTATTTACGAAAAACTGAAGGACAGGAAAAAGAGGAAATGAGTTATCCTCATGTTATTTCTAATGAAGAATTGGAAACTGCACTTTCGAACCGAAAGGAGATTGTTTTATTGGATGTCCGTGAAACTGCGGAATTTGCTTTCGGCCATATTCCAGGCGCCCAATCGCTTCCGCTTGGTGATCTAGAAAAATCTTTTAACGAATTAGATAAAGAAGCTTCTATCTGCATTGTTTGCCGATCAGGCAATCGAAGCGACATGGCTGCACAAAAACTTGCTGCAGCAGGATTCAAGAACGTAAAAAATGTTGTACCCGGCATGAGTGGATGGAAAGGTCCCATTGAAAAATCTGTTCAATAACGCACTTACCTAGATAGGAGGAGATAGTATGTCAGTTACACCGATGACGGCTGCAGAGGTTGCAAAAAAGGTGATCAATAAAGAGAACTTCTTTATTTTGGACGTCCGTAATGAAGATGCATTCGCCGATTGGAAAATTGAAGGGGAAAATATTCAACATTTGAATATCCCGTATTTCAATCTATTGGACGGTGTGGAAGAGAGTCTACATCAAATCCCGAACGATCAAGACGTCATCGTCGTCTGTGCGAAGGAAGGCTCTTCAGTTTTCGTCGCGGAAATGCTTGCTGAAGAGGGACGTGATGTTTCCTACTTACAAGGCGGCATGAAGGCGTGGAGCGAATATTTGGAACCGGTGAAGGTGGGAGACTTGAAGGACGGCGGCGCGATCTATCAATTCGTGCGCATCGGAAAAGGATGCCTTTCTTACATGATTGTGTCGAACGGTGAAGCTGTCATTGTAGATGCGACAAGAA
This sequence comes from Sporosarcina sp. SAFN-015, assembly GCF_051966875.1. Classification (GTDB taxonomy): domain Bacteria; phylum Bacillota; class Bacilli; order Bacillales_A; family Planococcaceae; genus Sporosarcina. The sequence goes on along the minus strand of NZ_JBQCKP010000001.1, from coordinate 562,443 downwards.
TGACGAATGTCTTCCTAGATTTCGCAAAACAATTAGACGTGAAGATTACGCATGTGCTCGACACACATTTACACGCCGATCATATTTCTGGCGGACGTAAGCTTGCCGAAGCCGTGAATGGAACATACTGGCTGCCGCCTAAAGACGCGACAGAAGTTATGTTTGCATACGAACCGTTAGAAGATGGCCAAGTCATAAAAGTCGGGAAATCGAAAATCGATATCCAAGCACTATATTCACCGGGCCATACAATCGGCTCCACTTCGTTTATTGTCGATGAAGCTTATTTATTGTCAGGAGATATATTATTTATCGATTCAATCGGGAGGCCAGACCTTGCAGGGTTGGCGGAAGATTGGGTCGGCGATCTGCGGGAAACTTTGTATAGCCGCTACCGCGAGTTGGCGGAGGATCTTCTTGTTCTTCCAGCGCATTTCATGATTATCGAAGAATTGAATGACGACGGAAGTGTGTCCAAGAAGTTAGGGAAGCTTTTTGCGGATAACCACGGTTTGAATATTGAGGATGAACAGGAATTCCGTCAATTAGTGACAGGAAACTTGCCGCCTCAACCGAACGCATACCAAGAAATTCGACAAACGAACATGGGCAAAATTGCTCCTGATGAAGAAACACAGCGTGAAATGGAAATTGGACCGAACCGTTGCGCGGTACGGTGACAAATTAATTATAAGGAGAAGATGACAAAATGGACGTAAAAAAAGTATTAGACGCAAAAGGGTTGGCATGCCCAATGCCGGTAGTACGTGCAAGGAAGACAATGAAAGAAATGGAAGTAGGAGAAATTATAGAAATTCAAGCGACTGACAAAGGCTCGGTTGCTGATTTGACAGCATGGGCAAAATCAAGCGGCCATAAAATGATTGACCAAAAAGAAGAAGCAGGCGTCTTCATGTTCTGGATTAAGAAAGCTGAATAAAGGGTGGGGGTATCTAAACAGATACCCTTTTCCTAATTAGGGAGAGTGATTTTATGGATATGGCATTTATTGTTACAATTTTTCTCATTGGATTTATAGGGTCCTTCATTTCCGGCATGGTCGGAATTGGTGGATCAATCATCAAATATCCGATGTTATTATACATTCCGCCATTGCTCGGAATTGCCGCATTCTCTGCACACGAAGTGTCAGGAATCAGTGCAATCCAAGTGTTCTTCGCGACGATATCCGGAGTGTGGGCGTACCGGAAAGGCGGATATCTCAACAAGACATTGATCATTTATATGGGAAGCGCGATTTTAGTCGGAAGCTTTATCGGAGGGTATGGTTCCAATTTGATATCGGAAGGAATCATCAATCTTGTGTATGGCATTTTGGCGACGATTGCGGCCATCATGATGTTCATTCCGAAAAAAGGTTTGGATGATATCCCTGCCGATAAAGTCGTTTTCAATAAATGGCTTGCAGCTGTACTTGCTTTCGTTGTTGGGATTGCTGCCGGCATCGTCGGAGCTGCCGGTGCTTTTATTCTAGTTCCGATCATGCTCGTCGTCTTAAAAATCCCGACACGCATGACAATTGCAACGTCACTCGCCATCACATTCATCTCATCGATTGGCTCGACGGTAGGGAAGATCGTGACCGATCAAGTTCTTTACGGACCAGCCGCCGTTATGATTGTAGCGAGCATCCTCGCCGCTCCACTAGGGGCAAAAGCGGGACAGAAGATGAATACGAAAGTATTGCAGGGCATATTAGCGGTATTGATTTTAGGGACGGCTGTGAAGATTTGGTTGGATTTTTGATGGTATGAGGATTTTAGCTTCATGGGCAGTGTTTTACTCACATAACAACCTCACAAAGAGATAGAGGAAATCTCTCCGTGAGGTTGTTGCAATTTAGATGAGTTAGACTTCCAATACGTTTACAACAACTTCTCCGAATAATTTATCGCCAATATAAACTTCTAACTTCCATAGACCCGGTGTTGGAAACTCCATATTTGATGGAACGTGTGTAGTAGCTCCATTGTTAGGGCTTATTCCAACTTCCGGATATTCCCAAACCTTTTCACTATGAGACGTACCTGCATCTCTAATAAGGATTTTGTGTTCTTCTCCTTTTTCGTTAATACCGATAACTTTTAATTTCCCACTGAATTCTTCTTTCTCCCCCCAAAAATGCCACATATATTTATTACCCTTTTCTGCAATAATTGGTTGGGCTTCGGCTTCTCCAACTTTTCCTGAACCAATTAAAAAACCTAATTTCTCTTCCTCTCCGATTAAGATATACGTGCCTTTAGTGTCATCACCGAAAGTAACCGGAATTTCAAAAGTTGGACTAACATCCCATTTCTCTTCAACAGCTTTTGTTTCTTCTGAACATCCTACTAACATTGTTGTCAGTAATAATCCTAAAATAACTTTCTTCATAATGGCCTCCTTTTGTCGCTGGAACATGATTACATATATATTAACATGTTATTCTGATAAGTATAAAAATAAGACGATAGACCAAAAAGACGAATTCCTAATAGGATTCGCCTCTTAAAATACCTTTTATTTCACTATGTTATCCTTCTGAATAGAATTACGTGCTCATTCATTCCAAATTCTATTTTTTCTTGAATGATGCGCGTATTCGCGTCTCTGTACCTTCACGGATCCGTTTGAAGTTTTCAATATGCTTCCAGATCGCCATTAAGAAAAGCAAAACAGCGACGAGGATCGCCCACATGTTACCTACTATAATTGACATTGTTAAAAGAGTGATATAAAGCATGATGACTCCGAAAACAAGTACATCCGTTATGAGTGCCACAAGAATGAACAGGATAAACCCGGCGAGCCCAAACCGCCAATCAATCGCAAATAGTACGCCGATTACAGTTGCAGTGCCTTTCCCGCCGTTGAATTTCATATGGAAAGGGAAGTTATGGCCGAAAATAACTGATGCACCGGTAATAAATAATAGCAATGTGATTTGTTCCGCGGAAAGACCAAAATGATCGGCAAGTAATCGAATTGCGATGACCGCAAAAATCCCTTTTCCGATATCAATCAATGCAACGAGTGCGCCATACCGTTTTCCGAGAACAATCATCGCATTCGAAGCCCCAGCATTTTTCACACCGGTCTCTTTCAAATTAACCCCAGAAATCCAGCGTGCAACTGTCGAGCCATGCAGGCAACCGACCAAATATCCACAAACTAGGGTAGCTAAAATCCATAACGTCATAAGAATCCCCCAAAATTAGTATATTGATATGAACCAACGTCCAAGGTAGGATGAATCGCGTCCAAAGAAGCCTTCTTCGCGCTCAAGAATCCACGCATGCGCTCAAAGAGTCTGCACCTGCGCTCAAGAATCCTCACATGCGCTCAAAGAGTCCGCATCCGCGCTCAAGAATCCACGCATGCGCTCAAAGAGTCCGCATCCGCGCTCAAGAATCCACGCATGCGCTCAAAGAGTCCGCATTTGCGCTCAAGAATCCGAATCCGCGCTCAAAATATCCATCCACACAAACCCATCCGGTGGCCTGACTACTAAAATTATTATAACATCAGAGACAAAGCGCAAGTTTCAGAAAAAAATAAATTCACCCCTTGACTTTTCGAAAAGAGTCTCCTATACTGTTCAACAAGATGAAAAACTGAATACCCAAACTCTTATCAAGAGCGGCGGAGGGACTAGGCCCTGCGATGCCCGGCAACCGGCAAGTGACGAACTTGCAAAGGTGCTACTTCCTACAGATTCGTGCAAACGGTCTGAAAGATAAGAGGAGGAATAAGCGAAAGCGTAACCCTTCTCTTAGCGAAAGGGGTTATTTTTTTTATTCCAAAAACCCCCAACGCCTCCGCATTGCCTTTTCATCTTACAAAAATCCACTGGAGGTAATACAAATGACAAAACTTCAACCTGAAACTCTTCTTTTACACGGTGGCCAAAAGCCGGATCCTATTACAGGTTCTCGTGCTGTGCCGATCCACCGTACTACTGCTTTCGTTTTCCGCGACACTGAACATGCCCAAAACTTATTCGGCTTGCAAGAAGCAGGCAATATTTACACAAGAATCACGAATCCGACCGTTGCTGTCTTTGAAGAAAGAGTTGCACTTTTGGAAGGAGGAACAGCAGCTGTCGCTCTTTCTTCCGGTATGGCGGCTATCGCCTTTTCCATTTTGAACATTGCTGGAGCAGGGGACGAAATCGTAGCTGCGGGCAACCTATACGGTGGTACGTATAATCTATTCGCCGTCACGCTTCCTCGCTACGGCATCAATGTGAAATTCGTCGATGCAGAAGATCCTGAAAACTTCCGTGCTGCGATAACGGACAAAACAAAAGCGGTCTTCGCTGAAACGATCGGGAACCCGAGCCTTCAAGTGCTCGATATCGAAGCGGTCGCAAACATTGCGCATGAGAATGAAATCCCATTCATCATCGATAACACATTTGCATCTCCATACGGATCGAATCCAATCGAGTTCGGGGCGGACGTTGTCATTCATTCCGCGACGAAATGGATCGGCGGTCACGGAACGACAATCGGCGGTGTCGTTGTAGACGCGGGGAAATTCGACTGGACGCGAGGCAAGTTCCCGGGCTTCACTGAGCCGGATCAAACATACAACGGACTCCGCTACGGCATTGACACTGCGGCGGCTGCATTTGCGACGAAGCTACGTGTCCAATTACTGCGCGATTTCGGACCTTGCCTAGATCCAGACAGTGCATTCAACTTCCTGCAAGGACTTGAGACACTTCATTTGCGCGTAACACGCCATAATGAAAATGCAGTTAAAGTGGCTGAGTTCCTGAAATCTCATCCATCCGTCGAGTGGGTGACATACGCCGGTTTGGAAGATCATCCGACGTACGAAAATGCTAAGAAATACTTGAAAAATGGCTTCGGTTCGATCATCGTCTTTGGAATTAAAGGCGGCCGTGAAGCCGGTCGCAGAGTAATCGACAATATTACGTTATGGTCACACGTAGCGAATGTAGGGGATGCAAAATCTCTAATCATCCACCCAGCTTCGACGACACATCAGCAATTGTCTGCTGAAGATTTGAAAAAGACAGGAACGCCGGAGGAACTGATCCGTCTATCTGTCGGACTTGAGTCTACGGAAGATACGATTGCAGACCTCAAGCAAGCAATCGAAAAAGCTGCGCCTGTCGGAGTTCGATAATAGAGCGTCATTGATTGTTACAATAATAAACCAAAGTTAAGGAGGGTGGTATAATGCCGTCAATTAAAGTGGCCATACTCGGTTTTGGTACGGTCGGTGAAGGTGTGTATAGAATCCTGCAGGAGAAGCGGGAGGAGATTAAAGAGAGCACTGGTTTCACAGTTGATGTCGTATCCATCCTTGTGAAAGACAAGGCGAAAAGACGCAAGCCGATTCAAGGAGCAAAATTCACAGACGACATTCAGGAAATATGGAGTAATCCAGAAATCGATGTTGTCTTCGAAGCAATTGTCGGGGAAGAGCCTGCCTATACGTTTTTGTCGGAAGCGATTGAGAAGGGCTGCCACATTATTACTGCGAATAAAAAGATGTTCGCCAAACACGGACCTGCTTTACTGAAACATGCAGGGTTCCGCAATGTGCAAGTCGGATTCGAAGCGACAACAGCTGGAGGCGTCCCGATTATTCGGACAGTGACAAATCTTGTTGCAGGCGACCGCATTAAACGGATTCAAGGTATTTTAAACGGGACGTCAAATTTCATTTTGACGAAAATGCGTAAAGAAGGTTCTTCGTTCCAAGCAGCTCTCTTGCATGCCCAGAAAAACGGGTACGCGGAAGCGGATCCTGCGGATGACGTGGATGGTACGGACGCGTTCCGCAAGCTGATGATTTTAAGCTCGCTCGCTTTCGGCAGACAGCCCGATTGGGAGGACGTACCAGTTATCGGAATTGATCATTTGGAGTCAATCGATATTATCGATGCATCCAAAGGTGATCTTCGCTATCGTCATGTAGCTGATATTTGGAAGGACGAAAAAGGGAAGCTGCAAGCAACGGTAGGGCCAGTTTTAATCGGGGCTGATCATCCGCTATTCAGTATAGACGGTGTCGACAACGCAATCATCGTAGATACCGAATATCTAGGACCATTAACTTTGGTAGGTCCTGGTGCCGGCATGTATCCAACAGGAAGTGCAATGATTGCAGACTTGTTGCATATCATTCGTCAACATGAATCGGTCCTAGTACTAAACTAAAAAGTGGAGGAGGAATCTTAGATTCCACCCTCCACTTTTTGTATTTATTACACAATGTCATTTACTTTCTTTTTCCTTGGCCGCTCACTTTTTGGCCGTTCACTTTGCAATGCTTTGATCAAGGAAACGATCATCAGCAGCATAATAAATGAGAACGGCAAGGCGGCAATGATGATGGTGTTCTGCAATGCTGTCAATCCATTTACAGAGAGCAAAATGACCGCAATGGCAGATTGGATAACACCCCAAATGATCTTCACGTTATTCGGCGGGGTCAAAGAACCATACGTGGACTGCATGCCTAATACAAACGTTGCTGAGTCTGCGGACGTGATGAAGAACGAAGCAATTAGAAGAACCGCGACGACTGATATGAAGAATGACCATGGCATCGAATGGAACATTTCAAAAATCGTTAATTCGGTATCTGCTTTCGCTAAGTCTGCAATCCCTTCACGCTGCATATTGATGGCGGTTGTTCCGAAAGCTGAGAACCAGAAAGCGCTCAAAATGGTTGGCGCCAACATGACTACAACCATGAATTCTCGGATTGTTCTTCCTTTCGATACACGCGCGATGAACATGCTGACGAACGGTGCCCAAGAAATCCACCAAGCCCAATAGAAGATAGTCCAATCTTCTAGCCATTCGCGATGAGCATCGTTCAACGGTGCCGTACGGAAACTCATCGAAACGAGGTTGGCAAGATAGCCTCCAATTGAATCAGTGAACACATTGAAAATAAGTAAAGTCGGTCCAACGATGAGGACGAAGCCTAATATGGCAAGGGCAAGAACCAGATTTGTATTCGACAAGTACTTAATCCCTTTGCCAAGCCCCGACCAAGCCGACATGACAAAGAGTACTGTGACGACTGCAATTATAATCAGTTGTGAAGAGAATCCGATAGTAAAGCCGAAAAGATAATCCAGCCCTGCGTTAATTTGAACAGCACCGAAGCCGAGAGAAGTGGCAACGCCAAAAGCTGTTGCAAATACGGCAAGAACATCGACGAGGACACCCCATGGTCCCTCCATTTTTTTACCGAAAATCGGCTTCAATGTTGCTGAAATTAACCCCGGTTCTCCTTTGCGGAATTGGAAATAGGCAAGTGCAAGACCGACAATTCCGTACATCGCCCATACATGCAATCCCCAATGGAAGAATGTGTAGCGCATCGCTTCTTTGAAGGCTGCGTCTGAATTTGGTTCGGCCGTCGCTGGATTAATGGCGTAATGGGATAATGGTTCAGCTGCCCCGTAAAAGACTAAACCGATACCCATACCTGCGGAGAATAGCATTGCAATCCAGGTGATTGTCGTAAACGATGGACGGTCCGTGTCTTGGCCTAAACGCACTTTTCCAAATGGACTAAAGATGAAGAATAGGCTAAGCACAAGAAGAAATGATAGCAGTAGCATGTAATACCATCCGAATGAAGATGAAACGAAGGATTTTATGGAAGTTGTGACGGCTTCAAAACTTTCCGCCGCAGTCACTCCGTAGCCGACCGCCAAGATGATCAGGCCAATTGTTATATAAAATACATTTGATATTTTTCGCATGTTTCCCCCTATGGATCATGAATTTTTGAAACGACTACATACTATACCAATCATATAGCAGGAAAGCAAAAGGGGTGAAAAAGTAAACACGTACACAAATAGCTTGTTTTATTTTTTTATAAATACGTATAAGGTGCATCCTATAGGTGTCCAGTAGGAGTAAATCGAAAATTGCGGATTGTGAATCCGGTTTGGGCTGAATGAAAAAATTGTGTCTTTCTGACTAGAACACATCCCTGTTTTCATTTTACCCTTGTTACCGACTTTTAATCCTCGTCTTTAATATCAAGATCTGGAGGCAACGGTTCACTCAAATAGTCTTCAATCTGCCTTTTTAACGTTTCGAGCTGATTAAAATAAGTGCCAAACTGACTTTGATTAATAAGGTATTGATCGCCGTCGTGCACGGATCGTATGCGTCCTGCCCAAACGTACTTCCGAACTTGCTCAATTGGCATCCCTAAATATTCTGCAGTTTCTTCAATTGTCATATACATACCAAAACTCTCCTTCTGTTTTCTTTACATTATAAACGAATGATACTTTGCATGTATTTGGGCAGTTTAAAAAGTAATAGACGAATGGAGGTATTGATCATTTTGAACGAAGAATCTAACGTGAACCATGGAAGATCTATTTTAATAAAAGCAATATTGATTTTCCCGATTTTATGGATTGTTTTAACATTGTTTAACGGTGTTTCTTTTTGGCACTCAACCATTTTAGGAATCGCTTTATTAGTCATTTCCTATTTAGGCGATATGATGTTACTCCCGAAAATAGGCAATATGGCTGCGACAATTGGAGATGTGTTGTTAGGGTTTATCGTTTTATGGGGGGATTACATTTGCTTGGATATACGGATTCTATGGGAGAAGCATTTTTTGCAGGGGTACTCGTAAGTATAGGGGAATACTTTTTTCATTCTTGGCTTTTGAAAACGCATTTCGGCAGCACATATTTAGATGAAGCGTAAGAAAAAAACGAGGGTGGCATTATGTAATGCCATCCTCGTTTTTTATATGAGTTTGCTGAAATTGAGCCGTTTATCCAAAGCGACCATAACAGGAATGCCAACTGCCATGACGACGAATTCGCCAACAGCGACAAAGAGCCATGTTAGTAAGAAAGGAAACTCCAATGCGATGTTCAATTCCCAAGCTATGAGGAACATCGTAAACGTGAAGACAATTGTATTGAAAAACATCCGTCGGTATAACCCGTCGATGAACTTGGCGGATAGGATTGTAATCGACAGGGCGAGTACGGATTGCCCGACCCCGAATACAAGATCAATCGGTCCAAGTTCGGAAAAGAACATGTTGGCGATAAATACGCCTAGAACGACACCGACGATATATTTTTTATTGAACACAACGAGATGATTGAACATCTCAGACAAGCGGAACTGGATGTTTGTGAATCCGAACGGGGCAATCAAAAACGTCACAGCAACATACAACGCAGCGATAATACCGCTCGTTGCCATCATTTTTACTTTCATATTCATTTCTCCTTAGTTTTTTTTCGTGGGAGGTTCGCGAACCACGTGGCAAAAAGCCTGCCTTTCAGTCTATCATAGGACTATTGAACGTTCAAGAGCCGTTTTATATGGCAAGCTGATTTCCCTTGAAAACGGGTATGCTATTTTCAAATGAATGATTGTTGAAAGAGGGAGCGATATGCGAAAGAGCTGGTCCATTTTCATGACTGACGTTAAGAATATTAGCCATAACTGGGTCGCGGCTGTGTTGATTGGCGGACTCATTTTTCTTCCATCCTTGTATGCATGGTTCAATATTTATGCGACATGGGATCCTTATGGTAAAACAAGTCAACTGCCGGTCGCCGTCGTCAATGAAGATGTCGGAGCGGACGTACGAGGTGAGCATATCGATGTCGGCGTGCAGCTTGTTGATACGTTAAAAGGAAATCGGGATATGGATTGGCAATTCACCACTCGTTCAAAGGCGATGGAACGGATTGAGTACGGGGATTATTTTGCGGTGTTAATTATCCCGCAGGATTTTTCGGTGAAGCTCAGTTCCGTCATTTCCGATCATCCCGAGAAAGCGGAGATCGATTATTATGTGAATGAAAAAATCAATTCCATTGCCCCAAAAATTACTGAAAAAGGTGCAAGCGTCATTGTCGATAGAGTGAGCAGGCAATTCATTTCGACGGTGAACGGCGTCATTTTTGATCAGTTTAATCGGCTAGGCATTGAGCTTCAACACGATATGCCGGATATCGAAAAATTCGAGAACTATATTTTTAATATGGAAGAGCAACTGCCCCAAATTCATGATTTGCTGAAAAACACAACACGAGATGCAGTGTCAGCACAAGACTTGATTCATAAAGCGCAATTGAAAATGCCGACAGCAAAACAATCGATTGCAGATGGATTGACGACGGTGAACCGTACATTGACCTTTTTGGATAGTGCGGAAGCTAGGCTGAATGAAATTGCACCTAAGGTGAATAGTGATTTGCAACGCGCGTCTGCAATTTCGAAGGAAACGAACGAGTTTTTAGGAAAAGTGAGTAACGTCAAATTGGATTTTACAGAAATTGACCGTGTGAAAGAACAGCTAGATACTAAAATGACGGAGACAATCCAGAATATTGGATCGGTGGAAGCGGATCTCCGGTGGTTGCAAGATGTAGCAAGCAACGAAGAACAGCCAAATGTGGAGCGGCAAGAGAGATTGCAAAATGCGCTCGACAAGACGACGGACTTACAAAATTTGCTGGAAGAAGTGCAAACGAATGCTAACTCGCTTAATGGATTAGTTGAAGGTAGGCAACAGCAATTGAAGCAAACATTGGTAGATTTAGAAAGGTTATCAGAGAATGCAACCGTACGACTTGATCAGTTTCTTGATGAATATAAAAATACAATCGAGCCAACCGTCATCGCAGAAACAGCACGCGCCAAAAAAACGCTCCAACAGGCTAAATCGTTGCTGACGTCAATACAATCGACTGTCCCTGAGGTGGAGCGCATTCTGGCAAGTACCTCTAAGCATATAACTGAGGGAACCGAGTTGTCGGAAAAAGCATTGAACGAGTACCCTTACATCTCGGATAGAGTGGGAAATCTTGCTGACAAAATTCGTACCATCCAAGGTGAAACGGACATTAATGAAATTATCCAGTTGCTTCGGAATGATCCGCAAGCGGAGCGCAGCTTTTTTGAGGAACCGATATTGTTAAATGAAAATAAATTATTCCCTATCGAAAATTACGGAACAGGCATGACGCCATTTTACACTGTGCTTGCTATTTGGGTTGGCTGCCTACTTCTCATCTCCCTTCTTGCTACGGATGCTGAAAATGTGGATGGGATGAGCAGCAGACATATTTACGCAGGGCGTCTATTTACATTCCTCGCTATCGGTCTGCTCCAAACTCTTATCGTTACAGTCGGCGATCTCGTAATCCTTGGTGTTCATGCAAAGGATCCAGTCTGGTTCATCGTTTTCGGACTATTCATCAGTACGGTGTTCATGATATTCGTCTACACGCTCGTCTCTTTATTCGGAGATGTCGGAAAGGCGCTTGCGATCATCATGCTCGTTCTGCAAATTGCCGGTTCCGGCGGCACATATCCAGTTGCGCTCTTGCCGAGCTTTTTCCAATGGATCAATCCCGGCCTCCCGTTCACATATGCGATTGATTTAATGAGAGAAGCAGTCGGCGGCATTGTTTGGCAACGGGTCATAACGGACATCGCATTTCTGTTCATTACAGGAATCGTCTTTTTTTTAGTAGGCATCTTCCTGAAAAAGATCGTGAACCGGAAAACCCATCAATTGTTAAAAAAATCACGGGAATCGGGGCTGTTTCATTGAAGGGGGACATCACATCAGTTGATTTCCAACTATTGAAACAAATTAGTCGTTAAGAACGTACCAATAAAGGAAGTGTCGTATTGATAAATATAGGGGGATTGGGAATGAGGAGGCTATTGCTAGGAAGTGTATGCTTGGTCGGTATACTGAGCGGGTGCACGGACCAGACAAACGCAGATCAGACAACTGAAATTAATGAACTGAAAAAGCAAATCGAGCAAATATCATCAGAAAAAGATTCTCTTATTAATACGTTAGAGAAGGAAAAGAGAGCGCTCGAGCTAGACTTGAATCAACAAGTGAGTAATGATTACTCGATGATTGAAGCAAAAGATATTGAAAAATATCCACAAACGCTTTATAAGTCAGCTACTTTGGACATGGATGGGGATGGCGAGGAGGAAGTAATCGAATTATACGTGAATGCAGGCAAAACGGAAAATGGGGTCTTTGCTTGGGATGATGGACAGACCTGGTTGTTAGTAGTGAAAGACGGCGATAAAACCTACCCGCTTTTTGATGACTTTGTTCAGCTCGGTTCGATTGATTTCAGTACGACAAGACTTGATAGGAAACCGGGAATCGTGATGATTATGAGGTCACATTCTGATAGAATAGTACAGAAATTCTCATACGACAAAAATGAAAATGGATATCAGAAGGAAACCTTTTATAAGAAAGAAAATATAAATGATCAGTATAACCAGCCAGCCTCCTATGCCTTTTTCAACGATGCATATGAATTAATGGACATGGCATTTACAACTAAAATGTTGCCGGTTCTAGAAGCTAGTGAGAATACTCTTCAGGACAATGAGGAGAGAAGGGCGATCATGGAGCCGATTTTAGAAGATGCTTTTAATGCTGAGCGATTGCTGGAGATGGCCTCGGAGTTGAATCGGGAGCTGAATGTTTCTTTAGATGACACGATAAACATGTTGAACCAACTAATCAACAAGCCGCCGACAGCTGAGCAAATGAATCAATTACAATCAATTCACGATGTGTTCAAAGATATCGAAACAGAAGATATAATAATGAAGGAAGAGAATCAGATTCATCCTGAGATTCGAGAGTTGTTTCAAAGGATTGATTTCATTCGTTAAATTAAGGAGAGAACCCAATGTCTACAACAGAAATTAGAAAAAACATCATTATCAATGCACCAATCGAAACGGTTTGGCCGTACGTCTCAACAGCAGAAGGAATCGGCGCTTGGTTCATGCCCAGTGATATGGAACCAGTAGAAGGGAAGGAGTTCACTTTGCAAGCGGGTCCATGGGGAGAATCACTATGTAAAGTAACTGAAGTCCAACCGCCAAATCGTCTCTCATTCGACTGGGGAAAAGACTGGCAAGTTCACTTTGAATTGAAGGACATCAATGACCAAACTGAATTGACCTTCATTCATGCCGGTTGGGAGGATGGCAAGCAAACGGAGTTCGGCGAATCGCATGATGTCGTTCGGCCGCGCATGTCCGGAGGCTGGGATGGGCTATTGGCGAAGCTGAAAAAAACGATAGAGTCAAACAACTAAATAATTGTGAGAATTCATACACCCTCCTTCAATATCATGATATATTCAATATATTGGGGGAGGGGATTTCTTTGTCACAACGCATAGCATTCATAGTTGTCCTACTAGGGGCGGTGCTCTGGGGGACGACCGGCACTGCGCAAACTTTCATGCCGCAAACGGTCCATCCATTGGCGGTAGGAGCCTCGAGGCTTGCGGTCGGCGGCTTCACATTGCTCGTCATTATGCTTATTCTCCGGAAAATCGATTTTCGAGACTGGCCGTGGAAAGCAACGATTCTTTCAGCATTGGCAATGGCGGTTTTCCAATACTGCTTTTTCACGTCAATCCGGCTGACGGGGATTGCTATCGGAACGGTAGTTGCAATCGGAAGTGCACCGATGTTTTCCGGGCTCATTGAATTGTTGTTCCTAAAAAAGCGTCCGACAAAAATATGGCTGACGGCAACATCCCTTGCCATTATCGGTTGCGTCTTATTGTTTTCGAATAAAGAAGGGCTCGTCGTCAATCCAATCGGCGTCTCGCTATCTTTATTCGCAGGACTTTTATTTGCATATTATACTTTATTCAACAAGGAAGTGTTGGAGAAAGCGGATGCAATCCCTTCTGTCGCCGTCATATTCTCGGTGAGCGCAATCATGCTTATGCCATTCCTTTTCATCTTCGAAACGGAAGGATTGCTCACTATTCCCGGCATATCTACAATGATTTACCTCGGAATTGCGACAACAAGTGTAGCATATATCCTGTTTTCCACCGGATTGCGGCATATCCCTTCGTCATCCGCCGTGACACTTTCTTTGGCCGAACCGTTAACCGCCGCTATTTTAAGCGTAATCGTCGTAGGGGAAAGGCTGGATCTTGTTTCATGGAGCGGAATCGCCCTACTATTAGGCGGAATCCTCGTTTTGACGTTTAGTGGGCGAAAAGAGAAGGCTGCCATTCAATAGGCAGCCTTCAGGTTTACTCCGCTTTCATCTTCACATACATCCTCGTCGCGAAATACCCAAGAATAATAAGCAACGTTGCCAAAAGGCCGCCTTCCAATCCGAACGCGCCGCCAGTCAGCCAAGCATTCCCATCTTCCACCGACACATTATAAATCCCATGTGGCGCAGTTCCGCTCACTGCAAATCCAAAAACATTCCCTTGAAAGTAATTCCACGTAATATGATAGCCGATTGGCAGCCACAAGCTCTTTGTCGCGTCAAACATATAGGCGAATAAAAGGCCGACCAATGCGATATTGACCAAGCCCAATACGCTGACATTCGGATTTGTACCGTGCACCAAACTGAAAACGACAGCAGAGACAACATACACCAGCCATTTCGGATTCCCGCGGCTCTCCATCGTCGACATGACGTACCCTCTAAAAAACATTTCCTCAAAAAAGCCGACGAGAATGAATAGAACAAGAAACGATAATGCATACACTGAAAACTCGGGATCCGTGAATGAGTTAAGCATTATCACATTACCGGAAACCAATAGAATAAAGAAAATGATAGCGATGGACACAGCTCCGAGCAAGAGGCCGAAACCTAAATCTTTCAGCGACCCTCTGAAGCCCAACTCTTTCAACGTTCCTTTATTGACAAAACGCCATAGCAACACCGTTGCAAGCATTCCGCCAACTGTCCCGCCGCCTTGGGTTAATAGAAAAATCCAAGGATGTCTGTTAAAGGCGGCCATGATATCCATATCGTAATTACCGTCTTGAAACGGGAAATCGACAATTGCGAGCAAAACTCCTCCAGGCAGCGCGAAAATTTGCTGTGCGATGAACATCGACGCGAACGCCAAAAAGATCAGCCATCCCGCGCGAACTTGGTTTGAATTGTTTTTGAACAAATGATAACCTCCATTCTAATCAAATATATGCTAAATAGAATAATCGATTCGATGATCTTTAGGTGAAACGCGTCGAATAGCACCGATCAATAGTAAAAACAGAATATCCATGATAAGAACACCGATTGTTGAAATTAAGGATAAAGCGATCCACCCATCGCCTGCTATATTCATTGAAAACGATAGGAGTGCCAAGGTGAAAAGATGAATAGTAATGTAAAATTTATAAGTGTTTTTCGTCCGATGCTGCAGCGCATGATTGCCAACCATTTTCGCTGCGTCAATTAATATATTGAATAAATAATAGGTAATCACCAATTTAAGTACTAATAGAAGGGTCCCATAAGCGGTCCATCCGGTAGGCAACGTGGTATCGGATAGATTCACAAATACAGAAGGCAAGGATATGAACATTCCTAACAATCCAATAGTCATCGCCTTTTTCGCTTTCGGAAAAGCATCCACTAGCCTAGAGCAGCCCGCGTAGATTAAATAATATCCGAGAGGATCCATCAGTAGGTCAATCATGACATGAAGCCGGAAGAAAATGAGAAGGTAACCCCAAAACATATAGCGCAATGCTTTATTCACCTAAACCCCTCCCAGTCTTCTCCTCGATGATTCGATTGACGTCGTCCTGTGTTAAATACGGAAACAAATTGTAGTGAGTGTAGTTCGTG
The DNA here is from genome assembly GCF_051966875.1 of Sporosarcina sp. SAFN-015. GTDB lineage: Bacteria > Bacillota > Bacilli > Bacillales_A > Planococcaceae > Sporosarcina. Next base: position 546,750 of record NZ_JBQCKP010000001.1, on the reverse strand, counting down.
AATGGTTTTCCTTCCGTAGTTGTTCCAGATATACGGATGGCGAAAGCAAAAGGGTTCACGAAACTTTTTTCTTTAAAATTGACTCTCAATGTCACAGATTTATCTTTTTCCAAATGAATTGGAAGCTTAAGGGAATCCAGCGATTGCTCTGTTTGTTTTCCGCTGATCGTGAAGTTGAATCGGTCTTCGATCGGTTCATTGAAAGGGAAGTCGATCTTCTCGATTGCCAACGTCTCTGTTGCTCGGAATGTATCCCAACTCGAACCGTCATTGCTGCTTCCGCTAGATGGTTGCTCCAACGCTCTAGTATCGTCATTCTCATAGTACTGCTGTGGATGGACGATCACTTCCCCGATGGACGCGGTTGATGATCTTCCGTCTGAATAAAACACAGCCATTTCATTGAATGACTGTATCTCTGTATTATCGCTGAACGACCGTAATTTGACGTTTATGCTTCTCAGCTCTTGATGTCTATAAGTGTCGATTGCATGAGGAGCGGTGGTGCTCGTAAAGAAATAGTCGCCTTGCGGAAAGCCTTCGACATCACCTAATCTTATGTAATTGATATGCGAGTGATCGTTTTTATTCGCTAAGTAAAAGAAGGTGACATAGTTATGGTCTTGTTCATCTGTTGTCGTTTCCAAATAATGATCCAGAAAAATGGGCTCTTCCAATTGTTTCGAATGTGCATATAATGAATTCACAATCCAGCTGATTGCAATAAGTCCAAGTGCCGCCCAGAAATAACGTTCTTTCACAGCCATCCCCCTTCCAGCCTTTTCCTTTGTCTGTTTATTGTCTCAAATCAAGTGGAGGAATGCACTTGTTTATTGAAAATTGTGGAGGAGGGGAGTTTATCACTACTCAGCTTATCTTTATCAACGTTCAACCATTTAGTAGGCAATCAAAAGCCCTCTCAAAATATGAGAAGGCCATAAATCATACCTGTTTTGAAGATTGCTCCTTCAGCCGCTCCAATTCAACATCGATTTGCCCAACATCAATTCGTTCAAACAGCGGCTTCACATATGCCAATGTCAATTCTCCGAGTTCGATTTCCTTCCATTCGGGTTTTCGCAGTTTAAGCATCGTTTGCACATCCTCACTTGAAAACGGTAGGAAAGGGGAGAGGAGCTGGGCTAAGTTTGCAATAATATATACACATGTTGCCATCGTCCGTGCACATGCCGCTTCATCCTCATTGATCTGAATCCAGGGCTTTTCATCGTCGAAGTATTTATTAGCTCGTCGAATGAAATCGAAAATCGTTTCGATCGCTTCTTTAAAATGCCCCGTCTCGATGCGCTCGCCGACAATGCGGTAAAGCTGCACAACGGTCTTTTTAATTTCTCCATTAATCACTGCAACGGGCACAACCCCGTCAAACGACTTATCGATAAATTTCAACGTCCGGTTCACGAAATTCCCGTATGCACCTAGCAGCTCCGAGTTATGGCTATAAATGAACTCCCGCCACGAGAAGTCGGCATCCCGGTTTTCCGGTGCATTCGCGGTCAAAAAATACCGTAATGAATCGGGATGATAACGTTCCAAAATATCCGGCACCCAAACTGCCCAGTTTTGACTCGTCGACAATTTTCGCTTCTCCAAAGTCAAATATTCATTGGAAATGACATGCGTCGGCAATGCGTCCTCTTTGCCAATCCCCATTAGAATGGCTGGCCAAATAATCGTGTGGAAGGGGATGTTGTCTTTGCCGTGCACATAGTAGGAGACTGTATCTTCATTCCAAAACTCTTCAAAATTGGTGCGGTTCAATGCGGCCCACTCCTGGCTCGCGGAATAATAGCCCGTCACCGCCTCGATCCACACATACACTTTCTTATCCTCATAGCCTCTGACAGGAATGCCGACACCGTTCGCCAAATCCCTTGAAGCGGCACGGTCACGAAGGCCTTCCCGTAAGTAACGCTCAGATTGATGGATCGCGTTTTCCCGCCATCTTCCTTCAGCTTTCGCATCCGTAACATATTGTTCAAGTTCATCTTGAAAAGCGCTTAATTCGAAATAAAAATGCTCTGTCTTCCGAACGGTAGGTTCATTCCCACAAAGCTTGCATGTGCGCTCCGTTAAATCAAGCGGATCTAAAATGGAACCACAATTGTCGCATTGATCGCCACGCGCTCGGCTTCCGCAATATGGGCAAATCCCTTCGACAAATCGGTCGGGAAGAAAACGCTCGTCAAACTCACAATATGTTTGTTCCACTTCCTTTTTGAAAATAAAACCGCGGTCCAATAACGTTAAAAATACATTCCGGACAACTTGATGATGAAACCTTCCGTCTGTCCGCGTGTATATGTCGTACGAGAATCCCAATCTCGAAAAACAAACTATAAATTCCGTATGGTAACGGTCCGCAATTTCCTTAACAGACACTCCTTCGGCATTCGCCCGTATCGAAATAGGAGTCCCATTGCAATCACTTCCCGAAGCGTAAAGAACCTTCTCACCTTTCAACCGGTAATACCTCGCCAAAATATCCCCCGGCAGCAATGCTGCAATATGTCCAAGATGCAGCGACCCATTCGCATACGGCCAAGCCCCTCCAATGAATACACTCATGTAATTTCCTCCTCTGAATAAAATAAAAAACCCCGTCCCTATCGATAAAAACCGATAAGGACGGGGTTTATAACCCGTGGTACCACCTTACTTCACAACTAGCTAACGCTAATTGCCTTCAAAAGTACACGCCAAAAAAGCGTTATACTTTGACGTGGATAACAAGCGCCAACTCTCGTCGCATCCTACTAGTCCAAAGACGTTCAGTGCGCGGCTCAAGGATCATGTTCAAAAGATTTGTCCGCTTCATTTCCACCGTCAGAAGCTCTCTAGGCGACATCCTCTTTTTACTTTTCCCTCTCATTGCCTTTAGTAAGATGTAGTTGAAATGATTATAGTCGTTTGATTCGGAGAAATCAATAAGTATTTACCAATTCGTAGGCGGGCGCTTTTGGTCGGTTCGGTCTTCTTCCGTCTTGTTGTTTTTATTTTTCACGTTGTCGTTCTTCCCGATGACGTCCATATCATCAGGACTAATATCGAATCCATACCCAAATTCCTCACGATCCAGCGTATTGCCTTTTTTGATTTTCTTTTCTTTTGCCAAGTCAGTTCACCTCCCGTATATGCAAAGCTTGTTCAACTGGGAGATGATTATTCATTCGCTTACTCCTCTTTCACCGACAATAAAAACGCATAAACCGCTTCACCTTTCACATCGTCACTCCATATCGCTTTGACGGACATGAAATACCTTCCTTCGACCGTGGGCACTTTTGCTGTGTCGCCGTTCACTTCCACAGTTGTTGTTTCGCCGTCTTTATGGATGAGCACTTCATATGCATTAGGTTGTGGGAAATCCTTTAACTCAGGAGTCACAGAGAGTCGAAATCTAATTTCCTCCCCAGGCTTAACTTGATTGGCGCGTTCATGTTCTAACATTTCCTGTGCAGGCGTCGGCTTCAATGAACACTTTTTATCCGCAGATTCCCAGCAATGCTTGTCATAAGACATCCAAACACTGTCATTGTCGTAGTATGCTTGAAGGTCGGGTTTAAAAGTGATTTCAGCCTCCTCCTCATTCTCCACCTCGGTCGTTTGAGGCGAAGGAGCCACTATTTCTTCTTCATCTTTTTCATCATCGCAAATGGTTGCGTCCCCTTGGGCGCCTTACCAGCCATTCCAATACTTCGCCGTTCCGAAAATAGTGTCCAATGAACTTGCAGTCATTACAAAAAACTTTGCATTCTCCTTTTCGAATGGATTGATAGTGTTGGGGGTGGCAAGTGCGGTCGTTTGGGCAGCGATTGCTGTTGTATCGGTTGTGCAATATCGATTTGCTCGGTAGGGAATATGCGTTGCTGCTCATCAGGGGATACTGATGAGCAGCTTTTTTACGTGGAGGAGAGTTTATCTCGGGTGTGCAAGACGTTATCACCGACTTGACAGAGTTTATCACCGACTCTCAGGCAGTTATCACCGACTTTCATCGGTTTATCACCGCTCAGGGCTAGTTTATCACCACTCATACCGACTTTATCACCACTAAACCATTTACCAGACACAATCTTAAGCCTAACAACAGCCATCTTAAGAATTTCTTCATAATTCCCATCATGAATTGTTAAGATTTAACCATTACAATTGGTATCATAGAGGAAAGCGAGGTGCGGATGATGGCTAAGTTCACAGTGCTCGTGGCGGATGATGATAAAGAGATCCGCGATGGGATTGAGATCTATTTGAAAAATGAAGGTTATAGCGTGTTAAAAGCGGCGGATGGGAAAGAGGCGCTTGATTTGCTCCAAACGAATGAAGTTCATCTGCTTATCCTCGACATTATGATGCCGAACATGGATGGGATTACGGCGACATTTAAAATCCGTGAGATGCAAAATATTCCGATCATCATGCTTAGCGCGAAGGCGGAGGATACGGATAAAATCCATGGATTGTCTGTTGGCGCGGATGATTATGTGACGAAACCGTTCCATCCGCTTGAGTTGATGGCTCGCGTCAAGTCGCAACTGCGGCGGTATGTCCAGTTCGGTACATACGAGGGCCAGAAAAAGATTGAGATTGATGGATTGGCGCTCGATGAAGATGCAAAAGAGTTATCGGTCGATGGGAAACCGGTAAAGCTGACGCCAATCGAATACAAGATTACAGAATTGCTTATGAAAAACGCGGGGCGTGTGTTTTCAATAAATGAAATTTACGAGCGTGTATGGAATGAAGAAGCGTATAATGCGGAAAATATTGTGGCGGTCCATATCCGTAAAATTCGCGAGAAAATCGAAGCGGACCCAAAAAATCCGAGATATGTAAAGGTGGTGTGGGGCATTGGATACAAAATCGAGAAGTGATTGGAGTATAGTTTTTTCAGTTTTCTCCATTTGCATTGCAGTCGTCACTATTGGATATTGTTTCCCTCACATTCTCGACATGATTGAAAGCGGCTGGGAACGTTCTTCGCGGGCAATCGCTTATTTCACGCGCATCATTAGAGGGGGCACAGCCTGATGAAAAATAAAGTACTTCTACTCATATGGGCTACGCTTGTTACGATTGTGCTGCTCGCCAGTCTTTCATTTGCAAGACAAGGAACGGGGTTATTCGGAAAGGGCTTTTCCGATTCTGATGATATGAAGTGGCGGTTAGACGAGTTTTATGATGTGATTGGTCCTTCTGTTCTAAATCCAATCAACATAGAAGAGGCGAAGAAGAAAATTACAGTATCCGATAGCGAAATTGAAGAGCATCAGACTCGTTATGGCACATTGGCAGACCAGCTCGCTAATATCCATGATCAATACGCACAAAGAATTTTCGATGCAAAAGAAGCTAACAATGACTTATTAAGGCAGACGTTGATTGAAGAACGGGATATGAAATTGGAAGATATCCGAAAGAACTTTGAGGAAGATGGCCATGTAGAGGCGAAAATCCGTAAAGAGAAAGAAAAGGTTTTAGAAAATTATTTAAAGGAAATAAAAAACAAATCCTATTCATTACATGTCGCCTATGAATTAAAGAATGTAGATACTGGTGAGACGTTTTCTTATGGTGATATTTCGAAGCCTGCTGTTTATAAAAAGAGCTTCAATGAAAATAGTCACTACTTCAAGGCGAACTCATTACCGGGACGCTATTCAGAATGGACAACGCCTTATATTAATTATTACGAAGATGCTCATGTTTCCGATGAAGAAATAACTGCCATGGCAAATCCCGTGCAGTCTTTTGAAGGAGTTGTCATCGTTCCGAAGGCGGCCTTTGAAAAAGGCGGTGCTTTATATGCCCAATATAAGGATTTCAACAGGGGCAAATATGGCATGTATGCTTTTTGGGTCCTTGGCTTGCTGGCGCTCATCTCCTTATTAACAGGCATGAGATTTCAGAAGGAATGGGTAACCGGAACACCGATTGCAGATTGGTATTCTGACGTAAAGATCGATGTAAAAGTAGCGGCGTTTTTCATGTCAGCGTTGATTTTATTGGAATTCATCAATGGCGAGTCCTACAATCTGCTGAACTTCTTTACGCAACAAAGGCTGGAAAGCTGGGTTATTTGGCTCGGCACCTTCTTTATTGCCGGTGTCCTCATGACAGCGTTGCTTGCATTTCAGCTTGTGAACAGTGTGGAACGATGGAAGCGGGAAGGTGTATTGGCGAAGGACATAAAAAACAGTTTCACGCTCCAATTCTTTAGAGCAATCCGTGAGATGTTCCTGAAAAAGTCGATCGGCGTTCAGTCGTTCATCCTGCTTATCGGATTTTTCTTGGCGGGAATCGGATTTGTTGGTATGTTCATGTATGGGGTTTTCTTCATCATTTATATTTTTTGTGTCCTGTTCCTTGGCTTGCCAGCGCTTTATATTTTTATCCGACGTTCTGCTTACTTGAATCGGATTATCATTGATACAGAAAAAATGGCTTCGGGGCGTCTGAATGAAGACATTAAAATCGAAGGCCGCTCACCACTTGCCGATCACGCCAAAAATTTGAACAATCTTCGAGAAGGCGTGCGGGTGTCCATGACGGAGCAGGCGAAAAGCGAGCGGCTGAAAACGGAATTGATCACGAATGTGAGCCACGATCTGCGTACACCGTTGACATCGATTATCACGTACACCGATCTTTTGAAAGATGAAACAATTACACCGGAAGATCGTGCGAAATATGTCGACATTTTAGATAAGAAATCGCAAAGGCTGAAGACGCTCATCGAGGATTTATTCGAAGTGTCGAAAATGGCGAGCGGCAATCTGGAACTGCATAAGCAGCGTGTCGATTTGACGCAATTGCTCCAACAAGCACTTGCTGAGCATGCGGAAGACATTGCTGAGTCGGGACTCGATTTCCGGACGACGCTTCCGGACGATATGCTCGTTGCTTATGTGGACGGCCAAAGATGGTGGCGTGTTCTCGATAATCTGATTGTGAATGCGATTAAATATGCATTGCCGGGCACCCGCGTTTACTTGACGCTCAGAAAAGTAGGAGAGTCAGCAGAGTTCATCGTAAAAAACATTACGAAATATGAACTCGGTGAAAATGTCGATGAACTGTTCGAACGCTTCAAACGTGCAGATACATCGCGTCATACTGACGGCTCTGGCCTTGGTTTAGCCATCGCGCAATCAATCGTCGACATGCACGGCGGGACAATGAAAATCGACTTGGACGGGGATCTGTTCAAGGTGACTGTAACTGTGCCGGTAAAATAAAGAATCCGCATGCAATGCCAAGAAATTGGTGTGCATGCGGATTTTTCATTAATAATCATGGATAGGTTTACAACCGACCAAGCAAAGGAATAGAAATAGAAAAACTTTTATACGGAGGTGGCCGGTTTGTATAGCCGATGGATGGATTTGGATAGGCGATATAAGCGGGTCATTTTTTTGATCAGCATAACGGCGCTTTTGCTCGTTGTGGCGACAGTCGGATTCATGTTTCTTGAAGATTTATCTCCTTTCAATGCCTTTTGGATGACGATTATTTCCGTAATGACAATCGGTTATGGAGATATTTATCCGACAACGCAGGAAGGCCGTTGGTTTGCGCTCTTTCTTGTGCCGCTAGGAGCAGGAATTGTGACGTACGCATTAGGCGTGGGGGCTTCCTATTTTATTGAACAGCAATTATCGAATAGAGTGTGGGTGAGAAGGATGGAAAAACAAATTGCTAATGTAAATGATCATATAATCGTTTGTGGGTTTGGGCGCGTCGGGAGGCAAGTGTATAAGCAACTGAAGGAGGAAGGTGTTCAGATTTTATTCATCCATGACAATGAAAGTGATCTCATGGAAGTTGTCGAACCGGGCACTTTACGAATCATCGGTGATCCGACTGACAAAGCCATATTGCTGCAAGCGCGCGTCGGTCAAGCGCGTGCCCTTATTACCGCGCTCTCCAATGACGCAGATAATGTGTTCATCACATTGACTGCTAAAAGCATCAATGAGGATATCGTCATTGCAGCACGTGCTGAACGGGATGACTCGCAAGATATATTGGAAAAAGCGGGTGCGACAAGTGTCATCAACCCTTCCATCATCGGGGGAAGGGAGTTGGCGATGTCCATCATCAAACCGAACGGAACCGACTACATTAACGATCTGATCCGCTCGGAGAAAAAAGACTTCATGGTAGGGGAAGTAGTTCTAGAAAATACGGAACCGTGTATCGGAATGACAATCGAGGACGCGAACCTGCAGAAGCATTTTGAAATCACCCTCGTCGCGATTTTACGAAATGAAGAACTGCTAAGCAACCCGGATCTGAGTGAGAAGTTCCAGAAGGGAGATACGCTGATCGTCATCGGCAACCCGAAAAAAATAGAGCATTTCCGTGTCAATAAAAATAAAGGATATACACCCCGATAAGTAATATGCCGACATCTGCAAACATATGTATGATCCAAGACGGCAGGATTGTACGGCATTTTTCATTCACCAACTGAAAGATCAGACCGCCTGCCCAAAGACCTCCGACGGCGAGCATTAAAATAGGAAGCGTAAACCAAGGCAGGAAAATCGCGATATGGTAAATAGCGAAAAAGAACGACGGCAGGATGAACCGCGTTTTGGACTGGCCAAATAAGTTTGGCAACAATCCTCGAAAAAAGAATTCCTCAATGACCGAGTTTCCGATCAAAATATAAAGCGCGATGAACGGGAATACTGTAGGTGTGATTCCGGATTGCAGTAAATCGTCCCGCAAGGAAGCAATGTCGATATGCTTTTGCAATAAAAGGAAAACACCGATGATGAGCACCATGATCGATATTCCTAAAATGAAAGCAAGTCGTAAGCTCTTTCGATCCGCATTTTGAAACCGGAGAAACGGAAACTTAGTCGCACGGAAAAGCAGCAAAGGGATTGCGAGAAATAGTATGACCTTCGCTACAGTTTTAACACCATATGATACACCAACACTTTGCTCAATCCATAATAAAAGCAAAATGCTCAAAATAGGAAAGACTGCCCCGAACCATTTTTGCATACAATCACCCCGCGCAAAATTCTCGATTGTTTTCTATGTAACTTTGACGAAATTAATAGGCTGATGTTCCCTTTGTAAATTTATTTCGAAAAAAGAGGTTTGTGCATAAGCGGTGAAGGGTATAGATAAAAACCACCTCTCGCCACGCGCGGGATTTCCGTGTTTGATGAGAGAAAAAGGAGGAATCCATATGACAATCGTTGATGGTAAATATCCGAATAAAAAGGACTTGGAACCGAAGATCCTGCATCCTGGAAAAGGAGTAGGACCGACACATGAACTGCCTTTAGCGGATCCTGCCGACTCGAATTGGACAATTGAATTTCGCAAAAACGCGCAAGACCGAACGGGCATGGACGACCCATCCGCTTATAATGAAAATAAGCCACTTGTCAATGAATTCCGGTTGATGGATGCACGGGAATTCAATAATGAGACCCGTGAAAAGTGGAACAGCCAAAAGAGGAATGACAAACCAATAGATTTAACGTAATAGCGGACTCCTAACTTAGGATGTCCGTTTTCCTTTTTCTTTAGTAATATGGAGAAAAGGGGGAATGGGATTTGGAAACGATTGAACAATTAAAAATGGCAAGAATGTACACGATAGGGCGATTATCGCAGACGAAGGAAGATGCGTGGGATCAGCAACCTAACGGGTTCAATAATACGGTCCATTGGAATGCCGGTCATATTTATATTACGTTGGAGCAATTCACTGCAAAAGCTTTACCATCCTACGAACCACAACATGGTGAATGGGGCACATTTTTTGGAATCGGTACTAGCCCTGCCAATTGGGAAGGGCAAGTCCCTTCGAAGGAAGAATTGCTTGCCGCTCTACAGGAACAGTTGCCGCGTGTAGTTGAAGCGTTGGAAGGCAAGCTCGGAGAAGTCCTGCCTGAACCGCTTAAAATTGGAAACATGTTGACGATGGGGACAGTCGATGCTGTCATTCAATTCTCATTATGGCATGAAGGTGTGCATGCCGGCGTCATTCATGGCTTGAATCGGGCGATTGGGAAATAAATAAATTGAAACGCTTTGCCAGCTGTAATAGCTGACAAAGCGTTTTTTTTTAATTCATTGCAAAATGCTTTCGCAGTAAATAAGCGGCCCATTTGCAATGCGGATGGTCTTGGATGTTGCCCAATAACCCCTTAATGATTGCCGGGTGCAGCGTTGGTTCTGACAGTTCCTGCCTCAATAGAAGTAACGACTCTTTTTCAATCGAATCTTCCATCTCTTCGATATTCTTATCCACAATCTCAATAATTTGCTCTAAAGAAGGCTCTTCATTTAAAGGTTGATCAATCACCTGTATCAATTCATCGGTAATGAAGAAAACCGTCATGTTTTTTGCAAGTAAATTAGTTTTTTCGACAAGTGATCGGACGAGCGATTCCATGTCGATCGGTAATTTATAAATCATGAACAGCTCTGAATAAGTGCTCATGAAACCTTTGATGCAAAACAGTAAATCATATTTCAGGTCATTGGACCGTTCTCCATATAAACGCTCAATCATTGATAAAATCACTTTTTCAAGAGATTTATTATAATGATGAAGTTTGGAAAAAAGCTCTTCATTGAAAGGTTGTACCGGTTCCTTCATAAGGAGTTTGGCAAAATCAGAGTGTTTATTGAAAGATTGAAACGTTGTGTAATAGAAATTGTATAATAAATTCTCTTCGCCTTCTTCACTGACCACCAAGTCAATATCGGCGGTAAACTGTCTCATAAAATGATCAATCAAACCAACGATCAACTCGTCTTTCGACTTGAATGATAAATAGAAAGCACCTTTAGAAATGCCGCAATGATCAGTTATCTGTTGAACGGATGTCGCTTCGAATCCTTGTTTTGCAAATAGCTCCAAAGCTTTCTCCATAATAAGTTGTTTTTTTGCCATATATACGAATCGCTCCTAGTATTTCATTTGACAATTGACCGACCAGTCATTAGTATAAATAATTGAGTCGAAACTGTCAATTAAGGGGAAGGTGTAAGGGTGAAAGGCTTAGTCAATTTTGTTTTAAAGAATAAATTAGCAGTATGGTTACTCACCATTATTATAACGGTGTCAGGTGTTTATTCGGCAACACAAATGAAAACAGAGACATTGCCGGATATTTCGATACCATACTTAATGGTCATGGGTGTCTATCCAGGTGCAACTCCGGAACAGGTTATGGAAGAAGTCTCGGTCCCTATCGAGAGGGCAGTAGAGAACTTAGATCATGTGAAATCTGTCTACTCCAATTCATTTTCCAATATGTCTAGCATTCAAGTGGAATATGATTACGGCATAGATATGGACGAGGCGAAGCGTGCATTGGCGTCTGCGATGGATTCGTTGACTTTGCCAGAAGGCGCGCAGGAACCAGTCATTACTGCAATTAGCATGAATATGATGCCGGTCGTTGCGTTAAGCGTGAGCAGTACGTCGGAAGATATCGTTGAATTGACTTCAACAGTTGAGGATATATTGCTTCCTAAAATCGAAAAAATTGATGGCGTTGCGTCTGCAACGATTTCTGGTCAGCATATTGAAGAAGTAGAGCTAACGTACAATGAAGAAAAAATGGCTCAATTTGGTTTGCAGGAAGACTCTGTAAAGCAAATGATTCAAGCGAGCAATATGGAAGTGTCGCTCGGCCTTTTTGAATTTGAGGAAGGCGAGGAAGCTGTCGCTGTCGATGGGAAGTTCATGACGATTGATGAGTTGAAGGGCATGCTTATCCCTGTCACACCGTCAGAAGCGAATCCATCGCCATTTGTGAAGCTTGGCGAAATCGCATCAATTGAAAAAGTCGGCAAAGTGAAGTCCGTTTCACGTACAAACGGTAAAAATGCGATCGCGATTCAAATTGTCAAAGGACAACGCGCAAATACGGTCGATGTCGTAAACGACGTGAAGAAGTTAATGGAAGATGAAGAAAAAGCGATAGATGGCTTAGTTATCGACGTATCACTTGACCAAGGAGAACCGATTGAGAAATCCGTTTCGACGATGGTTGAAAAAGCGCTTTTCGGTGGTTTGATAGCAGTATTAATCATCTTACTTTTCTTGCGTGATTTCAAATCGACGATCATTTCCATCATTTCAATCCCGGTTTCCGTCTTCATGGCGCTTATGATTCTCCATTGGATGGATATTACGCTTAATATTATGACGCTCGGCGCGATTACAGTCGCAATCGGCCGTGTTATCGATGACTCCATTGTCGTCGTGGAAAATATTTATCGGCGACTTCATTTGAAAACGGAAAAACTTTCGGGTCGCGCGTTAATTCGCGAAGCGACGATTGAAATGTTTAAGCCGATCATGTCTTCGACGCTCGTCACAGTTGCGGTATTTGCGCCGCTTATCTTTGTGGGTGGTATGGTCGGAGAGTTGTTCATGCCGTTCGCATTGACGATGTCGTTTGCACTCGGTGCTTCATTGCTCGTCGCAATTACAATCGTCCCGGCATTGTCCCATTTCCTGTTTAAGAAAAAATTATATGGCGAAAAAACGGAAAGCCGCCATAAAGAAGCCGGCAAAATGGCGAACTGGTATAAAGGCGTTTTAAGTTGGTCGCTGAATCATAAAATCATTACGTCGATCATTTCTGTCGTTCTATTGGCTGGCAGCTTAGGGTTAATGCCATTAATCGGCTTTAGTTTCTTAGGCAGTGATGAAGAAAAAGTCATGTATATTACGTATACACCTGCCACGGGCGAACTTCAGGATGAAACGTTAGAAAACGTTGAAGTCGTTGAAAAGGAAATGTTGAAACGTAAAGATATAGACATCGTTCAATTATCTATTATGGACAGTGCCGACCCGATGACTGCGATGATGGGCGGCGGCTCGAATGGTGCGCTCATGTATCTTATCTTTGATCCGGATATGGAGGATTTCCAAGGGGCTCGTGCAGAGGTTGAAGATTATGTATTCAACATCGGCCAGTCCGGAGAATGGAAAAGCCAAGATTTCAGTTCTATGGGTATGTCCACAAATGAAATCAGCTACACGTTTTATAGTGAAGATTTAAGCAGCCTGAAGGAAGCAGTTCAGCAAGTTGAGGAAGTCATGGGAGAGAATAAAGGCATTGAGGATGTCTCTTCAAGTGCTGAAGATGCATACGTTCAGTACACATTGAAAGCAACACAAGACGAATTGCTGCAGTATGGATTGACGACTGGGCAGATCATCATGATGCTTAACCCGTCCAGAACACAGGAAGTTGTCACGACGGTCGGAAAAGATCGCGATGAATTGGAAGTTGTCGTGAAACAGAAGGAAGCTGAACAGCCGAAATCGATTGATGAAATGCTGGAACAGGAAATTCCTACGGCAATGGGCACGACAATGAAGCTTTCCGACTTAGTGAAGGTCGAAGAAGGATCTACATTTAATACATTATCCCGAAGCAAAGGACAATATTATGCCACTGTTTCAGGGAAACTCGTAGACGCGGATATTTCGAAAGCTACTTCCGAAGTCGACAAAGCAATTGCCGAATTGGATCTGCCGAAAGGTGTGGCAGTAGATACGGCCGGTGTCGCAGCTGACATGGAAGAAGCATTTACGCAGCTTGGTATTGCGATGCTTGCAGCGATTGCGATTGTTTACTTCATCCTCGTTGTAACGTTCCGTGAAGGTGTCGCACCGTTTGCGATTCTCTTCTCGTTGCCATTTGCAGTTATCGGTTCATTCGTCGGCTTGCTAATCGCAGGCGAAACGATTTCCGTTCCGGTCATGATGGGTCTGTTGATGTTAATCGGTATCGTTGTAACGAATGCCATCGTACTCGTAGACCGTATTATCCGGATGGAACGTAGCGGATTGAAAATGCGTGAAGCAGTACTCGAAGCGGGCGCTACGCGTTTACGCCCGATCCTTATGACAGCAATCGCTACAATCGGTGCTCTCGTTCCATTGGCGATCGGTAATGGGGCAGGGGGCGGATTGATTTCGAAAGGTCTCGGCATCACTGTTATCGGCGGTTTGGTCAGCTCCACATTATTGACGCTGATCGTCGTGCCGATCGTGTACGAAATCCTATCGAAAATGTTCAAGAAAAACCGTTTAGATTTGGAAGAGGATTAATAAGAGCAGAAGAAGGAGCAGAATCTTGTTCCTTCTTCTGTTTTTTTGTATGTAAATCTTACGTTTTCTTCCAAGGGTAATAGACTTATAGGTTTAGACGTCCACGTTTATAGGAATAGTCCTAAATAGACTATCTAATTGAATGGAGGACACGGAATGTTTAGAGATATGTATTTTGCCAATATGCTAAGCTGGCTGCCCGAATTGATTCTTGGGTTGCTCGTCTTGCTGATCGGCTTTTTCATTGCAAAAGCAGTGGAAAATGCGGTGCACAAACGTTTGAAAAAATCTAGAGTCAACGAAAGGCTCGATGTCAAAGAAGGAAAATGGAATGTGGAAAAGATCATCAGCAAAGTCTTCTTCTTCGGAATCCTTCTATTAGCATTCCTTCTCTTCTTTAACATCATGAATGCATCGATGATCGCTACACCGTTCATGACGATGTATTCAGGAATCGGCGGAGCGATCCTGAGCATCTTGAAAGCGGGGCTCATCCTGCTGTTGGCTTGGGTTCTTGCACTGATTGTCAAAAAAGTGATTTTGGCAGTCGGCGGCAAGATGAAGCTCAATAAGTACGTGGCGAAAGTGGGGGGATCCCCAGATGAAATCGACAAGTCGAAATGGGTTGAGACGGCTGCGAATATTGCGTTTTATGTCGTCTTGCTCTTATTCGTCCCGGCCATTCTTCATGCGCTCGGCCTAAGTGGAATTAGCGGCCCATTTGAAGGAATGCTTGCGAGCTTCATGCATTTCATTCCGAAGCTAGTCGGGGCGGCATTGATATTTGCAGTTGGATGGGTTGTCGCGAAAATCGTCCGTACGATTGTGACGAAGCTGCTTGAATCGGTTGGCGTCGACCGATTTTCGCATAAGCTGAAATCAGGCTCGAATGGGACAAGTATTTCGGGCATTATCGGCACGATCGTTTTCGTTCTGATCATGCTGCCGGTGACAATTTCTGCCTTGGAAGTTTTAGATCTCGAAGGGATTTCGCAGCCAGCAATCGCTATGTTGAACGACATTATGACGATGCTGCCGAAAATCGCAGTAGCCGTATTACTCGTACTAGTAGGCATCTACTTGGCGAAATGGGTTAGGAAAATTGTTGTTTCCTTATTGGATAACCTTGGTGTCAATTCGATTTTTGGAAAGATCGGTGTGCGTTCGAACGCGTCCATGCCTACTTTCTCGCAAATTATCGGCGCAATTGTCCAAGTCGTGATCATTTTGCTATTCGTCGTTGAAGCGCTTCAAATTCTGAATTTGAACTTCATGGTGACGCTTGCTACAGGCATCTTTGCATACTTGCCGATGGTCGTCGCAGCTGTCGTTATTTTGGCGATCGGCTTCTGGCTCGCAAACCTTGCCGAAAAATTCGTCGGCAGCATCATGACGACACAATCAGGTGCTCCACACGTATTGCGCTACGTAGCAAAATACGCGATTCTGGCGTTCGCATTCTTCATGGCGTTAAGCCAGCTCGGCATTGCTCCAGCAATCATCAATGCAGCATTTATCCTCATTCTAGGAGGAGTTGCATTGGCGTTTGGACTTGCATTTGGTTTAGGTGGACGTGAGCATGCTTCCCGCTATTTGACGAAGATGGAAAGCAGTTTGCAAAATGCGGATGTTTCCAAAGAGAAGTGGGAGCAGGAGAAGAACGAGATGAAGCGGGAAGCGAAGCAATCCGTGAATAAAGCTCAACAAGCTGTAGACAAAACATCGAAGGAAGATCATATACCATCAGTCGGCAATGGCAGCGACTATCCGACCGGCAAGGATTATGAACCGCGGACAGGCAACACACCATCTGATGAACTGCCATTATCCGATCCGGCAGATTCGAATATGACAGATGCGTTCGACGAAAACGATCCAACGAGAACGAACGAAGCAAACAGAGACGGTTACAATACGACGGATCCGGGCGAAGACTACCCATTCGATCCGAACCGCGGAAATAAATAAACGTAAAACCTGCCCCATCTATCGGAAATCCGGTGGTGGGGCAGGTTTTTCTTGCTTGTATGGAAGTTATGGCGCAATCTCCGCAAGTTATGCTAATCTTGTTACTTAGTACCTATAGTCAGCTTTCTCCTTTCAATCGAAGTTTTCCATTTCGGATAAAAATTAAAGTGTAAATAAAAAACCGCACGCCATTTCCGGGCACGCGGCGCTTCCTTCAATCAACAAGATCGTTTTTAAACGCATAAATGACGGCCTGCGTTCGATCTTGCACTTCGAGCTTCGACAACAGATTGCTTACATGTGTTTTCACCGTTTTCAAGGCGATGAACAAATCATCTGCGATCTCCTGGTTCGTTTTTCCTTTCGCCAATAAAAGAAGGATCTCCAATTCCCGCTCCGTCAGATCATCATGGAGACGGTGACCGTTGCCGGATCGCATCTTTTGCATCATTTTCGACGTCACTTCCGGTTCCAGCACAGTTTGGCCCTTCAGCGTTTCACGTATGGCTTCTGCAATCCGCTTGGCATTCGATGTTTTCAATATGTAGCTGATTGCGCCGGCTTCAAGAGCCGGATATACTTTGTCATCATCAAGGAAGCTAGTAACAATGACAATTTTCGCTTCCGGCCATTGTTTGATGATTTCAGCAGTCGCCTCCGCGCCGTTCATTTCCGGCATGACCATGTCCATCAAAATGATATCTGGCCGCAAGGAGAGCGCCTTTTCGACAGCTTCCTTCCCGTTGACCGCTTCATCGACAACCTCCATATCGGGTTGTGTCTGCAAATATGCCGACACGCCGATCCGCACCATTTCATGATCATCAACCAATAGAATCCGAATCATCGAGTTCATCCCCCTTTTTTGTCGGCAATTTCACTTCCACAATCGTACCTTGCGAAGGGACTGATACGATCTTGCACGTGCCGCCGATCTCGATCGCCCGTTCCTTCACGTTTTGCAATCCATACGAACCGCCTTTGCCGTCCGACTCCTCGAAGCCGACCCCGTTATCTTGTACACGGAAAATGGCGAGACCATCACGTTCGACAAACAAGACATCGACTTCAGTTGCTTGCGCATGGCGGAGTGTATTTGACAACGTTTCTTGCGCAATCCGGAATAGATGGTCCTCCGCACCTTTAGATAGAGATACTTCTTCCAAACGATACCGGATGTTGAACGAAACCTTCTCTTTCAATTCGACCAATAAATCTTCAAGACCTTCTGCCAGTGATTTATCATTCAAAGCAGCTGGCCGCAAATGAAGCAGTAATGCCCGCATTTCGAGCTGAGCCTGCTGCACCATTTTCTCTACTTGTAAAAGCGGCTTTTGCACTTCCTTTTCGTGCTCCCGCTCGTTTATGGCGGACATGAGCATCGAAGCGGCGAACAACTGCTGGGAAACGGAATCATGCAGCTCTCGGGCAAGACGCTGCCGTTCTTGTATGATCTGCTCCTGTATTAATTTATCTTGCGCCTCCGCGCGTTCATCTGTAATTCGCTGTAAACTTTTCCGCTGTGTCGTCAAAATATTGGACACGTCTTCAAGTGTTCTATCAATCTTAGGGGAAAACGATTTAGTGATTTTTACAACCTCATCGTGTTGAATCAACCCTGTCAGCTGCTCTTCGATCGCTTTCTCCTTAGAACGGCCGATACCGCTCATCCAGCCTGCAATGATCGAACCGAGCGCAATGCAAGTGAAAATGATCCAGGCGCCTAACGGAACGCTCGCATATTGGATTGCATAGAAGAATAGCCAACTTTCATTCAACGGAACATCGACAAGGGAATAGAAGTATAATGCCGCAATTCCGATGAAAATGAACGATAAGAAGAGGCTGCGGCCGAAAAAGTTTTTCATTTCCGCACCACCTCAATATCTCCGATCCACGTAGAGAGGGAGATGATCAGCTCCGCTCGGTCTCCGATGTCGGTATCATAGCCATCTTTATAATGAAGCGTTTCATTGATCATCCGCTTTGGACTAATATCGAGAATCCGCGCTTCGCCGAACAGTGTATTGTAATGGATGCGTACAGGGATTTCATAAGGAAGGTCAATTTTAATGCGCCCAAAACCTTGTCGGATGGCGATGAAAGACGTCCCTTTCGGAAGAACCGTGTCGGTCACATCGACATGGATATCCCCGAAAAAACCTTGAATTTGCACATCCTCCCATTCATATGAGGAAAAGGGGGATGCCTGCACGGAAAACCATTTATTTTTCCAAATGCCGTTTGGCGTCTCCTTTTGAAACTCCCTCAGCGGGCGCATCATCTGCTCCGCGGGCATTCCTTTCCACAAGTGGAATAACACATAGACGAACCCGGCAAGCAATAGCGTGCGTAAGCTCCATAATGTCATCAGCGCCATGATAATGAAGAAAACCCCTAAAAAAGTCATCCATTTTGAGCGCCTTTTAAAACCGAAATACGTAAATCCGGCACCGAGAAGGAGGAAGATGATGTTCCCATTCGATAGGAAAGTAGCCTCTATGAAGACAAGCGAAAGAAACGCCACAATCCAGAAAGTCATCTTATTCGTATCCATTTGTTTCATTGTAATGCCCCCTTCTTGATGTCAGATGTAAGAGGGAAGGCGGATGCCTTCCCTGTTTAGCAAGTGATCATAAAACTCTGTGGGTGATCATAAATCCTTGCGAGTGATCATAAATCCTTGCGAGTGATCATAAATCCTTGCGAGTGATCATAAATCCTTGTGAGTGATCATAAATCCCTGTGAGTGATCATAAAACTCTGTGAGTGATCATAAAACTCTGCGAGTGATCATAATCCCCAATGAGTGATCATAAACCCCTGTGAGTGATCATAAAACTCGGCAAGTTTTCATAAATTCCCGCAAATGATATACATGCACTTCTATATTACACAATTTCCGTTTTGTTTGCGGTACTTTTTTCAAGCAATTCCAATCTTCTTTCCATTGATGATACTTCATACTCGCGGTTGATCTTGCCGCCGAGATTTTCGATATACGCATTCATTTCCTCGACGCTTGAAACTTGCTTGTCGCCATTTTCAGGCGAGATGAATTGATCCATGCGGCGATGGGCGCGTGTGACGTTTTCTTTTCCCATCAATTGCAGCTGGCGGACTTTCATATCTTTCACTTTATGTTTCATTTCCTCAAATTTCCGTTCCAACGCGAACATTTCCTCAGAGGATTGCGTAATGCTTGCTGCTAAATCCGTTGCCCGAGTTTCGTATGCATGGATTTCATCTTCGGCGAATGCGACCAAATCCTCTTCACCAGTCGAGCGGGCAAGCTCAGCTTGACGACGTCGTTTCTCTAGCATCGCCTCAGCTTCCGAGAATTCCTTTTCAAGAGCGACTTTCAATTTCCCTTGGCGCTCCAACAGCTTGCCGACCGATTCAGTCTGCTTTTCCGCTTCCTTAATATATTGGTTCAACATCGCAATCGGATTTTTCGCTTCCTTTTTATCAAGCACGGAATGCAAATCCGCTTGCACCGTATATTTCAATCTGTTCCATAAACTCATTGTAGTTTCCTCCTTATTTTGTAATTTCATCCCATTGACGTTCGAAGTTGACGAATGGATCATCGGAATACTTAGCTTCAATTACATTGTCATCTTTACGGTCATTCCATTTACGCCATACATAGTAGACACCGAGCAAAGCAATGATGCCGATGAATGCAGGGACGTTTGAAACGGCTGTCACCAATCCGATGAGCAAAACAACTCCCCAGAACAGTTTCAGGAATGTGGAGTCACTCTTCCTGTAATAATGGAAGCCTGCAAAAGCAATCGCGCCGGAAATAGCTAGTGCCAAAATCGATCCTAAGTTTGCGAGAACAACGATTGCTGCCACTATGCCGAGTGTCGCTAAACCAATTTTTTTCATATTGTTGTTCCTCCTTTCGTTGTATCTACATCTTACAATGGGAATCGTCTCGTCCAAACGGGCGCAATGCGGATATTCATCTACGACTTGAGACTGATTCCGTCCTAGGGACCTTGAAAATGCTATGGATATTGATAGCGCTTTCCTGTAAGCTATAACTATATGAACTATCAATCAATTCAGAGAACGGGGTGTCGATATGAGAGAAGTGGTCATTGTCGAAGGGGTGCGGACAGCTGTCGCAAGGCGGAAAGGCGGCTTTTCGGAATATCGTCCGGATGAGCTCGCGGCAGTCGTACTTGAAGAACTGGTGGCACGCGCGGGAATCGACAAAAGCGAAATAGAAGATGTCATTTTAGGCTGCGTCACGCAGTCGGGTGAACAAGGGGGCAATATTGCGAGGACTGCCGCTTTAATTGCAGGCTTTCCCGTCCACGTGCCGGGTGTCACAATCGATCGGCAATGCGGATCGAGCCAACAAGCCGTCCATTTCGCCTCACAAGCGATTGCTTCAGGGGATATGGACATCGTCATTGCAGGAGGAGTCGAAAGCATGACGAGGACGCCGATGTTTTCGAATATGGGGGACGCCAAACCGAGTCCGAAGCTGACGGAGAAGCATGAAATCATCAACCAAGGATTATCCGCGGAACGCATTGCGAAACAATGGGGACTGTCACGTGAAGAGCTCGACCGTTTCGCATACGAAAGCCATCAGAAAGCGATCCGGTCCATTGAAGAAGGCAAATTTGATGACGAAATCGTGCCGGTTGCTGTGAATCACGTCGATGGTGAAGTGGAAACCGTTGCAAGAGATGAAGGCCCGCGTCCAGATTCAACGCCCGAAGCATTAGCCGGCCTGAAAACGGTATTTGATGAAGATGGCGTCATCACCGCCGGCAATGCGAGTCAAATGAGCGACGGTGCGTCCGCTGTCTTGCTTATGTCCAAGAAGAAGGCGGAGGAGCTCGGGTTGAAGCCGCTTGCGCGGATTGTCGCGCGGACGGTTGTCGGTTCTGATCCGACATTGATGTTGACTGGTCCGATTGAGGCGACAAAGAAGGTATTAGTGAAGGCGGGACTTTCAATTGAGGACATGGATATATATGAAGTGAATGAAGCATTTGCCCCAGTGCCGCTTGCATGGTTGAAGGAAACAGGCGCGGATCCTGAAAGGTTGAATCCGAACGGAGGAGCGATTGCGCTCGGTCATCCGCTTGGCGCTACAGGAACGAAATTGCTCGTGTCGATGGTGAAGGAACTGCAGCGTACGGGTGGGCGATACGGACTGCTCGCCATTTGCGAAGGGATGGGAATGGCGAACGCAACAATTATTGAACGTTTGTAGCTTTCAAAAGCGAAGGTGACTGTTTAGCCCCGACAATTAGGGCGAAGATGTGCTCGTAACGCTTTGCTATTACTCGCAAACGCCGTTCTTCGTAACAGCGTTCGCTGGAAGGCTTGATCACAAGGCGCTCTTGCCCTTGTGCGGAAGGCAGTCTAAAACCGTCGCATCCTGCGACAACGACTGCATGACCCGCGTCGTGCGGGCCTAAGCGACTCGAGGGGCTGGTCACCGTAGTCTGGATGGAATCGATCTAAAGGGGGATGAACGAATGGAAATGCATGAAATCATAGCGATTGTCACAGGGGGAGCTTCCGGTTTAGGGGAGGCGACGACTCGGCGGATTGTATCGGCAGGTGGGAAGGTCGCCATTTTCGATATGAATGAAGAACGTGGAAAGGCGTTAGTCGACGAGTTGGGAGACAATGTTTTATTCCTAAAGACGGATGTGACGAGTCCGGACAATGTTGAAGCGAATGTGGCGGAAGCTGTGTCCGTATTCGGAAAGGTGACTGCCGTCGTCAACTGTGCTGGCATCGCGACACCAGGGAAAGTTGTGTCCAAAGGCGGTCCGATGGTACTTGACCGTTTTGAACAAGTGATTCGTGTCAATTTGACAGGAACCTTTAATGTAATCCGGGTGGCGGCTTCCGCCATGATGGGCAATGAACCAAACTCGGACGGTGAGCGGGGAGTCATCGTAAACACTGCATCCGTGGCGGCATTCGAAGGGCAGATCGGACAGGCGGCTTATAGCGCATCGAAAGGCGGAGTCGTCGGAATGACTTTGCCGATTGCCCGAGAATTCGCTGGATACGGCATCCGTGTCATGACAATTGCACCTGGACTAGTTGAAACGCCACTCTTCGCGGGACTACCGGAGCCTGCACGCAATGCGCTTGAGGAGTTGACGTTATTCCCGAAACGGCTTGGTCGTCCCGAAGAATACGCGCGGCTCGTTGAAAGCATATTCACGAATCCACTATTAAACGGGGAGACGATCAGGCTGGACGGAGCAATCCGGATGCAGCCGAAGTGAGGGGGTAGTTTGATGGCGCGTTATCGATTTGAAACAGATGAACATGTCCTATTCAGGGAGACGCTTCGGAAATTCCTGTCGAAGGAAGCGGTTCCCCATTATGAGGAATGGGAAAAGAACCGGCTCATTCCTGTCAGTTTTTGGCGGGAGCTCGGGGAAATGGGGTTTCTATGTCCGCAAGTGGAGGAGCAGTATGGCGGTCTTGGCCTTGATTTCAGCTTTGGGGTTATCATCGGGGAAGAGATGGAGCGGGTCGGCGCGGGCTTGACGGGGGTAGGCCTGCATAATGACATCGTCGTTCCGTACATCGAATCGTACGGGATGGAAGAACAGAAGAAGCGTTGGCTTCCGGGGTGCATCACCGCTGATTTTATTACAGGCGTAGCAATGACGGAGCCTGGAACCGGTTCGGATCTCGCTAACATTCGGACGACTGCCATCAAAGACGGCGATCATTATGTCGTAAATGGGCAAAAGACGTTCATTACAAACGGTGTGAACGGGAATTTGTTCCTCGTTGTCGTTAAGACGGATCCACAAGCTGAGCCGAAGCACCGAGGCATCAGCCTGCTCATGATTGAGGAAGGGTTGCCCGGGTTTACGAAAGGGCGGAAGCTTGATAAGGTCGGCATGCACTCGCAAGATACCGCGGAGCTTTACTTTGAGGATTGCCGAGTGCCCGTCGGCAATTTGATTGGCGGAGAAGGGAAGGGCTTCGGCTGCTTGATGGAGAAGCTCCAGCAGGAAAGGCTGCTTGTTGCGTTGTCTGCACAGACCGCTTCGGAAGATATGCTAGAAATGACGCTCGACTATGTGAAATCTCGGGAGGCGTTTGGCAAGCCGATTGGTTCATTCCAAAATACGCAGTTCAAACTTGCGGAAATCGCGACGAAAGTGGAGCTCGGAAAAGCGTTTCTTGAATCGCTCATCGAAGATCACCTGGCCGGTAAGGACGTTGTGACGAAAGTGTCTATGGCGAAATATTGGATTACCGAAACAGCGCGCGAGATTTCCGGGGAATGCATGCAGCTGCATGGGGGATACGGCTATATGGAGGAATATAAAATCGCACGAAGGTATCGCGATATTCCGGTCGCTTCGATTTACGCCGGGACGAATGAAATTATGAAGATGATTATCGCGAAGAATATGGGGCTTTAGGAGGGAATAGCAGAAAGCCTGTCCGCATATGATTGGGTGGACACAGCGACTGCAGGGAATGGTTGTACATGTTTCACACTATAAAAGCGCAAAAGGGGAGCGATTCAAATGATGCAAACACCATTATTACTGTCATCGTTCATTAAAAGAGCTGAGCAATTTTTTCCGAACAAATTGATCATCTCTCGTACGGGACCGGATACGATTCATCGTATTCCATACAGTGAATTTGCGAAGCGGACGAGGAAGCTGTCGAACGCCTTGACGAAACTCGGGATGAAGCACGGAACGAAAGTTGGAACCTTCGGTTGGAACCATCATCGCCATTTGGAAGCGTACTTCGGTGTACCGAGTACAGGCGCGATCCTTCATATGGTGAATATTCGCCTGGCGCCGGAGCATTTGGCGTATGTCATCAACCATGCAGAAGATGAGATCATGCTTGTGGATGATAATCTTTTTCCTCACTTCGAAAAGCTCGCACCGCTTCTAAAGACGGTGAAGCATATCGTCATCATGGGCGATAGCACGGATGTGCCGGAAACGACGCTTGAAAATGTTCATTCCTATGAAGCGCTGCTAGCGGAGGCATCGGATCAGTATGACTATCCGGAAGACTTGGATGAAAACACACCTGCCGGAATGTGCTATACGTCAGCAACGACGGGCAATCCGAAAGGGGTCGTGTACACACATCGGGGTATCGTCCTTCATAGTTTTGCACTCGGATTGGCGGATGCGATGGGACTGCGTGAAAGCGATGTCATCATGCCAGTCGTGCCGATGTTCCACGTCAATGCATGGGGGATGCCGTTTGCCGCAGTTTTCTACGGTTCGACGCAAGTGCTTCCTGGGCCAGGCTTTAATCCGCAGCTATTGCTAGATTTGATTGAGCAGGAGAAAGTGACGTTAACGGCAGGGGTGCCGACGATTTGGCTTGCAGTTTTGAAAGAGCAAGAGCAAAATCCGCGTAATCTTTCAACGCTACGTGGAATTGTCAGCGGCGGTTCAGCATCGCCGAAAGGCTTGATTCGTGCATTTGAAGAGAAGCTCGGTGTACCGTTCTACGTCGGATACGGGATGACTGAAACGTCGCCACTCGTCAGTTTGTCGGTCTACACATCCGGCATGGAGGACTTGCCGATGGATGAACGGATTGATATCCGGGCGTTGCAAGGATTGATCATGCCTGGGCTTGAAGTGAAGGTTGTTAATGAAGACGGCGAAGTGCCGTGGGACGGCAAGACGATGGGCGAACTTGCGGTACGCGGTCCTTGGATTGCGAGCGAATATTACAAGGACGACCGGACGGCGGAGGCGTTTAAGGACGGATGGCTCTACACGGGTGATATCGCCGTCATGACAGATATCGGTTATTTGAAGTTGATGGATCGGACGAAGGATTTGATTAAGAGCGGAGGAGAATGGATTTCGTCCGTAGATTTGGAAAATGCTCTAATGACGCACGAAGCCGTGTTCGAGGCGGCTGTAATCGCGGTTCCACACGAAAAATGGGTGGAACGGCCGCTTGCCTGTGTCGTCTTAAAAGAGGGCAAATCGGGGGACGACTCGATGAAAGCTGAGTTGCTTTCCTATTTGGAAGGACAATTCGCGAAGCTGTGGGTTCCAGATGATGTCGTATTTTTGGATGAAATTCCGAAAACATCCGTCGGCAAGTTCTTGAAAGCGTCCTTGCGCGATCAATTGAAAGGCCATGTGTTGGAAGTGTGAAATGAGGCCATCCGCTTTTTCTGAGCGGATGGTTTTTTGATGGCGTGGTGATAAAGTGCCGAGAGTCGGTGATGAATTTCCTCAAGGCGGTGTTAAACTTTATTCCACTCCGCCGCATTAATTCCACGAGAAAAGGGAATAGCGTATAGGGAGCATATGCAATGGAAAGTGGAAACGAATGTTCAAACAAATAGGAGGTTTTACTATGCTGAACCGAATTCCGAAATCCCAGACGACTGCCTGTTCCCTTACCGTTTACAATGATGGCTTTGCGCTAGTGAAAGATACACGTTCCATTCCACAATGTGACGAAAATGATTCCGTCCATTTTGTTGGAGTGTCGAGGAAGTTGAAGCCCGACTCCATCATTGTCGAGGGTTTGGATGTATCGGAGCTTGTTTATGAATATGATTTAATGGATGAATTAAGGATCTTTGAAAGGTACTTAGGCCATGAGCTGACAATTAGAGATCCGTATGCCAAACAGGATCGGAAGTATACATTGCTGCGCGGAAATGGTCCGATCGTCTTGCAGGATGTGGAGACGAAAGAGCTTATTATCAATCCGAAAGGCGAGCTGCGATTCCCGGAACTGGAAGGCGGGAATCATGTGGAGCCGACGCTCGTTTGGAAAGTTGCCGAGCAGCGAAGCGACGAAGTTTGTGTATCGTATTTGACGGGCGGTGTTTCGTGGGAAGCGGATTATGTCATTTCCATGCATGGAGATCGTTTCGACTTGTCGGGTTGGCTGACGATGAAAAATTATTCGGGTGTCTCTTTTAATGATGCGACGCTTCGTCTCATTTCTGGTAAACTAAGCAAGGCTGGCAATGAAAACGAAGAGAAAAGTGCTGAACTGTCGAGACGCGAACAACACAAAACGGAAGCTTTTTCTGATTTCCATACGTACACGTTTCCGCGGGAAATCGATTTGGAAGATCGGCAACAAAAGCAGCTCCGCCTACTGTCATCCGCCAATTCAAAAGCACGTGTCATTTATGAAATTAACGAACAGACATCGAATCCAGACATCTTCATTGAATTTGATAATACGGCAGAGAATGGACTCGGTTTTCCATTGCCGGCAGGCGTTTTTAAGATGTACCGGACAAATCCGGATGATGGCAGTGCGGAGTTCATCGGTGAATATGCGATTAAGCATACAGAAGTTGGTGAAAAAGTCCGTTTGAAATCAGGAGAAGCGTGTGACATCGAAGTGACTGCCAAGAAGTCGGGCAAGTATAAGGAAGGTGGATACGAGTACACCGAATACGAATATAGCATTTGCAATACGAAAGGTACACCGGTCGAAGCGGTCATCCGTCAACAAGTTCCAGGTCACTTATGGACGGTGGCTGAATCGACGCATGAATGGCAGAAGAAGCGAGATAAGATTTTGCTGCCTGTCGAGGTGCCGGTCGGGGTCGAGGAAAAAGTGAAGTTCACAATCCGTCACGATCGAGCTGCAAGGAGGACAATTGGTTTTTAACGAATAATATTTCAAGTCATGCATATATCAAGAAAATGTGGAAAACACCTGTAGTTGGGGATAAAACCGGCGTTCAGGTGTTTTTTTATTCACATGTGGATAATATTCAATCAAAACACTTCATTTTTCAGAAATTATAAACATATAAACAGTTTTACCCACAGTTTTCAGTGCATAAGTCCACTTCGCCATACTTATCCACCACCATTCCATTCATATTCTTCTATTTTCACACGTACAATCCAACAGGAAAGATTGAAACTTCCAAGTCGATATCGACGTCTCATAAAGACGTCTGATAGAATGGACATGTAATTGAATTTTTTCAGCAGGCAAGGAGAGTGCAATGGAAAACTGGATAACGGAATTCATTGGAGAGCACGGATATTTCGCAGTTTTATCTCTGCTTTTAATAGAAAACTTATTTCCTCCAATTCCATCGGAAATCATTTTAACCTTTAGTGGATATGCAACAGGTTTTACAACGATGACGAGGATGGGTGTCATCATCGCTGCCACAATTGGTGCAGTCGTCGGTGCGATGATTCTATATAGTGTCGGCTTGCTCGTTGATGTAGCTAGACTTGAGAAGTTTGTTGACCGATGGGGTCGTTGGCTGCGGCTATCGAGAAAAGATTTACGCAGAGCCGAAAAATGGTTTGAAAAGTATGGTCCTTGGACAGTGTTCTTTTGCCGTCTCGTTCCGCTCTTGCGTAGTCTGATTTCCGTTCCTGCTGGGATGGCACATATGAATTTCCTGCTGTTTATCACATTGACAACGATCGGAAGCTTAATTTGGAATACGATTCTTGTTACAATAGGTTTTGCGGTCGGTGAAAATTGGGAATCGATCGTTCATTATATGGACGTCTATTCTAATATTGTTTACGCACTATTAGTAATTGGCGGAATCGCGGTTTGTATCGGGTATATCCGATTCCGTAGAAAGAGGGCATAGTGGATGGATTTATTTGAATTAGTAAAGGCGTTGATCCTTGGATTTGTTGAGGGGATGACGGAGTTTGCGCCGGTTTCCTCGACAGGACATTTAATTATCGTCGATGATATGTGGTTGAAGTCGGAGGAGTTTCTCGGCAAATATCCGGCAATCACATTTAAGATCGTTATTCAACTAGGATCAATTTTAGCTGTAGTCGTTGTATTTTGGAAGAGGTTGCTAAGCCTCGTCGGACTCTATCAGGTGGACGACAAAAAGATGGGCAATCGATTTAACTTGCTGCATGTTATTGTAGGTATGCTTCCTGCAGTCATTTTTGGATTTGCGTTCAAGGACTTGATTGATGATTATTTATTCGGCGTCGAGACGGTCATTTTCGCACTTGTCGCTGGGGCACTTCTGATGCTTGCGGCAGACAAGTTCGGACCGAAACGACCGAAAGTGCAAACATTGGACCAGATTACATATCGGCAGGCATTCACTGTAGGGCTTGTCCAATGTTTATCGTTATGGCCAGGATTTTCACGGTCAGGTGCGACAATTTCCGGAGGCGTCCTGTTTGGAATGAACCATAAAACCGCAGCGGACTTCACGTTCATCATGGCGGTTCCCATTATGGCGGGTGCAAGTCTCGTATCGGTCTTGAAAAACTGGGAGTATATGTCGATGGATCATCTTTCATTTTACATCGTCGGTTTTCTGAGCGCATTTGTATTCTCGCTCATTTCAATCCGCTTCTTCTTGAAGCTTATTTCGAAAATTAAGCTAGTGCCGTTCGCGTTATACAGAATTTTTCTAGCAATCATCTTAGCGGCAATCGTATTTTTATAATGCTTAGTAAGGCAAGTAGCAATAGCTAGGAATTTCCACAGCCTGATTGAAAACGCTTGCCAGCCTAGGCGCGAAGTGGAGCGAATACGCGAATAGAACTAAAGTTCATGAGCGGACGAGCGAGACGAGCAACAACGGATGCGAGCGTTTGTCAACAGGCTGTACGACTCTTTAATGGGTCGTTTTTTTATTATCAGAACAATTTTCTGCTACACTAAAGGAAAAAGTGGTGGTGATGAACTTGAGTGAGCATATTTTGATTGTTGAAGATGAAGAAGCAATCGCGCGCGTTCTTCAATTGGAGCTTGAGTTTGAAGGTTATTCGGTCGGCGTCGCTCATACGGGCACAGATGGCCTTATTAAATTCAGAGAGCAGGAGTGGGATCTTGTGCTACTGGATCTCATGCTGCCCGGCATGAACGGGTTGGACGTGCTGCGGCGAATTCGAGCGGCGGAAGACGGTACGCCTGTTATTTTATTGACAGCGAAAAGCGATGTGGAAGATAAAGTGACGGGGCTCGACTTAGGAGCGAATGATTATGTCACGAAGCCATTTGAAATCGATGAATTGCTCGCTCGTATACGTTCAGCTCTACGGATATCCCAAAAGAGAACGATTGTGAAAGATGAATTTCTTCATGAGTTTGCAGGATTGTCAATCCATGAGCAGTCCCGTGAAGTGAAGCGGAATGGCGAATTGATCGATTTGACGCCGAGGGAATATGATTTATTACTTCATTTGATAAGACATCCGAAACAGGTACTTTCGCGGGAACAGTTGCTAGATGCGGTTTGGGGCTTTGACTATTACGGCGACACGAACGTAGTTGACGTCTATATCCGGTATGTCCGAAAGAAAATCGATCAACAGAATGAGCCTTCTCTCATTCAAACGGTCCGGGGTGTCGGGTATGCATTAAAGGAACCGGTCCATGAAACTTAAAAAGAAGATATATGTCTTTTCGACTCTTTTAATGTTTATCCTTCTCGTGCTCGCGAACATTCTAATCTATTTTCTTTTCGAAAGGATGTCCCATAACACGGAATATGAGCAGTTGATTGGCAGGGCTAAGGAACTGACCTCGGCATTGAGCAAATTGGAAACTGAGATGGATGCTGACATTCTATTACGTGCATTCATTCCTGCTAATGGTGCCATTTCTATCGTAGACAGCAATAATAAGCCGCTCATTAATGTTCAGTCTTTAGCTGGACTCGGAAAAGTCGGCGGCGATGTGAGTCCAAGCAATTCATATACGATTGACCGATTCGAAGGTACGGAAGCGCTATCCATTTCGATGCCGATCATATGGCCGACAGGTGAAGTTGTCACAATGAGAATGACACAGTTGCTGACAGACGTTGAGAAAAATATGCAGGTTCTGAAATATGTTTTGATTGGTGTTACAACATTTGCAATGATCCCGATCACCCTTTCTAGCATGACACTCGGCAGGATTGTAACACAGCCTATCGAGAATCTAATAAGGGCGATGGATAGAAGCAGGCAATCGGGTACGTATGAAAAATTGACCGGCGTAGTAAATGGGAATGACGAGCTGGCGAAAATGGAAAGAACGTTCAACGAGATGATGGAGCAATTGGAACAAAACTATATGAAGCAGGAGCAATTCGTCTCGAACGCTTCCCATGAATTAAAAACGCCGTTGACCGTAATTGAAAGTTACTCCCGTTTATTGGCAAGGAGGGGTTTCGAGAATCGGGAAGTCGTCGATGAAGCGCTAAATGCAATTATTTCTGAAACAGGCAGGATGAAAGAGATGATTGCACAGATGCTCGAGTTGGCGAAAAGTAGTGGTTCCGAGTTGTTTGAATTTGCTGAGGTTGACTTGACGCAATTGTTGGAGGCTGCAGTTAAGCCGTTAAGACAGGCATATGGAAGAGACATTGTGATTGAGGCGGCAGGACCCGCAATCGTCGAAACGGATGGGAAGTTCGTGAAGCAGCTGCTGTTCATACTCCTTGACAATGCGCGGAAATATAGCGATCGAGAAATTTTCACTTCTATCGTTGACAAGGAGTCTGAAGTGGAAGTTACCGTTAAGGATTTTGGAAAAGGAATTCCCCAAGCGGATTTGCCGCATATTTTTGATCGTTTTTATCGAGTGGAATCGGATCGTAGCCGTAAGACGGGCGGAACAGGGTTGGGACTTTCCATTGCGAAGGAAATTGCTGACGGACTTGGTGCTGCACTAACAATTGAAAGCGTCGTAGACATGGGGACGGTTATTCGGGTTTTGATTCCGAAAAGGTGAGGCTCTCAGTGAATTTTAATGTTAGGACGGTAAGATGAAAGAAAGGAGGGTTTTCTGCATGAACATATGGAAAAAGCCTTGGTTCATCCCGATCGTTTTGACAATCCTCATAGTCGTTGCGGGGCAGTTGTATACGGCGGGTAAGCTGACGAAGGCTGAGACCTTGCCGGAACAGGAAATACGATCCCAATTATCGATGATTTACGGTGGGAAAGTGCAAGAGCTTATGTTGGATGGATCTATATATAAAGCGAAAGTATCAAAAGCAGGGGCTGAATATGATGTGGAAGTCGATGCCGGAACGGGCAAAGTCCTTTCACTTATTCAAACGAAAGAGTCAACGAATACCGATATCGTGATGGAGACAGATGAAGGGGGAAAAGCCCAAACTGTTGAGGTATCGCCTGATGAAAAAGGCAATGCGGATAGCGAGATAACGAATGAAGCGGATAATAAAGCTGCAGACAGCAAAGTGACGGATAAGGCAGAAGGTAAGACGGAAGTGCCGAAGCAAAATACAAATGAGGCACCTAAGCAATCTAAGCCGGCAAATCAGGAAAAGCCGCAGAAAACGGTTTTCATCTCTGAGCATGATGCGGAAAAGATAGGATTGTCCCAATTACCGGCTGGTATGATCGGCGAAGTCGATGACGTGGACTTTGTAAATTCAACTGATGGCGGCTATTACTTAGTACAAATCGAGATTGACACGGAAGATGACATGGATGAAGTAACGTATCAAATCCATGCGATTTCCGGCAAAGTAATAACGGTCACTTGGGATGAGTGATTCTCATCGAATTCTAATAATCCTCTCAATGTCCTCTCATCTTCGCGGGGTACTATGAAGATAGAAGGAAATAGGAGGAGAACAAACATGAAAAAGTGGATGCTGATTCCAGCGATGGCTGGAGTTGTAGCAATCGGTGGCGTTGCGTTGGCAGATGACTCGGTGCCAAGCGTTTCAAAGCAGGCAGATAAGATGATTTCATTGCAGGATGCGAAACAGATCGCCACTGACAGAGTGAAAGGCGGCGTCGTGACAGAAATCGAGTTGGATAAAGACGATGGCTGGTACCATTTTGATGTGGACTTGAAAGATGAAAAATACGAATACGATTTAGAAGTGGACGCATTCACGGGAGAAATCACCAAGTTTGAAAAAGAAGTAGAAAAGAACAGCAAGCAAGCAGGGTCCGGCAAGGTGATGACGAAAGAGGAAGCAATCGCTCTTGTGAAAAAGAAAGTAGTTGGGACAGTCAAGGAGATTGAGCTTGATACAGATGACGGTCGTAAAGAATATGACATTGAAATGAAAGACGATCATTTCAAATACGAAATTGAAATAGATGCAGAAACAGGAGAGTTCTTGAAATTCGAAAAAGAACGGTACCGGAGCGCGAAACTAGCACAGCCACAAAACAAAGTAAAAGCGCAAACTGAAAAGGTAGCGGCTTCTACACTACAAGTTGTTGAACCAACAAAAGAAAAGCAAGCTGTGAAACAAGCTGACAAAAAGACATTGCTGACGAAGGAGCAAGCAATCTCCATCGCCAAGCAACATGCAAGTGGTGTCGTAACTGATTTCGAGTTGGATGACAATGTCTATGAAATCGAGATGGAAGACGGCGACATTGAATACGACCTGGAAATCCATGCCTACACAGGCGCAATCCTTTCATTTGAACGGGATGATGATTAAGTAACTGAAGCAATTCGTCAAAAAACATAAAAACAGAGCCGGTAGCTGCCATACTACCGGCTCTTTTGTTGCATTTCTACTATTCCCGTTAGATTTCTTTATTAAATTCGGAAATCTGTTCCGGTTCTTTGTTTGTCACATCGAGGATGTCCAGCAGGAAAACAAATACCGGTATCCCGATAATTAGTCCCCAAACGCCAAAGAAGTTCTGTGAAAAAATAAGAACGATGAACGTATAAAACACCGGTAAATCCGTTTTGGAAGACATAAGCTTCGGATTTAAAATATATGCCTCGATAGCATGAATGACCATGATTGCAATGAGCAAGTAGACGACAGTTAAATATCCGCCGATTGTAAATCCGATAAGTGAAAGCGGTATTAGTGAAATAATGACGCCCGCAACAGGAATGAGCCCTAGGAAGAAAATCATGATGGCCAATCCGATAATTTGCGGGAAGCCAAGCACCATTAATACGATGACAGTCAAAATAGTATTAATAAACGCGATAATGAACTGCGCTTCGATTACTTTACCGAATGTACGGGAAAATTTCTTGCCGAAAAATTCAATTTCAAAATAGAATGGGGCAATCTTACTGTTCTTAAATTTATTCGTGAATTCTATTAAACGTGGTTTTTCAAGAAGGAAAAACAAGCTCAAAATGATGGCGATAAGTACTTGAACGCTCGTTTTACTAATATCCGTAAACGATTTTAGTAAAAACGAAAATCCGTTTTCCACATAACCTTTAATTTGTTCGCTGGAAATAATAGATTCGAGAAAAACAAGCAATGGATTGTCATGCGATTGTATGGAGAAGCTCGTAATTTGTTTAATAAGCTGGCTAATTTCCATTGTGATAATAGGTAAATATTTGACGAGGCTAATAGACAAAATACCGACTATCAAAGTATAGAGGAGTATCACGGTCAACTTATGATTTAACCGCAGACGTTTACCTGTAAAATCGACAAGACGATTCATTAAAAACGAGAAAATAAAGGTGAGCAAGATTAAATTCATCATACTCCGTACACTGTAGAGAATTAAAATGATCAAAGCGAAAATAATGATCCGCTTCACTTCTTTTTTTCGGAATAAAGCCGATATCGAATCCATATAAGCAAGTACCTCTCATATCCAATTAATATGCAAAATTTGAACCTTTACTAATAGTATCCACTTGTCATAAAAAGATTACAAGTAGGAAACCTCTCATTTTTACTAGTATACGTGACTTTTTGTCATTCTATAAGTCAATTGGAAAAAATCCTTTGCTTTATGGTTAAAATTCCTTTGAATTTATGCAAAACGTTCCTATTAAACTTCGTATTCCTTCCCGACGACTGCCAATTCAGCATGTCCTTCATATACTCCTTTTGCCGCATCTAAAATATCTTCAGGATTTCCGTGCAAAGGTAGATGTGTCAGCACCAATCGTTTCGCACCCGTCATTTTGGCAAGTCGTCCCGCCTCGCTTCCCGCCATATGCCCCGGTGCTTTCCCGAGATGCTCCTCGTACAAGTTCGCCTCGCTAATTAAAAGGTCTGTTCCGCTCGCAAATTTGACGAGTTTGTCACTCCATTCCGTATCAGCTGTCAATGTGACGGAACGGCCGTCTACCTTGAACTTCATTGCTAAACAATAGACGGGGTGGATTGTCTCGCAGAATGAAACTTCAAAAGGCCCGATATGTACAATATCCGTTTCTTGTATAGCAACGCCGATTGTCTGTTCCTTATGCGATAGCTGTGCAAAATGCTCTTCGTCTCGATCATGTGCGTAAATCGGCAATACAGTAGACGGTTTTCCGAGATAGTAGTTAATGAGCCTACTATATTGCAGGCTGCCGATGTCCGCGATATGATCCGCGTGATAATGGCTTATAACAACTGCATTTAACTTTTCCAACGGTACATAATTTTGCAAGGAAGCAAGAACGCCGCTGCCGCAGTCGACGAGGCAATGAAACCTGTCATGTTCAATCAAAAAAGAGGATGTGGCCCCGTTCGCTTTCGGATAGCCGCCCCAAATCCCAACTGGAATTACTTTCATTTTTACCGCACCTCCGTGAAATCCATTTGTTTGCTTTCATACCGGCTAGGGTATATTATGCTAAGTGTAATCAAAAAATAAAGGAGAGATGAAAATGTCGAATTCACCTATAGCTACAGTGTACACTACGAGTACTTGCCCATACTGCACAATGATGAAAAATTATTTGGATGAACAAAATATCCCATATCGTGAAGTGAACGTGCAAGCGGACGAGGAAGCTGGCCGCAAGCTTGTAGAAACGACAGGCCAAATGGGAGTTCCACAAACTGAACTAAACGGTAAATGGATCCTAGGCTTTGACACAGAAGCTGTCCAAGCAGCTTTGAAAGGGTAAGTGATTTGAAAAAGCCCTTTCTTGCTATCAAATCATGCTCAATCAAAACTTCTGAAACATGTTATCCGAAAATATGTGTCGGCCATATTGCGCTCTTCCTCACAGGAGTTTTTCTTGTAATTATGGAGCTAATGAACTGAAAAAACCCTCATCGACCTGAAAACGTCGATGAGGGTTTTTACATGTAAATGGGAATCCTATACATGAGAACTGTAAAATTCCCTTTTTAATCACTCCGCACTAGCAAAGCAACTTGGAATAGGACTGCATCGCGGAATCGGGTAGGGTCCAATGATGTCAGCTCCTTCACTTTCCGCAACCGATAGGCCAGTGTATGACGGTGGATGCCAAGAGCGTAAGCCGTTTCACCGATTGCTTGATCATGCTCGAAAAATGTTTCCAACGTTTCTATGAGCTGCTTGTTCACTCCGGCTAAAATTCGGTCGGCAAAGCTTTCCTTCAATTGGGACGGGCAGCTTTTCAAAAGGGTGATCAGTTCGATGTCATCATAGTAGTAATGGATTAGCTCATTCGAATGCCCGTACTGGATTGCGTATTTTGCTGTTTCATACGAATGGGAGATGCCTTCCAAGTTTTTTACAGGCAACCCGACGCCGATTTCGACGGAGGAATTCTTTTGGAATAAAGCAAGGATTTTCTGCAGCTTCAATTCAAGCAAGGACATTTTCACGTCGGACAGAACGATGAACAACTCATTCAATTGTGAATGTCCGATCAGGGCCGTATTTCTCTCGAACTGCTCTTCCATCGTTTCAATTAATCGTTGAGGAGATTCAGGCAAATTATTTGTTTGCACTAAGAGCGTCAAATAAGGTTCGGTCATATTGAATTCCAATAAGGCAAGCCGGTCGATGACAATCGGTGAAAGGGGGCCGCTGTCGATCAGCTCTTCAAAAACGAGTTCCTTGATCTTCCGCTTCCATTCCGACTCCGATGTAATGAGTGCTTGGTGGACCATCATTTCGGTCGTCAATTGAACGAGCGTCGCAATGTCGTTTAATTCTTTCGGATTGCCGGTAATACCGATGACGCCGATCAATCGGTCCTTATAATAGATGGGCATGTTTACGCCAGGCTTTGCTCCATGCCAATCCAATATATTCTCATCATCTATCCAAAGCGGTCGTCTCGTTTTAGCGACATGTGCGGCCCCTTCATGGATGCGGTCGATGCGCTCTTTTTCGCCGGAAGCCAAAATCATTCCATTCGTATCCATCACATTTAAATTCCTGTCCAACCTGAACATCGTTTGTTCCACTATTTCTTCTGCTAGCTTCTTCGTAATCAAGAAACCACCCCCATGTATAAAAAACAACTTTATTTCCACGTGAAACTTATACACCAAGTATAATGTATTTTTGTTTTCAAAACATATAATTAAATGAAAGCGTTTTATTAATTTGTAGGAGGTGCTTTGCATGAAGGTGATTGTAGCACCTGATTCATTCAAAGGAAGTTTAACGGCTATTGAGGCAGCCGAGGCGATGGCTGCAGGTATACATGATGTCGATCAGGACATAAGAACGGTACTATTGCCGGCAGCTGATGGAGGAGAAGGCACGATGAGGAGTTTGGTCGATGCGACAAAAGGGACATACGTGTCTGTAACTGTGGAAGACCCCCTCGGCAGACCAGTTCCCGCGACATATGGCATTCTTGGTGACGGCGTGACGTGCGCGATTGAAATTGCCGAGGCTTCTGGACTTATGAGACTGCAAGAAAATGAAAAGAATCCGCTAATCGCATCAACTTACGGAACCGGTGAATTGATCGGCCATGCATTGGACAACGGCTATCGAAAATTCATCATCGGCCTAGGAGGCAGCGCGACGAATGATGGAGGGGCAGGAATCCTCCAGGCGCTTGGCATGCGTTTGTTGAATAAAGAAGGAATTGAACTGCCGAAAGGGGGAAGCGGACTCAAGCATATTTGCTCAATAGACAATGAGAACTGGGATGAACGGATTGCGGAAAGTAAATTTTTAATTGCGAGTGATGTGAAAAATCCATTTGTCGGTAGTGAAGGTGCATCTGCTGTTTTTGGACCGCAGAAGGGGGCCTCTCCGACGGACGTGGACGAACTTGACCGGAATTTGCGGAAATTTGCGGACGCGATTGAAAAAGAAACGGGAATTGTCCTTCATACAAAGGAAGGAGCAGGTGCTGCCGGAGGAGCAGGAGGCGCGTTCCAAGCGTTCTTCAATTGTGAAATGCGGCAAGGAATCGATGTTGTACTCGAAGCGATCGATTTTGAGCACCACGTGAAAGATGCGGATATGATTATTACCGGCGAAGGGAAAACCGATTTGCAGACACTTTCCGGAAAAACACCGTTTGGCATTGCAAAAGTGGCGCACCGTGAAGGAAAGCCTGTCATTCTTATTTCAGGGGCTGTGGATGAAGAAAGCCGCGATGTATTGACGCCGTTGTTCACTGAGGTCCATGCGATCATGGATGAGAGTATGACTGTGGAAGACGCCATTGCGAATGCTTACGACCATTTGCGAAGAAAAACAAAAAAGGTAATGGAGTTCATTACTGAAAAAGGGGTGTAGGGAATGTTAATTACAATGATTGTGTTAAGTGTTGTCCTTATTGTAGTACTGACAGCTGTTTTTAAGGTTCATCCGTTTTTATCATTATTAGCTGGTGCATTTTTTGTCGGAATTACAACAGGCATGCCGCTGTTGACGGTCGTTGAAAATGTGAACGAGGGCTTCGGAGGATTGATGAAGGGAATCGGACTTGTCATTGTTGCGGGTACGATCATCGGCGTTATTTTAGAGAAATCGGGCGCCGCGTTCAGGATGGCGGAAGTCGTGCTGCGCTTGATCGGGGAGAAGCGCCCGCAATTGGCGATGTCCGTTATCGGATATATCGTTTCGATTCCGGTTTTCTGTGATTCAGGTTTTATTATTTTATCCAGCTTAAAGAAAGCATTGGCGAAACGGGCGAAAGTTGCAATTGCATCAATGGCTGTTGCGCTCGCGACGGGGCTCTATGCAACGCATACATTGGTACCGCCGACACCTGGGCCGATTGCTGCCGCTGGTAATATCGGCGCGGAAGGCTATTTGGGTACTATAATTTTAATTGGCCTTTTCGTTGCCATCCCGGCGGTCGTTGTCGGTTATTTATGGGCAGTGAAGGTCGGATCGAAAATTTCGGTTCCGGAAGATGTAGAGGATAACGGTTTAGACTATGATGAAATCGTCAAGTCATTCGGCCAAATGCCGTCGACGTTCAAAGCATTCCTGCCGATTGTTTTGCCTATCGTTCTGATCGGAGTTGGGTCTGTCGCGAAGTTGACGATGGAAGAAGGCGGTTTTAACAACTTCCTTCAATTTCTAGGGGCACCTTCAGTAGCACTGTTATTTGGAGTCTTGGCAGCATTCCTACTGTTGCCGAAATGGAATGAAGAGACATTGACGAAGTGGATCGGGGA
Organism: Sporosarcina sp. SAFN-015; assembly: GCF_051966875.1. Taxonomy (GTDB): domain Bacteria; phylum Bacillota; class Bacilli; order Bacillales_A; family Planococcaceae; genus Sporosarcina. The sequence continues at coordinate 508,357 of NZ_JBQCKP010000001.1, read as the reverse complement.
AGGTTTGAAGGAAGCGGCTCCGATTTTGCTTATCACAGGTGCGGGCGGCGCATTCGGGAAAGTCATTTCGAATTCGGGTGTCGCTGATTTAATCGGTGGGATGAACTTCGATGCATTGGCAGGTGGTGCATTCTTCCTACTCGTTCCATTCATCATCGCGGCGGCGTTAAAAACAGCACAAGGTTCGTCAACTGCTGCCTTGGTCATCACTTCTACTTTAGTTGCTCCGTTGCTTCCGGCGATGGGGATTGAAGGAGCAGTTCCATTTGCTCTTGTCGTTATGGCAGTTGGCGCAGGCGCAATGACAGTAAGTCACGTGAACGACAGCTTCTTTTGGGTCGTCACGGAGTTCAGCGGAATGAAAGTGACGGACGCCTACAAAGCGCAAACGATGGCTACTTTGCTGCAAGGCGTAACTACGATTGTCGTTACGATGATTCTTTGGATGATATTAGTGTAATGAAAGCGCTGATTCCTTTCGGGGAATCGGCGTTTTTGCATGGGTCGGTGATAAAGTGCCGAGAGTCGGTGATAACCTCGCCTGAGTCGGTGATAAAGTGCTAAGAGTCGGTGATAAACTCCCGAGAGTCGGTGATAACCCCGTTCAGCATATGCCGTGCATTCCTATGCATATAGTAAATGCAAGAGTTGTCCATTTGTGAAAATGATTATTATAAAAACAACTGGAAAGGAGATGAACAGATGGGAGAATCGTTGATAGATATACGGGAGCTGCGCAATTGCTTTGGACGGTTTGCGACAGGAGTGACCGTCGTGACATGTACGCATGATCAAGGGAAGCATGGGTTGACAGCGAATTCCTTCACGTCGGTTTCGCTTGATCCGCCGCTTGTGCTTGTGTCGGTGGATCGACGGACGAAAGCGTTGCCGTATTTAAAAAACAATCGTTTCACAATCAATATTCTACGGGAGAACCAGCAAAATACGGCATTGCATTTTGCAGGCAGGCCACAAACTCCCGAACCGTTCGAATGGGATGGCATGCAGATCCAAGGTTCGCTCGCATATTTGGAATGTGAGCCATGGGCGGAGTATGACGGTGGCGATCATGTTTTATTTGTTGGGAAGGTTGTGCGATTTGATTATGAGGATGGAAATCCGCTTGCCTTTTACAGCGGGAAGTTCACGAAAGTGGCACCTCAACAATAAAGTGGAAGGCTTGTTTGTCGGCAAAAGATACTGCCGGGAAGCGAGCCATTTTTTTTTCGCTGAGGCAGGGGAACTATATTCTTTTCATTCACATCGGCATTTTTCCCATGAGATAGGCATACGTATAGGTGTAATGGGACAAGAAGGAGTGAATACATGCCAGTTGAACAGGAAAAGAAGACGGTATTACCATTGACCGGCAAGGAGTATTTGGAAAGCTTGAAAGATGGCCGGGAAATATGGCTGAATGGCGAGAGGGTAAAGGATGTGACGACGCATCCGGCTTTCCGGAACGCTGCGAGGTCGATTGCGAGGCTGTACGATGCGCTGCATGACGAAAAGACGAAAGAAGTACTGACAGTCGAGACGGATACGGGGAATGGCGGCTTCACACAGAAATATTTCCGTGTGGACAAGAGTACGCAGGACTTGTTGGAGTCGCGCGACGCGATTGCGCAATGGGCGCGCCTGACGTACGGGCAGATGGGAAGGTCGCCGGATTACAAGGCGGCATTTCTAGCGACGCTCGGTGCAGATCCGGATTACTACGGGAAGTATGCGGACAATGCACGCCGATGGTACAAAGAAGCACAGGAGCGGAATTGGTATTTCAACCACGCGATCATCAATCCGCCGGTGGACAGGCATAAGCCGCTTGAGGCGGTGTCCGATATTTTTGTCCGGGCGGTAGGGGAGACGGAGCAAGGGGTCATCGTCAGCGGAGCGAAAATGGTCGCGACCGGATCTGCATTGACGAACTACAATTTCGTCGCCCATTACGGCGCTGCCCCGATCACAAAAGAGGAGTTTGCACTCGTCTTCGTGGCGGCGATGGATACGCCTGGCGTAAAGCTTGTGAGCCGTGCATCGTATGAAATGAATGCAGCAGTCATGGGAAGTCCGTTTGACTACCCATTGAGCAGCAGGTTCGATGAAAACGACTCGGTCCTCATTTTCGACAACGCGCTCATCCCTTGGGAAAACATCATCATTTATAAAGATGTAGAGAAAGTGAACAGTTTTTTCGCGGATAGCGGATTCCTGCATAGATTTACATTCCATGGTGTAACGAGGCTCGCTGTTAAACTTGATTTCATGTCAGGTTTATTGCTGAAAGCTGTCAAGATGAACGGTTCCGACCAATTCCGCGGCGTCCAAGTAAACGTCGGCGAAGTGATTGCTTGGAAAAACATGTTCTGGGCATTGAGCGATGCGATGGCGTTGAACCCGGATGAAGGGCGAAACGGGACGAAGCTGCCGAATTTGAATTACGGGCTTGCATACCGGATGTTCATGTCCGAAGGGTGGCCACGGGTGAAGGAAATCATCGAAAATGTTGTCGCAGGCAGCCTGATTGCACAGCCATCAAGTTCAAAAGACTTCCAAAATCCAGAGCTCCGTCCATTGTTGGAAAAACTGTACCGCGGTTCATATGGCGTAGGAGCCGAGGAGAAAATCAAACTCATCAAATTGCTGTGGGATGCGATCGGAACGGAATATGGCGGCAGGCACGAACTATATGAGCGCAATTACTCCGGCAACCACGAAAATATCAGACTGGAAAGCCTTGTCGTCGCCAATATGAGCGGGCAGGCAGACAAGTTCGAGAAGTTCGTTGAGGAATGCATGAGCGACTACGATTTGAACGGCTGGACGAATGATACATGGATTAATCCGGATGATGTGAGCTATTTAAAGAAATGACAAAGAAAATGTACAAAGTAGAACTAGAAGGGCGCCATCTACAAATCGTCGATTATCCAGGCGAAAAGGGGACGATCATCGCGCTTCACGGATTGACCGGAACCCATAAGAACATGCTTCATTACGCACAAAGCCTACGTGGAGACTATCGGTTCATCGCATGCGATCTAAGGGGAAGAGGAGATAGTTCGGGGATGGATGACGTCCCCTCCATCTTCTCCCACGCTGAAGACGTTGAAAAATTGATCGGCGTTTTGGGAATAAAAAACCCGATTTTGCTTGGCCATTCAATGGGAGCATTTGTCTCTGCAATTGTGGCAAGCGAAATGCCGACCGTAAAAGGACTCATCTTGCTGGATGGCGCAGCACGGATGTCAGGACGCCAACATGATATTGTCAGGCCATCGCTTGGAAGGCTCCGCAAGACGTATGAATCGAAGCGGGCATATGTCGAAGAGCTGAAGCAGTTGTATAAACGGCTCGGTATCAAATGGACCGATGCAGTCCAGGAAATTGTGGAATACGAAATCCATGGGACGGGCAACGGATGGATGCACAAGTCTGCTTATGAAAACATCGAAGAGGACTTTGCAAGCTTCGATTTTTTTAACCCGATCGAAGTGATGGGGAAAATCACTTGCGAAACATTGCTTATTCAAGCGGACGGAGACATTGGACCGTTTCTGCCGTTCTTCATGGATGTTGATTATGAAGAGACGAAAAAGTATACATCAAAACTGTCAACATTCCGTTCGGATTCGAATCATTACACAATGGTCTTTGAGAAACGGGATGATATTTTGGCTGCAATCCGGGATTTCTTGGATGGGGTGATGTTGGATGAGTGACGGATTAACTTATTTCAAGGAAGTGTATGGTGCGGTTCCAGGATGGGTCGAAAAAATGCATACCTATCGGCCGGACGCGCTTGATCATTACACAAACTTGCGAAGCTCCATTATGGGGGACGGGCTTTTAACCAGTAAGGAAAAGGACCTCCTTCTTGTTGGGATCAATGCAGCAAGATGCTACGAGCGAAGCATGATCTATCATACGAAAGGTGCCATCGATGGAGGCGCCACCATTTCGGAGCTGGTCGAATACTTGCTTGTCGCGTACAGATATGGCGGACTCGAGTCGATGCAAACAGGCATCCAGTCCGTGAAGTATGCATGCTCTTTGAAAGGTTTGCCAGTGGGCCAGATGCCTTATGGAGTTTGCAATGAGCATATGTTAAGTTATTTCAATTCGATCCTAGATGAAGAGGATGCATGGTTTGTTTCGAACATTTTAAAAGCGCCGGAGGAACTTCGGAATGACTTGCTTCTCGTAAGAGGAGTCGTCAGTTCGAAGATGAAATCCCTCTTAATGGTTGGAATCCATAGTACGAGCCTTCAAGGAACTGAAGCCGGGAAATGGATGGAGCAAGCTCGAAAGAATGGGGCGACTGAAGGAGAATTGGCCGAAGTTGGTCTCATCTGCCTGTTGACCGCCGGAATTCCTGCATGGTTCGAAGCGAGCGATTCCTTGCGTGAAGGGGGCGGCTAATATGGCCATCGTCTATGAACGGGTTGAAAATGCTCTATCTCCAATTAAAAGCGGGATGACGATCATGGTAGGAGGCTTTGGCCTCGTCGGTGCGCCGCTTACTTTGATTGATGGCCTAACGAGGAAAGACGTCGATGGGCTGACAATCATAAGCAATAACCTCGGCGAAGCGGGTGAAGGGCTAGGGGTCTTACTCCGTCAACGAAAAATCCAAAAAGCGATCGGCTCCTACTTTACAAGCAACCGGGAAGTCGGTGAAGCGTATCAGCGTGGGGAAATCGACTTGCAGCTGTTGCCCCAAGGGACGCTTGCGGAAGTGATGCGTGCAGGTGGTGCCGGAATCGGGGGCTTCTATACGAAAACCGGTGTCGGGACAGAGCTCGCGCGAGGGAAAGAGGTTCGGGAAATCAATGGGGAACCGTATGTTTTCGAGCAGGCATTGAAAGCGGATGTGGCGCTGATCCGCGCACATAAGGCGGACACGCTCGGCAATCTCATCTATTATAAGACCGCCCGGAATTTCAATCCGGTCATGGCGACTGCCGCTGACCTCGTCATTGTTGAAGTGGATGAAATTGTCGCGGTCGGTGATCTGTCCCCGGAAGAAATCGTCACACCCCATCTATTTGTCGATCGGCTCCTTGTTGCGCACAAAATCCTGACGAAGGAAGGTGTCGTCCATCGCTAATGTTCAAGAATTGATTGCAAAGCGTGCCGCCCGTGAATTGATCGGTCCTTCCGTCGTGAACTTAGGTATCGGCATTCCAACACTCGTTGCGAAGTACATCGATGATGAACTCATCCATTTTCATACGGAAAACGGTCTGTTAGGTGTAACGGATGTTGAGGAAGAGGATCCGAACTTAGTGAACGCAGGGAAATTGCCGGTCGGCGAACGGGCAGGTGCTTCGTTTTTCAGTAGTGCAGAATCGTTCGGGATGATTCGCGGCGGGCATATCGATGTTGCGATTCTCGGCGCCCTTCAAGTTGATGAAAATGGACGAATCGCCAACTGGGCTATCCCGGGAAAAAACATTATCGGAGTCGGCGGCGCGATGGATTTGCTTGTAGGCGCAAAGAAAGTGATCGTGACGACTTCTCATTTGACGAAGGACGGCAAAAGCAAGCTGATGAAATCATGCACATTCCCGCTCACGTCAACTCGCAGCGTCGATATGATCATTACGGAATTGGCCGTTTTCACAGTCGTGAATGAACAGCTGATCATGACTGAGCTCATGCCGGGCGCTACGCTCGAGCAAGTGCGGGAAAGTACGGACGCGCTTTTTGTGGAAGGGGATTCCGCATATGAACATTCAAACGCTTGATGTCCTCATTGTCGACCTTCCGACGATCCGGCCGCACCAGCTTGCGATGCATACGATTGTCATGCAGACGATCATTCTCGTCCGTGTGACAGGAGAGGGTGGGCAGGAAGGCTGGGGGGAAGTCGCGACGATCGGCGGCGCTTCGTATTGTGCGGAAACACCGGAAGCGATCAAGATGAATATCGAAAAGTATATAAAGCCTCTCGTCATCGGGCGGAATGCAGTCCATTTCGATGCGATTTCATATGGTGTCAACAAGCATGTCGTCGGCAATATGTTTGCGAAGGCGGCGGTGGAAGCGGCGGTCGTTGAGCTTGCGGCGAAAGCCAGGGGGATTCCTGTCCACGAATTGTTCGGCGGGCAGATCCATGCGTCTTTGCCGGTCGCATGGACGCTCGCGAGCGGGGATACGCGAAGGGATATTGAAGAAGCGAAGGAAAGTTTGCATGCAAAACGGCATAATATCTTTAAGCTGAAAATCGGCATGGGTGATCCGAAACGGAATGTAGCCCATGTTCTGAAGATCAAGGAAGCTGTCGGTGACGAAGCGAGCGTTCGGGTCGATGTCAATCAAGCATGGGACGAGACGACAGCGATGTATTGCATCGAAGCGTTGGAGGATGGCGGCATTGATTTAATCGAACAGCCGTTGCCCGCCTGGAATAAGGAAGGGATGGCACGCCTAACGTCGAGGTTCCGTGTGCCGATCATGGCGGACGAGTCGCTTAGTTCGTTGGAAGAGGCTTATCAAGTAGCGAAGCATCGGGCGGGGAATGTGTTTTCCATCAAGCCCGCTAACGTGGGAGGTCTTACTGCGACGAAAAAGGTGGCAGCCATTGCGGAAGCGGGGGGCATTTCGCTATACGGTGGAACGATGATCGAATCGTCACTCGGCACTGCCGTATGTGCTCATCTTTATTCGACAATCCCTGAAATGAAGTACGGCACGGAGTTGTTTGGTCCGCTTTTATTCACAGACACGATTACAACAAATGCGATTACCTATGAAGATTTTCAATTGATAGTCCCGAGTTCTCCAGGCTATGGGATGGAGATGGATGTGGAGAAAATCTTCCATTACGCAAGGGATCTATAATAAAACAACGAATGAAAGGATGAAGAGATGAATCAAAAAGTGGTAGATGTTTACAATGGATTGGTCGTTAAATTCAAGGAATTAATACGGGAGCATGAGCTCGATCATAATGATTATCAAGCGCTCGTCAACTGGGCGGACGAACTTGGACGTGCTGGTGAAATACCGCTTTTCATGGACGTGTTCTTTGAAACACACGCCCTTCAGGAAATGTATAAAAATGTAGAGGGGACAGAGCCAACGATCCTCGGACCTTTCTATCTTGAAAATGCGAAGGAAATCGAAAATCCGGGCGTCATGCCGATGCGCGATGAAGAAAAGGGCGACGTGTTTTTCTTTAGTGGCACCGTCACCGACGTAGACGGCAACCCGCTGGCGAATACGAAAGTGGACGTTTGGCAGGCGGATGCGAATGGAGAGTACTCAGGTTTTGCTGAAGGGATTCCAGCCGAAAACTTGCGTGCGGTGCTCTTCACAGACGAGAACGGAAGATTCGAAGTGCAGACGGTCGTGCCAGGCGACTATTCGATTCCAACGAATGGCCCGACAGGCAAGTTCCTGACGTGGATCGACTCCCATCCATTCCGGCCAGCCCATCTCCACTTCTTGTTTAAGCCGCAAAATGGAGATCCGTTGATTTCCCAAGTATTCTTCGAAGGGAATCAATACTTGGACAACGATGTCGCAAATGGCGTGCGCGGAACGCTCATCACAAAATTGGAGAAGCATGGCGGAGCGGAAAAAGGGTTGGCGGTGGATTACTATACCGCTCATTTGGATTTCAAGCTGCGCTTACAGGATAAGCCTGTTTATAGTTGATAGATTAGTTGGCGATGCACACGGCGGGGGCTGTGTGCATTGTTTTTTTGTTGATTGACTGGTCCTTTAGTCAGGAGACAGGCAAACAGGTTCGATTTTGCGCAAAACAATCGCAGGTAGTCTCGCTGACAAACGATTTTTGGTCGAGTCGGTGATAAAGTGTATAGAGTCGGTGATAATGCCTCGAAAGTCGGTGATAAACCAGTTCAAGTCGGTGATAACACGCCGAGAGTCGGTGATAAACTCGATCGAAGCGGTAATAATCCATTCCTGCACTCATACTTTTCATTCCCCCTCAACAGCCACATCCCCAACATCAACTTTTTCCCCTGAAACTTTCTGAACATCCCGTAGATCCGGGTCGAACAAGAAAAAGAGTGAGAGGAGTAACACCCATATGCCTGCACCGATGAATAAATGGTTGACTGAGATTCCCCATTCGGCAATAAGGCCACCGGCAATGGCGAACCCAGGCATGAGGAACGTTGCAATAGCGCTATTCAACGTATAGACCCGCCCCCTCGTAAATGTATCCGAATTGGTGGAGGAGGTCCCGAGGGAAGAGTTGCAGCGGTTGATGAAGAGAGTGCTTGAATTGTGGGGGCAAGAAGGATGGCGGCCGATCGCGGAAGCAGAACAGCTGCTCAGACCTATTCTGAAAAAGAACATAACGGGCTATGAAGCAGCGAGAATGCATGAAATCTATGCCCGGATTTTGTACTATCTCTATCTTTTTGCAATCGACCTCTATAAAGAGATCGAGGATAATGATTGGAATGCATTCATAGAGAATGCGATGGAGCGCTATCGGGCATTGCAGATGGAATGGCGGATTGTCCGGTGCTATATCTTCTTGGCGGAAATTAAATTCGATCGGGCGGACTACCACGCGTCCATTGATCTTTTCGACAGGGGAATGGAAGAGTTGAACGTGATGGACAGCATCGAAACGAAATCGATGTATATTCAGCTTTTATCCGCTAAAGCATTTACTTTTGAGGCTTTGGGACAACATCATCAGGCGCATGAAATGCTCGATCAGGCAATTGATTTTGCACGTGCTCATATGGTGTTGGATAACTATTATCAGCTACTTAATGCCAAAGTATGGTTGCATTACGACCGGATGGAGATGGATAAAGCACGTGATTATGCGGAAGAAAGCTATCTATTTGCCAAACTGCTCAAAGAGGAAACGCTCCTATTCGAGTTTCGGCTGACACAAGTGTCCAGGGAAGAGTTTTTTGAGAAGAATTACGAAAAGGCTTTGCATGATGCTGAGCAGCTCATTCAGGACATCGAGGCATCGGGAAAATATCCAAAAGATTATAAGGGCGAATTCATCGTCTTGGCAAACAATATGTTAGCGAGGGTGCTGACGAAAGTGGGACGGTACGAAGAAGCGTTGTCTTTATTCAAAAAATACCCAATCAGCCTGCCGGAACGTGTGCAGCTAAGTCCTATAGACACTGCATTGCGTGTACTCTCTTCAAGCTACGAAGCGATCTGCCACTACCATCTTGGCGATTCGGACAAAGCGGAAAAGCTGGCGAGATCAACCGTCGACCGTCTGCACGCCATGCCTCATACGTCTCTTTACCACTTTGCGCGGGAGGTATTGGAGGAAGTCACGTCGAAGTAAACAGGAAGGGGAGGGGTTCGTATGAAGTTTGTCATTCATTTCACTACAGGTAAAGCATGGAAAGAAGGGAAACCACATTGGGAGCAGGGGCTTGTTCCTCATAGAGAATATGTGAGGAAAGCATTGGCGCAAGGTATTTTGATTGCAGGCGGACCGTTTATGGATCACACGGGCGGATTGATCATACTTGAAGTGGATAACTTGGAAGAGGCTAAGCACTTTGCTGACAATGATCCCGCGGTGATTGAGGAGAAATTTGAAGCGGCAATTTATCCATGGGAGCCTTTGGAAGGGATTTTTAATCAATAGTCTGATTTTTATTGACAATTGGATGTGTGGTTTACTATATTCTATATATAACCAAATGGCTATATGACATGGAGGCATAGACATGACGGATATTTATCGGGCAATTGCAGATCCGACACGAAGAAAAATACTAACTTTATTGTCGTTGCATGAATATACGCAGTCTGAATTGGTTGAGCGTTTTACCATTTCGCAGCCTGCCTTGAAAAAGCATCTTGCGATTTTAGTAGAAGAAGATTTAGTAGCGGAAAGGAAAGAGGGGAGGTATCGAGTTTACAGTTTAAAAAGGGAGAATTTCAAGAACCAGTATGAAAAGCTTCAACAGGAAATCGGAAGTATATTGGACAGCAAGTTGATGAAATTGAAAACGTATTTGGAGGGAGAAAGCGATGGAGAAAGTCATTGAATCAGTGAAAAGGGAGATTTTTGTAAAGGCCTCTCCTGAAAAGGTATGGAAGGCATTAACGGTTCCTGAAGAACGGAATCGTTGGGAAACGCGAAATTGTAAGCTGGATATCCGTATTGGCGGAACGGTTAGTCTCGATTACGGATGGGGTGTCAGCTATGTCGGTGCGATCGTTGAGCTTGAGGAAAACAGGAAGCTCACACTTGAAGGGGAAGATAAGGACCTTACCATTTGGACGATTACGCCGCAAGATGATGGATCTGTCGTGGAGATTGAATATACGGGCATCTGGTCGGGCGATTTCGAAATGATGCAAGCGGATAATATGGCATTCGGCACGTATCAGTTCATGAGAAATTTAAAAAGCATCTATGAAGGAAATGAAGATTTACGCTCGCACTTTTGGAGAAGTTGGATTGGCATTTTGCATCGGACGAATCCAAGCGGCAGTCCTGGGGCTAAAGTGGTGGAAATCCAACCGACTGCTCCTGCAGACGGATTAGTTGAGGTTGGTGATGTTATAACTCATGTTAACAGCCTCGAAACTGCTTCTTATGACGATGTGGAAATCATCGTTTCGGAAACAGAGCCTAACAAAAAGATTATGCTTACCGTAATGAGGGATGGCCGACAACTTGAAGTGGAGCTGATGACTGTTCCTTATGGGCAGACGGTGCAGTGATGGAAGTTATATGAAAGGGCGTGCCAAGTGGATAAGTTGCAGGCAGTTTTTATCGATCGAGATGGAACAATAGGCGGAACCGGACACTTCATTCACCCTAATGATTTCACACCCTATCCTTTTAGCAAAGAAGCTCTTGAACTTTTGAGGGATAACGGAATTAAGACAATCGCTTGTACAAACCAGCACCGAATTAGTAAAGGACAGGCGCACATCGAAGATTTTTACGATGAATTCATGGCATTTGGTTTTGATGATGCATTCATCTGTCCGCACGGCTCCTCGGAAGGATGCGAATGCCGCAAACCAAGTCCCGGTCTACTTCGGGAAGCTGCGAAAAAACATAGTGTAGATCTTTCGAAAACGGCTTTCATCGGCGATGTCGGGTCGACAGACATGTTGGCCGCTCACACAGTCGGCGCATTAAAAATTCTAGTTTTGACTGGGTGGGGCGAAGGTTCTTTAACGCAATACAGATATTCATGGTCTGACATTGAGCCGGATTATATCGCTGAAAACTTGTTGGATGCGGTGAAGTGGCTTACAAATATAGGAAATATTAAAAACGCCTAGGCATAGGCGTTTTTGTGTGGGTTAATGGTATTGAAACCAGACAAACCATCCTTTTTCCTTACTTTTAGCTAAAAAGATTTGCCCTTGAGCTAAGTCAGCTCCAGGAGCTTTTGGGAAATCAAGACGTACAAGCCATGACTTTTCAGCAATTTCATTACCACAAAAGTTTTTTGCCATTGCAAAGTAATCTTCTTCACTTTCAATGCCGACAGTACTAGGAAAGGGTTTGGCCGTCACAACATTCCATTTCGTATACATGTCGGGAAAATCATCTAATCCAGTTCCATAAGTTTTTGGTATCAACGTATGTAAAGCTACAATTACTTCTTTTCTATCCTTGATTGATGTTTGCATTAATTCGCTTAACACAGGACATTCTTTTGGTTGCGCGTATCCCTGAGTAGATAGAAAAAACAAAAAAGAAATAGCGATAACTAATGTAATTGTCATTTTCATTTGACTAAACCACCTCATCATTATCCTTCCCAACTATAATAAGAAAATCAGTTATTGGTCGAAAATTTCAGTGGAGAGGTTCATTGTATACTTTTGCTCCTTTTAGCAAACCTAATCTGAACAGAGGAGGGAATGATACAATGATCAAAAAACGTTATCTTTTGATACCAGCCGTCGTCGTAATCTTTCTTGCGAGCAAAGGAATCTATGCTGCTGAACAAAATTCACCACCTTCTTTCGATGATTTATATAAAGAATTCGGATATACATCCATTGAAGAGGCAGTTAACGAATTTGAAAACCATTTCCACTGCAAGGTGGAGTTACCCGAAATGGCACCACCGATTTCATTCACGCATCAATTCGGAAGGTTTTATGAAGATAAACGCTACAAGGCGAATGACAATCTTGGAATTATGTTTGTAAATGAAGACCGGAGAAGAAACGTATTCAAAATTGATATTCGGCCAGTTCATAATAAATTGATATTCGATGGCAGAGAGTATGTGCTTCAATATGGCGGCAAAGGCCTCTACATTGATTCCCACGATTTTCATTTTTATGTTTTTGAAAAAAACAACTTGCAATACTTGCTAGGCGTCCATCAAGAGACGGCTGACGTGGAGATGTCTGACACGCTGGCGCGGATCGCTGATTCTGTTAAAGAAATTCAGAGTGAAAATGAATGTGCGATTTATTGAAAGGCTGAATGTCAAGGGTTTTCGTCAAGTTCATCCTGTCCCACAACCACAAAAAAAGCGCGAATCCACGATGTTGATTTGCGCCAGTTATTTAAAGTCATATTCAGTTTCTCTCAATAAACATTTGGATTTCATCAGATACGATCGACGTATCCCATGGGCTCCAATAATAAGTTTCACCATCGAACTGCAAATAATATTTATAGGCAATTGGCTCATCAGTATAAAAAATCATTTCATAAAAAATTGGATCTCCGCTTCCTCTGTTTGGCTGGAAATTGGGATTCTCTTCGCTATTCACTAATAGTTGAAGAAAGCTATTAATTTTTACGCTCTTTGTCAATTTAGAAATCAATTTATTATTTGTCGTAGGATCAGTTTGGTAAATCTCGATCGTCTTGACTTTTTCTATTAGCATATCCTTAAAATGCCATTGGTAATCACTATCATCTCTTGAAAAGTAAACACTGTATCCATTTACAGAATGAGTATCCTTGACGGCTATTAAATGCGGATGATCCTTTATTTGAAAAATCTCGGTTCCCTTCTCATGGAAGGCGGCATCACCGTCTCTGATTTTATAACTTGGATTTTTCACATTGTCTGCCACTTTAAATTTTACCGTGCCAATCTTGTCTCCGATAAAACTTTTGTCGGCTAAAACTCCGGAATGAATTCCGTTGTATTCTTTTCCGTCAAAATGAATAAAATCAACCCAATCAATTACAATTTGACCACCAAAAGCTGATGGCCGGCAACCCGTTAAAAGTAGTACAATTAAAATAAAAACAAACAGACTCCGTTTCTTCATTGACACCAACCCCTTTTCCATTGACGAAAATTCAGGCGAGAAAGCGCTGTTTGCTTTTCATCCGATGTTGGAATGACAGAGTCGCCAAAAACACAGTTACTCCCCATAAGAACAATCCACCGTATGTAATAACATACACCCAGATGGCCATTCCTTCAGAGTATCCTTTTGGAAGCACTCCTAAAAATTGAAGAGCTGTCAAGAAGCTTATTAGAATCGTCAACACGCCAACTGACCATCCTGGTATGATCAAAAACCATTTTGGCAGTTTTTCTCCCCAGGAAGTAACAAATGCTAATGCAAATAAAGAGGCTAATACCGCCAAGATAGCTGTGAAGTCTATTCCATTGGAGTATAACGTATAAAGAAAAGCTGATCCTTGCTTTAATGAATCACCCATCTCTGCTATATCCTGTATAGCTTGTTCTGTAGCAAGTCCTATCGTCGATCCCCATGCCCAAAGCGATTTTATAATCGCATATGGCAACAGTGCTAGCGCTGCAACATAACCCCAACCTTTAGAATATATGTTATTAGATTTTTCTGATCCCACATATTGCCCATGTTTTAAACTCATACGACATGATCCTTTCTTGTGTAAGAAATAAATCTGACGTTTTCGCCAACTTCCCATTTGCTCGAATAGTAACATATGAATTTGAATCTTTCAATAACTTGAATAGAATTCTATTAACGATATGCCGCCAATAGTAAAAAGGTGCAAATCCATGTTATGAAGATGCACCTGTTAATTGAATTAAATAATGCCGCTATATAAATGAAACACCACTGACTATTTAGTTAAATGTGGTCAACTCTTCCGAAACTGCATTTAAAAATTCTTTCTCATATTTAATATAGTAAATCTCATCTATACTTGTATTTATCATTCCATCGATTAAAGATACCAATTGGATCGAGGGAAGTTCCATTTTATCGTCTACTAATTGTTCAACCGGGAAGTTTCCTTCTATTCTAATAAGTTGTTTTAATTGTGTTGGTGGCAGTACATTTATTGTTTGATTTATAAATGCATTCATAAGGTGTAATTGGTCTTCTTCGCTCAAGTTACTTCCCACTGTAGCATCCATCAGTAATGCCGCCATCTCTTCTCCATTTAAACGACGGGTTCCTTTTTCGAATTCAAATGCCACGGTAGATAGAGCTCTAACTCGAATATCTTCTTGTATGTCGAACTCTATACCATTCACAGAATCAACAATTGAAGAAAGGGTTTCCAAGTCAATAACAGCATGATAGTCAATTGGCAAATCAAATAGGGTAGAGACTGTTGTTCTCACATCTTCAGCACCACCGGAACTGTTAACATAAGCATGTGACAATTTATCATATGGAGTAGTTCTTTCATTATCCGAGATAAGAGCATAAGTATCGCGAGGGATAGATAGAACTTTCATCATTTTTTTATCTTTGCTATACGTAAGTAATAGGTTAATAGGGATTCTATTATCATCATCTTTCACAGTTAGTAAAGTGGTTACAATCTTATCTTCTTGAACTACTGATTCGTTTGCATTTGCATTACTTGCCGTACTTTCGTTGCTTTCATTAGCAATGTTTACAGAAGGGTTTGATGGAATAAACAAAAATACACACAAGCCGAGCGCTAATAAAGAAACTGTAAGGGGGGCGAGTTTTAACGAAGAAGGAACTAGAAACTTTTTTTGTGCATCATTCTTCTCCAGTCTATGAATTTGTTCAAATACTTCATTGCGGTCTTCTTTCGTAAATTTTAGATCTTGAACAGATGTATTATATAACTTATCTCTTAATCGTTTATCTTTCATTAAATCTTACCTCCTTTATCATCGGCTCTAATCTTTGTTTTGCTCTTCTTAATCGGGTTTTCACTGTATTGACCGGGATATCTAAAACTCCGGCAATTTCCTCTGTCTTTAACGTCTCATAGTAGTAGAGATAAACAACTTCCCGATACACTTTTGGTAGGGAAAAGATAGTATCTTTTATTTCTGCATTCTTGTATTTATTGATAACTGTTCTTTCTGTCGATGGTAATACTGACTTTGCTGTTTCATTTATAAAACTTTTGACTTGTACCATTTTGTAATTCCAGCTTTTTAAGTAGTCTTTGCATTCATTGATAGTTATACGGTAGAGCCATGTTTTTATTTGTGCGTCATGCCGAAACGACTCCAAGTTTTTATAGCATTTGATAAACGTATTTTGAACGATATCCTTAGAACTCTCCGTATCTTTCACATAAGAAAATGCCAATCGTACCAACTCATTACCGTATTCAATCATCACTTTTTCTAATATCAAATCTTTTTCTTTTCTATCCAATCGACTATCCTCCCCTTCAACCTACTTCATTTTTTGCTATTAGACGATTACCAAACCATAATAGGTTCAAAATTGTTTTTTTAAAAATTCATGGAATTAATATATAGGGACAATTATAGCTGAAATAAAAGGCCTGTATCT
The DNA here is from genome assembly GCF_051966875.1 of Sporosarcina sp. SAFN-015. Taxonomy (GTDB): domain Bacteria; phylum Bacillota; class Bacilli; order Bacillales_A; family Planococcaceae; genus Sporosarcina. Next base: position 492,646 of record NZ_JBQCKP010000001.1, on the reverse strand, counting down.
TAGATTACAAAGTAATCATACATACAGGCCTTTTAGTTATTCTAATTTCTCTACAAGATAATCGTTTACCGTTTCTTTCTACATTTAATAATCAACGTCGTCGGGATCATCTGCGCCTTCTCAAACGAATACCACCGATTTGCATGTCTTTCCCGATCTTCTTCCGTTAATGAAACGTCCTCGACGACCTTTTCAATTTCAAATCCACACTCGATTAATGTATTGATATATGTACTCACTTTATATTGCTGCATGATTGCAGGAGCGTGCCAAGCTTCGTGATTATAGGCACCTTCTTCATGATAGGATTTATTGAAGTGAAGTTCTTCATCTCTCAAGCTTGCCCGGCTGTGCAATGGATGCTCCCAGCTGAAAACGAAAATACCGCCCGGTTTCAAATAGTCGTGTACATTAGTGAGCGTCTGGCGTAAATCGGTCGTCCAACCTAGTGCATAAATAGAATAGACAATATCAAAGTATGCATGAGGCAGTCCGGGATTTTCTTCCATTGGAGATTCGAATAAATGAACTGGAGCCTTGCTGTCCATCAGCAACTCTTTTGCCGTTTCGATCTGTGTCTTTGAAAGGTCCACTCCCCAAAGTTCCTCGACACCTCGAGAATCCATATATTGCAAAGAATGCCCGCTACCGCAACCTATATCCAACACCTTCGCACCAGTGACGTCTCCAAGTAAATTTAAATTCTCTTCCCGTGGCGCAAGCGGTCCGTACTCTGGCAACGGATTCCGCCCGAAAAACCGAGGCGCTACCTCATCCCAACTTTTTTTATTCAACACTAGTGATTCATTTCCCATGTTCATCCCTCCAAAAATCGCATGCGAATATACATTCGACAACGGAACCTTTTTCTCCTTCAATTTATAAAAAGGAATTTACCGTCTACATAACGAATGAATAATTAGAATGGGGGAGATAAAATGAATACTTATCAAATTCGAAAGGCAGACGAGAAGGAAGCCGCACTAATCATTGAGTTACTAAAAGAAGTTGCTGCTTGGCTGCAAAATAATAACATCAACCAATGGGGATTTTTATTGGAAGGCGGAGAGGATGAGGAGATAACAGAAGCGGTTATCAATGGAGATACTTATGTCGCCTGTCAGGACGATGAAATCATTGCGACTGTTACGCTCTACTCGCAGAAGAGTGAGTGGGATCAGCATGTTTGGGGAAATGAAGACAATCCTGAAGTCCTCTATCTCCATCGGTTGGCTGTCCGGCCTCAATATATGAAAAACGGGATTGGAAAAGAAATTATAAATTGGGTAGATGAAAATATAAAAAACACAATTCGGCTTGATTGTGTAGCGCATAATTCTAAGTTGTGTGCGTACTACGAAAAGAATGGATATTCACTGACCGGAACGACAGCGGATGGACATTGTAAATTTCAGAAGGTGTTTGGGGAAGGAATGTAACATGTATCAAACAATTATTGATTTACAAAACAAAGGACTCGTCGGAGACCAAGCAGAAATCAAGCAACTGACGAGTGGAACAACCGATGGGCAAGTGTATGTAGTAGAAGAAAGTAACAATCCTTCTAGCATTCTAAAATACGATCACCCTATAAATATTGGAGCCGCCGAGCAATTCTTTAAAACGTATAAAGATATTGAGCTTTTGCCTTACGTTTATTATGTTGATCCTGAAAAGAGATTTTTTCTCTATGAATATGTTGAAGGAACAACTCATGTCAATCGCGGAAATAAGGCGGATTGGATGAAGCTTCTCGTTGAAAGACTGTTCAATCATTATGAAAAATACGATTCACAAGCTCCGTGGGGTCGATTAGGGGGAACGCCTCGGCAAAACTGGGTTGAGTTCAACAGAATTAGCTTGGAATATGCTTATGAAAATATCGGGGATTTGTTGCCGCATGAGGATTATTTACTAATGAATAAGACGGTTGAACGACTTGCAGAGTATGAAAGACAGCCGGATAAGTATTTACTCCATGGCGATACGGGTGTACATAACTTCGTTTTTCATCAGAATCAACTTGTCGGTGTAATTGATCCAGATCCAATGGTGGGACCGGTAATCTATGATTTTACATACGCGTTTTGTTCTTCACCGGATGACTTGAATATGGAGACATTGCTAGATGCATTTGATTTATTGAACAAGGTGGAGATGGATACGCCGCGTCTAGTCGAAGAAGTTGTTTTTCAGTTATATACCCGGATCGGCATTTGTAAGAAAGTGCATCCCCATGATTTAGATGAGTATTTGAAGGCATGGGAGTATTGGAAACATAAATTGAAGGAGTATGAGGATGCGTTCTAATGATAAGTTTAGTACATTTCTAGAGATTGCAAAGGATTTAAATGCGATCAATATCATTCCGTTATTAATGGGGTCGGTTGGATTAGAAGTTGTCACGAAAAGAAGTTGGGATGCAAGTGATTATCAAGCTTCTTCTAAAGATAGTTATAGGGCAGAAAATAATAACTTCAAGGACTTTGAAAAGATTCATTAAGAATTAGCCTTTAGTCAATTTTCTCCTTCTTTTATGAAATAGAAACCAAGCACCAAAAATTGCCCAAGAACCTGTTGAATAGGTTAAAGAAATATAAGATCCAGGGATGTTAGTTAAAAATAAAAGAAGCGTCGCAAGAATGAAAGAAGGCACCATGATGATTACCCATGCACGAAGTACAGGATTTTTAAAGCTTACTTCAAACTCCATGTCCATCCTCCTAGTGATAGTCGTTTGATTATTATAACAATAACAGTCAAACGATACAAAGAAGTAAAAGTCTATTTACTATTGTCTGAATGTCTAGTAGAATTTAAGTAGTTGGGAAATTCGTGTAAAAAGGAAGGTGATATCATGAGTCGGCTTAAAATTCATACGAGAACAATAAGATTCACGATGTCCAATTATGTGCCTTCCTTTGGTGATGAGATATGACTTTACTTCATCCAAGACTATCGTAGATGATAGTCTTTTTTTCATCCACAGAAGGCTGTTGAATGGACTCGTTATCCTGACATCTTTGTTCTTGCAATTATAGGAGGAAGAGAAAAGATGATGAAGTTGTCCATTATGAGAGATTTTCTTGAGTCGGATGAAAGCAAGGCCCTCGTTCATGGTTTGTTAGAAAAATGGGGATTTGATCATGATTCAGTCCAGTTTTTAAGGGCAAGCAGTAATTTCGTTTTTGTATTTGAAAGAAACGGCGAAAAGCATATTTTAAGGATAACTCCTAACGGTGATCGAAATAAGCTGATGGAGGAAGTTTCGTTTTTATCTTTTCTATCAACAAATGGAGTTAGCGTAAACATTCCTGAACGATCGAAGAATGGCAATATGGTTGAGGAAGCGAAGAATGACTTGGGTATTTTCCAGGCTGTTGTATTCCGCTTTCTATCGGGGGTTCATTACGAAATTGAGGAACTATCGGATAGGCGATTTTACTTGTGGGGAGAAGCTTTAGGGCATCTTCATAATTGCTCAAAGCAGTTTGTGAAAATGGATAGTACGAGTAATGATTATGTTCAACAACTTGCCGAGCTGGATAGTTTTTTGCCTCAAAGTGAAAGCTTGGCGCGTAAGGAGCTTGAAACAATCAAGGCATTGTTAATGACCCTTGAAATAAATGAAGACAATTATGGAATCATTCATTTTGATTTCGAACTCGATAATCTGATTTGGGATGACGACAATGTCCAAATGATCGATTTTGAAAGCAATTTGGAACATTGGTACACGGCAGATATCGCATTTGCCTTGCGAGATTTATTTAATGGGGATGTTGATTTGTCGAACAGTTCATTTCAACTATTTCTTGAAGGTTATAGAAGTAAAATGCATGTGAAAGATGAGGAAATCGATACAATCCCAATGTTTTTAAGGTTCCATAACTTGATTACTTTTGCCGATCTGCTTCGCACAGTAGATGTTGAAAAAGATTTGCATAATCCTCAATGGATTGAGGGGTTGCGTAAGAAGCTGGATTCCAAATTAGACGAATATCGAGATGGATTTACACGCAGGGGGGAATAACAATGGGAAGCGAAGGATTATATGTAATCGATTAAAAAGATGGCTTGAGTCTGGAGTTTAGCAAATTGGCAACCATGATGGAATATACAAGGGTGACAACATTGGCGGAAGTGAAAGATCTAACAGTGGACCAATTGGATTTCCTCATTAACGACGAGGCCAATTCCATCGGCATGCTGCTCGCCCATATGGTGTCAGTTGAAAAAGCATATCAAATCGATACATTTGAAAATCGGGATTTCACGGAAGAGGATATCCAACTGCTGAATCCAGCATTGGAACTTGGCGAAGCAGCACGGGAACAAATTAAAGGGAATCCAATTGAATACTACCTTGAAGAGCTGGAGCAAACGAGTAAAAAGACAATCGACACTTTCCAGACATTGCCCGATTCATGGCTATTCGAAACAGCCCCTTATTGGGGAGGAGAGCCTATGAATAAGTATTTTAAATGGTTCCATGTGTTTGAGGATGAATTGAATCACCGTGGGCAAATTCGGTTGATTAAGAAACTGATGCGTGCTTCGGAAAAATAAGTATGAGGCAATGGAAGGGCTAACAATTATGAAATCTGTTAGCCCTTTTTCTATGAAGGTTATATTGAATTGATAGGTGGAGTGTATATGGGCTTTGAAAAAGCGTTATATGATGCAGCTGTTGAATTGATTAAGAAACGATATCCTACAGGCTGGGGCGGGGCAGCCGCTATGGGCTTGGAAGATGGCACGATTTTAACAAGTGTTGCCCCAGAAGTTATTAATGCATCGACGGAATTGTGCATGGAAACGGGTTCGATTTTGGAGGCACATAAGTTGAATAAAAGGGTTACTCACTCCATATGCGTCGTCCGGGACGATGAAACTTCCGATTTCAAGGTGCTTTCACCATGTGGAGTCTGCCAAGAGCGGCTGTTTTATTGGGGGCCTAGTGTGAAAGTGGCAGTCACTTTGCCGGGGCAGGAATTAACGTTCAAAAAGCTGTCCGATGTACAGCCATATCATTGGACTGCAGCTTATAAGGAGTACGAGGGGAATTGAGTAGATAGGTGGGTGGATTTATTATGAATTCAATTGTAATCGTCATCTTGTTATCCACTTTGATAGTATCTACATATCTATGCCTAGTGATGCCTAAGAAATGGGGTAGGGCAAGGGTAGTCGTTTTTTCTTTCTTACTAAATACGGTTGTACTGAGTTCGGCGTTTTTCATACTACACAAAATTGATGCCCGTACATTCCTTAAAGATGATCAAGGTTTATTTGGAAGTTTAGGGATTACAGTGATATTCATTTTCATTCCAATCATTACGTGGATGAATATGATTATTGTTCAAATAAGGAATTATGGATTGAAAAGGTCGGACATGCGTAAATAACTGGGGGTGCGTTATGCGGAAAGTAGAAGTAATACCTTTTTCTGAAATATGGAGCGTTGATTTCGAAAAGGAAACAGCTGTATTACAGAAGATATTTGACGCGGAAGTAATCGAATTCCACCATATCGGCAGCACATCCATACACGGTTTGTCCGCAAAGCCTATCATTGACATTATGCCTGTCGTGAAAGATATTACGCAAATCGATCAGTATGACGGAAAAATGGCCGCCATTGGGTACGAAGCAAAGGGTGAAAATGGAATCGTGGGGCGCCGTTATTTTCAAAAAGGTGGGGATGAGCGGACGCATCATGTCCATTTTTATGAGAAAGGCTCTTCGGAAATCCATCGCCATCTTGCATTCCGTGACTTCCTGCGAGAGCATCCCGAGAAGGCGAAGGCATATGGGGATTTGAAAGAGAAGCTAGCGCAGCAATTTCCTTATGATATTGAATCATACATAAAAGGGAAAGAGCAGCTTGCAGCAGAGATTGAAAGGGAAGCGATGGAATGGTATGAGAAGCGTAAATGGGGGTGAGGAGAATGAAAATCTTCATCATGGGCATTGTTGCAAGTGGGAAAACGACATACGCAAAAGAATTGTCGAAGGAAATGGGTTTGCCCTTCGTTGAACTGGATGCGGTTGTTTATTATAACGTGGATGGCGAGCGGATCAAGAGGAAGCCTGAGGAACAAGTAAAGATCATTCGTCAAATGGATGCAAGAGGAAGTTGGATCGCAGAAGGAGTATATCGCCCGTCCTATCATCTTCTTTTGGACATGGCTGACATTGTCATATGGCTGGACCCGCCATTATGGAAACGGAAAATCAGGATTTTGAGTAGACATGTGAAGCAAATGATCGGCGTGGAAGAATGTGCGTATAAACCGGATTTTCAAATGCTTCGCAATATGTATAAATGGACAAAGCAGTTTGAAGGAGAACGAGCAGACCTTGATGAGATCCTTCAACCATATGTGGATAAGTTGATCATTGTTCGGGGTGACCCGGCCAATAATCGAGCACTTTCGAAGATTATTTACTAATAGATTCAAAATATAGTAACGATAATATTACGGAATGTGGGTGTATTATGAGGAATGGTTTACTAATCATTGATGTGCAAAAAGGGATGTTTCAAGAGGGAGATACTGTGTTTAAGGGAGATGAGCTGATTTCCACTTTACAAGGAGTGATAAAGAGAGCACGAGCATCCAACACCCCTATATTTACATACAGCATAATGCTCCAGTGGGAAAACCTTTGGAATATGGTAGCGAAGGCTGGGAGATACACGCTGAAATAGAGCCTCACCTAAACGATGTGATCATCCAAAAAGCAACTCCTGACTCATTCTTGAATACAACATTGGAAGAAGAACTGTATAAGAAAGGGATAAAAAATATTTATATTTCGGGCATCCAAACGGAAGCATGTGTTGATACGACTTGTCGCAGGGCGTTTAGTATGGGTTATAAGGTAACTTTGCTATCGGACGCTCACAGTACATGGAACTCCAGTGAAATTTCAGCTCAACAAATTATTAACCATCATAATGGCGTGTTACGGTGGTTTGCGGATGTTTATCCATCTGAAGAAGTAGAATTCAGATAAAAAGAAGAATTATATCGTATGACAGCAATAAATTGTTAGAATAAAAAAGGAATGAGAAGTATTTATGAACCAAAACATATTTGAAAAAAACCTCGAAAAATACGCTGATCCTGAAATGTACGATCATTTATATGACAAGTATCAGAAGGACTTAGGCATCATTCTGAAATGGGCTAATCAGGATCATCCTATATTGGAACTAGCTTGCGGAACAGGCAGATTGACGATTCCAATGGCACAGCGTGGATTCCAAATGGTTGGAGTAGACCTTCATGAAGGCATGTTGGAAAGGGCTCGACGGAAAGCCGAACAAACGGAAGTGATGATTGAATTTATGCAACAAGATTGCACGAATTTGAATCTTCCCGTCAGAAGTTCGCTAGCTTTCATGACGGGAAATTCCTTTCAACACTTTCTAACGAATGAAGCACAGGACGCTCTATTCCAATCTGTCCGCCGGCATTTGGTGGATGGAGGCATCTTTATTTATGACACACGGAATCCAGTATTGAAGGAACTTTCTGCTGTCGATGAGTACGAGGAAAAATACGTCGATAAAAATGGCGATCGGGTGATTGAAAGCCATCGTGATGTGTACGATCATTTAACACAGATCTTAGATTGCCGGACACATCGTCGAATTTATCGAGATAATACGTTAATTGCTGAGGAGCAGGACGGCATTTCCCTTCGCTATTCATTCCCGCAAGAAATGGAAAGGCTGGTAGCCGCAAATGGGTTTGAGATTGTGCAAGTGTACGGCGATTGGGATGAAAATGAATTACATGCGGAGAGCATTTCAATGGTGTATATATGTAGAGTGAAAACGGAATAAGTCAATAAGATGCAGATCATTAGGCGCTTCAAGTGTGCAAAAAGTTTTGCTCGGATTTGAATAAGAAATGCTTGAGTTAAGGTTCATTTTGTTCAAGTTCTGACAGGTTTTACTCGATTTTGACGTAGTTAAGGCACAATCTCCGTCAATTATGCTCGACTCGTGACTTTAGAATCACCTCGTTACACAATAAAGGGCTTTCCATAAAGTCGGTTTGACTTTCTGGAAAGCCTCTTTATATACTTATCCTTTGTATTTATCTCTCTCGGCCGTTTCCCGATGATTCGGCGTCATCTTCTCATGGTTTGGTTGAAGATTGCCGAGTTCAGCCAATTCCATCGAAATTTCTTCTTTAACTTCCTTGCGATTTCCTGGTGTCTTCGGATTGGAATATAAATTGCTGTGCGCTCCTTGTTTCATTATGCAACCTCCCATATTGTAATTACATTTTTAATATGGTCTGTTTTATTCGTTTTAATCTATAGCGTTAGACCTTTTCTCTATCTTCTTCAATTATCTCGCCCGATTACGATAGTGGGTTATGGAAACTGTTTATACTTATTGTATACTAAGAAAATTACAGGGTATTCTATTTTTTGACATGGAAAATGGTAATACTATACGTTGAACAGTTGTTCAAAATGAATATTGTACTTTAAGATGGATAATCCGTTTTCAGGATGGAGGAGGAATAATGAATCAAATGCAAAAGCAAATTAAGCTTGCAAAACGTCCTATCGGGACACCTGTGATGGAGGATTTTGCTTTTATTGATGCACCAATCGGAACGCCTGCGGATGGTGAAGTGTTGATTCGTGCTATATATGTTTCGGTTGATCCGTATTTACGTGGAAGGATGCAGGATACAAAATCCTATATTCCTCCATTTCAAATAAACGAGGTTATTACAAGTGGGATAATTGGCCAAGTAGTCGAAACAAAATCGGAGCATTTTACGAAAGGCGATATCGTACTCGGTACGCTTGGCTGGCAGGAATATTCAGTTGTGAATGAGAAGGGAATTCGAAAAATTGATCCGAAGAGTGCTCCCGTAACAGCACATCTAGGTATTATTGGAATGACGGGATTAACAGCATATTTCGGCTTGCTTGATATCGGGAAGCCAAAAGCAGGGGAAACGGTTGTCGTGTCCGGAGCTGCTGGTGCAGTTGGATCTGCCGTTGGACAAATTGCCAAAATTAATGGAGCCCGCGCTGTGGGAATAGCCGGGACAGATGAAAAATGCCAGTATCTATTAAATGAACTCGGGTTTGACGCAGCGATCAATTATAAAAAGGAAGATGTTCCAAGAGCACTAGAAATAGCATGTCCAGACGGAATTGATATCTATTTTGATAATGTCGGCGGCTCTATTTCTGATGCTGTATTCCCACTTCTTAATAAGTTTGCCCGCATTCCGGTTTGCGGTGCAATTTCTTCCTATAACAGTGTTGAACTGGATATGGGTCCTCGTGTTCAAACGGCACTGATCAAAACAAGTGCCCTTATGAAAGGATTCACGCTTGGGGATTATGCAAGTCGCCTTGAAGAAGGCAACATTGCACTCGCTGCGTGGTTAAATGAAGGAAAACTTAAATATGAAGAAACGATTACGGAAGGTTTCGACCATATTATTGACGCCTTCCTTGATCTTTTTACAGGAGCAAATGTAGGTAAATCACTCGTCAAAGTGGCAGATATTATTTAAACTTTGGTGGGCCAAGGCTTTGTATGGCAAAAGATTCGAAAGAAAAAACAGACCCTAGGCATCGAGCCTAATGGGTCTGTTTATACGGTTTCCTTAGCCCTCATTACTCGGGAAAGCAAAGGTTGACGCGGATTCGCTGTTTTCTTCAAACCACTTTTCTGAAATGGTTTTGGTTTTGGTGAAGAAGCGAACATGCTCGGGCCCGAACATATGCCCCTCGCCGAATCTGGACCGTTTCCACCCGGCAAAGTTATGGTAACCGACAGGAATGGGAATCGGCACATTAATCCCGACCATCCCGACGTCAATTTCCATTGAAAATTTGCGTGCGGCTGCCCCGTTATTCGTGAAAATTGTCACGCCGTTTCCAAGTTCATGTGCATTGATCAGTTCGATTGCTTCCTCTAAAGAATTGACCCGGACGACATTGCGGGCAGGACCAAATACTTCTTGCTCATAAACTTCCATGCCGGGTTTGACATTGTCCAGCAGAGTAGGGCCGAGATAGAAACCGTTGGAGTTTTTAGCGATGTCCGGGTTACGGCCATCACATACAAGCGTAGCACCTTCCTCCACGCTGCGGTCGATATAGCCGATGATTGTATCCTTTGACTGCTTAGTTATAACGGGCCCGAAGTCGACATCTGCATCTGTGTATGGTCCCACTTTTAACTTTGCAATTTTTTCAGCTAGTATGCCTACAAGCTTGTTCGCTGTTTCTTCGCCAACAGGAATGATTGTCGAAATGGCCATACAGCGTTGGGAAGCGGCCCCATAAGCAGCGCCTAAAAATGCGTTTGCCGCCTGTTCTAAATCCGCATCGGGCATGACGATCATATTGTTTTTACCGCCGCCTAAAGCCGTAACGCGCTTTCCAAATTTAGAACCGGTTTTGTAAATATACTCGGCGACTGGCGTGGATCCGACAAACGAAACGGCTTCAATAGCAGGGTTTTCCAATAGTTCGTTGACCGCATCCTTGTCGCCATTGATGACTGTCCAAACACCATCGGGCAAACCCGCTTCTTTCCACAGTTCCGAAAAGAATAATGCAGAGCAGGGTACACGTTCGGAAGGCTTTAAAATGACGGAATTACCGACTGCGACCGCCATACTTGTCATGGCTAGCGGCACCATCACGGGAAAGTTGAAAGGGGAAATCGCAGCCACGACGCCGAGTGGAACTTTTGCCGAATAAGCATTAATATTCCCGCCGACATTAACGGAGTACTCGCCCTTTAATAAGTGAGGGGCGTTTATGGCTAAATCTACAGATTCTAATCCGCGTGTAATTTCACCCCTCGCATCGTCGACTGTTTTCCCGCTTTCAGTACATATGGTTTCGATGAGCTCATCCATACGTTCGGTCATCAATTGACGGAACTTCATGACAATCTCAACACGTTTGCTAACTGACAGAGCGCGCCATGCTGGAAAGGCAGCTTGAGCAGTTGCAATGGCTTCCCGCACTTCCTCTTTTGACGCAATAGGGACATGTGCGATTACTGCACCTGTACTTGGATTGAAAACATCTGAGAATTGACCACTTTTGCCAGCTACGATTTCACCATTAATAAAGTGCCCCAGTTCTTTTACTTCTGTATTCGTCACCATTCATTCATTTCCCCTTTGTGGCAGTAGTTCTTGCAATGCGCGAGTGAGTTTGTCAACAATAAAATCTTTTTCTGCCATCGAAATAATTAGTGGTGGTGCGATTGTTAAAACGTTGTTGAAACCTGCAACCGTGACTCCATTTTTCCCGATGATTAGCCCTTTTTCTTTACATAAAGCAATGACTTTGTTGACAGCAGTTACATCAAGTGGAGCTCTGCTGTTTTTGTCACTTACAAGCTCAATGCCGATTAGTAAGCCTTTTCCGCGGATGTTGCCGACATTTGGATGTTCCTTTAAGCTTTCTTGCAGTTCCGCATGGAGAACAGCTCCCATTTCTTCTGAGCGGGAGAATAAGTTTTCACTTTCCATGATTTCAATATTTTTAAGGGCTACTGCACAAGCCGCTGGAGAACCGCCGAATGTGTTGACATGTCGGAAAAAGTCGTACTCCTCGCTTCCAATAAAGGCTTCATAGATTTCTCGGCGCACTGCAGTAGCAGATAACGGCATATATGCGCTAGTTAAGCCTTTTGCCATTGTGACAATATCAGGCTGAATGCCGTAGTTCTGGAAGCCGAATGCTTTACCGGTACGTCCGAAGCCACAAATGACTTCATCGGCAATGAGCAATGCCCCATGCTTTTCACAAACGGCCTTTACCCCGCGTAAATAGTCCTCGTGCGGCATAATCACGCCGCCGCCCGTAATTATGGGCTCGAGAATAACGCCAGCAATCGTATCGGACATTTCCCACGTCATGACATTATCAATCGCCTGAACGGACGGCAAGGCAGTCGGCTCTGTAATATGATCTTCATTTGCACGGTAGGTATCCGGCGGTGCGACATGAATGAAGTTGGGTGCTAACGGTTCGTATTTATATTTACGCTGGGCTTGCCCTGTTGCCGCCAACGCCCCCATTGTACTGCCGTGGTAGGCCCGGTAGCGGGAGATAAATTTCGTGCGATTGGTATGACCTTTCTGTTGATGGTACTGGCGTGCGATCTTGAAGGCGGCTTCATTCGCCTCCGAGCCGCTGTTGGAGTAGAAGACAACATAATCATCACCTAATAATTCGCTGATCTTTTCGCTTAGTTGGATGGCAGGGACGTGTCCTATGGATAGGGGTGTATAGGCGTTTTCCAGTAACTGGTCGTAAGCGGCTTTGGCGAGTTCCTCCCGACCGTAGCCGACGTTCACGCACCACAAACCGGACATGGCATCCAAGTACCGTTTCCCGTCAATGTCCGTTATCCAAGCGCCTTCCGATTTCTGAATAATTGACGTAGCATTCGGGTTGTACGGCTTCATGGCATGCCATACATACTGCTCATCTTTTACTTGCCAATTTTGACTTGTCAAGTTCGTCATGGAAATCATCACTCCTTCATTTATCTTATGCCAATAAATCCACTATTCAACTCCCATAAAAAACAGCGTTATACACACAGCCCCTTATTATATAAACAACTTCCCTAAAATATGCGCTTGCCCCTATTTTGTAGTCTTATATCCTCCCCCTCCGAATACACTTACTCTATAGTTTTTTAATTAGTAGATAGTTCAATAACTATGAAAGAGAGGACTTGCATATGTATGCATGTAATAGGAGTCGATTGCAGGCATTAGTTGAACGGTTCAGTCAGTTCGGTGCCACTGCCAATGGGGGGGTAACCCGTCTGTCCCTGTCAAAAGAGGATATTTTGGCAAGAGATTGTTTTATTGAAATATGCAAAGAGCTAGGCATGGATAGTAAAACAGATGATATGGGCAATGTCTATGCAACATTGCCGGGGAAAAAAGATTGTCCGCCAATCGTAATCGGATCGCATCTGGATTCTGTTGAAAAAGGCGGCAAGTTTGATGGTGTGTTAGGTATTTTAACAGGAATAGAAGCGATACAGACGTTAAAGGAGAACGACATTGAGCCTGAGATTCCAATCATGCTTGTGAATTTTACGAATGAAGAGGGTGCGCGCTTCGATCCGGCGATGATGAGTTCCGGTGTCCTTGCTTCCAAGTTCAGTAGAGAAAAAATGCTGAGTTCTTCCGATAAAAACGGTATTACTTTTCAAGAAGCACTACAGGCGAGTGGCTACGCAGGGGAGCAAGGAAATCGATTAACAGAGGCCCTTGCGTATATTGAGCTGCATATTGAACAAGGACCGGTGTTAGCTGCTAAGCATTGTGATATTGGAGTGGTCGAAGGCGTTTTAGGCATGGTGTGCTATGAAATTACTGTAACAGGTGAATCAAATCACGCAGGTACAACGCCGATGCAGATGCGTAAAGATCCGATGATTGTGGCATCTCGATTAATTTCGTCATTGCACGAGCAGTTGGGCAAGATCGACGAAAAGCTAGTTTTCACTTTTGGACGTATGCATGTGACGCCTAATATCCATACAGTTATTCCAAATGAAGTAGTGTTTACGATCGATTCACGTCATCAATCTCCAGAGGTGATGCATCAAGTGGAGGAGCTATTGACGGGAATAGTTACAGAAGAAAACGACTGCCGTATTCAACCAGTGAAGCTATGGGGACGGGAGACAGTATTATTTGACGAAGCTATTTGCGATGAAGTGGAAAGATCGTGTGCTGACTTCGGTTATTCCCACCATAGGATGTTCAGCGGGGCGGGACACGATGCACAATATATTGCGAGTTTCATACCTTCTGCAATGATTTTTGTGCCAAGCATTGGCGGGAAAAGTCATTGCGAAGAAGAAGAAACGACATTTGAAGACTGTGCAAAGGGAGCAGACGTATTATTGGAAACCGTATTGGCACTGCAAACGAAATTCAGCATGAGCGATCGATACACACTAAACCAATGATGAATGAGGTACTTCGTCGTAATGAACATGGGGCAAATCTAAAAAACTTACAGTCATTAATGGAAAGGTGAGGTTAATATGAAAAAAATGATTACAGGCGGACTCATCGCGACAGCTTCAGATTTGTATGAGGCAGATATCTTAATCGAAAATGGCAAGATTGTGCAAATCGGCAAAAACTTATCGGCTGATGGAGCGGAAATTGTGGATGCAGCGGGCAAATACGTTTTCCCTGGCGGAATTGATCCGCATACGCATTTGGATATGCCGTTCAACAACACGGTAACAGATGATGATTGGAAGTCGGGTACAATTGCCGCTGCCTTTGGCGGGACAACGACCATTTTAGATTTCTGCTTAACTGCGGGTGAAGAAAAACTAGCGCCTGCCGTGGAAAAGTGGCATGAAAAAGCAAATGGAAATTCAGTCATTGATTATGGCTTCCATTTAATGATCACCGATTTAACGCCCGAAACGGAGGCCGAGTTGCCTTTGTTGCTTGAGCGTGAAGGGATTACGTCTATTAAAGTGTTCATGGCATACGCGAAAGAATTCCAGGCGTCGGATCGTACGCTGTTTAAAGCCTTTAAAATCGCAAAAGACATGGACGCTGTAGTCATGGTGCACTGTGAAAACGGCTCAGTTATCGACGAATTAGTAGAGGAGGCGAGGCAAGCCGGCCAGACGGCGCCAATCTATCACGCACTGACGCGTCCTGCGGAAGTGGAAGGTGAGGCGACGAAACGGGCAATTGAACTGGCGCATATCGCAGGCGCGAAGCTTTACGTTGTCCATGTGACGTGTAAAGAGGCATTAGATGAAATTATCAATGCGCGTGAAAAAGGCTATGACGTATATGGGGAAACATGTCCACCTTATTTAACGCTCGATCAATCAGCGTTAGCGCAGCCAGGCTTCGAAGGGGCGAAATATGTTTGGTCACCGCCACTTCGGCCGAAATACCATCAAGAGCACTTATGGAATGCGTTAAAAGCCAAGCAGTTGCAAACAATCGGATCGGATCAATGTTCATTCAGTTTTAACGGAAAAAAGCGATTAGGGATAAATGACTTTTCAAAAATTCCAAATGGTGGACCGTTCATCGAAGATCGTTTTAGCATTTTATATTCTGAAGGTGTGGCGAAAGGACGGATTTCCATTCATGACTTCGTCGATATGATTTCGACGAGTGCTGCAAAGATTTTCGGCCTTTATCCGCAAAAAGGAACGATTGCGATTGGTTCTGACGCGGATATCGTGATTTTCGATCCTGCAGTAAAACGTGAAATTTCTGCGGACACCCACCATATGAATGTCGATTACAACCCGTACGAAGGATGGGAAGTGACGGGGGAGCCCATCAGTGTACTTGTCCGTGGTGAATATGTCATTAAAAACAGACAATTTGTAGGCGCACTAGGCAGTGGCCGTTATATTAGGCGTGCCGTACAGCCGGCAACTGCAGAACAGATCAACGTCTGAACATCAATTCATTAGGGGGAATGATTAAATGAGTTCTCAACTCAAACGTAATTTTGCGGAAATGACGGTCAGAATGACGAAAAATGAAGCAATGGAAGAAGCTAATCGCTGTCTGTACTGTTATGACGCACCCTGCATTACCGCTTGTCCGACAAGTATTCAAATTCCGAACTTCATCAAAAAAATAGCTACTAGCAATATGAAAGGTTCGGCCATGACGATCATGGATGCCAATCCGATCGGTGCAAGCTGTGCGCGTGTATGCCCAACCGAGATATTGTGTGAAGGGGCATGTGTGCTGAATTCATCGACCAAACCTATTAAGATAGGACAATTACAACGTTATGCAACAGACTGGGCGATGGAAACAGACGTCGAACTATTTAACAAAGGTGAAGCAAATGGAAAAAGGATCGCGATTGTGGGGTCTGGTCCAGCTGGCTTATCGGCAGCGCGTGAGCTTAGTCGCTTCGGGTATAGTGTCACAATTTTCGAAGCGGAGGCGAAGGCGGGTGGCTTGGGTGCTTATGGCATCGTGTCCTTCAGATTGCCGAATGAAGTAGTGGATTGGGAAGTGGCTCAAGTTGAAAAGCTTGGTGTAGAAATTAAAACAAACACTAGAGTAGGCGTAGATATTTCTGTTGAGGACATTCTAACGCAATATGACAGTGTTATTTTAGCGGCTGGAATGGGATCTGTACCTGACCTAGGCATTGAAGGTGAGGAACTAGAAGGCGTCCATGATGCCATTGAGTTTGTCAAGCGTACAAAAGTAGGTGAACTGACAGAAGACTTAATCGGGAAACGTGTTGCAGTCATCGGTGCTGGCAATACAGCCATAGATGGAGCGACTTGTGCTGTACGGCTAGGTGCGGATCAAGTTGACATTCTTTATAGAAGAACGGAAAAAGAGATGACTGCCTATCAATATGAATATGAATTTGCCAAGCAGGACGGTGTTGGATTCAAGTGGCTGACAGCACCGAAGCGAATTATTGGTGATGAGGCAGGGAAAGTGGTAGGCCTTGAATGCATCAAGATGAAGCTTGGAGAGGCTGGAGCAGACGGTAGGCAAAGACCTGAAGCAATAGAGGGATCTGAGTTTGTCATAGAGGTAGACGCGGTTATTAAAGCAATTGGGCAAACGCGTTTTGTCCCGCTCATTGAAGCGTTTGGTTTGCAGCATACGAACGGAGTCGTAGACATTGACGAAACGACTATGCAAACGTCGAATGATAAAGTGTTTGCCTGCGGGGATGTCGTTTTCGGCAACGGCCAAGGTGAAGCTATGGTCGTAACAGCTGCACAGCAAGGAAAAGATGCTGCTTACATCATTCATGAGCGTTTTAGAAAACAGAGCGGGATTGCATAAGGGGGGATAACACATGGCAGACTTACGAATTGACTTAGCGGGGATTAAATCACCGAATCCATTTTGGTTAGCATCAGCACCACCGACTAATTCAGGTTATCAAGTGCAACGGGCATTTGAAGCAGGGTGGGGCGGTGCAGTATGGAAAACGTTGGGCGAACCTATTTTAAATGTTTCATCGCGCTTTGCGGCCGTCAACTTCAACGGACAAAGAGTAGCGGGGTTCAATAATATTGAATTGATTACGGACCGTCCATTGGAGGTTAATCTGAAAGAAATTGTTGAAACGAAAAAAAGATTTCCCAATCACGCTATTATCGCTTCCTTAATGGTAGAGCCAAAGCAGGAAAAGTGGCATGAGATTGTAAAAAAAGTAGAAGCTGTTGGAGTTGATGGACTGGAGCTGAATTTCGGTTGTCCACATGGAATGGCAGAACGGGGAATGGGATCCGCCTCTGGTCAAGTCCCTGAATTGGTTGAAAAGCAGACATATTGGGTGAAGGAAGCTGCACGCACACCAGTCATCGTCAAGCTGACGCCGAACATAACGGATATTACGATGACAGCAGAAGCGGCAGTGCGTGGCGGGGCAGATGCCGTCAGTATGATCAATACGATTAACAGCTTGGCAGGTGTCGATCTGGATACATGGAATACCGTCCCACATGTTGGCGGGAAAGGGGCACATGGCGGTTATTGCGGGCCGGCAGTCAAGCCGATCGCCCTGAATATGGTCGCGGAATGTGCGCGAAATCCGCTCGTCAATGTCCCAATATCAGGGATTGGCGGGATCTCAAACTGGCAGGATGCTGCGGAATTCATGCTAATGGGTGCAACAGGCGTACAAGTTTGTACAGCAGCGATGCACCACGGATTCAGTATTGTCGAAGATATGATAGATGGGCTAAATAATTATTTGGACGGGAAGGGCATTGCCTCAGTGATGGATTTAGTCGGTCAGTCCGTGCCGCGCTATTCTAACTGGGGTGACTTGGACTTGAACTACAATATTGTTGCTCAAATTAATAATGATGTATGCATTAACTGCAATAAATGTCACATCGCGTGTGAAGATACGTCACATCAATGCATTGACCTGTACACAGAGAATGGTCGCCCGATGCTGAAAGTACGTGAACAGGATTGTGTTGGTTGTAATTTATGTGCAATTGTATGCCCAGTTGACGGTGCGATTTCGATGATCGAAAGAAAGTCTACGATTCCGCCGATGACCTGGAACGAACGTCAATCACTTATCAGCAATTTTACACGATAAATAAGCAGACCAAATTTGGTGCTAAGTGAAAAGCAAAGAGTTAGTTGTGTATTAACTGGAAATCTACTAAAAAGGAGAGACATGTATGGCGAATGGCGGAGATTATTTAAAATCCCCAGATTTACTTCCAGTGACACATCAAAATAGAAGCGTTGGCACATTTGGTTTTGCAGTGATTTGGATAGGGATGGCGATCGTCTTAGCCGCATTTGCTATTGGCGGTTCGGCTATTATGAGTTTGTCATTGCCGATGGTAATTCTAGCGACGTTAGCCGGTTCTGTATTAATCGGCGTATTCATGACGTTGATCGGTGATATTGGCGTTGAGCATGGCTTGTCCTTCCCCGTGTATATGCGTGCCCCGTTCGGCACAATCGGCACACATATACCTTCGCTCGTCCGCGGAGTGACAGCAGCTTGCTGGTTCGGACTTAACACCTATTTTGGTGCGATGGCCATCAACGGGATTTTGAATTTATTATTCGACTTCAATAATTGGTTTTTATGTTTCCTAGTGTTTGCGGCATTACAGTTATTCAACACAGCGCGCGGCATTAAATCCATTGAGCGCTTTGCGGATTTTGCAGCGCCGGTAATTATTTTAATATCGTGCTGGATGTACGTTACGCTTGCCGATAAAGCGACGGTTCAAGGGAAAGATGTGTGGACTTGGGTAGAATCCCCGACAACAGGGATAGCGGCTTTTACAGCTTTCATGGTTGTAATGATGGCGAATATGGGGTTCTGGGCGACATTGGCAGCTGATATGCCGACACTGTCACGTTTCTTTAAAGCACCAAAAAATGAACGCAATTGGTTCAAACGTAATAAAACACAATTAGTCGGCTCTTTGATCGTGATGCCGATTACGAATACATTTATCGTAACGATAGGGGCAGTGGCTTACATGGCAGTGGCCTCTGCTGATCCGATAAATGCTTTGATGCAAAGTGCAAGTGGAATTGTGCTGGGGGTTTTATTGCTAATGATCGTGTTGGCGCAATGGTCAACAAACACATCCGCAAACGTTATTCCTGCAGCAACGATTTTCTCGAACATCGGTGGACCGAAAGTGCCATTCTGGGCAGCTGTCATCATTGCGGGAGTAATCGGGGTTTTGGCACAGCCATGGAGTCTGTTTGGCGTGTTGGTAGAGGCGCTATTAATCATTGGCGGTATATTAACGGCAATTGTGGGGATTCTGTTCGCCGATTATTATTTAATCCGTAAACGTCGTGTGAACGTAAAAGATCTGTATGAGTTAGACGGCCAATATGAGTATATGAAAGGCTTTAACTTAGCAGGGCTATTTGCTTGGGTCATTGGTGGAGTGTTAGCGAATATGTTCCCGACTTATTCTTCATTGGTCGGCTTCGTCGTTGGGGCGGTTGTCTACTATGTGCTAGCAAAATATTGGTGGTTTAAGAAGTATCCGCAAGCAGAACTGGTTAATCCGAGTGATGCGGAATATTTAGGAATTACAGCCGGTCACGACTGGGATGATATCGTCACGCAGGAGATGGAAGAAAAAGTTGCTAAGTAGAAAAGCGGGGTGTTTGTATGTCGGATTACTTGTTAGGTTTGGATGAAATGAATCAAGTTGATGGCTATTTAGCCAGTGGCTTTAAGGTCCATTCTGTTCGTGAAAACTTGAGTGGCATGTTCGTTGAGTTTAAACGGCAGGAAGAAGAAGTTTGTTTGCAGATTACGACTGCCGAAGCTCGCAAATATTTTTCGGCAAAGCTCTTGGAACAAACGCTGTAGCTAGAAATAATGGGAAGTGGTATAGACTCTATTCTGGTACGTACTAGAATAGAGTCTTTGCTATGAAGCTTGATTGGCCTGATACACGTATTCTCCTTCTCTCTTGGCAGCACAGATGAAGCAGATCCCCGAATTGTTATTGAATCGCAGCTTTTACGATTGCTAAATCCTCCACTAATAATCGATACAAATTCGGCCGACGCCTGACAGCAAGCGGGTGGTAGGCGACTGTTGTCGGATACCCTTGAACGTCGTGCCAGCTGCCGCGCAACCCTTTCACGTCCGCATCTGGATTTTGAAAGAAGGCTTGTACAGCTACATTTCCTAGACATAAGATAAGTCGGGGTTTTTGGAGCTGCAGCTGTTCTTCCAAATGGCGACGCATGCAGATTTCACGGGTCCGTTCTTTATCGTATTTTCGGATGGGTCTCCTCTTTAAGATATATGTAACGTAAATAAGTTCTTTATTCAGCCCAACGTCATGAACGGCTTGCTGCAATGTATGCCGCGTTCCGCAAACAAACGGGTTTCCTTCACGATCCTCACGGGCGCCCGGATTATCAAGAACGACCATGATAGGTGCGTTCGGATTCCCTTCTCCCCATACCATCCTTGTGCCTTGTTTATAAAGTCCGCACTCCTCGCAGTTGATCTGACTCATCGGTGTCGGGTCCTCCGGCCAACTTTCTGGGCAAAACGGTTTCATGTTCATCACCCTCCTAACAGTTTAGAATACCCCTTATTGAATAAAGCATGCGGTTCTTCCATTCTATTTTTTCAATTAATAAAGGAGAAACGGCCGTTGGTATAGAACATAATTTTGAAAAGGGGTGTGAGTATGGAAGCTTTGTTAGTAATTGATGTGCAAAATGGGATTGTTGATTCTGGTGATTTCAATGCTGAATTAAACTTGATTACAAATATAATCGGAGACTTTACAGGGAAAGGGAAGCCGGTTATTTTTATCCGGCATTTTGATGATATAGAGGAAAGTCCACTTTACAGGGGTTCTGTAGGTTCAGAACTACATCCATCCATTAAAAGGTTTGCGGAAGTTGTTGTTGAAAAGCAAACACCAAGTTCATTTTTTAAAACCAAATTGGCGGGTTTGTTAGAAGAGTTGGAAGTGGATCATGTATTCATTACTGGCTTCAATACTGAGTTTTGCTGTTTGTTTACGGCAATTTCCGCTTTTGACCGTGGTTTTAAGGTGACATTCATTGAGGATGCAACAGGAACTGCGAATACAGATGAAACGTACGAAATGCCAGGACTGGATATTCGGGATTTTGTTGGGACGGTGCTGCATTGGTCAGAGGTAATCGAAGTGCTGGATTATGAGGAGTACGTGGAGGCGTATAAGTAATGTTGCCGCAAGAGTTGGCTGTTGAAAAGATTGCTGCGAGTTTGAAGGGTGACCCGCTTGTACAGGCGATTTTTCTGAAAGGATCGATGGGGAGGGGAGAGCATGATGCGCATTCTGATGTTGACCTTTATTGCTTGGTGAAAAAGAAGGATCAGAAGGGGTTTCTTGCCGGTCGGATGGAACATTTGCGAGCGTATCGTGACATTATATTGGTCGATGATATTTTCATTGTCGCTCCCCAAATTATTGCGGTGTTTGATGATCTGTTGCATATCGATTTATTCACTGTGACGAAGGAATCGTTCGTTGGCGGTGACCATTTCAAGGTGCTGTATGATCCGCATCGGTTATTGGATGAATTTATGGAGACGCAAGGGTTGGCGCTGTCCGAGAATGAATATCGGGATGATGTAATGGATGTGGGTTGGTTTTTATTCCAACACTCGAAGACGGCTGCACGAGGAAATGACATTTGGGCGGTTAAGATGCTGACGAATGTTGTGCACCATTTAGGGAGGGTGCTGCTTTATCGATATGCGCCGGAACGCGCGAAGTTAGGTTTGAAGACGATTGAACGGTCGTTGCCGGATTCCGTTGTAGCGGAGCTGACGGAAATTCTTGAGGCCATTACGCCTGGAAACCATGCGCAGGCGGTTATTCTGATAAGCCGATTGCTTGAACGGGAGTATGAATGGATTCAACTGCAAATTAATGTGGAAGATCAATCGATGAGATTTTTACGAAAAATGATTGATATGTACATAGGGGAAAGGGAGGGGGAAGAGGTATGACACAAGTTTGTGTAATTAGCATTTATGTACCGGATATGAAAGTTGCGGTTGAATTTTACACCGGAGTGTTAGGGTTTCAGGTGAATAAAGAATACAGTCCTAAAATTGTAACGCTTGTCCATGGGGAGCTGCCGATCGTGTTAGAGGAAATGGAGAATGCGGGATATGATAAAACGTCTTCAGGGGTTGTGCTCACGTTGAAAAGCGATGATATCCATCAATCACTTGCGGTGCTTAAAGAACACCATGTGGAATTAATCATCGGAGAGCCTGCCGACTGTCCGCCGGGAAAATATATTAGTTTCCGCGATCCGTTTGGAAATGTGTGGGAGTATTTGGAGTTTGATTGAATAATTAGACTAACATGCTAAACTAGTAAATAGCGGAATAAATAGAAGAGGAGCTGAGACTATTCATTCATAAAGAAAGACAAGCACCACTATTGTTAGAAGGGCTGGAGGCGGCGATTAAGCGATTGCCAGTTCACCATGAAGCGATTCCTGTTTTGCGCTCGAAGTATGCGGCCGTACAGGCCGGATTTGGCGGAGAGCAGGAATTGGACAAAGTGTTTGAGAGCTATGCTTTTTCGATGAAGCATGGCATTTTCCACGATTTATCGCTAGCCTCCAGTACAAATTTTCAAGTGGACACGCTATTCATCACTCCTTGGTATGCGGTTTTGTTTGAAGTGAAAAACATTGCGGGTGAATTGACGGTGACGGAAAACCCGCCACAAATGATCCGCGTGCTCGATTCAGGTCAAGTGAGCGGCTTCAAAAGTCCAATTGCCCAATTGGAAAGCAACTGTGAATTGTTTCAAGACTGGCTGTACAGCCGAGATCTATCATTGCCGGTATACGGAGCAGTTGTGCTCGCCTATGCCAGCCAACGCATCGAAGTATTCGATACGAAAATCCCTGTTTTATTTCCAAGTGCGGTCCCCACATTCATCCGCAAACTCCCAACAACCTCCCCATTGTTGGATGACGAAACGTTTGCCACCCTTTTAGCGCAGCTTAACAGCGGCCATCGTTTTTTTATTCCATCTCCAATTTGTGAAACTTATTCGATCAGACGCAGCGACATCCGCACGGGCGTGATCTGCCCGGGGTGTGGGTTTATTGGCATGGAAAAATATATGGGAGGGTGGCGCTGTCTGTCTTGTGAAGGGAGAAGCAGGGATGCGCATCAGCAAGCGATTCGTGACTGGTTTTTATTATTTGGCGGAGGAATGAGGAATAAGGATTGTCGAGAGTTTCTCAGGGTCGACCGCCAGCAGACCGCGCATCGGCTTTTGGCGTCTATGGATTTAGAAGTAGAAGGGGCTAAGCGAAACAGGTCGTACACTCTAAAATTTCATATGGAAAGCAAAAAGCGCACATAATTTGTGCGCTTTTTTGCTGGGAAAATGTCCAGTCGGTGATAAAGTGCTAAGAGTCGGTGATAACTCCCTAAAGGTCGATGATAAATAAATTCACCTATGAAAAGGGTGCTTGTGATCGGCGCTGTTTGTTGAAAAATGGAGAGTCGGTGATAAAGTGCTAAGAGTCGGTGATAAACTCGCTCAAGTCGGTGATAACGGATCGAGAGTCGGTGATAAACCTATCTGAGTCGGTGATAACTCCCTAAAGGTAGATGATAAATAAATTCATCTATGAAAAGGGTGCTTGTGATCGGCGCTGTTTGTTGAAAAATGGAGAGGTGGTGATAAAGTGCTAAGAGTCGGTGATAAACTCTCTCAAGTCGGTGATAACGCATTGAGAGTCGGTGATAAACCTTTCTGAGTCGGTGATAACCGGCTCAGCTCACTCAATCATTCCACCTCAATCAACCCACTCTCCACCAAAAACTCCTTCGCGACCTTTTCGACCATCATGCCGTCGTTGTCGACTTTGGCATTCATTTTTTGCATGGCTTCTTCGTCAATCATGCCTTCGAGCTGCTTTAGGACTTCTTCGATTTCAGGATATTCCTCAAGCGTTTCTTCCCGCACTAACGGGAGCGCGTGGTACGGTGGGAAGTACGATTTGTCGTCTTCCAAGACGCGTAAGTCGAATTCCTGCAATTGGCCATCTGTCGTGTAGGAGTTAATGACGTCTACTTCGCCTGCATTGATCGAACGGTACATGATGCCGTGATCCATGCCTTTTACAGCATCGAACTTCAGCCCATATTCATTCTGAAAACCAGGCAGGCCATCTGGGCGGTCGATGAATTCAAAGACAGCGCCTAATGTGAAGTCTTCCGAGTAGGCAGCAAAGTCGCTGAATGTGACAACGCCGAGTTCTTCGGCTTTTGATTCATCTAATGCGAGCGTGTACGTATTGTTGAAGCCGAATGTGTTAAAAGCGACAATGCCGTCTTCAGCAACGAGACGCCTTGTCGCTTCCAACGTTTCATCGGCTGTCCCCGGCTCTTCATGATAATACGTCACGACAATCGTCCCCGTGTAATCGGGAATGACGTCAAGATTACCGTTCAGCATTGCATTCCACACCACATTAGATCCGCCGAGATTCTCTTTATAGATCACTTTTATGTCTGTTTTATTCTCAATCAACTGCCCCATGACGTGCGACAGGATGATGCTTTCTGTGTTGTTCCGTGAACCGAGCGTCAACGAATCTGTTTCAATTAAAATGCAGGCCGATAGCATACTTGCAACAACTGCAATAAGCAGCAATGAAGTGAGTTTCTTCCTCATTCCGCTTTCAATCCTTTCGGTGTCGTCCAGCGCTCAACCGAGCCGAAGAACACTTCCAAAATAATAGCTAGTAGTGCAGCAGGGATTGCGCCAAGTAGGATCAGTCCGTCGATACCACGCGTGATTCCTAGGAAAATGAAATCGCCAAGGCCACCTGCGCCGATGAATGCGGCAAGAGTAGCGTTACCGACGTTAATGACAGCGGCAGTTCGAATTCCGGCCATGATGACGGGAATCGCGAGTGGTAATTCCACTTTGAAAAGAATTTGCATGCTCGTCATTCCCATTCCCTTTGCAGCTTCCCGCGTAGCCGGGTCGACGTCGTTGATGCCCGTGTACGTGTTTCGGATAATCGGCAATAAGGAGTATAGGAAAAGTGCTGCAATCGCTGTTTTAACGCCGATACCGAAAATTGGGATCATAAAGCCAAGTAACGCAAGGCTAGGAATTGTCTGCATGACGCCACTGCCGCCAAGTACGAGTGTCGCAAGTTTAGGCACCCGCGTGACAAGAATGCCGAGAGATACACCGAGAACGATGGCGATCAACATGGAAAAGAATACAAGCTGGATATGGATGGATGTCGCTTCGAGAACTTCTCTCCACCGCATCTGTGATTGTTCAGTCAATTGTTGCCAGATGGATAAGTTATTCATATGGCGACCACCTCAGTTTCTGTCCACTGAGCCGACAATGCGGATAGCAACGAGCCGCGTGTTACGAGTCCGACAACCTTGTTCGCTCCATCGACAATAGGAATCATGCCGAACGGCGTTTCGTCCATCATAATGATAGCGTCTTTTGCGGAAGCGGAATCACGTAAATAGTGCCCGATTGGTTGCATGATTTCTGCAATCGTCCGGATGCTGTTTACACTCTTGATCACATCATAGGCAGACACTATACCTAACAAAGCTTTTGATTCATCCACAATAATGAGATCTGTGATTTTCCTCTGGCGGATAAGTGAGATTGCCTTTTCGGGAGAACTTTGAGGAAGTGAAGTGACGACAGATTCTGACATAATGTCAATGACAGGCATCAGTTCAGGGTTTTGAATGATTCGATGCTTGCCAATGAATTCTTCGACAAAACCGTGGGCGGGTTCATGAAGTAACTTCTCGGGAGTGTCCAGTTGTAGTAGTTTGCCGTCTTTCATAATTGCGATACGGTCACCCATTTTGAGTGCTTCGTCCATATCATGAGTTACAAAAATGATTGTCTTATTCAATTTTTTCTGCAGTGAAATGAGTTCACCTTGCAATTGTTCTCGTGTAATTGGATCCAATGCGCTGAACGGTTCATCCATTAAGATGATTTCAGGATCGGATGCAAGTGCGCGAGCGATACCGACCCGCTGCTGCTGTCCACCGGAAAGTTCTTTCGGATAGCGATTTGCGTAGATTTTTGGATCCAGTCCGACCAATTCCAGTAGTTCGTGGACTCGTGGTTTGATTTTATCTGGGCTCCATCCGTTTAACTGGGGAACAATGGCGATGTTTTTTTCGATTGTATAGTGGGGGAATAGCCCAATCTGTTGAATGACATAGCCGATGCCTCTTCGCAGCTCGGAAGCGACATATGAGTTATTGTCCTTTCCGTTTATCGAAATTTTCCCGCTTGTATGCGGTTCCATCCGATTAATCATTTTCATCGTTGTCGATTTACCAGAACCACTCGGCCCGATGAGAACGAGCAGCTCTCCTCTTGGAATCTCAAAGCTGATAGAGTCAACAGCCTTGAACCCATCTTCATACACTTTACTTACGTTTTCAAACTTAAGCATACGTACCTCCTATTGTTTTTTTACAACATTGTATTCCGTAAAAAATCGAATGAAAAAATAAAACAACGGTAAAAAAAAGAAAGCGATTTGCCGCCTGAATTTGGTCAGGAGCAAAGCCTCTGTGAGATAGTATAACATACTTCGAGAATTGAAACATCAAGAATTCGATTTTTCTGTTGATTGCAATCGTTTACACGGAGGGAAATGATTGTTGTGAGAGCTTGCGAGGTAAGGGATATAACCCTTTGAGAAATAGTTTTCTGGCCAGCTTAAATTATTGAAAATTAGCGAGTCGGTGATAACGAGTCCAGAGTCGGTGATAAACTCTTTTAAGTCGGTGATAACACACCGAGAGTCGGTGATAAACTCACTCAAGTCGGTGATAATCTTTTCCAAGTCAACCTCACACCATTATAATGAGGAAAGAAAGGGTGTGCAGCGGATATGGATATGAATATTTTCATCGTGGAGGATGATTCTGCGATTTACAATTCACTTAAAGAGCGACTTGGCCAGTGGTCGCTTCATGTGTCAGGTCCAATAGATTTTCATGATGTGATGAAGTCTTTCATCCAGGAAAAGCCTCATCTTGTCATACTCGACATTCAACTTCCTGCGTTTGACGGGTTCCATTGGTGCCGGGAAATCCGGGCGGTTTCAAAAGTGCCAATCATTTTCTTGTCGTCGCGGGATCATCCGATGGATATGGTGATGGCGATGAATATGGGGGCGGATGATTATATTCAGAAGCCGTTCCATACGGATGTGCTTCTTGCAAAGATCCAGGCGACGCTTCGCCGAACGTATGCGTATACGGCGGATGAGGCGGCGGATGTGCTTGAATGGAATGGCGCGATGATCGATATGAAGCGCGGCATCATTCGGCTCGATGGCCATGAGGTGGAGTTGACGAAAAATGAGTTTTTCATTTTGGCGGTGCTCGTCCAAGCGAAGGATGAAATCGTGTCACGTGATGAGCTGATTCGCAAATTATGGGATGATGAGCGGTTCGTCAACGACAATACATTAACGGTCAATGTGACGCGGCTGCGCCAAAAGCTTGCGGACATCGGACTTGGTGACGCGATTCTTACAAAAAAAGGTATGGGATATATGGCGGTCAGCCTATAGGGGGAATTCGATGTTCATTCAATATGTAAAGGATATGAAAAGCTGGATACTCCTCTTTGCCGCTTCACTCGTATTGACAGATTCACTTATTTGGATTGATAAAGGTCTTGCGATGAGGTTGAGTTCTCTTGTTTACCTCAACATGCTTCTAATTGCTATTTTCATGTTATTCCTCATCTGGCGTTATAAAAAAGAGACGCATTTCATGAGAGAACTTCTTCGTATTTCCGAAGATCCTTCAAGGGATTGGCAGGAGGGGTTGCCGGAGCCGCTTTTCACGAGGGACCAGACGACGAATGATCTGTTGCGGCAAGTGGCAAATGATCATTTGAAAAAGCTGTCGGAAATGAAAGCTGTAAACCTTATGGAAAGCGATTATACTGCGGCATGGGTGCATGAAGTGAAGGCGCCGCTCACCTCGATGAAAATGACGATTGATGCGAATCGGCAAGATACGGCCATCCGGAAAATCGAGTCGGATTGGCTGCGAGTACACTTGCTTATCGACCGGCAGCTCTATATTTCACGATTACCGTCGCTCGGAACGGATTATGTGTTGGAGAAGATTAAAGTACATCAGCTCATTACACCCGAAATACGTGAGCTTCGATCATGGTGCATCGAGAAAAACATTGCTGTGGATATTCAAGGCGAGGAAATGGAAGTGCTCACGGACAGCAAGTGGTGTCGCTTCATCATCCGGCAATTGCTGACGAATGCGGTGAAATACAGTCCGGACGGGGGCACCATTTGTATTGCGGCACACCGTTCGCCAGGGGGACATCCGGTTTTATCAATTAAAGACGAAGGTCTGGGAATCCCGGCTCACGATCTTCCCCGTGTTTTCGACAAAGGGTTCACCGGGGGCACGGGAAGACTGCATAATGCAGCGACAGGGCTCGGTTTGTATCTCGCCCAGCAAGTATCTGAGAAAATCGGGATTTCCTTATTAGCCCACTCCGAAATAAACAAAGGAACGACGATGAACATGACGTTTTCTACAGAAAATGAGTTTGACGCAACACGAACGTGACAACATTGTCACATTGACCGACCTGTTTGTCATCTAAATCAAACGACCAAAAGAAGTTCGCACATTAAGATAAGGATATAGCAAACAGGGAGGGTACAATGATGGACCAACATAAAACAGTTTTACATGCCCAAAACATCCGGAAATCGTACGGAACGCGGGGCAATGTGCAACAAGTATTGAAAGGGATCGACTTGCGAGTGATGGAAGGGGAGTTCGTCGGAATTATGGGGGCTTCTGGAGCAGGGAAAACAACGTTATTGAACGTTCTTGCGACGATTGACCGCACGACGGAAGGCTCGATCCTTATTGGAGATGCTGATATTTCGAAGATGAAAGACCGTGAGCTGTCTGCATTCAGACGTGATAAATTAGGATTCATCTTCCAGGATTATAATCTTCTTGACACGCTGACGGTGAAAGAAAATATTCTATTGCCAGTGTCGCTAGGCAAAATGAAAAAGCGGGTGGCGGAGGATCAGTTCAAGTCAATAGCTGATATATTAGGCATTAAAGAGCTCGCCGATAAATATCCACATGAAATTTCAGGCGGTCAAAAACAAAGGACATCTGCTGCGCGCGCACTCATCAACAAGCCATCGATGGTATTCGCAGATGAACCAACAGGCGCGCTTGACTCCAAATCGGCGTCTTCCTTGCTTGGAACGTTGGAGGATGTCAATAAACAGCGTGGCGTCACGATCATGATGGTCACACATGACCCTGTCGCGTCGAGCTATTGCAGCCGGGTCGTCTTCTTGAAAGACGGTAATATTTATTCGGAGCTGTACCGGGGCGACAAAACGAGACAAGCCTTCTTCCAGGAAATCCTGAAAGTCCAAGGTGTCCTCGGGGGTGACAGCGTTGACGCTCTTTGATTTCGTCATCCGCAGCATGCGGAAAAACATTAAGCATTATTATTTATACTTTTTCGCGCTTATTTTAAGTGTCGTCCTGTACTTCGTCTTCGCGACGTTGCAGCATGATCCTGCAGTAGTGGCGCGTTCAGGTGGCAGCATGGGTGCGGCGTTTAAAGTGGCTGGGTTTTTATTATTATTCATTGCGGGCATTTTCGTCGTCTATGCAAATGCGATTTTCCTGAAAAGAAGAAGCCGTGAAATCGGGCTGTATCAATTGATTGGCCTGACGAAAGGCTCCGTCTCGCGTCTGTTGATTATCGAAAACTCCTTGCTTAGCGCCGGGGCGTTGGCCATTGGGATCGGCGTAGGAATTCTCGTATCACGCGTATTTTTATTGTTGCTAATGAAGCTAATCGGCTTTGATGGGTTTATCGAAGTGGAGTTTTCGACGGCCGCAGTCATCCAGACAGTGATTGTATTCATTGGAATCATCATCCTCACATCGATTCAAATGATCGTCTCCGTTTACCGAAATACATTGCTTGGATTATTCAATGCGGAAAAGAAGGGCGAGCATCCGAAAAAGCCGAAAGCATTCAGATCAGCATTCCTTGCCATTTTAGGAATGGCGCTTATCGCCTTTGGATATTGGCTATCCGCTCATATGATGAATGCTTTGCTATTCATTAATATGATCGTCGTTTTGGCTACGACCATTTTAGGAACTTATCTTGTCTTCCGCGTGACGATCAGCTGGTTATTTTACCAAATCCGCAAAACGAAACAAGGTCATCTCGGGTTAAATAACAGTTTGTCGATTGCGCCAATCATGCATCGGATGAAGGGCAACGCAAATTCACTGACAATCATTACGGTATTATCCGCAATGACATTGACGATGTTGGCGGGTGCGTATTCCCTCTACTATTCGACCGAAAAGGAACTTCGCCTAGTATATCCTTTTGATTTTTCTTTTGATAATTTTTGGTACGATGATAGTCAAAAAGCGTCCGCGCAATTTGTCAGTGAGCTGGATAAGCATAATATAACGTATACGTATTCAACAGTTGAAACCTTGCAAGTCGAGGGCGAATTTGAAGACGGAAGTGCGCCAGAAATGATACCTACATCGTTTGGAGCAAATATTATAAGCGACAAACAATTGCAGGAAGCAGGTGCGGACATTAAAATTCCTGATTCCGATGCCGCTTACCTTTATGATGCAGGCATTTACTGGTTATTGAAATCGATTGATGTCCCATTCAATGTTGAGTTATCAAATAGTGAAATAACATCTAACATGAAAGTTGTGAAAGTGAGCGAAGGAAATGCATTAAACTCTTCGGCGGCAACACAACTTGTTGTGAAAGATGCGTTCTATCAACAATTAAAAGATCAATTTGCGAATGATGGGAACGGTTGGCGAATTTCAAACACCTATGCCATCAATGTGCCGGATCAAGATCAGCTTATTGAGGCTTCTGATATCTTTAAGCGCATTAATGAGGAAAATGATCTGCATGGATTTGATTACTATTCGCAATATGTTCGTTCTATGGAAAACAACGGATTGCTCATTTTTATCTCTGGCTTTTTAGGTCTTGTGTTCCTCATTTCGACAGGCAGTATTTTGTATTTCAAGCAAATGACGGAGGCGGAACAGGAAAGAAGCAGCTATGCAACATTGCGTCAATTGGGCTTTACAGTGCAAGAGATTATGCGAGGCATCGTTCGTAAGCAAGTGTTCGTCTTCGGCTTACCATTGTTGATTGGCTTGTTGCATTCGATTTTCGCGATAAAAGCAGCATCGTTCATGTTCATGTCTGATATTACGTTGCCCGCTTCTTTCGCAATGGGCATTTATGCATTGATTTACCTCGTGTTCGCTTTCCTGACGGTCGGATATTATCGGAAGACGGTGAAAGCTGCGCTTTGATTGGCGAATTGCATGCGAAAAAGGGCGGGTCGGTGATAAAGTGCTGAGAGTCGGTGATAAGCTACCGAGAGTCGGTGATAAATCGCCTCAAGTCGGTGATAACCAATACTTTCCGGCAATATTCGATACTTTTTTTCGAAAATAGGTTGAAAAATACGGAGTCGATGATAAAATATTCAAATCAGAATAAATATGAAGATGAAGCACTTTCACGAAAGCTTCTATACCGTCTGAGCCCATGTTGGCTCAGCGGTTTTTCATTTTTCAAAACGTGAGTTTTTTTAGCATGACAGGGTAAAGATAGTAAGAGAGTTACTATGATAAAGAGGGAGTGAACAGTGTGGGAGTATTAGAGTGGCTCGTCGGACCGGCGAATGATTTTATTTGGACATACATACTGATCGGGCTTTTATTGCTCATTGGTCTTTACTTTACGATTCGGACGAAATTTGTACAGTTCCGTTTGTTTGGAGAGATGTTCAGACTTATTTTTGAGAAAAAAGAAGGCGACCATGGCGTTTCAGCATTCCAGGCGTTTACAATCAGTGCGGCTTCGCGAGTCGGTACGGGGAACGTAACTGGCGTTGCGCTGGCAATTGGAATTGGCGGACCGGGCGCTGTCTTCTGGATGTGGGTCATCGCCGTTATCGGCATGGCGACAGCGTTCATCGAAAGTGCACTTGCGCAAGTATATAAGGTGCGCGATGGCAATACATTCCGCGGAGGGCCAGCATATTACATGGAGAAGGCGTTAGGCCTTCGGAAGTTAGGAATCGTGTTCGCAATTTTACTGACATTGTGCTTTGGTTTTATATTCAACTCTGTCCAATCAAACACGATCAGCCAATCGTTCCATGATGTTTTCAATCTTCCGTATTGGGTTGTCGGACTAGTTCTTGTCGTACTTACAGGGATAATCATTTTCGGCGGCGTACAGCGGATTGTCAAAGTAACGCAATCCATCGTTCCGATCATGGCGGTATTCTATTTGCTTATAGCGCTTTACGTTGTTGCCATTAACATTACGGAAGTTCCTGCAATGATTGCCCTTATTTTTGAGCATGCTTTTGGTATTAAAGAAATGGCTGGCGGCGGTATTGGTGCTGCCATGATGCAAGGGATTAGACGTGGTTTATTCTCAAACGAGGCGGGTATGGGGAGTGTGCCGAACGCTGCAGCGACGGCGACTTCTTCGCATCCGGCGAAACAAGGGCTTGTTCAAAGTCTTGGTGTATTTTTCGATACGATCATCATTTGTTCTGCGACGGCTTTCATCATTATCCTTGCTGGGCTATATGATAAAGGGGAAGAGAGCGGCATTTTGCTGACACAAAGTTCGATGGCTGTTCACGTCGGTTCTTGGGCGCCTTATTTTGTCGCAATTGCAATCTTGTTCTTCGCGTTCAGCTCGATTGTTGGAAATTACTACTACGGTGAAACGAATATCGAATTCATTAACGCGCATAAGTCTTGGATGATGCTTTACCGCATTTTGGTTCTCGTCATGGTCATGTTCGGTGCAATGGCAAAAGTGGATATCGTCTGGAGCATGGCGGACTTATTCATGGGCTTAATGGCGATCATAAACCTCCTCGTCATCCTAGCTCTTGGAAAAGTTGCTTTCCGCGTTTTGGATGATTATACGAAGCAACGGAAACAAGGGAAGAATCCTGTGTTTAAAGCGGATTCTAGTTTGAAAGGTGCCGACTGTTGGAGGGAAGATTAATATTATCATTATAGATAAAGGATGGTCTCGCTGGAATTGGCGAACCATTCTTTTTTTATTATGTTTTTTGAAATATGGGACTTTACGACTGTTCTTTATTTGTGTGTTTTGGTCTGCTATAATTCTATTAATCTAGTACTAATGGAGGTATTTGAGGTTGAAGAAACAGAAAAGTATTGCTTGGAAGTTATCCGGTTTAATTATCGGATTGTTTTTGCTTTTATTTATTGCCTATACATTGATAACAAGTACAATTTTATATGGGAAAACCGTTGCAGAAGCTGAAAAGTATACGGTAGAAAGTACAAAGTACAATGCCCAATTGATCAGTTCCAGGTTTGGCAAAACGGACGAAATGCTACATACGACAAAGCGTATGTTTGAGACGTTGCATGCACAAGGGAATCTTACAACTGAGGAAATTGTCAGTGTTATGGAAAGGAATTTGAAAGATAATGCCGACGCAATCGGTTTGGCTGCTGTGTTCGAAAGTGGTTCAATTCCGCTAGACGATCAGGTGGATAATAAACTGGTTGATTCGACTAAAAGGTTTATTCCTTACCTATTCAAAGAAGACAACAATATCGATTTGAGAGGTCTTGTTGGATACGATAATGCTGGAGTTGAAAATTGGTATTCGATACCTAAAAATGAAGGACGAGCTGTCCTGGCAGAACCTCACGTCTTTGATTCGGGTAGCGAATTGGTGTTAATGACGACTATGTCTGTGCCGATTGTAACCGAATCTGGTGAGTTGATAGGTGTATTGGGAGCAGACTTAACCATTGACTTCCTGAATGATTTGGTGACATCGATTCAACCGGACGGTGGGTATGCCTCTATCATAACTGAAGCTGGCAACTTGACGGCGAACAGCTTGAAAGAAGAAATGATTGGAACGAATATGAAAGACTCAATTGATTGGGACAACATGAAGGAGCAACTGGATCGTGGAGAGATTGGAACATTGTATGTGGATTCTAAGAGTCTGAATGAGAAGTCGTTTAATACATTCGCGCCAATTATGCTGGATAACATAGATGATGTCTGGTCTGTGCAAACTGTGTTGCCGCAATCGAACATCCTATCGACTTTCAACTCTATATTAATCGTCACGGTCATTGCAGCCATTGTCATGGTAATTATAATGGCAGGAGTGACTGCGTGGTTCATCTATAAACAATTAAAGCCGCTTTCGTACTTGCAAAGGTCCATCGAAACGGCTGCAACTGGCGACATTACACAATATGTAGACGATAAATACATCCATAATGACGAAATCGGTGCTGTTGCGAGCGCTTATAATAATATGCTGCGACAGACAAACGAAGCAATTGGCGCGGTCCTTTCTTCGTCAAATGAGTTAAGTGATTCCACTGCGCATGTTCACCACGCTTTTGAAGAAATTGTGGCATCCAGCGAGGAAGTTTCATTGGCGACGAATGAAATTGCGACCGGAGCATCAAACCAATCCGAAGATACCGAAGTGACTAGCAATCGTATGGCCGAGTTGGCAGAGCAGATTAATGCGCTATCCAAGCTTGCAGACGGGATGCTTATGCTATCCAAGAAGACTGTTGAATCAACAGATATAGGTATGGTACAGGTCGGAAAATTACGGGAGCATAATGCTTCTGCAAATGAAATGAATACGAAAGTCCAGCAGCAAATAGACGCACTTTCGAATAAAATTACCGCAATCAACAATGTGATTGCTTCTATCCAAGATATCACTGCACAAACTAATCTCCTTGCATTGAACGCCAGCATCGAAGCGGCCCGTGCCGGAGAACATGGCAAAGGATTTGCTGTCGTTGCAGAAGAAGTGCGAAAACTTGCTGAACAATCAAGGAAGGAAACAGAGATTATTCAGCAAACTGTTCACGAGATAATCGAAGAAACACGACAAACCGTGTCTGTCATTGACTCTAATCTTCAAATGATGGAAGGACAAAATGAATCTGTAACAAATACGGAATCGTCCTTTAAACAAAACGCGGAATTGACTGAACAGATGAGCCAAACGATTATGGAATTGACAGCCGAGTTGACTGAAATGCTTACGCATAAAGATCAAGTCATTCTGTCCATCCAAAGTGTGTCTGCCGTTTCAGAGGAGACCGCTGCTTCAGCAGAACAAGTCAGCGCCTCATCGATTGCCCAGCAAGCCGAATTGGAGCGCGTTGCAGAATCGACAACCCGCATGAAGAATATCGCTTCTGAATTGCAGGAAATTGTAGAGAAGTTTAAATTAGCATAAGAAAAAGCAATCGTCCGCCAGTGGTGGAACGATTGCTTTTTTATATCTAATTCACATTTCCTCGGGTGCCTTCATGCCGAGCAATCGCAAGGATTCCTTCAACACGATGATGACGCATTCCGTTAGCGCAGTCCGATACGCCTTGTTTGCAGAGTCGGACAACACTTGCACATTGCCGTAAAACGAGTTGAACGCTTGGGCGAGGTCGACCGCATATTTTGCGATTACGGAAGGGTCCAGATCGTCGTTTGCTCGCTTAACCTCTTGCGGGAATCGGCTAAGCAGCTTGACGATATCCCATTCGTGGTCGTTTACTTCGCTAATCGCGAACGTGTTGGGTGCTCCCGCTTTGCGCAAGATGGAGTTCGCCCGCGCATGCGCATATTGGACGTATGGCCCAGTTTCGCCCTCTGTCTGGAGCATCGTTTCAAGATCAAATTCGATGTCATGCTTCCGATGCTGCTTCAAGTCACTGAAGAGGATTGCGCCTACACCGACTGCTTCAGCCACTTCGGATTTATTGGCCAATGCAGGGTTCTTCTCCTCGATATTTTTTTGTGCAAGTTCGATCGCTTCCTTCAGTACTTCCTCAAGCAAGACAATCTTTCCTTTACGCGTCGACATTTTCTTGCCGCCTTGCAAGATGAGTCCGAATGGAACGTGTGTGATGTCGTTAGCCCAGTCATGCCCCATTTTGCTAAGCACATTTTTGATTTGCGTGAAGTGGAGGCTTTGTTCATTCCCGACGACGTAAATGGATTTGACGAAATCATATTTGTTTTTTCGATCAATGGCAGCAGCCAAATCACGTGTTGCGTATAACGTCGCTCCATCTGATTTTTTAATCAAACACGGAGGCATGCCTTCTTCTAGCTCCACGACCATGGCTCCGTCCGATTCGACCAATAGGCCTTTGTCTTCGAGTTCTTCGACGACAGGTTCCATCTTGTCATTGTAATACGCCTCGCCATTATAAGAATCGAAGGAGACGCCAAGCAGATCATAAATCCGCTGAAATTCATTCAATGACTCGGTTTTGAACCATTCCCACAGAGCGAGAGCGTCGGCGTCGCCGTCTTCCAACGCTTTAAATGCGGCACGTCCTTCGTCGTTCAAGGAAGGGTCCGTCTCCGCTTCTTCGTGGAAACGGATGTACAGTTTCAGCAATGTCTTGATTGGCTCTTTACGAACATCCTCTTCGTTGCCCCATTTCCGGTACGCAGTGAGCAACTTCCCGAATTGCGTGCCCCAATCACCGATGTAATTGATTTTCACCGGTTGATAGCCACTTTTTTCTAGCAATAAAGCGATCGAATTTCCGATGACCGTAGATCGGAGGTGGCCCATGGAAAACGGCTTTGCAATGTTTGGTGACGAAAGGTCGATCGTCACGACACCGCCGTTTCCTTCAGTAGATGAACCGTAAGCAGCGGATTTGTCTAAAACTATATGCAGAAGATCATCGGTAATCGCATGGCGGTTCAGGAAAATGTTCACATACCCATTGACAGCTTCCACTTTTCGAATAGATGGATGTGTTAATGAACTTGCGATTTCCTCCGCGATCGAGACGGGAGATTTCCGTAAAATTTTCGCGAACGGAAAACAAGGCAATGCAAAATCGCCTAGCTTCGAATTTGCTGGCCGCTCCAGCATATGCTCCTCCAACTGGATCGGGCTAACTGTCTGTAAAACTTGTAAAATACCCTTTTTCATTTACACGAACCCCTTTTTAGGAAAAATAAAAAGCCTTCAATCTCAATAAATGAGACGAAAGCTTGTTCCGCGGTACCACTCAAATTGCCCCTAGAATTATGGATAGAGGCCCCTTTCTCCTAACGGCGAGACACCGGCTTCTCCTACTTCATTCAGAAAAGCATCTCCGAAGTGCGCTTCACGAATCCACTCCGCCAGGCTCCCACCAACCCCCGGCTCGCTACAGAAGTGATAATCCATTACTCTCTTCATCATTGATATTGTAGTTGAATGTACCAAATCGGTGGTGACGTGTCAATGGGCGTCACGAAACTTTTGTACGAATCGTCCGTCTAATCCGTTGATGGGAGGTTTTGACATGAATTATAGAATATCAATCTTATTAGGTGCTGCTTTATTGTTAGGTGGATGCGGAACGGATGCATCGCCGAAAAATGTCGCGGTTGAAGATAGTGTTGAATGGAAAACGTTGAAGACGGTGAGTGGGCGAGAAATCATTGCGGAATTAAAGAAAACCGCTCAAGAGACGCCTAAGCGAGACAAATCTGCCACTATAGAAACGCCCCCTGAGTATGAGGTGCCAACAAAAGAATTGGCAGAGGACTTGGCAGTCAAAGGAATTGAGGCACCTGCTGCAATCCAAGCGGTTGAGAAAGTTTATGGTGAAGGTGGGATTCATAGTGAGGGGGTCATCTTCATTGAAAACCAGACGAAGGGCGCTGCGCAATCCGGCGTGTGGATCGGCCTGAAAGAGCCCGATGAACGCGTGCAGCAATTACTAGATTTGCTGCAACCGAAAGTGGATGCGGGCGAAATACTAGCGGAACCGATCTATATTTTCCGCAGCCCTCATACGGAAAAGGAGCTGAATGAATTGCAGGATGAAGTTGCGGAGGCATTGAAAGGAATGGGATCGCAACGAGGATCATTCGGCCTGTACGTCGATGTCATTACCGGCACAATTGAAATTACCCATGATTATCTCAAGCCGAAGCAACAAGAGGAGCTGCGGGAGCTATTCGCCGGCCATACGATCAATTTTACGCAAGAGGGAAGGATGGTCGCGGAGCCGGGGGAATCAACCGTCATTGTTCCTGAACAAACGTACACGAATACCCCGGCGACGGAAGGCGGATTCATATTGGCTGCAGGTGACGGAAGAATTTTTGTGGGAGGCGGAACTGAGAGCGCTGTGTTTTACAAGTTCGCCGAAGCTGACAAGTTGAAAGTGGGCCAGCGTGTGGAAGTGGAAGCTACAGGGATGATTTTAGAATCGTATCCTGGGCAGGGTAGTGCGAAATTTGTGGAAATCATGCCAGACTATAAGCCGGTCGGCGCCGTGCTTTCTGAGTCGCAGGCCGTTGCGAAAGCATTGGATATGGCGGGTGAAAGATTGTCCAATGGCTTTGTCCTCATTGATGAAGTTATCTTTGATGAAAATGAAAAGAAGTGGGTATTCACAGTTCTGCCGGACGACGGAGAAGGCGTGTTGGAAGTTGCGGATCAATAAGAGTAGAGCAACCGTCGTATGTGGGCGGTTGTTTTTATGAACGGAGTTAAATCTCGTCTGAGCTGTGATAAACCCCTTCTAAGCAGTGATAACGTATGTCTATGTGGTGATAAACATTTTTGGCATGGGTAAGTTCATTCTGAGAGTCATCGAATTATAGTGATTCGGTGATAAATTTGTGCGAATCGGTGGTAATGTGCGCCAAGTCGGTGATAAACACTTTAGAGTCGGTGATAACAGCCCGAGAGTCGGTGATAACCTATCACAAGTCGGTGATAACGTTTTCCCCCCCCCCTTCGAAAATCACTTCAAGTCCCCCTCCCCCGGTTTCCATCCGCTGCCCATGGGTATGCTATCAACAGAGGAGGGATTGATTTGTCGAAAAGGCTGGTTTCTGCTATTCAAGAGAACGCTTTCCCGTTAAACGATAAAGCATTTGATTCTATTTTGGACGCAATTGGTGATGCGCGAATTGTCCTGCTAGGTGAGGCGACGCATGGAACTTCAGAGTTTTACAAAGTTCGCGCGGCATTATCGAAACGGCTAATTCAGGAAAAAGGGTTTACAATCATTGCGGTAGAGGGCGATTGGCCATCCGCGCAGGCGGTCAATCGCTATGTGAAAGGTTTCGACAAGGAAGGAAAATCCGCTCGGCAGGTATTGGTAGAATCTTTCAACCGCTGGCCGACGTGGATGTGGGCGAATGAGGAAGTAGCGGAACTTGTTGAATGGTTAAAACATGACAATGACGGAAAGGACGCGGCGGATCAAACAGGATTTTACGGCATCGATATGTATAGCCTCTATGAATCGATTGATGAGCTACTGCGGTTTCTTCAGGAGAATCCGCAGTTTAAGGCGGACTTGGAGTTGGCGAAAAAGGCATTCTCCTGTTTCGAGCCGTATAACCGGATGCCGGAGCATTATGCGATGTCGACTGCCCATTTCACGGATGAATGTATAAGTGAGGTATCCAGATTACTAACGACTATCCGAAGTCATGTAGATCTTTATTCGAATGAGCAGGAGAAGGACTTGAATATGACGATGAATGCATTAGTTGCGAAAAACGCCGAGTCCTATTACCGGGCGATGATGCAGGACGACGCCATCTCCTGGAATATTCGCGACATGCATATGGTCGAGGCGGTCAGTGAAATTTTGAACTATCATGGGGCTGATGCAAAAATCATCATTTGGGAGCATAACACCCATGTCGGCGATGCATCGGAAACGTCGATGGCCGACCATAAAATGATCAACGTCGGACAGCTCATCCGTGAGAAATATGGCAGGGAGGACACGTTTGCCATCGGTTTCGGCACGTACGAAGGAACTGTTATTGCGGGAGAAGGTTGGGGAGAACCGTATCAAAAGATGGATGTTCCGCCCGCTAAATTCAATTCATGGGAAGGGCAGATGCATGCGGCGGCCGCCGAGGATCAAGTTATTCTCTTCACGGAAGAAAACCGGCATTTATTCAATGAATGGATCGGCCATCGCGCCATCGGAGTCGTCTATAATCCGGAATTCGAGGCGTATGGGAACTATGTGTCATCGAGAGTCGGCAGCCGGTATGATGGGTTCGTATTTCTAGATCGAACGGAAGCTTTGAAGCCCTTCAACAAGTAAGAGCCATGCATCGATTGCACGGCTCTTCAAAAAAAATCTTACAAAATACTTTCTACCTATTTACTGTTTAAACACTACATGTTAGGGTATTAAAAGTACATAACACACAACATATAGTATCGAACGATGGAATGGTACCGTTATCGGTTTAATAGGGAATCCGCAAATCGGAGCTGTCCCCGCAACTGTAAACGCAGACGACCGTCTCAAAAACCACTGCAGCATAATGCCGCGGGAAGGGGAGATGGAAGGAGGAAGCGTGAGCCAGTAGACCTGCCGTCCATCGTCAAGCGACACTTTCTTCGGGGGTTGAGAGGTGGGAGCGAGCGGGTTCTTTGCTTTCATTTTTCTATTGCCCGATCTGTTTCCTACATTACAATCCATGAGCGATGACTCTACCGAAGAGGTAGAATCATCGCTTTTTTCATTTTTACGTTACCTAAAAGGAGATGGATTAGTATGACTATCATTACTGAAAGAACAGACATTATGGACAAACTGCAATCTGAATTCGGAGCGGACAAGCTGCAACCGCTTCTAACGGCGAGTGCTCGCTGGAAGGAGCGCCATCCTGAAGGGAGCGATTCTGAATGGTCGAAAGCAATGATTTTGGAAGTGCTCAGCAATCTTGACGAAGCATCTGCCTACTGGACATTCGTAGCTGCGCGTATTTATTTGCAGGAAGTTTATTCCCGTCAGGAAAGCGTAAGAGGCTCAAAAGCGTATACAGATTTTGCCGACAATGTAGAGCGGCTCGTGAAGAAAGGTCTTTATACATCCGTTTTACTAGAAAAATATTCACGTGAGGAACTAAAAGAGATTGGAACTTTCTTAGAGCCGGAAAGGGACAAGCTGTTTACGTATATTGGATTGAAAACGCTTGTAGATCGGTACGTGGCGGTTGATTTCAATAAACAGCCCGTTGAATTGCCGCAAGAACGTTGGCTCATCATCGCGATGACGCTTATGCAAAATGAAACAGAGAACCGTCTCGGAAAAGTGGCGGAAGCGTATTGGGCGATGAGCAATCTGTATATGACTGTTGCGACGCCGACATTAGCGAATGCGGGCAAACCGCATGGTCAGCTGTCGAGCTGCTTCATCGATACGGTCGACGATTCGCTCCAAGGAATATACGACAGCAATACCGATATTGCGAATCTATCAAAATACGGAGGCGGCATCGGCGTTTACATGGGCAAGGTTCGTTCGCGAGGATCGTCCATCCGCGGATTTAAAGGGGCTTCGAGCGGCGTCCTTCCGTGGATTAAACAACTGAACAATACGGCCGTCAGTGTCGATCAGCTCGGTCAACGTCAAGGGGCGATTGCCGTTTATCTTGATGTATGGCATAAAGATATTTTCACATTCCTTGATCTTAAGCTGAACAACGGCGATGATCGCTTGCGTGCCCATGATATTTTCACCGGAGTCTGCTTGCCAGATCTTTTCATGGAGCAAGTCGAGGCTCGAGGTGATTGGCATTTATTCGACCCGCATGAAATCCGGACTGTAATGGGGTACTCATTGGAAGATCATTATGATGAAACGAAGGGGAGCGGTTCATTCCGTGAGAAGTATGAGGAATGTGTCAATCATCCTGAATTGTCGAAGGAAACGGTACCTGCGATTGAAATTATGAAGCGTGTCATGCGCAGCCAGCTCGAAACCGGGACGCCGTTCATGTTTTACCGTGATGAAGTGAATCGCGCAAATCCAAATAAGCATAAAGGTATGGTGTATTCGAGTAATCTCTGTACAGAAATCACTCAAAATATGAGCCCGACCGAATTTGAATCCGTCACACTTGAAGACGATATCGTCGTAACCCGTTCAAAGCCAGGTGATTTTGTCGTCTGTAACTTGTCGTCCGTGAACCTTGGAAAAGCCGTTCCCGCGGATGTATTGGAACGCCTCATTACGATCCAAGTGCGTATGCTCGACAACGTTATTGAATTGAATAAAATACCGGTCGTTCAAGCGCAACGGACGAATGCTCGCTACCGTGGCATTGGACTCGGGACGTTTGGATGGCATCATTTGCTCGCTTTGAAGAATATTCAATGGGAGTCGGATAAAGCGGTCAATTATGCAGATGAACTGTATGAAAGAATTGCTTATTTGACGATTAAGGCTTCGATGGAATTAGCGATTGAAAAAGGGGCGTATCCTTTATTCGAAAAATCGGATTGGCAAAGTGGAGCTTATTTCGAGAAACGCGGATATGATTCAAAGAAATGGCGTGAACTGCGTATCGATGTAGCGATGAACGGTATTCGTAACGGCTATTTGATGGCGGTCGCGCCGAACAGCTCGACATCGGTTATCGCAGGATCTACCGCTTCCATCGATCCGATTTTCAAACCGTTCTATCATGAGGAAAAGAAAGATTACAAGCTGCCGGTCATTGCACCTGATCTTGATCACAACACATATGATGTGTATCGCCGCTCTGCGTATATCGTCGATCAGCGTTGGTCCATTAAGCAGAATGCGGCAAGGCAGCGCCATATTGACCAAGCGATTTCATTCAATATATACGTTCCGAACAACATCCGCGCATCCGTCCTACTCGATTTGCATATACAAGCGTGGAAATCGGGCATGAAATCGACATACTATACGAGGTCTACAGCTTCTGATATCGAGGAGTGCGAATGGTGTCATTCCTGATTGCGTATGCATCGTGGAGCGGCAATACGGAAGAAGTGGCGGAAATCGTGGAGGAGACGCTGCTGTCAGAAGGAATGAAAGTGACGGTGCATCGGATTGGAATCGGTCCGATGCCGGATCCGCGCAGGTTCGATGCGATGATCATCGGTACGTTCACATGGGACAAGGGCTCCACGCCTTACGAAGTAAAGGATTTCGTCGCGGATGTTGGGTACAAACCGAAGAATGTTTATGTCTTCGGAACGGGAGATACACAGTTTGGAGGGGACTATCTCTTTTGCCATGCCGCTGTCAAACTGGCACGGTTTTATGAATCTGCAATTACCCCTCTTAAAATCGAACAAAGCCCACGTGGCACGCAAGAGAAGAAAGTCATCGAATGGTCGAAAGGAGTAGTTCAACATTGGCAACACTTACACGCGTTAAAGTACTGAATCCAGCACAACCAAATAAATCAACGGCGATTTTCGGCGGGAAAGCGAGCGGCATTTTGAATTGGAACGACCTTGCCCACCCACATTTCTACACATTGCGACAAAGGATTCGTTCCCTTTTCTGGACAGCGAATGAAGTCGATATGACACAGGACGTGAAGCAATTTCCGAATTTGTCAAAAGCCGAACAGGAAGCTTTCCTAAAGATTATTGGACTGCTTGCAACGCTAGACGGGCCGCAAACCGTCGTCGCCATGAAAATTGCGGACTTTGCAACCGACCCTTCGGTGAAATCAATTATGGCGACAATCGCAGATCAAGAAAGTGAGCATAATCATAGCTACGCGTACGTACTATCGTCCGTTACGACGCTCGACAAGCAGATGACTTCATTTGAAATGGGTCGCACTGATGAAGTGCTCATGAAAAGAAACGAACGGATCGTAGATATTTACAACGAATTCGCGGAGAACCCGACGATTGAAACGGTGTTAAAAGCGATGGTGTACACGACGTTGCTGGAAGGTTTGTTCTTCTATAGCGGCTTTGCATTCTTCTATAATCTTGCGCGTCATCAAAAAATGGTCGGCACATCGACGATGATTTCCTATATCAACCGCGATGAGCTCCAGCACGGCAAGGCGATCAGTGATATTTTTCGCGCTGCGCTTGCTGAAAATCCTGAGTATAATACCGAAGCATTTACAGAATGGATTTATGATCAATTCCGCCACTCCGTCGAACAGGAAATCATTTGGAGTCGCTACGTGTTAGGGGAAATCGACGGAATCGACCTCGATGAAATGACTGGCTACGTGAAATATCGGGCGAATAAAATGCTGCGTATGCTCGGACTAAGCGAAATCTATCCGGAATTTACGGACAATCCGATGAGATGGATCCGCGCCTACGTCGACAATTT
Organism: Sporosarcina sp. SAFN-015; assembly: GCF_051966875.1. Classification (GTDB taxonomy): domain Bacteria; phylum Bacillota; class Bacilli; order Bacillales_A; family Planococcaceae; genus Sporosarcina. Next base: position 448,252 of record NZ_JBQCKP010000001.1, on the reverse strand, counting down.
TGATGACACGAAAACGGATTTCTTTGAGCAGACGTCTAGGCAATACGTGAAGACGAGTGATTTGAACGGGTTTGATGATCTATAAGAACGAAAAAAGAACGCTGGCCATGTTCACTAGCCATGCGTTCTTATTGATTACTCATTTCCTTTCAACGTTGCGCTTGTAGCAGTTGCATTCTTATCGAGCCTTTTTTGAAATGTTTTTCTCCAGCCTTCCGATAATTCATCGACTTCCAGCAAAGTCCGCATCCCATCCAAATCGTTTTTATCATGATGCATAAGTCGATTCGCCTCCGTCACGGTTATGGCCAGATCCGGACGCGAAATATGTACTAACTCGTCGGAGGGGGAGACGATACCTTCCTTCAATACACGGAAATAAAAGCCGGTATAGCCTAAGTCTTGTATGAGCAAAGGCATGTCTTTCCGTCCGTGGATCAGCGATAGCTTGAAGCAGGGCTCGCGTGGCTGGCTCACTTGGACGACCGCTTCGCCCATTTGGAATGAATCCCCGATGCATAACTCATCCTCCGTCAATCCACGAAGTGTCAAGTTTTCGCCGAATGCGCTAGCATCCAACGGCTTTCCTAACTCCTTCTCCCAATGCGGATAATGCTCAGAAGGATAGGCGCATACGGCTTTGTCTCGACCGCCATGATTAACAAGATCGGCCTGTCCATCCCCTTCAAAATTTACTAAGGATAAATAAACGGGTTCCGCAACCGGTTTTTTATTAATCCCCGTCGTTACTTCCTTTCTCCCGAACTGCAAGTCACGCGGTTTGCCGACATTCAATGATTGAATTTGGATTTTATGCATGATCCATTCACCCCTGTATTTTCTTTCTTATAAGTATATATCATTTGGATGATGAGCGGACGGGGAGAGATGATCATTATTTCTTTTCATCTTATCAATCATTACTTGCAGTAATTCCCGCTCCATCTCTCCACGCAAATAAAGAGGATGCCATTTGCCGAGTGCTGCCTTGGCATTTTCTAGATGCTCGATAGCACTTGCAACATCTCCTTCTATGTAAGAAAGCAAAGCATGCCGTTTCAATTCCATAACGGTCTCTGTTTTGCCGATTTTACTTAGTTCTAACTCGATTTCCGGATACTCCTTCAATTTTTCAGTAAAGAAAAGGGCTGTCGCGAATGTGATATCTGCGCAATCCGCATAATAATCATGTGAAGCCGATTCCCGCGTAAATGCTGATGTCCGTCCGATATCGAGCACTTTTTCTGCGTCTTCCGGCAAATAGTAATAACCTATTGTAGTAAGGAAGCTTTTCGCAGTCGAATCCTCGGAATGTAGTAACCTTTCCAATTGTACGATCAGATCCACATTCCACTTTTTTGTGTCTGTCGTCTTCATGTCTTCCGTTAATGCAGAATAACCTGCCATGATGACGGAATCTTCTAAGGGGACAGTCCTAAGCCTTTGGATGACCAAACCATCCGTCATTGCACTTTTGGACATTGCAGGCTGCAAGTTTGTGATGCCGAGAAGGATATTTATCAAACCGAATAGGATGAAAAACGGTTGATGCGATATAGTGAAAGCGATTCCTATCGATAGGACGCCTACTACGCCATTGATCAACGGTCCGCCATATATATAGCGGATCAGCTTATCTCGCATCACTTTCTTCTCTAAATGTTCAGGGAATCCCATCATTGCCCTTCCAAGATAGCCGAGAACGGATTGGACAACATGGAAATGAAGCTTTCCCTCATGCCGTTCGATGACGAAGGGACCGACGCTTACATTGAGCATCCGCATCCCTTGAAAACGGCCAGCGAGGAAGTGTCCCGCTTCATGAAGTAAAATACATAAAGGAAAGCTGATTATGATACTTGCCACAATGATAAGTAAGGTGCGCATCGACATTGGCTCCGGAAATAAGATGAAATAAAGGACTCCGGATAGGCCGATGAACCCACCTAAAACAAAAGAACGAATTTCTTTCAAAACAAACACCTCAAATTAGTTAGAAGAGTGCCTTATAGATGAAAACGGCAAGTATGCCGATACCGACAGCGAGTAAAAATCTAAGCGCTTGTTTCATATTAATCTACCATCCTTTTTCGATACATGATAACCGTCAAAATGACAGCGGCAATGACCCATCCTAAAATGATAGCTAATTCACCGATTACACCCGCAAAACTGGCTCCTGCCTCCACTTTTGTCGCCAATTCGATTAATTGCAGGTTCGGCAAGTAATTAGCCACTTGTAAAATTGGATATTTCTCTGCGGCAATCGTAAGAAACGATCCGAGTGAAAAGACGATAATGACAGGCATTACGATAACGGACGCTTCCATAACAGACTTCGAATAAAGGCCGAGCAATGTTCCTATCGCGATATAGAAGAGTGATGATAAAATAATCGCCACAGCTATTACAGCAATGTTGATAGGTTTATATTCCGCCAAGAACATAGTGAAAAAGACGACAACCATCGTCATAATAAATGTCAGCAAGCTTTTCCCGCCAAGAATCTCAGTCGTACTTGCAGGCGAAAGCATCAGTCCGCGCAATGTGTTCTTCTCCTTTTCTTCAGCGATCAAACAACATTGAACAAATGTCGCCACCATTCCAAACGCCATATTAATAAGCAAAAAATGAGTTTCGATTGATTCAACGCCCATACGGCCATAAAATGCTCCTAAAATAATTGGGAAAAAGATAACTGAAGATACAGCCAAGTTCCTTGAAAAATCTTTAAAGTCTTTTTGCAAAATCGCGTTTACACGTTTCCATGAAATCATCATGCCAATTTCCTCCCTGTCACTTGCACAAAAATATCCCCTAAAGTCGGTTCGTTTGAATGGATTGTTACGATTTGATCCTTATTCATATACTCGAATAGCTGTTTAGCACCTTCGGAACCTGCAGGTAAAATCACTTTTTCTTCGTTCGTCAATTCCACTGTAATCGTCGAATCCGAGTAGCTCTTCTTTAATTTGTCTGGCGTATCCAAAAGTTGGATTTTACCTTTATTTAGGAAAGCGACTCTGTCACATAATGTTTCCGCCTCGTGCATATCGTGCGTCGTCAAAAATATCGTTGTTCCTTTTTCGTTAAGCGCCCGTAATCCCTCATGGATATGAAGTGAATTTGTCGGATCCAGGGCAGAGGTCGGCTCATCGAGGAACAGCAATTCGGGTTCGTGGATCAAAGCCCGTGCAAGTGTCACACGCTGCGTCATTCCTTTTGATAAGGAAGAAACTTTTTTCGATTTCTCTTCTTTCAAATTAACGGTATCGAGCACTTCATCGATTTTTGAGTAGGCTACATCATATAAATCGCAATAGAGTTTCAAATTATCGTAGATTGATAGCCTTCCATATAAGCTGCTATTATCTGTAAGTACTCCGAAACGCTTACGGTACTCCGATTTCTTTAGCTGAGACACAGATTCCCCAAAAACGTTTGCGGTCCCGCTAGTAGGTGTTAATTGCCCGGTTAAAATTTTAATCGTTGTCGTTTTTCCTGAACCGCTTGGTCCGAGAAAGCCGAAAATTTCACCCTTTTTAACGTGGAAGTCGACACTTTCAATTGCTGTTTGATTCGCAAAGACTTTTGCTAAGCTGCTCACCTCAATAATGTTTTCCATTTCCATCCTCCTGTCGGTTTCGTACATTTCGTATTTGCACCTTCAGAATAAGTGAAATCGGAATGTAGCACATTATATTTCGGACGAAAAGAGTGAAATAAAGGGTGAGTAGAGCAAATTCCACCGTGAGTGAACCGTATTTAAATGTGGATTTTCCGCTCCGTGTCATGAACGGAGTATTTCCCGAGCTGAAACGTCGGATACTGTCAAAATATTTCCGGGGAAATAATACAATTTTCTACAAATTTATATGCCAAGCATCTCTTTTAACTCCACCATCTTTGTTTTTGACAATGGTATTGTCGATTTTTCGGCATCATCCAAAACAAGGCTATAGCTGTTCCTCGTCCAAGTGATGACTTCTCGCACTTTCTGCAAATTTACAATGTACGAACGGTGGCAACGGAAGAAACCGAATGGGAGTAGTCGTGATTCTAATTCATTCAACGTAGAAACAGAAGGGAAGGCTTCTCCTTTAATATGCAAAAAGGATTGTCCTTCATTGCTTTCAATATAATCGATCTCAGGTGGGTCAAATAAAACAATCTTTTCATTAACCTTCGTTGGTATCTTTTCTAATCGGACAGGTACGATCGATTCGGCCGCGGTTGGTGAATCTTCTATTTCTTTATCTTCATCCGTTGCAGTATGTACTGGATGCAGTCCGTTTTCATCCAAACGGAAGATTTCGTCGGCAGCTGTTACAGCGCTTTCCATATTTCCCGTCAAAATGAATGCGCTGCGACCGTCTAGTTTGAGTTTTTGAAGAACAGAAATGAAAATCCGTTTTGATTCCAAATCAATATTTTGATCAGGTTCCTCGAAAATGCAAATAGTTGGGTTTTGCATTAGTAAAAGGGCAAGTTGAACTCGTTTTCGTTCCGAAAAGGACAAGTTCTTTATTTTTACACGGCGTTTTGAATCCAATTGAGCAGTCTGAATAGCGTCCTCGATGGATTGATTTGATGTATAAAGCTGTTTTGTGAAACGTACCATTTCCTCCACTGATAAACGTTCATATAGTCCGTCATGAAGAAAGTAAAAACCGATTTTTGTTTTGTTTTCTGAAATGCCGCTGTCCCCAATACGTATTTCGCCGTTCGATAGCTTGGATTTTTCAAGCAATAGCTCAATCAGCTGCTCGCGCACATTGACGCTCGAATAGACGGCAACGACTTTTCCTAAGTCGATTGATAAATCAAATGAAGGGAAAACGACAGAATCATGAATTCTCTTTTCCGCGTTAATAAATTGAAGTGACACCTAAAATCCCCCGTTTTAAAAGTCTATTTATTAAAAGTAGTATACCAGTTATTTCTATTGTGAATGAACCCTCTAACCTTTTTGAACAATTTATGACACCTGTAAAACTGTGATATACATCACATCTTAGGCTCGAAGAGTCATCTATGATGGAGTAGACGGAAGGGAAATAGGCAATTCCCTAATATCGCTTCCGCAGTCCATTCATTAACATGTAAATCGAAAAGAAAATTCGGGGAGGAATTCATTATGTCTTCACTTACCATCGATACTCGCGTCTCGGATATTGTCACGGCATTGCCTCAAAGCGCAGACTTGTTCAGAAGTCTTCGCATCGACTATTGTTGCGGCGGAAAGATTCCATTGAAGGATGCGGCAGAGCAGCGGAACTTGAATCCTTTAGAAGTTTTAAACAGCATCCATTCAATAGAAGAGAAACGGGAAAACCGTCTGAGCATGGAAGCTTCTTCATTTGGGGAAAAGACATTGATCGCCTATATTCAGGAGAAATATCATGAAAGCTTGCGTGAGGAGCTGCCGATGCTTGCGCCTTATATTACGAAGGTAGCCCGGGTGCATGGTGAAAATCATCCGCATTTACTGCGAGTGCAAGAGATTTTCAAAGCGTTGCGCGAAGAGTTGCTGAACCACACGTTTGATGAAGATCAAAATGTTTTCCCTCTTATTCTAGAGTTTTTAAATAATCCGACTGCCGAAGTGAAAGAGCAATTGAAGACTCACGTATCTGAGCTGGAAGCGGAGCATGACAATGCGGGGCGCCTGCTTTATGAACTAAGGGAAATTACTGACAACTTTACGCCTCCAGAAGGGGCTTGCGGAACATATCGACTCGTTTATGCAAGGCTTGAGCAGCTTGAAAAAGATACATTTGAACATGTGCATCTTGAGAATAACGTTTTGTTTGAGCGAGTTGCGAAAGCGTTGTAATTAAAAAAGCTGCCAAAACGGCGGCTTTTTTTTTAAATTAGTGGATTACCTGGACGGATATAGGGAAAACCCTAATGGAACTATTCCGATTAATCTATAACATTAAGGGTATAAGGTAAAGGTAGGTATGTCGATTTCCCCTATCTGCACGTCATTCTGATTAAAGGAGTGAAAATATTCAATGTCCATGAACAAGTTTAGTATGAAGTATTTCAAACCGGTTGAACGTTATTCTGGAAACTGGTCTGTACTCGAAGAGAAAAGCAGGGATTGGGAGAATATGTATCGCCAAAGGTGGTCCCATGACAAAGTTGTCCGCACGACGCATGGCGTTAACTGTACCGGTTCCTGCAGCTGGAAAGTGTTTGTGAAGAACGGAATTATTACGTGGGAGAACCAGCAGATCGATTATCCTTCATGTGGTCCCGACATGCCTGAATTCGAGCCGAGGGGTTGTCCGCGGGGAGCATCCTTCTCATGGTACGAGTACAGTCCGTTGCGGGTGAAATATCCATACATACGGGGGAAGTTGTGGCGTATGTGGAGCCGGGCGCTTTCAGAACATAAAGATCCGATCAAGGCGTGGGCAAGTATCGTGGAAGACCCTGCGAAGACTGCTGAATATAAGAAAGCGCGCGGCAAGGGCGGACATGTGAGAATCCATTGGCGCGATGCGAAAATCTTGATAGCCGCTCAATTGATTTACACTATCCAGAAATATGGACCTGACCGTATTGCGGGCTTTACGCCGATTCCTGCGATGTCAATGGTCAGCTATGCGTCGGGCGCGCGTTTCCTATCGCTGTTAGGCGGGGAAATGTTGAGCTTCTACGATTGGTATGCGGATCTTCCGCCATCTTCACCGCAAATTTGGGGCGAGCAGACAGACGTTCCGGAATCTAGCGACTGGTTCAACGCCGGCTATATTATCATGTGGGGCTCGAACGTTCCGTTGACGAGGACGCCGGATGCGCACTTCATGACAGAAGTCCGTTATAAAGGGACGAAAACCGTATCCGTCGCACCGGATTATGCGGAAAGCGTCGTCCATGCAGATGACTGGATCGCGCCGAACCCTGGCTCTGATGCAGCGGTTGCTCAAGCGATGACCCATGTCATTTTGGATGAATTTTATGAACAGCGGAAAGAACCGATGTTCCTCGATTATGCGAAGCAATATACGGATATGCCATTCCTCATTACGCTTGATGAGCATAACAATGCTTACAAAGCAGGGCGCTTCGTACGTGCGAGCGATTTAGGACAGGAGAGCGAACACGCCGAATGGAAGCCGGTCATCATTGATGGTGCGAAAAATGAAATCATCGTTCCAAACGGGACAATGGGGCAACGCTGGGAAAAAGATGCAAAATGGAACCTGATCCTTGAAAACGAAGATGGAACGAAAGTGGATCCGGTGTTATCTGTACTTGACCAAGGCGCTGAATGGAGAGAAATCCAATTCCCTTACTTCGATAATGCGGGGAATGGAGTCTTCACACGTGCAATTCCTGCGAAGAAAGTAAAATTTGCGGATGGCACGGAGCGACTTGTTGCAACTGTATATGACGTCATGATGAGCCAATATGGAATTAGAAGATCGGGCAGCAAATGGGATGCAAAAGGCTACGATGATACAGACTCACTTTATACGCCTGCCTGGCAGCAAAAAGTGACGAACGTCAAACCGGAGCTCGTCATCCAGATCGCTCGTGAATTTGCACAGAACGCCTTGGATACAGGCGGACGTTCAATGATCATCATGGGAGCAGGCATCAATCACTGGTTCAATAGCGACACGATCTATCGAGCCATACTTAATCTAGTTACCCTTACTGCGTCACAAGGAAACAACGGAGGCGGATGGGCGCATTATGTCGGACAGGAAAAATGCCGTCCGATCGAAGGATGGAGCACAATCGCTTTTGCTAGAGACTGGCAAGCTCCTCCACGTTTGCAAAACGCAACGTCATTCTTCTATTTTGCGACAGACCAATGGAAATACGAAGAAGGCGGCACAAGTGCATTGGCATCTCCGCTAGGTAAGAAATCGCGTTATGAACATCCAGCGGATTACAATGTGCTTGCCGCAAGACTTGGATGGTTGCCATCCTATCCTCAATTCAACAGGAACAGCTTGCAGTTGACTGAGGAAGCACGACAGGCGGGCAACACGACGACCGAAGAAATCGCAAAATATATGGTCGATCAATTGAAAACCGGTAAACTCAATTTTGCTATCGAAGATCCGGATGCACCGGAAAACTTCCCAAGATCACTTTTCGTTTGGCGTTCGAACCTCGTTTCGAGCTCCGCGAAAGGGCAGGAATACTTCATGAAGCATCTATTCGGGGCTTCCTCAGGGTTGATTGCACAGCCGAATGAAGATATGAAGCCGGAAGAAATCGTTTGGCGCGATGAAGTGGAAGGGAAGCTGGACCTTCTCGTAGCACTCGATTTCAGGATGACAGCAACACCATTATACGCCGATATCGTATTGCCAGCGGCGACTTGGTACGAAAAAGTGGATTTATCCTCAACCGATATGCATCCATTCGTCCATCCTTTCAATCCTGCTGTCGATCCGCTATGGGAATCGCGTTCAGACTGGGATATTTTCCGTTCACTTGCCGAATCGTTTGCTGAAATGGCGAAAACACATTTGCCTGGTGTCTACAAAGACTTAGTGACAACGCCGCTCGGACATGATTCTATGCAAGAAATCGCTCAACCTTACGGGGAAGTGAAGGATTGGAAAAAAGGAGAGGTCGAGCCGATTCCAGGCAAGACGATGCCGGGCATGACAATTGTCGAACGTGATTATACGAAGGTGTATGACAAGTACATCACGCTCGGTCCAATGCTTGCTACTGGAAAAGTGGGCGCTCACGGCGTCTCATTCTCGGTTGCGGAAGAGTATGAATTAATGAAAGGCATTAATGGCGTGTACACAGACGGAACGATCAAGGACGGCTTGCCAAAATTGTATACGGCGAAAAATGCAGCGGAAGCGATGCTCACCCTTTCATCCGCAACGAACGGACGCGTTTCACAACGTGCTTTCGAAGCGGCAGAACAGGATACAGGCGTAGAGCTGAAGGATATTTCAGCAGACCGGGCAGCGGAACGGTTCACATTTGCCAATATTACAGCCCAGCCGAGAGAAGTCATCCCGACACCTGTCTTCAGCGGCTCGAATAAAATGGGCAGACGCTATTCGCCATTCACGACGAACATTGAAAGGCTCGTGCCGTTCAGGACGTTGACGGGAAGACAGCATTTCTATCTTGACCATGAATTGTTCATGGATTTCGGAGAATCATTGCCGGTTTACAAGCCGACATTGCCGCCGATGGTATTAGGTCCGCGGGATAAACCGATTGTTGGCGGACAGGATGCACTCGTCCTCAGATATTTGACGCCGCACGGCAAGTGGAACATCCACTCGACGTACCAAGATAATCAGCATATGTTGACGTTGTTCCGTGGAGGTCCGACCGTCTGGATTTCTGATCTCGACGCAAAGGAGCATGGCATCGACGACAATGCATGGCTTGAAGTGTACAACCGGAACGGTGTCGTGACAGCGAGGGCCGTTGTCAGTCACAGAATACCTAAAGGCACGATGTTCATGTATCATGCGCAAGATAAGCATATCCAAGTTCCAGGCTCTGAAATTACGGAGGAGCGGGGCGGAAGCCATAATGCACCGACTCGTATCCATATGAAACCAACACAAATGGTCGGCGGTTATGCTCAGCTGAGTTACGGATTCAATTATTACGGACCGATCGGAAACCAGCGTGATGAATACGTGGCGGTCCGCAAGATGAAGGAGGTCAACTGGCTTGAAAATTAAAGCACAAGTAGCAATGGTCATGAATCTGGACAAATGCATCGGCTGCCATACGTGCAGCGTGACATGCAAAACGGCATGGACGAATCGGGAAGGCGCCGAATATATGTGGTTCAACAACGTGGAGACAAAGCCGGGCATCGGTTATCCAAAACGTTGGGAGGATCAGGAAATTTACAAAGGCGGCTGGAATCTACGAAATGGAAAGCTTGAATTGAAATCAGGTTCGAAGCTTTCGAAAATCGCATTAGGGAAAATCTTCTACAATCCGGATATGCCGGAAATCAAAGAGTTTTACGAGCCGTGGACATACGACTATGAAAAGTTGACGATGGCTCCTGAAAGCGAACATACGCCAGTTGCACGTGCGAAATCAGTCATTTCCGGAGACTATATGGACTTGGAGTGGGGGCCGAACTGGGAAGACCAGTTGGCTGGCGGCCATATTACCGGTCCAAAAGATCCGAACATCGAAAAAATTGAAGAAGAAGTCAAATTCAATTTCGAGCAAGCATTCATGATGTATTTGCCTCGTCTTTGTGAACACTGCCTCAACCCGAGCTGTGTCGCTTCCTGTCCTGCTGGAGCGATCTACAAGCGGGAAGAGGACGGCATTGTGCTCGTCGACCAGGAAGCATGCCGCGGATGGCGTTATTGCATGACGGGCTGCCCTTACAAAAAAGTATATTTCAACTGGAAAACGAACAAAGCGGAGAAATGTACATTCTGCTTCCCGCGCATCGAATCCGGTTTGCCGACAGTCTGCTCGGAGACGTGTACAGGAAGGATTCGCTATTTGGGCGTTCTGCTCTATGACGCTGACCGTGTGCTTGAAGCGGCATCAACTCCAGATCCGCAAGACTTGTACAAGGCGCAATGCGATTTATTCCTCGATCCAAATGATCCTGAAGTGATCGAGCAGGCACGGAAAGATGGCATTTCAGAGGACTGGATCAATGCAGCGAAAAATTCACCGGTCTATAAACTGGCGATCGAATACAAACTTGCATTCCCGCTTCATCCGGAATACCGCACATTGCCGATGGTTTGGTATGTGCCGCCACTAAGCCCGATCATGAACTACTTTGAAGGAAAAGATTCAATTAAAAATCCTGATATGATTTTCCCTGCAATCGAAGAGATGAGAATTCCGATTCAATACTTGGCAAATATGCTAACGGCAGGTGATACGGAAACCGTGAAAGAAGGACTTCAGCGAATGGCGATGATGCGCTCCTATATGCGTGCAGTTTCGTCCGGCAAGGAATTTGACGAATCCAGACTTGACCGTGTCGGCTTGACGGCCCAACAGACGAAGCAAATGTATCGATTGCTCGCAATTGCGAAATACGAAGATCGCTTCGTTATCCCGACTTCCCATAAGGAAGGAACGATGAACGTCTATCGTTCACAAGGATCTGCTGGTTATAACGAACAGATGGGCACATATGGCGAAAGCATTACACAAAACCAATTCAGCTACTCGATGGTGGGCGGTACCGATTGTGACGGATGCGGACCTGTCTCCCCAGGAAAAACAGGCAAGGAGATTTACGAAGAAAACTTCTATGGAGGGATCTGGCGTGATTAATCTAGACCGCTTATACGAAGAAAAAAGCGTCTTTGGCTTTTTCGCCAGCCAGTTGTCCTACCCGGAAAAAATCACATATCATCCGTCGGTATTGGAAGAGTCGATCGACTCTTCCGATCCCTCCTATCCCGAAGTAAAGCGTTATTGGGATTTAATGCATGAACATAGTCTAGAAGAAATTCAAGAGATGTATATTAATACGTTTGATTTTCAAAAAGATTGTACGCTTTTTATGACCTATGTGAAATATGAAGACTCGAAGGAACGCGGGCAAATGCTAGCCCGGTTGAAAGTGCTTTACGAAATGTTCGGGCTTGTCATGCCGGATAATGAATTATCGGATTTACTTCCGCTCATGTGTGAATTCATCTATGCAGCGGAATGGAGAGGGGATCCTCGTGCCCAACAAAGTTTTTCCATGCTGTTGGCTGTGTTGGAGGACGGATCCTATCATTTGATGAAGGCTCTTGAAAAGTATGAGAGCCCATACTTCCACCTCATCAAAGGGATGAGGGAGGTATTCAAGTCTTGTATCCAACAGGAGGTTCCTGCCAATGAGTAACCAATTTTTGTGGGTGATTTTCCCTTATATTTGCATGGCAGTATTCGTCGTAGGCCATATTTTCAGGTATCGGCACGACAAGTTTGGATGGACCGCAAAGTCGAGTGAATTTATCGAGAAGAAACAACTGATGATCGGCAGCTTGCTTTTCCATATCGGTATTATTCCCGTTATTCTCGGGCATGTTGCGGGTCTTGGCATACCGAAAGAGTGGACGCGTGCGCTTGGCGTCAGTGACCATATGTATCATATGGGAGCAATTTGGGGCGGGGGATTTTTCGGCGTCGTCACACTTGCCGGAATGCTGATCCTAACAGCACGGCGTATTACCCACCGGAATGTACGGAAGCTCTCCTCGGCTTCTGACATCATCGTCAACTGCCTACTTCTATTCATCGTATTTATCGGTTGTTATGCTTCTTTAGTGACGAATAACTTGAACCCAGGATTCGATTATCGTGATTCCATTTCGGTTTGGTTCCGATCCTTGCTGATCTTCAGGCCTGAAGCAGGGTATATGGCTCCCGTTCCATTGACATTCAAGCTGCATATTTTGACGGGTTTCCTCATTTTCGCGATGTGGCCGTTCACAAGACTTGTCCACGTATGGAGCGTGCCATTGAATTATGTCGGCAGGAGCTATATTCTGTATAGAAGATCGCCTGTAAAAACAGGCAAAAGATAAACGGTTTTCCATAGGGAGCAATGGTGATGAAAGAACGGTCGGGATTTAATTACGAGCAAGAGATTGAGCGTTTAAAAGAATTATTCGGATTCGATTTCGTTGGCATAGCGCTCGTCCAATCGCCGGAACGTCGATTTGAATTGAGATGGGTGTATGTGACGGGAAATCGCAGCGAGCGCTATCGGCGCATTACATTGCAATCGGGTAAAGGGATAGCAGGAATTGTCTTTAAGACGGGCAAGCCGATGTATGTCAAAGATGCAGATGAAGAATGGAGTGCAGGCGACCTATTCAATTATCCGATTGTTTCTATTGAAGGGCTCAAAAGTTTAGGAGCGATCCCCCTCTATCAAGACAATCGTGTGAAAGGCGTCATGCTTGTCGGATACCGTTCTGGCGGGCAGCTGACCGAAGAACAGTTCGGGCAGTTCCGGCAAGAGATCGGGACGGAATTCGGCCCATTTTACAATAAGGAGATGGTGAAGGATGAGTCGAAACAGTAATATGCATTTGTCGGATTTATTAATGAAACTCTACGGCAATTCCGATGAAGCCATCTTCTTCTTCGATCGGCAAGGGAAGACGCTAGCGATGAATTCCGCTGCGGAAGAAATCATCGATAAAGATGTTTATGACCAAATGATGGCGGGCAGCACGAAAGCCATCTGCACAGTATGCAAAGGCTTTACAAGCTCAGATGAACCACGGACTTGCGTCTCTTGCTATATGTCTAATCCGGATGAGGATATTAGCTCCTTCCAAGTGTATTTCGAGACAAAAGGCAGGGGACTCATCCCTTATACCGGAAGCATCCAGACAATTGATGAAGAAACGGGAACCCGGGTCTTCATGCTGAGAGATTTGACGCAGCAAATTAAGACACAAGAAGAACTGAATCAGAAACTGATGATGAAACGAGTGATCAAAGCTCAAGAGGACGAGCGGAAGCGGCTTTCCCGGGAGCTTCATGACAGCGTAGCACAGGAAATGCTTAGCTCGTTAGTCGATTTACGTGTCTTGAAATATATGAATATCGAAGAGGATGTTTTGAAGAAAGTGCAGCAAACAGAAGGTTCGCTCATGCGGTTATTGGATGACATTCGCCACCTATCCGTCGAGCTGCGTCCTGCCACTCTGGATGATTTAGGGCTGGAGGCGGCTTTCCGTACTCATTTCAAATGGGTGGAAAAAAATTACGGACTCGTCATCCATTTTAATCCGGAGCTCGAATCAAAACGGTATGAAGGCGAAATCGAGACGGTCGTCTACCGGATCTGCCAGGAAGCTGTATTCAATGCGTTAAAATATGCAGATGTCGATGAAATGGTTGTCCGCTTGTACGAAACGGAAGGGTTGCTTCATTTATTGATCATGGATGAAGGAAAAGGATTCGAGCTGAAAAATACGGATCCGAAAGGTACGGGTTTAGGTCTCTATAGCATGAATGAGCGTGCAGAACTTGTTGAAGGGCGCCTTCAAATCCGTTCCGAGATCGGGAAAGGGACGGTCATCCAATTGGAAGTCCCGATTGCTAAAGGAGGGGTTGACGATTGAAGATCATCATTGCAGATGATCATGCGGTCGTCCGCAGCGGGTTCATGCACATTTTGAATTATCAAGACGATATGGAAGTCGTAGCGACCGCCGCTGATGGATTGGAAGCGTATGAACTAGTGGCGAAGCATCGCCCAGACATTTTGCTCATGGATTTGAGCATGCCTCCCGGGGAGAGTGGTTTGATTGCCACAGGGAAAATTAAAGAGGATTTTCCTGAAACGAAAGTCGTCATTCTGACAATGCACGATGACGAAGAATATCTTTTCCATGTATTGAAAAACGGAGCTTCCGGGTATGTATTAAAAAACTCTCCCGACGAAGAACTGCTTTCCGCGTTACGAACTGTATATGACGGGGGGACTTACATCCATCCTTCGATGGCGACCTCTCTCGTGCGTCAATTCGTAACAAAGGATTTCAATGAAGCCGAAACGGATCCTTATAAAATCCTTTCGAGAAGGGAAATCGAAGTCCTTCCGTTAGTCGCGAAAGGCTATGGGAATAAGGAGATTGCAGAAATGCTGTATATCTCCGTCAAGACAGTTGAGGCGCATAAATCGAAGATCATGGAAAAATTGGATTTGAAGAGCAGGCCGGAGCTTGTGGAATATGCATTACGCAAGAAGTTCCTGAACTTCTAACAGGAGGTGCAAAGTTTGACGACAGCGAAACAATTCAAATTTGAACTGCCTGCATTGCGGGTGCTCGAAAACGAACATAATTATTTGTCTTATTTAATGGATGGCTGGCATGCAATCGTCCTTGGTTTCGAGAGGGATATTTACAATGCGGAAGAAGCGAGGGAAGCTTTGCAGACGTTGCGAAAACTTATCATTGAATTTATCGATCCGCTAAAAAATCATACGGAGAAAGAAGAGGAGTTCCTTTTTCCGATGCTATCAAAATATATCGGAGATGAGCAAGGCCCAATCCTGGCGCTAGAAGAGGAACATGAAGAGATCGATGCGTATATCGGCCATTTCCTCCATCATACACGCGGGAATCTTGAAGAATTGTCCTTGCAGGAAATGAAGGACGTCGTCAAGGATGCCGGTGAAGCGTTTGAAGTGATTACGATCCACTTCGTAAAGGAACAGTCGATCGTCTTCCCGATGGTTATCAACACGCTTCGGATTACGGAGCAGGATCAGCTATTCAATGAACTGTACACATCCATCATTTGATTGTCGGTAAGCCTATGAGCCAATGGTTAAAGTAGTTCACTACTTTCAGAAATGGACTGATTTACATGAATAAAAAAATCCAATTACCTTTACAAACAGCTAACTTAGTAGTCGGTTTCATGGTATGGGTATTGATTTCCTCCCTCTTGCCATTCATTACAGAGGATATCTCCATTCCGCCTGAAAGACTGGCAATCGTAACAGCCGTCCCAGTAGTGTTGGGATCCATTTTACGGATTCCTCTAGGATACTATGCAAATATTTTCGGAGCAAGAATCATCTTCATGATCAGCTTCATCCTCCTTCTGTTCCCGGTGTTTTACATAAGTGAAACGTCTTCATTCACCGGGCTCATTATCGGGGGAACTTTCCTCGGAATCGGGGGAGCCGTATTCTCGGTAGGTGTAACATCCTTGCCGAAATATTATCCGAAAGAGAAGCACGGACTCGTCAACGGAATTTACGGGATGGGGAATATCGGTACAGCAGTATCGACGTTTGCCGCTCCCGTCATTGCGACGCAAATCGGATGGTCAATGACCGTTAAACTCTATTTGGTGCTATTGCTCATTTTTGCCGTCTTGAACTTCATTTTCGGCGATAAGCAAGAAACAAAGATTAAAACTCCGATTGTTGAACAGATCAAAGGCGTCTATAAGAATGAAAAGCTATGGTTCTTCTCTTTGTTCTACTTCATCACATTTGGCTCGTTCGTTGCATTTACAGTGTTCCTGCCGAATTTCCTTGTAACGTATTTTGGATTGGAAAAAGTCGATGCAGGTATGCGGACAGCAGGTTTCATTGTCGTGGCGACATTGCTTCGTCCTGTAGGCGGTTGGCTTGCGGATAGATTCCAGCCGTTGTTCCTATTGATGGGCGCTTTCGCAGGACTGACGTTGGCGGCGATCGTCTTGGCATTCTCGCCTGGCATCGGTCTCTATACAGTCGGCAGCATCTTAATTGCGGCTATGGCGGGGATCGGCAACGGTGTCATCTTCAAGCTCGTCCCATTCTATTTCAATAAACAAGCAGGGATTGTGAACGGGATTGTTTCCATGATGGGTGGACTCGGCGGATTTTTCCCTCCACTCTTGCTTGCAACAATCCATTCCATCACAGGTTCCTATTCGATCGGATTCATGGCTTTTTCCCAAGTCGCGCTAGTGAGCCTTGTCCTCGTCATCTGGCTGTATTATATGGATCGGTTGACGCTTGCAAAGGAAGTTTTTGATTCGACAGGACAAGGGATTCTTGTTACGAGTCCGAATGGTACAATATTGTCAGTAAATCCTGCATTTACACAACTTACAGGCTATACTGAAGAAGAGGTGATCGGCAGCAATCCGAATGTCCTCAGTTCCGGAAGGCAATCCAAGCAATTTTACACTACTATGTGGAGCATCATTGGTGAAGAGGGGTCTTGGCAAGGTGAAATTTGGAACAAGCGAAAAGACGGAACGGAATATTTGGAACTGTTGACAATCAATGCCGTTAAAAACGATGCGGGTGAAGTCGAGCGGTATGTCGGTACTTTCAGTGATATTACACCTTCATGATAAAAGGGCCGCCAAAGAAGGCGGCCTGCTTAAATTAGATATAGAGAATGTAAGGGAGTGAAGGGGAAGTGGGAACGAGATATTCACGCCAGACGCTTTTTAAGCCGATTGGCGAAGAAGGGCAAGAACGTTTGAAACATGCACACGTCATAGTCATCGGCTGCGGGGCGCTCGGATCCCCTATTTCCGAGACGCTAGTCAGAGCCGGAGTCGGCAAGCTGACGATAGCTGACCGCGATTATGTGGAAATGTCCAATTTGCAAAGGCAGCAAATGTTCACTGAACAGGACGCGCTAGACGGTGTCCCGAAAGTCGTCGCTGCGAAACGCAGATTAAAAGAGATTCGGCAAGACTGCGAAATACGGACTGTGCTTGATCATGTCGACGGTCCGTTGCTTGAACAGCTTACGGAAGATGCCGATTTGATCATGGATGCAACAGATAACTTTGAAACGAGACTACTTATGAATGATGTAGCCTGGAAGAAGGGAATTCCTTGGATTCATGGCGCGTGTGTCGGCAGTTCGGGAACTGTATTTCCATTCGTCCCGGGACGGTCGGCTTGTTTCCGTTGTCTGCTGCCAGTCCTCCCTTCGGTAAATGAAACTTGCGATACTGCTGGCATTATTGCACCTGCTGTCCAAATTGTAGCCGCTAGGCAGACCGCGGAGGCACTGAAGTGGCTGACGGGCAATAAGAATGCGATGATGACGAAACTGCTGCATTTCGATGTTTGGAATAACACACAAGTGGAAGCAGGCATTTCGCGGATCCGCAACGAACATTGCGAAACTTGCGGAGAATCACCTACATATCCTTCATTGAATCAACCGGAAGGAACGCATTATGCCATCCTATGCGGTAGAGAGACAGTCCAAATCATACCCGACAGCAGCCGGACGTTGTCTGTCGCGGACGGAGTGCAAGTGGCGGAACGACTGGGTTCAACATATCGGACAACGCCATTCTTCGTGGAATTCCATGCGGAAGGGTATCGATGTGTTTTATTCCAAAACGGTCGTTTGCTCATTCACGGGCTTAAAGATATGAAGCAAGGACGGAAGCTATACCATCAATTTTTCGGCTAATAGGGGGTGGATTGGATGTCGAATCTTACGGATAATGAAAAAAAGAAATCGATCGCCATCGCCGTCTTGACGGTGAGCGATACGCGGGATAAAGATACGGATAAAAGCGGGGGGACGATCATCCAGATGGCTGAGGATGCAGGTCACCATATTGAGGATTACCGGATTTGTACGGATGAATCGGTGGAAATCGCTCGAAACGTGGAGGAATGGCTAGGCAATTCCTCAATTGAAGCAATCATTATAACGGGTGGTTCAGGAATCGGCTTCCGCGATGTCACAATTGAGACGGTGACGCCGTATTTCACGAAGACGATCGATGGATTCGGGGAATTGTTCAGGTTCTTGAGCTACACGGAAGACGTGGGGTCAAAGGCGTTGCTGAGCCGAGCGACTGCGGGGTCGATCGACGAACATGTTTTATTCGCATTGCCGGGATCGTCGAAAGCGGTGAAATTGGCGATGGAAAAACTGATCCTTCCGGAGCTTCATCATATCGTGCATGAACTGACGAAGCATCGGAAGTAACCTAAAAGTTCTCATTCCATCGGAGATCGTTCGAAATCGCCGTTTTTTCCGCCGGTCTTTTTCAAAAGCATCGTCTGGCCGATGACCATCTCTTTGCCGGCCGCTTTACACATATCGTAAATCGTGAGGGCTGCTGCAGAAGCGGCGGTCAATGCTTCCATTTCAACGCCGGTCAGGCCTTTCGTCTTCACTTCGGCTTCGATGAGCACTTCGTAATGCGCCTTTGCTTCGTCGATTTGCCATTCAAAGCGGACGTCGACGCCGGTAAGGGCGAGCGGGTGGCACATCGGAATGATGGAAGATGTATTTTTCGCAGCCATAATTGCAGCGACTTGGGCGACGGCGAAGACATCGCCTTTTTTATTCGTCCCTTCCGTAATTTGGGAGTGGATCGTTTCATTCACGATGATGGAAGAAGCGGCGATGGCGGTTCTTGTCGTCACCGACTTATCGGAAACGTCAACCATCTTAGCGCGTCCCTGCTCGTTGAAATGCGTCAATTCGGACATTGGATTCAATCCCTTCAAACATAGTACATTTAGTATAGCAGAAGATAGGAGAGGAAACGTAATGGTGGAAATGAGAAAACCGATCCCCGTGGCAGAAGCTGTCAGGCTCGTAATGGAGCACGCAACACCTGTAGGGACAGAAATGATCGACCTCGAGCACGCATACGGAAGGATACTAGCTGAACCGATAATTGCAAAACACGATGTACCTCCTTTTGACCGATCACCTTATGATGGATTTGCAATTCGGTCGACCGATTCTGAAGGAGCATCTGGCGACAACCGGATTTCATTCAAAGTCATCGGGGAAATCGGCGCCGGTTATGTCGGAGACAAGCCGATCGGTGAAAAGGAAGCATATCGAATTATGACAGGCGCAAAAATTCCAGAAAATGCGGATGCTGTCATCATGCTTGAGCAGACAGTCGAAATGGAAGACGGATTTACGCTGCGGAAACCATTTGAGGCTGGCGAAAACATTTCGTACAAAGGCGAGGATGCGAAGGAAGGGGAGCTGCTAATCGAAGCAGGCTCACTCATCCATCCGGGGACTGTCGCATTGCTAGCAACGTTCGGGTATGCAAAAGTGGAAGTGGCGAAAAAGCCGGTTGCAGGAATATTGTCGACAGGGACAGAATTGTTAGAGGTGACGGATGAACTAGTGCCAGGAAAAATTCGGAATTCAAACGGTCCAATGATCCGCGCACAATTAACACGGATGGGCATCGAATGCCGCTCATATGGCATGATGGCGGACGACTTGGATGCATGTACGGCTGTCGTCGAGAAGGCGATTGCTGAAACCGATCTTCTGATTACGACGGGCGGTGTGTCGGTCGGTGATTATGATTATTTGCCCGCCATTTATGAACGGCTCGGCGCGAAGGTTTTATTCAACAAAGTCGCAATGCGTCCGGGCAGTGTAACGACTGTCGCAGTGCTTGGAAATAAATACTTATTCGGTCTTTCGGGCAATCCATCCGCTTGCTTCACAGGGTTTGAACTGTTTACTAGGCCTGCAATTCTTGGGATGATGGGAGGAGCAGCCCCTTATATGCCGAGAATGACGGCGAAATTGGGCGAGGACTTTACGAAGCCGAATCCATTTACGCGCTTCATCCGTGCGACTTGGAAATTGATGCCGGACGGAGTTGTTGCGGTGCCTGCGGGATTCAATAAATCAAATGCTGTATCGTCGATTGCACGAGGAAATTGCCTGATTGTCTTGCCTAGTGGAACGAGAGGATTTTCCGAAGGCGATGAAGTCGATATCCTGTTAATCGGCAGCGAACAAGGCGTCAGCGAATGGACGCTATGAAGACGTTGCACGTCGTCGGCTATAAAAATAGCGGAAAGACGACGTTGATTGCGAGATGGGTTTGTTTATTGAAAAAGAACGGTTTGTCTGTCGCGGTGCTGAAGCATCATGGGCATGGCGGGAAGCCGGATATGAGTGATTCCACAACCGACACAGCTCAGTTTTTAGCAAACGGAGCGGATGCGACGCTCGTAGCGGGTGGCGGAGCGATTCAATTCAGTTGGAATGAAGAGCCCGATTTTGAAAAACTTAAAGAATTAGCGACGATCGGAAAGCCGGATGTGTTATTAATTGAAGGATATAAAGGCGAGGTTGGAGATAAAGTAGTTTTGCTGCGGGATGAGGAAGATTGGGATACGCTCTGTCATTTGCAAGGGCGGCAGCTCGTGGTCGGGTGTCCGGAAATTTTAACGGATTACCCCCATATTCATTCGCGAGAGCAGATTGAACAGATTGACGAATGGTTTGTGAAGTGGATAGAAAGGGGAGATGGCGATGAAACAATATGAAATCGTAGAAACTCCGATAGAGGTTCAAAAATATATGGATTATGTGCTTCATCCTTCAGCCGGCGCAGTCACAGTTTTCACAGGCAATGTTCGGGAGTGGACGCACGGGGTAAAGACGCTTTACCTGTCGTATGAAGCCTACGTCCCGATGGCTGAAAAGAAAATGGCGGAAATCGGGGCGGAGATGGAAGAGAAATGGCCAGGTGTACGTGTCGCAATCGCACATCGAATCGGAGAACTACAAATATCAGATATTGCTGTCGTCATTGCTGTTTCTTCACCACACAGAAAAGCCGCTTACGAGGCGAATGAATATGCTATCGATCGCATCAAAGAAGTCGTGCCTATATGGAAGAAAGAAATTTGGGAAGACGGGGAAGAATGGATCGGTGCTCAGAAGAAATATCCTGAAAAGGGGGTAGAACAGTTATGATCAAAGTGAACTATTTTGCAAGGCTGCGGGAACTGACGGGAAAAGGTGAAGAGATGCTTAACCGTGATTCGATGACGGTATCTGAGTTGCTTGATTGGGCAGAAACGACTTACCCTGGCTTCGGAGCGGATAATGTCCAAGTGGCAGTGAATGAAGAATATGCATTGAAAGATGATGTCATAGAGTCAGGTGATGTTTGTGCATTCATTCCTCCGGTGAGCGGTGGCTGATGAAGACGGCTGGAATTGTTCTTGCTGGAGGTTTGTCAAGACGATTCGGTTCTCCAAAGGCATTTGCCGAGTGGGAGGGGCGTCCTTTCTATGAGTGGTCTCTGGAGGCTTTGTCTCCGTTTTGCGAAGATTGCATTGTCGTGACGCGCCCTGAATTGGTGGATCGTTTCCCTGAAAGCCTGCTTGTCACGACAGATAGGGAGCCTTTTGTGGGGCAAGGTCCGATTGCAGGAATTTTGTCTGGGATGGAAAGGCTGCCCGCCGAACGCTATCTCGTTCTTCCATGTGATATGCCTTTCATGACAGCTGACGTGATCAGGAGGTTGCTTGACTGTCATAGTTCTGGTGTGACTGCCGTCGTATTGGATGGAAAGCTTCACCCGCTCGTATCGGTGTGGGACGCTGTTGTCCTCCCGGATCTGCGCGAAGCGCTTGAAAATGGGAGGCGACGGGTAATGGATGTTCAAGAGAAACACGGTGTCCGGTGGATTGAAGGTGGATTGTTGACAGAAGACGACGCTAGTAAGGTTTTCATGAATGCGAACACTCCGGATGTCTTGGAAAGGAGTTGACGAGGATGAATCCGATTGTAGATAAATTAGGCCGGCCGATTCGAGATTTGCGAATTTCGGTGACAGACCGTTGTAATTTTAGATGCACATATTGCATGCCAAAAGAGATTTTCGGTGATGATTATATGTTCTTGCCAAAAAATGAGCTGTTATCATTTGAAGAAATGGAGCGATTCGCAAGGTTATTTGCGTCGCTCGGTGTGAAAAAGCTTCGATTAACAGGCGGAGAGCCTTTAATGCGGCGCGACCTTCCCGACTTGATTGGGAAGCTGACGAAGATTGAAGGAATCGAAGACATCGGATTGACGACGAATGGTGTTCTGCTCGGTCAATATGGGCAACCATTGTATGACGCGGGACTCCGTCGGTTGAATATGAGCCTTGACGCGATGGACCCCGAGCTGTTCGGGAAAATGAATGGGCGCGGCATTAAACCTGAGCTTATCTTAAAGAATATCGATCGCGCGAAGGAAATCGGCTTCACGATTAAAATGAATATGGTCGTGCAAAAAGGTGTGAATGAAAGCGAAATCCTTCCGATGGCGGCATATTTCAAGGAACGTGGCATTACATTGCGTTTCATCGAGTTCATGGACGTCGGCAATGACAACGGCTGGAGCTTCGAAAAGGTCGTGACGAAGAAGGAAATTTACGAAATGTTGCGCGTGGAATACGAAATGGAACCTGCCGAAGAGGAGTATTACGGCGAAGTGGCGAAACGGTACCGCTATTTGGACAACGGGGCTGAAGTCGGCTTTATTACATCGGTCTCGGAATCATTCTGCTCAACTTGTACGCGGGCACGGCTTTCATCGGATGGAAAGCTGTACACTTGCTTGTTCGCTTCATCCGGTTTTGATCTTCGGGAATTGATCCGCAGCGGCATGTCAGACGAAGAGTTGCTCGAAGCGATTACCGGCGTTTGGCAAGGCCGCGGCGACCGTTATTCTGACGAACGTACGGAACAGACGGTGAAAAATCGGAAGAAGATCAATATGAGTTATATTGGTGGATAAATGTAGGTGCTTCGCTGACGGCGGAGCACTTTTTGATTGTTTTCAAGTAGGTCTTAGGTCATGAAATGACAATAACTCTAGGGAAATGATCGATAACTGTTGGGAAATGAACGATAAGTCGGCTGAAATGACCGATAAAGATGTGAAAATGACCGATATCCGTCAAGAAATGACCGATAACTTTATGCAAGGCAAAAAAGAACTGACTGAATTATGCTAATATAAGTGAAAAAGGAGGGTTTGCGATGAAACCTACTATATTTATTACAAGAAAGCTGCCCGATGAGCTCGTGGCACCATTAAAAGAAAAGTTCACTGTCCGGATGTGGGATTCGGAAGATGTGGCGGTGCCTGCCGAGGTATTACGAGAAGAGATCGTGCAAGCCGATGCGCTTTGGACGATGCTTTCAGATACGATTGATCGCGATATGCTGGAAAGCGCAACTAACTTAAAAGTAATTTCCAACTTGGCGGTGGGCTTCAATAATATTGATATAAAAGCGGCTGAGGAGAAGGGCATCATCGTGACGAATACGCCTGATGTATTGACGGAAACGACTGCAGACCTTGCATTCGGCTTACTGCTTGCCACAGCGCGCCGCTTCAATTCAGCGGAAAAGGAATTGCGGGAAGGCGGCTGGCTTTCGTGGACGCCGATGGGCTATACCGGTATGGATGTGTACGGGACAACCATCGGCATTATCGGAATGGGGCGGATTGGCGAAGCGGTCGCACGCAGGGCAAAAGGGTTCAATATGCATGTGCTCTATCATAACCGTAGCCGAAAGCATGAAACTGAAGACAAGTTTGGCGTCAAATATGCTGAATTGGACGACCTATTAAAACGGGCCGATCATGTTGTGATTCTCGTGCCTCTTACCGAAGAGACGAAAGGGATGATCGGCGAACGGGAGCTGTCGCTTATGAAGAAAACGGCGACTCTCATCAGCGTCTCACGCGGAGGCATCGTCGATGAAATCGCCCTCTATGACGCGTTGAAAAATAATACGATCTTCGCAGCGGGGCTGGACGTTTTTGAAAAGGAGCCGATTCCTCTCGAGCATCCACTGCTCACCTTAGCGAATGTCACGGCAGTCCCCCATATTGGAAGCGCAAGCGTGCAGACGAGGCGGGCGATGATGGCATTGAACGCACAGGCGATCATTGATGTTTTGGAGGGAAATGAACCGAAGAACCGTGTAAATTGAATACAGTTCTGCAAGGCAGCTCGTTCCTGCCAACCATCCGTTACGTATATGCATTCCCGTCACAATCTTTTTGGAATGGTCATAAGCAGTTGTCCCTGACAATAGATTGTACTAGCTGATAATAAGGGAAATACCTTCGTTTTGAGCTACTCGGAACGAAGTGCAAATAGAAACGGAATGGAGGAAAGGGAAATTGAGTGCAATTGTAGTTGCAGTGGCAGGGATGATTGTTTTTGCGTTGGGATACCGGTTTTATTCAAAATTTGTCGCTGAAAAGATCTTCAGGTTAGATCCGAATTATGTGACGCCAGCGCATCGGTACAAAGATGGGGTCGACTTTGTGCCGACGAATAAGTTTGTCCTATGGGGGCATCATTTCACATCAGTCGCAGGTGCAGCTCCGATACTGGGGCCTGCAATCGCCGTCTATTGGGGCTGGTTGCCGGCTTTGCTATGGGTCGTTCTCGGAACTGTATTCGCTGCTGGTGTCCATGACTTCGGAACTTTGGTGTTATCCGTTCGCCATAAAGGCCAATCGGTTGGTACGTTAGCGAACCGCCTCATTGGACAACGGGCAAAAATTCTGTTCTTGTTCATTATCCTCATTTTAGTGTTGATGGTGAATGCGGTATTTGCTTGGGTCATCTCTAATTTGTTCATTAAATTCCCAGCAAGCGTTTTACCGGTTTTCATTCAAATTCCTCTGGCGATTTGGATTGGCACTGTCGTTTATAAGCGGCAGAAAAAGATGCTTGTTCCTTCGCTCATCGCTTTGGCTGTTATGTATATTGCAGCAGTTGTCTCCAGTAAAGTGGGATTCTTGCAGATTGATCTTGTGAAGTACATGGGCGGGGCGGAAGGAGCCGGTCTGTTCGGACTTGGTGCTGTATCAACGGCCTTCTTCATTTGGATTGTCATTTTGATGGTGTATGTCTATTTCGCTTCCACACTGCCGGTTTGGCGACTGTTGCAGCCGCGTGATTTCATCAACTCACACCAATTGGTAGTCGGACTTGGCATTCTCTACTTAGGCTTGCTTTTCGCAAATCCTACGATCACGGCTCCAATGACGAATGCAACATCTGACGTATCATGGTTCCCGCTTCTGTTCATTACAATTGCATGCGGAGCGATATCAGGTTTCCACGGACTCGTTTCGTCAGGAACTTCATCGAAGCAGTTGAATAAAGAGACGGATGCCCGATTTGTCGGCTATCTTGGAGCAGTCGGCGAAGGTATTTTAGCACTTGTCTCTATTATTGCGGTCATCACCTTCTTCCCGAACAAAGATGCATTCCTCGCAACCTACAGCAGCTTCGGTGCGGCAAATGGCTCCGGCCTGACTGTTTTCGTACAAGGGGCCAGTAAATTGGCGACAAGTTTGTATATACCGGCTGATGTGGCAACGACGATTGTATCGATTATAGTCATTAGCTTCGCAGCAACAACATTGGATACTTCGGTCCGGTTAATGCGATACATCATTGCGGAATTGGGCATGGAATACAACATGCCGAAGCTTTCAAAGAAACATGTGGCGACATCGGTTGCGGTTTTATCAAGTGCCGCGCTTGTGCTTTTGCCAGAAGGGCCGAATGGATTCGGATCGGGCGGATATTTGCTCTGGCCTTTGTTCGGAACGGCGAACCAGTTGTTGGCAGGCATCAGCTTGCTGCTGATTGCGGTTTGGCTCAAGCGGCTTGGCAGGAACTATCTTGTGGCCATCATTCCGATGATCTTCCTGCTTTTCATGACACTGTTGGCGATGTTTAAGCAAGTGGTCTATGAATGGTCATGGTTCGGGTCAAGCTCGAACTGGCTGCTCTTCATCTTCGGCGCAATCATTTTCGTCTTTGCGGTTTGGATCATATTGACTGCATTCTCCGCCTTGTCCGGCAAAAATAATCAGCACATATCAACGGACTTGGAAGAGTAGTAGGGGGAGAGAGTTACTATGATTGATTCCCTGAAAAAGCTGATTTCGTACTACGAAGAAGTCATTAGTTTGCCACACCGCCGGGAAATTGCTTCAGAATTGAGGGATGAGGAGGATCTCTTTTTCCTCCTCCTTTATTCCGAAATGATCGGCATTCCGAATCCGGCGTATTATTACACATTGGAACTCTATCCGCATATGATTGAAAAATTCCACGAATGGCATTTGCGCATGGGCATGGAGAAGTCTCCGATGCTTGGCATCCGCTGTTGCTGAAATGAGGGGAAACGATGGACGTATTGACGAAACAAATCATTTTTGTTGGCGGAAAGGGCGGAGTAGGCAAATCGACAACAGCCGCGGCCATTGCACACCGCTTATCCGCATCCGGGAACCGCACACTTTTAGTATCAACGGATCCAGCCCATAATGTCGGTGATATATTTGGCCGGATGATCGGCGGCAAACCGGTGGAGGTGGCGGATCGGTTAGTGGCACTGGAAATCGATCCACAGCTTGAGACGGAACGGTATATTGCTGGGGTGAAGGACAATATTAAGGGCGTCGTCCATTCCAGTATGATGGAGGAAGTGCATCGCCAGTTGGACACGGCAAAAGCATCGCCAGGAGCGGACGAGGCGGCCCTTTTCGATAAACTGATCACGATTATTTTGGAGGAACGCGAGCATTTTGACAAAATTGTGTTTGACACTGCGCCAACTGGTCATACAATCCGTTTGCTGTCGCTTCCTGACCTAATGGGTGTGTGGATTCATGGCTTATTGGAAAAACGAAAAAAGGCGAATGTTAATTACTCGCGTCTGCTTAATGACGGTGAACCGGTGGAAGATCCGATTTTTGAAGTGTTATCAGTGAGGCAGCAACGCTTTACCCGAGTCCGTGAACTATTAATGGATCAGCAGACGACAGGTTTTATTTTCGTTTTGAACCCGGAGCGGCTGCCAATTTTGGAAACGGAAAAAGCGATCCAATTGTTGAACCGGCATTCACTTCAAGTGAAGTCAATTGTCGTCAATAAGATGCTCCCTGCACAGGTCGAAGGTGAGTTTTGGAATGAACGGAAAGAGCATGAGCGGAAATATGTAGAGCTGATAGAGAGGACGTTCAAGAACCAAGACATCCTTTATGTCCCTCTTTTTCAGAGAGATATTACTAGCTTTGAGGACTTGGCTCAGTTTAGTGAACAATTAGCGTAGGAAAAGAAGGCAATCTTAGTGGGGAATTAACCTAAGATTGCCTTTTTGCTTAACGAAATTAATTTTTCATGAACCCCGCAATCGCTTCATTCACAAAATAAGCGCCGAGCTTCACGGTTTTTCCATTTTCGTCCAGTGCAGGATTTACTTCACAAATGTCGAAGGAATGCGTCTTCGTATGCCCTGCGACCTTTCGGATAATCGCGCGCACGGTCGACGGCTCAATACCGAACGGGGAAGGCGCGCTTACACCAGGGGCAAACGCCGCGTTCAAGACGTCAGTACATAATGTCAACATCACAGCATCATGCTTGTCCATGAAGGCATCCAATAAATCCATCAGGTTCTCGAGCTGGCCGGGTATCATTTCATCCTCATGCACGTATGTTACGCCAAGCAGTTCTGCGCGGTCAAACAGTTCCTGCGTATTCCCGTACCGCTGGATGCCCGCGACGAAATAGCTCGCATTCTCATCACTCTCCAAAATCTGCCTGAACATTGTGCCTGAAGAAGACTGTTCGTCGTATGGTCGCAGATCGAAATGAGCATCGATGTTGACGATGCCGAGAGAGGCGTCCGGACCTAAAAATTCACGCACGCCGAGATAATGGCCGTACAGCGTTTCATGCCCGCCTCCGAGAATGATCGGCGTTGCACCGTTTGAAAGGAGCATTCCTACCGTTTTTCCGAGTTCTTGCTGGGCCGTTTCCAATTCTTCGCCTGTACAAGCAACATTGCCGACATCGAATAGCCGAGCAGTTTCCCCGAACCTCCACGGCAGATTTGCTAGCCCAGTGCGCAATGCATCCGGTGCTTTAGCAGCACCGAGCCGCCCTTTATTCCGCCGGACGCCTTCCTCGCATTCAAATCCTATGATTACGCATCCGTCCTTCGCCGTCTGCAAATCTACCGCTTCGACAATCTGATGATAACGAAAAGCCGTGCGATTTACGGCATCATCGATCCTTCCTGTCCAAATGGATTCATTCATAACCCTCATCCCTTCCCAAAGAAGACTTCTTGCCTTCAGTATATAGCTGGATTATGATTATTCCAACTATCGATTGGGAAGAAGGCGAAATTATGAACATCCAACTGCTCATCAAAGACCCTCTCGAAGCGCAAGGGCTCAAATGGCTGCTCACCTCCCAGTGGACCGACATGGAAGTGGAGATTGCAAGGAAGGCGGAAGGGCTAGCCGACACATATCTCTACATCATCGACATGGATACCATCCTGCAGGATGAAATTGAGCTGCCCCCGCAAGCCATCTGGCTCGCCATCTCATCGGAAAGAACATTCCAAACCGTCTACAAAGCGCTCTCTCTGAAAGCGGAAGACATCCTTTTCAGACCGTTTCCGCCCGAGCGGCTCCTTAAACAAGTCCAGCAAATCCGCTTCAGGTGGCGCAACGAACAGGCGCAGCTCAAAAACCCTGTCCGGCAGAAGGAAGGCCGCGTCATCTATGAAAACCTTCTCCTCGGGGATGCGCGTACAGAACACCCAGTGCTTTTGAGTTTAATCGCGCCATCGCGGCCAGAAGATCTCGACCATCTTGTCCGCGAACTTGAATTGCATGATTTTCCGACGGCTTATGACATTTTTCCGTTTTCAGATTTTGTGTTAGTCGTCCATAAATTGCAAAATCTTCATGTTCTCCAAGAAGCATACTCGATGTTTTTCGCACAATGGAAGCGCCAGTCGGATGCGCTGTTGACGATTTATTTATATACAGCTGAAATCGGAGAGGGCTACCGGGTGCTGTATAAAAAGATGCGCCGTTTTCACGAGAAGATTTTCTATGACGGCTACGATATCGTGACAATAGAAAAAGAGGATCTCCATTGGAGGGATATGGATCCTTTCCTGTCACCGCTTGAGCAGCGGAAGTGGGTGGAGATGCTCGAGAAACAGCAGGTGTCGGAAATCCGAGATTGGATGGAGCAGGATTTTCTCACACTTGAATCACCATTCCCAGACCCCGAAATGGTCCGTGTGCGGTTGACAAGCATACTGGCGCAAATCCGCCGGTACATGACTGCGAAATCATTGAAGTCGCAACCGGTGGAGCAGGCTTACCATTCCCTCTTCGAAACGGTCATCCGCGAGCCGGTTATGTACCATATCATACAATCTTTCATCGGGTTCATCGTGGAATTGCTTCAGTCTTCCGTCGGCCGATCGAATCAGGTAGGCAGCTTAGTCGACAAAGTTCGGGAAAGGATTGCAGCAAATTATTGGGATGCTTCCTGGAGCTTGGCGGCATGCGCGGACGAGCTGAAGCTTCACAAAAGCACGTTGAGCCGCAAGTTTGCGAAGGAGGCGGGGCAGCCTTTCAGTGAAGCATTGCTGAAAATGCGGATAGAGGAAGCAAAGCGTTTATTGACAGAGACTGACTTGCCCGTTGCAGAAGTTTCACGGTCTGCCGGGTTTACGCATTCCACGTATTTCAGTCGGCGGTTCAAAGAGGAGACGGGCATGACGCCCTATCAATTTAGAATGAGATAGAGATATAAAAAAAGCAGTGAGGAATGAGATAGATTTTCCTCACTGCATATTATTTAAAATTTCTTCCGGAAAAACGGTGTCTTTTTCAAAGTGAGGCAAAGCGGTATGGCAATAAGCAGACCGACGACGCTTTGAATGAGGTCACCCGGTATGGATGCAAGTGGTGCCACCCAGTTGTTGTACATAATTCCTTGCCCGATGTAGTAGACTGCAAGCATGACAGGCGTCGAAGCAACGGCAGCCCAGATGTTGAGGTTGACGTTATCACCCCGGTGACCTTTCGACCAAGCGATTTTCCCGACGATATAGCCCTGCAAGGCGCGAGCGACGATGGTCGTTGGCGCCCAAATGGCCCAACCGCCAAAGATATCAAACAAGCCCATTCCGATGGCTCCTGCAAGTGCTCCCTTTTTCGGTCCAAATAAAATGGCGACGATAAACAGCATCGCTGTTCCTAGGTGAATCAAACCGCCTTGCCCAAATGGAAGTTTTATATTGATCATCGTTGCGATAAGTACAAATGCCGACAAAATAGCGGTAAGCACTAAATCGAAAGTTTTCGTACGCGTTTGGCGTTGTATAATTACTAAATTAGTATCCGGTTGTTTTTTACGCTGTATGATTTGCATTTGCGAATCCACTTCCTCACTTCATGGAATTTTGAGTACTTTCATTTTACTGGAGATCTGACCATCACAAAAGTGCCAGTTCGATGAAAGTAATAGGGGTCAGTTGAGTGAGGCAGAAATTGTCGGTCTCTGTATTCTTGCTTTTCCCTTCTTGTGGTACGATGGAGGAAATGCTAGTACCGACGAGGTAGGTGGGAAGTGTAATGAGAAAAGTTGCGGTGATCCAAGATATGTCATCCTTCGGAAAATGCTCGCTTACAGCGGCCATCCCGGTCTTATCCGTCATGGGAGTGCAAGCAGTGCCGCTGCCGACTGCCATTTTGACGTCACAGACAGAGTATCCGAGCTATTATTGTGAGGATTTGACGTCGAAGATGCATCATTTTATAGACGAGTGGAGCAAGTTGGGCGCTGCTTTTGACGGTATTCATACGGGGTTCGTGACAGGAAAAGAGCAGATTGAAAATATTTTTTCGTTTTTAGATACGTTTTACAAAGAAGAGACAACGTTGCTTGTCGACCCTGTCATGGGCGATCGGGGAGAGATGTATGAGGCTTTGTCAGGTGAGCTGATTGATTATATGAAAGAGCTGGCGAGGCGCGCGGATATTATCACGCCGAACGTTACGGAGTGCTGTCTACTGACGGGAGTGCCGTTTGAAAAGCTGCAAAGTTATCGGGCGAACGAAGATTATTTATCCGCGATTGAGGAGGCGGGCCGACAGTTGCAGTCAATGACCGGCGCGAAAGTCATCGTTACCGGCTTAAATCCGCCAGCCATATCGGAAACAAGACAAGTTGGCAATATGTATATCGACGATTTCCGAACGTTTCACAGTCTTCAGGAATATAACGGTATGAGCTATTCGGGGACAGGTGATTTATTTGCATCGGTCATCATGGGCGGAATGATGCGCGGCCAAGACGTTGCAGAGACAATGGAGCTTGCAGAGAAGTTTTTATCTTCCGCAATCGAAGCGACCGTGAAGGAACGAATTATAAGCCAGGACGGCGTGAATTTTGAAACATTTTTAGGGATGTTGCTTTAAAAGGGTGAACTGTTTCTTGATGCAGTCAAGGAATGGTTCGCTCTTTTATTTGGTAGCAACAGGAGTTATATTCATCAAAATTATTCAAAAGTTTATTATTTATTAGTCAATAAAGTGTAATATTATTATCATTTCATAAACAATTATCTGAAACTTCCCTATAGAATGATAGTAACGAAAGGGAGGTTGTTATAAAATGAAAGCGGATACAGTGGAGAAGGTCGTTCAATATACAGGTACAGAATTGAATACGAAGGGGTGGCAGCAGGAGGCGGCACTTCGGATGCTCATGAACAATTTGCATCCTGACGTAGCGGAGCATCCTGAGAAGCTCGTCGTTTATGGGGGAATTGGGAAGGCGGCGCGTAACTGGGAAAGCTTTGACGCCATCGTTCGTTCTTTGAAGGAACTTGAAAATGATGAAACATTATTGATTCAATCGGGTAAACCGGTTGCAATTTTCAAATCACATACAGATGCACCTCGCGTATTGATTGCCAATTCGAATATTGTCCCGGCTTACGCCAATTGGGACACATTCCATGAGCTCGACAAGAAGGGCTTGATGATGTATGGGCAAATGACAGCGGGCAGCTGGATTTATATCGGATCGCAAGGAATTGTGCAAGGGACGTATGAAACATTTGCGGAGCTTGCAAAGCAACATTTCGGGGATTCGTTGAAAGGGACGATCACATTGACGGCTGGCCTCGGCGGCATGGGCGGTGCGCAGCCATTGGCAGTTACGATGGCGGGTGGCGTGTGCATCGGCATCGAAGTCGATGAAACACGGATCGATCGCCGTATTGAAACACGTTATACGGATGTAAAAACGGACTCCTTGGATGAAGCGATTCGTCTGGCGGAAGAGGCGAAGGCGGAAGGGAAGGCGCTGTCGATCGGTCTTCTAGGGAATGCGGCGGATTTATTGCCAGAAATGATT
Organism: Sporosarcina sp. SAFN-015; assembly: GCF_051966875.1. Taxonomy (GTDB): domain Bacteria; phylum Bacillota; class Bacilli; order Bacillales_A; family Planococcaceae; genus Sporosarcina. The sequence continues at coordinate 415,732 of NZ_JBQCKP010000001.1, read as the reverse complement.
GCACGTGGATTCAATCCGGATGTATTGACAGATCAGACATCTGCGCATGACCCACTGAATGGTTATATTCCATCCGGCATGTCGCTTGAGGAAGCTGCGGATCTTCGCGCTACAAATCCGGATGAGTACGTGAAACGGTCGAAAGCTTCCATGGCGAAGCATGTCGCGGCAATGATCGAGATGATGGATAAAGGCGCCATCACATTCGACTACGGAAACAACATCCGTCAAGTGGCGAAGGATGAAGGCGTTGAACGGGCATTTGAATTCCCGGGATTCGTTCCAGCGTATATCCGTCCGCAATTCTGCGAAGGGAAAGGACCTTTCCGCTGGGTGGCGCTTTCGGGAGACCCGGAAGATATCCGGAAGACGGACGAAGTCATCTTGCGTGAATTCAGCTATAATACACATCTTTGCAATTGGATCAGAATGGCGCAGGAGAAAATCCAATTCCAAGGGCTTCCTTCACGGATTTGCTGGTTAGGATACGGCGAGCGTGCGCGTTTTGGAAAAATCATCAATGATATGGTCGCAAGCGGTGAATTGAGTGCGCCGATCGTCATCGGACGCGATCACCTCGATTCAGGTTCAGTTGCATCTCCTAACCGTGAGACGGAAGCGATGAAGGATGGCTCGGATGTTGTTTCTGACTGGCCGATCTTAAATGCAATGATCAATGCGGTCGGCGGGGCGACTTGGGTATCTGTCCATCATGGCGGCGGCGTCGGGATGGGGTATTCACAGCATGCGGGCATGGTTATTGTCGCGGACGGAACGAAGGAAGCGGAAGCGCGTCTTGAGCGTGTGTTGACTTCGGATCCTGGAATGGGCATCGCTCGTCACGTCGACGCGGGCTATGATCTCGCTATTCAGACAGCGAAGGAAAAAGGGGTTAACATCCCGATGATGGAAGGATGAGATTCTTGAAACCAATTTGGATCAAACATGCAGCACAACTTGCGACAATCGCGGGCAAAAACGAGCCGCGTAAGCGTAAGGAAATGTCTGACCTAGGTATTATCGAAGACGGCAGTGTTTGGATTGAAAATGGCGTCATTGCAGCAATTGGGGCGACTGAGGAATTGGAGCGCGAGTACGGAGACCGGGCTTCAGAAGCGGACATCATTGATGCGACAGGACGACTCGTGACGCCTGGCCTCGTCGATCCGCATACGCATGTTGCTTATGGCGGAAGCCGCGAACGGGAATTCGAAATGCGTCTCGAAGGTGCGACGTATATGGAAATCATGAATGCGGGAGGCGGCATTCATGCGACGACACGAATGACGCGTGAAGCGACGGAAGATGAACTCGTGGAGCAGACGTTGCGCAGATTGGATTCATTCCTGAAGCATGGTGTGACGACAGTTGAAGGGAAAAGCGGTTATGGGCTCGATCTTGAAACGGAGCTGAAGCAGCTTCGGGCGATGAAGCGGTTGAATGACATCCATCCGATCGACCTTGTGCCGACATTCATGGGTGCGCATGCCGTCCCGCAAGAATATAAAGGCAATGAAGATGAATATATTGATAGCATTATTAATGACATGCTTCCTGTCGTGGCAGAAGAGAAGCTTGCAGTTTTCAACGATGTGTTCTGCGAAGTGGGCGTGTTTACCCCCGAGCAGTCCGAACGCATTTTGGAGGCGGGGAAGAAGTTTGGGTTGATTCCGAAAATCCATGCTGACGAAATTGAGTCATACGGAGGGGCGGAGCTTGCGGCGAAAGTCGGTGCCATATCGGCGGAGCATCTATTAAAGGCATCTGACGAAGGCATCAAACAGATGGCGGAAGCAGGCGTGATCGCTTGTTTATTGCCGGCAACTGCTTTGTACTTACGTGAGGAAGCTGCCAAGGGACGTCAAATGGTCGATGAAGGCGTAGCTGTCGCTATTTCGACGGACTGCAATCCAGGCTCGTCACCGACGACTTCAATGCCTCTCGTCATGAACTTGGCGTGCATTTCGATGCGTTTGACGCCTGCCGAAGCGCTTGTCGCGGCAACGATGAATGCAGCTTGCGCGATCAAGATGGAGGACAAAGTCGGGTCGCTCGAAGTCGGGAAGCAAGGGGATGTCGTCATATGGAACATCTCGAACTATCAGGAGCTTCAATATTTATTTGGCGTGAATCACGTCGATAAGGTTTGGAAAAAGGGAGAACAGGTCGTAGGGTAATGCTTTGCCGTGAATGAACAGATAGGGGCTTCATTCACGGTTTTCTTTCAATTGAAGTTATTGGAACATTAGGAGAAGGGGGAAAGTTTATGGCGCAAGTAGGGGAGAAAGTGAAAGCGCAATCAAATCCTGGCATGTGGAAGTTTTTTGTCTTTAGCGCAATCGGGGCATTCATGTTTTTCGTTCCGGTCACAATCGGCGGAAAGAATTCGATCATGCTGGATCATATTGTCACGTGGATTCAAACGTATGGCAGCGGGGCGCTGCCGTATTATGCGTTGCTCGTCATTTTAGCCGGTGCGGTCTATCCGTTCGTTTCAGGTACTTGGAAAAAATCGACCGTCAATATGGTTTTTTCGTTTTTTAAAGTAATCGGCTTGGTTGTCGGAATCATGCTTGTCTTCAATGTAGGACCTGGATGGCTTTTTGATCCAAGCATGGGGCCGTTCCTGTTGAATAAACTCGTTATACCTGTCGGGTTGTTAGTCCCGATCGGTGCAGTGTTTTTAGCTTTATTAGTCGGATACGGCCTATTGGAATTCATCGGCGTTCTCGTGCAGCCGATCATGCGCCCGATTTGGAAGACGCCGGGAAGGTCTGCAATCGATGCCGTCGCTTCATTTGTCGGTTCGTATTCGTTAGGACTGTTAATTACAAACCGTGTATATAAAGAAGGGAAATATACGGCGAAGGAAGCCGCTATCATCGCGACGGGATTCTCAACGGTTTCTGCGACTTTCATGGTTGTCGTTGCGAAGACGCTCGACTTAATGAGCATGTGGAATTTGTATTTCTGGGTGACGTTACTTGTCACGTTTATCGTCACGGCAATTACGGTGCATTTATGGCCGTTGCGTTCGATTAAAAATGAGTATTATGAAGGGTCGACGCCGCAGCCTGAAGTGAAACCGGAAGGGAAGCGCATCGCGACTGCGTGGGAAGAAGCAATGGAGACGGTTTCGAAAGCGCCGACGCTCGGACAAAATATCGTAATGAATGTTAAAGACGGACTCCTCATGGCAATGGCAATCCTGCCATCGATTTTATCCATCGGACTGTTAGGCCTTGTGTTGGCAGAGTTTACGCCTGTATTTGATTGGATCGGATATATTTTCTATCCGTTCACATGGGCATTGCAGCTGCCAGAGCCGATGTTAGTCGCAAAAGCGAGTGCGCTCGGTATCGCGGAGATGTTCTTGCCAGCATTGCTCGTTGTGGAATCGGCATTAGTCGTCAAGTTCGTCATCGCAGTCGTATCGGTTTCGTCGATCATCTTCTTCTCGGCGGTTGTGCCGTGTATCGTTTCGACGGAAATTCCTATTTCCATTCCGCAACTCATTGCAATTTGGGTGCAACGTGTCATTTTGACAATCATCATCGTGACGCCAATCGCGTATTTATTGCTATAGTTTGTGTGGAAACACCCGGGGGAGCCCTGGGTGTTTTTCTTATCGGTCATTTCCGGAGGTTTATCGGTCAGTTGGAACAAGTTATCGGTCACTTCTGAGAAGTTATCGTTCAGTTGGGGCGAGTTATCGATCGATTTCACAAAGTTATCGTCATTTCAGGACTTTCGACCCCTACAGAAGTAGAGCAAAGCGACAGCCACTCACCGTATTTGTTATGATGAAGGAAAGCATCAATAGGGGGTTGTATGATGATTGGCAGAAATGATCCTTGTACATGCGGAAGCGGGAAGAAATATAAGAAATGCTGTGGAAAGAAGGGTCCTGATTTAGTCGGTCTGCTTGTGAATGAAGAGCTGGATCAAATCCTTGGCAATTTCTTTGAGCTCTATCCAAAAGGGGAAGACCGGAAAGAGATGATCCGGATAATGCGGGAGTGGCTTCTTCGTCTTTCGGACAGCTGGACGAAGGACGATATTGAAGAGGCAGCAGGTGAATTTTATTTATTCGTATATAATCCGACAGGCTGGCATGAATACATAGAGGAGCAGATAAGGATAGCGAAGCGTGAAGCGGTCGTTTCAGTTTTGAAGGCGTGGGACGAGCCGTTTATGCTGCTCGCGGAAGTGGTTGGCGCAGAAACGAGCATGCTGAAAGTCCGTCAGCTGTTCACTGGAGAAGAATATTATGTCACCCGCAATGAAGGAATGCCGGTCGATGAAGGGACATTACTGTTCGGGGCGGTGCTGCGTGATCCGAGAAAAAGGGAAGACGCAATCGCGCCTGTTTCTTCGATGATGTTCCTCGCAAAGTGGAGCAAGCAGACGAAGCGGTCGTTGATGGAATTGCGCGAAGCTAATGAAGGGAAGACGTTGGAGGAATTTGTGCGTGCACATGCGCTCGATATTTATGAGCTTTTCATTAAACGGAGCCTAGCTTCACTGAATGAATTGGTTGAGGAAGTACTCGTCCCTTCGCAATTGGATGCATTGAAAGCGTTGGAAGTGGCGTTGCGCGAACTCGGACAAGACACGGATACAAGGGAAATTATGCATAAATTAGCGGTCGCGTACTTCATGAATATTCAGCAGGAGATTCCGTCGGTGAATGATTTTGTCTCGGCAGCCGTTTGGACGGGGGCGAAACACGGCGTCGTAAGAAATCTTAAAGATAGCGAGGAGGAAATTGCGTCCCGATACGAAGCATCTCTTGAAGGGATGAAACCGTTTGTGGATGATTTATCCTCTCTATATGAAGAAATGATGGGCAGCTTCGACGAACCGATGGCGAATGTTGTATTCGATATCGGAACGGATCCGCGGCCGACAGAAAAAGGACTTTGGGAAACGGCGATGACGACGGCTGGTGTCGTTGAGCCGGAACGGAAGCCTGATGTCGATGAAGGAAGGGCGCAAATGCTAGCGTATGAAGCGTATGCGGCGGAAAGCGAAGAGGAACGGCGGGACCTCGCTGAGAGAGCGTCAGCAATTTCATCCGAGCTTCCGGATGCGCTATTGCTTGAGGCGGAAGTAGAAGGCGATGTGAAGAATGCGTCCGCTCTATACGAAAAGGCAATTCGCAATGCAAGCAAGATGTTCGAGCCGGGTGAAAATCCGTGGATGAACCTCCCAAACCGGCCATTCATGCGTGCGGCTTTCGCGTATGGCGTCCATTTGTTCAAACAAAGAGAATTTGACGAAGCGGCAGATGTATTCAAGGATCTTGTCCGAATGAACCCGACGGATAATCAAGGTGCACGTTTTGAAGCGGTTGCTTGTTTGATTCATGCCGAGCGATTTAACGAAGCTGCTGAACTGATGGTTCGCTATGAAAAAGGTTCGCAAAATGATGCGACGTATTTATATCTTGACTGGAAATTGGAGCATGAAGCATCTGGCGGGAAATCGGAAGATGCTAGAGAAATGCTTGATAAAGCGGCGAAAGCGAATGGCCATGTCATGCATTTGATGACGTTCAAGGCGAAAACGATCGATTATCCGAAACAGATGAATATCCACCCGGGAAGTGAAGAGGAAGCGCGTTATATATGGCTGTTGTTGAATGGCGCAAATTAAGGTAATATGTCCGTTTATGCGCGAATAACGGCATTTATGAGCGATATGGGCGGTTTATGTTTCAATTTGGGGATTTATGCGTGATTTTACAACTTTATGAGTGGTTCGAGCATGAAAAAACCGGGACGCCGAGGCGTTCCGGTTTTACTTTCTTATTTTCCACCAAGCATATTGAACAATCCGCCTGCGATGCTTCCTTCGTCACGTGAACCGCCGCCTGGAGTTTGCGGTGCTGCTGCAAAGACGCGGCTTGCAAGTCTTGAGAACGGCAATGATTGGATCCATACTTTTCCCGGACCTTTCAATGTTGCGAAGAATAATCCCTCGCCGCCGAATAAAGCGGTTTTTACGCCTTTTACCATTTCAATATTGTAGTCGACGTCCTGTGTCATGGCGACGAGACATCCCGTATCGACGCGTAATGTTTCACCTGGAGAAAGAGTCTTCTCAATAATTGTTCCGCCGGCATGTACGAAAGCCATGCCATCCCCTTCAAGTTTCTGCATAATGAAGCCTTCGCCGCCGAAAAAGCCTACGCCGACTTTCCTTTGGAATTCAACCCCTACGGAAACGCCTTTTGCGGCTGCTAAAAATGCATCTTTCTGGCAGATGATCTTGCCGTTATATTCACTTAAATCCATCGGAATGATTTTGCCGGGATACGGAGCTGCGAAGGAAGCGTGCTTTTTACCTGAACCTTCATTCGTGAACGTCGTCATGAAGAGACTTTCCCCAGTTAATAGACGTTTGCCGGCCCCCATTAATTTGCCCATAATTCCACCGCCTGAGCTGCCTGAGCCGTCTCCGAAAATCGTCTCCATTTCAATTCCGTCCTCCATCATCATTAAGGAACCGGCCTCAGCGACGACTGTTTCGCCTGGATCGAGTTCGACCTCTACAAATTGCATATCGTCTCCGTACAGTTTGAAATCGATTTCGTGGTTGTTCATAAATAGCCTCCTCCAATTTAGTTGCTGATTAATTGTACGGCGGACGTCTTCAAAAGTTTCATTACTTTGTATTAATTGAATCGATATATTTCCATAGAAGATATAAGACTTCGTTCACACGATCAGCAAGCTTCGTGCCGTTGCCAGCTTCTCGGAATGAACGGCTGACAGCTTCCAAAAGGTACACCCTTGGTTTATCGGATTGCAATTCCGTTAATAGGAAGGTTGTATATTCCAAACTGCTGTCATCCAGCTCGGGCTCCTTTTTCAGTGCGAGAAGTTCGTCTTGAATTTTTACTTTCAGTTCTTTGGAAGAGAGCCTTAAAGGTGTAATCATATGATTTTCAAGTAAGACATCGTTCTGTTCAATCAAGTCGGACATAAGGGCGTCCATCCTCCGAAACGTGAAGTGGACAAGTTTTCCAATGTCCGGTTCCTTGGAGGAGCCAACTTTCCAAAAATGGTTCAGTTGTTGGATCATCCCAAGGGTCATGACCGAGCAGTCGAAAGCGTGGGGCTCCGCTTCCTTGCCATAAACATCGATGAGCCGACTGGCAATCCATTTCAACTCGTCAAGATGGTACCCCTTCACGAAATTACGGAGCTCTTCATCATTGGAATAGAAAACTGCCTCGTAAATCGGAAGTAAATTTAACTCGCGGTTTACTTGCATCCTGACGAGGATTTGCTCTGCCAATATGTCTTTATCTTTTTTATTCCGCCCGGCGAGAAGTTCGCGTCTCCGAATGACAGACTCGTTATGTGCAACTTCCAATATGGCCATGAGACACTCGTTTTTGGAAGTGAAATAATTATAAAATGTCCCTTTGGAGATTTTCGCCTCTTCTAGGATGTCTTGGATGGAAGTGGATGTGAATCCCTTCTCAATAAACAGCTTTTTCGCAGTCAACATGACTTGGTGTTTACGGTCATTCATCTATATCACCCTATATCATTATTTAATATTGGACTGTAAGTACAAATTTATTTTATCAAACAAAGAGCTGATATAACAGTGTTTAAAACTTTTTTTGTATGAAAACGTTTTCCTTCGTTGCGTATTTTGAACTAAGAGTATAAAATGTTTAATTGTGTATGGGAGATTAGAAATTGAATGGAGGAATTCTATTGGAAATGGATATAAAGAAAATGCACGAAAAGCCTCCTTATGGAATGATAGCGATTTTATTCTTCGGGGCGTTCGTCGCGATTTTAAACAATACATTATTGAATATTGCCTTGCCTTCTATTATGAATGAGTTTGCGGTGAAGCCGTCTGCGGTTCAATGGCTGACGACTGGTTATATGCTCGTGAACGGCATCATGATTCCGGCAAGTGCTTTCTTTGTCCAAAAGTTTACGAACCGTAGACTATTTTTAACGGCGATGACGTTATTTACGATTGGAACGGCTTTAGCCATCTTTGCGCCGACGTTCGGTCTGCTCGTTGCGTCGCGTATGATTCAAGCATCGGGTTCCGCATTGATGATGCCGTTATTAATGAACGTTATGCTTGTCGCGTTTCCGATTGAGAAAAGAGGATCGGCGATGGGGATGTTCGGGCTTGTCATGTTTACGGCGCCTGCAATCGGGCCGACATTGTCGGGTTGGATTGTCGAACATTATTCATGGCGTACACTTTTTGAAATCGTGTTGCCGTTTGCGATTGTTACGATCCTCTTTGCGCTTTGGAAGTTGAAAGATATTACGCCGAATACGTCTGTGAAACTAGATGTTTTCTCCCTCGCTTTGTCGAGCATCGGTTTCGGCGGTCTGCTGTATGGATTCAGCTCAGCGGGAGATAAAGGATGGGGCGCTCCTGTTGTTTACGGAACAATTGCAATTGGAGCGATCTCACTAATTGTCTTCATCCTTCGGCAATTACGTATGGAAGAACCTATGTTGGATTTTAGAATTTATAAGTACCCGATGTTTGCACTTGCATCGGTCATTTCGATTGTTTTGTCAGTAGCGATGTTCTCAGGGATGATCCTTACGCCGCTTTACGTTCAGGAAGTTCGAGGGATTTCGCCGTTTGAAGCAGGAATTTTGATGCTTCCTGGTGCGGTGCTCATGGGAATCATGTCGCCGATTACTGGCCGCTTGTTCGATAAATATGGTGCTCGAATCCTTGCGATCGTTGGACTGCTCATTACGGTTGTTACGACGTTTTATTTGAGCAAACTTGAATTGCATTCAGGATATTACTATTTGATGGCGCTTTATACAATCCGGATGTTCGGGATGTCCATGGTCATGATGCCGATTATGACAAACGGTTTGAATCAGTTACCGATGAAATCAAACCCGCACGGAACAGCGATGAATAATACGTTGCAACAAGTTTCCGGCGCGATCGGTTCGGCGATTCTGCTTACAATTATGACGAAGCGGATGGAAAAATCGGGGGAATCCCTATTTAAAGATGCAGCGGCAAGCGGAAACATACCTACGGATAAAGGCGGAATGGCGGCATTGGAGCATGAAATCGGCTTGAAGGCGATGCTGGACGGCATCAATTATTCCTTCTTCGTTGCTACCATTATTGCTGTTGTTGCCCTGATTCTCACATTGTTCATTAAAAGAGTACTACCTCCGAAATATGAAGACATGAATCCACCGACTGCGGAAAGTTCAATTGAAACGAAGACTGTAAAAGAATAAAAAAGGTGTAGACAACTCGTCTACGCTTTTTTTCATATTTTAAAAGCTTAGTTTTAGTGGATTTTTCCATATTTAATTTTAATAAAAGAAGGAATTCGGAAGGATAATGTCGAAATAGATAGACTGTAAGCGGTTTCAAAAAGTACGTGTTGGAAAGGGGAAATGAGGACATGCAATTAAACAACTTTATCGGAGGTTCCTGGCAAGATAGCGGGGGTGCGAAATATACGGCTGTCACGAATCCGGCAAATGGAGAAGAGCTGGCGCAAGTGCGTTTATCGACGAGTGAAGACGTGGATCTGGCTGTGAAGGCGGCGAAGGAAGCGCAAAAGAAGTGGGCGCTTGTACCGGCTCCGAAACGGGCGGATTACTTATATGCAATCGGCAATCTTATGAAGGAACGAAAAGAGCATTTGGCTCAAGTATTGACACGTGAAATGGGGAAAGTGATCGAAGAAGGCCGCGGCGAAGTGCAGGAAGGGATTGACATGGCTTTCTATATGGCGGGAGAAGGTCGGAGGCTGTTTGGGGAAACAGTTCCTTCTGAGCTGCAGGATAAATTCGCGATGAGCGTCCGTGCACCGATCGGGGTTGTCGGATTGATCACGCCTTGGAACTTCCCGGTGGCAATTGCGACGTGGAAGTCATTCCCGGCAATTGTCGCGGGGAATACATTCGTTTGGAAGCCAGCTACGGAAACACCGATGATGGCGTATGAAATGGCGAAAATCTTTGAAGAAGTAGGGCTTCCGGCAGGCGTTGCCAACATCGTTTTCGGCTCGGGGTCTGAAGTCGGGACGGCAATGATCGAGCATCCGGATGTCCGTGTCATTTCATTCACGGGATCGACGGAAACGGGCCGTCACGTAGCTGAAACAGGCGGGCGTCATTTGAAGAAAGTGTCGCTTGAAATGGGTGGAAAGAACGCGGTCATCGTCATGGATGATGCGGATATCGACTTGGCAGTGGAAGGGATCCTTTGGAGTGCATTTGGAACGGCGGGCCAACGATGCACCGCATGCAGCCGGGTCATCGTGCATAAAGATGTAAAGGAAGAGTTGGAAACGAAATTATTGGCGTCGATGAAGCATTTGACAATCGGGGACGGGTTGGACGAGTCTGTGAAAATCGGACCGGTTATCAACGGAAAGGCATTGGAGAAAATCCAAAGTTATGTTGAAATCGGGAAAGAGGAAGGCGCGAAACTGTTGGCAGGGGGAAGTGTGCGGACAGATGGCGACTTTGAGAAAGGTCATTACTTCGAGCCGACTTTATTCACAGACGTGAAATGGGATAGCCGATTGGCGCAGGAGGAAATCTTCGGCCCGGTCGTGTCGCTCATTGAAGTCGAAAGCTTGGACGAGGCGATTGAAGTGAACAACAGCGTCGTTTATGGCTTGTCCAGCTCCATCTTCTCGCAGGATGTGAATAAAGTATTCCGGGCTCAACGGGATCTTGATACGGGAATCGTTTATGTGAACGCTGGAACGACGGGAGCGGAAATCCATCTTCCATTCGGGGGGACGAAGGGAACTGGCAATGGACACCGCGATTCAGGTGTTGCTGCGCTTGACGTATTCACAGAGTGGAAGAGCATTTACGTCGATTTCAGTGGAAAACTGCAACGGGCACAAATCGACACGGACTAAAGTGCAACTTCAATCAGTGACGTTTTTCCACTGATTGTTAGTTGAACCAATCGGGCAATTACTGGCTGTTGCCCCCTAGCAGGGGGGCTTACAGCCAGTTAATGCGGGATAATCTTGGGTAAAAGGGGATGTTCATATGAAAGTGGTTGTACTTGGAGCAGGTTTAATGGGGAAAGAGGCAGTACGCGATCTAGTGAAAAGTGATGACGTGACAAAAGTGTATTTGGCGGACTTGCATCTAAGAGCGGCTGAAGATTTTGCAGAGCAGCTCATGTCCGACAAATTGGATCTGTTGCAGCTAGATGCGACGAATGACCTTCAGCTGCAGGAAGTGATGGCACTTGGGGATGTCGTCATCAATGCGCTGTTCTATACATTCAATGAAAAGGTTGCGAAAACTGCTGTTGATATCGGCGTCCATTCCATCGACCTTGGCGGACATATCGGCGGTGCGACTGATGCAGTATTGGAGTTGGCAGAAAAAGCTGAAGCGAAAGGCGTAACGATCATTCCGGATCTTGGAGTGGCGCCGGGAATGATCAATATTTTGTCAGGCTACGGGGCGAGCAAACTTGATAAGGTGGAAAGCATCAAGCTTTACGTAGGAGGGATACCTGTAAAGCCGGAGCCTCCGCTTAATTACAACGTAGTGTTCTCGTTGGAAGGGGTATTCGACCATTATACTGACCCGTCCCACGTAATTCGTGATGGACAGCTGCTGGAGGTTCCATCATTATCCGAAGTGGAAACGATCCATTTCGATGAATTCGGTGAACTCGAGGCATTCCATACATCAGGCGGCACATCTACATTGACGAAGACATTCCCGAACGTCCAAACATTGGAATATAAGACGATCCGTTATAAAGGACACGCCGAAAAGTTCCAACTGCTTGTCGATCTCGGCCTGTTGTCGCGCGACAATAAAGTAACAGTCGGCGATAAGCAAGTGAAAGTCCGTGATGTCATGCGCGAACAGCTTTCCCCGCAATTGCGACTGGGCGACAAGTCTGATGCCGTCCTTCTTCGAGTCATTGTGAGCGGCGAAGCGCACGGAATGCCAGCGACGTATGAATATAACTTAGTGACGAAAAAGGATCTGTCGGTGAATGAAACGGCGATGGCTCGGGCGACAGCAAATACAATCTCAATCGTCGCTCAAATGATTGGTAACGGGACAATTACGAAACGCGGTGTTCATCCGCCGGAAAAAATCGTTCCTGGGGCTGAATACATTGAAGAGATGAAAAAACGCGGAGTTGTCATTGAAGAAACAGTAAAAACACAGGAAGCACACGTGTAATAGCTAGTTAGGGAAAGGGGTTGGGGAAGTGGATTTTATGTTCACAGAAGAACAGCAAATGCTGCGCAAGACGGCACGCCAATTCGTAGATGAGGAGATCATGCCTCATATCCAGCGATGGGACGCAGAGGGCGGATTCGATCCGGCCATTTGGAAAAAGCTCGCGGACTTAGGGTTCATGGGTGTCTGCGTTCCTGAACAATACGGCGGCAGCGGGATGGATTATAACTCGCTCGCCATTCTTTGCGAGGAACTGGAACGCGGGGATACGGCATTCCGGACGGCGGTTTCTGTCCATATCGGCTTGAATTCCATGACGCTCATGCAATGGGGGACGGAAGAGCAGAAGCAGAAATATTTGGTTCCACAAGCGAAAGGCGAGAAAATCGGTGCATTCGGATTGACAGAACCTGGTGCGGGCTCTGATGTTGCAGCGATGGCAACAACTGCAGTGCGCGATGGGGATGAATATGTCATTAACGGACAAAAGACTTGGATTTCTCTTTGCGACGTTGCGGACCATTTCCTTGTGTTTGCTTACACGGATAAATCGAAGAAGCACCATGGCATCAGTGCGTTCATCGTCGAGCGAACGACGCCTGGCTTTTCATCAAAAGCGATCAAAGGGAAATACGGCATCCGTGCGGGCAATACGGGCGAATTGTTTTTCGAAGATATGCGCATCCCTGCAGAAAACTTGTTAGGCCAGGAAGGCGAAGGCTTTAAAATCGCGATGTCTGCGCTCGATAACGGTCGTTTCACCGTGGCGGCAGGCGCAGTCGGCTTGATAATGGGTTGCATCGAAGAAAGCGTAAAGTATTGCCACGAACGCGAAACGTTCGGCAAGCCGATCGGCAAGCACCAGCTCGTCCAGCAAATGCTCGCCAATATGGAAGCGGGATACCAAATGAGCCGCCTCCTCGTCTACCGAGCGGGTGAGTTGAAGAATAAAGGATTGCGTAACACGCGCGAAACATCCCTTGCTAAGTGGCAAGCATGCGATTTTGCCAATAAAGCTGCAGATGACGCTTTCCAAATCCACGGCGCGTACGGCTATTCGGATGAATATCCGGTCGCACGCTTCCTGCGTAACTCGAAAGCGCCGGTCATCTACGAAGGAACACGTGAAATCCATACGATCATGCAAGCGGAATATGTATTAGGCTACCGTGAAGATAAAAAGTTAAGCCATATGCTGCCGGAATGGCCGTTTGATTAATAAGGTAATGGGAAACGCCAAGAGCCATTGAGCTCTTGGCGTTTTTCGTAGGGAGGCGGATTTCGAGATTTATGAGCGGATTTCGAGATTTATGAGCGGATTTCGAGATTTATGAGCGGATTTCGAGATTTATGAGCGGTTTTCGAGATTTATGAGCGGTTTTCAGGATTTATGAGCGGATTTCGAGATTTATGAGCGGTTATCGAGATTTATGAGCGGTTATCGAGATTTATGAGCGGTTATCGAGATTTATGAGCGGTTTTCAGGATTTATGAGCGGTTCGTCAAATTTATGATCACATCCGATGTTCCATAAGCGAACTTGTAGAAGTTGAATTAGGTCAAGAGTCACGAGGTAATCATAACTAGGTCAAACTCGCGCATATCTCCCTCCAACTTGCTCATAACTCACAACTCGCGCAAATCACCGCTCAACTCGCGCATAACTCGCAAAACATTCGACTGTAACTTTTCCAATCGGATAAAGTCTAATGACCAAAGGATGGTGATCATCTTGAAACGAAAAATTACTGCCTCTCTTATGGGAATGAGCCTTCTGCTTCCTTTGACCGGCTGTGGAACGAGTACCCATCAAAACAATCTTCAAATTTCTGAAGGAGTTGAATTCGGAGAAATGGATTATGAAACAATCGTTGAACCGAATAATGAATTGGGATTCAAATTAATAAATGAAATTACCCCGGATGATAACGGAAATCTATTCATTTCCCCGACTAGTCTTTTAATGGCATTGGCAATGGTTTATAACGGAGCGGATGGCGTGACGAAGGAAGAAATCGCGCAAGCCTTGCAAATGGAAGGAGTCGACCCGTTGGATTTGAATAAAGCGAGCGCCTCCCTTATGACGATGTTAAATAAAGACACAAACGAAATCGAGCTTCAAGTCGCCAACTCTATATGGCTGAACGATCAATATAAGTTCCAAGATGAATTCGCCAATCAATCAAAGGATTATTTCAACGCAGAAATCGAGGAAATCAACATCACGAGCAATGATTCGCCGAAACGGATCAATGACTGGGTGGAAAAGGCGACAAACGGTAAAATCGATAAAATGGTTAACGGGCCGTTGGACGAAGATCTTGTAGCCATGCTGTTGAACGCTATTTATTTCAAAGGGGATTGGCAGCATCCGTTTAAAAAGAAAGATACGGAGAAGAAGGCTTTCCATCTCGATAATGGAAATGAAATAGACATTCCGTTCATGAAATTACAGGAGGAGTTGGCGTATACAGCAACGGACGACTATCAAGCCATCGGGCTGCCATATGCAGACGGCGAAATGAGCATGACGATCGTACTTCCGAATGAAGGACGTGGCGTAAAGAAATTTCAAGCCACCCTTTCCAATGACAAATGGAAAGCTATTCATTCGGAAATGAAGACCCAAAGAGGCACTATCCTTCTGCCGAAATTTAAACTTTCCTATGAAACAGAGCTAAACGGGGCGTTAAAAGCGCTCGGCATGACGGGCGCATTCAACGCGGACGCAGATTTCAGCAAGATGATTGAAGAAGACGAGCCCCTTCTGATCAACAAAGTAAAGCAAAAAACATACATCGATGTGAATGAAGAAGGAACCGAGGCAGCTGCAGTGACTGGCGTGCAAATGGATGCCGGGTCCGCCCCTCCTGACGACCCATTCGTCATGGAGGTGAACCGCCCATTTTTCTTTGCGATTACGGATGAGGAAACCGGGGCTGTCCTGTTCATGGGCCTTATCGCAAAACCTGAAATGTAGAAAAAATCAATTGTGGAAATGAACTAACCATGCTACACTATTCTTACTATTAATCGGACGGAGGTGAGGAATGATGTTGGACACTGTGAATGCACGTGAAGTTTTATTAGAATATTTAGCCACTTCATGTGCGATTACTCATGAAATTGCCGTCAACGGGATACGTATGCCCTTTTTTAGACAATTTCAGTAATCACACAGCTGTTTAGCACATCATTCCTTACATTATTTTTGGGGAAGGCTGCTTAAACGCAGTCTTTTTTTGTGCGCTTCTAGCTGTGAAATCAGAGAGGAAGCGGAAAAATTATGATTTGTACAATACAACAAGTAAGCAAAATGTTAGGTGGCAACACCATATTTGAAAATTTTTCATTGGAAATTAAAACAGGTGACAAGCTCGGCGTCGTCGGACGGAATGGAAGCGGGAAAACAACATTATTCAAACTCATTGCGGCTGTCGAACAACCGGATGCTGGACGCATTCATTTTAAAAAGGGAACCAAAATCGGATATTTATCGCAAATTCCTTCATTCGAACAGCCGATGACCGGATATGAAGTGCTCCGGAGCGCATTCGATGAACTAAGATCTATTCAGAAGCAGCTTTCCGAAATGGAACTGCAATTATCGAATCCGGATACTACGGATATGGATCGCCTGCTTCACCAATACGGCCAATTGCAAGATGAATTCGTCCGTCGTGACGGTTACGCGATGGATTCGGAAATTGAAAAGATCATCAACGGTCTTCAATTACGATCGTTTGTCGAACAGGAATTCAGCCAGATGAGCGGCGGTGAACAGACGAAAATTATGCTAGGCAAACTTCTGCTAACCCAACCTGATTTGCTTCTTTTGGATGAACCGACGAACCATTTGGACTTATTCGCTGTCGAGTGGCTAGAGGCCTATTTGATGGATTATTCAGGGACAGTCGTCATCATTTCGCATGATCGCTATTTTCTCGATAATGTCGTGAAAAGGATAGCGGATCTTGAAGATGGGGAGCTCTATTTGTATTTCGGTAATTACAGTTCATTTGTTCAACAAAAGGAAGAACGGCTACTGCGCGAATTCCAAGATTATGAAGAACAGCAGAAGAAGATCAAGAAGATGAAGGAAGCGATCAAACGGCTACGGATATGGGCGAATGAAGCAAATCCGCCGAATGCTGGTCTGCACCGGCAAGCAACAAATATGGAGCGGGCACTGGAGCGGATGGAGAAGCTTCGGAAGCCATTGATTGATCCACGGAAAATGGCATTGTCGTTTGAGGCGGCTCCGCGAAGCGGCAAGGAAGTCGTCATCATGCAAGAAGCTGTAAAATCATTCGGTGGAAATGAATTATTGCGCAGTGCGAATCTCCAAGTTCTTTGGAAAGACAGGGCGGCGATTGTCGGACGGAATGGAAGTGGGAAAACGACCGTACTGAAAATGCTTCTAGGCGAACTTACCCCCGACGAAGGTGTATGCAAATTGGGTGCAAGTGTAAAAGTGGGCTTCTTGTCGCAACACTTCGCGATTGATGAACCTAAAGCCCGTCTGATTGACGTTTTTCGTAAAGATATTGGCGTCGAGGAAGGCGAAGCACGGCATATACTCGCGAAATTCATGTTTTACGGACCGGATGTATTCAAAAGGATTGGCGATTTGAGCGGAGGAGAGCGTACAAGACTGCGGCTTGCGCAGCTAATGCATCAGGACGTGAACTTCCTCGTATTGGACGAACCGACGAATCATTTGGACATCGAATCACGGGAAGTGCTCGAAGACGCATTGGAAGATTTTCCAGGAACGCTTCTTGCTGTTTCACATGACCGGTATTTCCTGAATAAATTATTTTCCCGTACCGCGTGGCTTGAGGACGGAACGATAACAATGTTCGAAGGTCCTTTCGACTGGGCTCGGCAAAAATGGGTTGAAATGCAGGAGTCATTAGTCGCTGAATCTCCAAAGCAAATACCTGTTAATAAGAAGCCGAAGCTGAGTAAGGAAACAAACATAGAAGAGGAAATCGCTTCTTTGGAAATTCAAATAGATCGTTTGGAAAAGAATATAGCTATTGAAACCGACTGGAGTGATTACGAATCCAAGACGGCGAAAATTACTGCATTGCAGAAAAAGTTGGATGAGTACTATGAACAATGGCTGATTGAAAGCGAATCGTAAGCATAGATTTATCGACAAAGCAGGTGAAGGAGCTCGAGCTCCTTCACCTTTTTAAATACAGGATTAAAAATAACGGAGAAATCAAAGTTCGTGATTAACATTATTAATATTATAATTGAAATAATTAATTTTAAACTTGCTATTTGGAAATAGATGAGATATGATGAATTCAAATGAAAGGGGAATTCAGATAATTATGGCATATCCCGTTATAAGTCATTGTCCTGTTTGCGACGAAACGCTGAAAGTTACAAAACTTCATTGCAACCGATGCCATACGTCTATTGAAAATGAATTTGAGCTTTCCAAATTGGCTGCGTTGTCTGGGGAACAACTCCATTTTGTCGAAGTGTTTTTGGCATGCAGGGGCAATATTAAAGAAGTTGAAAAAGAGCTTGGAATTTCGTATCCGACTGTCCGAGGCAAGTTGAATGAAGTTGTCAGCTCGCTCGGCTATGAGATAAAAAAGAAAAGTGAGGTGGATGAGAAGAAAGTCGTTGCCATGCTAGAAAGCGGAGAAATCACTCCGGAAGAAGCGATTAAACTGTTAAAAGATGAATAGGGGGAATTCGTGATGAAAACGGAAATTGAAAAAGTGTTGACGCTTGTACAAGAGGGGAAAGTGGACGCGGAGAAAGCGTCAGAGCTAATTGAAGTATTGAAAAATAGGGATTCAGGAAGCGCATCATCTAAGCCGACTGCATATACAGATAAGACATTGAAAATCCGGGTCGTATCAGCGGATAACGACAATGTTTCTGTCAACTTGCCAATCAAGCTGATCAAAGTCCTCTTAAAGGCGGGACATAATATTGCGGGGAACATTCCTCAATCAGAGAAATACGTGAAAGACATTGATATCGAAGTGCTGATCGAAGCGATTGACAATGAATTGGACGGACAAATCGTTGACGTCAAATCGGCGGACGGCGATACGGTTTCCGTGTTTATCGAATAAATGATGCGAGTCAAAGTGAAGGCAGATAAGGTGCGCTTGTTCATCCCGATCCCGTATGTATTCCTGACAATCGGCATCATGATCCTATCTTCAGAACGGTTTCAGCAGCTCATTAATAAATGGATTGTCGATCATTCTGAAGACAAGGAAAAAGCGTTTGCAATTCCACCGTTGGATAAAAATGAACTAAGAAGTATTGTGTCAGAGTTGAAGAAACATAGAGGACTTGGATTAGTGAACGTCAAAGCGAAGGATGGCACAGAAGTTATCGTGAAACTATGATAACTTCTTTTTTTGTTGCAATCCGGCATACATGGGTGTAATATAATGACTGGATGACCAAAAGTGTATTTTGGTCAATGAAGCGAGGTGGGGAAGTGGATCGCAGACAAGAAATTTTGGAGGCAGCTGCCAAATCATTTTCGTTATTCGGCTATAAAGCGACGACGATGGACCAAGTCGCCAAAATAGCGAATGTAGGAAAAGGGACGATCTATACATTTTTCGCAAACAAAGAAGAACTGTTCAATGCAATCGTCCTGCAAATGGTCGAAGAAATGCGAGCGGCATCTGACGCGGCAACCGTCGAAGGTGCGTCCTTTGAACGAAATGCCCATGCACGGCTTATGCAAATGTTGAAATTCCGAGAGACGCATCAATTGTACGCCAAATTGATCGATGAAGGAAAAGAATTGCGCACACCTGCCGTCATTGAAGTGCTTGCTCAAATTGAAAATGAAATCGTCTCTTATATTAAAGCGAAAATTGAGCGGGCAGTCGACAAAGGCGAATTAAAGCCATGCGACAGTGAGCTTATCGCATTCCTTCTATTCAAATCGTATTTGGCGCTTGTCGTCGATTGGGGGAAAACCCATGAGGACGAAGAGTTGTCCGAAGAACGGATTGCAGGATTATTAAGCAACACTATTTTTACAAGTCTCTTAGCTTGAGACTCTTTTTTTATTCACGATTGACCATATGAGGATTTTGGTCAATTAGTACAAATGGAGGAATGAATGGATGAAAAAATCAATGATATTCGCGGAATGGAAACAGCTTCTCCGTACAAGAAAATTACTTGTACCGATGATCGCTATTCTTTTCATTCCAGTTTTATATGCAGGAATGTTCTTATGGGCATTTTGGGATCCATATGCCAATATGGATGCATTGCCTGTAGCGATCGTCAATTTGGATGAAGGTGCAGAGTTGGAAGGAAAACAGCTTGCGCTAGGCGATGAATTAGTCGATAAACTGTTGGATGGAAATAATTTTAACATCCAGGAAGTTTCCAAGGCGGACGCGGAAGCCGGCTTGAAAAATCAAGACTACTATATCGCGATTGAAATACCGGAGAACTTTTCGCAGCACGCTACGACATTGCTGGATGAAAATCCGGAAAAGTTGACGATCGTGTATAAGCCGAATGAGGGCTTTAACTTCTTGTCTGCCCAAATTGGGGAGACGGCGATGGAACGGATTCGTGCGGAAGTGAATGATAAAGTTGCTTCTACTTATGCTGAGCAGTTGTTTGACTCCATCAATGAGATGGGTACAGGCTTCGGCGATGCTGCGGATGGTGCGGGTGAATTGCATGATGGTGCAAGTGAGCTGGCAAAAGGCGCGGATGATTTGAAAGGGTATTTGGAAACGTTGGCGTCCAGCACAATCACGTTGAAGGACGGTTCCGACAAGTTGGCGCAAGGGACTACGGAAGCCGCGAAAGGTGCTGCGGATTTGAATAAAGGAATCGGTGCGCTTTCAACTGGTGTCGAAGATCTTCGCACGGGTGCAAGTAAAGCGAGTACGGGCGCATCCGATTTGCAGTCGGGGATCACAGATTATACGGCTGGTGTTGAGAAATTGAGAGCTAGCTATGCGCAAATTGCGGAAAAAGAAGCCGAGTTTGGAAAAGCGGTTGGAACAATCAAAGAAAAAACAGCTGCATTGAATGGGTCTGCTCAAAAACTTGCAGATGCTTCGAAAAATGTAAATGCGGGCATCAATGATCTATCCGAAAAATTGGCACCTGTATTAGCTTCATTGCCGGAGGATCAACAGGCCGGTTTGAAAGTGGCATTAAGCCAATTGCAACAAGGAAGTGCTGAACTATCGGGCGGTATGAGTGAGCTTTCCTCTGGAACTGCGGCGCTTAGCGATGGAACTGCCCAATTGAACAGCTCAGCTAGTCAGTTGCGCGACGGCCATGCGCAAGCACTTACAGGTCTGAATGAATTAAATGGATCTTCCGCTAAGCTCGTTGCAGGGTCTTCAGCTCTTACAGAAGGGAACGGTGCGTTAGCAGCCGGTCTTGATCAGCTGTCTGAAGGCGTTGTAAAAGCACAGAAAGGATCTTCTGATTTGGCTTCTGGCTTGAATGAATTGAATGCCGGCACGGGAACGTTGAAAGAAGGAACCGGTACGCTTGCTTCGAAATCGAAAGAGCTTGCGGACGGCTCGGCGAAGTTGACAGACGGCATGAATGAGTTGAATGAAGGAACAGTGACATTGCAAGAAAAACTAGCGGAGGCCAATGCAACCGCGGGCGAAGTGAATCCAAACGAGAAGACGTATGAAATGGCGGCATCTCCAGTTGATGTCCAAAAAGAGGGCATCAATGAAGTGCCGAACTATGGTACAGGATTCGCGCCGTACTTCCTGTCACTCGGCTTGTTTGTCGGGGCATTGTTAGTGTCAATTGTCTTCCCGCTCGTCGAACCGGCGATCAAACCGACAGGCGCATTCGGATGGATGGCGAGCAAGGTATCCGTCTTGGCGATCGTTGGACTTGTGCAAGCCTTAGTCGCAGTCGGCATCATTAAAGGAGCACTTGGAATGGAAACGGTCAATTTGCCGTTGTTCATTTTGACAGCGATTATTACGAGCTACACGTACATCGCAATCGTTCAGATGTTGGTGTCGTTGCTCGGAGATCCAGGCCGCTTCGTTGCGATTCTTGTATTGATATTGCAGTTGACAACGAGTGCAGGAACGTTCCCGTTGGAATTAATTCCTGAACCTCTTCAAGTGTTTAATACGTTGTTGCCGATGACATATTCCGTCCAAGCTTTCAAGGCGGCGATCTCCACTGGTGACATCGCGCATCTGTGGGCAAGCAACGGTGTGTTGATCGGCTTCATGGTCGCATGTTTGGCAATTACGTTCGGTTATTTTGCATTGGTGTTCAAAAAACGGTATTCAAGAGATACTGTAGAAGCATAAGAAAAAGCGATTTGCAGATGAATTTCTGCAAATCGCTTTTTTAATATGTGAGAGACTTTGGGCGCGCTCAAGAAATGAGTTTGGCGCTCAAGAATCGAGTTTTGCGCTCAAGCATCGAGTTTTGCGCTCAAGAATCGAGTTCTACGCTCAAGAATCGGAATCTGCGCTCAAGAATCAGGTTCTACGCTCAAGAATCAGGTTTCTGCGCTCAAGAATCAGGTTTGGCGCTCAAGAATCAGGTTTCGCGCCCAAGAATCGGGTTTGGCGCTCATGAAATGAGTTTTGCGCTCAAGAATTGGATTTCGCGCCCAAGAATCCGAATTCGCGCTCAAGATTCAAGCCCTGCACTCAAAGCGTCATCCCTTAACAATCAAGAACCTACATAATCCCCGCCATCAACATGGATCGTCTGGCCCGTCATATAGCTGGAATCGCTAGATGCAAGGAAGACATACGCCGGTGCGTTCTCCGCCGGCTGTCCTCGGCGCTTCACTGGTGTATCCGCTCCGTGCTGCTCTACTTTTTGTGCATCGAATGTCGCTGGAATCAATGGCGTCCATATTGGACCAGGGGCTACTGCGTTAACGCGAATGCCTTTGCCTGCCAAGTTTAATGCAAGTGAGCGGGTGAATGTTGTAATGGCGCCTTTCGTTGCCGAATAATCAATCAATCCCGGCGAGCCGTTATACGCCGTGACCGAAGATGTATTGATGATGCAATCGCCATCCTTCATATGAGCTAGCGCCGCTTTCGATAAATAGAACAAGCCGAAGAAATTGGTGTCGAACGTTTCGCGCAGTTGATCGCTTGAAATTTGAGAGATGTCGTCTTGCGGGAACTGCTTTCCGGCATTGTTCACGAGGATATTCAAACTGCCGAATTCCTGGACGACATCGTCAATCAGCTTCTCGCAATTTTCCTCTTCACTAATATCGATGCGAATTTTTTTTGCTTTTCCGCCGTATTGTTCAATCAACTCAACGGTTTTATTTGCATCGACATCTTCGGCTTCATCCAAGTATGCGATCGCCACGTTGGCGCCTTCTTTCGCAAAAGCCACGGCGACGGCGCGGCCGATTCCGCTATCCCCGCCAGTAATCAGGGCGTTTTTCCCTTTTAATTTACCGGACCCTTTATAGTTTTCATCGTCATAGAGGGGAGGTGGAGTCATTTCTGCTTCAATTCCCGGCTGATGATTTTGTGTCTGCGGTGTCACTTGTTCATCTTTTTTTTCATACTTGTCATTCATTGTCATATTCCTCCTCGAAAATATCGTTTACAATGAGATATTCCCTGTAAAGGAACCATTAAACTTTCGAGATGTGACTCGGTTTTTAATAAAAAAAACAGGGAATTAAGAGACCAGGGGGTGTGGGTATATGCACAGATCCACAATTTGGGATCAAATGAAATTGCCTGTCGTAGCAATTGTTTGGCTGATTTCAATGATTGTCCTTGTCATAGGAACCTACAATGCGATTTCAATTAGTACATATTCTATTTTTGCAGTGATTGCAATTTTATTTTTTATCGGGTCCGATCGTCTAGCCTTCTTCTTTTATATTATCTTGACTGTGGGGACGGTATTTGCCCTTTTAGTCATTGCGTTCAGGGATAATTGGAGCCCGCTTGATCAAGGGTTGGCAATTGTTTTGCATTTTCTGTTTCTTGTCCATTTATTTGCCCTATATAGCTTATCCAAGTATGTTTACCAGTTTCGAAGCGAGAATTATTTTTTGAAGGAACGGATTTTGCATTTGGAAGGTTTTATTACGGAAGAAGGTGTTTTGCCTCGGAAGGAATTTGAAAAACAGGCGGCATTCATTTTAGCGACGATGGCTAGACGGAACGAAACGGGCTATTTCGTGCAAATTGACTTGTCGGAATTGCCGAGGATGACGAAACGGACTGCATTATCGTTAGTAGGAAGCATTTTACATACGGAAAGTAGACAGCATTTTGATATTGTAGGAAAAACGGGTGAATTCAAGTTGACGATTCTTCTACAAAACACGGATGTCGACGGGGTGTCGGTTGTAAAAGGCCGAATTGAAAAGAAGTTGAAGGAGACGTTCCAAGAGAATGTGCTGGAGAAGATAGAGTGGACAGCAACACGGGTGGAGGGGCAGACGGCTTTGCCTGAAGGGGTGATGTCATGAGACGTCGAACAGTCCTCTTATTGCTAGTATTCCTCTTGTTTATAGCAGCCATTATTATAGGAGCGGTCTACAATATCGTCTACGTCTTATTGTTTACGACTGCCTTATTCTTATTGCTCCTATCCTATTATTCTCTATTGCTCGTTGCGGGTTTGTACAACCGTATTAAGATGGAAAGAGCGCCAACCCCGTCACTTGAATCCTATCCCGGAGTCGATATCCTCATTCCGGCTCATAATGAAGGGGTTGTCATGAAAGAAACGATCGAAGCGATGGTTAGCATAAAATATCCGGGTGATTTGCAAATATACGTATTGAACGATAATTCAACGGATGAAACGGCGGAAATTGCTCAAATTTTTGATGATACATATAAAAATGTGCATCATATTCAAGTGCCTCCCGGCGAACCCCGGGGCAAGTCACGAGTGCTGAACTATGGTTTAAGCATATCCTCGAATAAATATTATTGCGTCTATGATGCAGACAATCAACCAGAGCCTGATGCGCTGATCAAACTCGTTGCCACAGCCGAGCAGAACGAGCAATCGGCAGGAGCTGTTGGATATGTGCGTACGATGAATGAATCTGCAAACTGGCTGACCCGCATGATTTCAATTGAGTTTCAAGTATTCCAGCTCCTCATGCAATCAGGCAGATGGCAATTGTTTAAAACGGGTTCATTGACAGGGACAAATATGCTCGTCAAACGGTCCGTCATTGATGAGTTGGGCGGATATGACCCTTACGCCATCGCGGAAGATGCGGAATTGACGTTGCGAATCACCCAAAACGGGTATTACCTGCCGATCGTTCCCGATTCCATCACTTGGGAGCAGGAGCCTGAGACACTATCCGTTTACGTCAAACAACGTACACGCTGGCTACAGGGGAATCTGTATATCGTTGAGAAGACGCTATTGGAGCCAGGCTATTTCCGTGGGAAGTTGATTGTCCATTCCGTCCATCAGCTAATGGTTTACGTGATTTTTTGGCTATTTTTGATTGTGTCATATGTCTGGTTCATTCTCGGTATTCTCGATATTTTTGCTGTGCAATATAGCTATCCATTGCTGTTTATCTGGTATCTTTCCTATATTATCTATACGGCGCAGCTGTTTGCCGCACAGGCAACCCAACGGACATTTACGCCGATCAATGTATTTATTAGCGTCATCATGTATTTCACATATGCCCAACTGTTCACGTATTTATTTATACGAAGCTCGATTCGATATATAAAGGCGAAGAAAAATCAGCAAGTTATCGGCTGGGACAAAACTGCTAGATTTAAATCGAAATGATGTGCGTTATAATGGGGAAAAGGGGGATGTGTAGAAATGAAGAGATTGCTGTTAACGGGCTTTGAGCCATTTTTGAATTATCCCGTCAATCCAACCGCGCGGATTGTCGAAGAATTGCACGGGCTGGAAATCGGGAAATACCAGATTCATAGTGAAGTGCTGCCGGTCGATTTCAGTGTATCAGGCGATCGCATCATTTCTCATATTAAAAATGTGAAACCTGACGCAGTCCTGTCGCTCGGTTTATCCGGCGGTCGATTCAAAATTACGCCCGAACGGATCGCCATTAATGTGAACGATGGAGCGAAGGACAATAGTGGCCATGCCCCTGTTGATGAGCCAATTGTTGATGGAGGAGCGGACGGTTATTTCACGAATATGCCAATTAGGAAAATGGTCGATGCATTGAAGGGAGCCGGACTGCCTGCGGAAATTTCCAACACGGCTGGCGCTTATTTATGCAACCATGTCATGTACCGCGTCCTTCATTTTGTAAATGCACAACGTCCGGACATGCTTGCGGGTTTTATTCATATTCCTGCTTCCCATGAGCTCGCCGTCGAGCACGGACGAGTGCCAAGCTGGTCGCATGAAGACTTGAAACGGGCTATTGTGATGTGTATTGAAACGTTGGATTGAATGAAAAATGCTGGGAGAATGGATCTCCCAGCATTTTTTTGACACTTTACAATAATCCTATCCATTTCCAATACGTTGCACTGAACAAAAGAATGAGCAAATAGCCGATGACGGTGAGCGGTATGCCAGACTTCAGAAAATCCTTCACCGTAAATGCGCCTGTCCCATAAGCGAGCATGTTTTGCGGAGCGCTCACAGGGAGAAGGAAGCCAAAGCTAATGACGAATTGCTGGATCAGGACAAAACCAACATTGTTAGCATCAATTGCGATTGTCGTCGTCAAAGCGATGAAAATCGGGATGAGGGCGGACGACAAGCTTGTCGCGCTAGCAAATCCGAGATGTATTAAAATATTGAACAACGACAATAAAGCGATCGTCGCAAGCAGTGGCATATTTTCAAGCCCCATTGCGCCGAATACTTTGTCTGACAGCCATTGAGCACCGGTCGTATCGAGTAGGATCGTTCCAAGGGCGATGCCGACCGCAAAAACGATAATTGTCCCCCAAGGAATGAGTCGTTCAACCGTTTTCCAGTCGAAGACGCCGATTTTCGGCGATAATAGAATGGCGATCGCAACAAGTGTCACTGTTGTCGTATCAAGTGGATGCAGCTTTTCTTCTGTAGCCCACAGGAAAAGGAGAGCGACGGAAACGATGATGAGCCGTAGTTCCGAAGATTTCATCGGACCGAGTTCTTTCAACTGGTCTTTGATCAATTCCTTCCCGCCTTCAATTACTTGTGTTTCGGGTTTAATTAATTTCATCATGACGAAGTAAAGGACGACTGACATGATGATAGACCATGGTGCCGCGTATAAGAACCATGAGCTCCATGCCACAGAGACGCCGAATTCTTTTTCGATGAACCCTAAAGCGACCATATTTTGTGCAGCCCCGGTTTTGATACCGATATTCCAGATGGAGACGGATTGCACGGCAGTGATGACCAGTAGTGCGCCGAGGCGGCTGTTTGGCTGCAGACCGAATGCCGCCACCATTCCGAGTAAGATTGGTACAACCGCCCCTGCCCGGGCTGTTGCGCTCGGTACGAAAAAGGCGAGCACGATGGAAACAAGAATTGCTCCAAACACGATTGCCCCCGTTTTCACCCCGACTTTCGATAATATAAAGAGTGCGAGCCGCTTATGCAAATTGGTCGCCTGCATGGCAGATGCAAGGAACAAGGCGGCCGCAACGAGTGCCACGGCTGAATTGGAAAAGCCGCCAAGCGCCATCTTCAGCGCGGCTTTTGTACCAACAATCGTATCGGGATTCACCATATCCGGTGCAAAGCCGACCAGCAAGGCGACAAGTCCAATAATCATCGCAGCGCTGACAGGATAGGAAACCGCCTCCGTCACCCAAAGGATGACCGCAAAAGCCAATATGGCCAATGCCCGTTGACCTATCACAGGCAAGTCGTCCGGAGTCGGAAGTAGGACGATGGCAATCATAACGATAAAAGCTAACGCAATCCAAATAGGCTTTAAATTGCGTTTCGGAGTTTCCGCTTCAGATGCTTTAACCATTCCGATTCAATTCCTTCCTAGGTAATCTAGTTTTCCTTCATACTAGATTACCCCCGTGCCAAGCCCGCCAAACGGCCAAGAAAGATTGTCTAGCAAGGAGTGAAAAGGAGAAAAAAATATCCGGAGCCGCCAAATTGGCACTCCGGATGCTGCTTGTAGCAATTAGAAGAAAAAGAGCCCGATACTGACAACAATTCCGCTCAATATTAATACGAACACACAGTAGCCCATAATATCCTTTGCGCGCAATCCGGCAATCGCTAGCGCCGGCAATGCCCAGAATGGCTGAATCATATTCGTCCACGCGTCGCCCCATGCGATCGCCATAGCAGTTTTTGAGTAGCTGACGCCTAGTTCTTGAGCCGCTCCAAGCATGACCGGCGCTTGAACTGCCCATTGCCCTCCGCCTGACGGTACGAAGAAGTTAACGAGCCCCGCCGCATAGAAAGTGAAAAGTGGGAAAGTCGATTCAGTTGAAATGCTAACAAACCATTGGGACATAACCTTCGCTAATTCTGAATCCACCATCATGCCCATGATTCCTGCGTAAAACGGAAACTGGATAATAATCCCGCCCGACGTCTTCACAGCATTTGCAACTGCCGCAAGAAAACGCTTTGGAGTTCCGTGGAAAATGATGCCTAGAATAAAGAAAATCAGGTTGACAATATTCAAATTCAAATCGAAGCCTTTGCTGACAAAGTGCTGCACAAGATAAACGACACCTAATGCACCAATGAGCATTGATAAAATCACACTGTTTTCAAGGCGTGCCGCAGGCGTTTTTTCTTGTGCCTCGTCTACTTCAAATTCCTCTTCCAACAGCTTAGGGTCGACGGTGACCGTATCCTCCGGTTTTGGCATCATAAAACGATTCAACAACGGTAAAGTTATAAAAATGACAGCGATAATAAATAGATTATACGTTGAAAAAATCGTTTCGGACGTTGGAACGACACCCATCATTTTTTCGTATGGATGACCCTCCGTTGCAATTGACAACGGAATTGACCCGCCTAGCCCTCCGTGCCAAATGATAAATCCGGAATAAGCGCTTGCGATTAACAGCCGATAATCGACCGTCGTCACTTTCTTTGCAATCTCTTTAGCAAACAATGCTCCGATGACTAGACCAAATCCCCAGTTGATCCAACAAGCAATCAGCGATACGACTGTGACGAGTAGAATAGCCGTACCCGGTGACTTCGCCAATCCTGCCAGCGAACTTAATAATTTCTTGAAGAAAGGACTGCTTGCCAATACATGTCCTGCGACTAATACGATAACCATCTGCATCGTAAATGCAAGAAGACCCCAGAAACCATTCCCCCAGTGGGCCGTCATTTCGAGCGGACCCGAATCCGTTAGACCGATACCGAGCAAAAAGACGACAAGAGTCAGAATGGCAACGAATATGTATGGATCCGGCAAGTACCTTTCCATGATCGTGTTCGACCATCTTGTAAGTGTTTTCATTCCCATTACCCCCTATTTTTTCTCACACCCTATTAGACTACCATATTCAAATTAATGTGCAAAAATGTTTTTTCCGAAAAGTGAAACGTAATTGATTCCAAGAAGTCTACTTTGTAAAGAGGAATTTGAGGAAAGGTGATGAAATTGAGGAAACCGGTTATATGGTTTGCTGTTGCTATGATTATGGTCATGGTCGTTGCAGGAGTCACAATGTTCATGGAGAAGGTGAATGTTTTCGCAGCAGGTACAGCTCTTAGTGACAATGGATGGAAAGCGCATTTTTCCGAACCTTTGGCGAAAGGGGCCATTCATGATGGTTATGTTTATGTAACCGATCAAAATGGCGCGAAGGTGGAAGTGGGGTTGGAATTAATGAACGATGGCAGGACATTGCAAGTAGCAGGGCTTCAACCGGGCAACTATGCATTGCGGATGGAGCAAAAAGCGGTGAGCAGCCAATTCAAGTCGCTCAAGCGTAATAAAATCGAATTCACAATTTATGATTCAATTGAATCAATCAGCTCTGCAGCTGACTTGAAAGCGTATTTTGAGAGAGCGAAGGATATGCAGTCTGTAGCGGTATCCTATGAAGCGGTTGAAGAAGAATCATCTGCAAAAGCTTCGATGGATAGTGCGAAAACATCGAATGCGGTTGGCGGTGGCGACCATTCATCGACAAATATTCAAGTCGAAGGCGTGGACGAATCGGATATCGTAAAGACGGACGGCGATTATGTGTACTCCATTTTCGAGGGGACGTCCGTAAAAATCGTCGATATCCGAAATCCTAAAAAGATGAAAATCGCTGCTGAAATTAATCCGAAAGACGATTATTATCCATCACAGCTATTTTTACATGATGACTTGCTCATAGTGCTTGGCGAAAAAATGCAGCGCTATCCGGATAAAACGAATATGATGGATAAAATCATGCCGATGAACAGCTTGACGACTGTCCGTCTATACAATATTGCGAAGCCGGAAAAGCCGGTTTTCGTCCGCGAGCTTGGTGTGGAAGGCTATTTAAAGAGTGCGCGAAAGACAGATGGCATGCTGTATCTCGTGACAAATGTGTTTCCGGATTTCTGGGCGATGGAAGAAATCGAAGGGGATGCACTGCGTCCACGCGTGTTTGATTCGAATGAAAAAGAGAAGAAATTCATGGAATTCGGAGACATTGCCATTTTACCTGGCGCAACCGACCCTTCCTACTCCGTCATTACGGCAATCGACTTGACGTCTCCAAAAACTTCCGAACTTAAAACGAAAGGGTTTCTTGGAAGCAGCGACCAAATGTACATGACGAAGGACCATCTCTATTTGACGGCATTGAAATACGAAACAACAACAAATTCACGCAGTGCCGAAATTATGATTTGGAATCCGGGTAAAGCAAATACTGAAATCTTCAAGTTTACGCTCGACGGGGCTGATATCGAGTTTTACCGTTCGGCTGAGCTGGGCGGGACGATTTTGAATCAATTCTCCATGGATGAATACAAAGGGAATTTCCGCGTTGTCATGACGGAAGGAAATATGTGGGATGAGAAAAACCCTTCTAAAAACCATCTGTATATTTTGAATGAAAACATGAAAACGACTGGCTCGGTGAAAGGCCTCGCGAAAGGGGAACGCATCTATTCGGCGCGCTTCATGGGAGATAAAGCATATATGGTGACATTCAGGGAAACTGACCCGCTATTCGTTATAGATGTCGCTGATCCTGCCAAGCCGAAAGTGTTAGGCGAGTTGAAAATCCCAGGTTTCTCGAATTATTTGCATCCATTAGATGAAAATCATTTGATCGGCTTCGGATATGATACAGTGGCGAGGAAGAATCCGTCGGGAGGCGAGCCGCTGATTTTGACGCAAGGTATGAAAATCTCGTTGTTCGATGTAACGGATTTTCATAATCCGAAAGAGAAATTCACGGAAATCATTGGAGGGCGGGGAACGTATTCACCTCTCCAATACGATCATAAGGCGCTGTTCCAGCATAAACAGAGGAATCTCTACGGTTTCCCGATAAGCATCTATGAAGAGGGAAAAAAGGAGTTTGATGTGGACTATAAAGGTTCCGGAGCTCTCGTTTATGAAATCACTCCAGAAAGCGGAATTGTGCTGAAAGGCGATTTGGTGAATAAGAAAGCTTCTGGCGAACAGTATGAAGATTGGGAGAAGCAGATCCAGCGGCTGCTGTACAGCGGAGATAGCTTGTTTACATTGTCTATGAATGAAATGAAAAGCTATAAGCTCGACTCCTTTAAGGAAATCGACACGTTGAAGATGAAATAAAAAAGGAGCCGCACCCGTGCGGCTCCTTTCAGCCTGTTGACAAACGCTCGCATCCGTTGTTGCTCGTCTCGCTCGTCCGCTCATGAACTTTAGTTCTATTCGCGTCTTCGCTCGACTTCGCGCCTAGGCTGGCAAGCGTTTTCAATCAGTCTGAGGAAATTCCTGTCCATTGCCACTTGCTTTAAAATGAAATCTCATTCCCTTTTACAGGTTCTCCGATATAATAGCCTTGGATGGCATCAATGCCCATTTCTTTCAATGCCTCGAACTGCTCCTCAGTCTCGACGCCTTCCGCAATGACGTAGAGGCCCATCGATTTCCCGAAAAGAATCATCCCTTCGACGAGCTGCCGTGTTTTCGGCATCGTCAGCAAGGAATTAATGAACACTTTATCAATTTTCACTTTGGAAATTGGCAATTGCTGCATGTATCGGAAAGAGGCATATCCCGTACCGAAATCATCGAGGATGAATCGAATGCCTGTCTCTTCAAACGCTTTCATTTGTTTAATGATTGTCTGTTCCTGTTCAGCTTGGAACGCGAATTTTTCCGTTATCTCCAATTCAATCTTATCCGCAGGGCACTTCGTTTTCTCTAAAATGCCTGTCAGCTTTTCCTTCATCTGCGAAGAGTCGCCGAATTCCCGTACCGATGAATTGACGGAAATGCGGATATCGGGTTTATCGGCCATCAGCTTGACTGCAAGAGTAGCAGCTTCTTCGAGCACGTAAGCTCCGATAGCATGAATCAACCCATTCTCCTCCGCAATCGGTATCAGTTCATCCGGCTGAATATGCCCGATTTCTTCGTCCTCCCAACGGACAAGCGCTTCATACACAAGAACGTTGCCCGTCGCTATATCCAACTGCGGCTGATAGACGACTTGCAAGTTATTACGATCTAGCGCTGTCAGCATTTTCTTGTCGATGAGGGAACGACGATTCAATATTTTATGGGACTCTGCGGATAAGGAGGAAATACGCCCTCCGCCTTGCTCGGTAATCGCTTTCATCGCTGCTAACGCTGCTTTGTAAAGATGTGAATAGGAAAGCTGGTCTTCCGGATATCGGACGATGCCTCCACTTACCGATAACGGTAATGAATGGTTCTCGATGTAGATAGGCTGCTCTTTCAAAAACTCTAGAAAGCCTTGGACGAACCAATCCCCGAAAGACGTCAGAACGACAAATTGGCTGACGCCGACTCTTGCGATTGAGTCTCCTTGGAAATACCGTTTCAATCTGTTCGTAAATTCCTGGATCAAAACTGATTCTGAATCATACGATTGGAGATCTTTCAGTGTATAATAGTGATCGATTGCTATGTACACGAACGAAAAATGCCTATTCTCTTCAATATATTCATTGACAAGCGTCTCTAATTTGTGCCGACTCATCAGTCCGGTCTCAAAATCGATGAAGGCAATTTGCTGGAGCTTCTCCTTTAACTCGACGTCTTCTGTAATATCAAGCTCTAAAAAAGTACTAGATTCAAGCGTTCCGTTCGCATCTAACGTAGGGATAGCCATCATTTTTACATAATAAGGTTCGCCATGCCGTGTCATTTTTTCGGCTGTTCCGAACCAAGATTTCCCGCTTGATAGACGGTTCCAAATCGCGTGTGCTTGCGCCTGGCTATGTTCATCCTCGGAAAACATTTGCCAAAAGGATTTTCCGAGAATTCGTTTTGGTGTCCAATTGCTTGAAGCTAAGAAGTTATGATTCGTGTAAGTTATCAAGCCTTCACCATCCGTACGGGTCACCATTAAGAACTCTACAAGACTGTCCATGACAATCGGTAGTTCGGTTCTATCTGTTTGGTTTGCCGGTTTCATCTTTTTGTCCCCTTTCGGATGTCATATGTATTTTATTATATAGGAAGTTCAGTAAATATACAGTACATCTTTTATGACATAACAAGCACATCTAAGAAGTTATTACACAAAACAAAAGGTCGTGGATTAATATGGAAAGAGCAAAAGGGATTTTCATGATTATCACAGGAGCTATGCTCTGGGGTGCGACGGGACCGATGATGGAATGGATTCTGGATACTGGTAAAATGTCCGTCTCCTTCATGCTTATCG
Source organism: Sporosarcina sp. SAFN-015 (assembly GCF_051966875.1). GTDB lineage: Bacteria > Bacillota > Bacilli > Bacillales_A > Planococcaceae > Sporosarcina. The sequence goes on along the minus strand of NZ_JBQCKP010000001.1, from coordinate 382,689 downwards.
TCCGGCTGGTGCTAGCAGGACTCGGGCTCCTTCTCGTCTTAAAAATAAAAGGCGTACATATTACGCGCCCGCTCCGCCAAAAAGTATGGCTTCGTCAAATGGTCATTTTCGGCATCATTGGCATGCTCGGCGTGCAATTTTCATTCGCTGGATCGATTCATACGAGCAACGCAGTCATCGCGACACTATTTCAATTTCTAGCGCCAATTTATATCATCCTATTCGTCTCAATTAGGCAAAAGGAATACCCGCCAGCTGCTCAAGTGATCGGAATGGCTGTCACGATGGCGGGCCTTTATCTTCTTCTGACGAACGGAACGCTATCCGGCTTCGCTTTGACGAAGGAAGCACTTTTCTTCGGGCTTGCCGTCGGATTCACATTTGCCTTTTACACACTGTATCCTGTTCGGCTTATGAATGAATGGGGAGTCCTCCTCGTCGTCGGATGGGGCATGCTGATTGGGGGATTTACGCTTCTCTTTTTAAATATCTTGACGTTCAGACAAGAAATCGATGTACTTGCTGAGGTGAAATTATCCTCCATGCTGCTGCTAGTCATTATTGTCGGGACGGTCGCATTCCTTCTATTCCTCGGCAGCATGAAATATATTTCCCCGGTCGAAACGAGCATTCTTTCAAGCTTCGAACCGCTGACAGCGATGATTATTTCCGTCATCTGGTTCGGCAGTGTATTGGGCTTATGGCAAATAGTCGGCGGTGCCATTATGCTTGTTGGCGTCACGGGCCTTTCGATAGCGGGAAGCAAGGCGAAAGAAGAAGGTATACCACCGGAATCCTGAAGAAGGTTCCGGTTTTTTGACGTTCATCGATGTCAGAACTTCCGAACTACTCAATATACGCCCTATACAGAGATAGCGACCTGTGTCATAATGGTGACAATAAAAAATAATTCGTAAAACGAAACAGTTTTTGGGGGTCCGTAAGATGAAGACAGTTTTTTCATATGCAAAGCCGTATAAATGGCCGATTCTCATTGCCTTGTTCCTCATGCTGACAGAGCTGATGGTAGAGTTGATTCAGCCATTATTGATAGCGAAAATCATCGACGACGGCATATTAGCGGAAGATGTCAGTGTCATTTGGACATGGGGAAGTGTCATGATGGGTCTGGCGTTCGTCGCATTCTTTTCAGGTGCGATTAATTCTTACTTTGCTGCTCATGCCGCGCAAAGCTTTGCGTTTGACTTGCGCCAGGCGCTATTCCGCCAAGTGCAGTCATTCTCCATGGCTACCTTTTTACGATTTCCGACAGCGGGATTGATTACCCGCTTGACGAGTGACGTGACAATGGCGCAAAACGTCCTGTTCATGTCGCTCCGGATTATGCTACGGGCACCTTTGCTAGTGCTCGGCAGCTTGATTATGGCATTTCTCGTCAATGTGAAGCTAGCGCTCTACCTCGTCATCGGGGCACCGATCCTGTTAATTTTCCTGTTTATTATGGCGAGAAAAGGGGTCGGCTATTTTGCAACCGTGCAACGTAGGCTTGACCGGGTGAACCGTGTCATTCAAGAAAACTTGCAGGCGGTTCGTCTTATTAAAGCTTATTTACGTGGAATGTACGAAGCAAGCCGGTTTTCAAAAGTAGCAGGGGCACTCCGCAAGGATACCGTCAAGGCAATGCGCATGATGGAGCTCATTTTGCCCGTTCTGCTATTCGTCATGAATGTCAGTCTTATGGCTGTCCTTTGGTTTGGTTCCGTCGAGATTGGGAATGGAAACGCACAAGTCGGCGAGCTTGTCGCGATTGTCAACTATGCGATGCGGATGACAGGCGCATTTTCGATGTTTGCCTTCATTATAAGTGCATTCTCCCGCGCGAAAGCATCCTCTGAGCGGATGGAGGAAGTGCTGCTTGCGGATGAGGATTTGGAAAACCACGACATGGAAAGCTCGGGGCTGGGCAGCCTGGAAGGTGATCTCCGTTTCGAAAACGTTTCCTTCCATTATCCAGGGAAGCCGGAACCGATTTTGGATAAAGTGTCTTTCCACGTGTCTCCTGGCGAAAAGCTCGCCATCATGGGGGCGACCGGATCAGGAAAATCGACGCTTCTCAATCTTATACCAAGGATGTTCGAACCGACGGAGGGGAAAATCTACGTCGGCGGAATCGATGTGAAGGAGTGGGCGCTGAAAGATTTGCGTGATACGATCGGGCTCGTCCCTCAGCAGTCGATTCTTTTCACGGGGTCCATTTTGGAAAACCTTTCATGGGGAGACAGCGATGCGGAGCCGGATGAACTGATCGAAGCGGCTATGAAAGCACAAATCCACGAATCAATCGATTTATTCCCGCAGAAGTACGGAACGCGGGTCGGACAAAAAGGAGTCAACTTGTCGGGCGGACAAAAGCAACGGTTATCCATTGCGCGGGCGCTCGTCCGGAAACCTTCGATCCTCATCCTTGACGACAGTACGAGTGCATTGGACGTCAAAACGGAAAATGCCTTATGGGAAGCGCTGAAAGGAGAAGCGGCGACGATGCTTGTCGTTACGCAGAAAGTGCAGACGGCGAAAGGTGCGGATCAAATTCTTCTATTAGATGAAGGGAAGGTCGTCGGATACGGCAACCATGCAGATCTCATGAAGCAATCAGCATTGTACCGGAAAATAGCCGAATCCCAATCGGAAGAGGAGGTGGACGCTGATGTTGCGAACAATTCGTAAGCCATTCGGATATGAACCGATTATCAAGAAAGAAGACATTAAAGGTCCTGGCAGAAAGAAAGTAGAGCGGGCAAATGATTGGAAATCGGTATTGCTAAGAATTTGGAAGCTTGTCGATGAACAACGGGGGCTGCTTATACTCGTGCTCGCCCTCGTACTCGTCAGCTCGGGTCTCGCATTGCTCGGCCCATTCCTGATCGGGCAAATAATTGATACGCATATTATTCCGATGCAGTTTGACGGATTGGGATCCAAGATCGGCTTGCTGATCGCAATCTACGCGGGATTATCGCTTGCGACTTATTTCCAAAGCTTTTGGATGGTCGGCATCGCGCAACAAACGATTTTCAGGTTGCGGACGAGTCTGTTTACTCATCTTCAGAAGCTGCCTGTCACATTTTTCGATAAAAGGCAGCATGGAGAATTAATGAGCCGTGTGACGAATGACATTGAAAACGTCAGCCAGACGTTGAATTCATCATTCATCCAAGTGTTCTCAAGTATTTTGACATTGTCAGGAACACTTGCGGTCATGCTATATCTCAGCCCGATTTTGACATTGCTGACGATGATCATCGTTCCGGTCATGTTCATCGCAATTCGGTGGATTACCCGACGAACGGGATTGCTGTTCAAGGAGCAGCAGCAAGCGGTCGGACAATTGAATGGGATGATTGAAGAAACGATTTCAGGACAACGGATCATTAAAGCGTTCTCGCAAGAAGAGCGTGTCATGGAGGAATTCGCGGAAAAGAGCGATCGACTGCGCAGAACGGGGTTCTGGGCATTGACGTATTCCGGATTCATTCCCAAAGTGATGAATATGTTGAACAACGCGGCGTTTGCGATTGTCGCAGGTGTCGGCGGATTGCTTGCACTTAAAGGGGATGGCATTGTTACTATTGGAACAATCGTCATCTTCTCCGAGTATGCACGCCAATTCACACGACCGCTCAATGATCTGTCAAACCAATTCAATACCGTCCTTTCCGCGATTGCGGGGGCGGAACGGGTATTCAATATTATGAATGAGCCGATCGAGCAGGATGATGCGGTCGGACATAAGGACACCGTCTTAACAGGTGATGTCCAATTCAAAAATGTCTCATTTGGCTATGCGGTCGGTACGGACGGTTATACGGTTGAAGACATTTCCTTTCACGTAAAACCTGGCGAAACAGCGGCATTCGTCGGAGCGACCGGAGCAGGGAAGACGACGATTATGCAGCTGCTTGCCCGCTTCTATGAGGCGAATGAAGGGCAGATCCTCATTGACGGAATTCCGATTAAGGAACTGCCGCGCCAAACATTGCGGAGCCAGACAGCATTCGTCCTCCAAGATCCGTTTTTATTCGAAGCCACCGTCATGGAAAACATTCGGTACGGCAAGCTCGACGCCACGGATGAAGAAGTGATCGAGGCGGCGAAAAAGGCGAATGCACATAGCTTCATTTTGAGGCTTGAAAACGGATATGACACCGTTCTGACAGCGGATGGCGGCGAAATTTCACAAGGACAGAAACAGTTGCTCTCAATTGCAAGGGCACTCGTCGCAGACCCTGTATTGCTTCTACTCGATGAGGCGACAAGCAGCATCGATACCGTCACTGAACTCGAAATCCAAGAAGCGCTAGACCGGTTAATGGAAGGAAGAACGAGCTTCGTTATCGCCCATAGGCTGAATACGGTTCGAAAAGCCGACATCGTCTACGTCATGGGGCAAGGCAAGCTCATCGAATCCGGCAGCCAAGAGGAATTGATTGAAAAACAAGGGGTTTATTATACGATGTTGAAGGATTCGAAAATATAAGCACAAAAACAGGCGAGGAAAATGTTCCTCGCCTGTTTTATTCAAATCGTTATTTTCGATCTTCAATATCCAACTTCGTACCATCGTCGAAGTTCACTTCCAAATCGAACTTCGTATATGAGTCGAGTCCAAACCATTCCATAATTCTATTAGTAACATCTTCGTTCGACATATCATGCGTCAGCATAATTTTCGTGAAGAACTCATCCAGCTTATCGAACGCTTCCTGATCCTTCAAATTTAAATTCGCTAATCTATTCACATACTTTGCATCACTGGCTTCATTCACATCATACTCTGCATCAACGGCATCTTTCCCATCGACCTCAATCTCCAAATCGAACTCATTGAAGCCATAGCCGTCGCCCGTATTCATCGTGCCGCCTTCTTTTTCATCCTCGTAAATAATCGTCGCATCTTCCCGCGCCGGATCATCTGCATTTTTGCTTGCATTTCCACAAGCGCCAAGGACGAGAACAGCCATTAAAAGAAGCATGACGACCTTCATATTATCCCTCATGTTCGCAAACCTCCTGTTGTAGTCTCTATTTATTGATTTCCTACATTCTGCGAAATTAAACACAAAGACCATTTTTGGGAATCGCGTCAGCGAAAGTGGTAGGAATGGAATTGGCCCGCATTCATTTTATCGGGGAACGCGGGAATTTGTGCGAGTCGGTGATAACGGTCAGAGAGTCGGTGATAAACTCGTTTAAGTCGGTGATAAAGTGTCAAGAGCCGGTGATAACATCCACTAAGTCGGTGATAACAACATATTTGCGGCTAATAAAAAACAACCGGGCGCTTGCACCGGTTGTTTCTTACCATTTCGCGCGGTGATCTTCCGCGCTGCCAAGCATTTGACGGATTCGTAAAATCGAGCCGTCGTTCAGCTTGACACGGCCGTTGAAATAGCCGACGAGCTGATTGACGTTCGTTTGGACGAGCTGCGCATTCGTCTTGGAAACCCGCTCAAAGAAAGGGGAAAACGTCAAGTCGACTTGGTCAGAAAACTTTGTTCCGATATGCCAAGGATGCATGAAATTGTCCTTGTCATACGTGAAGATGACATCTTCATGCAGCTTCGTCATGACACCGTCTACGAATACTGCATTTTCCGTCATTCCCGTACCATCCGTCCATTTTCCGCCGAAATTCAGACCGATTCTCCGACCACCTAAACGTTGGGAAGCCATCGCCCAATTCCACTCCGCTTCGCGCGGCCAAATACCGCGTCCATAATCGAGCACGGCAAAGCTATAATCAGGATTGAAATTATACCGTTTCTCCCCGATCTTCACGAAGCCCGCTGTCGGCAATGTATGGTGCTTTGCTGTGAATTGGAACCGATCCCGGTTGCGGGGGATAACGACGTTCAACGAATCATCTTCGTCCGGATGCGCGATGTGAAGATCGGCATGAAGCACTTCATTATCAAAATCGGGTATCGTCACAGATAGATGGGTTTCTCCTTGTATATGCACGAGCTGGACGGACATCCGCTCGTTGACGAATTTCACACTGCCAAGAACATCCTCCGGCATCTTCACCTTTCGCCCAACCGGCAGCACGACTTGCTTCTCATAGAACCGCTGCGTTTCATAATCGAGCAAATAGACAAAGCAGACAGCCGCATAATCCAAATGGCTGATCGTCGCAGAAAATAGAAGATCCTCACCGAACACACACCAATAATTCCATTTCTTCTTCCGCATGAAATGGCCCTTTAAATTGCTTATAATGATAGGACGGCGGGCAAACCCAATTGCTTCGGGATTCAACATCCCTTTCTGATCGCACAGAAACACCGTGTCCTTCAGTTCTCTTTCAGCATGTTGCAAGGAGATCTCCCCCGATCTATTGTCTTTTTAATGTGACATGTTATAATCTATATTGTATCAGATATACGGGGCATTAGCTCAGCTGGGAGAGTGTCACGCTGGCAGTGTGAAGGTCACCGGTTCGAACCCGGTATGCTCCATCATTAGGAACCTCATCAAATTAACATTTGATGAGGTTTTTTATATAGGCACCTAGTAAATCCAGGAACGCAATAATAAAATTTAGCACGGGGATGGCATCGGTAAAAGTTCGATATCTTTTCCGTTTTTTTACGATTGACACGACACCAATTAGTGTCGTATTATAGTGACACCGAACAGTGTCCAATCTTTAGGAGAGGGGGAAGGATTTTGATTACGACTGACCAAGAGCGCGATGTTTTTGTAGCCATTGCAGATCCGACGAGACGAAAGTTGATATGGTTATTGGCAGGTTCCGATGAGTTGGCGCTTTACGAATTAACCCCTCATTTTCAGATGGGACGTACTGCAGTTTCTAAACATTTAGCAATTCTGAAAGAAGCTGATTTAGTGAAAAACCGTAAAATTGGCAGAGAAACAAGGTATCGGTTAAACGCAGCTCCCTTGCAGGAAGTTAAAGACTGGTTATCGTTTTATGAGGATTTTTGGACGGAAAGTGCGGCGAAACTAAAGAACTTATTGGAGGAATAGATGATGGCGGATTTATCATTGGATTTTCAATTTAAAAGTCCTATCAATAAAGTATGGGATGCATTAACGAACTCAGAAATTCTTGCGAAATGGGTGATGGAAAATAATTTCAAACCGATTGTCGGATACAAATGTCAGTTTCGGAATGAGGCAATCGGTTTAGTTGTAGAGAGTGAAGTATTGGTTGTTGATGAGCCTACTACATTATCGTACACATGGGTCGGTGGACCGATCGATACGATTGTCACATGGACATTAAAACAGGAAGGTGAAACAACCCACTTACATCTGGCTCACACTGGATTTGAAGAAGAAAATCGGGCTGCGTTCAATGGCGCGAAATATGGTTGGACAAGTATGGTTGACGAGTTGAATAAACTGGTAGGAGAAATGTAAATGGTTTTTTTTCAAGATGCAGTAGCAATCTTCAAAAAGAGAGACTTAGTATTCATTGAGAGCTACAAAGAATCAGATGGTGTATATACTTTTCGATTTGAAAAAGAGAAGAATTTAACGTGGAAAGCGGGACAACATGGGCTGTTTACGATTACTCATAAGAAAATAAAAAATGGTATACGTCCAATAAGTGTGGCATCTGCTCCTGCTGAGAATATTGTTCAACTAACGCTAGGAATTAGTGATGATCCAAGTGACTTTAAAATGGCGATGTTAGAATTAAAACAGGGCATGAAAGTAAAAATGAGCGGGCCAGTAGGGTCGTTTTATTTAACCGATAACGGTCCTTCCATCTTTATTGCGGGCGGTATTGGAATTACACCATTCCGGTCGATGCTAAAGCAGATTGAGGAGGAAGGGAACGTAGGCGGAAAGCAAATACATCTACTTTATATAGATAGCAAAAAGTCATTTGTATATAAAGATGAACTCGATGAAATTGCTAATAATACTGCGGCAACTGTAACGTACCTCGATCAGAGGAACGACTTACCTGAGGAAATAAATAAGCTGTCCAACTTATATCAGAACGATGGCAACTACTATATTGCAGGTCCTAAGGCGATGGTAGAATCCATTTCCGCTCATTTACAAAGTAATGATATTTCGAAGAAGAGTATTAAAAAGGATGTCTTTTTTGGTTATTAAAGAAACCCCATTCTATGGGGTTCAAGAGTGTAGACAAAGTCGTTTTTGGACTTTGTCTACACTCTTTTTTAAGGCAAGTGGCAATGGGCAGGAATTTCCTCAGCCTGATTGAAAACGCTTGCCAAGGAAGGCAACCTAAGATCGCCACGTCCTGTGGCAACGGTTGCATGACTCGCTTCCTGCGAGCCCGCGCGAAGTCGAGCGAAGACGCGAATAGAACTAAAGTTCATGAGCGGACGAGCGAGAAAGGAAGGCATCCTAAGTGCGCCGCGTCCTGCGGCAACGGATGCATGACCTACTTCCTGTAGGCCTCAACAACGGATGCGAGCGTTTGTCAACAGGCTGAAACCCCATTCTATGGGGTTTTTTTGAATTGCTTTGTTAATGGGAGGGGCACATATACATACAAAGTTGAATATCTTATAGGCGAAGTCATTATAACGACGGAGGAATCGTTATCGGTTATTTGGTTACTGTAGAGTCAGGTGTAAATCTGTATGTTGAAGATCTTAATCCGGAGGGCAGCAAGACCATTGTATTTATACATGGATGGCCGTTGAGTCATAAACAGTTCGAATATCAGTTTAATGTGCTTCCTACAATGGGGTATCGATGTATCGGCATAGACTGGAGAGGCTTTGGAAATTCGGATAAACCTCTCGATGGCTATAACTTAGATAGATTGGCTGATGATATCCATGTAATTGTCGGTACACTTCAATTAAAAGATTTTGTACTTGTAGGTCACTCGACGGGTGGGTCTATTGCGATTCGGTATATGACCAGGTATAACGGTTATGGGGTGTCTCGGCTTGTTCTTGTTGACGCCGCTGCCCCAATAGGCTTCTCAGAAGAGACAGCTAATCGGTATTTGGAACAATCGTTAAATGATCGCCCAAAGCTGATGCAGGAAGTAATAGACGGCTTTTTCTTTCAATATATATCGAGCCGATTCTCAGATTGGTTCTTTCAAATGGGAATGCAAGCTGCGGGATGGTCGACGGCTGCAATCATTGTTTTATTAAGAGAAATGAATTTGTCTGAGGATCTTCCGAAAATTGTTGCCCCAACGTTACTTATTCATGGTATCCATGATAAAGTTATTCCCTTTTCACAAGCTAAGGAAGTAAATAAATTAATCTCGAATTCGCAGCTAGTCCCCTTCAAATATAGCGGCCATGGTGCTTTTTGGGAAGAGCGTGATAAGTTTAACGAGTTATTAATTCAATTCATTCATTAATAAAACAAAAAAATTGCCCTACACTTAATTGTGAGGGCAATTTTCATTTTTATATCATTTATCCTTCCCAAGAACCTTCTCCCAATCAATTGTCCCGTCCTTCACTTGATCGCGAAGGGGATTGGGACGTCTTCCATTTCATTTTTACCAAGCCATTCAAGCTCTGCTCCAATTGGAATCCCTTCTGAAATATACGTCAAATAAGCGACCATGGCGTTCAGGTCCTCATCGCCTTCCTCAAAAGGCTCGCCGTTCATGCTGCGGACCATGCATCCATTAATACGATCTTCAAGAGTAAGCACTTTGTCTGCCCTCTCATTATATTGTGGATAAACGGCCGTAATGCCGACAAGAGAAGAGGTGTCTTGATCGAGTCCGTCTCCAGCGTGGCAGCTTGTACATGATAATTCATTCACAAGATGCTCACCGTCCTCCACAGAAGATGCCTTTGCGCGTATTGCGTTGGATGTGTCATTAATTAATTCGCGTCCTCTCAAAATCGCTTCTCCCATCGGTCCTTCAGGCACATCGTCGAGGGAAGGCGGATTATACGCAATCTCCTCTCCTTTTTCTTCTGTAACAGCTGGAGATTCCCCATCCATGAGGGCTTTATCGTTTTTCAGCTGATTCGCTAACAGGACGATGATTCCTAGAGATATAAGAAATAAGAATCCGATAGTTAGTGTAGTGATCTATTCACCTGTCTCCCTCTCTTTCTCTAACTATAGTATCCCTGTACCCTTTGTATATTTTGGTAAACGGGTGTAGACGGTGAGTAGTGTGTAGTAAAAAAGGTCCAATCTAAAGATTGATAAAATTAGAAACCTTCCTGTATACTTAGTAGGAGTTTGAGTGAGAGGTGAGGCTTTAATGAAAAAACAGAAATATTTGCCGATTGCTGTCTATGCAGCTCTTTTGGCTATGGCCATTGCGGCGAATATCCAACCTATATTATTGGATTTTGGTCTCACCTTCATTATTCCGACAATCTTTTTACTGCTCATTCTATCATTATATGGCTTTCCGATAGGGATCCTGTCAGCGTTCATAACGGCGGGAATCGGATTATATATTGACGGCTCCATCATCGGTGCAGTATTGCTTATGACGGAAATTGCGGCAGTAGGTCTATTGTTGAAATACCGCAAATGGGGCGTATTATATAGCGCACTTCTTTATTGGGCTGTCATCGGACTGCCGATGTATGCAATTTATGTATATATGCATAACGAATTGGACGGTTGGTTTGCCATATTGGCATTGATCAGCAAATTGATCAATAACATCCTTTGCGCGCTCGTCGCTGAAATACTTCTAACGTATATCCCTTTTAAAAGATGGATCTATGGGGATGAAAAGAATACATATTCATTCCACTACTTGATTTCGCACATCGTTCTTATGGCAATTGCGCTTCCGTATTTGATTTTTTTAATCGGTGACATTCATTACACAGAGAACCAAATTGAGCGATCGATGAGCAGCCAGCTGCAAGGGCGAGTGAAAATCATTACGAATGAACTGAGGGATTGGGATGAGTATTCTATTTTAGCATTGCGTCTTCAGGGCGTTTTGCAAGTTGCGAAAGTGGATTCATTGATAGGGAACATTGATGAGCAAAATATGCACATCTATGTATTGGATAAGGACAATCGTATGTTGTATTCGAATTCACAATCCACTTTGGACAGTACAATTGCGAAATTCAGCGGTGAAGGGCATTTCACGGAAATCGGGACAAATAGTTATCGATGGGTGCCAAGAGATCCGAATGGGATGGACGATGCCGCTATCATCGGACAGACAAGCTATTTATCCACCGTTGAATTTAATAAGAATTCGATGCGTGTCCTCGTTGAGGTGCCTTTGAGAATTATGTTCGAAGAGGAAGTTAAAGGATTTGCGTTGGAATATGCAAACCTCTTGTTGTTCATCGTCATCGGAATTGGTTTTACCGCAGTTTTGAAGGCATATATTGTGCGCACTTTCGGCAAGTTATCCGATACGACGACGGGCCTTCCGAGAAAGCTGAAGGAGTCGGCACATATTAAATGGCCGAAGACCCGGATGATTGAGTTCAACAAGCTGACGGAAAACTTCAAGGAAATGTCTTTTGAGTTGACGGATATGTTCGAGGAGTTGCAAGAGTCAAGGAACCGCCTGCATCATATGGCTTTCTATGATTCGCTTACCGGTGTGAAAAACCGATCCCATTTCATGGAGATTTTGAAAGAGTCGGTCGAGACGGCTGAAAAGGAAAGCCCGCACGCATTGATGTTCATGGATTTGAATGGCTTTAAAGGCGTTAATGACACATATGGGCATGACGCGGGGGATGCAGTCCTTCAACAGATTGCAAAGCGATTGACAGAGGTATGCGGTGAAGCGGGGTCACTCGCAAGGCTTGGTGGGGATGAATTCGTTGTACTGTTGCCGAATTCTTCAAGGGAAATGGCTGCCGAAATGGCCAAGTCCATTATGAAACAGATCGAAAAACCGGTTCATTTTAATGGTCATTTGCTACAAGTCGGCATTAGTATCGGCATCAGTTTGTATCTACACGATTCACATACCGTTGATGAAATGATGCATCATGGCGATATGGCGATGTATGCATCGAAGGCCTATGGAGGTAGTCGTTTCACCTTCTATGACACGATTTCGTAAGAAGGGCATGAAAATATATGAAGAAAATAGTTTACGTTTCTATTATGCTGATGCTTTCATGTATTCTCGCAGCGGCATGTGATTCTGCCGAGGAATCTGCGCCGTTCGATTTGAATGTGAAAACAACCGGGAATCCCGATCATGAACGGGAAAGTGACAATTTGATCGTTTGGTCTGATATTACGATCGGAGATGAGCTCATTCGGGAGTTTGAAAAGGTGAATCCGGGAGTATCTGTTGAAGTTGTAGAGAAGCCTTTGGAAGCACAGCTGAAAGGTTATATGGAAGCGATTGTCGACAACGAACCTGTAGATATATTTGTAATGGACAGCTCATTTCTTGGAAAGTTTTCGACATTGCAAGGCTTCGAGGACTTAAATGCGGAACCGTATCGGGCCGGGCGTTTTAAAGAAGGCATCTCGGAAGCAGTATGGAATAATTATATATCCAGAAACGATGAAGGGATGTTTGCGCTGCCTGTCGCCCTGAGTCCTACTGTCCTTTATTACCGAGCGGATTTGATGGAGAAATACGGATACCCTTCTGATTCGACAGCGTTGGGCGTTTATTTGGAATCGGAAAAAAATCTGTTTTCGCTTGCGGAAAATATGAAATCGCATGGCCATTCGATTTTCCTGTGGGATTCGTTTGCCATTGACTTATATATTTCGCAATTTGGCTTCCTCAATGATAACTATGAAAATAATATTCCGGCAGAAGAATTTACTAAGCTCACCCAACTTACGGACACAATCATCCGAAACCGTTTTGCGATCAATAAAGACATTTGGCTTGAGGAAGGGAAGCGAGCGATTCGGAATGATGAAGTCATCATGTTGGCGTTAGGGAGCTGGGGAGAGAAATATTTGCCGGAATTTGCACCCGGCCAATCGGGAAAGTGGAGAGCCACTAAGCTTCCACTAAGAATGAATGGCTGGTCGAGCAGTACAGCCCTTGCCATCCCATCACATAGCGAAAAGAAGGAGCTCGCCTGGAAATTTATCGAATTCACGATGGAGAAAGGGATGGATTTCAAGGAATGGCCGCTCATACCTGCCTATGAACCTGCCCGAATGGAAAAAAGGCGAAGTGAACAGGCCAATCCTTATTTCGGAAATCAAAAAACGTATGCCTTGTATGATGATCTGTTGAAAGAGACGGACATGCATGGAGTGACACCATTCGATGATGAACTATATGTAACAATGTATAATGTCATCCTCCCAGGGCTTGATAGGGGGCAGGAATCCGAAGATATCTATAAAAATTACATCAAAACAATAAATGAAAAATACGGAGAGCAGATAGAGGTTCTAAGAAATATTGACTCAACGAAGTAATCTTTCTTGTTCGGCATGACACCTACCCAATTTTCATACGATTGGAATACGGGGGTGTTTATGCAAATTGTATAACCGGGAAGCGGCGGTACGGTATGCGGATGAATGGTGGAATGGCAGGAACCCGGCATTCCCTTCATTTGATGTCGACTGCACAAGTTTTATTTCACAATGTTTGCTAGCTGGTGGGGCACCGATGTATGGATATCCGAACCGTGAACGGGGATGGTGGCTGCAAGGGGGGACGTGGAGCTTTAGTTGGTCGGTTGCCCATTCGATGCGGTGGTATTTGGCGGGCTCGAAGAGGGGTTTGACTGCACGGCAAGTCGGCTCGCCTGAGGAACTCGATCTCGGTGATGTCATTTGCTACGACTTCCAAGGGGACGGCAGGTTCGATCATACGACGATCGTCACGGCGAAGGACGGTGCGACGCCGCTCGTCAACGCCCATACGTATGATGCGTACCATAGGACGTGGGACTATAAGGATTCCTATGCATGGCGGGAAAATGCAAAGTATGTTTTCTTTAAAATTAATGATCAGTTCAGTTGAAAATGAGAAAAGACGGAGCCGTCAAGGCATTCCGTCTTTTACTTTTTTATGCTTGTTGAAATAAACATGGAGGCGTCTTGATGCATAAAAATACGTTCTCCGTGATGGAATGTCTTCATTTTAATTGATGTAAATCCAACTTCGGACAAACTATTTTTCAGTCCTTCATGCGAAAAGCCGTTATGAACTTTCGGGTGATTTACATTATCGTTCTTGTCAAAATCAACAATGATCAGCTTGCCGCCATCGTGTAATGTATTGTAAAGTTCTTGCAGGATTTTTTCAGTATCTGGTATATGAAGAAGGACGAGCGACAGTAAAATGATGTCTGCTTTCATTTCAGGAGTTTCTTGCGTGAAGTCTGAATAAAGCACTTTTGAATTGGCGATCCCTTTGTGGGAAATTTTAGCTTCCGCAACCTCCAGCATTTGTCTAGACGAATCAACGAGCAAAATAGAATCTACTACATCGGCTAACTCCAAACTGACTAAACCAGTTCCACTGCCGTAATCAAGTAAAGAGCTTGATTTGCTGTTTTGTAGTTCTTGTCTTACTTCCTTAACAATAACTTTTGCTAATTCAATTCTTTCTTCCGTGTCATACCGTTTTGCCATCTGCTCAAAAACGTTATTTTCCATATTCCGCTCCCTGTTCGTAAATTTCAGCTACATGGTGAACATTATAGCAAAATTGAAACAGGAAGGCATGATTGTGCTCTTAACCTTCAGTCATACCATAACACGGCTATCGTCCCTTCGCCTGCGTGGACGGCGAGAGTGGAACTGATGTCGCCGACTTCAACGCTAAGCCCTGGTACTTGGCTCAGGATCATCGTTTTTAATTCTTCGGCTTGCTCGGGAACATTGCCTTGCATTAGATAGATTTTCCCTTTTCCTTTCGGGTGTCCTTCCGCTACTTTATCGACCAAATATTGAAGTGCTTTCTTTTCGGAACGTACTTTTTCGATCGCTTCCAATTTTCCGTCGGACATAATTTGGATAATCGGCTTCACCTTCAATAGGCTGCCGAGGAAGAACTGGACACCATTCATCCGGCCGCCTTTGTACAACTGCTCCAATTGGCCAATGTAAATGAAGTTTTTCAGCTTTCCTGCCATTTTTTCAACAGTTTCTTTGATTTCCGGTACGGACACTCCTGCGTTTTGCAATTCCATTCCTTTTTCAATCAACCCGGTGATCCCATAGGAAACGGAGCGAGAGTCGATGAAAGTGATCGGGAAGCCTGAGATTTCTGCTCCGGCCATGGAAGAGGCAAGAGTACCGCTCAATTCGGCTGATACGTGAATGGCGATTGCCTGCTCATAGTCTTCCGCTATTTTCTTAAACTGCTCGGCGAACTCGCCGGCTGATGGTTGGGATGTTTTAGGGAACTCCGTTGCATTTTTTATGTTTTCATATAATTGGGTTGGCGTCAGATCAACACCATCAACAAATTGCTTTTCCCCGAAATGTATATTTAACGGGATTGAGAAGAAATCAGGGTGATTTTTCAACTCGTCTGTAATATAGGCAGTGCTGTCAGTTATCCATGCTATCGGCTTTTTCGTCATTTGTAAGTCATCCTTTTCTAAACATTCACTTCTTTCATTACTATACTACAGAAAGTAATCTCTTGAAATGCAAATCGGAAGAAATAGTTGGGAAGGCTGCTAAAATGATGGAGATGTCCACAGCTGACTGCTTTTCGTGTATAATGGTCGTCAGTACGATACAAAGGGGAGTTCGTTATTATGAATGAACAGGCACTTTCAGTAAGGGAAGCGATCATCGGTCGCCGCTCGGTTAAAAACTTTAATGGGCAGCCGGTTGACCTTGAAAATATATTATCGGTTTTGGAAGATGCTAGATGGGCACCGACTCATGGCTTACGTAATCCTTGGCGTTTCATCGTCGCGGCAAATAAGGAATATGTGAAATTCCAAGACGTTTTAAAAGAATATGGCATACCAAAGTGGAAAGAACTGTCCGAAGAGGAATTAGAGAAGCAAATGAAGAAATTCCGCACGCCGGGTGCTGTCGTATTTGTCGTCGTCCAAGAGGATGTCCGCCAGAAAGAACGGCTTGAGGACTATGCAGCGGCAAGCGCTTTGATTCAAAATGCAATGCTTCTCGCTTGGGATCAAGGAATCGGGACGTGCTGGAAAACACCACCTTTCATCGATAATCCGAAATTCCGAGAAGAACTAGGCGTGAAAACTGGAGAGCGAATCATCAGCATGCTGCAATTCGGTTATTACGATGACATTCCAAAAGGCCGGGTGCGCACGCCGCTTGAAGACATTGTCACATTTTATGGAATGGAAGACGAGCAAGAAGAGGAATAAGAAAAAGAACTGTCCGGAAAGTCGACACAATGACTTTCCGAGACAGTTCTTTTTTGTAATAAAGAAGGGCTGTGCTCAAGCAAGCTGCTTCGCGCTCAAGAAATCGGTCCCGCGCTCAAGAAATCGTCCCTCGCGCTCAAAAACTGAAATCCGCGCTCAAGAAGTCGCCCCTTGCGCTCAAGAAATCAAGTCCGCGCTCAAGAAATCGTCCCTCGCGCTCAAGAAATCAAATCCACGCTCAAGAAGTCGGTCCCCGCGCTCAAAAACTTGGATTCGCGCTCAAGAAATCGGTCCCGCGCTCAAGAAATCGTCCCTTGCGCTCAAAAACTGAAATCCGCGCTCAAGAAGTCGCCCCTTGCGCTCAAGAAATCAAGTCCACGCTCAAGAAGTCCATCCCCGCGCTCAAAGCAAGCTGCCGCACATCCAATTTACTTCTTCAAATCGTCTTTTGAAAACTGTGCAAGCTCGTTATAATAATCCCCAATTACACGCAAGCCTTTGTCGAAGTTCTCCAAATGGAAATGCTCGTTAGGCGCATGGAAATTCTCGCTGGAGAGGCCGAATCCCATAAGGACGACCGGTAAATTCAAAATTTCATCGAACGCTGCGACAATCGGAATTGAACCGCCCATACGAGTAAAAGCGGTAGGCACATCATATACTTTTTCATACGATTTTCCGGCAGCTTGAATAGCTGGGTGGTCGAAGGGTGTGATGAAAGGTTTTCCTTTATCGAATTCGCTAACCGTTACTGTGACTCCTGCTGGCTTATGTTCTTCGATATGGGCTTTCAATTTTTTCACGATATCCTCAGGATCTTGGTCGGGAACGAGACGGCAAGTGATTTTAGCGCCGGCTTCCGAAGGCAATACTGTTTTGATTCCTTCGCCTGAAAAGCCTCCGAAGACGCCGTTCACTTCAAGCGTAGGCCGTGTCCATGTCCGCTCCAAATACGAATAGCCTTTTTCGCCGAACAACTCGCCAACGCCGATTTCCTGCTTTAACGCATCCTCGTCGAAGTTGAGCGCTTCGTAGGCAGCACGCTCTTCGTCAGCTAATGGGCGCACGTCATCGTAAAATCCTTCGACCGCAATCGTCCCTTCTTTGTCATGGAAAGATGCTAGAATTTCAGAGATCGCATGGATCGGATTTTGTACACCGCCGCCATAAATGCCAGAATGCAAGTCGCCTTTCGCGCCTTTGACATCGATTTGAACGCCAGCGAGTCCTCGTAATCCGTAGCAGATGGCTGGTTTGCCTGGCCCATACATGCCCGTATCGGAAATGACGATAATATCAGCGGCCAATTTCTCTTTATTCTCTTCAATATACTTCTCAAGGTTCGGACTGCCGATTTCTTCTTCACCTTCAATGATGAATTTTACGTTCACCGGCAAGCTGCCGTTTTCATTCATCAATGCTTCGACTGCTTTGACATGCATGAAAACTTGGCCTTTGTCATCACTCGCGCCGCGTGCATACAATTTATTATCACGCACTTCCGGCTCGAACGGTCCGCTTTCCCACAGGTTCACCGGGTCGACGGGCTGAACGTCGTAATGGCCGTAAAATAGAATCGTCGGTTTTCCTTCTGCGTGCAGCCAGTCTCCGTAGACGACGGGATGTCCTTCCGTCTCGTCGATTGACAGGTTTTCAAGCCCCGCCTGGTGGAATGAATCCTTTAGCCATTCAGCTGCTTTCTGCATGTCCGGCTTATGCTCGGATAATGCGCTGATACTAGGGATGCGAAGGAAATCTTTCAGTTGCTCCAAATGCTCTTCCCGTTTGGATGTGAAATACGCGTCGAGTTTTTCCAAATGACTCAAAGTGAACCCCTCTTTTCAAAATTATTTCGTGAATAAAAGTATTATAGCATGTCGTTTGAGATTCAAGTTATTCAAAAGGACGGATTTGCTATGAGTATGTTATGATATGTAAAACTTGCTAAATGAACGAACAGTTGAAGTAAGAAATTCTGGGAGGAATCACTTTTGTTTATAGCACTAGGGTTCTTTTTGCTAATGTCGTTCTTCCTTTCGGGGAGTGAAACGGCACTTACCGCGGTGAACCGCATGAAAGTCCAGCTTCGCGCTGAACAAGGCGATTCAAAATCGATCAAGCTGAGAGATCTCATATCGAAGCCGGACAGGATGATCACGGCTATCCTCATCGGGAATAATATAGCGAATATTATGATGCCGACAATCGTCACAATGATTGCAATCGATAGGGGCTTGCAAGTAGGGGTCATGACAGGGATTTTGACGGTCGTACTCATCGTTTTCGGAGAAGTTTTGCCGAAGACGATTGCAGCGACATTTGCCGATCGTATCGCTTATTTTGTTGCACCGATCATATGGGTACTCGTAAAATTGTTAACGCCGTTGACAGCACTCCTCGCTTTATTCACAAACATCTTCATCCGTATTATTTCAAAAGGTGCCGTGACAGAAGCTACGTTGACGAAGGAAGAGCTTCGTTCTATGGTGGACATCGCTTCGACGGAAGGGACATTCGAACAGGAAGAATCACTCCGTCTGAAAGGCGTGCTCGATTTTCCTGATAAAGATGTCTCTGATGTGATGGAAACGCACCGTACCGATATTATCGGGTTGTCAATCGAGTCGACATACGAAGAAGTGCGCGATACGATCTTGGAATACTTCTATACACGTTATCCAATTTATGAGGAAAGCATAGACCGGGTCGTCGGAATTTTCTATTCAAAGATGTTGATAGAGTGGTCCATGCATCCTGAGAAGAAGCTTGCGGAATTGATGGATGATGAGCCTTTATTCGTCGTTCAGACGGCAAGCGTCGAAAAAGTGTTCAAACTAATGCTGGCGAATAAAAAACATATGGCCATCGTGTTGGATGAATACGGTGGAACGCTCGGTATCGTCACACAAGAGGATATTATCGAAGAAATGATAGGGCAGGATATCGAAGATGAAACAGACTTCGACGAAGAAGTGCTCGTTTACGAAAAGAACGAGGAACTGCTGATCTGTCATGGACGCCTTGAAATTGTCGATGCCGTCGACCTGCTCGATGTTGAATTGCCGACAGATCATGAAACAATCGGCGGATTCGTCATGCAAGAGCTCGGTCATGTACCCGAGGAAGGGGAACGTTTTACATACGAAAACCTGTACTTCGAAATCGAGGAAATGGACCGCAGCCGTATCGTCAAGATGAAGATTACGAAACGGCATGATCAGGAAATTGAACGCCCCGCAGATTGATTGCGGGGCGTTTTTTTAAGGTGATATGATGGGCCATACGTCCCGAAATGAGCATAACTTCCTGAGATTGCGCCATAACTCGTCCGAACTCACGCATAACTGAATCCAATTGCGCCATAACTCGTCAAGATTGCGCCAAAACACACCTGAACTCGCGCAAAACTTTCGAGGCTTACACAAATGTAAGTTTAGTGAAAGGCAAGTCGATAGTTTGT
This sequence comes from Sporosarcina sp. SAFN-015, assembly GCF_051966875.1. Lineage (GTDB taxonomy): Bacteria > Bacillota > Bacilli > Bacillales_A > Planococcaceae > Sporosarcina. The sequence continues at coordinate 362,970 of NZ_JBQCKP010000001.1, read as the reverse complement.
AATGGAAGATTCCTTGATAATGAGGACAACAGTTACAAAACGGAGGAGTTATCTTATGAAAATCGACTTGACTGAGCTATATGACGAATATGGCAGATACATATACCATTTATGTTTGAAACTAACACGCAATAAAGAGGAAGCCGAAGACCTCATGCAAGACGTGTGGGTCAAGGTTGTCCGCTATAGCGGGAAAATGGACAGCGTCGACCGGATGAAAGCATGGTTGACGACGATTTGCATGAACACATTCCGCGATCGCTACCGGAAAGATGTCAGAAGAAGCAAGCACGTTATGAACCAACCTGAAACATTGGACGTTCCGATACTCGATTTGGTTCCAAGCGACAATCCGACTCCAGTCGAAATGATTGAGCAAAACGATATTCAGCTTATGGTGCAACAGAAAATCGGCCAATTGGACGGCATTTACCGGACGACGATCGAATACTTCTACGTATATCAATATTCATTGATCGAAATCGCGGAAATGATGAAAGTTTCGATCGGTACAGTAAAATCGCGTCTATTCCGTGCGAAAAAGTATTTGAAGGAATTAATGATGGACGATACAACGGTGAGAGAATACGTCACTGCTTAATAAGGATAAATGAAAAATGCCTCTTACAGGAGGCGTTTTTTTGTTGGACGAAATTTATGCGTTTTTAAGGCAGCGGTGTAACACATTATTGTGAATTTGATAGTTTGCTATCAGCCAGTTAGGGGAATTTGTAAGTGGCAAGCAGAATACGGGGTTGATTGAATGGAAAAGTTGAGAAAATGGGTACGACCGAAATGGATCATTCTTATGGCCATCCTGCTATTTTTATTTCTATACGTCGGGGTGATTACTTGGCATACATACAAACCGCTTCCGGAAGGTGTCAACTATGAAGGCGACATCCATTGGACGGACGACGTAGAAATGCTCACCGATCTGACGTACGCCCAAAATAAAAAGGGTGACGGGATGGTGCATGAACTTTCCATCTTTGATGAAATCTACAACATGATCGACGAGGCGGAAGAGTTTATCGTCCTCGATTTTTTCCTCATGGATCATTATACGGATGAAGACATCGATTTTCCTAAAATCGCGGAAACTTTGACAGCGAAATTAATTCAAAAGAAAAAAGAGAATCCGGAAATGGAGATCATCTACATTACCGATCCTCTCAACACAGGGTACGGCTCATATGAATCGAAGTGGTTCAGCAAGCTGGAGGACGCCGGTATTGAAGTGGTATATACCGATCTCGATCAGTTGCGGGATTCGACGCCTATCTATTCTGGCCTCTATCGGACGATTTTCCGATGGGTTAATGTCGAAAAGGACGGCTGGATTGCAAACGCGATGTCGAGCAAAGCGCCGAAAATGACATTGAGGTCGTATTTGATCCTTTTAAATGTGAAAGCGAATCATCGGAAGACATTCGTGACGGACAAAGCGGCAATCGTGACGTCGGGGAATCCGCATAATGCGAGCGGCTTCCACGGAAATGTCGCCTTGAAAGTGAAAGGAAGCGTATTGAATGACATTTTAGAGGCGGAAGAGGCGGTCGTCCGCTATACGAATGGCGGTTCCTTGCCGCGTGTCGACGTGGGGGAAGGGCAAGGCGGCGAATACGCGGTTCAATATTTGACCGAAAAGAAAATCCACGATGCGCTTCTCAGCGATATTACGGCGGCCCAAGAAGGGGATGCGATTCGGATGGGCATGTTTTTCATAGCGATGCCCGATATCGTGCAGGCAATTGTCGACGCATCGAATCGTGGAGTTCACGTCAAAATGATTTTGGACCCGAATGAGAACTCGTTCGGCAATGAAAAGTCGGGCTTGCCGAATCGTCCCGTTCTGCAAAAGATGATGGATGAGACGGATGGGAAGCTCGATGTCCGGTGGTATAATACCGTCGTCGGTCAGTACCATACGAAGCTGGTCGTCGTGCAGACAAAGCAGGAAACGTATATTACGAACGGCTCGGCGAATTTGACCGACCGGACATTGAACAATTACAATCTCGAAGCAAATTTGAGGGTCATTGCCCCGAACGACAGCGAGCTGTCTAAAGAGATTGACGGTTATTTCGAAAGGCTCTGGAATAATGAAGATGCCCTTTATACGCTCGATTTTGAGGAATTCCAAGACGGCTTCACTTTCTTCCAGCGCGGCATCTACCGCCTTCAAGAATTATTGAAGTTGACCACGTACTAAAAAAGGCTGTCCACGAACACTGTTCGTCGGCAGCCTCTTCTTTATTAACGGCTAGACTCCGGGCGCTAGCAGCTCGGGGTCATAAGGCCAAGCTACTACGTGGCAAACCACCACTTCGTATCTTGTCTTATGCCTGTCGCTGCTGAACAAGCGCCCTGCGCTTTTGTCTAGAGCTCTGCAAGTTGTTTATTTAACTCAGCTAGTCTTTCTTCCATCGCGGCAAGGCGCTGCTCCGCTTTATGGACGGAATCGGCATGTCCGGTCGACTCCAACTTCTCGACATCGCCTTGTAAGCTAATATAATCCATTTTTAACTCCGCAATTGCGGATTCAATCTGCCGTTTATTCATAAGGAAAACCCCCGACGTTTTCCTTTAGTGTACCATATCGGACATTGCTTTTCCGCCCGCTCCGCGTTTCGGGAATTCCAATAAATAAAGGATCGTCTCGATGATTTTATCCTTCCCTTCCCCGAGGCCAAGTGCGAGCTGGCGCTCAATCGAACGTTTTCTCAACGATTCATGCAGCAACGGCTCCATGATCGCGTTCAATAAATTCGATTGCTTCACTTTCCTTCCGAGACCAAGATGGACAAAGCCGTGCTGCTCTTTCGGAAATGCAAGTCCCAATTCGAAATCATTTTGGGATAGCACGACGCACGGGATACCCATGACGGCGACTTCATAAGGCATATAGCCCGACGCGCATAAGACGACATCTGCAGTCGCGTAGATCTCGGGCACATTGTAAGGCGGCTGCTGGACAAGTGTGTTCCGTCTTCCTAGCGCCATCATGCGGAGCGTGCTGACGTCATGCGGGTAACGTTCTCCGACGAGGACAGTCACTTTGAGTGGGATCTGCAGCTGGGACACATGCCGAAGCGCACGGTATGTCAAGTTTCCCTCATCCTCTTCTCCGAATGAAATAACGAGATGGGGAAGTGGGCCAGGAGGGCTTTTCCGTAAACCGGCTTTTTCAAAATTCCTCATCGTCGGATCGGCAATGAAAAGCTGGCGATCAACGATTATATGCTCAGCATGTTCATCGACAGCTTCCTCGATAAGGGTCTGGAAGACGAAGTCCGCTTGTTTTCCACCGTCACCGAAATCATCGAAATGCAAAAGGGAAGGGACGACGGTGCGGATTTTTTCCACTTCTTCGGACACTGTCGGGCCTGTATCGCGGATGAGGAGGTCTGGACGGATAAGCATCAATGTCTGTATCAGATTGGCTTTTTTGCCGATTGTAATTGATTTGAAACCGTCCGGAGGTGATGGGGAGTTTTCACCGACGATGAATAGGACGTTCACTTCTTTTGCGATGTCCCGAGCGAGCACGGCAGCTCTTCTGGCAGGGTATGAGCCTTTTCCGTCCGACCTCGCGATGTAGAATGCAACAGTTTTCTTCTTTGAGTTTTCTATTGGAATCACCCTTTCTATTCCTGTGTATAAACTACTCTCCTTTTCACCCTATGTTTGGAAAAAACGAGTTATGTACAAATACGTGGAATGAAAAAGGAAATGTGGTAAACTATCATTTATTCTTTAGGAAACGGGGTATTTCCATTGTTCGATTCTTTATTGTTCGATTTGATGCTCGTCATCTTAATCGGGATGCTTTCCCAATGGGTTGCGTGGAAATACCGCATGCCTGCGATCGTCGTCATGGCGCTTGCAGGATTGCTCGTCGGACCGGTATTCGGCCTGATCAATCCGCAGGAAAGCATGGGGGAGCTGTTTGGCCCGATCATTACATTTGCGGTCGCAATCATCCTTTTTGAAGGAAGCTTGAATCTAGATATTCGCGAAATTAAAGGGTTCAGCAAGCCGGTCGGAAGGATAGTCACAATCGGGGCGTTCATCGCTTGGATAGCAGGATCTCTTGCGGCACATTATTTAGCGGGCCTTTCATGGGAAGTTGCTTTCATCATCGGCGGTCTGTTCATCGTAACTGGACCAACAGTGATTTTGCCTTTATTGCGGCAAGCGAGGTTGAAACCGCGGCCTGCGGCAATCTTAAAATGGGAAGGGATTGTCGTTGATCCGTTCGGGGCATTGCTCGCCGTATTTGCATTTGAATTCATTAAATTTATCAACGCCGAAGTGACATTGAAATCGCTATTGCTCTTCTTCGCAGCTTCTGCGTTCGCAGTCATTCTTGGGTGGTTTGCGGCAGTGATTATAGGAAACGCTTTTGAGCGGGGAAGCATCCCTGAGTTTTTAAAAGCACCGATTCTTTTCGTCGTCGTGCTGTTCACGTTTGTTTTTGCGGATGAAATCATGCATGAAACAGGCTTGCTTGCCGTTACGGCAATGGGGATGAAAATGGCGAATATGCGTCTGACGACGTTGAATGATGTGCGTCATTTCAAGGAGAATATTTCTGTACTGCTCATCTCGGGCATTTTCGTCATGCTAACCGCGTCACTTGATCCGAAAATATTAATTGAAATTTTCAACCCTGCGATCATGCTTTATGTGGCAGCAATGCTTTTTGTCGTTCGGCCGCTGTCGATTTGGATATCCACAATCGGGACGGACTTGAATGTGAGGGAGAAGCTGCTGATCGGATGGATTGCGCCGAGGGGAATCGTGGCGCTTACCGTGTCAGGATATTTTGCCGGCATATTGCTTGAAAATGGATATGAAGATGCAGAGCTGCTCACCGCTCTGACATTTGCGCTTGTTCTTTCAACGGTTGTTCTACACGGATTCTCCATCGGGTTTATTGCCAAGAAACTGAACTTGACGACGACAGATGAGTCTGGTGTCGCAATTATCGGCGGAACGCGGTTTGCGGCTGAGTTGGCACAATCGATTAAGGATACAGGCAATGAAGTGCTGCTTGTCGATCAGTCGTGGGCGGCACTTGCGGACGCGAGAAGGCGTGGACTGGATAGTTATGTAGGGGATATTTTGTCCGAACAGATCGAGTACCATATCGACTTGACGCCTTATCGGTACATGTTGGCGATGACGAAGATGGATTTGTATAACGCGCATGTTTGTGCAGATTTTGCACCGGATCTCGGGCGTGATCATTTATTCCAAACGGCATTCCACGTCGGGAATGATGTAGAGGCGTTTACAATTTTAGGTGGACAGACGCTGTTTTCTCCGTCAATCTCGATTTATAGCTTGGAAGAGCGGGTGCATGCAGGTCATGTCATCCGGAAGACTCTTATTACAAAGCAATATAGCTACACGCAATATTTGCGTGAACGTGATGATAAATCGATTCTGCTTTATATTCTTCGGTCGGATGGGGCGATTGAATTTTTCACGCCAAACGTTGAATTGCAGGCAAGTGCAGGGGATGCGATTATTGCACTGACATCTCCGGCGAAGACGATTGAACGGGTGAAGGAGCGTTTGGAAGGGGAAAATGGCGATACGGCAATCCCCTATGAAAAACTGGAAGAGTTGTTCACCGATGATTCCACTTCAGGCAAGCGGGACATTCCGGGAGAAGCGCCGAAGTCGAACGGGGACTCTAAAACAACCATCTCCGAGTGACAGCCGCTCGGGCCATAAGTCTGTTTATGGGCAATCGTACCAATCGTTATGGTACGATTGTCTTTGTGAAAACAGCTATTAGGAGGATGACCAGTGAAAGTTTTGTTTGTGGACGGGACCATTATCGGCAGCAAAACGGGCGCAGTGCTTGATACGGTCGAACAGTATGTAAGAGATAGTAGTGGGGATTTCCAAATTGAACGTATGAATATGGCGGATTATGATCATCAATTCGTCGATGGACGTCCGTCGGAACAATATAATAAGGACATGCAGGAAATGGTTCGAAAGTTTGAAGAGGCTGATGCGTATATTATTGCCACACCAATCTTCCAAGGCTCCATTCCGGGTGTGCTGAAAAATGCATTTGATATGCTGCATCCGCATGCGATGCGCTACAAGCCGGTTTCAATCGTAGCGAACGGCGGTACATACCAGCATCATCTTGTTCCTGAGAATCAGCTGAAGCCGATTTTAGATTACTTCCGCTGTCTCGTAACACCGAATTTCGTCTATACCCATTCGGGTCATTTCGATCAGGATAACCGGATCATCGATGAAGACGTGCACAATCGTTTGCGCGAATTGGCAAGAGTGTTCGCGAAGTATGCAGAGATGAGTCAAAATCTTTCGAAGGATATATTGGACGCGAACTGAACGTGAGCGATAAAGGGCTGTCCAGAAAGTCGGAAAACGACTTTCTGTGACAGCTTTTTTAGTGAGAGAGGTCTGCGTCCAAAGCGAGTCATCGCGCGTCCAAAGTGGGTCGCCGCGCGTCCAAAGCGAGTCATCGCGCGTCCAAAGCAATCCGCCGCGCGTCCAAAGCGATTCGCCGCGCGTCCAAAGTGGGTCGTCGCGCGTCCAAAGTGATTTGCTGCGCGTCCAAAGTGGGTCGCCGCGCGTCCAAAGCGATTCGCCGCGCGTCCAAAGCGAGGCATCGCGCGTCCAAAGCACATCAATTTCACTAGACATGCAACAGAAGACGTTCTCCCTTATAATAAAAATATGTAGAAAGGGGATTTAATCATGTCCAAATCAGTAGTGTTGGCCGAAAAGCCGTCCGTTGCGAGGGATATCGCGCGGGTGCTTGGCTGTAATAAAAAAGGCAATGGCTTTTTAGAAGGCCAAAAATATATTGTCACATGGGCGCTCGGCCATCTTGTGACACACGCAGATCCGGAAGGGTACGGCAATGAATACAAGGAATGGAAGATGGAATACTTGCCGATCATTCCAGATCCATTTAAGCTGACTCCGATCCGCCAGACAACGAAACAGTTCAATGCTGTAAAAGCACAGCTTCGACGGAATGATGTGAAGGACATCATCATCGCGACGGATGCAGGACGGGAAGGGGAGCTTGTCGCTCGATGGATCTTGGAAATGGCGAAGAACCGTAAGCCTGTGAAGCGTCTATGGATATCATCCGTTACCGATAAAGCGATAAAAGATGGATTCAACAATTTAAAAGACGGCCGCCAATACGAAAACTTATATGAAGCGGCGGTTGCGCGTGCAGAGGCGGACTGGGTCGTCGGCATTAACGCAACACGTGCGTTGACAGTGAAATACAATGCGCAATTATCGACAGGGCGTGTCCAGACGCCGACACTCGCCATGATTGCGGAGCGGGAAAAGCAAATTCGGGAATTCAAGCCGAAATCGTTTTATGGTTTGCAAGCGTTGACCGAAACAGCGAGATTCACATGGTCCGATAAGGCGGGGCAGACACAGTCGTTCAACAAAGACACAATTGAAAAATTGCTGGCACGTCTCGATGGGGTTCATTCCGGAAAAGTGAAGGATGTCAAAACGACTCCGAAGCAACAGCCGGCTCCTCCTTTATTCGACTTGACGGAGCTGCAGAAGGAAGCGCATCGGCGTTGGAGCTGGTCAGCGAAAGAGACGTTGTCGACATTACAAAATCTATATGAACGACATAAAGCAGTTACGTACCCGCGGACAGATTCGAAGCATTTAACGTCGGATATGGCGGGCACATTGAAAGAGCGCATCAAAGCGGTCGACATCGGGCCATACCGGAAGTCGGTCAATGTATTGTTGCGGTCGAATTCAGTCAAGCCGCAGAAGGGCGTCATTGACGACAAGCGCGTATCCGATCACCATGCGATCATCCCGACGGAGGAGACGCCGATCTATCAAAACTTGTCCGATAAGGAGCAACGCTTGTACGATTTAATTGTCAAGCGCTTCCTTGCCGTCTTCTTCGGCCCGTTCCGCTATGATCAAGTAACTGCAGAGCTTGAAGTAGGCGGAGAAATGTTCAAAGCGAAAGGAAGGACGGTCACGGACGAAGGGTGGAAAGCGGTTTATTCCACGGATGAGGAAGAGGAAGATACGGACCGGTTGCCAGCTTTCACGAAAGGTGCCGAAGTGAAGATTCGTGCCATCGTCATGACAGAAGGGCAGACAAAACCGCCAGCACGTTTCAATGAAGGGACATTGCTTGCGGCAATGGAAAACCCAGCGCAGTTCATGGCGGGTGAATCAAAAGATCTGATCAAGACGCTTGGCGACACAGGCGGCCTTGGAACGGTTGCGACGCGTGCTGATATTATCGAAAAGCTGTTCAGCTCATTCGTCATTGAAAAAAAGGGGAATGACATCTTCACGACTTCGAAAGGAAGACAACTGCTTGAACTCGTTCCGGAAGATTTGAAGTCCCCGGCTTTGACGGCTGAATGGGAGCAAAGCTTGACGAAGATTGCCAATGGCAAAATGAAAAAAGATGCGTTCATGAAAGAGATGGTGGCCTTTTCGAAGAAAACCGTCAAAGAAATCAAAACGGACGATAAAAAGTTCAAGCACGATAATGTGACGGGTAAGATGTGCCCGGATTGCGGAAAGCCGTTGCTTGAAGTGAACGGCAAACGCGGCAAGATGCTCGTATGTCAGGACAGGGAATGCGGCCATCGTCGCAATGTATCCCAATTGACGAATGCACGATGCCCAAACTGTAAGAAAAAGCTAGAGCTTCGTGGAGAAGGGGACGGAAGAATTTTCGTCTGCAAATGCGGCTACCGTGAAAAGCTTTCTGCTTTTGAAAAGCGACGCGCTCAATCCGGCGGCAAAAAGGCGGATAAACGCGACGTGCAAAAGTATATGAAAAAGCAGGAGGAAGAGCCTGTGAACACGGCATTGGCGGATGCATTGAAAAAGATGTTCGAGAAGTGATGATGCAGAGCGAAGGGAAAAACGCTAAACTGCTCTTTAAGTAATGGTCGGTAAAAGTGGAAAACTGTCGAAAAAGTAGGCCCAAACAACCAGTCGAAAATACCTTTCGAATAATCAGTCATTGAATCTTTTGCTGGATGTTTTGGTAAGCAATAAATGGCTATAATACTCATAACTGAAAGTGGACACGTATCAGGAGGTGAGTGACATGAATGCCATCATGACGTTTGCATCCGCTGCCGACCAAATGCAGCGGTACGACGCGGTGAGACGCAGGAATGCTGAACAAGCTTATCATCGCCAAGCGGATTACAATGGACGGAACCAAAAAATGCTCGATGACTTGGAAGCATTGCTGACAGGAAAAAAGGAACCGAAAGCTGCGCAAGACAATCGGGAGTTCAAAAAGCTGGATGCAGGACAGGTGAAGCAGATCGCCCTTCCTCTCGGGAAAACGTTAGAGGAGACGATCGATGCGTGGCGGGACGTCCGAAGAGAAGCGATATCAGTCCAGGAGCCGACGACAGCGGATCATCAGCTTGCAGCTACTGCTTCCGCTAAAATCATGGAAACAGAAGCAAGGCTTGCACTCCAAAAGAGGGAGCAATCCCAATTGGAAGCAGAAACGAACCGGGCAAAGACGGAAGTGTTCAAAGTGGCATCCATGGACCTTCCGACTGATTTGGAACGGGAAGTGCTATTGGAGCAAAAACGCTATGCAAAGGCAATTTCCGCTTACTCGATCCAAGTGGAAGCGAAGCGGAATGGGTTTATTGCCGAATGGCCGAATATTAATAGAACAGCCTAATAGGAAGGGTCGCCAGTTAATGGCGGCTTTTCTTCTATTTGCCGAAGGATGTGAATATATGGCGAAGCAAAAGAAATCCGTAAAGACAAATGCGGTAAGACTTTTGGAAAATGAACGAGTGACGTATGAATTGATGGAATATGATATTAATGATGGACAATTGGACGGCGTGTCTGTCGCTGCAAAAACAGGGCAGGCAGAGGAATCGGTCTATAAGACGCTTGTGACGATCGCTGGTCCGCGGGAGCTCTTCGTCTTCATCGTGCCCGTCGCGGAAGAGCTTGACTTAAAAAAAGCTGCGAAGGCGGCAGGCGTGAAGAAGCTCGATATGCTGCCGTTAAAGGATTTGACGAAAGAGACAGGGTACGTCCGTGGAGGTTGTTCGGCAATTGGCATGAAGAAAAAGTATCCGACCGTAATCGATGCTTCGGCTGAACGGCTTGAGCAGTTCGTCGTCAGTGCAGGGAAGCCGGGATTGCAAATGAAATTGTCCCCGGCCGATCTTGCAAGCGTTGCCGACGCGACCTTCAGCGATATTATCAAAGGCTAATCACAAATAACATACCTTCTTGACACATGCTACAATAGTGGAAACAGATAATGACCTATCCATGATAGAGTAGCGGGGGAAAGAAGAGTGCAGATGAGAAAAATTTTTGTATGGAGATGGACATTCTTCCTTGTCGGCGTGATCGTCTTGTCGCTAGGAATTACAATGACAATTAAAGGACACCGTCTCGGCGTTGGACCATGGGATGTTCTGCATATCGGACTGACTCGGAACTTCGGGTTGACGATCGGGACGTGGAGCATCATCCTTGGCTTGATCATCATTGGGGTGACCTCTGTCGTGTTGAAGCAATGGCCGAAAATCGGGACATGGCTGAACATGACCTTGCTTGGTCTTTTTATCGATTTGTTCAACTGGATGTTGCCTGAATTCAATTCAATGACAGGGCAAGTAATCATTTTCACGCTCGGTGTCATCGTCATGTCGTACGGCGTTGGCATTTACGTTGCACCGAATGTCGGTGCAGGTCCGCGCGACGGCCTGATGCTCATCCTTGTTGATAAGCTCGGAATTAGTGTGAAAAAGGTGCGGACGATGATCGAAATCATTGTCGCCGTTGTAGGATGGCTGTTAGGCGGTCCAATAGGTATCGGCACAGTCATCATCGCCTTCCTCATCGGCCAAATCGTCCACTACGCCCTCCCGCAATGTCGCAAACTCCTATTAAAAATTGCAGGGGAAGAAGACGAGCAGGTTTTGTTTATTAAATGAGTTTTATCGAAAGCATGGCAGACAAGCCGTGCTTTTTTTTATTCTTTGGGCATATGGTAGAAAGGCAAGTAGTCAATTGGGAAAGGATGGTCATCATATACGGGACAATAACGGAATACATGGGGACAGCCTATACAGGGCATGGGGTTGCGCATAAATACGACACTTTGATCGCCACCGCTGACAAAACAATCTTTTTAAAAGCGCCGCCGACAAATGCATTAACCAAAGTCTTGAACGATGCGGCAGCTCATTTCATTAAAAGAGGCTACGACGTGGATCGATTCAACAACCCCGTCCAGCCTGACAATACAGATGCCATATTTGTGAAAGATCTTAATTTATTCATTCTCCAAGCGTCCCACCCCGTTTCGCTTGAGCCGACCGAAATTGGCGGACGCCATCACGTCATCAGCTTCTACGATGCGTACGACGAAGAAAAACTGCAAAGCCGCGCCGCCGAAATGGCTGCCATTGCAGAGGAATCGAACGTCATGTTTACGAAAATGATGCAGTCTATGTCCGATGCATTGCGAATCCACGACGATTGGGAGCAAGTGAATATCGTACGGATGATGTGGCATGAACATGAGCAGCTCATTGAATCATTGAAAAATGAACTTTTCGGCACGATGAAGCTGCATAAGACATCGACAGTATCACATCGGATCGCCGGCTCTTTATCGCCAGGAGGGTCCCGTGATTACATTCCTTCCATTACGAGCTGGACGAAGAGAAGGATACTTATGAAAGGGTTGTCCGGAACGGGAAAATCGACGATGTTGAAAACGCTCGGCAAAGAGGCGGAGCGTAGGGGAGTTGACGTGCTTTACGGTTGGTGTGGCCTTGATCCTACAAGCGTCGACATCTTGTTGTTGCCGGAGCTGTCGGTTTGCTTGTTTGACGCGACCCAGCCGCATGAATACGACCCTGAGAGTCCGTTGGATGAAATACTTGATCTCGTTTCGTTATGTACGGAAGATGCGGAAGCAGAAGAGAAGATTGCCGAAATCAGCGGCCGATACAAAGAGAAAATTATGGACGCGACCGGTTATATGCATGCACATGCCCATAGTGAAAACAGGCTGCGCGAAGTTGTCGATCAGGCCATTATAAGGAAATCCTTCGAGGAAAAGACGAAACAACTTTCAAAATGGATTGACGTATAATGCGATTCCTTCTGCGATATGGGTCCTCTTATGCTAAAATGGGGGCATCAATCGTTTGAAAGGAAGATCATTTTGTCAAAAGTGCTCGATGCTTTTTTACAGGAAAATTTACAGGAACTGCGCGACCAAGGCCTTTACAATGTTATCGATCCGGTAGAAGGTCCGAACGGTCCCATCATTACAATTAAGGGGAAAGAGTTAATCAATCTATCCTCGAATAACTATTTAGGGCTTGCAACGAATGAAGATTTGAAAAAGCTCGCGATTGCGGCGACGGAAAAGTATGGCGTCGGTGCGGGAGCAGTACGAACGATTAACGGAACGCTCGATATTCATATTGAACTAGAGAAAAAACTTGCGGAATTCAAGGGGACGGAAGCAGCGATTTCCTACCAATCCGGATTCAACTGTAATATGGCGGCGATTTCTGCGGTCATGAACAAGCAGGACGCTATTCTTTCAGATGAATTGAACCACGCTTCAATCATTGATGGCTGCCGTCTATCCGGCGCAAAAATCATTCGGGTGAAGCACCAAGATATGGACGATTTACGTGCGAAAGCGAAAGAAGCGAAGGAGTCCGGACAATTCGGCAAGCTCATGTATATTACAGACGGCGTATTTTCAATGGATGGCAATATCGCGAAGCTTCCTGAAATTGTAGAGATCGCGAAAGAATTCGATTTGATCACGTATGTCGACGATGCGCACGGGTCAGGCGTAACAGGCAAAGGAAAAGGGACTGTTAAGCATTTCGGGCTTGAAAAAGAGATCGACTTCCAAATCGGTACATTGTCAAAAGCAATCGGCGTTGTCGGTGGCTATGTTGCTGGAACGCAGGCATTGATCGACTGGCTGAAAGTTCGCTCGCGGCCGTTTTTATTCTCCACTGCATTGCCGGCAGGCGACGTAGCTGCAATCATGGGCGCGCTAGATAAAATCACAGAATCTACTGAGCTGCATGATAAGCTATGGGAAAATGGAAACTATTTGAAAGAGGGCCTCAAGCGACTCGGCTTCGACATCGGTGTTTCTGAAACGCCGATCACGCCGTGCATCATCGGCGAAGAGAAATTGACACAACAATTTTCAAAACGGTTGATCGAAGAAGGCGTATATGCCAAGTCGATCGTCTTCCCGACTGTTCAGAAGGGCAAAGGCCGAGTGCGTAATATGCCGACCGCCGCTCACACGAAGGAAATGATCGATGAAGCGCTAGCTATTTACGAGAGAGTAGGAAAAGAGCTCGGCGTCATTTCATAATTTGAAAAATAACTGTCGTGTCGGCGCTTAGCCGATGCGGCAGTTTTTTTCTACAAATCTTTAATAAACGATGATTAACTTTCTACGAAAATGGGAATAGATATAAGTAGGTCACTTTGAAAAGGTGGGGCAATATGCGATACAATGAAAGCGTCCAACTTTTGCAATCAAACGGCAAAGCCGGTGCGTCGATTGTAAAGTATAGATATGACAAGATAAAAAAAGTGATGCTTATGATCATTCGTGAAGCAGGCATCATTTCATTTGAAGAATTATCGAACAGAACGTTACGAAGGTTGACGCCGTTCGATGGAAATAATCAGTGGTATATGGAAGCGATTGTGACGGATCTTGAAGCGAGGGGCCAGTTGGAATGCCCAATGCTCAACGGTCAATTATTCGTGAGAACTGTTCGATAAACGCTTTAAAAAATATGAAAACCCATCTTTGAAAAAGATGGGTTTTCTCTGCGTTCTCTGTTTCATCTACCTCGTCGGCAAGTGGACTTGTTTGGCAATTTCATCGTAGAAGACAGTCGTCAATTCTCCGTTTGGAAGTTCGACGTCATATTGCATCGGTTCATTCGGCCTCATTTCAACAATAAGCCCACGTCTTCCGTCCTTTAATTCTACGTAGGTCTCTTCCATGAAGTCCAATGTTCACACCTCCTCGGTCGAAAAAACTCCTTTCGCCAGTCTTTTCATCATATAATGCACGACATAGCGTTGCATGCCGACTGCATGTTTCGTTGCAAGAACTGTTTCGGAGTTAAATACATCCTCCTGTCCCTGCTTCAACGCCATGACGGCCTTCAAGGAGTGGACCATCCAGGGAGTTCGCACTTTCGACAAAGCTTCGGATGACTTCTCCTTATTATTACTCATTGTATACCCGATTCCCGCATAATAATCACGGTAGAAAGTTGTTGTCATCGATTTTGACGATTCTATCAATCCTCTCCAATCCTTTTGGAATACTAGCAAATTGGCATTATACACATCTTGCACTTCCGCTTGAGGGTAAGATTTCACGATTTTTTTCAATGACTCGATAATCTCTTTATCCGATCCATGAGCCAAAGTATACGCGTAGCTAAAAATCGGTTTACTCCGATGATTCGCCAAATAACGGTCAATCAGTTTCAAACTTTTCGTTTTGTAGATGATATAGAAGGGATAACCCATCGTTAAAATGAAAGTGAACACCATAACGATTGTGAAAACAAGCCACATTTGTAGGCCGGATAAAAATAAAGCAACCGCCAATAATGCGCCGATGATAATAACTAAAATGAGATTGGCATATTTACTGAACATTGTGCACCTCGACGTTTTTCCTCTAGTATACCAGATAAATAAAGGGAAAAGATGATAAGGAAGGAATAGATGTTGTGTTTTACAGGTGCACATAATATAATCTCTTTATATTGATGTGAAAGAGTTTATTATGTTCTGAGAAAAATATGTCCTTTCCATAAACACATTTGACCATTAGGAGGAGTCAGGATTGAAAAAAATCATGGTGACTGGTGCGCTTGGCCAGATCGGTTCAGAATTGATTGGCAAACTGCAAAATGAATATGGCGTGGATAATGTGCTATCGACAGATATACGTCAGCCGCTAGAGCCGATTGCTGGCCCATTTGAAGTACTCGATGTGACGGACGGCAAGAAGATGCACGAAGTGGCGAAAGATTTCGGCGCGGATACAATTATGCACATGGCGGCGCTTTTATCTGCCAAAGCGGAAGAGAATCCTTTGTTTGCATGGAACCTCAACATGGGCGGCCTTATGAATGCGCTTGAAACAGCACGCGAGCTCAATATGCAATTTTTCACGCCTAGCTCGATCGGGGCATTCGGTCCTTCAACTCCGAAGATGAACACTCCTCAAGACACTTTGCAACGGCCGACAACGATGTATGGCGTGAATAAAGTCTCGGGTGAGCTATTATGCGATTATTATTATCACCGATTCGGCGTCGACACGCGCGGCGTGCGTTTCCCGGGATTGATTTCCTATGTGGCGCAGCCGGGTGGGGGAACGACGGATTATGCGGTGGATATTTATTACAAGGCGATTACGGACGGGAAGTACGAGTCATTCATAGCGGAAGGCACATATATGGACATGATGTATATGCCGGATGCATTGCAGGCGATTGTCGATTTGATGGAGTCGAATCCTGCGAAATTGATGCACCGCAATGCCTTCAATGTGACAGCGATGAGCTTCGAGCCAAGTGAAATCGCAGCATCTATCCGCAAGCATATCCCGAATTTTGAAATGACGTATAATGTCGATCCGGTCCGCCAAGCGATTGCCGACAGCTGGCCGAATAGCATTGACCCGTCTGCAGCCGTCGCGGAATGGGGATTCCGAGCGACATACGATTTGGATGCAATGACAGCCGATATGCTGGAAAAATTGAAAAAGAAATTGAATGTTTGATATGAAAAAGACCGCTGATCCGGTAAATGGATCGGCGGTCTTTTTGTTATTGTCTAGCTTCAACGACCAGGCCTGACAGGCATAAGCGGTCGTTTCCGCTTTTCGTTAATTAAAACAGTAAATGTGCAACACCTGCAACAATCGGCAAGGCGATGAGTGTACGCAATAGGAAAATGATAATTAAATCTAGGATATTAATAGGAATTTTCGTCCCAAGAATCAAACCGCCGACTTCGGACATATAAATTAGCTGAACGACTGAAATCGTTGCGATTGTGAACAACGTAATCGGCGATGTAATGGAACCGTCAGCCAAAATGACTGGCAGGAACATATCTGCAAAACCGACGACCATCGTCTGTGCGGCTGCCGCAGCTTCCGGAATGCCCAACACGGAAAGAATCGGTTCAAAAGGTT
This sequence comes from Sporosarcina sp. SAFN-015, assembly GCF_051966875.1. Classification (GTDB taxonomy): domain Bacteria; phylum Bacillota; class Bacilli; order Bacillales_A; family Planococcaceae; genus Sporosarcina. The sequence goes on along the minus strand of NZ_JBQCKP010000001.1, from coordinate 346,655 downwards.
TTCCTAAAAATGTGAACACACCAGTATATTCGGCCAACATAAGCGCCACCGTACCGAATGCCATAACAACCGGTGCGACGCCGATCCACATATCGAGCACGTTACGCATGCCATCAGTGAAGATCCTGCTGATGGAACGGTTCTTCGAAGCGGTATCCAATGCGTTCTCCAGCCCGTGATTGAATACGTTATAACCTTCAGGAAGTTGCTCATCTTCGCCCGTGAACTCCCGGCCGTCGATATACGCCTCTTTCTTGCTTCTAAGCGGATAAATCCGCGGCATGATGAGCGCTAAAATGACGCCAGTCACCAGTACTGTTGCGTAAAACGGAAGGAAGTAGTTGGACATGCCAACCGTATCGATAATGACGAGTGAAAACGTAATTGAAACGACTGAAAACGTTGTCGCAATGATTGCCGCTTCCCGTTGTGTATAATGGCCATCCTCATACTGCTTGCTCGTCAACAGTACGCCGATCGTACCATCGCCGATCCATGAAGCGAGCGCATCGATGGAGGAACGTCCTGGAAGTTTGAATAATGGACGCATCACCTTCACCATCATCGTACCGAAAAACTCCAAAAGACCAAAATTCAATAATAATGGCAATAAAAGTCCTGCGAAAAGGAAAATCGTAAATAAGAATGAAACAAGACCATCTGGTGCTAGAAGCAGACCACCCGTATTTTCATTCCAAATTGCCTCAGGTCCGATTTGGAAAGTAACCATGATGGCGAAAACAGCTCCGATAATTCGGGTGACGACCCAGAACGGAGTTACTTTGAACAAGCCTTCCATAAGAGAAGGTTTAGAACTGGAACGCGGGATGAATGCATAAACAAGCGATCCAATTGCCGCGATAACAATAATAATCATTGCGGTCATTGGCATAGCGGGTTCGAGCCAGCCGGATAGAATATCCGCAAGCTTTGCAATGGGAACTTTCCATTCTTCTCCGAATTTAAGCGGGATCATGAATAGGATGATACCGAGTATGGATGGAATTAGAAAGTAGAGCCAAGTGGATAAATGATGTTTTTTCAACTCTAGTTTGCTCCTTTATGAATAAAGTATCAATATTGTTGTATAATCATACATACTACCTATTTTTCTGCTAGTTGTAAATATACTGGAACAAAATCACTCTTTTCAGTTTTTTCGTTTTGCTATGTAAATGCCCCGTTTGCTATTGCGAACGGGGCATGATCAGTTGGGATGTTTATTCGAAATCCCGGTCCCATTTGTATGTGAAAAATTTCTCTTCGTGCAGCCATTTTAACGCTTCAGGATCTTTCTCAGCCAGCCTTTTCTCCATATCGCGCATCATCCATACGGTTTGGGAAGCATGCGCATTCAATGTGTTGAGCTTTTTTTGAGCCGCTCCTTCGACGTTATGGAAGACGTCAGGTGTGCCGATCATTTCCGCTGTATTATGTGCGAAAGCGAGCGTATACAGTGTCGGGCGCTCGGATTCTTTCATCCTCCTGACGGCACGGACGACGGCGCGTCCAGTTGCATCGTGGTCTGGGTGGACGGCGAGTCCCGGATAGAATGTGATGATGAGCGACGGATTCGTATCTTCAATTAAATCGGTGACGAGCTTGATCATCTTTTCGTCATCCTCAAATTCTATCGTCTTATCGCGCAAGCCCATCATCCGTAAATCTGTAAGTCCCATCGCGGCTGCGGCATTTTGCAATTCTTGCTTGCGAATTTGCGGCAGCGTTTCGCGGTTAGCGAAAGGGGGATTGCCGAGATTCCGGCCCATCTCGCCTAATGTCAGGCAAGCGTATGTGACGGGAACCCCCATTTCGATATACGTGGAAATCGTACCCGATACGCCGAAAGCTTCGTCGTCCGGGTGCGGGAAAATGACGAGTACGTGGCGTTCTTCTTTAATCATCGATAAGCCTCCTTAACAATCAAACAGCTTAATATGTAAACGGTGTTTCACTAATTTCGAGTGCGACGGCAAGTTTTCCATCAGGGTCGAGCCCAGCCATGAGCAGCCGATCGTGTTCATCGACCGTGTAGTGAGTGATCCCTTGCGCATAAATCCATCCTGACGGCAACTTCAAGCCGACCCGATGCGGCGATTCGCCCGCCACTTTCCCGAGCTCATATTTGACGACGACATTCCGGATGAATGCCCCCGCGTTGAAAAATCCTTCCTTGAAATGGGCTGCATACGCACCATTCGTCGTTTCAAGATGGATGTAAACGTCTTTATTCGCATAGGAATTCAGCAATTCCTGCAACTGATCCGGTTTCACAGGTTCCATGATAAATCCTCCTTCTTACAAAATCACATAACTTCAGTATATAGAAAAGTGAAAATGAATGCGATTGTGGTGCTTGAAACAAAAGCGGAGGGCGCTTGCTCAGGTGCGACAGGCATAAGGCGGACATGCGAAACGGCGCTTTTTGCCGTACAGCATGGCTGACTTATGACCCGAGCAAAACGAACTGCGAAGGGTTCGATTTGCCGTATTTCTGCGCTTTTGGCAGAAATTAAGGCACCCTAATAGCGCCCGGAGTCTAGACGGAACAAAATTACATGGGTCAAAGGTCATGAAATGACAATAAATATGTGAAATTGATCGATAAGTTCTGGGAAATGACCGATAACTTCACCGAATTGACCGATAACCTTCGGGAAATGATCGATATCCGCGGGGAAATGACCGATAACTAAAAAAGGTCAGAAGAGAAAACTCTCTTCTGACCTTCAAGCAATCAAATCTCCGATGCTGTAATATCCGGTGCGCCGATACGGTTTTTTGCGCCGTGCATGACGGGTCCTACATATTCATTCAACTTCCAGCCGTTCGCGATCGCCGCAGTAACGAATTTCTTCGCTTCGATGACGGATTCTTTCACGTCGAGGCCATTCGCGAGGTTTGCTGTAATCGCAGCGGCGAACGTGCAGCCCGCTCCATGATTATAATGCGTAGCCGTTTTTTCCGCTTCGAGCAGCGTGAATGTCTTGCCGTCATAAAATAGATCCGCCGCTTTTTCGTGCTGAAGCTGTTTGCCGCCTTTGATGACGACGTTGCGTGCGCCAAGTGAATGGATCTTTTCGGCTACCGATTTCATTTGCTCAATGGTAGATGGTGTTTTCATGCTCGCCAATTGTCCTGCTTCGAACAAGTTCGGCGTTACGATTTCGGCTTTTGGAAGCAAATATTGCACCATAGCGTCGACAGTTCCCGGATTGAGAACTTCGTCTTCGCCTTTACAAACCATGACGGGATCGATGACGACGTGGTTGAGTCCGGACTCCGCAATCGCCTCGCCCGCAGTTTGGATGACTTCCTCCGTACTAAGCATGCCTGTTTTAATCGCGTCGATGCCTGTCGAAAGGGCTGTTTTCAGTTGCGCTTTCAACACATCAATCGGAAGTGAATAGACGTTATGGCTCCAATTGTTGTCGGGATCCATCGTCACAACAACCGTCAAAGCTGTCATGCCGTATGTGCCGTGTTCTTGGAATGTTTTCAGGTCGGCTTGAATTCCCGCCCCGCCTGACGTATCTGATCCTGCAATGGTCAATGTCTTTTTCAAAGTCATAGCTGGAAGTCTCCTTTATGTTGGATTGCCTTCGCTTTTAATACTAATCAAATTGATGAAAAAATACAATTATTGCAATCGTATGGCGGTTTCTGCGGGATTATGGAGAATTATGCATGTTTACGAGTTTTCGAATGAAAAGCGGATGGCTCTATGCTTATCTGTTGTCCGCTGCGAAACTTTTAGATACGCTAAACGTACAACTATAAGTAAAAATGTGCGATTACAAGTGTCGAAGGAAGGTGAAAAAGGGTATGGAAGATAAAAAGAAATTGCAGGAAATTGAAAAACTGCTGAAAGAATTGAAGGCGTCAGATTCGGAGAGTGCGGTCACAGTGGAAGAGGCGCTCGGCCGCAAACGAAAATCTTGGCGTCCGCGCATGCCGTTCAGATTCCTTTCAATGTGGAAGCGATCGGCAATTTTGCTGGCCGTGCTTCTCCTGCTCGCCGTCATTTCCCTTCCGTTCATCGCTTTTCAATTTTTAAAACTAGGGAGCACCTTCACGGAACAGAAAGGTGTATTCCTCGAACAAATACAAGAGCTGAACGAAATGGCAACAGCGGAAGCGTATACGAAAGTCATCGTCGAACGACAGGACAATCAACTGTTTGGACAAAGCATCGGATTAAATGTGCCGGGGACAAAGCGGCAACTGCTCGTCGTCATACCGGGATCGGTGAAGGCGGGCGTTGACTTGTCCGAGCTAACAGAAAAAGATGTAATCATAGATGAAAAGAATAAGACGGCGAAGCTCATTTTGCCGCCTGCTACCTTCCTCGGGGGAGCGGAAATTTATTTTGATCAAGTCGAAGTCTATTCATACGAAGGCGTTTTCCGTCAAAAGGCAGATATAAAAGAAGCGTACGAGTTGGCAGCTGAGGCGAAAGAGCTTATCGTCGAGGAAGCGACCGGCCAAGGAGTTTTGAAGACGGCGCAATTCAATGCCGAAAAGACGTTATCGGAAATGTTCTCATTCGCGGGATATGACGTGACGATCGAATTCAAGGAGTGAGATGCTTGCAGAAAAAGAGGTTCGGCAATGATTGGGATGAAGTGCTTGCGGAGCAATTCCAGAAACCGTACTACTTGCAACTTCGCGATTTTCTAAAAAAAGAATATGAATGCCAGAATGTGTACCCACTCATGGAAGATATGTGGACAGCTTTCAAACTGACACCTTTCAAGAATGTGAAAGTTGTAATTTTAGGTCAGGATCCATATCATGGGCCTGGACAAGCGCATGGCCTCAGCTTTTCGGTTAAGCCTGGCGTCAAGATTCCGCCGAGCTTGCGGAATATGTTCAAGGAATTGCAGTCCGACATCGGATGCGATATTCCCGAAAATGGGACGTTGACTGGCTGGGCGAAGCAAGGCGTACTTATGTTGAACACTGTTCTGACAGTGAGGGAAGGGCAGGCGCATTCTCACCGGAAGCAAGGGTGGGAGCAATTCACCGACGAAGTGATCCGACGCTTATCCGAACGCGATGAGCCGGTCGTCTTTATCCTTTGGGGGCGCCCGGCGCAGGAGAAGAAGAAGCTGATCGATTTGCAAAAAAACGCCATCATTGAAGCCGTCCATCCGAGTCCGCTTAGCGCAAGCCGCGGCTTTTTCGGCAGTCAGCCCTATTCCAAGGCGAATGCCATTTTGGAAGGGTGGAATGAAACGCCGATCGACTGGTGCCGGACAGACGAAGGGATGTAAGGGAAGAGGTGGCCGCATGGCTGTAAATTGTTTTCGTTGTCAATACTTTTTCGTAACATGGGATCCGAAAAGCCCGCGTGGCTGCAAGGCATATGGTTTTAAAACAAGGGAACTGCCGTCAATCGTTGTCAGACGATCATCCGGCATGGAATGCATGAAATTCGAACCGAAGAAAGGGGATGCAAGAAGATGATTTCAACCGAACGGATCATTGAGGAAATGCAACGCCAGCTGAATTACGCAAAATCTGCAGAAGACGACCAAGCCGTCCGAGAGGCGTTGACGGCGATTCGGGCGCTCTGCCAAGTCGTTCTCGTCAGTGATCAGAAAGACGAACCGATTATTACGCCGAGAACGATGGCGATTTCCCATCAGCCGAGAATTTCTTCATTGGAAAGCAGGCCGCTTGAGGAAGAGGATGCAAACGGCGGCTCGATCTTCGACTTTTAATTGGTAATAAATCAATTACGCCTCGGCGTAATTGCGTCCGGATTTTTATTGAGCTTGCTCGATAAACTCCTTTAAAAATCTGTGGCATCCGCCGGAGGCTAACTTAATTCAGCCGGGGCAAGAATACCTGCTGAATCGTAGATATATCTGTATCCATCCTTCCGTGTTGGAAGTAGGATGACTTCGGTTGAATTAAGTTGCCGTCCTTTCACTGTGAATGGGCGGCAAAAATGTTTATCATAGAAGTAGAACTTTTATTTCAAGCGGAAAGTAGGAAACCATATGCCATTTTTCATTATCGCGGGTGCTGTCAATGCAGCCCTTGCCGTAGCTCTCGGCGCGTTCGGCGCGCATGCATTGAAAGAGCGTCTTTCTGAACGGTATCTCGCTATTTGGGAAACAGCCGTCCAATACCAAATGTTCCATGCAATCGGACTTATCGCAGTCGGCATCCTTATGAGCACATCGCTCTTCGGCCCGTCGACCACTTTGTCATGGGCAGGCTATCTATTGCTCGCCGGCATCATCATCTTCTCCGGCAGCCTATACGTTTTGAGCCTATCCGGCATCGGCATTTTAGGCGCTATCACCCCAATCGGCGGCGTCGCCTTTATCGTCGGCTGGATCATGCTTATCATTGCAACAGTAAAGTTCGGAAAGTGAATTGGAAACGGTCTGAAGAGCATCAGTTCTTCAGACCGTTTTTTTTGAATCGCGTCATAGGGAAGGGAGGGAGGAGGGGTGTCCCGCGTTCATAGAATCGGCTCGCGCGCTCAAGAACTCGAATCCGCGCTCAAGAATCCCACCCGAGCGCTCAAGAACTCGAATCCGCGCTCAAGAATCCGCCCGCGTGCTCAAGATCATAAAAACCTCCATAAATCTGTCAAAACTATCCTGTGATTGTATTCGCACTCTTTAGTAAACTAGTAGAAAAGGGGGAGATTCCATGGTATTGACCCGACTACGTTCAAAGCAAAGTTTGTTTGCTGCATTGCTGCTTCTCGTTCTTGTTAGTAATTATTTAGCGTACCGGCTGCCTGCGATTCCGATGCCGGACGATTCCCGGGCAGTTGTGATCGGTTCGCTGTTGGATTTGGCGATTGTTGCGCCGCTTCTAATTTTGGCGATGACGCGCAAGAAAGGCTTTACGCTGAAACGATTCATTACATTTATGGTGATTGGGCTTGTTGCAGCGAGGTTCATTATTCCTCATGAATATTTTGAGCCATTCAAATTCATCCCATATGCTGCAATTGGGCTTGAAGGATTGATTGTACTTGCGGAAATTGGGCTTCTTTTCCTGTTAGTCAAACATCTGCCTGGCATTGTAAGAGAGTTGAAACAGGGAAACAATAGTGGTTTATTCGCCTTTCCTTCGCTCGTCAAAGAAAGGGTGTCGTCCCATCCGCTCATTTCCATCATCGCTGCGGAATCGCTCATGTTCTACTATGCTTTCGCTTCTTGGAAAAGGAAACCACCCACAGGGGAGACGCTCTTTTCCTTGCACCAGAAAACGAGTATGCTCGCCTTCAACATTATGCTTATCCATGCCATCGTCATAGAAACGATCGGCATCCATTGGTGGCTTCATGGGAAATCAATGATTTTGTCCATCGTACTGCTCATCTTGAATATTTATTCGGTCATCTATTTTATTGCGGATATTCAAACTGTACGACTGAATCCATTGGCAGTGAAAGAAAATCGAATGCACATTTCCCTTGGACTCGGGAAACGTATGGAAATTCCTTTTGACGCGATTGATAAAATCGAATGGTTTGAAGATGCGGCAAAGTGCAACCTGAAGTCGAAAGGTCTGATCGAGTTCATTGCGCGGGATATGGAGGAAGCGAAGCCGAATTGTGTCCTTCATTTCAAGGAGCCGCTGAAGGCGACTTTGTTTATGGGAATGGAGAAGAAATTCAATATGGCTGCAATCCGTTTGGATGAACCGGATCGTTTCCGGGACGTGCTTGAGGAGAAGTTGGGATAATGAAAAAAGTCTTCCACTGCCGTGTTGGCAAGGGAAGACTTTTGTTCGGTTTAAAGTCCGGGTTGCTGATTAAAGTAATTCAATTCCTCGTTAAACTCCGCATAGTCGAAATAAATCATAGGCATCAAATAACGTTTGCCGGTAGCTGTGCTCAAGATAACGTGATCTCGACCTGCAGCTTCTACCACCCCCGGGATTGCTAGCGTATTCTTTCCGGGTTCGACGGCATGTTCGAAAGAGAAATGGAATATGCCGGGTTTGCCCCTGTTGAGGCGGAGGATATTTTCAATATACGACTCCTCCCTGAATGGTGGCCGACCTGCTGCAGGAATCTGTGGCGGCGTTGTAGGCATTTGCATTTGTGGTTGTTGAAAACCGGGATAATAATAATATTGGACCATTTTTTCATCCTTTCAATTTTTAGACTTGTGGACAATCTTGTTCGGTAGGGGAATAGAAGCAGTGCGCTTTGTATCTTCCAGTATTCCATTGATTGTGCCATTGGGCTGGGCAGGTTCCAGAAGGTTGGAAAAACCAAAGTGACCTCGTTGCCGGCTGAAACCGTTCGCCTTCAACATTGCTTCTCGCAAGCTTCACGTACTGATCGCGCGCGAGTTGATAAAAGTAGCATTTCCGACCATGAGCATCCCAAGCTGTCCATCGCCCTCTGCTTCAACCCGCATCAGCCTTGCTGACAAATCAATTTCACTGTTTGTGGCTTTTAATACTGCCACGACATAACCCCCTCGGTTCCACCTTATGCATTTCCACCTTCGTTGATGACTGAAAAATATGTATACTAGTAGTGGGGGGAGAGTATATGCATATTGAAAATGATATTCCGGTATTCCTTGATTTTTGGGAAGCCAAAGAACAGCCGACGCTATCGGATTTGGAATCATATCTAAATAGCAATGAAAAAGTGTACGAAAAATATTTTCCGATTCATTGTCCAAGGACGGAAGAGCGCTTGTCAGCTGCTTTACAGAAATACGAAGCCAAGATGGATGACATCCGTTCCACTTCTGCCAGTTTGCCAGGCATTATTCGGGAAGTGGATGAGACGTACGAGCAATCATTCGGGTTAGGCTTAGATCTTTCGTTAAAATTGATGGTCGGCACATTCGGTTCAAATGCCTTCGTTACGAGGGAAAATCGCCGCGAAATCTATTTTGCTGTCGAGAAGCTATCCGCCGAGCGAAATCATTTGAAAGTGATCACTGCGCATGAAATCGGTCATGTGGCACATTTTGCAATGGCCACACGCAATGGGCTGGATTGGTCAACCGTCGATTGGGGACATGGTTTGACGACGCTATTTACGGAAGGAGCCGCCACGTATTTATCGAAGCGGACAGTCCCGGGACTTCCGGAGCCGGTCTATTTTACATACGACGATGAAGGCGATCCGTGGGTGAAATGTTATGAGGACAATAAACTTGAGGTAAAGCGGCGATTTTTGGAAGACGCAGTCGGGGATTGGGACATGACGAAGGAAAAAGAATGGTTCCGTCTATCGGGCGGCAGCTATTTCGGTTACAACCGCCTTGGTTATTTACTCGGCACAGACTATGTTGAACAACTCGTTGAGCGGATTGGCGAAGATGCGGCATTGACGTTTTGGAATGGGAATGATTTGAAGGCGGATATGATGGAATGGTTGCGGAAATAAAAAGCGAAGAGCCGTCTAGGCTCTTTTTTTATTTATTGAAATAAGGGTATGGATAGGCAAAGTGCTTTTTCGGAGGAGTGGTATGATGCCTATATTGAACACGGATGGTATAGAGATTTATTATCAGGAGGAAGGGGATGGCTTTCCGCTTTTATTGTTGCACGGCTTGACGAGCAATAGTGAGATGTTTCGGCATGAAATCGATCAATTTAAAAATAACTACCGGGTCGTAGCGCCTGATGCCCGTGGACATGGGAATTCAGAGAAGCCGCCGCACTATGAATTGGAAGATCATATCCGGGATACAATCGCGCTCGTCGATCATCTTGGACTGGATTCGTTTTACATGATCGGCGTGTCGATGGGGAGTTACATAGCGCAAGGGGTTGCCATCGAATTGGGCAACCGGGTGAAGAAGCTCGTGCTTGTCGCAACGAAATCCCACGGCGAACAGGCTTCCATGGAAGAGCTTTACGATCGCCATGCTGATGAAATGAAAGGCATGACGCCGATCGATAAAATGGTTGCCGCCTCGAAATATATGTTTCATAACCAAAAGGCGGTCGGGAAATGGCTGCATGAAACTGCGGAGCATAGTGAACAATTGACGTTGCATGAACAAGCCATCGCATCGAAGGCGTTGGAAGGATTCGATTTCCGGAACGATTTGCATCGCATCAGTGCCGAGACACTCGTCATCGGCGGTCTGTACGACGGATTGAATCCTCCTGATTACGGAAAAGAGACTGCTGAACTTATTCCAGCAGGCGCATTCTTGGAATTCAAATTATCTGGCCATGCACCGAATGTCGAGCAGCCGCGCTTGTTCATGGAAGTCGTCACGAACTTTTTGGAATGATGGAATTGTCTGTTCAGGCGAATGAGCCATCAGTACGGGCGGTTGGTGAGCGATATCAGGCGTTCGTTTGATTCAATCAGGCGGTTAGCATACAACATCAGGCGATATAGAACATAAAAAAGAGCCTCTATTTAGAGGCTCTTTCCCTTATACTGTGAAAAACGACTTTTTCTTCTCTCCATCGAGCAATGTGCCGATGAAGAACGAACCGAACACGCCGTAGCGCGCGCTCACTTCATCGAAGCGCATTTCATAAACTAACTTCTTGAATTGGAGTACATCATCCGAGAATAATGTAACGCCCCATTCGAAATCATCGAAACCGACAGAACCGGAGATGATCTGTTTCACTTTGCCAGCGTATCCGCGGCCGATCATTCCGTGGCTGCGCATCAATGCCTTGCGATCGTCCATGCTAAGCATGTACCAGTTGTCTTCGCCTTCACGTTTTTTGTCCATCGGGTAGAAGCAGATGTATTGGTTGCGCGGAAGTTCTGGATATAGACGTCCTCGCACATACGGGTTTTGATACGGATCTTCATCAGACTCGCCTGCAAGATAATTGGACAATTCTACGACAGATACGTATGAGTAAGCTGGAACCGTGTAATCTGCGATCGTCAATTTATTGAATTCAGCTTCAAGCTCCTGCAGTTCGTCAATCGTCGGACGCAATGTCATAAGCATGAAATCCGCTTTTTGACCAACAACCGTGTAAAACGCATGGCTGCCTGTCTTCGCGTCATCCGCTTGCTGAAGTTTATCTAAATAGGCCATGAATTCCTCGACAGCTGCTTGACGTTCCTCTTTTGAAATCAACTTCCATGACGCCCAATCCATCGTGCGGAAATCATGGAGCACATACCATCCATCGAGTGTAATTGCTGCTTCGTTCATATGAATTCAAACTCCTTTATTCGTGAATTTAATTCTACCCCTAGTGTAGCATAATGAATGTGAAAACACGGTTCCTAAGCAAAGAAGTCATACAATCGACAAGAATGAATGACTGTTCCCGCCAATGGAACTGGTGTATGCTTATATCGGTAAAATTTTCAGCATGCAAAAAGATGACCAGGAGAATTTAAAATGTCCAATTTACAACTCCCAAAATGGCGTTTCATCGACGAATCGATGACCGCAAAAAATAGATCGGCCCTTGAATCGTTCGCGATGGACGATACGCTCTGCCATCTCGTCGGACAAATTAGGACGGTGCCGACCGTCCGCACGTGGGTGCATGATGAAACAGTCGTACTCGGGATCCAAGACCATCGGCTGCCCCATATTGAAGAAGCGTTGCCCCTCCTCCAAGAAGCCGGTTATAAAACGATTGTCCGGAATTCGGGTGGTCTCGCGGTCGTTCTGGATGAAGGCGTACTTAATATTTCCATCGTCCTTTCTGAACAGGAAGGGTCCATCGATATTCCGGAAGGGTACGAAGCGATGGTGGAATTTGTTCGCATGCTCTTCCCGGAAGTGGCTGAACAGATCGAAGCGTATGAAATTGTCGGTTCCTACTGCCCGGGTACGTATGATTTGAGCATCGGCGGCAGGAAGTTCGCGGGAATTTCGCAACGCCGATTGCGCCAAGGCGTCGCGATCCAAGTGTACTTGTGCGTGGAAGGCAGCGGTTCTGAGCGCGCCCGCCTCATTCGCGATTTATACGAAACGGGTCTTCAAGGTGAACAGACGAAGTTCGTCTATCCGGACATCCGACCGGAAGTGATGGCATCGCTGTCGGAATTGATCGGCGAGCCGTTGACGGTGAATGAAGTCGGCATCCGCGTCCAACTGTTGCTTCGGGCACTTTCCGAGAAGGAAGTGCAAGTGGGCGGCCTCACGCCGGAAGAGATGGAGCTTTATTTGTTTTATTTGAACCGAGTCGTTGAGCGGAACCAGAAAATGCTTGCGCGAGGTTGATGACAAATGAAAAACCGCCGGATCAGTGATTGATCGGCGGTTCTTTCGATACTAGATTTCCGTTTCGCTCCATCGTGAAGACGGGAGCCGTGCGCTCGGATTCATCTTCCAAAGTGACGAGGCGGCGTGCCCGGTTCATGATTTGGACGAATTGTTCGTAATCGTTGCGGAGTGTTTTATTCTCCTGCTGCAGTTTGTCGATCTCTTTTTGGAGAGATTCAACTTTGTCGTTTGCCATTTTAGCAGTCTGCTTCCATCTGAGTGATTCAGAGTCGCCTCCGCCTGTATGGTGTAAACGGATCAAATAAGCAATGACTGTATCGAGCGATAAAGCGGATAGAGGGATAGCTGTCCTTTCCTCTTGATCGACTCCTGGCGCAGGGCTATATAATTGCTGGCTGCGTCGTTTGAAGTCCGCGCCTAGTACGCGCATTGCCTGCTTCCGTTCTTTTTTCGCCTCTGCCAGTTCTTTCTCGTAATCGCGGCGGACGACTGCATTCCATCTGAAACCGCACGCGGCCGCGGTTCTGTTGAGCGCATCTCCGACCTCTTCGAATGCGCTTAGCTGTGTACTTCCTTCCCGGACGTGCCGCAGCACCGTCTCGGCTAATAAAATATCATTTTCCTCAAGCCAAGCATCCTGTCTAACTTTCACCATCTCCTTGCCTCCTGCCATGTTCATAGTCTCTTTCTTACGGTCAGTGTGCACAGTGTGTAAGCCTTTTATTCATCCAAACTGGAACAGAGATAAAAATAATTGCATTCATTTCAATGAAACCTTCCTTTTCTCTCGCTCACTTTTTGATATACTTAAGAAAATGCGTCGACGGAGGTGGATGAATAAGTGGACTATAAAAATGAAAAGCTTTTCGAAGAGAAAGTATTCAAGGATCCGGTCCACCGGTATATCCATGTGCGCGACAAAGTCATATGGGACGTCATCGGGACGCGGGAATTCCAAAGGCTCCGAAGGATCCGGCAGCTCGGGACAACGTATCTCGTTTTCCACGGAGCGGAACATAGCCGCTTCCAACACTCGCTCGGCGTCTATGAAATTGTGAGGCGGATCATTGACGACGGCTTCAGCGGACGTGAGGAATGGAATGACGAAGAGCGATTATTGACGCTGTGCGCTGCTTTGCTGCATGACCTCGGCCACGGCCCGTTTTCGCATGCATTTGAAAAGGTGTTCACGCTCGATCACGAGAAGTTCACGCAGGCGATTTTGACAGGAGATACGGAAGTGAATGAAGTGCTGCGCCGCGTCTCGCCTGATTTTCCGCAAAGGATCGCGGACGTCATCGGCAAGACATATCCGGACAAGCTCGTCGTCAGCCTTATTTCAAGCCAGATCGATGCCGACAGGATGGATTATTTGCAACGGGACGCCTATTACACTGGTGTTTCCTACGGACACTTCGATATGGAGCGGATTTTACGAGTCATGCGGCCTGCTGAAGAACAGGTAGTTATTAAGTTTAGCGGAATGCACGCAGTGGAAGATTATATAATGAGCCGCTACCAAATGTATTGGCAAGTCTATTTCCACCCTGTTTCGCGAAGCGCGGAAGTCATTCTCATGAAAATCCTGCATCGAGCAAGACATCTACATAACAGCGGTTATTCTTTTACGTACGAGCCTGTTCATTTCAAAGCGTTCTTCGATCGGACATTCGGTCTAGAGGAGTACATCATGTTGGATGAAGGTGTGCTTACGACGTATTTCCAATGGTGGCGCAAGGAAGAAGACGCCGTATTGGCGGATTTGTGCGACCGTTTCTTGAACCGAAGACTGTTCCAATATGCCGAGTTCGATCCGGCGACAGAATACCGGAAAATCGGCGAGCTTGAGAGGCTGTTCAAGGAAGCGGGCCTTGATCCGGAATATTATCTTGTGACAGATTCCTCGTCCGACTTACCGTATGATTTCTACAGGCCCGGTGAAGAAAATGAACGCGTGCCGATCTATTTGCAAATGCCGAACGGCGAGCTGAGCGAGCTGTCGCGATCATCGGAAATCGTCGATGCCATTTCAGGCAAACGGCGGACCGACCATAAAATATATTTCCCGGAAGACCTTTTGGAATCAAAGGAAAATCCTTTATATGATAAGATTTTACGAATGTTAAGAGGTGAATAAATTGCTGCAGGAACATGCAAGAATTGTGCAATTCATTGCCATGGCGGAAGAAGTGAACGGGCGGAAGAAATTGCAGAAGATGATTTATATCGCGAAGAAGATGGAATTTCCGTTCGCCGAAAAATACGAGTTGCATATGTACGGCCCCTATTCGGAGGAATTGACGCTCCGTGTCGAGGAGCTTTGCGAAATGGGCTTCCTATCGGAAAGCTGCACGGACAAGGGCTCGTACGTTCAATATAGCTACAATGTGACAGAAGAGGGCGGCCAGTTCCTCGAAACAGCTGATGCGCCGCATGAAAAACTTGCGGACTGCATCCGTCGGCTAAATGACAAAAGCTCTCGTTTTTTGGAGCTTGTGTCGACTTTGCTTTATTTCGATTACTTGCCGAAGGACGAGCAAATCGCCAAAGTGCATATTGTGAAAAATAAACTGAACTTCACCGAAGACGAAATGCAAGCCGCATTTGATTTCATTGCGGAGCTGCGGGCGTGCTCGAGTGTTGCATAAGTTACGGAAATCCCCTTTTGCCAAGGGGATTTTTTTGTTGGAATCGCGACATGGGGCAGGGGGTTAAATTAGGGCAAGCCCGCATCCAAAGCGTTCCCTCGCACGTCCAAAGCAAGTCTGCGCGCGTCCAAAGCAAGCCCCCGCGCGTCCAAACCGAGTCTCCGCGCGTCCAAAGCAAGACTCCGCACGTCCAAAGCAAGTCGTCGCGCGTCCAAAGTGAGCTGCCGCGCGTCCAAAGCAAGATGCCGCGCGTCCAAAGTGAGCCCCCGCGCGTCCAAAGCAAGTCGTCGCGCGTCCAAAGCAAGTCTCCGCGCGCCCAAAGCGAGTCTCCGTGCGTCCAAAGTGAACCCCCGCGCGTCCAAAGCAAGCCCCTGCGCGTCCAAAGCAAGTCGCCCCGCGCCCAAAGCCATTCCCCAGCAATAAAAAACGACGCGAGAATCTCGATTCTCGCGTCGCTCCAATTATTATTTATCGCTATAAAGCTTTCCGGCAACGCCGTAATGGTTTTTCGGCATATCCTCGATGAAAACTACAACGTTTTCAACAGGCGCGCCAGTCGTTTCTGCAACAGCGTCCGTCACTTTTTTAACCAAATTGCGCTTCTGTTCTTCCGTACGGCCTTCAAGCATTTTCACGGTTACATATGGCATACTAGTTCCCCCTTTCGCCTAAACTTATGTATAGTGTATATAATAGCAGAGTGGGAGGGGTTATAGGAATGACGAATGAGCAGAAACCGAAAAAGAAAATGGGATTCACCATCATAAAAGATGATCCGACTGATGGACATAAAGGGTTCGGCATCGGATCATTGTCACTCGAAAACGTCTCGCCGGTCATCGTCGATATCGAAGAAGGGGAGGCGCGCATCGAAATCGGGGCGATGCATGCTCGAAGCGATACGGAGCGCGGCGTGAAATTCACGACGAACCGCGAAGATTCGGAAGGCGGCAAACCGTACTGGCTCGTCTGGGTGACGATCGATTTCAAAGAGGACGGCCCCTATTATGCAGGTGTTACCGCATGCGAAATGGTCGTGAACCGCGAAAAGCGCAGAGGGTATAAAATTTTGGCGGATCATGTGAATAAAATGGACAAATCGATGAAGCGGAATATTATTGTAGATCATATGGACGACAAGTCGAAGCAGATTCTCGCGGACTTCCTGTCACGCCACAATCATGAAATGTGGGAGCGCAGCGAACCGAAACTACGTATCGATCTTGGTGTCGATTCACCTGAATTATGAACAAACTGTGAAATTTGGTGACTTCTGCGACTTATGAGGTTGAATGTCTTGGAAAAAGGAAGTACACTGAACTTACAGCTTGCAATTGTAAGCTAGGACAACCGAAGTATGCGGCGCTAGCCAATTTGATGGTTCTACATAACCCAAGCGAAGAGCCATGATGTGCGAAACCGTGTTCAACGGTAAAAAAGCTTTGCCTCACTGATTTAATTCAGAAGGCAAAGCTTTTTTGATTTTCTTCCTTTGCTTTTGTTCATCGTCCAGACTCCGGGCGCTAGCTCATAAGGCAAAGTTGCTATGCAAATCTTGATAGTGATTGTGCTCGCAAAAGCCGTTCTCCGTAACGGCTTTCGCTTTTGTCATCATCCAGCTCCGGACGCCAGAAGCTCGGGGTCATAAGTCAAAGCTGCTCTGTGGCAAAAGGCGCCACGCCCGCATCTTCGCCTTATGCCCGTCGCTTCTAGGCAGGCGCCCTTCGCTTTTGTTCATTCAAAAAACGAAAACGGGAAAAGTTCGAACGTGCCTGAATCATCGTCATCGCCGTTGCGCTCCTCGCGCAAGTTTTTGTCGGTGCAAAGCTTTTGCGGCATGTCTTTTTCCTTCAAATACATAAGCCGCTGTTTCGGACATTCGTTCACCGCGATGCCGCCGGTTTCGACGTCGACGATGACGCCGTTCACGCCTTTTGGAGGGATGAACGGTTCAGGGGTTTTGCCGGCATGCACCGTCTCCATGAAGTCGATCCATATTTTCTTCGTGGCGGATTTGTCTTCAAGCTCCGTCAATTGCTGCCCGACGTCGTATCCCGTCCAAATCCCCGCTGTCAGCGAAGGGGTGTAGCCGATCAAATACTGGTCGGAAATCGTCGTCCCCGATTTTGCGGCGTACGGCCTTTTCTGCTTCGAGCGCATCGACAGCCCCGTCGAAACGGAGTAGTCGTTGAAGACCGGGTCGAACATGCCTGTCATTAAATGGGTGAGCACGAATGCGTCCTGCTCGGTAATGACCCGTTTCGTGCTTTTCTTCGGCTGCTCGTACACTGTTTTCCCATCTGCATCGGTGATCGATAAGATCGTCGTCGGTTCCACTTCCAGCCCGCCCGAGGAAATCCGGTTATAGGCATTCGTCATTTCAAGCAGCGTAACGGTTGAAGTGCCTAACGCGACTGCCGGGGATTCTTGGAATTTGACATCAAGACCAAGCTTCTCCGCCATTTTATTGAACTTTTTATACCCTACATCTTCAAGCGTTTTCACAGCGTAAACATTATCCGAGATGGCGATCGCCTGGGCGAGGGAGATCGGATGGCCCGCAAACTTGCCGTTAATATTTTTCGGCTCATACGTCGAACGGCCTTCGTCATATGTGAAAATCGTCCGTTCCGTCGACATGAATGTGAGCGGATTATAGCCATCTTCGAGCGCAGCCGCATACAAAATCGGCTTCATTGCAGATCCTGGCTGCCGTTTCGCCTGCGTCACCCGGTTGAAGGGACTTTCTTTGTAATCAATCCCGCCGACGAGTGAAGTGATATTCCCAGTTTCAGGCTCCATTGACATGAAACCGACTTGCAGCCCGCTATCCGGCATCCATTTATCAATGTATTCCTCGGCTGTCTGCTGATGCTGCATATCGAGCGTCGTTCGGATCGTCCAGCCGCCTTCAGCTGGATAGCGGCCTTTTTTACTCAAAATCCGTTCCGCTTCCCGCCACACTTCATCCAAAAAGTATGGGGCGACACGCTTCATATCCTTCCAATCCTCTGTTTTGAGCGTCACTGCCACATCTTCCGCACGTTGTCGTTGTGCATTTGTTATGAACCCTTGATTTTCCATCAGGGAGAGGATCAGCAATTGACGATCACGGGAACGCTCAGGATTATCCAGAGGATCGTAAACGGACGGACCTTTCGCGATCGCCGTAATCACTGCGGCTTCCTCGAGCGTCAAGTCCTCCGCCGACTTTGCAAAATAAAACCTGCTCGCCGCCTCGACGCCATACATCCCATGACCGAAATAAACCGTATTCAAGTATCCTTCCAAAATGACGTCTTTATCGTAAAAAGTTTCCAACCGATACGCATAGAGCGCCTCTTTTATTTTTCGATTCCACGATTTTTCATGTGTCAAAAACAAATTCCGGGCATACTGCTGAGTAATGGAGCTTGCGCCTTCCGCTTTCCGCATCGTCTTTATGTCTTTCAACACGGCTCCGGCAATCCGTTTGTAATCAAACCCGTTATGTTCGTAAAAATTACGGTCTTCTGTCGCGATGACAGCATCGATCAGAAACGGAGAAATTTCATCAAGATTCACCCAATACCTGCGCTCCGCCGAAAACTTATCGCCGATCTGCTTCCCGTTCTTATCAAGGAACACACTCGCTTTCGGCACGCTCAACGAAGGGGCACCCGTAATTTGCGCGTAAAGCCGAAGACATAGAAACATAGTGAAAAGCGCAGTCAGTGCCGTTACGATCAACAGGGCGATCCGCCGAACGAAATTTTGTCTTTTCTTTTTCTTTATATAATCGACTCTTCTCATACAATCCCTTCTCCCACCGTACTTTCCATTCAGTATGGAACCGGTGCACAAAAGTTAAACGGCATATCGGCGAAAAGCACAGATTTATCGCGATCTATTGGAATAGTGCGGGGAAAAACGATATAATGAATAGATATTTTGAACGTCAAGGGCGGTGCAAGAGTGGAATCAAACATGGAAGGGCAAAACGTCGATGTCCGGCTCGAATCAACGATCCGTCACGTTGGACAGGCTGCTGATAAGCACGAGCTCCAAGCTTCTGGGACGTTGATTGAAAAAGCCGGAAAGACGTACTTGCGATTTGTGGAAGATCTGAAGGGCCAGCAAGTTCGGACGACGGTGAAGTTGGAGGACGGAGACGCGTTAATCATGCGGAGCGGGGCTGTTCAAATGCGCTTACCGTTTTCTCCAGGCGAAATGAGGCCGGGTACATACGGCAGCGGTCCAGCAACTTTCGATCTCCTCGTGAAAACGACGAAGCTCGAAGTTGGGGCGGACAAATTCACCGCTCATTATGAACTGCATGCGGAAGGTGCAATGCTAGGCAGGCACGAATTGACGATTTACTTTACGGAGGGACAAAAATGAACGCAGTTGAAAAGATACAACAGGAAATAAAAGACGCATTCCGCGAGGCAGTTCTCGCTTCAGGACTTGCTGATGAATCGGCAATGCCGGATATCATACTCGAGACGCCGAAAAACAAAGACAACGGGGATTATGCTACGAATATCGCGATGCAATTGACGAAGATCGCGAAAAAGCCGCCTCGTGCAATTGCAGAAGCGATTCTTGAAAAATTGGACACGTCCTCGACTTCCATCAAGGAATTGGAAATTGCGGGTCCAGGTTTCATTAACATCAAGCTGAAAAGCGATTACTTAGGGGAAGTCGTCAAAACGGTACTTGCCCAAGGAGCGGATTACGGTCGTTCGACATACGGCAAAAATGAAAAAGTCCAAGTCGAATTCGTCTCTGCAAATCCAACGGGGGACTTGCATTTAGGTCATGCGCGCGGCGCTTCAATCGGGGATTCATTGTGCAATATCCTCGATTTCGCAGGCTTTGACGTGTCACGGGAATATTACATCAATGACGCGGGCAATCAAGTGAATAACTTGGCCCTTTCAGTCGAGGCGCGATACTTCCAAGCATTAGGTCTTGAAAAAGAAATGCCGGAGGACGGCTACCATGGACAGGACATCATCGATATCGGTGAGAAGCTTGCGGAGGAATTCGGCGACAAGTACGTAAACGTCGGCGAAAAAGAGCGTCAGGAGTTTTTCCGGAAGTACGGCCTTGATTTCGAATTGGCAAAGTTGAAGAAGGACTTGGAAGACTTCCGTGTGCCGTTCGACAACTGGTTTTCGGAAACATCTCTCTACACAGACGGCAAAATCGGCATCGCTCTCGATAAATTGCGTTCGAATGGCCATGTATTTGAAGAAGACGGAGCAACTTGGTTCCGTTCGACGACATTTGGCGATGATAAAGACCGTGTCCTCATTAAAAATGACGGCTCGTACACGTATTTGACGCCGGACATCGCATACCATGAGGATAAATTGCGCCGCGGCTTCGATAAGCTCATCAATATTTGGGGAGCAGACCACCACGGCTACATTCCACGGATGAAAGCGGCGATCGAGGCACTTGGCTACGACCGCGATACGCTTGAAGTGGAAGTTGCGCAAATGGTGCAGCTATATAAAGACGGCGAGAAATTCAAAATGAGCAAGCGTACCGGAAAAGCGGTCACGCTGCGTGAACTCGTTGAAGAAGTCGGCTTGGACGCTGTCCGTTATTTCTTCGCGATGCGCTCCGCCGATTCACAAATGGACTTCGACTTGGATTTGGCGATTTCGCAGTCGAATGAAAACCCGGTTTACTATTCGCAATACGCGCATGCCCGCATTTCATCGATCCTTCGCCAAGCGGAGGAAAAGAATCTTGCCGCTTCAACGGATCATGTTGATTTATTGCAAGCAGAAAAGGAATTGTCGCTGTTGAAGAAAATCGGCGACTTCCCGCGTGCCGTCAGCGATGCAGCAAGACTCCGCTCGCCGCACCGGATTACGAACTATATCCAGGAGCTGGCCGCAGAATTCCACAGCTTCTACAATGCTGAAAAAGTTCTCGACCCGGATAACCGCGACCTGTCCGAAGCACGTCTCGCACTCATCACAGCAACACGCACGACAATTGCGAATGCGCTGAAACTCATCGGCGTTGCCGCACCGGAAAGAATGTAAAATGTTGCGCCCCTCTGAATGTGGAGGGGCGTTTTATTGTGCAACGCAATGAATGCGGATCGCAACGCAAACAAGTGGGATCGCAACGCAATCAATTCAGTGCGCAACGCAATCAAACGAGCGCAACACAAACAAATGGGATCGCAACGCAATGAACCGGAATCGCAACGCAATCAAACGAGCGCAACACAATCAACGGGACCCGCATCGCAACCAACCCGACCCGCAACACAATCAATCGGCCTCACAACACAACCAACTCGACCCGAAACACAATCACCCCCCGCAAAACCCCCTCGACATCGCACGAAACTGTAGTATAATTAATCCGAACATCAATTACATAACCAAACATGAAGGTGCCCCGCCGTCAACGCCGGGGTTAAAAGGGAAGCCGGTTTGATTCCGGCGCGGTCCCGCCACTGTAAGTGCTCGCAAGCCGCAACATGCCACTGGATTTTCCGGGAAGGCGCGGTACGCGATGAGCATAAGCCAGGAGACCTGCCTTCATGAGTCACCCGTACCCTACGAGGATAGGTTTGGTGGAAATCGGCGCGTCCTTTCGTAGCTGTATTTTTACTAAGCACATTCCTCCGTTCACAAAACGGGGGATTTTTATTTGGAACAAACAGGAGGAAATCAGAATGAAAAAGTTTTGGCAACTTTGGCTAACAGCAATCCTTGCGGCATTCTTGCTAACGGCATGCGGCACGGATGATGCAAAGAAAGATGACACACCGGTAAACGGCAGCTCGCAAACAGACGATCAAACGGCTGAGGAAGTAGCAGAATTCCCGGTCACATTAACAGATGCAGTCGGCAATGAGATTACAATCGAACAAGCACCTGAGACGATCGTCTCCATGATTCCGAGCAACACGGAAATCTTATTCGCACTCGGCTTGAATGATGAAATCGTCGGTGTCAACGATTGGGACAATTATCCAGAAGAAGCACTCGAAAAAGAGAAAATCGGCGGACAGGAATTCAACGTTGAAAAGATCGTCTCGATGACGCCGGATGTCGTCTTCGCGCATGAGTCCATGCTCGGCACAGGCGACGAAGGGCTACAGCAGCTCCGAGACGCAGGCATTAACGTATTCGTCGTGAAAAATGCCGCCGATTTTGAACAGACATACGAAACAATCGAAACGATCGGCAAAGCTACAGGTAAAACGGAAGAAGCCGCAACAATCGTAGAGGACATGAAAGCGAAAGTCGAAGAAGTCCTTGCAAAAACAGCAAACGTTGAGAATAAAAAACGCGTATTCATCGAAACATCTGATGCACCTGAAATTTATGCACCGGGTAAAAATACGTTCATGCAGCAAATCCTAGACATGATCGGAGCGGAAAACGTTGTGACAGAAGAAAACTGGGTTATGATCAGCCCGGAAGAAATCGTCAAGCAAAATCCTGACGTCATCATCGTCATGTACAGCTATGTGCCGGATATCGTCGAAAGCGTGAAAAACCGTGACGGCTTCAGCGACATTACTGCGGTGAAGGAAGACCAAGTCATCCAAGTCGACGAAAACTTGACGAGCCGTACAGGCCCGCGTCTAGCGCTCGGTCTTGAAGAAATAGCGAAGGCTATCTATCCAGAGGCATTCAGTGAATAAATCGGCAATTGCCTACATCGTGTCTGCCGCCACATTGATTGTGGCGGTATGGCTCGGTGTTTCGATTGGAAGCGTTAAAATTCCGATCAGCACGTTTTGGGATTCGTCGGATACGACAGCGACTAATATCTTATGGAAAATCCGGATGCCCCGTGTCATATTAGCAGGGCTCGTCGGTGCGGCGCTCGCAATTTCCGGAGCCGCTTTCCAAGGATTGCTGAAAAATCCGCTCGCAGACCCATACACACTCGGAGTGTCATCCGGCGCCTCGGTGGGTGCTGTCGTGACACTCTTTTTCGGTTTATCGATTCCAATTTTAGGCACATACACATTACCGGTGTTCAGCATGACAGGGGCGGCTTTGACGATGTTCCTCGTCATCGGATTCGCAAAGCTTGTCGACCGTTCGATGAAAATGGAGACGATCATCCTTACCGGAATCATCTTCGGTTCTTTTCTTGGCTCCGTCTTGTCGCTCATGATTGCGCTTACGGGTGAAGAACTGCGTCAAATTATCGGCTGGCTCCTCGGAAGCGTGTCGATGCGCGGCTGGAATTATATCGTTATGGTGCTGCCGTTCGTCGTCATCGGTTCCTTCATTCTCTGGGTGAACCGGAGGGAATTGAACGCCATGCTGTTCGGGGAGGAACGCGCCCATCATTTAGGCGTCAACGTGAAACGCCGGAAATTCATGATCCTTATCGGCGGCTCCATCCTGACGGGTTCGGCTGTCGCGGTATCCGGAACGATCGGCTTCGTTGGCCTTGTCGTCCCGCATATGACGCGCCTCATGTGGGGGTCCGACCACCGGCATCTGCTCACTTTGTCATTCATGAACGGCGCAAGTTTGCTCATCATTTGCGACCTGATCGCCCGGACGATCATCTCGCCATCGGAACTACCAGTCGGCGTCATTACGGCATTCATCGGAGCACCAGTGTTCGCGTACATTTTCTACAGACAGAGAAGGAAAGGGGCCATGTAACATGCTGCAAGTCGACAATCTCGCGGGAGGATACGGTAAAGAGCCGATCGTCAACAACATCTCATTCCGTGTGAATGAAGGAGAAATCCTCGGCATACTCGGCCCGAACGGCAGCGGCAAATCGACGTTGCTGAAAATCATTTCGGGCATCTTGCCGGCTAAAACTGGAACCGTCCTGATCGACGGGCAGGACGCCTCGGTTTATTCCCAAAAACAGTTCGCGAAAAAGGTGGCGGTCCTTCCGCAGCTCCATGCGCATGCCTTCTCGCATACCGTTAAAGACACCGTCGCGCTCGGCCGGTATCCGCACCAGACCGGGCTTTTTTCGTCCTGGTCCGATGAAGACGAGCGGGCGGTGACGGAAGCGCTCGAATACACAGGCGTTACACGCTACAAAGATACAGCGATCGAACTGCTTTCAGGGGGCGAACAACAACGGGTCTTCGTCGCACAAGCGCTCGCGCAAGAAGCGCCGATTCTATTGCTCGACGAACCGACGAATCATCTCGACATCGCCCACCAGCAGCAATTGCTCGACACGATCCGCAACCACGCCATCGAAAAGGGTGTCACCGTCATCTCCGTTTTCCATGACGTCAACCTTGCATCGCTTTATTGCGACAGACTGCTTCTCATGGAAAAAGGGGAAATCGCCATGATCGGCGACCCGCAAGACGTCATCCGAGAGACGACGATCGGCAAAGTGTATAACGCGAGAGTTAAAACGCAGCCCCATCCGGAACTGCCGAAGCCGCAAATGACGCTTCTCCCTCACAAAATCGAGGAAAACGACCCGTTCACTGTCAATAAAGGACACTTCACCGTCACTGCGGAACGCGTTTCATTACAAGTCAACCAACCATTGAAAACGGTATCGTCCGCTGTCGTGAACGCTGGTCTCGGCTGGTACCGCGCATTCGTCAACCGCCACGTAGACGTGAATTATAACTGCGACGACGTCAAAGCGGAAATGTCCGCCTATCTCGAACAGCACGGCTACTCATTAACCGACACTGTCGGCATGATGACCGCCGTTACGACAGAGCATGCGGAAATCGGGGAATACGAAGGCGACTTCGGCACAGTTCTCGTCATGGTGACGGCTGGCGTCGGCAATGCCGTCGACGTCTCGCAAGCTGTTGAAAGAGAACAACGAATCGGCACGATCAATACGTGGGTCATCGTCAACGGAGAGCTGCCCGAAGAAGCTTTCATCCAGGCGATGATCACCGCAACCGAAGCGAAAACGAAAGCGCTTCATACCGAAAACATCAAAGACCCGCTCACCGGAACAATCGCGACCGGCACATCGACCGACAGCCTCCTCGTAGCAGCGACGCAAGAAGGGGAGCATCTGCCGTACGCAGGCCCGATCACGCCGCTTGGCAAATTGATCGGCCACGGCGTCTACGACTGCACGATCCGCGCGATACAGGCGTACAAAAAAGCGAAAGGCTGGACGTCATAATGCAAGCCCATTTTGTTGCAATCGCGATCGGGTTCTTCCTCGACCGCATTATCGGGGATCCCCCGAACTGGCCGCATCCCGTCCGCTGGATCGGCACACTCATCTCGAAGCTCACCGCGGTCCTGAACAAAGGGCGCGCCCGCATACTTAAAGGCGCTGGAATGCTGTTCATTACTATGTTCCTCGTCACAGCGATCGTTCTTGCGATCGTCTGGTCAGCCTACCAACTACATATCGTTGTCGGGATCATCGTCGAAGCCGTTCTCATTGCAGTCGGACTCGCCCAGAAAAGCTTGAAGGACGCCGCGATCGACGTGTACGACCCGCTTGAAACTGGTAATCTGGAAGAAGCTCGGACGAAGCTTTCGTGGATCGTCGGCCGCGACACCGACAAGCTGCAAGAAAGCGGGATTGCCCGCGGCGCAATCGAAACGGTATCGGAAAATGCGGCAGACGGCGTTACATCTCCATTGTTTTGGGCATTTCTGTTCGGCGCACCGGGATTATGGATGTACAAAGCTGTGAACACGCTCGATTCAATGATTGGCTACAAAGATGATCGCTATCGTGAATTCGGCAAGTTTTCCGCGCGCGCCGATGATGTCATGAACTTCATCCCCGCAAGGATTACGGGATTCCTCATCCTCGTATTCACTCCGAATGAAGGGGGAATCCCTTTCCGGAAGCGGTTCATCGGCTGGAGCAAGGATGCGCGGAACCATCCGAGCCCGAACAGCGGTTTTCTGGAAGCGGCGACTGCGTGGCAGCTCGGCGTGAAATTGGGCGGGAAAAGTACATACCGGGGAATTGTTTCCGAACGGCCAGAAATCGGTCCGGGGCTGAAGTCGTTGAAAGCGGCGCATATCAAATCGGCGATCGCGCAAATGCATGCTGCATCTTTCGCCTTTTGGATACTTATGACGATTATTGGAGTGATTTTCTATGCAATTGCCTGAACATGGGGCGAATCCCCACCACGTTTACGAGAAGCTCGGCATGACACCGCCGGCGCGGATACTCGATTTTAGTGAGAACTGCAATCCGGCGGGACCTCCGCGGGCTATCATCGATCTATGGCCGAATCTTATGACGCGATTACACGCCTACCCAGACCCGGCTGGCGAGCCTTTCCTGTCGAGGGTGGCAGAATATCATGGTGTTCCGAAGGCATCGGTGTTTGCTGGCAACGGTGCGGCGGAAATCTTGTCGCTCATCGCAGAACGGTACCGAGGGAAGCAGGCAATCGTCGTCCACCCGACGTTTTCGGAATATGAAGCGACATTGCAGGCAAAAGGTGTGGAAATTGAACGGGTCATCGCCTCTGAGTCGGACGACTTCCGCTTGCCGGTAGAAGCCATTTTGGCTCGCCTGACGGAAGTGTCCGTCGTATACATATGCACGCCAAACAATCCGACGGGCATCATGCCGAAGCGGGAGGATTTACTTGAGGTCATTCGGAAGGCGAAGGAAGTGGAATGCGAAGTCGTTCTCGACGAGGCGTTCATCGATTTCATTGACGAAAGCAGGTCGTTCATTCAAGAGTTTAAGGATTTTCCACATGTCATTGTCGTGCGCTCAATGACCAAGATGTACGCAATTCCCGGCATCCGCCTCGGATATGTCGTTGCGCATCCGGATGTCATAGCGGGGCTGAAATCGGCGGCGCCGCATTGGAATGTCAATGGGATGGCGGCCGTGATCGGTGCGGTTTGTCTTGGCGAAGAAGCGTATCGTGAAGCGGCGATCCGACACGCTCAGGTGGAACGTGAGAAAATGACGATCTTCCTGAAAAAATTCGGTTGTACGGTGACTGAATCAGAAGCAAACTTTCTGTCGTTCAAACCGCATGATGCCGGAAAATTGTATAAGCATATGCTTGCAAAAGGCATCGTCCTCCGCCATTCTGAAAACTTCCACGGGATGGACGGACGCTGGCTGCGGATTGGGATGAAAAGTGGGGAGGAAATGGAAGAATTGCGGAAAGAGCTCGCAGGCGCGCTCATAAATAATTGACTTGTGCTCAAGAATTCGTTTCTGCGCTCAACACAAGCGGACACGCGCTCAAGAAACTGTTTCCGCGCTCAACAGAAGCGAACTCGCGCTCAAGAAACTGTTTCCGCGCTCAACAGAAGCGGATTCGCGCTCAAGAAACTTCTTCCGCGCTCAACAGAAGCGGATTCGCGCTCAACAATTCGTTTCCGCGCTCAACGCAAGCGGATTCGCGCTCAAGAAATCGTTTCCGCGCTCAACAGAAGCGGATTCGCGCTCAAGAAACCGCTTCCGCGCTCAACAGAAGCGGACTCGCGCTCAAGAAACTGTTTCTGCGCTCAACAGAAGCGAACTCGCGCTCAAGAAACTGTTTCCGCGCTCAACAGAAGCGGACTCGC
>NZ_JBQCKP010000001.1:265298-319225 GCF_051966875.1 Sporosarcina sp. SAFN-015 | reverse complement strand
GCTCAAGAAACCGTTTCCGCGCTCAACAGAAGCGGACTCGCGCTCAAGAAACCGTTTCCGCGCTCAACAGAAGCGGACTCGCGCTCAAGAAACCGTTTCCGCGCTCAACAGAAGCGGATTCGCGCTCAAGAAACCGTTTCCGCGCTCAAAACAAGCGAGGATGCGCTCAAAATAGGTAAGGAAAGGTGGTCCAATTTCATGGGAGGGAAACTGACGTTCATTAGCGGCGGCGTGCGGAGCGGCAAAAGTGCATTCGCGGAGAAGGTGCTCGTTGAAGACGCCGCAAATTGCGGCGGCAGGCTCGTCTATATCGCTTCCGGTCGCGCGGTCGATAAGGAAATGGAGCAGCGGATTGAAAAGCATAAGCTGGACCGGGCGCACGCGAGCTGGACGACGATTGAACAGCCGGTCGACTTTGCCGGAGCCTTGCCGTTCATTCAACCAAACGATTTCGTCCTATGGGATTGCTTAACGACGTGGCTGGCGAACGAACTATACGAGGAACAGGACGGTACATACTGCATCCATAAGGAAGGGTGCATGGAACAAAAAGCAGTTCAGCTACTCGAAACCGTAGAAAAACTTCGAAACAGGGGAGCGCATTTCATCATCGTTTCAAATGAAGTGCTGGACGAACCAACCTCAATGTACGAAGAGACACAAACATACTGCAAGTGGATCGGCAAGTTGCATCAACATCTCGTCAGCTTAAGCGATGACGCGATTGAGATGGACTACGGGCTGCCGCTTTATTGGAAAAAGGAAGGGCAGGTGGCTGTGCGATGAAAGGGATCATGGTGATGGGAACGGCTTCAGATGTCGGAAAGACGATGATCTGCACGGCGTTATGCCGGCTGCTTTCAGACGAAGGGATGCGGGTCGCCCCATTCAAATCGCAGAACATGTCGCGATTTTCCGCAACGACGGAAGACGGGAAAGAGATGAGCCGGGCGCAGTTTTTGCAGGCGGAAGCGGCGCGGACGAAACCTGTCATCGAAATGAATCCAATTTTGTTGAAGCCGTTGGGCAATATGAAATCGGATGTCCGATTTTTCGGAGAGACGTTCGAAGCGGTGGATGGAATGGAATACCGGACGCAGTTTTTCGACCGTGCTCTACAAGCAATCCGGACTTCGCTTGATCGGCTAGCGGACTCGTTTGACATACTCGTCATTGAAGGAGCGGGAAGTCCTGCCGAAGTGAACTTGAACGATCGGGAAATTGTCAATATGCGTATGGCGGATATGGCGGACGTTCCTGTGCTGCTCGTCGCGGATATCGACAGGGGCGGCGCGATCGCTTCGATTGTCGGGACGCTTCAATTGCTGGCGCCGGAGCACCGGACCCGCGTAAAAGGGATCCTCATCAATAAATTCCACGGGGACGCCGCTTTATTCCAGGAAGGTGTCGACTTTATCGAATCATACACCGGCATTCGCGTCGTCGGGGTCATTCCGCATAAGATGAATCACGGGATCGAAGAGGAAGACGTGGACCGGCCGATGACTGAGGCGCCGGCCGGAACGGATGTATACGATGCTTGGGCGGAACATGTGAAAGCGCATGTCGATTGGCCGTTCGTCCTGTCGGTCATCGCGGGGCAGGTGGACTGATGTGAACGGATTGTTGCTCGCACTTCAATTTTTCACGTCCATCCCAATCCGGAAAGAACTGCCGATGGAACGGAAAGACGTGACGGGCATGTATGTCGCCTTGCCGTTTGTCGGGGGGCTCATCGGACTTGCGATGTTTGGTGTTGCGATGCTCTTTGTGGACGTTATCGGCACAGGCTCGCTGCTTGCCGCGGTTTTCGTCGTCGTGGCAGGCATCGCGCTGACGGGCGGCCTGCATTTGGATGGTTTCGCTGACATGGGAGACGCGTTTTTTTCGTATCGCGATCGTGAAAAACGGTTGGAAATTTTAGACGATCCGCGGATCGGCGCGTTCGGTACGATGGCACTCGTCCTGTTGGTCATTGTGAAAATCGCTTTGTTTCAAGAATTGCTTCATCGCAACGGCGTGCTGCTGCCGTACTTTATCGCTGTCCCGTTACTGGCACGTGCCGGCATGAACGTCTACTTTTCAACGACGCGCCTTGCGAAGGAGAAAGGAATTGCGCACTTCTTCAAGGAGAAACTGGCAACGGGTACGTTGAATGCGTCGTCGTTCGGCATAGGACTTGCGGTTGCCATTGCACTTGGATTTGTCCTTCATTCCAATATTTTGCCTGTCGTTTTCCTTATTGTTGTAAGTGGAGCTGTATTCCTTTTCAGAAGTTGGTCGTTGAAGCATTTCGGCGGCGTTTCGGGTGACTTATGCGGGGCGTTCATCGAAGGGACGGAGGCGTTGTTATGGCTAGCGATCATCATTTGTATTTGATTCGGCACTTGCCGACGTTTGGAAACCGCGAGAAGAAATATATCGGGTGGACGGATGAGCCGATGGAACCGATGAGCGATATGGCTCGGACAATTCCGATGCCTGAAAGCGGAATCGTTTATGGGAGCGATCTGCAGAGGGCGAGGCAAAGTGCGGCGTTGTTAATGCCTGGTTCGTCCTATATAGCAGATGCAAGATTGCGTGAATGCCATTTCGGCGATTTTGAAGGGAAAACGTATGCCGACCTTGAAATGGATAAGGACTACCGGAACTGGCTCGATGATCCGCATATGTTTGCACCGCGTGGCGGGGAAAGCCTTGCGGACGTAGAGCGTCGTGTAATGGATGCATTGATTTCATTGCCGAATGGAGCTGTTGTCGTCACGCATGGCGGCCCAATCCGTATTGCGCTTACGAAATTTTCACCTGCCCTACGGGATTTCTGGTCATGGCAAATTCCGCACAGGTCGGTTTGGAAGTTCGAATGGCGCAATCACAATGAAATGAAGGAGGGCAAGCGATGCGTATCATTGTCGGAGGTGCCCATAACGGGAAAAGGGAGTATGTGAGAAGGATGCTTGCAAATGTTCCGCATCAATGGCTCGATTGTTCCGTCGGTAGGTTGGAATTTCCGGCAGATGTGACGGTCGTCATCGATCGTATCGAGCAATGGCTTGCGCAGACGGAACTGCCTGAAGCCGATGCGGTGGAATTCATATTGAAATCGATCGGAGGCAAGGACGTCATTTTCATTTTGACCGACATCGGACGGGGCATCGTGCCGATGGATGCAGAACAGCGGAAGCTGCGCGATGCTTGCGGCAGGCTGTATCAGCGGTTGATGGCGCAGGCGGATGACGTCACGAGGATTTGGTACGGGCTTGCACAAACATTGAAGAAAAGGGGAGAAAGCATATGAAAATCTATACGAAAACCGGAGATAAAGGGAAAACGAGCCTAATTGGGGGCCGAGTTGACAAAGACAGTGCCCGCATTGAAGCGTACGGGACGATGGATGAATTGAACTCGTTCATCGGGAAAGCGATGACGGAGCTTGAAGGCGATAGGTTCACGGATTTGCTTGCGGATTTGGAAGCGATTCAGAATGAATTATTCGACGGCGGCGGAGATTTGGCAAATGTCATGAAAGAACGCCATTACAAGCTGACAGAAGAGCCGATCGAAGTGCTTGAGAAGAGGATCGACGAGTTGATGGAAGAAGCGCCGCCGCTTGAGAAATTCATACTACCCGGTGGATCTCCTGCTGCCGCGACGTTGCATATCGCGCGTACGGTGACGCGCCGTGCGGAACGGTTGACGGTGACGTTGATGAAAGCGGAGGAAGATGTGCCGGCGACTGTTCAAAAGTACTTGAACCGCCTATCGGATTATCTTTTCGTCGCGGCACGCATCGTCAATGCGCGTCTTGGCGTTCCTGATAATGAATACGTCCGCAGTGCAAAAGTGTTCCGGACGGGTAAAGAGAAAGCGGAAAAGAAAGAGGATTGACATGAAACTTAGAAAAATTACGCTCACCGCTTTATTTGCTGCACTTTGCGCGGTGGGCGGATTCATTAAAATTCCGTCCGGCGTCGGCTCTTTAGCGCTTGATACGGTACCGGCACTGCTTGCGGCATCTTTCTTGCCGCCCGTGCTCGTCGGAGCCGCTTCGATGACGGGCCATCTCGCGTCCGCGATGTACGCGGGCTTTCCGCTCGGTCCATTCCATATCCTGATCGCGATTGAAATGATGATCATCCTTTATGTTTTCACGCGTCTCCATCAAGCGGGACACCACTCCACAAAGTGGGTGTTCTTCATTGTTGCGAACGGGTTGCTTGCACCGCTGCCATTTTATTTTCTCGTGTCGCCAGCGTTTTTTGTTGGGGCGGTGCCTGCAATATTATTGGCAACAGTCATGAATGCTGTAGTAGCGGCAGTTGTCATGCCGGTACTTTCTAAAGCGGCAAGCGGCAGATTTGGGATTGTCCGATGAGAAATGCAATTATGCTCGGCGATGGATTCGTTGTCACGACGGATAATTCGGGCGGCATCGGGGAGAAGCCGCAAGACGTTGTCGCGGTTCCGGATCAAGTGACGGCACATTTCGCCGCCCGCGTTGCGTTGCTTGAGCAGTGGGCTGCGCAGGCGGATCCGATTTCCGTACTTATTCACAATTTTACCGGACCGGACAGCTGGGAGTCTTACGTGGCAGGAGTGGAAGATGTTTTCCGGGACGCCGGGCTTGAAATTCCTGTAATCTCAGGCAGCACGGAAACGAATATGGAGCTCATACAATCGGCGGTTGCCGTCACGATGATCGGGAGGCAGCGGCTTGTTGAGGAAATTGGTAGGCTGGATTGGTACGTCTACGGCATTCCGCTTGTCGGGAATGAAGTGCTCGAGAGAAGGAGCGAAATCGCATCGCTTCGGCTAATCAAGGATGCGATGGACGATGGGTTGATTCAAAAAATCTGGCCGGTCGGTTCGCAAGGGATTCTTGCGGAATACAGAAGGTTGATGGGGGATCCCCAGATCGAAATTGAAACGGATGTCGATATTCATTCATCGGCAGGACCTTCAACATCGGTGCTTCTCGGCATTGACGCCCATGCTATCAAAAAAGCCCGTCAGTTGTTTGTTGGATCCCTTTATAAGATCAATGAAATTAACAGTTTTCGGGATGGAATATGACCGGAAGCTGTTTTTGATGTTGAAACAAACACACCTGCGTCCAAAACAAGCATCCTCGCGTCCAAAGCGAGTCCCCCAGCGTCCAAAACAAGCATCCTCGCGTCCAAAGCGCATCCCGCGTCCAAAACAAGCATCCTCGCGTCTAAACGCGCCCCCTGCGTCCAAAACAAGCATCCTCGCGTCTAAAGCGCCCCCCTGCGCTCAAAGCAAGCACCCTAGCGTCTAAAGTGCATCCACACAAGCCCTATGTAATCTCCCTCATGTCAATAAACTCACATTCTTAATGCTCTAAAAATTATCCCTACATAAAAATTTACGTTGACTGAATGCTCATTCATAACTTAGACTATGAAATAGAACATCGACACAATACTTATTTTCTACTACACTATTCATAACGTTCCGATAAGGGAAGGAGAGAATATAAGATGAATGCTTTATTGATAGCCAATTGGGTTCTTTTCTTGGCGGTTGTGGCATATGCGCTTGCATTGTTCACGTATTTGATCAAGACACGGGTCGAATTCATAAAGCTTGGGCGGAAGGAAGAGTTCGACAATAATGTATCCCGCCGTCTGAAAGAAGTTTGGGTGAATGTGTTCGGGCAGAAAAAGCTATTGAAGGATAAGAAAAGTGGAGCGATCCACGTCATGTTCTTCTATGGATTCCTGCTCGTCCAATTTGGGGCGATCGACCTCATCTGGAAAGGGCTGAAGCCTGGATCGCATTTACCATTTGGGCCGATTTACGGCGGATTCACGTTTTTCCAGGAAATCGTTGTAGCTGTCATTTTGGTCGCGGTCGTCTGGGCGTTTCAACGTCGTTATGTTGAAAAGCTTGTCCGCTTGAAGCGAGGCTGGAAATCAGGGCTCGTCCTTATTTTCATCGGCACGCTGATGGTGTCGACGCTCGTATCCAATGGCATGAACATGATTTGGCAAGGGCATGAACCGACGTGGACAGAGCCTATGGCGTCTGCAATTGCAAGCGTTTTCAGCTTCATGAGCCCGACAGCCGCTGCAGTCGTATTCTTCATCGCTTGGTGGATTCACTTGCTGACATTGCTTACATTCCTCGTGTACGTGCCGCAATCAAAGCATGCGCACTTGATCGCAGGTCCTGTCAATACGTATATGATGCGTTTTGACCGTAGAGGCAAGCTTGCGCCGATCGACTTCGAAGCGCTTGAAGAAGCGGAAGACGAAGATGATATGCCTGCGCTCGGAGTAGGCAAAATCACCGATTTCACGCAAAAGCAGATGATCGACTTCTACGCATGCGTGGAATGTGGACGCTGTACGAATATGTGTCCAGCAACCGGGACGGGCAAGATGCTGTCTCCGATGGATTTGATTACAAAACTACGTGACAATCTGACGAATACAGGTGCACTCGTTACGAAGAAACAGCCGTGGGTGCCGACATTTGCTTTCGGAAACACGAAAGGGAATCAAATTGCATTGGCTGCAGGTTTGGAAGGCGCGACGCTCGACGATATTTACAACCCATCCCTCATCGGCGATGTGATCACTGAAGAGGAAATTTGGGCATGTACGACGTGCCGTAACTGTGAAGACCAATGTCCGGTCATGAACGAGCATGTCGACAAAATTATCGACCTCCGCCGTTATCTCGTCATGACGGAAGGGAAGATGGATGCGGATGCGCAGCGTGCGATGACGAATATCGAACGCCAAGGGAATCCGTGGGGGCTTAACCGAAAAGAGAAGGAGAACTGGCGCGACGCACGTCCGGATCTTCATATTCCGACAGTGAAGGAAATGAAGAAGGCGGATGAAGAATTCGAATTCCTATTCTGGGTCGGCTCAATGGGTGCTTTCGACAATCGTTCGCAAAAGATTGCACTCGCATTTGCGCATCTTATGAACGAAGCGGGCGTCAAATTCGCCATCCTTGGGAATAAAGAGAAGAACTCCGGTGATACACCGAGACGTTTAGGGAATGAGTTTTTATTCCAAGAACTTGCAACATCGAATATCGACGAATTTGAAAAGGCAGGCGTCAAAAAAATCGTCACGATCGACCCGCATGCATATAATATTTTTAAGAACGAATATCCGGATTTCGGCTTCAAGGCGGAAGTGCTCCACCATACCGAAATGCTGTATGACCTTGTCATGCAAGGGAAGCTGAAGCCAGTGCATGAAATCAATGAAACGATCACGTTCCATGACTCATGCTACCTCGGAAGATATAACGATGTGTACGATGCACCGCGAGAAATCCTCAAAGCGATTCCGGGCGTCAACCTTGTGGAGATGAAGCGGAACCGCCAGGACGGCATGTGCTGCGGAGCGGGCGGCGGACTCATGTGGATGGAAGAGGATACCGGCCACCGCGTCAACGTTGCGCGTACGGAACAGGCGATGGAAGTGAGCCCAGGCATCATTTCCTCTGGATGTCCTTACTGCTTGACGATGCTTTCAGACGGTACGAAAGCAATCGAAGTGGAAGACAAAGTCGGCACGTACGACATCGCAGAATTGCTCGAGCGTTCTATTTTCGGCGGAGACTTCCAACCGGCAGTCGTGGAGGAAGAAGAGCCGATTCTTCAGTAAAGTATATTGCGAGAGTTTGGAAAGAACGATATAATTAAGAAAATTGGGAGCGTAAAAGCTTCATGAAAAAAGGGGAGTCTACGTGCTCCCTTTTTTTTCGAACAGTCACCGAGCGAGCGTTCAGTCATCGCTCTCTGCAGTAAAATGAAAACGTTATCATGCTGAAATGGAGGAGAAGGGAATGGGAAAAACAGTCATCTTGGACGGGGCACGTACGCCGTTCGGAAAGTTTGGCGGTGCTTTATCCACAAAAACAGCTAGTGATCTAGGCGGAATTGCCATTAAGGAAGCATTGAAACGGTCGGGTGTGAAAGAAGAGGAAGTCGATGAAGTGATCATCGGAACGGTGCTGCAAGCGGGGCAGGGGCAAATCCCTTCGAGGCAGGCGGCAGTGAAGGCGGGGCTTCCATGGTCCGTGAAAACCGAGACGGTGAATAAAGTATGCGCATCTGGCATGCGCAGTGTCACGCTCGGGGACCAGCTCATCCGGCTCGGGGACGAAGAAGTAATCGTTGCGGGCGGCATGGAATCGATGTCGAACGCGCCATATTATTTGCCGAAAGGGCGATTCGGATTGAAGATGGGCGATGCTCCTTTGGTCGACGGCATGATCTATGACGGCCTGTCCTGTTCATTTTCACCGGAACGCGTCCATATGGGGACGTATGGCAACGGTACGGCGAGCGAGTTTTCATTGACACGCGAAATGCAGGACGAATGGTCGCTGCGCAGTCACGAACGGGCGAATGCAGCGATTGACGAAGGGAAATTTGCGGAGGAAATCGTCGCGGTGGAAATTCCGCAGCGGAAAGGGGACCCGGTCGTCGTCGATACGGACGAAGCGCCGCGTCGCGATACGTCTCTCGAATCGCTTGCGAAACTGCGTCCTGCATTCGGCAACGACGGTACGATCACGGCAGGTAACGCGCCAGGCGTCAATGACGGGGCGTGTGCACTCGTCCTCATGAATGAAGAACGTGCATTGAAGGAAGGGAAAAAACCTCTCGCAACGATTATCGGTCACGCCGAAGTCGCCATCGAGCCGGAAAACTTCCCGCAGACGCCAGGCCTCGTCATTAATGAATTGCTGAAGAAGACGGGCAAAGAATTGAAGGACATTGATTTAGTTGAAATAAACGAAGCTTTCGCGGCAGTCGCTCTCGCAAGCTCGCAAATCGCGGGCCTCGATCCTGAAAAAGTGAATGTCAACGGTGGAGCAGTCGCACTTGGCCATCCGATCGGCGCAAGCGGAGCACGGATCATCTTGACGCTCGCTTACGAACTGAAACGTCGCGGAGGCGGCATCGGGATTGCAGCGATCTGTTCAGGCGGTGGGCAAGGCGACGCGATTATGATTGAAGTGGAATAAATGCGGAGACGGAGGAACTTCATTATGGAAATCAAAAAAGTGATGGTCATCGGAGCTGGGCAAATGGGCGGGGGCATCGCCCAAGTGTGTGCGCAAGCCGGTTTCGACGTGAAATTGAACGATATAAAAGAGGAGTCCTATGAGAAAGGGCTTGCGGTCATTGCGAAAAATCTTTCCCGTAACGTCGAAAAAGAGCGCATGACGGAAGATGAAAAAACGCAAGTCCTCGGGCGCATTACAAAGTCGCTCGATCTAGAGGACGCACACGACGTCGACATCGTCATCGAGGCGGCGGTCGAAAATATGGACATTAAGAAATCAATCTTTGTGAAGCTTGATGGGATTGCACCAGCACATGCCATCCTCGCAACAAATACATCATCCCTTCCGATTACGGAAATCGCAGCGGCGACGAATCGTCCGGAAAACGTCATCGGCATGCATTATATGAACCCGGTGCCCGTCATGAAGCTCGTTGAAATTATTCGCGGGCTTGCGACGTCCGATGAAGTGTATCAGGCTGTCGAGGACATGACTCGTAAACTATCGAAAACGCCTGTTGAAGTGAATGACTTCCCGGGATTCGTCGCGAACCGCGTCCTTATGCCGATGATCAATGAGGCGATCTACACGCTGTATGAAGGCGTTGCATCGAAGGAAGCGATCGATGAAGTGATGAAGCTTGGCATGAACCACCCGATGGGACCGTTGCAATTGGCTGATTTCATCGGACTCGACACATGCCTGTACATTATGGAAACGCTCCACGAAGGGTTTGGCGACTCGAAATACCGTCCTTGCCCGCTGCTTCGAAAGTATGTCAATGCAGGCTGGCTCGGCAAAAAATCCGGCCGCGGCTTCTATGAATATTCATAATGTGAAGAGCGCTTGATAAGTCTAAGGTCATTAAATGACGATAACTTGCGGAAGTTGACCGATAAAATTGTGAACTTGACCGATATTCGATCGTATATGACCGATAAAATTGTGAACTTGACCGATAACTCACCGGATTTGACCGATAACAAGCGAATAGTACGTTAAGTAAAGGAGTTAATTCCAATGAATTTAACATTCACCGAAGAACAGCAGATGATGCGCACGATGGTGAGGGATTTTGCGAAATCGGAAATCGAGCCGTTCATTCCACGGATGGAAGCGGGGGAGTTTCCGCGTGAAATCTTAAAGAAAATGGGCGAGCTTGGATTGATGGGCATTACCGTTCCTGAAAAATATGGCGGCTCCGAGATGGACTTTGTTTCTTATATCATCGCCATCCACGAACTGTCAAAAGTGAGCGCGGTCATGGGCGTCATTCTTTCCGTCCACACATCCGTCGGCACGAACCCGATCATGTATTTCGGCAATGAAGAGCAGAAAAACCGCTACTTGCCGAAAATGGCGTCTGGCGAATACTTAGGTGCGTTCTGCCTGACAGAGCCTGGAGCAGGATCGGACGCCGGCTCATTGAAAACGAAAGCTGTGAACAAAGGCGATCATTACGTACTGAACGGCTCGAAAGTGTTCATTACGAACGGCGGGGAGGCGGACGTGTATATCGTCTTCGCCTCAACCGATCCGTCGCAAGGGACGTACGGCATTACAGGCTTCATCGTCGATAAAGACACCCCGGGCTTGATCATCGGAAAAGATGAAGAAAAGATGGGCCTTCATGGATCGCGAACCGTGCAGCTTACATTCGAAGATATGAAAGTGCCCGCGGAGAACCGTCTCGGTGAAGAGGGAGAGGGTTTCAAAATCGCAATGGCGAACCTCGACGTCGGCCGGATCGGCATCGCAGCACAGGCGCTCGGCATCGGTGAAGCGGCGCTCGAAGCGGCTACATCATATGCGAAGGAGCGCGTACAGTTCGGGAAACCGATCGTTGCGAACCAAGGAGTCGGCTTCAAATTAGCGGACATGGCGACCGCATCCGAAGCATCGAGACTCCTCGTCTACCGCGCCGCTCAACTTCGCGCTGAAGGAAAGCCATGCGGCCAAGAGGCATCGATGGCGAAATTGTTCGCGTCACAAACCGCAATGGATAATGCAATCGAGGCGGTCCAAATTTTTGGCGGCTACGGCTACACCGAAGATTACCCGGTCGAACGCTACTTCCGCGACGCCAAAGTAACGCAAATCTACGAAGGCACAAGCGAAATCCAACGCATCGTCATCAATAAGCATTTAACGAAGTGAAAATAGAGAAAATCTACCTATAGGAGGAAGTTGACATGGATTTTAGATTATCGGAAGAGCATGAAATGATTCGGAAAATGGTGCGTGATTTCGCGGAGAAGGATGTTGCACCGACTGCTGCGGAACGCGATGAGGAAGAGCGCTTCGATATGGATATTTGGAATAAGATGGCTGAGCTCGGGCTGACGGGAATTCCTTGGCCTGAAGAATATGGCGGCATCGGCAGCGATTATCTTGCGTATTGCATCGCGGTAGAGGAATTGTCACGCGTCTGTGCGTCGACTGGGGTTACATTATCCGCGCACACATCACTCGCTGGATGGCCGGTATACAAATTCGGTACGGAAGAGCAAAAGCAGAAGTATCTTCGTCCGATGGCGGAAGGAAAGAAAATTGGTGCGTACGGTTTGACGGAGCCGGGTTCAGGTTCTGATGCTGGCGGCATGCGTACGACTGCGAAGCTTGATGGTAACGATTACGTTCTGAACGGCTCGAAGATTTTCATTACAAACGGCGGAATTGCCGACATTTATATCGTGTTCGCAGTAACTGATCCGGAATCGAAGCATAAAGGCACAAGCGCATTCATCGTCGAGAAGGACTTCGCAGGCTTCTCGGTCGGGAAGAAGGAGAAGAAGCTCGGCATCCGTTCATCTCCTACAACTGAAATCATGTTCGACAACTGCCGCGTGCCGAAGGAGAATATGCTAGGTGCGGAAGGCGAAGGGTTCATTATCGCGATGAAGACGTTGGACGGCGGCCGGAACGGGATTGCTGCACAAGCGGTCGGTATCGCGCAAGGAGCGCTCGACGCAGCGGTCGATTATGCGAAGGAACGCGTTCAGTTTGGTAAGCCGATTGCGGCGAATCAAGGCGTCGGCTTCAAATTGGCTGATATGGCGACGGCGACGGAAGCTTCCCGCTTGCTTACATACCAGGCGGCGTGGCTCGAATCGAACGACTTGCCGTATGGAAAAGCATCCGCGATGGCGAAACTGATGGCAGGGGATACGGCGATGAAAGTGACGACGGAAGCAGTCCAAGTGTATGGCGGCTATGGTTATACGAAGGACTATCCGGTCGAGCGATTCATGCGTGACGCGAAGATTACGCAAATCTACGAAGGAACGCAGGAAATCCAGCGTCTCGTCATCTCCCGCATGTTGACAAAATAATCGGGGGTGCATGATGCAAGTGAAACGTGAAGTGAAATCGTCTGTCAAAGATGAAGGTTTGATTGAAAAAAGGCGCGAGCAGATCATCGACGGAGCCGTCCAGCTCTTCAAGGAAAAAGGATTCCACCGGGCAACGACGAGGGAGATAGCTAAAGCAGCTGGCTTCAGCATCGGCACGCTCTATGAATATATCCGTACGAAAGAGGACGTCCTCTATCTCGTCTGTGATAGCATTTACAATGAAGTGCAAAACCGACTGTCAACATTGATGGATCAGGAAGGAAATAGTGCAGGATTACGCGAAGCGATCGATTCGTATTACCACCTGATCGACGACATGTCCGACGAATTCGTCGTCATGTACCAGGAATCGAAGTCATTGCCGAAGGACGCGCTCCAATATGTCCTCAAAAAAGAGATGGAAATGGTTGCCCTATTCAAGAATTTGCTGCTCGCATGCGTACGGTCGGGTGAATTGCGCATCGGCGAGGAGGCGGTCGACATGGCGGCTCACCACGTCGTCGTACAAGGGCAAATGTGGGCATTCCGCCGATGGGCATTGCGCGGCACCTACACAATCGATCAATTCATCGACTACCAGACAGACCAATTGTTCAAGGGAATCGTGGGGAATCAATAAAAGGGGGTTGCTATAAAATGACTACAACCGAGATTTATAAACCGAAGCATCATGTGCGTTTTGTGACGGCGTCGAGCTTGTTTGATGGGCATGACGCGTCGATCAATATTATGCGCCGTATTTTGCAGTCGACGGGGGCGGAAGTGATCCACCTCGGCCATAACCGTTCCGTAGAGGAAGTCGTCAATGCGGCGATCCAGGAAGATGTGCAAGGGATTGCGATTTCCTCCTATCAGGGAGGGCATGTTGAATACTTCAAATATATGTATGACCTGCTTCAGGAAAAAGGTGCTCCTCATATCCGCATTTACGGCGGGGGTGGCGGCGTCATCTTGCCGAAGGAAATTAAGGAATTGCATGACTACGGCATCGCTTGGATTTTCTCGCCGGAGGACGGCCGCAAGATGGGGCTGCAAGGGATGATCAACCGGATGGTGGAGGAGTGCGATTTCCTTACCGAAGTGGAAGATGAATTAGCCAATCTAGAAAAAGTGGGCACGGATAATCCTGAAGTGCTTGCCAATTTGATTACGTACGCGGAGGAAATGTATAACAAGGAAAACCGTGACGCGATTAACCTCATCCAAAAAGCTAGGGAATTATCGAAAAACACGCCTGTCCTCGGGATTACAGGTACGGGGGGAGCAGGGAAATCTTCACTCACCGACGAACTGATCCGCCGTTTCTTGCGTGAATTGCCGGATAAGAAAGTCGCCATCCTCTCGATCGACCCGACGAAGCAGAAGACGGGTGGCGCGCTGCTCGGCGACCGGATCCGCATGAACGCCATTTTCAACAAGCGCGTCTTCATGCGCAGCTTGGCGACACGCGGTTCCCGCTCCGAGCTATCGGGCGCCATTAAGGATGTGCTCGACGTCGTGAAAACGGCTGGCTACGATCTGATCATCGTTGAGACGAGCGGGATCGGGCAAGGGGATGCTGAGATTACCGAAGTATCCGACGTGTCAATGTACGTCATGACGAGCGAATTCGGTGCACCGACGCAGCTCGAGAAGATCGACATGATCGATTTCGCAGATTTGATCGTCATTAATAAATTTGAGCGGAAAGGGTCCGAAGATGCGCTTAGCCAAGTGCAGAAGCAATACCAACGGAGCCATCTCCTTTTCGATAAAGATCTCGACACGATGCCTGTCTACGGCACGATTGCGAGCCAATTCAACGACAAAGGGACGAATTCACTGTTTGCTGCACTCGTTTCGAAGTTGAATGAAAAATGCGGCCTTGATTGGGAAACTTCTTACACTGATTTTGTGA
Source organism: Sporosarcina sp. SAFN-015 (assembly GCF_051966875.1). GTDB lineage: Bacteria > Bacillota > Bacilli > Bacillales_A > Planococcaceae > Sporosarcina. The sequence goes on along the minus strand of NZ_JBQCKP010000001.1, from coordinate 304,912 downwards.
AAACGCAAAAACAGAACGTCATCATCCCGAACGACCGCGTTCATTATTTACGTGAAATCGCAAGCACAATCCGCGATTATCATAAGAAATCCGCGCAGCAAGTCGATCTTGCCCGCCGTTTATTCCAACTGGAGGGCGCGATTGAGGCGGTGAATGAAAAATCGCCTGACAATGCGCTCGTCGCTTCGCTTGAATCATTGGCGGAAAGTGTGCGTGAAGAGCTTTCTGGGGAATCAAAGCGGATTCTCAACAACTGGGAAACTTTGAAAGAATCGTATGCGGGTGATGAGTTCATTACGAAAATCCGTGATAAAGAGCTTCGCACTCTGCTAACGACGACAAGTTTGTCAGGGTTGAAGATTCCGAAAGTGTCATTGCCGAAATTCAAGGATTATGGCGAGATTCTTCGCTGGGTGTACAAAGAGAATGTCCCGGGCTCATTCCCATATACAGCAGGAGTGTTCCCGTTCAAGCGGGAAGGCGAGGATCCGAAACGCCAATTTGCGGGAGAAGGGACGCCGGAACGGACGAACCGCCGCTTCCACTACCTCTCGAAAGATGATGACGCAAAACGGCTGTCCACAGCATTCGACTCGGTCACGTTATACGGTGAAGATCCCGACGAGCGTCCGGACATTTACGGCAAAGTCGGAGAATCAGGCGTCAGCATTTGTACGCTCGAAGACATGAAAAAGCTATATGACGGCTTTGACCTATGCGCGCCGTCAACATCCGTTTCGATGACGATCAACGGTCCTGCGCCGATCATCCTTGCGATGTTCATGAATACGGCCGTCGATCAGCAAGTGAAGCTGAAAGAGGAAGAACTAGGCCGCGTGTTGACAGTCGAGGAATTCACTGAAGTCCGGAATGCGACGCTGCAAGTCGTCCGCGGAACGGTGCAAGCGGACATTCTGAAGGAAGACCAAGGGCAGAATACATGCATCTTCTCGACGGAATTCGCGCTCCGCATGATGGGCGATATCCAGCAATATTTCATCGACCAGAAAGTGCGCAACTACTACTCTGTCTCAATTTCTGGCTATCATATTGCGGAAGCCGGAGCAAATCCGATTTCGCAGCTTGCGTTCACGCTTGCGAACGGATTCACGTACGTCGAGTACTATTTGAGCCGTGGCATGAACGTCGATGATTTCGCACCGAACTTGTCGTTCTTCTTCTCGAACGGACTTGATCCGGAGTATACAGTCATCGGCCGGGTTGCTCGCCGCATTTGGGCAGTCGCCATGCGTGAAAAATATGGCGCAAATGAACGAAGCCAAAAGCTGAAGTATCACGTACAGACGTCCGGACGAAGCTTGCATGCACAAGAAATCGACTTCAACGATATCCGTACGACATTACAAGCGCTTATGGCATTGCAGGACAACTGCAACTCGCTCCATACAAATGCGTACGACGAAGCGATTACGACACCGACGGAGGAATCGGTCCGCCGTGCGATGGCGATCCAAATGATCATTACGAAGGAACACGGACTCTCGAAGAACGAAAATCCGCTCCAAGGATCTTTCATTATCGAAGAACTGACCGACCTCGTCGAAGAGTCCGTTCTACAGGAATTCGACCGTCTGAACGACCGCGGCGGCGTGCTTGGATCGATGGAAACGCAATACCAGCGAGGTAAAATCCAAGAGGAATCGATGCTCTACGAAATGAAGAAGCACTCGGGCGAACTGCCGATCATCGGCGTAAACACGTACTTGAACCCGAATCCGCCTTCCGAAGAGGACATCGACAATATGGAAATCGCCCGTGCGACGAAGGAAGAGAAAGAGACGCAAATCGCCAACTTGCGCGCCTTCCAATCGAAGCATGGCGACACGTCAGCGGAAGCGTTGAAAAAACTGCAAGAAGTCGCAATGACAGGCGGCAATATCTTCGCAGAGCTGATGGAAACCGTCAAAGTTGCAAGCCTCGGCCAAATTACGAACGCACTTTACGAAGTAGGCGGCCAATATCGCAGGAATATGTAATGAATGAAATGGGGAACGCTCAGCCTGTTGAAAAACGCTCGCATCCGTTGTTGCTCGTCTCGCTCGTCCGCTCATGAACTTTAGTTCTATTCGCGTCTTCGCTTGACTTCGCGCCTAGGCTGACAAGCGTTTTCATTCAGGCTGAGAAAGTTGCTGACCATTGCTATATACCTAAAAAAGTGTAGACAAAGTCGAAAAGATGACTTTGTCTACACTCCGGAACGCTCTTATGGAAGGGCGTTCTTTTTCAAACGGCTTTCATTCATAAAAACATTTCGAAAAATCATTTTGAAAAGTGGATTTTGCCTGTTCCTTCCACGTATAATAAAAGAACATTGGGGAAAGAGGTGAGGAGATGAAACTGTATCATCATGTATTGATTATTATAGTGATCATAATCCTCATCTTTTCCTTATACGGTGTAGGTTACGGTGCCATTCCATTCTTGCTTGCCGCCCTTTATCTCGGCTTCCTAAGCGTCAAAGAATTCCAACGCTTCAAGAAGAGTAGAAGATGGTAGCATAACAGGCACTTCATTGTATATAATGATAATTATGCTTTTGCTCAGAGAAAGGACGTGCGTACGTTGAATCTACATGAATTAACGAAAGAAGAACTACTGGAAGAATCAATGATCGATATCGCTTATGCCATATTGACGGAACGACGGGTAGCATTGACACTTGAACAACTATTGAATGAAATCCGTGAATTGACAGGAATATCGGAGAGTGAAGTGAAGGACAGGCTGCTTCAATTCTACACAGATATGAATATCGATGGAAGATTCCTTGCCATTAACAACAATGAATGGGGCTTGCGTGAATGGTATCCGGTCGACCAGATCGAAGAAGAAACGGCTCCTGTCGTCAAAGTTCGCAAGAAGAAAAAGAAAAAAGCGTATGACGATGAGGACGAAGAAGAGGAAGACGAAGAGGAAGAAGAAATCGACGAAGACGAGTTGTTCGACGAAGAATTCGACGAGCTCGATGATGACGACGAAGAAGATTTGGATGAAGAAGATGAAGAAGAAGAAATCATCGAAATCGAAGAGGATCTCATCGGTGACGATGAAGAGCTCGAAATCGTACCTGACGACGAATTAGATATTGACGATGAAGACGAAGAAGATGAGGAAGACGAGGAAGAAGAGGACCTTCTCTAATACTTTCCACTTGACTTCGGGCCTTTAAGGATTTAAGCTTCTATTTGGGCTCCTTGAAAAAGGACACATGAATCCGTGTATAAGCGCTCCTCTTGTAGATAATCTACAGTGGAGCGCTTTTTTCGTATTTTACGACATTCGACCGACCCCCATCACGAAGGAGGAGCTTTAGATGACAAAATATATTTTTGTAACCGGCGGAGTTGTTTCGTCTTTAGGAAAAGGTATTAATGCCGCATCCCTTGGAAGACTGTTGAAAAGCAGAGGCTTGCAAGTGACCAACCAAAAATTTGATCCATACATCAATTTGGATCCACGCATGATGAGCCCATACCAGCACGGTGAAGTTTTCGTAACAGAAGACGGTGCTGAAACCGACCTCGACATCGGCCACTATGAACGGTTCATTGACATCAAATTGAACAAATACTCCAACGTCACAATGGGGAAAGTATACTCTTCCGTTCTGCGGAAAGAGCGCCGCGGTGATTACAAAGGGGCGACAGTTCAAGTCATCCCGCATATTACAAATGAAATCAAAAGCCTCATAAAAAGGGCTGGCCAAGAAACGAACGCTGACGTCGTCATTACCGAAATCGGCGGAAGCGTCGGCGATATCGAATCGCTTCCATATCTCGAAGCAATCCGTCAAATGAAGACTGATCTTGGCAAAGATGATGTCATGTACATCCATAATACGCTAGTTCCTTACTTGCACGCTGCCGGTGAAATGAAAACCAAACCGACACAGCATAGTGTAAAAGAATTGCGCAGCCTCGGCATCCAGCCGAATATGATCGTCGTCCGCAGTGAATACCCTGTACCGCAGGAAATGAAAGATAAAATCGCTTTATTCTGCAACATCAAACCTGAAGAAGTTATCGAAGCGCTTGATGTGGAAACATTATACGAAGTGCCGATCCGTCTTCATGAGCAAAACATGGACAAGATCGTCGTTGATTTCCTTGGCCTCGAAACGAAAGAGCCGGATTTGACAGAAATCCAGGAGCTTATCGATCGTGTCAGCCATCTATCACGAAAAGTGAAAATTGCACTTGTTGGTAAATATGTAGAATTGCAAGATGCTTATATTTCTGCAGTGGAAGCATTCCGCCATGCCGGCTACGAATTCGATACAGACATCGAAATCGACTGGATCAATTCCGAAGAAGTGACGAATGAAAACGTCGAAGACATCTTGAAGGATGCAGACGGCATCTTCGTTCCTGGCGGATTCGGAGACCGTGGCATCGACGGCAAAATCGAAGCAATCAGCTACGCGCGTGAACATAACATTCCATTCTTCGGCGTTGGCCTCGGCATGCAACTTGCTGCAGTGGAATTCGCACGCGACGTCCTTGGCATCAAAGACGCGCATTCCGCTGAATTTGACGGTGAAACGTCCAATCCTATCATCGAAAACAACCGTGACTTCGAAGAACGTTCTGACATCGAGCAAGCGAGCGGAGACATGAGACTCGGAGCGCATCCATGTAAGTTGACGGAAGGCACGAAAACGCAAGAAGCGTATAACGATGAATTGGTATACGAGCGTCATCGCCACCGCTTCGAATTCAACAATATTTATCGCGAGCAATTCGAAAGCGCCGGCATGATCGTAGCAGGCGAAAGCCCGGACGGCCATCTCGTGGAAATCATTGAGTTGAAGGACCACCCGTTCTTCATCGGAACTCAATTCCATCCAGAATTCGCATCACGCCCGAGCCGCCCACAGCCGCTCATCCGCGAATTCATCCGCGCAGCACTCGCGCACCAAGGGTAATAGCCAATAAAAAAACAGAAACCACCATAATTTGGTTGGTTTCTGTTTTTTTTATATTGAATGAAAGGGCAGCGCTCATAAAAATCGGAAAAGCGCTCAAGAATCGCGGCAAGCGCTCAAGAATACGGAAAAGCGCTCAAGAACCGCGGCAAGCGCTCAAGAATACGGAAAAGCGCTCAAGAATCGCGGCAAGCGCTCAAGAATACGGAAAAGCGCTCAAGAACCGCGGAAAACGCTCAAGAATACGGAAAAGCGCTCAAGAACCGCGGAAAACGCTCAAGAATACGGAAAAGCGCTCAAGAACTGCGGCAAACGCTCAAGAATACGGAAAAACGCTCATAAATCCGAATGAACGCTCATAACCGCCCCATAACTTACTCCTCTTCACTCACCATCTCGTCATACGCCATCTTAACCGCCTCATACAAAAATAGCGCAGCTAACAAATTCGGCTGAACGATTCGGCTGCCGATATCCTCGCCCGGCAATATCCCTTTCAACACACCTGTCGCCATATACGTATACGCCAAATCCGCCAATTCGTTATCCTCAGTCGCTTTCTCGCTCGCAACGACGGCGAACGGAATGAATTTCCCGGCGAGCAACCGCGCTAATTCTAGCGCTCGCGCGTCCGCTGCTGACCGAGCAAAAAGCCACACTCGATCCTCGGAATGAATCTCCATCCCTTCCTCATAAAGTACAGCACCTTTGAACGGTTCCGCGGCAAACGTTGCGTTTAATCCGACGGCTTCCATTTCATCGAAGCCGGCAAATATAACCCGTCCTTCCCCAATCGTCGCCTGAGCCAACAGCCGCGCCGTCTCCTCGACGGCCTCTTCATTATTCGAACCGGCACGCTGCAAAAGCCCGCCGATTTGTGTCGTCAATATTTTCATGTAAACCACCTCGTTCCCATTATATTTACTAGCAGGAATAAAACCAAGTTTTGCAATGCGGTTTTGCCGAAAAACAAAGTCGCAATAATTATAAAAAAAGAAGGAGTTTCAACATTTTTGTCAAATTGTAATCTATTGGGTCAATTAAATAAAAAGGGGTGGACCTTTTGAAGAGTTTGCTAATCGTCGACGATCAAGCCGGAATACGACTTTTACTAAATGAGGTATTCACAAAAGAGGGGTTTGAAGCGAGGTTGGCCGCAAATGGCGCGGAAGCTCTCCAATCGGTTACAGAAAAAGAACCCGATTGCGTCTTACTGGACATGAAAATGCCGGGAATTGACGGAGTGGAAGTGTTGAAAAGGCTAAAGAAAGACTGGCCTCACATACCTGTAATCATGATGACAGCCTATGGGGAGGTCGAACTTACAGACGAGGCCATTGAAAACGGTGCAGAAAAGTATTTTACAAAACCATTCAATATTTACGAAGTGCGTGATGCGGTCAAAGAAATTTTGATTCGCCAGGATTAAAAAAATAGAAAACGAAGACGCGCTGCGGCAACAACCCAGACAGTAGTAAATGCTGTCTGTTTTTGTTATGATAAAAGAGGTAAATATTGATTCAAACAATAAATTTTTCTCGACGATCCGGAGGAGGCTATTGCAATGGCACTTGTTTCAATGAAAGAAATGATGATCAAAGGCAAAAATGAAGGATATGCAATCGGACAGTTCAACTTGAACAACCTGGAATACACGCAGGCGATCCTGCAAGCGGCGCAAGAAGAGAATTCCCCGGTAATACTTGGTGTTTCCGAAGGAGCGGGCCGTTATATGGGCGGGTTTACGACTGTCGTCAACATGGTGAAAGGGTTAATGCATGATTACAATATCACCGTTCCCGTCGCTATCCATCTGGACCACGGATCCAGTTTCGAAAAATGCAAAGAGGCGATCGACGCAGGCTTCACATCTGTCATGATCGACGCATCTTCCAAACCTCTAGCGGAAAACATTGAAATCACGAAAAAAGTTGTGGAATATGCCCACGCAAAAGGCGTATCCGTTGAAGCAGAGCTTGGAGTTGTCGGTGGACAGGAAGACGACGTCATCGCTGACGGAGTCATTTACGCAGACCCTGCAGAATGTAAAGAGCTCGTCGACAGCACAGACATTGACTGCTTGGCACCAGCACTCGGATCGGTTCACGGACCATACAAAGGAGAGCCGAACTTAGGATTCAAGGAAATGGAAGAAATCTCGAGCCAATCAGACCTTCCACTCGTCCTACACGGCGGAACAGGCATCCCGACGAAAGATATCCAACGCGCAATCTCACTCGGCACTGCAAAAATCAACGTCAACACTGAAAATCAAATCGAAGGCACAAAAGCCGTCCGCGACATATTGAACGCAGACGCCAACGTCTACGATCCACGTAAATACCTAGCACCAATGCGCGACGCCATCAAGAAAACAGTCATCGGCAAAATGCGCGAGTTTGGTAGCTCGGGAAAAGCGTAAGGCGCTTGCTCAGTAGAGGTTCGCAGTCTAAGGGCGCCGCTTCCTGCGGCAACGACTGCATGACCGGCTTCCTGCCGGCCTCAGGCATAAGGCGAAGATGCGGCGTGGCGCTTTTTGCCACAGAGCACCTTTGACTTATGACCCGAGCAAATCGAACTGCGAAGGGTTCGATTTGCCGTATTTCTGCGGTTTTTGCAGAAATTAAGGCATCCATTTCTAGCGCCTGAAGCTAGACAAGGAAAAGCTTAATTCATACTGATTATTAGAATGAGTTATGAAAATATATTGATTGAAGCGGAAGGCGGCGACTCCTGGGGGAAAAGCACGAGCTGAAGACCCCACAACGAAGCGAAGCGAAGTGAGGAGGCTGAAGCCATGCCCCCGGAAAGCATCCGCCTGTAGCGAAAGCCGTCACGAAGAATGGCTTTTGCGAGCAAAAGCACTAGCGTTGCGAGCACCGGTACTTCCGGAAATCTTAGCAGCAATCAGGAGAAGCATCAAAATCAGATGCATTCTCCTTCTTTTCCATACATCGAAGGAGGAACTATACTCATGAAATTTTTCATCGACACGGCAAACTTTGAAGAAATAAAAGAAGCGCATAGCTGGGGAATCCTATCCGGCGTAACAACAAACCCTTCACTCGTAGCGAAAGAAAACATTTCATTCCACGACAGACTGCGCGAAATCACAGCACTCGTACCAGGATCTGTCAGCGCTGAAGTCATCGCACTCGACGCAGAAGGAATGATCAAAGAAGGACGCGAACTCGCAAAAATCGCGCCGAACATCACTGTAAAGCTTCCAATGACGCCAGAAGGACTGAAAGCATGCTCCGTTTTCGCACAAGAAGGCATCAAAACAAACGTGACCCTCATTTTCAGTGCCAACCAAGCATTGCTTGCAGCACGCGCTGGAGCCACTTACGTATCCCCATTCCTCGGCAGACTCGATGATATTGGTCAAGAAGGAATTCATCTGATCAGCACAATCGCGGACATCTTCACAATTCATGACATGGATACGCAAATTATTGCAGCTTCCATCCGCAGCCCGCAGCATATTACAGACGCGGCACTTGCAGGAGCACATATCGCAACAACGCCGTTCAACGTGCTCAAGCAATTATTCAACCATCCGTTGACAGACAAAGGCATTCAGCAATTCCTTGATGATTGGGAAGCAAGAAAGAACAAGTGAAACGCCTAAAGGAGACTGAAATGGACGTTTATAAAATTAGAGGCGGCAAACCTCTACGTGGAACGATAAAAGTAAGCGGAGCGAAAAACAGTGCCGTCGCATTGATTCCGGCTTCTATTTTGGCGGATTCACCTGTAACGATCGACGGACTTCCGGAAATCTCGGACGTCCTCACTCTTAAAGCGCTCCTTGAAGATATTGGCGGGAAAGTGGAATTTGAATCGGGCAAGATGACGATCGACCCGACAGAAATGATTGCCATGCCACTTCCAAACGGCAACGTGAAAAAATTGAGAGCATCGTATTACATGATGGGTGCTATGCTTGGGCGTTTCAAACATGCAGCAATCGGCCTTCCCGGAGGATGCCATTTAGGCCCTCGTCCAATCGATCAGCACATTAAGGGCTTCGAAGCATTGGGAGCAAAAGTAACGAACGAGCACGGCGCCATCTACTTGCGTGCCGATGAATTGCGCGGCGCAAAAATCTATTTGGACGTCGTCTCTGTCGGTGCGACAATTAATATTATGCTCGCTGCAGTTCGTGCAAAAGGGCGGACGATCATTGAAAACGCGGCGAAAGAACCGGAAATCATCGATGTTGCCACTTTGCTATCGAATATGGGCGCCAACATTAAAGGTGCTGGAACGAATGTTATCCGCATCGAAGGCGTCGAGCGACTGCACGGTACGAAGCATACGATCATTCCGGACAGAATCGAAGCGGGCACTTTCATGATCATGGCGGCTGCAGTCGGTGACGGCATTACGATTGATAACGTCATTCCGTTCCACGTTGAAGCATTGACCGCGAAATTACGCGAGATGGGCGTCAAAGTGGAGGAAAGGGAAGAGCATATCTTCATTCCAAAGTCGGAGAGTTTGATGGCGGTTGACGTGAAAACGCTCGTCTACCCAGGATTCCCGACCGACTTGCAGCAACCGTTCTCCGTTTTATTGACGCAGGCAAACGGCTCATCCGTCATCACAGATACGATCTATTCTGCGCGCTTCAAGCAAATAGATGAACTAAGACGGATGAATGCCGACGGAAAAGTGGAAGGGCAATCAGTCATTCTTTCTGGGCCTGCTTCACTTCAGGCGGCGACGGTCCGTGCTTCCGACCTCCGTGCAGGAGCAGCCCTCATCATTGCGGGATTGCTCGCTGAAGGCGAAACGGAAATCCAGGAAATTCAACATATCGAACGGGGCTACAGCTCGATCATCGAGAAACTTCGCGGCATTGGGGCGGACATCCGAAAAGAGTCGGTGCCCGAGAAAGCGATTATCAGTGAATAAAAACCTTATGCTATACTAAAGACGAATCTTACAACTTAGAATAAAAAGCACGTAATTGAAAAGAATAGCGTTTAAGTTATAATGAAATGCGCTAAACGGGAGGAACAATCATAATGGAACGCAGTTTATCGATGGAATTAGTACGTGTAACAGAGGCGGCGGCAGTATCGGCTTCCCGCTGGATGGGGCGCGGTTTGAAAAACGAAGCGGATGACGCCGCAACGACAGCGATGCGTACTGTGTTCGACACGATTCCGATGCAAGGAGTCGTCGTAATCGGCGAAGGCGAAATGGACGAAGCACCAATGCTTTATATCGGTGAAGAGCTCGGAACAGGCGAAGGCCCGGAAGTGGACGTTGCCGTCGACCCGCTGGAAGGTACGAACATTGTCGCATCAGGAGGCTGGAATGCGCTAGCAGTCATCGCAATCGCGGATAAAGGAAACCTCCTCAACGCACCTGACATGTACATGGAAAAAATCGCGGTCGGACCTGAAGCGGTCGGTAAAATCGACATCAATGCATCCGTCACGGATAACTTGCACGCTGTCGCCAAAGCGAAAAACAAATCAATCGATGAAGTTGTGGCAACTGTCCTCAACCGTGAACGCCATTCGAAAATTATTGAAGAAATCAGAGCTGCTGGCGCGCGCATCAAGCTTATCAATGACGGTGACGTCGCAGCAGCGATCAATACAGCATTTGACGACACAGGCGTAGACATCCTATTCGGCCTCGGCGGAGCACCTGAAGGCGTGATCGCGGCAGTTGGACTCAAATGCCTAGGCGGAGAAATCCAAGGCCGTCTTATCCCTTCAAATGAAGAAGAGCGCCTCCGTTGCGAAAAAATGGGCATCGATGTCTCGAAAGTCCTCTACATGGATGACCTTGTCAAAGGCGACGACGCCATCTTCGCCGCGACAGGCGTTACAGACGGCGAATTGTTGCGCGGCGTTCAATTCAAAGGCGGCTACAGCGAAACCCACTCACTCGTTATGCGATCCAAATCCGGAACAATCCGTTTCGTAGAAGGACGCCACAGCATGAAGAAAAAACCGAACTTGGTAATGGAAGACTGAATATGTTTTAATTAAAAATAGCAAGCCTCAGCCCGGCTTTCCGCCGGGCATCCTTCTAATGTCGGTTCACCTACCCAATTGAAAAAAACCTCAAAACGAAAAACAAATAAAGAGTGGAGCTTACGATACTATGCCAATTCTAACAATCGCCAGCTTGGAAAATATGACCCTGAAAGAGTTATATGAGCTTGCAAGAGAATACAAAATCTCCTATTACAGCAAACTAACGAAAAAAGAGCTGATTTTCGCCATCCTGAAATCAAGAGCCGAACAGGAAGGGTTTTTCTTCATGGAAGGCGTACTCGAAATCATTCAATCAGAAGGATACGGATTCCTTCGTCCAATCAACTACTCGCCTAGCTCCGAAGACATCTACATCTCCGCTTCCCAAATCAGACGATTCGATTTACGGAACGGAGACAAAGTAACAGGGAAAGTACGTCCGCCGAAAGAAAATGAACGGTATTACGGCTTGCTGCAAGTAGAAGCAGTCAACGGGGAAGACCCGGAAGTCGCAAGGGAACGCGTCCATTTCCCAGCACTCACGCCGCTTTATCCAGATCGTCATATTAAACTTGAAACAACACCACATAAACTGTCGACTCGCATTATGGACCTAGTATCCCCAGTCGGATTCGGTCAGCGTGGATTGATCGTTGCTCCTCCTAAAGCGGGAAAAACGATGCTCTTGAAGGAAATCGCCAATGCCATTACGACGAATCATCCTGAAGCAGAATTGATCGTCCTCCTTATCGACGAGCGTCCAGAGGAAGTGACGGACATCGAACGTTCTGTCAACGCCGATGTTGTCAGCTCGACATTCGACGAAGTTCCAGAAAACCACGTCAAAGTGGCCGAGCTTGTTCTTGAACGCGCCATGCGCCTCGTAGAACATAAACGAGACGTCGTCATTCTGATGGATTCCATCACAAGATTGGCGCGCGCGTATAACCTCGTCATCCCGCCAAGCGGCCGTACGCTTTCAGGCGGTATCGACCCTGCGGCATTCCACCGTCCGAAGCGTTTCTTCGGTGCAGCGCGGAATCTTGAGGAAGGCGGCAGCTTGACGATTTTGGCAACCGCTTTGATCGACACAGGTTCGCGTATGGATGAAGTCATTTACGAGGAATTCAAAGGGACCGGAAACATGGAATTGCATCTTGACCGCAGCCTAGCAGAACGCCGTATCTTCCCGGCTCTCGACATCCGTCGCTCTGGAACGCGTAAAGAGGAATTGCTCATCCCGACCGAACAACTCGAAAAACTGTGGGCAATCCGAAAAACGTTCTCCGACGCACCAGATTTCGCAGAACGCTTCCTGAAAAAACTACGTCAATCCAAATCGAACGAAGAGTTCTTCGACAAGCTCAATGAAGAAATGAAAGCCCATCGCAACGGAAAAGGGCTGCTTTGATTCGAAATAAAAATCTGGACAATGCCCGTCCAATTTGTTATAATTCTTGAGTATGGTTTATAGCCATCTGCTGCATATGCGGTTGACATATTCGGACCGTGTAAGGCATCAGTCTTATGCAACACCCTACAATAATACTCTGTTCCAGATGGTTCAGGGCGAGAGGAGAGAGACCGATGAGAGCAGGAATTCATCCAAACTACAAAGTAGCGACTGTTACTTGTTCATGTGGAAACACATTCGAAACAGGTTCTGTAAAAGAGGACATTCGCGTTGAAGTTTGTTCAGAATGCCATCCATTCTACACTGGACGCCAAAAATTCGCTGCAGCGGACGGACGTATCGACCGCTTCAACAAAAAATATGGCTTCAAAGAAGAAGGACAAGAATAAGAACATTCCAACCCGCCAACATTGTTTGGCGGGTTTTCAATTTGGGAATAAAACGAATAGATTTCTTTTTGAACACACTCCTTTCTTTATCATGTGGCGCGAAGATAATTTCTCTTGATTGGCGCTATCCACGGACCCTCCATAACATATTCTGACACGAAATAAAAGACGTCCTTTCCACGGTTTTTTAATGTATGATAGACATTCCGACAACAAACAGAACAACTTTACATATAGCAAGAATTGAAAGGGGAACCAACATGTACGTAACAATGCAAGGCGGCTGGATAGAAGTGATTTGTGGAAGCATGTTTTCAGGAAAATCCGAGGAATTGATCCGACGCGTACGCCGCGCTCAATTTGCGAAACAAAAAATTGCAGTTTTCAAGCCAGAAATCGACGACCGATATAGCGAGGAAGCAGTCGTCAGCCATAACGGAACGACAGTCATTGCCACACCGGTTGCCGAATCGACACAAATTGAGCAATTTGTAAAAGATGATTACGATATCATCGCAATTGACGAAGCGCAATTTTTCGATGAAGGCATCGTCGACGTCGTCATGGAATTGGCAGATCGTGGATTCCGTGTCATCGTCGCAGGACTCGACCAAGATTTCCGAGGAGAACCATTCGGACCAATGCCGCAGCTCATGGCTGTCGCTGAAAACGTCACAAAATTGCAAGCTGTTTGCACCGTCTGCGGATCCCCTGCTAGCCGGACGCAGCGGCTCATTAACGGACAACCTGCCGGATATGACGATCCGATCATCCTCGTCGGTGCATCCGAAGCATACGAAGCAAGATGCCGCATGCACCATGAAGTCCCAAACGGCGTAACCGCGAACGTGGCGGTTAAATAAATATTGAAATGACAGCATGGATTAGTTCTATGCTGTTTTTTTATTGCCCTTGAAACACACACTATCCACAACCCTTGAATACTATGGCTAATGGCAATGAGTAAAGGAAGGGAGATGGATGAAAATGAAAAATTGGATTTCTGCATTTCTTTTTATCATGATAATTGGATTGTTTGGCTGCCAACAGCGAACGGTGATTGAACAACATACTGAAAGCGCAGAAACGCCTGAACGGGCAGAACAGGCGGAACAACAATCAGAATCGGCCAAGCAGCCGGTTGCTCAAACGGAAATCATCCCGGCGATAGCTCCGGTTATCAACATTATCGATCCGGCAACCGATGAATTGATCCACACGATAACTCCGCTCGACCTCGGCTACGAAATGGACATCACTGCGTACATAGCGAAAATCGAACAACTTGCAAAAGAGCTTGCGCGCGGAGTCGATGGAAAACCTGGCTATGATCAAAGGATGATCCTCGATAGATTGGACGAACAGGGCAATCTTATCGAAGGCAACCCGCTCATCCTGTTGCGGGAAAGCATTTTAGTGGAGCGGATAATGGAAGTGTCAGCCACGGGAGGGACTGTTGAATTGCCGATTGAAACAACAAAGAGCGGCTATGAGCCGGAAGATGTTCCGCTGTTAGACGATGTAGTCATCGCTTCCTATACGACTTATTTCAATCCCGCGGATAAAAATCGGAATAAAAACATTGAACTTTCAGCAACAGCAATTGACAAAGTCATCGTCGGCAAGGGAGACCATTTCTCCTTCAACACCGTCGTCGGACCGCGGGACGAAGCAAACGGCTACCAACCGGCCCCGGAAATTATCAACAAAAAACTTGTCATGGGAATAGGCGGAGGGATTTGCCAAACATCCTCCACTTTATTCAATGCTGTCGATCAGCTCCCGGTGAAATACATTGAATGGCACCATCATTCAATAGACATCGGCTACGTCCCGAAAGGAAGGGATGCAACTGTTTCCTACGGAGGCCTCGACTTCAGATTTCAAAACACGGCGGCTGCTCCGTTCCTAATCAAATCCGTCTATGGGAATAACTTTTTGACGATTGAAATCACAACAGCGGAGAAATATGTGGATAAATTCAAGTAAGTTGGCATGCTGAATGCCAAGCTAGTGGTTGTAAGTCCGAAGCTAGTGCCGGCGCGTTCAAAGTGAGCTTTCGCGCGTCCAAAGCGATTGCCCGCGCGTCCAAATTGAGCTTTCGCGCGTCCAAAGCGAGTGTCTGCGCGTCCAAATTGAGCTTTCTAGCGTCCAAAGCGAGTGTCTGCGCGTCCAAAGCGAGCACTCGCGCGTTCAAAGCAAGCTCCGGCGCGTCCAAAGAGAGCCGCTACGCGTCCAAAGAGAGCCGCTACGCGTCCAAAGTGAGCCGCCACACGTCCAAAGCGAGCTAGGACGCGTCCGAAACACTCACGCAAACCCCCACACCCAAAGAAATCACTGTATTTCAGCGCCTTATTCCCGTACAATTAGTATACAAAACAGACTGAGAACGAAGAGGTGCAATGACTATGTTTGATAGGCTTCAAGCCGTTGAGGATCGATATGAGCGATTGAATGAATTGCTGAGCGATCCGGATATTGTAAGCGATATGACCAAGCTGCGGACGTATTCGAAGGAGCAGTCTGACTTGCAGGATACAGTCGATGCGTACCGTGAATATAAGAGTGCGACGACGCAGTATGACAATGCAAAAGAAATGCTCGAGGAACCGTTAGACGACGAAATGAAAGAACTTGTCAAAATGGAAATCGCAGAGCTCGATGAACAGATCGAGTCGCTTGAAAAGAGATTGAAACTGTTGCTCGTTCCGAAAGATCCGAACGATGATAAAAACGTCATTATGGAGATCCGCGGCGCGGCGGGCGGCGACGAAGCGGCGCTGTTTGCGGGCAACTTATATAGAATGTACAGTCGGTTCGCAGAAACGAATCATTGGAAAGTGGAAGTGATGGACTCCTCGCCGACTGAGCTTGGCGGATTCAAAGAAATCATTTTCATGATCAATGGGAGCGGAGCGTACTCCAAGCTGAAATATGAAAACGGAGCACATCGAGTCCAGCGTGTGCCGGAAACGGAATCGGGCGGCCGGATCCATACGTCGACGGCGACCGTCGCCGTATTGCCGGAAGCGGAGGAGGTTGAAATCGATATTCACGATAAAGACATCCGAACAGACACATTCGCATCATCCGGACCAGGTGGACAATCGGTCAACACAACAATGTCCGCTGTCCGTCTGACGCATTTGCCGACGGGAATCACCGTTTCCTGCCAAGATGAAAAATCGCAGATCAAAAACAAAGAGAAAGCGATGAAAGTTCTACGCGCGCGCATTTACGATAAATTCATGCAAGAAGCGCAAGCAGAATACGATGAAAAGCGGAAATCCGCCGTCGGGACGGGAGATCGCTCCGAACGGATCCGCACATACAACTTCCCGCAAAATCGTGTAACAGATCACAGGATCGGCCTTACAATCCAAAAACTTGATCAGATTATCGAAGGGAAGCTCGATGAAGTGATCGACGCCCTAATTGTCGAGGACCAGGCAAGACGGCTGGAAAGCTTGGATAAGAATGACTGAAAAAATCTATGAAGCACTCAATAAAGCGAAATCCCTTCTTGAATCCAAAAACTTGGATAGCCATGCTGCACAGCTGCTTATGGAGCATGTGACGCAAAAATCCGGTGCATCGTTGCTTGCGGACTTTCGAGAACTTCTTACACCTGAACAGCACAAAGCGTTTTGGAATAAAACCGATGAGTTGCTCACAGGCAAGCCTGTCCAACATATTATCGGCACAGAACAGTTTTACGGACTGTCGTTCGAGGTGAATGAACACGTCCTCATCCCTCGGCCTGAAACGGAGGAGCTCGTATTTGGCGCACTCGAACGTAGCCGCAACTTCCCGAAAGAATGCCGCGTGGCGGATATCGGTACAGGGAGCGGTGCGATCGCGATTGCTTTCAAAAAAGAACGACCTGAATCACTTGTCACAGCGACGGATATTAGTGAAGCGGCTCTCAAGGTCGCAAAGCGGAATGCAAAGCGCAACGGAGTCGACGTCGATTTCAAACTCGGCAATATGATGGAACCGATTGCGGATGAAAAGTGGGATGTCGTGCTATCGAATCCGCCGTATATCGCTTGGGACGAGTCCAAAGAAATGTCTGCGACAGTGCTCGACTTCGAACCGCATAGCGCGTTGTTTGCGGATGATAACGGACTTTTCTTCTATAAACAGCTTGCGGAAAAATTGCCGCCGCTTATGAACAAGCCTTCGCTCATCGGCGTCGAGATCGGCTACCTGCAAGGATCGGCAGTGAGCGAGCTTTTCCAAAAGGCGTTCCCAGGTGCGCGAGTTTCCGTAGAAAAAGATGTGAACGGAAAAGATCGAATGATATTTTGCGAGATTCGTGAATAAAACCTTCCGACCCTGTCCACAATGAGGTCAGGAGGGGATGGATATGTTGCAAGACTATGAAATTACGAATCTAAAACCAAATAAACGGATGGATCGTTGGATGGCAGTTGTCGAGTTCATTCTCGTGTTGTTCCTTATCCAGTCCGCGTTGCTATTATTCACAGGGCAAGGAGAGCAGGAAGAGGAGATCAGATTCCGGATTCTGTCGCACTCGAATGCACCTGCCGATCAACAATTGAAGGAAGAAATCCGGCTTGTCGTTGAGCCGATGATCAATCAAGCGATTTCACAAGCAGAATCGAAATCAGAAATTGTGGATAACTTAGAGGCGATTGAAGCGAAAATCCTACAGACCGCAAAATTGATGGCGGACGGACAAGACGTAAGCTTCGAACGGACAGCCGCTCTGTTCCCGCCGAAGCGGTCGGGCTTTGTCATCACGCCGCAAGCGCCGTATGACGCGTATATTTTGACGATCGGCAGCGGGCGGGGCGACAATTGGTGGTGCTCTTTGTTTCCGAGGGTCTGTTTCCCTGACAAAGATGTCGAAGAATCAGACGACGAGAAAGTCACTTTCTTCATTTGGGAGTGGATAAAGTCATTGTTTGATTGAAGTTATCCACGTTTGACTGTGGATAAGTGAACGAAACTGTGTATAAATGGGGGTTTGAACTTTGGAAACTGAAATCGTTTCAGTGGATAACGATATGGATAACTCAATAAGTTATCAACGTGCTGTGGATATGTTGAAAAATGGAGGCGTTGTCGCGTTCCCGACCGAAACGGTTTACGGTCTCGGCGCGCTTGCGACGGATGAGGCTGCTGTGCAACGGATTTTCGAAGCGAAAGGGCGCCCGTCCGACAATCCGCTCATCGTACATATAGGCAATCAAGAAGATGTGGAAAAGTATGCAGAGGACATACCGGAAAATGCAAGTAAGCTGATGGATGCATTTTGGCCGGGCCCGCTGACGCTTGTCTTCCATAAGAGGCCCGGTGTCATTGCGGAAAATGTCACACCGGGCTTTGGCACGGTCGGTTTGCGGATGCCCGATCATCCTGTCGCGCTTACGCTTCTTCGCACGCTTGACGGACCGCTTGCTGCACCGAGCGCGAATCGTAGCGGCAAGCCGAGCCCAACGGAAGCCGCTCACGTGATGACCGATCTCAATGGACGGATTCCGCTCATCGTCGACGGCGGGAAGACGGGTGTCGGCGTCGAATCGACGGTTCTTGACATGACCGCGAATCCTCCTGAAATTTTGCGGCCCGGCGGCGTGACGCGCGAAATGATCGAGGATGTGATTGGTCCTGTTCGAGCGGAGAGCAAATCGGCGAGCGTGACCGATGAGGTAGCGCCGCGTGCACCTGGCATGAAATATATGCATTACGCTCCGGAGTCGCCGCTTTTCGTCATTCAGCCGGATGAGTCGGTAATCCGTGAAGCGGTCATGCAGCTGAAATCCGAAGGGAAACGGGTTGCCGTCATCGGGCCTGATGATTTCGATATAAAAGAGGCAGACTGGTATTTCCCGGTCGGTCCACTTCATGATAACGGGGCGATGGCTGGGAATCTTTACGGAGCGATCCGTCAATGCGATTCGACGGACGCCGATCTTATTCTTGCCGCTGCGACCGATTCTGAAGGAGTCGGAACCGCGGTCATGAACCGCCTGTTGAAAGCCGCGGATGGAAAAAGGTACAACGGGTACTGAATGGACCACTTTTCCAACAATCAAAGATGAACGGATAATAGGATATGAATGACCTCCTAAACGAGCGCATAAGATGGATGGATGCGGAAGTTGGGAGGTCAATTCATTGTTGGAAATATTTGCTGCAAGCGTCACGACAATCGATGTCGTTGTTGTTTTATCGTTGCTCCAATTGCGTAAAGGAAGGCTCGTTCTCGCATTGTGGATAACATTCCTGAACATGGTGCTGCCTTTCGCAGGATTTGTCATGGGGGATTGGTCTGCCGATCTTTTTTCGGTATGGAGCCATTTGCTTTCAGGGGTTCTTCTTGCATTGATCGGCATCCACATGCTATTGCAGGACGATGACAACAGCAATCTGAATCGTCAGCTCCATCCGGCGTTCATTGCGCTCGCCGTCAGCTTGGACACCTTTTCGGTAAGTGTTTCTTTCGGCATGCTCCATTTGAATAAAATACTGTTCATCCTCGCTTCAGGATTTCTCTCATTCTTTTTTTCCTGCTTGGCACTTTATTACGGAAGATTTTTGAACATCAAAAACGGAAGGCTGCTTCGCATCATTGCGGGTCTTGCTTTATTGACTATGGGGATATTGTCATGGTTTTGATGAAATTATCTATTTCTTTATTCACGGATATCGAGTATCCTAAAGGTAGGTGATCATGAATGAATATTTATTTTATTTGCACAGGGAATACATGCAGAAGCCCGATGGCGGAGGCGATTCTCCGTTCGAAGGCGATAGAGGGCGTCGTTGTTCGGTCAGCAGGTGTAAGTGCGGTTGACGGGTTGCCGATTTCTTCGAATGCGAAGACGCTAATCGAAGAAGCGGGCATGCCATATACGCCGGTTTCCAATGCAGTAACAGCGGAAGAGCTGGAATGGGCGGATCTTGTCTTGACGATGACGGTATCGCATAAGGATCTTTTGCTGCATTTATTCCCGGAAATTGAAAAGAAGACATTTACATTGAAAGAGTTCGCCACTTCGGGGGATAACGGGGATGTACACGATCCGTACGGCGGCAGTTTAGCTACGTACCGGACGACTTTCGATGAATTGGACAAGTTAATTGAGCTGTTGAAGATGAAGCTGATGGAGGATGGGGAATGAAGAAGAAATTCGGTTTGCGTAAGAAATTGGTTTTATTCGTAACGGTACTTGCAGTTGTCACATATTCGACGAGCGCCTTGTTCATCAACTATATTCGGCCGGAGTTCTTTCCGAATATCCAGCCGTTCGTATTTGAAATCAGTACATATGCGTTAGGGATTATATGGTCAGGCATTTTGGCGGCATTATTCAGCACGATCTTGACGAAGCCTCTGCAAAACTTGGAGAAGGCTGCAATCGAAGTCGCAGACGGAAAAATTGGCATGGATATTGAGCTGCCGAAGTCATCCGACGAAATCCGCTCCGTTGCGGAAGCGTTCCAACAGCTCGTCGTCAATTTGCGGACAATCGTTGCGGAAATTGAGACGAATTTCGAGAAGACGGCCCATACAGTCGACCGGTTATCCGGTGAGACAAGCAGTGCGGCATCACAAGCGGACGCGGTCGCTTCAACGATCATGGAAATTTCCTCGGGCGCTGAAGCTTCGGCGGTAGCGATTCAGGAAACGGCAGAGGCGATCGAGGATGTAAGGATGCTTGCTGCGGAAGTGAGCAGCCGTGCGGAAGATTCGTCAGAGCAATCGAAAGAAATGCTAGTCGAACTTGAGCGTACGACGGAAGTGTTCCGAGCGCTCGTAAAAGGGATCCGTGATATGTCGGATCAAAGCGAGCAGTCGCTCGGTACAATTCGTGAGCTCGATCAAAATGCGCAGAAAATCGGTGAAATCGTCCAGCTCGTCGGCAGCATCGCAGGCCAGACGAATTTGCTGGCGCTGAACGCTTCCATCGAGGCAGCGCGCGCCGGAGAGCATGGGAAAGGGTTCGCAGTCGTCGCGGAGGAAGTGCGGGTACTTGCGGATGAAAGTGCGAAAGCGGTACATAGCATCGACGAACTCGTGAAAATGATCCAGTCTGACGTCACGAAAGTCGTGAAAGAAATGGAAAGGCAAGTGAGCACGGCAGCGAACGAAGCAAACCGCGCCGATGCAACGAGCGGCAACGTCGAAGCAATGGCGGCAAAAGTGAATGGCATGGCCGATTCTGTCGTCAAAATTTCGGAGCTCGTCGAACACCAGCTATCGAATATCGAAACGACCGCTTTGCAATCGCAAGAAGTTGCGGCTATCGCGGAACAGACATCTGCAGGCGCCGAAGAAGTACGCGCCGCAACGGAAGAGCAAGTGAAATCGATCGAGCAGACCGATATTATGGCAAGCCACTTGAAGAAGCAATCGGAAGACCTTTATAAAGTCATCAGCCAGTTCGATCGTTCATAACAATATCATTCATTTCACAGCCCGAAATAGTGACGCCAGGGCTGTGTTTTTTTGTCGAACAATGGTAGAATGATTTGTGAGTAAATTAAGAAAAGAGGGGACGCAATGAAAATCGCAATCTCTTCGGATCATGGCGGTAATCGTCTGCGCCATGAAATCATGGACTTATTATCGGAACTAGGATTGGACTATGAAGATTTCGGTCCGAACTCCGATGAATCGGTCGATTATCCGGATTACGCTAAACCTGTAGCAGACGGTGTCGCAAGCGGGAAGTTCGACCGAGGCATCCTCATTTGCGGAACGGGGATCGGCATGTCGATCGCTGCGAATAAAGTGAAAGGAATCCGTTGTGCGCTCGTCCACGATGTCTTCAGTGCGAAGGCGACGAGAGGGCATAACGATTCGAATATCCTTGCCATGGGAGAACGTGTTATCGGACCAGGTCTGGCGCGGGAAGTCGCAACAGCGTGGCTCGACACTTCATTTGAGGGAGGCCGTCACGAGCGACGCGTCGCCAAATTGACAGAACTCGAAAATAAGTGAGGTGAGCAAGGCAATGGATGATGTATTGAATTTATTGAAGCTTCAGCTTGAACAGCTGCTATCAGAAATGGCCGAGCAGACAACATTTACGCCGGGCACATTTTTCGTCGTCGGCTGCTCGACGTCCGAAATAGCCGGCAAGCGGATCGGAACGGGCGGCGCGCTAGAAGTCGCCGAAGCGTTATTCAAGCCGTTAGAAGCATTTGCGAAAAAGCACAATGTACATTTAGCTTTCCAAGGCTGCGAGCATATTAACCGCGCCTTGACGATAGAGCGCAAAGCCGCGGAAAAAATGAATCTCGACACGGTGTCCGTCATTCCGGCGGTACATGCCGGCGGATCGATGTCCACCTATGCGTTCGAGCATTTGGAAGACGCGGTCGTCGTCGAATCAATCCGCGCACATGCAGGAATCGACATTGGTCAGACGTTGATAGGTATGCATCTGAAGCAAGTCGCTGTCCCGCTGCGCACCTCCATCGACAAAATCGGTGACGCCGTCGTTACTGTAGCGACGACCCGCCCGAAATTAATCGGCGGAGAAAGGGCGATCTACAGCCGCCCGATTGAAGACTAATCTTCATTACAATAGAAGCGCCCGCCAGCTTTCTTTGCCATGTCCGGAATTATTCCGGCTTGGCAGAAGAACAGCGGCGTTTAATCACCGGACAAGCTTGCACATTTGGTCAGCGCCTGCATCCGGATATATAAATTCAGAAAAGGGGAAATGGAATCATGGATTTAAGCAATGTGAAACGTGAAGATACAGCAGTGTACGAAGCGATCATGGCGGAAAAGAACCGTCAGAACGCGAATATCGAATTGATTGCGTCCGAAAACTTCGTGACGGAAGCGGTCATGGAAGCACAAGGCTCCTACTTGACGAATAAATATGCTGAAGGCTATCCAGGCAAACGCTACTACGGCGGATGCGAGCATGTTGACGTCGTTGAAAACATCGCGCGAGACCGTCTGAAAGAAATTTTCGGCGCAGCTTACGCAAACGTTCAAGCCCACTCCGGTGCGCAAGCGAATATGGCTGTCTATTTCACAATTCTTGAGCCGGGCGACACTGTTCTCGGCATGAACCTTTCCCACGGCGGGCACTTGACGCACGGCAGTCCGGTGAACTTCTCGGGCATCCTGTACAACTTCGTCGAGTATGGCGTCAGCGAAGAAGACGAGCGCATCGATTACGAAGACGTCCGTCAAAAAGCGCTTGAGCACAAGCCGAAATTGATCGTTGCGGGTGCAAGCGCATATCCGCGCGAAATCGACTTCGCGAAATTCCGTGAAATCGCGGATGAAGTAGGTGCGTATTTGATGGTTGACATGGCACATATCGCAGGCCTCGTCGCAGTAGGCGAGCACCCGAACCCAGTGCCGTACGCACACTTCGTCACATCGACGACGCATAAGACATTGCGCGGGCCACGTGGCGGCTTGATCCTCGTGAACGAGGAATTCGCTGAGCAATTCGGCCGCAAAATCGACAAGACGATCTTCCCTGGCATCCAAGGCGGACCGCTCATGCACGTCATCGCTGCAAAAGCAGTTGCTTTCGGCGAAGCTCAAAAGCCTGAGTTTAAATCGCATATCCAGCAAGTGAAGAAAAATGCTGCCGCACTTGCGGAATCCTTGATGGCTGAAGGTGTCGACATCGTATCAGGCGGAACTGACAACCACTTGTTGCTCGTCAACTTGAAATCACTCGGCATCACAGGCAAAGTCGCTGAACACGTCCTTGACGAAGTCGGCATCACTGTAAATAAAAACACAATTCCATTCGACACGGAAAGCCCGTTCGTCACGTCCGGCATCCGTATCGGAACACCAGCTGTCACAACACGCGGCTTCAAAGAGGAAGAAATGAAGGAGATCGGCTCCATCATCGCCAACCTATTGAAAAACCACGAAGACGAAACAGCGAAAAAAGAAGCGGCTGCGCGCGTCAAAGCATTGACAGACCGTTTCCCGCTCTACGCATAATTAATGATCCCCGCTCTCTGCGCGAGAGCGGGGATTTTTTCAGCGGGCGCTCAAGAATATGATTTCCCGCTCAAGAAATCGAATATGCGCTCAAGAATCCACCCGCGCGCTCAAGAAATCGAATCTGCGCTCAAGAATGCACCCGCGCGCTCAAGAAATCGAATCTGCGCTCAAGAATGCACCCGCGCGCTCAAGAATTCGAATCCGCGCTCAAGAATGCTCCCGCGCGCTCAAGAATCCGATTCTGCGCTCAAGAATTTGTTCCCGCGCTCAAGAATGCTCCCTCCACGCTCAAGAAGTCCAATTCCGCGCCCAAGAACTCATCTTCTAGCAACACATCTCATTAACAAAACTATCCGCACAAGTCAATCGAATTGATTAGAAAAAACTTTTATTATTGAAATTTCAATTTTATGCATTGGATTTCACCTAAAACCTAATTTTAACCCGCAAAAACATCGTAAACTCAAATTTCCGCCCGTTTGGGAATACTTGACCAAACTGCTACAATGTCGTCGAGGTGATAACATGATATACAAAAAACGGAGTGAACCATTGGCGCTGATAGGACTACAATCGCTAGTCAACCGCCTGAACAGAAACAACAAACAATTTACAAATTTTGAAGAAGATTTAAGGAAACGAAAGGCTGGCTTCGGAGGAGAGATGAATTTTGACAAACATATTACCGAATATCGACCACCCTATCCACACGGCTTTTTACATGATGTATGCCTGAAGCATAATGGAATCTATTTTCAAATGGACTCCATTCTTATCAGACCCGATCGTATAGTTATCTTTGAAATAAAGAACCTCGGAGGAAAGCTAACTGTCAAAGCAAATCCTACTCAATTCATACAGGACAATAATGGAGTCCGAAAAGTTATTCAAAGTCCAATTATTGAACTGGAACGTAAAAAGATATTCATGGAAGGTTGGCTAAAAGAAAGAGGAGTTGCCATTCCAATCATAGGGATGATAGGTCTTGCATACACGAACGAATTATTTATTGAAGGGGAAACTGGTACTACAATCGCCTTTACACACGAACTTCCCATAACACTATACAATAGCCCAGTCGCACAAGAACTATTGAACAAACAACAAATCAGTAAAATTGCAAACGATATCAAAAACGCTCATCAAGAATATAATCCCTTTCCTCTATCAAAAACCATGCAAATTGTCCCGGAAGAAATAATGCCTGGCGTAATTTGCCCAAATTGCAATTACAGGGGCATGAAGTGGACTCAGAGAAAATGGAACTGCGCTAAGTGCTCGTTCAACGAAACGGATTGTCACATTCCCCTGTTAGACGATTGGTTCTATCTTATCGACAACAAAATAAATAACCGCCAATTCCGCGCATTTTCTTATATCGAAGACCGATCCATTGCAAAAAGGTTACTAAAAAAATCTCACCTAACAATGGTTGGGCAACGCAGCAGCTCTTTCTATATTAAATGATTCTTTTTTGCAATCGCGTCATAGTAACTGGCCTTGCAAAGATTCTGCCGCATCCAAAGAACACCCCATGCTTAAGGCCAGTCCCTGCAGGACTATGGATTTCACCTCACCCGCGCTCAAGAACCACGCCGTTGCGCTCAAGACTCCGAATCCGCGCTCAAGAACCACGCCGTCGCGCTCAAGACTCCGAATCCGCGCTCAAGAATCACGCCGTCGCGCTCAAGACTCCGAATCCGCGCTCAAGAACCACGCTTGAGCGCTCAACAATCTGCCTTTCCCGAAGTGCATTTAATTTGTCAAAAGCATTCTGCGCGAAGAAGAGTTCCCATGCCATCAAACTTCCCCGCGGTCTAAGTCCAACCGCCGCCACTCACGCATAAATCAGAATTTCCACACATAAACCCCCACAAATCAACAGAAATCACAAATTCCACTCACAACCGACATTATCCGCATTCCCAATGTGTAAATCGACATGTTTCTGTTATAATGTACAGGACATTCCGAAAAGGAGCGATAAGCAATGGCAAAAGTACATGTATTCGATCATCCGCTCATCCAGCATAAATTGACACATATTCGTGACGTGAACACGGGAACGAAGGAGTTCCGCGAGCTTGTTGACGAAGTGGCAACGTTGATGGCGTATGAGATTACCCGCGACCTTCCGTTGACGGAAGTGGAAGTGGAAACACCGGTCCAGACTGCAAAATCAAAAGTATTGGCAGGCAAAAAAATTGGGATCGTACCTATTCTTCGTGCAGGCATCGGCATGGTCGATGGCATCTTGAACTTGATTCCGGCTGCGAAAGTGGGACATATCGGCTTGTTCCGTGATCCGGAAACACTTCAACCGCATGAGTATTTCGTGAAACTTCCTTCCGACGTATCGGAGCGTGAATTCATTCTCGTCGACCCGATGCTTGCAACAGGCGGAACAGCAGTAGAGGCAGTTAATTCATTGAAAAAACGCGGTGCCAAAAACATCCGCTTCATGTGCTTGATTGCAGCTCCTGAAGGCGTGAAAGTATTCACGGAAGCACATCCTGATATCGATGTGTATATTGCTGCATTGGACGAAAAATTAAACGACCACGGATATATCGTTCCAGGTCTTGGTGACGCGGGAGACCGTCTATTCGGAACAAAATAAGTTCGCGATTTAAATAAGAACGAATTTAAATAAGAAAGAAATAATGGGGAAGGCGTGAATGGATTGAAACGGAAATGGAAAGTGATGACGATATTCGGCACGCGGCCGGAAGCGATTAAAATGGCGCCGCTCGTACTCGAACTGCAAAAGCATCCCGAGGAGATCGAATCGATCGTCACGGTGACAGCGCAGCATCGTCAAATGCTAGACCAAGTTTTGCATGCATTCAACATTACACCAGATTATGATCTGAACATCATGAAAAATCGTCAGACGCTCATCGATGTCGCGACCCGCGGATTGGAAGGGCTCGATGAGATCATGAGAGAGGCACAGCCCGATATCGTGCTCGTACATGGCGACACATCGACGACTTTCATCGGCAGTCTCGCTGCGTTTTACAATAAAATTGCAGTCGGCCATGTCGAGGCGGGCCTGCGGACATGGGATAAATTCTCCCCGTATCCGGAGGAAATGAACCGTCAGCTGACGGGCATCCTTGCCGACCTTCATTTCTCGCCGACCGAAAAGTCCGCGCAAAACCTCTTAAATGAAGGAAAACAGGAAGACCGGATTTACATTACAGGAAACACAGCGATCGACGCGTTGCAAACAACGGTTCGAGATGACTACCAGCATCCGATTCTTGACAAAATCGGCGATGATCGACTCATCCTTCTTACCGCGCATCGACGTGAAAACTTGGGCGAACCGATGCGCAATATGTTCCGCGCTATCAACCGGATCCTTGAAAAGCATCCGGACACGCAAGTCATTTATCCGGTCCATATGAATCCGGCTGTACGGGAAGTGGCTGACGAAATCCTCGGCTCGAACAAGCGGGTTCACCTGATCGAACCGCTCGAAGTCGTCGATTTCCACAACTTCGCCGCGCGCTCGCATATTATCTTGACCGACTCTGGCGGCATCCAGGAAGAAGCGCCTTCACTCGGCAAACCGGTCATCGTCCTTCGTGACACGACGGAGCGTCCGGAAGGCATTGAGGCGGGCACATTGAAGCTTGCCGGTACAGACGAAGAGACAATTTTCGACATGACGGATGCACTATTATCCGACGAGGCGGAATATAGCGCTATGGCGAAAGCGTCCAATCCGTACGGAGACGGACACGCATCTGAACGGATCGTCAGCGCATTGAAGGAATATCTTTCCTCGGTGAATTAAAATGAATAAAACGTTTGTGCACTTTGAACAACGCTTGCACATTCAATAAAAAAACGCGTGAAAGCACGCCAGTGAGGGATTTTTCCATCAGGTCATACTGAGGGAAATCCCTCATTTTTTCAATATGAAATTTTTCTCTGTGCAAATATGTCTATAATTTGACAACGTGAAGACTTTGTGAAGAATTTCACGGGAATCAATTGACATCAAAATGCCCCTATTGTATGCTTACAAAGGGTAAGAATGATAGGGATTCATACATATGATAAACGCCTTGGCGATAAGCTTCTGGGCGATTCTATCATCCTTTATTGGACGTCGTTCCACGAATATCTCCATGAGCGTGCTCAATAGCAACGCCTCCTGGTGGTCAGTTGCTTACGGCGATTCACAAATAATTACAGGTTCCGACATTTTTCGGAGTCTCTATCAGTACAAGCCCTAATGAGGGAATTGACCTATGTCGTTTAGCATCGCTCAATGTACTCGCCCACCTTTTCGAAAACGCTAGACCCGGAAAATACGAATCAGGAGAATCACCCATCATGCATACACTGCGACACATCTTTAATAGGCAAAAAAAAGCACTCTATTTTTTGCTCGCACTGTTTGTCATCGGATGGGCTTTTAGTGACTTCAAACCGGTTTTTGGCGGATTAATCTTAGGCTCCTTGTTCGGACTGTATAATTTCTTTATTCTTGTCCGTAGAATGGAAAGATTTGATCGGAACATTTCGGAAGGGAAAGGTACAAAGTCAATCGGAGGAACCGCATTGCGATTCGGATCCGGTGTGGCAGCGGCAGCCATTGCGTTGTCGATGCCGGAAAAATTTGATCTGATCGGAACAGTGATCGGACTGATGATTCCATACGTTCTGTTATTAATTGACAGAATCGTAGTCCACGTCAAGCAATTCTAACTGACACGCATAAGGGAGGTGAACGAAACGTGAACCATGAAAATCCGGAATGGGTTTTTCTCGGATTAAGCTTTAACCCAGCTAACATCCTCATGCTCTTTGTCACATGTCTAGTCGTTTTCATCATCGCCGTCCTCTCGACGCGCAATATGAAAATCAAACCGACAGGCATGCAGAACTTCATGGAATGGGTCATGGATTTCGTCAAAGGGATCATTAAGAACAATATGGACTGGAAAACAGGTGGCCGTTTCCACGTACTCGGAATCACCTTGATCATGTTCGTTTTCGTAGCAAATATGCTCGGACTGCCATTCGCGATAGTCTGGGACGATAAACTTTGGTGGAAATCGCCTACAGCGGACCCTGTCATTACAATGACACTCGCTACATTGGTAGTTGTGTTAACCCATTACTATGGCGTTAAACAACTCGGGACAAAAGGATACTTCAAAACGTATCTTCAACCGATGCCATTCTTGGCACCACTTAAAATTATCGAAGAATTTGCAAACACATTGACACTCGGTCTACGTCTTTACGGTAATATTTTCGCAGGGGAGATCCTCATCGGACTACTTGCAACACTCGGGGCTGGCAGTGCATTCGGTCTTATTGGAGCCGTCATCCCGTCAATCGCTTGGTTAGGTTTCTCAGTCTTCATCGGAGCGATCCAGGCTTTCATCTTCGTTATGTTAACGATGGTCTACATGGCACATAAAGTCCAAACGGATCATTAAACATATATTTCCCCATTAGTGGGTTAGTAAACAATAACAAAAAACATGAAATTTTAGGAGGATATTACACTATGGTAGGTTCAGTTGGTCTATTAGCAGCAGCACTTGCAGTTGGTCTTGGTGCACTTGGAGCAGGTATTGGTAACGGTTTGATCGTTTCTAAAACAGTAGAAGGTATCGCTCGTCAACCAGAAGCACGCGGTATGCTTCAAACAACAATGTTCATCGGGGTAGCGTTAGTTGAGGCCCTTCCGATCATCGCGACAGTTATCGCGTTCATCGTAATGAACAAATAATAAAACAACAATTGTAAATGGCGAAGACCGAGGCAAATTGCCCTTCGCCATTCATTTATGTAACAACTGACGTTTGAAATGGAAATTTGAAGTTGAAAATTAAGAATGACGTTCTTTCTATACTATATCGAAAATTGACATGAGCTCTTGAAGGGAGTGAAACAATCGTGTTTGGAAATACCTTCATCCTACTGTCGGCAAACGGCGGAGGATTTTTGTCAGCATTGAATAACAGGTTGAATCTAGGCGACATCATCGTCACAGTGCTAATGTTCACGATCCTCATGGTTCTACTCAAAAAGTTCGCATGGGGCCCGCTTATGGGCGTGATGGATCAACGTGCGCAATTGATTGCGAATGAAATCGAAGCAGCTGAAAACAGCCGCTTGGAATCTCAAAAGCTTTTGGAAGAGCAACGTGCCCTATTAAAGGAAGCACGTGACAACGCACAAGCGATTGTTGAAAACGCGCGCAAACAAGGCGAAACACAACGTGAAGAGCTGATCACAGCAGCACGTGCAGAAGTGAACCGGATGAAAGAATCCGCTACACTTGAAATCGCGACAGAGCGTGAAAAAGCAGTTGCAGCTGTCCGCGAAGAATTCGTTTCACTTTCAATTTTGGCGGCATCTAAAGTTCTTGGAAAAGAAATCTCTGAAGAGGACAACCGTGCTTTAATTGAAGAAACGATTGTGAAGGCAGGCGAAAGCCGATGAGCAACTCGGTCGTAGCAAAACGATACGCAACAGCATTATTCGAACTATCTCAGCAACACGGACAAACCGGTGCAATTCGAGAAGAAATGAAAGAATTGGTGGCTGCGTTCCGTGACAATAAAGATCTTGGTGAACTATTAGGTTCTCCGAAGTTATCATCAGCGAAGAAGAAGGAATTGATTGCGAACATTTTCAAAGGTGTGAATCCAATCGTACTGAATACTTTGTACGTATTGCTTGATGCAAAGCGCATGGATGAAGCTCAAAATGTCTTCGAAGAATTCCTCGGACTTGCGGATGATGCAGCGGGAATCGCAGAAGCGAAAGTGTACTCGACGCGTCCATTGACGGAGCAAGAGACAAACGCCATTTCGGCAACTTTTGCACAAAAGGTCGGCAAACATTCTTTACGCATTGAAAATATCATCGATCCAAGCTTGATCGGGGGCGTCCGTCTCCAAATCGGCAATCAGATTTACGATAGCAGCTTGAGCGCGAAGCTCGACAAACTGCAACGTAAACTGATCGGATCCTAATTAGAAATTGAGGGGTGACATACATGAGCATCAAAGCTGAAGAAATCAGCACGCTGATTAAGCAGCAGATTGAAAACTATCAGTCTGAGATGGAAGTAAGCGAAGTCGGTACGGTTATCAAAATCGGTGACGGTATCGCTCTTGCTCATGGCCTCGACAACGTCATGGCCGGAGAACTTCTTGAGTTCTCTACAGGTGTCATGGGTATGGCGCAAAACTTGGAAGCGAACAACGTAGGTATCGTTATCCTCGGACCATACACAGATATCAAAGAAGGCGATGAAGTACGTCGGACTGGCCGTATTATGGAAGTTCCTGTCGGTGAGGAACTGATTGGACGCGTCGTGAATTCACTCGGTTTGCCAGTTGATGGACTGGGCCCGATTGCAACGACAAAAACTCGTCCAATTGAAAGTCCTGCACAAGGCGTCATGGCGCGTAAATCCGTTCATGAGCCATTGCAAACAGGCATCAAGGCGATCGATGCACTTGTACCGATCGGCCGTGGACAGCGTGAATTGATCATCGGTGACCGTCAAACAGGTAAAACGACTGTTGCAATCGATACAATCTTGAACCAAGCTGACCAAGATATGATCTGTATTTATGTAGCGATCGGACAAAAAGAATCCACAGTTCGTGGAGTTGTAGAAACACTTCGTAAAAACGGTGCGCTTGATTACACAATCGTTGTAACAGCATCTGCTTCTTCACCAGCTCCATTGCTATATCTTGCACCATATACAGGTGTAACGATGGCTGAAGAATTCATGTTCCAAGGCAAGCACGTCCTTGTTGTCTATGATGACCTTTCTAAACAAGCGGCTGCTTACCGTGAACTATCCTTGCTACTTCGCCGTCCTCCAGGCCGTGAAGCTTACCCTGGTGACGTATTCTACTTGCACTCCCGTCTACTTGAGCGTGCAGCGAAGTTGAACGATACATTAGGCGCAGGTTCAATCACTGCACTTCCATTCGTTGAAACACAAGCTGGGGATATCTCCGCTTACATACCAACGAACGTTATTTCCATCACTGATGGACAAATCTTCTTGCAGTCGGATCTCTTCTTCTCGGGTGTACGTCCAGCGATCAACGCCGGTCTTTCCGTATCCCGTGTAGGTGGTTCCGCGCAAATCAAAGCGATGAAAAAGGTTGCGGGTACACTCCGTCTTGACCTTGCGGCATACCGTGAACTTGAAGCGTTCGCGCAATTCGGTTCCGACCTTGACGCAGCGACAAAAGCGAAACTTGACCGCGGACAACGTACAGTTGAAGTGTTGAAACAAGACTTGAACAAACCGCTTAAAGTGGAATACCAAGTTGTCATCCTTTACGCATTGACACGTGGACTTCTCGACGACGTAGCTGTGCATGACATTCTTCGCTTCGAGAGCGAAGTGACGAGCTGGCTCGAATCTAACCACACTGAAGTGTATGATCATATCCGTACGACGAAAGACCTTCCGTCTGATGAAGTAATGAAAGATGCGATCAACGCATTCAAGAAGAACTTCGTACCATCTGAAGCTTAATTCGAAACGTAATTCAGGATTTTGATCTAACTAAACAATAAGGTGGTGAATTGCCAGTGGTATCATTACGCGATATAGAAAACCGTATTAAATCGACAAAGAAGACGAGTCAGATTACGAAAGCGATGCAAATGGTATCGGCTTCCAAATTGAACCGTGCAGAGTTGAATGCGAAAGCGTTCGTTCCATACATGGATAAAATCGAGGAAGTCGTCGGCGCTATCGCAAGCGCTACAACCGACTCCGGACACCCAATGCTCGTAAACCGTCCAGTGAAGAAGACAGGTTATATTATCGTGTCTTCCGACCGCGGTCTCGTAGGGGGTTACAACGCTAACATCTTCCGTGCGGCTAGACGTGCGATTGAGCAACGTCACGCATCGAAGGACGACGTGAAAATCGTCGCCATCGGACGCAAAGGGCTTGAGTTTTTCTCGCGCCTCGGATATGAAGTCGTTGAAAGTCTCGTCGGAGTATCGGATCACCCTTCTTTCGATGAAATAAAAGCAATCGCTAATCGAGCTGTTGGCATGTTCACAGAAGGCGAATTCGATGAAGTGTACTTATATTACAGCCACTACATCTCCGCCATCTCCAGTGAAGTGACGGAAAGGAAATTGCTTCCGCTCACGGACATTTCATCAGCGTCAGCAATGACTTCGTATGAATTTGAGCCTTCCGCGGAAGCGATTCTTGAAACGCTTCTTCCACAATACGCGGAAAGCCTCATCTACGGGGCAGTGCTTGATGGAAAAGCGAGCGAACATGCTTCAAGTATGACAGCGATGAAGACTGCTACAGATAATGCATCTGAATTGATTGATTCATTGACTCTTTCATTCAACCGTGCACGTCAAGCAGCAATTACGCAAGAAATTACAGAAATCGTCGGCGGAGTTGCCGCTCTTGAATAAGAGATTTTGAACGGGAAAGTAAGACAGGAGGGAAAAGCATGAGTAACGGACATATTCTTCAAGTTATGGGACCGGTCGTTGACGTTAAATTCGAAAACGGTCAGCTTCCAGCAATCTATAACGCATTGAAGGTCCAAATCGAACGTCCGAACACAGCACCTGAAACGTTGACACTTGAAGTCGCACTCCATTTAGGGGATGACACGGTGCGCACAATTGCGATGTCATCCACGGATGGTCTGAAGCGTGGTGCAGCTGTTGAAGATACTGGTTCAGCGATCTCAGTTCCGGTCGGTAACGTGACACTTGGACGCGTATTCAACGTACTTGGAGAAAAAATCGACCTTGGTGAGGAAATTCCGGCAGCAGAACGCCGCGATCCAATCCACCGTCTAGCTCCAAAATTCGAAAACCTTTCAACAGAAGTTGAAATTCTTGAAACAGGTATTAAAGTTGTTGACTTGCTTGCACCATACATCAAAGGTGGTAAAATCGGCCTCTTCGGTGGTGCCGGTGTAGGTAAAACAGTTCTTATCCAAGAATTGATCAACAACATCGCTCAAGAACACGGCGGTATTTCTGTATTCGCAGGTGTTGGTGAGCGTACTCGTGAAGGAAACGACTTGTTCCATGAAATGACGGACTCCGGCGTTATTAACAAAACGGCGATGGTATTCGGTCAAATGAACGAGCCTCCTGGCGCACGTATGCGTGTTGCTTTGACAGGTTTGACAATGGCAGAATACTTCCGTGACGAGCAAGGCGCGGACGTTCTATTGTTCATTGACAACATCTTCCGCTTTACACAAGCAGGTTCTGAAGTATCCGCACTTCTTGGCCGTATGCCATCTGCCGTTGGTTACCAACCGACGCTTGCAACTGAGATGGGTCAGCTTCAAGAGCGTATCACTTCAACTAACGTAGGTTCTGTTACATCGATCCAAGCGATCTACGTACCAGCCGATGACTATACGGACCCGGCTCCGGCTACGACATTTGCTCACTTGGATGCAACAACAAACCTTGAGCGTAAACTATCTGAAATGGGTATCTACCCTGCGGTTGACCCGCTTGCATCTACTTCACGCGCACTTAGCCCTGAAATCGTCGGCGAAGAGCATTATGAAGTAGCACGTTCAGTGCAAACAACATTGCAGCGTTACCGTGAACTTCAAGATATTATCGCAATACTTGGTATGGATGAGTTGAGCGAAGACGACAAGCTAGTCGTAGGACGCGCACGTCGTATCCAATTCTTCCTCTCCCAAAACTTCCACGTTGCCGAGCAGTTCACAGGACAACCTGGTTCTTACGTTCCAGTTGCTGAAACTGTTAAAGGCTTCAAAGAAATTTTGGACGGTCGCTATGACCACCTTCCAGAAGATGCATTCCGTCTCGTCGGACGCATCGAAGAAGTTATCGAAAAAGCGAAAAGCATGGGCGTAGAGGTCTAATAACAGGGAGGGAAATGATCAAATGAAGACAGTTAAAGTCAATATCGTCACTCCCGACGGTCCTGTTAGTGAAACTGAAGCGGATATGGTGATCGCTGCCACGGAAACTGGCGAAATCGGGATCCTTCCCGGCCATATCGCAATGGTTGCACCGCTCCAAATCGGTGCCCTTCGCCTAAAAAAAGACAACTCGACTGTACATGTCGCCGTCCATGGCGGGTTCATCGAAGTTCGTCCGGATGTTGTCACCGTTTTAGCGCAACAAGCTGAATTGGCTTCCGACATCGACATCTCCCGCGCACAACGCGCAGCGAAACGAGCGGAAGAAAAACTACAAGCCAAAACAGACAAACTTGAAGCTCAGTTGGCGGAACTCGACCTCAAACGGGCCATCAATCGAATCAACGTTTACGAACAGAAATAATAGATGTAACTAGTTGGCGGGCAGAGGGAGTCTTTCTTCTGCCCGTATTTTCTTGCTTGGAAATCTTATCTAACAGAGCCATATTGATGTATCTAGTTTGCTTGCAATCATAAAGCAGGCAATGCGCTCAAGAACCTTGGAAGGACGTTCATGAAAAGGGAATTGCGCTCAAGAATCGTGATTTGCGCGCTCAAGAACGCCAGTACCGCGCTCAAGAATTGTGATTTGCGCTCAAGAACACCTTTACCGTGCTCAAGAATCGTGACGTGCGCTCAAGAACGCCATTTTCGCGCTCAAGAATCGTGACTTGCGCTCAAGAACGCCGAATCTGCGCTCAAGAATCGTGACGTGCGCTCAAGAACGCCAGTACCGCGCTCAAGAATCGTGACTCGCGCTCAAGAACACCGAATCCGCGCTCAAGAATTGTGACTCGCGCTCAAGAATCGTGACGTGCGCTCAAGAACGCCAGTACCGCGCTCAAGAATCGTGACTTGCGCTCAAGAACGCCGAATCCGCGCTCAAGAATCGTGACTCGCGCTCAAGAACACCGAATCCGCGCTCAAGAATCGTGACTCGCGCTCAAGAACACCGAATCCGCGCTCAAGAACGCCAGTACCGCGCTCATAAAATCCGTTAATATGCTCGTCAAATCAATTTTCAACTAGGAGGCAGGACTATGAACGACGTATTTGCACATAACCCGATGCTCGCCATCGTTTCGCATATTTTTTTCATCGGCCTGTCATTTTATGCACTACAATCGATTATGCCGGAAAAAATCATTAAAAAGAACCACGTTTTTCAAGCGCAATTACTGTTTATTTTATTGAGTTTTGCGATTGGTTCAACCGTATCAAATTTCTTTTTAGACATATCCTATTGGTCAGGAAGAGTCCCAACCATGTTCAATTAAGTTTGACTACATGAAAATCGGGTACGTAGTCAGTAGGCTAACGTCTCAGTAATAATTACTCATATGCCACTGGATCCATGTCATCGCCGCGTCTACATATCGATGTGTATGGGGCGATGGCATGAAATTAAAAAAATGTTTAATTTCCGACAGTTCTTGGGAATTACATAAGTGCATTTGTCAAATGCCTATTAAGGAAAGCACACAAATCGACATATGGGTACATATTATAGACTATCTTGTAGATAGACGGGAAAATAGCTCTGTAGTTACTTGTTTAATAATGTAGAGCGTTGTAGAATAGTATGTGTTTTTATGTTTAATTTATGACGAAAAAAATCAACAGTAAATATTATGGCAAACAGTATAAATTTTTGAGTCGGAGGGGCTTTTTGTGGACAAAATAATTATTAACGGTGGACGTGTTCTTCACGGCAACGTGCGTGTTGAAGGCGCTAAAAATGCGGTGCTGCCAATCTTGGCTGCTGCATTGCTCGCGTCGGACGGTCCCAATATCATTCGTGATGTGCCTAATCTTTCGGACGTCTCCACAATCAACGAAGTAGTCAAGAGCCTAAATGCAAAGGTCAACTACGATCCAGCTAGAGGGCAAGTAATCATTGATTCAACAGAGGAGCTTGCAAGTGAAGCTCATTTTGAATATGTACGTAAAATGCGTGCGTCCATCTTAGTCATGGGACCATTGCTCGCGCGCAACGGTTTCGCACGCGTAGCTTTACCTGGTGGGTGTGCAATCGGCTCCCGGCCGATCGACCAGCATCTGAAAGGATTCGAAGCGATGGGTGCGGAGATTACATTCGGACACGGACATGTAGAAGCGAAAGCAGAAAACGGCCTGAAAGGGGCTAAAATCTATTTGGACTTCCCGAGCGTCGGCGCAACGGAAAACATTATGACTGCAGCCGCTTTGGCAAAAGGGACGACAATTATCGAAAACGCGGCGAAAGAGCCGGAAATTGTCGATTTAGCGAACTTCATTAATGAAATGGGCGGTAGAGTCATCGGTGCTGGTACGGACGCGATCCGTATCGAAGGTGTCGAAAAGCTCCACGGAACAATTCATCATATTATTCCGGACCGCATTGAAGCGGGTACTTTCATGGTCGCAGCAGCGATTACAGGCGGCGACGTAACAATCGAAAACGCAGTGCCAGAGCATAATGCAGCGTTAATTTCCAAGCTCGGCGAAATGGGTGTCATCATTACTGAATTGGACGAAGGCTTACGCATTCAGGCGAAGCATCCTTTGAAAGCGGTCGACCTGAAAACGATGCCGCATCCTGGATTCCCGACAGATATGCAATCACAAATGATGGCACTTATGCTGACGGCATCCGGAACAGGGGTACTTACAGAAACGGTATTTGAAAACCGCTTCATGCACGTCGAAGAATTCCGCCGCATGAACGCAAGTGTCAAAATCGAAGGACGCTCCGTCATCATTTCAGGACCATCCGATCTGCAAGGAGCTGAAGTCGCAGCGACAGACTTGCGCGCCGCAGCTGCCCTTATCTTGGCAGGCCTCGTAGCGGAAGGCGTCACACGCGTAACGGAACTGGATCATTTGGACCGCGGCTATGTCGATTTCCATAAGAAATTAAAAGCGCTCGGCGCAGACATCGAACGCGTCTCCACAGAAGAATCGAAAACAGAAATAGAGAAGCAACTCGTCTGACAGTACTTATCATACTTTTATTCGAAGCTTCCATACACTGCTCCTTGTCATATCGACAAGGGGCAGTTTTTTTGAATGAAATGAGAGGCTTCATCATACAATCGAATATGGACAAACTACTAGCCGCTTTATTCATCGTACTACTATTTTTCATTCCCATCCTCATGAAAACGACGCCGGTCGAACCCGAGAAAAAAAATGTAGCAATGGAAGATCCTTGCGCAATCTATATCACTGTGGAAGGGGTGGACAAGCCTTTGCCGCTTGAGGAGTATGTCATGGGGGTTGTCGCTGGCGAAATGCCGATCGACTTCCACGACGAAGCCTTAAGGGCGCAAGCGATTGCGGCTCGGACGTATGCACTGCGGACGACGGATGGCGGCAAAAAGCCGATCGAAGCAACCGTCTCTGCCCAAGTGTATAAAACTGCAGCGGAACGAAAGGAACGCTGGGGAAAAAAATTCAAACAGAATGAGAAGAAGCTGCGTGATATTGTCGCATCGACCGAGGGGAAGACGATCGTGCATGGTGATGAAATGATTACCGCGATGTTTTTTTCGACATCGAATGGGAAGACTGAAACCGCGCAAAACTATAGCGGCAACCCGATTCCTTATTTACAGAGCGTGGAAAGCCCAGGGGAGGAAGTCGTAGCCGCAGAAGTCGAGCGGCATATCGAAATGCCGATCAAGGAGTGGAATGAAGCGCTCGGATCCGATTGGAAAGCTGATCGATTCAAAAGCCTCCAGCTCGTTCGCAATCAAACAGGGCGCGTGCAAAAAGTCGTCTCCACGGATTTCGAAATGAGCGGACGTGAAATGCGTGAAGCACTTGGACTAGCATCGACCGACTTCAACATCGCCTATGACATTACAAACGAGCTCGTCCTCATTACGACGAAAGGATACGGGCATGGAGTCGGCATGAGCCAATACGGCGCCGAAGCCTTCGCCCAGAAAGGATGGGCCGCTGAAAACATACTTACCTACTATTATTCCGGAACGGTAATAAAAAAGTTTGAAGTAGACGAATCAGAATGTTTAAAATCACCAACACTTGCAAACAATAGCAAGTGAGGTGATGATAATGCGAGAAGAAAAACCGAAATTCCCTTCTCAGAAGAATAAGAGTAAGAAGAATAGATGGTTCTGGCCGGCCATCTATGGAGGTATCGCGATTGTCTTCGTCGGCATGATTTGGGGCTACAATGCCTTCATCCAAAAAGGTCCGAACGAAACAGCTGACGTCGCAACAGATCCAAACGCTCCACCGATCATCGAAACAAATGCATCAAACGAAGTACTCAAATTTCCTTTCAACGAAGACCAACTTGATAACGTGGCAATTATACAAGAGTACTATGATGTAGAAGCCGATGAAGAAACACGTGAAAATGCACTTCTCGTCTTCAACCAAACGTATTATACAAACAAAGGCGTTTCAATCTCGATGGATGGCCAACCATTCGAAGTCGTCGCAGCCCTTAGCGGAACAGTGAAAGAAGTCATTATCGATCAATTCAAGGGCGCTGAAGTCAAAATCGAACACGCCAACGGAATGACAACACTTTACGGCTCCTTGACCGGCATCCTCGTCAAAGAAGGAGACGAAGTCGTACAAGGCCAATCACTCGGTACTGCCACAAGCAACGAATGGAACGCCAAAGCCGGCACCCACTTGCATTTTGAAGTCCACCAAGACGGCGTCCCAGTCAATCCGCGTACATTCCTAGGATTCTAATCGACGAGCCACTCTCAATTGCGAGAGTGGTTTTTTGATTGGTAGTATCGGCTGATTAATGGTTAACAAATCGTATATAAGTGATTCAGATAAATATTGATCATTTCGAAACAGAGCTTGAAATGTCAAAGGCACTTGGCGCGACAGATATGGGTTAAGAAGGTGATCGAGGACCGCGTCCAAAGTGTGATGTACCGCGTCCAAAG
>NZ_JBQCKP010000001.1:0-265198 GCF_051966875.1 Sporosarcina sp. SAFN-015 | reverse complement strand
AGCTGTCCCCCGCGTCCAAAGTGTGATGTTCCGCGTCCAAAGAGCTGTCCCCCGCGTCCAAAGTGTGATGTTCCACGCTCAAAGCGACGGCCCCCGCGTCCAAAGTGTGATGTTCCGCGTCCAAAGAGCTGTCTGCCGCGTCCAAAGTGTGATGTTCCGCGTCCAAAGAGCTGTCTGCCGCGTCCAAAGTGTGATGTTCCGCGTCCAAAGTGTGATGTTCCGCGTCCAAAGAGCTGTCCCCCGCGTCCAAAGTGTGATGTTCCGCGTCCAAAGAGCTGTCCCCCGCGTCCAAAGTGTGATGTTCCACGTCCAAAGAGCTGTCACCCACGTCCAAAGCGACGGCACCCGCGTCCAAAGCGACGGCACCCGCGTCCAAAGTGAAGGTTCTCACGCCCAAAGCAACACCTTCAAAGCCCAAAGAAAATCCTCAGCCCTCTCTTTAAAAGAATAACCTTACAACTCCAAACGCCCTTTGACATAACCGCCGCTTCCGCCGCATAGGATAAAGGAAGAAACGGAGCTGACAGGAAAGGAAGAGGGCGTGCACGAGCAAATTCGGAGGCGATGCGTGCGCCTCGGCAAAATGTTGCTGGACACAGGACTTACCGTACGGGCGCTGGCGAAATCGACGGGCTATTCGAAAAGCACGGTCCATAAGGATTTGACGGAGCGGCTGCCGAATGTGGATGTGGAGTTGTCTGAAGAAGTCGCCAAAATACTTGCCTATCATAAGTCTGTCAGACATTTAAGAGGCGGTGAAGCAACACGGATGAAATGGATGAATGAAAATAAGAAAGCCCGCAACACATGACGGGAATAGACGGGGCCAATCGACCATCCTTGCAGGAAGGCGGACACCCTGTCTTTTCGCATGTAAAAAAACCAGTTGAGCTTCCGGAAAAAACCGAATAATTACAGCTTAAATGTTTTATAATTATATACATGTCTTTTAGATTGGAATAAAAAAGAACTACATAAAAGTGATTGTTAAAATACTAATTTCGACAAATACCATGTAAAAATCATCCAATTGACATCGTTCGACAAGAATTCGAATCCTGCATAAAAAAATGCAAAATACCTGTCAAATTTTGTGTTCATCAAAGAGGCAATATGGTACAATCTATAGTTAGGAGATTCTATGCTCGAACTGAAGTTGGAAGGGGAAACGGGACTAATGTTTGCTAAGGATATCGGGATCGACCTTGGGACTGCGAATGTGTTGATTCACGTAAAAGGGAAAGGCATCGTACTAGACGAGCCAGCAGTTGTCGCAATCGACAAACATACAAACAAAGTATTGGCGGTTGGCACAGAAGCGAGTAAAATGGTAGGAAGGACGCCAGGCAATATCATTGCCATCCGTCCGATGAAAGATGGCGTTATCGCTGATTTTGACGTGACAGAAATGATGCTGCGTCATTTTATAAATAAATTGAATGTCAAAGGATTCCTATCGAAACCACGGATCCTCGTCTGCTGTCCGACGAACATTACGAACGTCGAGCAGAAAGCGATTCAAGATGCTGCGGAGAAATCTGGCGGCAAAAAAGTGTTTCTCGAAGAAGAACCGAAAGTCGCGGCAATTGGCGCGGGCATGGACATTTTCCAGCCGAGCGGCAACATGGTCATCGATATCGGTGGCGGGACGACGGACGTTGCAGTTTTGTCGATGGGGGACATCGTCACTTCCGAATCGATCAAAGCAGCTGGCGACATGTTTGACAATGACATTATACAATCAATCAAGAAAAAATATAAATTGCTCATCGGCGAACGGACAGCAGAAACAATCAAGAAAGAGATCGCGACTGTCTTTCCGGGCAGCCGAAAAGAGCAGATGGACATCCGTGGCCGCGATATGGTCAGCGGACTTCCACGCACGATTACGATCAATTCCGAAGAAGTACGGGAAGCACTTAGCGAATCGGTCGGCATGATCGTCCAATCCGCGAAAAACGTATTAGAGAAAACACCACCGGAACTATCCGCGGACATTATCGATAGAGGCGTTTTCCTCACGGGAGGCGGCGCTTTATTGCACGGAATCGATCAGTTGCTCGCTGAGGAATTGAAAGTCCCGGTATTCATTTCGGACAACCCACTCAGCTGTGTAGCGATTGGGACGGGAATCCTTCTCGAGAATATTAGCAAAGCTTCTCGTTATTAATAAAAAAATAATATGTCCGTTTGAATAAAAAAATGACGGTTTCATCCGAAAATAATAGAAGAACGTAAAAATGAAAGGAGGCGGGCATCATGTTCCGTGGATTTTACACAGTCGGCTCTGGCATGATTGCGCAGCAGCGCAGGACGGAGATGCTAGCAAACAATATTGCGAACGCCAATACACCGGGCTTCAAAGCTGAACAGTCAAGCATCCGTTCATTCCCTGAAATGTTCATGTCGAGCCTTAACTCGCAACGCATTCCTACTGAAAAAGGCATTCTACTGAAAGGTCTTTCGCCTGTTGGGGAACTTTCGACAGGTGTCTACATGCAAGAGACGATGCCGCTTTTCACGCAAGGAAGCCTTCGTGAAACTGGTATGACGACGGATGTGGCGCTATTGGACGGAAGCCTGCCGACCAACGAAGAAACCGGTGAGCAAGGAGCCGTATTTTTCCGACTCGAAAACGAAAACGGAAATGAGCTTTACACGAAAAACGGGAATTTCACAATCGACGCGGCCGGCTACTTGACAAATCCGATGGGGTATTACGTTCTTGACACGAACGGTCAGCGGATTCAATTGCAAAATGACGATTTCAGCATTACGGATACTGGAGACATTATGCAAGAAGGAGCAACCGTTGCAACTCTCGGTGTTTCATTCGCGGAACAGCCCGGAACTCTCCTGAAGCAAGGGAACGGCTTGTTTGCAAGCGAGAATGGCAACTTGCCTGAAGCACAAAACGCAGCGGGAGTCGGTTATTCATTCCAACAAGGCTATTTGGAAGGCTCCAACGTGGATGCCGCAAAATCTATGACAGATATGCTTGCCGCTTACCGTGCATTTGAAGCTAACCAAAAAATCTTGCAAGCATATGACCGGAGTATGGAAAAAGCCGTGAACGAAATTGGACGTGTCAACGGATGACGCGATTTGAAAGGGGCCGAAACGAATGATACGATCAATGACCACGGCAGTTAACACGATGAACCAATTGCAAAATCAATTCGACATTATCGGTAATAACCTTGCAAATTCGGCGACAAACGGGTATAAATCGAGTGAAGCCAATTTTCATGAACTGCTTTATCAGCAATTCAATAATGATAAAGCCGATACGGCGCAGCGCCAATCTCCGGCAGGCATCCGGTATGGCGTAGGCGCAATGCTCGGCCCGGCGAAAATGAACTGGACGGTCGGCTCTTTGCAAATGACAGGTCGCGAACTCGATTTTGCGTTGACTGAACCGAAGCAATACTTCAACATTATCATGCCCGGAGAAGACGGGGAGCAAACCGTCTATACGCGTGCTGGGAATTTTTACGTTTCTCCTGTTGAAGGCGGCAATTTGATGCTCGTCAACAGTGACGGCTACCCGGTCGCGAATAGTGCGGGTCAACCAATCACATTCGCCGATAACGTCAAAAATTACAATATGCTTCCTGGCGGTGTCCTCGAAGTGACGCAAAACGATGGAAACGTTCAACGAATCGAAATGGGCGTCACTACGTTGGAACGTCCGAACGTCATGAGTCGCATTTCCGAGACTCTGCTTGCTTTGCCCAATAACGTGGCAGAACTTGGCGTCGCTGTTGGTGACATCGTGACGGAAATGAATGGCGCGAACCGAAACCAAATCGGCATGGAAAACCAAAAGCTAGAGGCGTCCAACGTCAATTACGAAAAAGAGATGACAGACCTGATCAACGTCCAGCGTTCTTATCAATTCAACGCGCGGACGGTCACGCTTGCCGATCAAATGTTAGGCTTGATCAATAACATTCGATAAGCCGCGCTAGGGAGAATCCGATATGATAGAAGAAAAACAGAAACATCCTCAATGGGACCATATGAAACCAAAAGACATGACCGAGCGGCAAATTGTCGCGTCTCGCATGGCACGAAACCAACAAAAGAAGCAGAAGTCCGTCAAAGAGGAAACGAGCGACAAGCGCCGCATTTGGGTTCAAATCCGACTGCTGCCGATCTGGTTGCGGATCTTGCTCGTCCTTCTGTTGGTTGCGGGTGCAGCGGTTCTTGGAGCTATGATCGGTTACGGCTATGTCGGCGACGGAGAGCCATCCGATGTGCTCAAAAAAGAAACATGGACCCATATACTCGATATCATAAATGGGAAAGAGTCGTAACGGCTCTTTCATTCATTTTTATTTTCATGAAAAAATACATACATTACAGGGAGGATAAAGGAAATGCTAAACGCAGAACAGATTCAAGAAATCATTCCCCATCGCTATCCCTTTCTTTTAGTCGATAGAATTACAGAAATCGAAGAGGGAAAACGGGTCGTCGGTTTAAAAAATGTCACGATCAACGAAGACTTTTTTAACGGACATTTTCCGGGCTACCCTGTAATGCCCGGCGTGTTGATCGTTGAAGCACTTGCCCAAGTCGGCGCTGTTGCCATCCTTCAAAAAGAGGAAAACCGGGGGCGCCTTGCATTTTTTGCAGGCATCGACAATTGCCGATTCAAGCGTCAAGTAGTTCCTGGGGACCAGTTGAGATTGGAAGTTGAAATTACTAGAATGCGCGGTTCTATCGGAAAAGGGAAAGCGGTTGCGACTGTTGACGGCGAAATCGCTTGTGAAACGGAAATCACTTTCGCACTAGGACCGGTAGCAAAAGCCTAAATTAATTTGCGCACGTGCAAAATGTCAGCTACAATGGAAAGTGCAGTGTGTTTACTTGCTTGCCTAACACATGCACGTTTAGAGTGGGAGGTACCAACCAATTATGTACAATGATCTTTCTCCAAATATAAAGAGCAGCATCACGCGCTCCATTACCCAAACGTTCGAACAATATATGACGAATATCGCTTGGGACGAAGAGCTGTACGACATCGAAGACTTCATCGATTTATGGCGCGAATACATCACGACGAAAGCGCTTTGGTATGAGCGGATTCCGGACGACATGAAAAGTGACCCGCAATTCCACGAAGACCTCGCCCAGCGAATCAATGAAGTCATCCAGCGCATCATCAGCGAGCCGCCTTCTGACGAGCAAATCGCGAACATCCAGCTCATGCAAGAAAAACTGGAC
This sequence comes from Sporosarcina sp. SAFN-015, assembly GCF_051966875.1. Lineage (GTDB taxonomy): Bacteria > Bacillota > Bacilli > Bacillales_A > Planococcaceae > Sporosarcina. Next base: position 259,963 of record NZ_JBQCKP010000001.1, on the reverse strand, counting down.
ACGCATTTGACATACGACTGCAAAGCCGAAGCGGTTTTTGTCGAAACAGTCCTCAAAGATCGACTCGAAAAAGAACAATAAAAAGTATGGATAGTTCCCTCCTTTTTAGCCAACCTACAAGTATCATACGATTTGTATGATAGAGGCTTGTGGAAAGGAGGGAATTTTCATGTTCAAAAAAGCGATACCGTTCGTACTTGTTTCCGGGCTTGCTCTAACGGCGTGCGCCAACAACAACGACAACGTCCCGAAAAACAACGAAACGCCGATGGAAAGCTTGGATAACGGACTGCGTGACACGACTCCACGAGTCAACAATGGCGCAGGACCGGACATGGATGGCATCGATAACGGACTCGATGGGAATAACAACGGTGTGAACAACGGAATCATTAATGATGATAACCGCAATAATGGAATCATCAATGACAGAGACCGTAACACTGGAGACATGAACGGTGACAATACAACATCACCGAACAATGACATCATAACAGATGACAATACAACAACTCCTAACACCGACACCAATCGTAACCGCAACAAGAACAATAACAACAACCGCTAACCGCAAGCCGAAAGAAAACCGCCTCCCCCGGCGGTTTTTTTAAATATTTTTATGGGATTTACTCTCAAACTTCCTCGCGATCTTTCTTCAACCGTGGACGCTCGCGCATATCCGACTCAAAACGCTTCAACAGCTCCTCGCCACCTAACCCTTCGGTAATCAATTCCTCCAATAAATGCTCCGCATACTGCGTCCGGGCGCGCTTCAAGCGCCCCTTCAACAATACCGAAATATGATCCCCGATCTGCTCCACAGCATCGACCGCCACTCGGAATCCCGCAGGCTCGTTTTCCGGATACGAAATGACGACGCGCGCTTCCAATAATTCACCCGATTCCTTCCAGCCATCGAACAGCTGCTGGTGTTCCTGATCAATGAAAAGCTCGAGAATCCACATCCGATGACTATTCTCTTGATTAATAATAATGCCGTCAACTAGCGGAAAGTCCTGGATTTTATCATCTATTAAAATACCGACCGAAATCATTTTAAACGTCTTCATATGCGCCACCCCGCTCACTTTTTGCATCAAGTATACCATATGCCGGAAAAAAACTTCAGAAACAGCCAAGCTCGAATTATCTCGAATAAATGAAAACTTCCCAACCCCCATTAGTATGCACCTTTCTTTATTTCAAAGCTAAAAGCTCAATGACATTATCCTATCAAAAATTAATTTTACCGATTTGCGCCAATTTTCAATCCGTCTTAAAATGAAGGCATCACAAGAAGAAAGGAGGGAAAACAGTGAACCAAGTTGCACTCGTAGGGCGCGTCACGAAGGATCCGATTTTAAGAAGATTATCGGAAGGTAGGCTGCAGACGAGCTTCATCCTTGCTGTGAACCGCAAATTCAAAAACCAAAATGGCGAAGTGGACGCCGACTTCATACTTTGCACAGCTTGGGGCAAGGTTGCGGAAAACACGGCGAAGCATTGCGGAAAAGGGTCCTTAATCGGTGTCGGAGGGCGGATTCAATCAAGAACGTACGAAAGGGAAGACAGAAGCCGCGTATTCGTCACCGAAGTGATCGGTGAGGAAATCCGTTTTCTCGCGACGAAACGGAGAGAGAACGACAACTTGTACGGAGAGCCTGAAAGCAATGTGCAACAGAGCGGCGGCGATGAGAGAAAAGCAGAACAGGAGAGAGTCAGCTCGAACTTCCATTTGCCGCAAGACGAGAAAGAGGGACTGCCTATCTATTAACGCAAGGATGATACATAGGGGGCAGGGAAAGAACGCATAAAGGAGGACCGCTAGAAAGATACAGGCATACTAAACTGAATAGTGGAATGAAAAAATATCTACGAATAAAGAAAATGTAAAAGGTGATTCGGATATGGAAGGGTGGGGGTCCTTCCATATCCCCAGGGGAAGCATTGCCATCTGCCAATTAGGCAATGCTTTTGCTGCGTAGGCCTCATGATCTTGGCCGACATAATGCGGCGGGGGCCGCTCCCGCCGCAAAAATGTAAAGGAGGGAGTTGCAAATGGAACAATACGAACAATGTGAACAACAGCTTATCCGCATGGAACTGCAAGTCGGACAACTGATCCGCATCATAGCCAGCATGAATGAGCGGATCAAAGAGTTAGAGGAAAAAGAACGCGCAAGAAAAGTCATCCCTATACATATGCGCCGCCCCGTTCATCGGGCGTGAAAAAACCCCGGTTCCAAATAGAACCGAGGTCGCTCAATTATCTTTCAAATGAAAGAAGGTCATCCAATTCCGTGTCGGACAACTCCGTCAGCCATTGACTCGACTGGATCAAATCTGCGGAAAGAGCTGCCTTCTCGACAAGCATCTTATCAATTTTCTCTTCAATCGTCCCGACGGTCACGAACTTATGGACATGGACGAACTTCGTCTGTCCGATCCGGTATGCCCGGTCCGTCGCCTGATTCTCAACTGCCGGATTCCACCAGCGATCCGCATGCAGAACATGATTCGCCGCCGTCAAATTCAACCCTGTGCCGCCAGCTTTCAACGACAGGATGAAGATCGGGAATTCACCAGCCTGGAATGCCTCAACTAGATGATCGCGCTGCCCCTTCGGCATACTGCCGGACAGGAACGGCACATCGATATCGTACAACTCGCTCAAACATTGACGGATCAATTGTCCCATTCCGATGTACTGCGTGAAAATCAAACATTGTTCGCCATTCGACGCGATATCCGCCGCCATTGAAACAATTCGGTTTAACTTTACAGAACGCTCCAGCATCTGATCGGCAGGCGCATGAGGTTCTTTCAAAAACAGTGACGGATGATTGCAAAGCTGCTTCAAGCGGCTCAACATCTTCAAAATGAGACCTTTCCGCTCAAAGCCGGTCAACGTCTCCAGCTTGAACTTTGTATCCTCAATGAAACTCTCATAGAGCGCAGCCTGTTCCGTCGTCAACGGACAATACTCGTTCTGTTCGAGCTTCTTCGGCAAATTCAGCTGCAAATCGGGATCGTTCTTCGTCCGGCGCAGCAAGAACGGACGGATTTTCGCCCGCAATTTGCGCTTCTCAAGCTCCGAATCATCGCGTTCGATCGGTACAATAAACTGCTCAGTGAACGTCCGGAAGCTTCCGAAATACCCTTTATGGATGAAATCGAAAATTGCCCATAGCTCGGACAACCGGTTTTCAATCGGCGTCCCCGTCAACGCGATCTGATGGTCGCCGTGCAATTTACGGATCGCCCGGGACTGCTTCGTCTGCATGTTCTTTATATTTTGCGCCTCATCGAGCGTAATGCTCGCGAACACAGTTCGGCTTAGCGTTTCGTCATCCTGCGTCGCAGTTCCGTACGTCGTCAAAATGACATCCGGCTTTTGGGTTTCCAAAAGCTCGTCGAATTCTTCCACGCGAGCACGCGCTGGACCGTAATGCGTATGCACAATAAGCGACGGCGCAAACCGCTCAAGCTCCTTCTGCCAGTTGCCGAGCACGCTCGTCGGGCAAATGATGAGCGAAGGGGAATCCGTTTCAGGGCGCGCGTGCACATTCAATAAATACGAAATGAGCTGCACTGTCTTTCCGAGCCCCATATCATCCGCCAAAACAGCGCCGAAGTGATGCTCGCGCATAAAGACGAGCCAATTATACCCGTCAATCTGATACGGACGGAGCTCCGCCTTCAATCCAACAGGAATTCCTGCATCCGGCAGACCTTGTTTATTCGAAACCATCTCGACATAATCGCGCAACGACTGCTGCATCGAAAACGCAAGTAGCGGATCATCAGAACCATCATCCTCCTCAATCGGGATGATTTCTTCAGGCATCTCTTGGAACAGCAAATCCTTCACCGTCCACTCGCCCGCATCCGCCTGCTCCATCAGCTCGCGGATACGCTTCAGCCAGAGCGGGTCGATATGGAACCACTCATCGCCGGAGCGGATGAACTCACGATTCTCATCGACGAGCTTCCTGAACGTATCCTGATCGATCTCACTACCGGCCAGCGAAAAATTCCAATCGAACGAAAGGACCTGATCGAGCCCTGCCGCAGAACGATATGACTGCACACTCGCACTCGTCCGGACGCGCATCCTCGACTCCGTTACCGACTTCAGCCATGCCGGCAAAATAACGGGAAAACCGAACGACTGGAACACGGGCAGATCTTCCTGAATGAACATCCGCACTTCTGGATCCGTCATCGACATCGACAAAAACCGGTTGCCAGGCTCAGCCTCGACCGAACGGAGGAAAGAAGCCATCTCGGACTGCTTCTCCCGGATTTCATCAGCATACTCTTTCCATTTCGCAGGAAGCGCATCACCGATTTCCGCATTCAACTTCCGGGCAGCAGGCGTCCAATGCGTCCCGCGTTCACTGACGACGACAGTCTCCAGCAGCCACTCCGTATCGGCCTCGTCATCAGGCTCCGTCAGACGGAAAGCGACCCGGACAGGCATCGTCGAAACCGAATCACCCGGCCACCCGAACTTCCGCAAATGCGGAAGCAACGCCGGCAACTGATCGAGCTGCATCGCCGAAGCTTCAATTTTTTCGCGAATCGCATCATGCAAAATCATCGAAGAAAGGGCAGAAATCCCGATTTTCTCCTCATCGAATCGAATCATCCCTGCGTCCAGCTCCGCATGCTGCCAGAAATCTGGTTCGCTCCATAAACGCGCAGCTTCCCGCAACGCTGATAAATGGGCCTCGTCATTCGTCGACTGTCCCGAAAACGTTGCGAAAGGATGCGTCTTGCCTGCAAACACGTGGAGAAACTCATTCGTATTCAAATGGACGGCCTTTTCATCCGTAACCGGCAACAAACCGTACAAAGCCTGCTCATTATTGAAAAACAAGAATGAAGAGAGCCTGTCCGGAAGAACCGCTCGCCCGGAAGAATCTGTCGCGGTAACCGTATACCGCCCTCCTTCGTCCCGGTCGATCGATAATCGGAAAAGGAGATTCAACGTATCCATTTTTGTCATAAATTCAAATTCCCCTTTTCCATTTCTTCCGACAAGGCGCGCAGCCGTCTATACTGATCGCGCACTGTGTCAATGTACCGGTTCCAGAAATCCGCCTTGCCGCTCTTTTTCGCGCCTGCCTTCATATTTTTGAACAAACGGACGGCACGTCGGTAACTATGCCGGTTCTTCTCCTGGATGAACCGCATCGCGTACGTATGAAGCAACGGCATGACGGAAGCCGGGTCATTCGCAAGGACGAACTTCAACGTATCCGGTTCAATCCCGTCATACGGAATATTGAACCGGTGCATAAGCGCCGCCCATTCGGCAAAACGTTCACGCTCGATGAGAAAATCGCCGAATGCACTGACACCGTCTTCCCCGTAGATCATGAAAAGCTCTTCACGCCGCATTTCCGGAAAGTCCGCCTCTTCAAGCAATCCATCGATTTTCCGGATGAAATGATACCGGTCCGTCGAAAGCGTCATACGTTCAAAAAACGCGCCGATATGCGGATAGATTGTATCCATAATGACGGAAAGGGAACCGGCGTCCTCCATCTCAGCAGCAAGGTCTGCCAAAGGGAGCCAGTGTCCGACAAGTTCTCCGCCTGCGCGTTCCGCAATTTTCGCTAACGATTCCTCATCGCCTTTCGTCAAATTGAAATAAGCGGCGAAAAAGGATGCATCGACCGAATCATCATCAAGAAGATTGGCAAGCTCTTTCTCCTGTGAAGCTTGGTCTTTGTACAGGAACTCCCACATGATCGCATATATTTGAAGACGGACTTCAAAAAGCCCTTCATTGCGTAAAGCGAATTTGCGGACTTGTGTTTTAAGCGCCGTGTAAAACGCGTCCGTCTCGAATAGCCTCGGCTTCTTGACGAGCGACTTTCCGATATCGCGCAACTTCTCAATCTGTTCATTGAGCCACATTTTCACTTGCCATTGGCGGTACGTGAAATGATTTGCTTCCTCGAGATGCTCGCGCGCAAACGACCAGCCCGCTTCCAAAAGATGCAGCCGGTAAAACAATTCGAATAGCGGCTTCCACTCCCATTCAAAAGGGGATAGCGGAATCACTTTTTGGTCCATCAACGAGCTTTCATGGATGAAAACATTCGGATTGTCCCCGGGCCCTATTTGCCGAAGCGGCTTCGTCAGCCTGTACAATACGTCATTCCAAGCTTCGGGCGTCCGTTCCGAAACGGACAGCGCCATCTGTTCCGTCTCTCGCCGTTGCCAATCATGCAGCCATTCCGTCAATGAATGAAACTGTGAATAGAGTCGGAAGACGGTCGCAATCTTATGAACGCACCAATCGTCACTGCTGCATGTACATTCCTTGAATGATACAGAAGGGGCAAGCTTCACTGTCTGCTCTCCTCCATCAGCCAATGTCGCAATAACGGTATTCACGCCTTGCAAAAAACGGAAGTCAAGAAACGCATCTTTTCGGACTAACGAAACCGCCTTCCGGATCTGCTCGGACTCTTCCTGTACATCTGGCCGGAACGCATGCTTGATCCGATCCATCCATTCATCTATTTCACGCTCATGCAAATACGAAAATCGTTCCATTGACATGTGCATCGGCTCACTCCCTAAAATAAAGCATTCCCTTTATTATAAGGCTTCTGCGCCATAATCGTAAATGATATCATTCGAAACAAGAAGAATCATCAATTGAAAGGGCGTTGAATAGTATAGAAAACAAATCATTCACAAAACATTGTGAACTATGATAGAATAATAATAATCGGAATATTCAATGATGGAGGGATAAAAATGCTATCAGTTCAGCGTATGACGCCTTTTTTCACTAGCCAAGAGGATTTCCGTCTACGTCTCGTGTTCGCCTATCAATATTTCTCGATACTAAAAGGCGGTGAAGTATACCAATTTGTCCCCTCTGAAGGAAAAGAGATCGTCGTCAATGTGAAGAGCCTGCAAGTTGAAAATCTTGGCGAAGTGTTCGTCTTCCAACGGGGCAGCCGATTCATCCGCCTGCCGCTCTACCAGCTCCTTCTCATCTCGGATCTTCACCTGCATCTATCGTCCATTCTCGAAGGGACATTGAATTTGCAACTCGAAATACCTGAAGTCGTCATTAAAGAAGCAGAGGAGCTGATGAAAGAAATCGAATCCGAAAACCGCACACGTATGATCGACTACGCACTCGAAACAAACAACCGCTCCTTATTCACTCAACTGACGGAAGGACTGCAATAACATTGAAAAACAACTCATGAAAAAACACTTATCGTCCAGACAAACGATAAGTGTTTTTAATTTTGGGGTTTGACCTAAGAGATTGATAGGGTATAGAAGGTTTGCTTGCTAACTTGGAATACACAAAGGCTCATTTAATCGTGAAAAGGCTCAATTAATCGCGCAAAGGCTCATTTAATTTGACAAGGGCTCCATTAATCGCACAAGGGCTCAATTAATGTGACAAAGGCTCATTCAATCGTTCATTCAATTCGTAAAGAAGTGCAACGCAATGACGAAAACAGTAGAACCTGTCAAACCGAATAAAAAATCCTGCACAGTAAATCGGTGTTTATCGTCTTGATCCATCAAAATCCGCTCCTTTGTCGATTTCCCGGGAAATGAGGCGTTGGGGGGAATGAATTTCTAACTAGACTGGCCAAAATCTACAAAAATCATACATAATATGTCTACTTAAAATTGAAAATTTCACGAGATTTGATACAGTTATGTATACAGCATCAAAATATATTTGCAGAAAGGATGGTCGCGCTTGTTTTTCGACTACCGATTTTGGCACTTTTTGACGAGGCCCTATGAGCTTGCGTCCCAGCTGCAAACCGGAACGATGCGGCACTTCAACAAACGGCTGTTCATCGTTTTTCTAGCCGGCATCATACTTTTTGCAATCCGGGAAATTTGGGGCATGGGCACGGAAGCACTTACGTCATTGATGACGACAATGACAACGACGGACTACATAATCGCAAGATACGCTTCACTTGCAGGCACGTTTATATGGTCAATCCTATACATAGCATTTCATAGTTTCGGAGTCTCCTTGATTCTATCGACTTTGACGAAAATCCCATACCAGAAGCTGGTCCCGCTGCAAGTGCTCGTCACAGGCGTCTTGCTCATGGAAAAAGCGGTCCTATTCATCGTCTTTGCATTGAAAGGTGTTACCGTCGGCCTTTCATTCCTATCATTCGGCCCGCTCGCCGTCACGGTCATGGAAAATTGGTATTTGATCCTTTTCATGAACCAATTGACAATTACAAGTGCGCTGATCATAACTTTGCAATACCGGTTCATCCGTGGCTTTCTCGTTGACGGAAGATGGAAGGAGCAACTATGGATTTTGATCGGCCTGCATGTCGCAATGGCCCTCATTACGGCCGCTGTCGCATTCATTCCATTCGATTCCATCCTCAATTCACTTTTCGGAGGTGGCTTCTAGATGAATAAAAGATTAAGCATCACCGTCGCCGTCATCGTCAGCCTGTTCATCGCCGTCAACGTCCATCTGCTATTCTCAAAGAAAAGCACCGTCCCAAAAACATTGTATGTCCAGCACCACGAGCGCATGACTCCTGGACATTATGAAGAGGAAGTAATGAAAGAGGGTCTCATAACACCGGAAGACATTTATACCGTCTATGTCGGCGACGATGAAGTCATCGATACATGGCTCGTCAAAGAAGGAGATCCAGTTCAGGTCGGAGATGAAATCGCGTTGCTGCAGACCGAACGCGCAGAGAGCCAACTCGCAGCATGGGAGGCGGAAGAGGAAGGTCTCCTTGAACAACGGAGTGCAATCGAATCAACGATTGACTCCCTCGAATCAGATCGGAGAAGCGCCAAAAATAACTCGTCTCACGTCAATACGACCGAAACGCCCGGAGACTCCGACGTCGAATTGAATGTCGACGTCCAAGTCGATGTCCACCAAGACGGCGCCTTCGCCCAAGCAATTTCCGAAGCTGAACGCGAACTGTCGGAAATCGATCGGAAACTTGCAGTCGTTCAAACCCAGCTTAACCAAGACGCGACCCGTCCGGCACTCATCAGCCCCGTCGATGGGACCGTTTCAAAAGTGGACAAGCACGGCTTCACGCTCGCGGCCGATATTTATAGCGAAACGAAACTTGTCACGACATACGTCCAACTCGACGAATGGCAGAAAGTCGAAGCAGGCGATCCGGTCTATATCCAGCAAAATTATTTGGACACCATCATCGAAGGCACGGTCCATTCCATATCAGAAGTGCCGGCAACCGATAGTAGATGGCAAGAAGCGTACGATAAGCTCGATCCGAAAGAACGGGAAAACCCGCTCGACCTGTATGAGCTCACCATTATGCCTGCTGAAGAGCTAGTTAACTTGCCATTCGGTGCGAATGTGAACGCGACAATCATCGTGAATGAAGCGGACGCCGTCGCAGTAAAACTTGACTGGCTTGATACGTACGTGAAAGATAGCGCCATTGCGTGGAAGCTTGACGAACAAGGTCGCACCGCAAAAACGGCTGTCACTGTTCCTTTCATTACAAACAATCGCGCTGTCGTGACAGAAGGTCTCACTACCGGTGACGTCGCAATTCATAGTAGCCACATCGACGAATACAATGTCCAATCGAACGTTTTTCTTCCATTCCCGCTCGAATTCCCATCGAGAAGCGACTGGAGAGCATTCGGTTGGAAAAATTACGTGAAATACGGCTTTGTAGAATAATGACGAACAAAAAACCGCCTGCGTGGCGGTTTTTTGCTGTTTACAGTGGTAGTTTTCAGGCGTTTCATATGGATCATCAGGCGGTCCAGTACGTATATTAGGCGTTTCGTATGGTTCATCGGGCGGTCCAGTACGTATATCAGGCGGTACAACATCTATATCAGGCGGTTCCATCAGTTTGCCAAACACACTTGACGCGACGGTAAATTACATATTCCCGCGCACCCTTGCAAATTCCACTTCTAGACCTGTCCCTCTTTCAATATAGTGAAGAAATCGGATCATTTCGAAAGGAGACGGGGGAGAGCGAATGAAGAAATGGACTTGGGCATTGTGCATCGCAATTATTATTATTTTATTCACAGGAATGGGGAACGTCGAAGCCGCAAGCGAAAAAGGAAAACGGTATGTCGGACTCCACGATCGTATTTTGCCAATTGAGGATATCCGTGTCGTTGACGGCGACACGAAAGTACCGCTTAAAGACATCGCGAAATATCTGTACTTGCCGATCGAAGTGAAAGATGGGGAGACGACGATCCGCAAGCGCGGGAAAGAAATTACGTACAACCATTCAACTGGAGCGACGACATTGGACGGTGTGGATCAGCCGTGGCAGCCTCTCGCCTCCATTAACGGTCAGCTCTACATTAGCGTTAAATATATCGCTCGCGAAACCGGGTTCCAAATTGAATATTTTCAAGAGCATCATACAATTCGCATCTACCGCGAAGAGTTCAACCATATGAGCCATAAAGAGTTTGAGAAAGTAATCAAAGCATATTCAGTGGAACAACAGCCAGTGTCGACGACAAAAAAAGCGAACGTCTACTTGACGTTCGACGACGGACCGAATCAATATACGTTGATCAATAACACAACGCTGGAAAAATACAAAGTGCCTGCCACCTTTTTCTTCTTAGGCAATCAAATGAAACAGAACGAATCAATCGTCAAAACCGTTTCGGAAAGCGGCCATTACGTCGGTTCACATAGCATGACCCACAACAAGGCGTACGTCTACGGATCGACCGAATCATTCATTGCAGAAATGATGGGTGGCGTGGAACTCGTTGAACAACTGACAGGAAAGACTTCCAATCTCGTACGCGTTCCGTATGGAAGCAAACCGCTCGTCACGCCAAGCATGCAAAAAAGCCTCGTGGACCGCGGACTTAAAATGTGGGATTGGGACGTCGACTCCAACGACTGGCGATACACAAACGAACAATCAGACCAAATTGTAAAAAACGTTCAAGAAGGCGTCACGAAAGCGGCGAAATCAGGCGACAAGGAAATCATCGTCCTCCTGCATGACCGCAGCCAAACAACAATCGCCCTACCAAGAATTATCGATTGGCTTCAGAAAGAAGGCTACAGCTTCAAGTCATACGAACCCGACAACCACATCATCCAGAACTTCCTCCGCGATCCACATCTATAAATCAAAACCAACCATCACTGTATGTTTACCTAGTAAACATAGCGAAAAATTTATAATCCGCTACAAATACGCATAAATCCCTTCAAAAACGCATAAATCCAGAAATTCCAGCATAACTCGCCATCCCGTAACGCCAAATGAATCGCACTATCCAAAACTTCACCAACAAGCTGTTAAAAACACGTATCGAAACTCCTAAACAAGCAACTTAGCCAAATACTCACTCTTCCAGCATTACCCATAAATCTTCTGTACTACCTGCATCCAGAAACATCCATATCCTTTGAACGATTTTTCTGAAATGTCGATATTTGTTGTATGAATCACTATTTTCAAACTAATCCCGCTATGCTATCGTGAAATGGCAATCTACCAAACTACTAAGGGGGAATAGGTATTTTGAAGAATCGTCACTTCACAAAGCTGTTTAGTACGTTTTTAGCATTGATCCTCGTGCTTTCCATGCTGACGCCACTCACGGCATCCGCCAACACGGATCCGGTCGATTCTGCGGAAACATCGGAAGCCACAGCTGAACAAACGGTTAAACCATTCAAGCAAAACTTGCAAGATGAAAGCATCATGCAGCAAAAAGCAGCTATCGCCGAACAGCTCAACTTGCTCGGGGGAGAAGCGAAACTGCATGAGGAGCTTCAAAATGTAACAGGGAACCAAGAAATTCCAGTTATTATCCATCTCTCTGAAAAATCAGTAGGACTCCAAAAAGGAATCCACAAACTGAAAGGAAAACCATTCTCCAGCGCAGAAGCACAACAGACAAAACAAAAAGTGCGCAACCAGCAAGCTGCTGCGAAAAAAGAAATGGTTATCAAAGGCATCAAATTCAAAGAAGGCTTCACATATGACACCGTACTGAACGGAATGTCCGGAACTGTCAAAGCTGATGACCTGCCAAAACTTCTCGAAGTAAATGGCATCATACTCGTCGAGCCGGACACGATTGTACATGCACTCGACAACGGTAAATCGAAAAGCCTCTCAAAAACAAACGGTCTGAAAAAACCGGCCCCTTCTGAATCAAAACTTGAAGAGAAAGCAAAAGGTGGACAAGTTAGTCCTGCTATGGACACAAGCATCGGTTTCCTCGGAATCGAAGCGCTCTGGGCAGAAGGCTATGAAGGACAAGGCATCAAAGTCGCTGTCCTTGACACAGGAATCGACGCCGACCACCCGGATTTCCAAGGCATCTACAAAGGCGGTAAAAACTTCATTCCGAACAGCAGCACATACACACGCCCGCGCGCAGATGATGACGCATCTGAAACGTCGCCTGTAGAGCGTCCGGCTGGCACACCTGAATTCAATGCGAACGGAAGCTCATTCTACACTTCCCACGGTACACACGTCGCGGGGACAATCGCCGCAATCGGCAACAACGAATACGGCATTAAAGGGATCGCACCGAAAATCGACCTTTACGCATACCGCGTTCTTGGCGCATACGGCAGCGGTGCCACATCCGGCATCGTTAAAGCGATCGACACAGCGGTCATTGAAGGAATGGACGTCATCAACCTTTCACTAGGCGGCGGCTCCAACACTGAAACGGACGCTGGTTCATTCGCAATCAACAACGCCATGCTCGCAGGTACAATCTCAGTCATTGCAACAGGAAACTCTGGTCCGAACCGCGGAACGATGGGTACTCCAGGTACAGCCCGCCTCGGTATCGCAGTCGGAAACACGACAAACCCTGAAGCACACTACTTCGGCGACGTGAACATCAACGCCGGCAGCTATAATCTATCAAAAACATTAAACCTTATGGGTACAACATACGGCGCTAATCTCGCTACGCAACTTGACGGCGAATTCAGCCTTGTCGCAGTCCCTGGAATCGGTGCAGCAGCCGACTACGCTGGACTTGACGTCAACGGCAAAGTCGTACTCGTTTCACGCGGCGAAATCGCGTTCGTTGACAAAATCGCAGCTGCGAAAGACAACGGCGCAGTCGCAATCATCGTCCACAACTTCGCTGGCGGCACAGGCGCACCAGGTCCATCCGGAACATTCCTAGGTGACGCATTCGAATTCATTCCGACATTTGACATGTCCCAAACGGACGGCGACGCAATCCGCGCAGCACTCGCACAAGCGGAAGGCACAATTTCATTCGGCAACTTCGATAAGACAATGACAGCAGGCGACGAAGTGAACAACTCCAGCTCACGCGGACCGTCCACACCAAACTTCGACATCAAACCTGACGTCACAGCACCGGGAACGAACATCATGTCCACAATCCCGATGTACAAAGCGGACTTCCCGGAAGCAACCTACGAACACGCATACACGCGTAAAACAGGTACTTCCATGGCTACACCACATATTGCGGGAATCGCGGCGCTAGTGAAGCAAGCGAATCCGAGCTGGGATGCATTCGACGTAAAAGTCGCGCTATCCAACACAGCAAAGGTCCTTGACACTGGCAAGTACGACGTATTCGCACAAGGGGCAGGCCGCGTACAAGCGTACCAAGCAGCGCACCCTGAAATCCTTGCGTACGCAATCGACGAAGCAAACAATGATGGCGACATCGTTGAAAACAAAAAAGGGACAGTTACATTCGGTCCACAAGATTTAACGAATAACATTGAAGTGACAAAGCAAATCCTTGTCAAGAACGTGAACGGCAATGGCGGCACATACAACGCCTCCGTACAAGTGACGAAAGGCTTCGGCGACGCAACAGTCACAATCGACAAGCCGACGTTCACTTTATCCGGCGAGCAATTGCTCAATGTCACATTGACAGCATCCGCTGCGAGCACGCAAGCAGGCGATGAAATACTCGGCTACATCAACATCGAAGGCGGCAGCACGACAGCATCATTGCCATTCGCTGCTGATTTCGGCGGGGAAGCGGCAACTGAAATTAGAGACATGCGCATTACGGAAACAGACTTGAGCTTCAACGGAGACGGCGTGAAAGACGAAGCAATGCTCTACTTCACGATCACTGGCGACGTTGCTACGAACTACTTGGAAATCTGGGACATCATGGATCCTGAAGGCGGCGCATACGGAGACGGCTACATCGGCTACTTGCACGCGGGCTCTTCACTAGGGGCAGGATCTTACCAGTTAGCGATTAAAGGACAATACAATCCATGGGGTGGCTCGGGCGCAACAACAATTCCGGACGGTCTCTACACAATTGACTACACGGCAATGACAGTATCCGGCAACCCACCGATCATCGGTGACTACGTAGGACCAGTCGTCGTTAAATCCGAAGCGGGCACAATCGAAGGAACGGTCGAAGGCACAACTGCAACCGGCCAAATCGATGACGCCTACATCGCATACCAAGCGGAACTCGTTGGATACGGCATGGGTTACGACATCAACACGAAACTGAAAGCGTCTTACGAAGTATTGAAAGGTGAAGAAGTCGTCGCATCCGGCCCAGTTAAACTTGAGCAGGACGGGACATTCACATTCGAGCTTTCTGAACTCAACAAAAAAGACAACTCAGTCAAAGTGAAATACGAAGATGCTGCGGGCAATAAAGCTGAAGCGATCATCTACAACGCGGGCGACCAAGTTGAAGATGAAGTCGAATACACAGTAAACGTTGAGTCACTTGAACTTGAAGTCGGCGCATCAGAACAATTGACTGTAACTGAAACGACGACAAAAGCGGACGGAACGAAAGAAGAGAAGGACGTCACAGCTGACGCAACATTCACTTCAGCAGATGAATCAATCGCAACAGTTGAAAATGGCAACGTCACAGCAGTCGCTGCGGGCACGACCGAAATCACTGTATCGTACGAAGACTTCACAGCAACAGTTGCAGTTGAAGTTGCTGAAAAGGCAGTTGGCGAAGAGACAGTCACATACTCCGTCAATAAAACGAATATGGTACTCGGCGTAGGTCAGCAAGAACAGCTTTATGTCACTGAAACAACTGTAAAACCTGACGGTACTGTCATCGAAAAGGATGTCACAGGGCAACTTCGCTACAACGTTGTTAACAACACGTACGCAACTGTCCAAAAAGGACTTGTCACAGCGAAGCAAGCAGGTAAAACGCAAGTTCGCGTCATGATCGAAGGACACGAAACGATCTATGTCTACTTGGAAGTGAAAAATCTTCCACAAGACATCGTTACGTATACGGTAAATCAAACACACGTGAACATCGGCGTTGGCCAACAGGAACAAGTCTATGTCACAGAAACGACAGTAAAACCAGACGGAACAATCACTGAAAGAGACGTAACAGGTTTCGGCGCTTACAAAGTGATCGATAACACTGTCGCAACTGTGAAGAAAGGTCTTGTCACTGGACTGAAAGCAGGCCAATCACAATTGCGCATCAACGTTTACGACAACAATCAACAAACAAATCTTAAGGAAACAATCTACGTCTACTTGACTGTAGAAGCCCTTCCACAGGATATCGTCACGTACGAGCTCAACATGACAGAAATGGCGATGGAAGTCGGCGAACAGCAACAACTGAAAGTGACTGAAACGACTGTGACGCCAGACGGGAAAACAACACAGCGCGACGCAACTGTTGACTCACGCTTCAACGTCGTCAACAACACGCTTGCGACTGTCCAAAGAGGACTCGTCACTGCACATGCACCAGGCAAAACGCAAGTCCGCGTCGTCATGCCGAACGGCGACGTCACACTCGTCTACCTTGAAGTGACGGGGAAAGTGGAAGAGCCTGAGCAACCGGACACAATCACATTCGCAGTCAATAAAAATCACGTCTCCCTCATTGCAGGCGAAACGGACCAATTGACAGTGACACAAACAACGACAAAAGCGGACGGCACGTTTGTAGGTGAAGAAGACGCTACTTTAACGTCAACATTCACATCTGCAAATGAAAACGTCGCAACTGTCGCGAACGGCACAATCACAGCAATAGGTGCAGGGGAGACGGATATTACTGTGACAAACGGTGATTACACATCTACTGTTACAGTAGTCGTCACAGCTGTCGAAGAGCCTGTTACTGAGCCGGAAACTCAGAAGTTTGTTGTCACAGGGGACACGATTGCAAGCTCTCCAGGTGAAATCGTACTCGACCTGTCGGCATTCGCAGGCGAAACGGATATTGAATTAGACGCTTCCGTTTTGAAAGCAATCGTGGATAAGAATAAGGACGTCGTCATCCAAAAAGACGGCGCAGTCTTCTCGATTCATAAGAAGGTCTTCACGGACCTGCACGGCGATATCACAATTTCCGTCGCAAGAAGTGAGGCTTCTGCAATAGCTAATGCTGTTTCTGACATCTATACGATTACGTTCTGGAACGGGATCGGTGAAGGGAAACAACAGCTGACAAGCATCAAAAAGCATATCAACATCGTTATGTCGACGTTTGGCAACAAAAAAGTCCAAATTAAAGACATTAGTACTGACAGCATCATTGATAAAAATGCTAATGTGAAAAATGGCAAAGTCGAATTCAAAACCGATAACGCCGGCAGCTTCGTAGCTATCGAAAGTTAATCTAAAACAGCCTTTCCGATTTTTCGGAAAGGCTGTTTTCTTGAGTGAATGATGTACATACCAGAACAAAACCATTTATTGGTCAAGAGCATTTGGCGCGGCAAGTTGTTCACTGGGTGCAAAACAAGCATAATCCCGCGCAACGCAATCATCGCCGTTCGCAACGCAATCAATTCATTTCGCAACACAACGAAATTGTCACAACACAACGAACCGCGCTTGCATCGCAATCAATTCATCTCGCAACGCAACGAAAATATCGCAACACAACAAACCGGGCTCGCATCGCAATCAACTGGAATCGCAACACAACGAACACCGCGCGCAACACAACCAACCTACATCGCAACACAACAAACGCAGTTAGCCCAAGTCTTCCTCTCTAATCGGCTCATCCGGCTTCGCACGATACACGAAAAATGCCATAATCACCGCAACGATCGACATCGCAAAAGCGATAAAGTAGACGAGTTCAACGCCCGCCACCATCGCAAGATCAATCGTCGTCGCATCAGTAGGATTCGCGGACGCTTCCAAAAACCTCAGCTGCCGTGCATTCAAAATGCTGATGAAAATCGAAACGCCAATCGCGCCTCCGACCGGTTGCAATGTCGACATAACCGCCGTTCCATGCGGATACAACCTTTTCGGCAATTGGTTCAACCCATTCGTCTCCGCAGGCATCATAATCGCCGATACCGTCAGCATGATCAAAATATAGCCGAGAACGACGACCCAAACCGGCGTATCAATGGTCAATCTGCTCATCATGAACATCGTTCCGCTCAACACAATCGTCGCCGGAATCATCAAGACGCGCGGTCCGAACTTATCAAAAAGATGCCCCATGAACGGTGACATGACACCGTTCAAGATGCTTCCCGGCAAAAGGACTAACCCCGCTGTGGCGGCGCTCAACGCCAACGGACCTTGCATATAGATCGGCAAAATGATTTCGGATGCAAACATCGCCATAATGATGATCAAAAATAGAATGACTGCATGTGTATACATCGGATAGCGGAACACCCGCAAATCCATGATCGGTTCATCCAACTTCAATTGCCGCAGCACGAAAAGAACGACGCCGATCGCACCGACGACGATAGCGGTCAGCACATTAACACTCAAAAATCCATCCGCACTTTCCCCGACAGCACTAAAACCGTAAACGACCCCACCGAAGCCGATCGTCGAAAAGACTAACGAAATGAAGTCAATCTTCGGCTTCGTCACTTCTCCAACATTAATTAAATGTCTATATCCAAACAAAATTGAAAATATCGCAAACGGAATGACAACGATAAATAAATAACGCCATCCGAGATATTCAACGATCACTCCGGAAAGTGTCGGTCCAATCGCCGGCGCAAACATAATGACAAGGCCAATCAACCCCATCACTTTCCCGCGGCGTTCCGGCGGGAAAATCATTAAGAACACATTGAAAATTATAGGCATCAGCAAACCGGTTCCACTCGCCTGAATCAACCGTCCGACGAGCAAAATGGAAAACGTCGGGGCAGCTGCGCTGACAATCGTACCGATCGTAAAGACAATCATCGTTCCAAGGAACAATTGTCTCGTCGTGAACCATTGCATAAGCAACGCTGAAATCGGAATGACAATCGCCATTACGAGCAAGAAGCCGGTCGCCATCCATTGCACCGTCGGCAATTCAATGGAAAACTCATCCATTAACGTAACCATTGCGATATTCAGTAACGTTTCATTCAAAATGGCAAAAAAAGCACCGATGATGAGTGAAAGCATGATTGGCATGACCTTCACATTCGGATCATCAGCCAAAAACTCGTACTTTTTAGTTTCCTGCATATAAAATCTCCTCTCGTCTACTTATATATTATTTGCTTTATTACACAAAAATAGTCGGAAAGGAGCAATATACCATGCAGGGAATCAGTTTGCAACGCTTATTTGGTTGAATAAAACATATATCTAGTTTAATACTTTTAAAATAGTGTAATATAGTAATAGATTTGCAACAATCGAACGACAAAAGTAAAGGATAGGATGTGCATCCAAGATGAGCTCAAACCGCAAAGCCGCCCAACTGCTGCAAACAAAGACGGACATCCAAAACTGGGGTGCTCGCCGCGCGTCCCGCGTCAGGAAATACAAAACGACATCCAAGCACGTCACAGACTATATCGTCCTGGACTTCGAAACAACAGGATTCCGAGCTGGCGCTGACCGCATCATCCAAATCGGAGCCATCAAGTACATCAACCACGAGCGTGTCGAAGTCCTCAATTCTTTCATTAACCCGGAACGCCACATACCGGCTTCCATCACAAGGCTGACAGGCATCACAAACGAAATGGTACAATCGGCACCGATCATTGAGCATAAAATCGACGAGCTGCTAGAATTCATCGGCGATTTACCGATCATCGCCCACAACGCGAGCTTCGACATGGGTTTCCTGTACGCCCTCGACAACATCGAAGGCATCCAAATTCCCGAATACACCGTCATCGACACTGTCAAACTCGCACGTAAAGCAATCACAGAAACTCCGAACCACAAACTCGGCACCTTAGCGAAGCACCTCCAACTCGAGCACGACGCCCATGACGCAATCGGCGACTGCTTAGCGACAGCCGCCATCTACCAATACTGCACCCAATAACCGCCGAGCCAGGCGGTTTTTTAAATGAACCCCGTATAAACTCCATTACTCGCATAACACCTCCGCCACACAACTTTCCCGAATCCTATGGAATATATCTATTGTTTGATAGAATAAGCTTTGTCAAGAAAGGAACAAGATGAATATGAAGAATTATAATAAAACCCTCGATCGCTCAACCAAGCTATTGGCATTCGTCTATAGCATTTTCATAGTAGTCCCTATCTATTTCATACTTGGCAATGCTTATTACTTGGACTATATAAGCGGTTTTGCATTTATTGGGGCATTAATTGGCTTTATGGTGATAGCTGTAATCCCGTTGATTATTTTCAGGAAAGATAAGTTTAAGAGCCTTACCACCTTTTGGGTAATCGTGTTATTGTCCCTCTTTTGCGGTTACGAAAGTCTACTCTTGGAGTATGAGAGCAACACCTTTATTGCAGATGTCTACAGAGAACCAGAGGAAGTTGTACAAAACTCCAGAATATATGTTTTGGCGATTGGGCTTAACGATATTCATTATCTTGATGAGGAAACTAAAATAAGGGATATATATGAAAGGGACGGCATTCAAATTTTGGATTTGCACAAAATCACAAATCGAGATAGGTACTATAGCAAATCAAATGAAATAAAACGCTTTTTCGGATTTGGCAAAAAGCAATTTGACATAATGGGGGAGAATGTAAGAGGTTTTATGCAGGATGATATCCCGGTTATTAATGATTTTCTGAATCGAGAGAATCTAGTTGGAGACAGTGCCGGCCTAGCGTTAGGTCTTTCAGCGATGTCTCATAAAGGCAGCTTGCATAATGAAATTCCAATCGGTGTTACGGGAACATTAGAGCCAAATGGTAGAGTCAATGAAGTTGGCGGAATAGCAGGGAAGATGATCATATCGGAACAAAACGGTTTTCCATATATTATAATTCCCGTTGCAAATAGGAAAGAAGCTGAGACTGTAAAAGCCGAGCAAAAGTTAGCAATCGAAATCATACCTGTCCATCATATTGACGAAGCTATAACGGCGATAAAGGAATTGAACAAGTAAACATGAACCAAAGCCCTGATTTGAAGGAGTCAGGGCTTTTCGCTTTCACATTTAGCGCGAGCGTAATATTGCAGTCTGAAGCAGTTGCCCGCGCTCATAAAACTCCCCGAGTGATCATAAAACTCTCCAAGTGATCATAAAACTCCGCAAGTGATCATAAAACCCCGCAAGTGCTCATAAAACTCCGCAAGTGCTCATAAAACTCCGCAAGCGCTCATAAAACTCCACAAGCGCTCATAAAACGCAAAAAGTGCTCATGAAACCATCCAAGCGCCCAGAAACCTATATAAGCGCTCAAAAATTCCAGTTCGCGCTCAAAAATTGCTAAAAAGTGCTCATAACATCTCCATCGGCGCTCATAACATTCAATTTTCATGCATAAACTCTACCAATCACGTAATCCCAAACTAGCAAAATCCATCTAACTAAACATGAGGTGATAAAATGATCTACAAAAAACGAACGCTGCCGAGCGAACTGAAAGCACTCATTTCATTGGATAAACGCCTGCCAAACAATCATGATAAAAAGCATAACGTCAAAAAGAATCTCCTAATCTGCCAAGCAAGTTACAATGGCAAACTCGAATTTGACGAGCACATCAATGAATTCCGCCCAGACTACCCGCACGCCATACTCCACGACCTCTACCTACAACAAGATGGCGCTTATTTTCAAATCGACTCGCTCGTAATCACACCATCATCGATCACCATCGTCGAAGTAAAAAACCACATAGACAAAACGGTCATCAAAGCGAACCCGACCCAATTCATTCGCGTATTTCAAAACGGTGAACGCAAGGCCATGCGCAATCCGTATATCGAAATAGACCGGAAAATCCACCTGCTCAAAAACTGGCTCGGCAAACGCGGCATCCAAATCCCAATCGACGGCATCCTCACATTCGCACACACGAACGAACTCGCCATCGAACACCCGTCTCCTGAAATGAAAACGATGTTCACCTACGAAGTACCCGTCCACTTTCGATCACTACCCGTGAATGAACAAATTCTTGACGGACACGCAATCTACAACCTAGCAAACGCCTTGCTGGAACATCATAAAGAATACAACACATTCCCAATCGCAAATCTATACGGCATTAACCCGGCTGACATCCGACCTGGCGTCATCTGCCCAATTTGCGATCGCCTCGGCATGCAGTGGGGGAGGGAAAAGTGGAACTGTCTGTCATGCGGCCACACCGGAAAAACCGAACATCGCCAAACTGTCGAGGACTGGTTCATGCTCGTCCAACCGAAAATGACGAACCGCGAATTCCGCTACTTTACGCAGCTGAACAACCGCAACGTCGCCCGCGGCCTGCTCGCCAAATCCGGCCTGCAATTAATCGGCGAACGGAAAGCGGCCCACTATATCTTAATGAAAGAAGGGAAATCCCCAACTCCTGTTGAATAAAACAATACAACTTGAAAAGGGGTCCAAAACTATGAACATAACACTCGAAAAAGTGAACCAGGATAATATACGCGCCTGCGTCAAACTAGAAGTAGCCGAGTCCCAAAAAGAGTTCGTCGCGAAAAACGTCAACACAATCGCCTGGGCTTACGTCGATCCGAACTTCACGCCGTACGCAATACTCGACGGAGAAACCGTCATCGGCCTGCTCGCCATTGAGGACATTCCGGAAAACGAAGATTACGATCGCTACTGGATTCCCCGCTTCATGATCGGCGAACAATTCCAAGGCAAAGGCTATGGCAAAAAAGCGATGAAAGCTGCCATCGACTTGCTTGCGGCAAAACCCGATTGCCAAAGAATCCGCCTATCCGTCTGGCCAGAAAATCCCGGCGCCATCGAATTCTACCAAAAGGTCGGCTTCACCCTAACCGACGAACTGCTCGAAGACGAACTCGTCATGGATTACTACGTCCAACAACCGTAAAACGCTCCCCGGAGCGTTTTTCCACCTTTATATAATAGAAGAAACTTCGCGTGCCCTTCCCAAAATCTATCAAACTCCAATTACCCCCTCCCAAAAACAAGGAATTCCTGTATAATCAACCTCAAAGAAGTAAAACGTACTTCAAAACGAAAGGAGCACCTGGAAATGTCCTCCGAAAAACAAGAAACGTACAAGCCCGACCCTCGCTTCAAAATCGCGCATCGCGAAGCATTTATCGGCATTGGACTCGCTATCTTCAACTTCATCTGGTGGTACGGCTTCGCCTACGGACTCGGATCCCGCCCACCTGAAGAATACACATACATCCTCGGCTTGCCCGACTGGTTCTTCTACAGCTGCGTCGTCGGCTTCATCCTGATGTCCTTGCTTGTCATCGTCATCACCAACTTCGTCTTAAAAGAAGTCCCGCTCGACGCAGAATACACTGAAATGGAGGAATCCCAGAAGCCATGAACATCCAAGTAATCGTCCCGCTCGTCATATTTTTAATCGCGATCTTCGCCATCGGCTTAATCGCATCAAAACAAATGAGCACGGGCGGCGGATTCCTTCAAGAATACTTCCTCGGTGGACGCGAACTCGGCGGCTTCGTCCTTGCGATGACGATGGTCGCCACATACGGCAGCGCATCGAGCTTCCTCGGGGGACCCGGAACTGCCTACACAGTCGGCTTCGGCTGGATCTTGCTCGCCATGACGCAAGTCGTCACAGGTTATTTCGTCCTGCTTATTCTCGGAAAGAAATTCGCCATCCTCGGCCGTAAATACAACGCCGTCACGATGATTGATTTCCTGAAAGCGCGGTATAACAGCCCAGCGGTCGCAATCCTATCAGCCATCGCCATCATCATATTCCTATTCTCCGCCATGACCGCGCAATGGGTCGGCGGGGGACGGCTCATCGAATCGCTGACAGGGCTAGAGTATACGACAGCACTTTTCATCTTCGCAATTTCCGTCCTCGTCTACGTGACGATCGGCGGATTCCGTGCCGTCGCACTGACCGACGCCGTCCAAGGAGCAATTATGGTCGTCGGCACACTCATCCTGCTCATCGGCGTCATCATCGCTGGCGGAGGGGTGCCAGCCATCATGCAAGATTTATTGAATGAAAACCCAAGACTCGTCACGCCATTCGGAGCGGATGGCTCACTCACGGCTGCCTATGTATCTTCGTTCTGGATACTCGTCGGGGTCGGTGTCGTCGGGCTCCCGCAAATGGCCATCCGCGCCATGAGTTACAAAAGTTCACGCGCCATGCACCGAGCACTCGTCATCGGCACAATCGTCACCGGCTTCATCATGCTCAACATGCATCTGATCGGCGTCTTCGCGCGCCCTGTCATGCCGGGAATCGACGTAGGGGACAAAGTTATTCCGTTAATCGCGCTCGAAGTATTGCCCCCATGGCTAGCGGGCATCGTCCTCGCGGCACCGATGGCAGCAATCATGTCGACCGTCGACTCGCTGCTCCTGCTTGTCAGCTCGGCAATCGTCAAAGACGTATATCTGAACTTCATTAAACCGGACGCAACCGAAAAACGCGTCAAACAACTGAGCTTCGGCATCACAGGCATCCTAGGAATCATCGTCCTCCTACTCGCCATCCAGCCGCCCGATTTGCTCATCTTCCTGAACCTATTTGCATTCGGAGGACTCGAAGCAGCCTTCATCTGGCCAATCGTCCTCGGACTCTATTGGAAATACGGCAACAAATACGGTGCAATCCTTAGCATGATCACAGGCATTGCAAGCTACATCGCGATTCATTTTTACAACACGACATATGGCAACTTACTAGGCGTCCACACAGTGACGATTCCAGTCGTCCTGTCCCTGCTCGCCTACATCATCGGCTCCCTTACTATTGAGCGAAAAGTATATAGATTTTAATGAAAAGCGGACTCCCACAACGAGAGTCCGCTTTTCCATTTGTTGCAACGCAATCAAACTGCCGAGCAACACAATTAAATTCATTCGCAACGAAATCAAACAAGTGCAACACAAACAAACTGCCACGTAACACAAGCAAATCCAATCGCAACGAAATCAAACAAGCGCAACACAATCAAATCACCCCGCAACGAAACAAACTTCAGCTGCTACACAACCAAACTCATTCATAACACAACCAATCATTGCCGCATCGAAACCAAACCCTCGATTTGCCAAAACCATTTAGCGCGAATGGGAGAGGGAACCCCTTAAGAAACTCCCGCGACAATCTATCAAGACCGTGGGCTTTGCCCAGACCCAGCAGGGGGATGATCCCCCTGCACCCTCACATCCCTCGCCGGTAGGCAGGAACAAACAGTGTTTGTTCCAAGCCAAGAGGGTCTGGGTGCATCTTGTTTGTCAACGCCTTTCCGCTCCTTATGCTCACTCGGGCAAACCACCCTCGCTCCGCTACCGCGGAAAGGTGTTGACAAACGCTTGATAAGTCTTGAAAAATGGTGATCAATCACAACCAATGCAACTTCGCAATGCAATCATTTAACTTCGTTCCTCTTATATCCACATGCAAACTTCGAATTTAACGCAAAACCGACCGCAACCCCACCCCATATGCTAAACTAGACTCTTATCATCACTAGAAAGAAGGACACCGCCATGTGGAAAATCTACATACTGCTCACCACAACTATGCTGCTCTGGGGACTCAACCTCCCGATGCTCAAATACATGCTCGAATACATGCATCCCGTCACGATGACTGCACTCCGCGTCTTCACAGCAGGCATCACCGTATTCACGATACTCGGGGCTCTTAAACTCGTACGCCTCCCGACCAAAAAGGAATGGACATACATCATCGGAGGAGCCGCGCTCAACGTCGTCCTTCACCACTACTTCCTCAACATGGGCCTCTTCCGAACGTCCGGCACAAACGCCAGCCTCATCCTCGGAACCGGTCCCGTTCTAACAGCAATCTGTACTGCACTCATCCTGCGCAACTACCCGACCAAAGTCCAATGGATCGGCGCAGTCGTAGGATTCATCGGCATCGGATCCGTCGTCCTCGCAGGCGGCGAAGGATTCACCGGCCTTAAACTCGGGGACGCATTCATCTTCATCTCGATCCTTGCCCAAGTCCTTTCGTTTTTAGTAATCGCGAAGGCGGCAAGGACGCTTGACCCAAGGCTGCTCACCGCGTATATGCTCACGACCGGGAGTTTGATCCTATTCGTCATCAGCCTCATCCAAGAGCCCGGCGAACTCATGAAATTCACAACTGTCCCGCAAAGCTTCTGGGCAGTGTTTGCAACGAGCGCCATTTTGGGGACAGCCGTAGGACACATGCTCTATAACTATTCCGTCGGCCAAGTCGGTCCCGCAAAAGCCGCCATCTTCATGAATTTGAACACTCTCTTTGCCCTGGTAGGCTCAGCGATCTTCCTCGGCGAAATCATCACAAGCCGCCATTTATTCGGCTTCGTTTTAATCATCATCGGCGTCATCCTCGGATCTGGAGCTGCAGAAGATCTGTGGAAGAAACGTAAAATCAAGGCCGAGTCGTCCTGAGGGCGACTCGGTCACTCTTTATAAGTCAATTGCAACACAATCAATTCACCGTGCAACGCAAGCAAACTCAACCGTAAGACAATCAAACTACCGCAACACAATGAACTACGGTCGAAACACAATCATTCACGCACATAACGAAAACAAATCCAACCGCAAGACAATGAAATCACTTCGCAACACAACTAAACGGCACAACTGGCAATGACTATTGTTGAAGTGTAAACTATAATTACTAATTCAAAGAAACTGACCGGACAGAGGAGGCAATACCATGAAAGTATTCGAAGAATTTTTAGCGAAAATCGATAACCCGGAACATCGGGCGCGTACAGAAGAAGTGTTGGCATGGGTATCCGAGAAATATCCAAACTTTGAACAGGTCATCAAGTGGAACCAACCGATGTTCACTGACCACGGCACTTACATCATCGGCTTCAGCGTATCCAAACAGCACTTGGCCGCATCCCCCGAGCAGGCAGGCATCACCCACTTTTCCGAACAAATTATAGAAGCCGGCTACAAGCACACCAAAATGCTCGTCCAATTCCCATGGAACAAGCCGGTCGATTACGAATTACTTGAGAAAATGATTGAGTACAACGTTGAAGACAAAGCAGACATCACAACATTTTGGCGGTAAGCAGGGGGGATCTCCCCTGCACTTGCAACACAATTAACTCGCCATGCAACGCAACCAAACACCCGCAACACAATCAACTCACCAAGTAACAAAAACACTGCTAGGCGCAACACAATCAAATTCAAACATAACGCAACGAATTCTAATCACAACACAACCAACTGCATAGTAGAACACAAGCCTTTGCATCCACCAAACATAAATGCTACCCTATCCTTGAACAAAGAATATTCAATTAAAGGAGCGTGCACACCCATACACGAAAAACGCAACGAGCCCGAAGAACTTTCCCAGCTCGAACGGCTGCTCATCAGATTACCTTCAAACCATCCGCAACACGAAACAATCAGCAAAAAGTACAACCAAGTAAAAGCCGGCTACATCGGCGAAACTTATGTAGACCGAGTACTCAACGAAATCGCCTTCCCCCAGGGCACAGTAATTTTGAAAGACATCACATTGGAAATAAACCCCGATTTCCTAATCCAGATCGACACCTTGATCATTTCCCCAACGATCGCTTTTCTTCTCGAGATAAAAAATTTCACTGGCACTGTACACTTTGACGAGATTTCCGGCAAAACGATTAAAATCGCACCGAACGGAACAGTGGACAAGTATGACTGCGCCATCCACCAAGTAGACCGAGCAGCAACCGGCCTAACCGAATGGCTAAAGCAGCATAACATCGACATTCCGATCGAGCCCATCCTCGTCATGGCGAACAACAAAACCGAAATTCCCGAATTCCCTCAATCCGTTACACTCAAATTTGCAAAACAGCTCCCGCGCTACATCCGGAATTTCATCACAGACAATCCGCAACTCAATACAAGTCAAATCTATCAAATCGCTAAAACTATCAATCTTAACCGAAGGAAATGGTGGAATGAAATGCCGTGCAAACGGTTTAAAATATCCCCGAATGACTTGAAAAGAGGAGTGCTGTGTCAAACATGCAACGAACCAGCTACACGAGTGCGAGGTCACTCCTGGTACTGCAAGGCATGCAAAAAGAACTCAAAAGATGCACTACAGCAATCGATAGACGACTGGTTTCTGCTTGTCAGCCCCACAATTACGAACAGACAGATCCGTATTTTTTTAGAACTGAAATCCTGCTCAGCGGCAAGTGTCGTCCTGCGCCAATCGAATCTTCGAAGACACGGTGCCTCCCGTAGTACAACGTATACGAAACCTTAAAGCCGCCTGAGGGAGCGGCTTTTTTATATGAATCAGTATCCAGCAGGCGCAACACTATAGATTCACTCTATAACACAACAATCCAGATGCGTAACACAACCAAATCCCCGCAAAACAATCAAATTTACTTGCAACACAAACAACCACTTATGCAACACAACCAAATCATAAAGCATCAAAACAAAAGCCAATCGCAAAGAAATGAACCTTGCATATACTCCTCCAAATACGCATAATCCAAAATTCTCACTCATAAATGCATTTTTACGCGCATAACCAATCACTACTACGCATATATACTCAAAAACTCGCATACCTCCACGTTTCACTCCACACTCTATTAAGAAATCAGTATACTCATAGAAAAAGGAGGCGAACATCTATGAAACTCAAAATCTCAACCGCACTTCTCGCTACCGCATTGCTACTAACACCTGCAATCCAGCCGGCACAAGCCGCATCATTCACAGACGTTCCGATATCCCACTGGGCATACGAGCCGATTGACGCCATCTCGGAACTCGGCATCATCAACGGCTACCCGGACGGCACATATAAACTCAACCAACCAGTGACGCGTGCCCAGGCGGCTAAAATCGTCGCGCTCGCAACGAAAACGAAGCCGACACAAGACTTCACACCGGACTTCAAAGACGTCACTCCGGCACATGGCGCCTACGACCATATCCGCGCACTCACTGAACACGGCATCTTTAACAACGGTGAAGCCTTCAACCCGAACGCCTCACTCACGCGCGGGCAAATGGCCAAAATCATCACACTCGCCTACGACATTACAGTAGACGACAACGACCTGATCTCCTTCAGAGACGTCAAAAAAATCAACGGCTACCATAGCTACATCACAACGATTGCGGAACTCGGCATCACAACGACCGAGCAAGGCGGCGAATTTAAGCCGAACGATCCCGTATCACGCGCCCATATGGCTGCCTTCATCCAGCGAGCCATCGAATTTGACGCCAAGCGCAAATCCGGTGAAATCTATTACGACAAAGCCCAACAAAAATACGTCGATAAAGTCTACTCGATCCCTGAGCCGCCACCGAGCCAAATGGACGACTCACAAGCAGCACAAACAATCAATCTAGTAAACACCGAACGCAAAAAGAAAAACCTAGCAGCACTCAAACAAGACAAAGAACTTTCGGCGATTGCCAAAGCAAAAGCCGAAGACATGGCGGAAAAGAATTACTTCGCCCATAACTCGCCAACATACGGCTCCGTCGGCAACATGCTCGATCACTTCAAATACGACTGGTCGGCGTACGGTGAAAATATCGCCAAAGGCTACACATCCGCCGAAACGGTCGTCCAAGGCTGGATGGAATCTCCCGGCCACCGTGCCAACATCCTCCAGTCCCGTTTCACGAACATCGGTACCGGCTACGCGACCGACCAAAACGGCACTCCATACTGGGTCCATCTTTTCTCGGCAAAATAAACGAGAAGGGGGCCCAACCCCTCTTTCTCTAATCGCGCCTCACAAGTCCCCAATAATGCAATAACCTCCGCGAACGTGCAAACAGGGAAAGGGTTATCAACAAAAATCTCCGCGTCTAAATTCCGTCGCAACACAATCATCCCACCCCGCAACGAAACAAATCATCAATGCAAAGCAACCATCCTCGCTCGCAACACAACCAAATCGTCGCAACACAATCAACTAGCATCACAACACAATCAAAGCCAAACGCAACGCAACCAATTCAGCCGGCAACGCAACCAACGCCCTACGCAACACAACCAACAAACCTTCGGCTCCGAAAAGAGCACTACTCTACAAAACTATTCTCCCGTACCATGTCTTTAATCTAACAAAGTGGGTATAATAACCATAACTACCCGATAACTAGAAAGGAGTCAGCGGCATGAAAAAAATCCATTCCATCTTACTCGCATTCATAACAATCATTTTGCTCGCGCCTCACGCCTCGGCCCAAACAGCATTTACCGCAGAAGCCGAAGCCGCACGCGTCGACGATATCAAGTTCTTCGTCGAAAACTTCTACTATGGAGACATTCCGGAAAACCTTCATGCCATGACGACCATTGACGAAATCATGGGCGCGCTCGACGAATACTCGCGCTACATGTCAGCAGACGAATATATGGATTATGTTGCAGCAGTCGGTGCCGACGACGTAGCCCTACATAACCTAACAGAGCCCGCTGTCACATCCGCCATGCTCTACGGCGACATCGGCTATATAAAGATCAATACCTTCTCGAACAACATGGACAAAGCCGTCACAAAACACTACTCGAACCTAAAAAAACAAGGCGCTGACAAACTCATCATCGACCTTCGCTACAACGGCGGCGGCTACGTCGAAAGCGCCGAAGAACTCCTCGGTCACTTCGAAGGCGTCAAAACAGCGTACGAAATGAAAACGAGAGAAGGCACGACAACCGTTAAACCCGTACAATCGAAAATAAAATTCCCGAAACAAACTTATGTACTCGTCAACCGCTACTCGGCATCCGCATCTGAAATCGTGGCGGCATCCCTCCAAGACCAAAATGCCGGAATCATCGTCGGCGAAAGGACAAAAGGGAAGGGCACCATCCAATCGTTCTTCGAATTCGAAGACGGATCAGCACTCAAACTGACAATCGGCGAATTCACTGGACCAAAGAAATCCAAAATCCATAAAAAAGGTATCGCGCCTACGATCGACTGCGAACACGATCAAGAGCTTTCGATCATCCATGCGCGGTTGCTAAAAGACTCGCTCGCACAGAAAAAGTATAAACAAGTCGACGATCTACAAGGCGTTGCAGCAGACAAAACATTCCACATCCATTTCACACAAAAAATGAACCTTAATGAAGCAAACACGTCCAATAAAGTAGAACTCATTAAAGTGGGAGGTGTCGCAGTCCCGATTTCACTTAAACCAAATGGTACGGATATGCTCGACATCAAGCCGCTGAAACAAATGCAAAAAGGCGGTTCCTATTTCCTCGTCATCCATCCCGGCTTCGCAAACGACACCGGCCGGACGACAAAGCACGGCATCTTCACACCGATAACGGTGAAATGAATCCAGCAAAAGAGGAAATATGTACAACCGATTCAACTATGCTATAATCAACGAATGTAAATTCAATAAAGCAGGGGTCTGGCACCATCGGACCCCTGCGTAAGCATTTCAATTTAATCTCAAGCACTACCTAATAAAAGCACTCCCATTCAGAAAGGAACATTACCTATGAATAACAAAATGTGCGTCGTCGGTCTTGGCTACATCGGCCTCCCGACAGCAGTCATGTTCGCCAACAGTGGCCTCGAAGTCCACGGCGTCGACGTCAACGAAAAAGCAGTCAATATGATCGCCAACAAGCAACTACATATAGAAGAAAATGGACTCCAAGAACGTCTTGACCAAGCGATCGACAGCGGTAACCTTACTGTTTCCACAACTCCAGTCGAAGCAGACGTCTACATCGTCGCCGTTCCGTCGCCGATCAATCCCGACAACACGGCAAACTTGGAATACATCCGCCAAGCGACAGCATCGATCGTGCCATATTTAAAACCAGGCGCACTCGTCATTCTTGAATCGACGGTTCCACCGAAAACAGTCGAAAACGTTATGTTACCTGAGCTTCGCAAATCTGATCTAATTCTCGGCGAAAACCTCTTCGTCTCTCACTCGCCTGAACGCGTCATCCCAGGCAAAATCTTCGAAGAGCTCGTCAACAACGACCGCATCGTCGGCGGTATCACACCGGAATCCGCCGAAAAAACGAAAGCGCTCTACAAAACATTCGTTCAAGGTGAAATCCACTTGACGGACGCAACAACAGCTGAACTCGTTAAAGTAATGGAAAACACATACCGTGACGTCAACATCGCGTTCGCGAACGAACTTGCGAAAATTGCAGAAACAATCGGCGTCGACATTTGGGAAGCGATCCGCTTTGCAAACTTCCACCCGCGCGTCAACATCCATATGCCGGGACCTGGAGTGGGCGGACACTGTATCGCTGTAGATCCATGGTTCCTAGTCGAACTCAACCCGGCTAACGCTGAAATCATACACAAAGCCCGTCTCACAAACGACGGCATGCCGCAATTCGTCGCTCAAAAAGCGCAATTCCTTCTTGACGCGAAAGGCATTACAGACGGTAAAGTCGCAGTACTCGGACTCGCATTCAAAGGCGACGTCGACGACATGCGCGAAAGCCCGTCCCTTAAAGTGATTGAAGCATTGCAAGAGAAGGGGCTGGAAGTGAAATCATTCGACCCACACATTAAAGAATTGCAGCACACGACTCAACAAGCGACACTCGAAGAAGCAACACAAGACGCTGACCTGATCATCTTGACGACGGATCATACCGACTTCAAACAGCTCAGCCCGAACACACTCACAACAAAACAACCGAAACCATTCATCCTCGACACGAAAAACGCACTCTCTCGAGATAAATGGGAACAAGCCGGATTCCACTACTTCAAACTTGGAGACGGCTCACCAGTAGGAGTCATGAGCTAAATGAAAGAAACCATACTCGGCGTCGACGTCAACACAGAGAACTACGATGAACTCATCCCAAAGCTCTTTCAAAACATCGACGCCAAAAAGAAATCACTCATCGTCGCCATCAACCCTGAAAAGTTGATGAAGGCAAAAGACGACCCAGCATTGAAAGCCTTGCTGAACCGTGCGGAATTCCAAATTCCGGACGGCATTGGCGTCATTATCGCGTCCAAGATCCAAAAAGGCAACATAACATCCCGCGTAACCGGTGTAGATATGATGGACCGAATTGTGAGGGAAGCAGCCCGAACAGGAAAGTCCATTTTCCTCTACGGCGCGAAGCCGGGAGTGGCGGATCGAGCAGCTGCTAAACTGATCGACACATACCCAGATCTCAAAGTCGCCGGCACACAGGACGGCTATGAAAAGGATACGTCAAAAGTGATTGCGAAAATCAACGCCGCACAACCTGATATACTATTCGTCGCAATGGGATCCCCGAAACAGGAACTATGGATTGAAGAGCATCGCGATAACCTGCATCCGATCCTCTACCAAGGAGTCGGCGGCTCATTTGACGTTCTTGCAGGCAATATTAAACGCGCACCTGCCGCATTTCAAAAAGTTGGCGCTGAATGGCTATATCGGTTATTATTGGAACCGAGCCGCATTAAACGGCAAATGAACTTGCCAAAATTCCTTTTTGAAATAATTCGCCGAAAATAAACAATCATACTTGTAATCTAGTAAAACTGGTGATAGAATACGTAAGTGTAAGGATAATTTCCTCTGTAGCATATATTATTAAACGCCACGCAGGACGAAAACGGTTGGTTGACCGCACAAAAGGCCTTGAACAGCTCCCATCTGTTCAAGGCCTTTTGCCTTTCTAAGACTGTTGATCGCTATTCAATATGAACCTTGCTAGAAGAACAGTATTTCTTCTAGTAAGGTTCTATTTTATTCATAGGTATAATAGATTCAGTAAGCTTCACTTATATTTGCAGAATAATAGATTCAAGGGGAGTCAAAGAGGGACAATCAACCATATTTAAAACAATTTTTTCCTATTACGGTTCTATTTCTTTTATTGCGGTAGTAGATTCTAAAGCATGGCCAAGCTATAAAAAAATTACTAATATATCCAAGGAGAGAACTTCCAAGAGGTCCGTACCTCTTGGTGTACGGGACAAACAGAAACAGTAAGATAATTAGGATGATTTAAGACTTTTGTTGAAATATGATAGAAATACTTGATATATTTTTAAGATAAGGTAGAATAGTAGAAGCAGCGGAAAATTACATAGGGTTTGGGACTTGCAATCTAGCAAAATACCAATAAGTAATTGACATCCCTGCTGCTAGTATCTATACTTTATTGTGTAATGGCTTCTACTTCCATTTTGCCGTGGGGTAGATGACAAATTTTATTTCTTATTAGAGGAGGAAATTATTCAATGGCTAACCAACCAACGAAGTATCGCAAGTTTGTAGTTGGCGCTGCATCAGCTGCATTAGTAGCATCTGCAGTAGCACCAGTAGCAAGCGCGAAAGATTTCTCAGACACAAAAGGCAACACACACGAACCAGCAATCGATGCACTATCTGATGCTGGCATCATCACGGGTTACCAAGATGGAACATTCAAGCCTAACAAAACGTTGACTCGTTCTGACGTAGTTAAATTGATGGGTAAATGGCTTGTATCTGAAGGCTACGAAGTACCTTCTGACTACAAAACTAACCCACGTTTCACAGATTTGACATCTGCTTCAAACGATGAGCTTCTAAAATATGCTGCAGTTGTTAAAGACAACGGCGTATTCAACGGAAGCAACGGTCGTCTTCTAGCAGGCGACAACATCACTCGTGAAAACATGGCAGTTGTACTTGTTCGCGCGTTTGATACAGTAAACGACTTCAACCTAGTTGAATATGTTCAAGGTCAAGACTTCAAACAAGAAGTAACAGACCGTAACGCTGCTAAAGCTGAAGCTCGCACAGCGATCGATGTCCTAGACTTCTTCGACATCACAACTGTTGCAACTTTCAACCCGAAAGATACAACAACTCGCGGTCATTTCGCATCATTCCTACACCGCGCACTTAACACTGACTTCTCAAAAGTTACTGGAGTGGTAACTGGTGTTGAGTCAATTAAGGCTGTTAATGCAACAACTGTTGAAGTGAAATTTGTCGAAGGCGTAAAAGACATTAACTCACTTAAATTTGCAATTGAAGGTTTGACAGTTTCAAACGCAGTAGTGAAACAATCAGATGCTAAAACAGTTATTCTTACAACTTCTGCTCAAGAAGGCGGAAAGAAATACGATGTTACTTTGAACGGTGACAAGCTTGGATCATTTGAAGGAATCTCTGCACTAATTCCGACATCAATTAAAATGAACACTACTTCTGTCCAATCAAAAGTTGGTAACGAAGTAATTCTTAAAGCTGATATCGGTGTGAAAGAAGCTAATGTTCCTGTAACATTCAACGTAACTCCAAATGCTGCTTTGAATAAAGCTCAAGTTGAAGAAGTTTACACGGATGCAAATGGTATCGCAACATTCTCATACACTCAATATACTAACGGTGAAGATTTCGTAACTGCTTACCCAACAGGCGCACCAACGAAGCGTGATTTCGCAACAGTATACTGGGGTGTTGATACTATCCTGACTATCGAAGAAGATAAAGCAGGAGCTTCAGTTGCTAACGGAACGAAAAAAGTATACACAGTTACTTACCTTGATCCACAAACAGGACGCCCAGTGGTGAATCAAGATCTAAATGTTTCTTTCTTGGAGAACATTGATGTTGATTATTCAGCGGTCGCTAAAGCAACTGTTACTAACCCGAAAACAGGAGTGACTAAAACTCCATACCAAGCAAAGTCAGGTGCTAAAGAAGAGCTTGTAATCACAACTGACTCAACTGGTAAAGCTACATTTGTAGTTTCAGGAACTAACGTTGCTGTAACTCCATTCGTATTTGTTGATAAGAAAACATCAACTGTAAACAATAACAGAGGCAATGGCATCTTCGATAAAGAAGAGTTGATGCAAGCAGCTTCAAAAGTAACGTTTGCAGGTGCACAAGTGAACTATGCATTGACAGTTACACCAGTAGGTGACGCTGAAGCAGCTGCTGGTTCTGATAACGGTCGTGTATATAAAGTAGCAGTTACTAACCCGAACGATAGCAACAAACCATATGCTGGTGGTGTAATCAACGTATCACTTGATGAGTTGATGGAGCGCAATATGAGTACAAATTCAAAAGCGCAATTTGAAAATGTTGGTAACAGCAAAGCTGTAACTCGTACTGTTTCTAAGTACGGTGGTGACTTTGGACAACAGGCTACTATCAAGTTGGATGCTAAAGGTGAAGCTTCTTTCTTACTTTATGGCAACAACAATGATCAAGGAACTCCAGTAGTTTGGATCGACCAAAACAACTCTCTAAACACACAAAGTGGTGTGCTTGAAGATGGAGAGCCATCTACAAAAGCAGCTACAACTTACTTCCAACTTTCCCGTGTTATTGGAGCAGACTTGTATGCTCTAAACAATGCAGGTAAAGCAGTAAAAGATTTCCCACGTGGAGACAGTGCAACATTCACTTTTGATTTGACTAACCAAAGTGACAGCGCGTTTGGAAATTACACTGGTAAAGTAACATTTGAAATCCGAAATACTGGTGCAAACGCTCTTACACTACAAGAAACTGATGATGTTCTTTATGACCAAAACGGTCAAAGAATTGCAAACCCAACTACAATTGAAGTGGGCGGAGCAATCACAGTTACTACAAACGTTGTAAACGGTAAAGCTAACCTTAAGCTTTACTCAACTGATGCTACTTCAGCAACAATCTATGCTTCAGCTGTAACTGGTACAAACTGGTCTGGCGATGTTCGCAACGATAATAAATATGTTGCAGCGGAAGTCTTCACTGCTACATTCAGCGGCGAATACGTACCAGCTAACTTCACTGGAACTGTAGTAGGTGTTGACAAAACTAAGCAAGAAGTTACATTGCGTTATGGTTCAACTAACTATACATTATCCTACAAAGGTGCAGAGTACTACTACAATACTTCATCTGTACAAAGTACACTTGCATTCTTTGAAAGCCGTTTAAGCAATGGTGACCTTGTAACATTTACAAAAGGCGATGGCGATAAAATCAAGAATAAATTCGACATCATTAAAGATGAAACTCAAGTTGTCCCAGTAACTGACTTGGCATTCACTGATACAAACCCAGTAGCTGGAACAGTTGCAGGAGAAATCAAATTCACAGCAACAGAAGGTCAAATTTACACAGTTGAGTTAGGAGATACTGTGATTGCAAAAGATGCATCAGGTAAATATACTGTTGCAAACACTCCATATGTAGAAGATATGGTGATTACTGTAACTGCAGATAGCGGAGATTACTCCGAAACAACTACCCTAAAAGTTGTTGATAATAAATCAGCTTCTGAAGCTGAAGCTGCAGCTTTTACAGCAGTTACTAATGCTATCAAAACTAACACTTGGGCTGGCGTAACTCCAGATACTTTTACAGCTGCAGGTATCACGGGTGTTACTCTTGGAAACATCGCTAAAGTTAAAAGTGATTTAGTAGGAGCATATGAGTCACTTGGAAGAGATTTGACTAAAGCTGAGATTCAAGAAATTATTACTCCAGGTGAAAATTCAAATCCTGGAACACCTGAAGAGAGTGTAGTGACTGTGCAAGATTTGAATGCTGACTTGCAAGAACTAGCACCAGGAATTTTCAATGTGGTAGTAACTGAGGCTAATGCAACATCAAAACTTCAAGCCACAAATGAATCTGTATTAGTATTAGAGGTACCTAACAAAGAAACAATTGAATTAACTTATGACGCTGAAAAAGGTAACTTTGTTGAATTTGCTGTACAAGGTTATACTAAAGCGGAATTGTTAGCTGCAAAGGTAACATTGAAAAAATAATAAGCAATAAAACAAGCCGGCCATTGCCGGCTTGTTTTATAACGATTTTTATGAGCAAAACATATAGGAGGCTTGTTTAATGAAACTATCATATAAAGTACTTTCAACTGCGTTTGTCGCTGCGCTGGCTACGGCGTCAATTGTCGCACCAGCACCTTCTTCAGCGGCTGAAGCTTCAGTTGATCAGATTGTTGTTAAAATGGGTGAGAAAAACTACTCTATCTCACTAATTGATTATGCAATTGCACAATACAAAGGTCCTGGTGATCAATTGTATGATTTTATAGCTGATGGTTCGGTATCAGCAATCGCATCAGAAAGTAAATACATCTCTCTTATAGACTATGCAATTGCTGTCTATCAAAATGATGGTAATACCTCTGCAGCGATTGAAGATGCTGCAGCTATTTCTAATGAAACGTTATCGACCTTCGAACTTTTTAAAGGATTTGACGAAGAAGGTAAACCAATAACTGAAGAGATAGTGGGTGACAAAGCTTTTGAAGTTCTATCAATTTCTGCAGTAACCAAATCAAGTATTACAGTAAAGTCTGATGCCCCCCCCTCTTCTACACCAACAGCAAAACAATTTAATGTAACTGTTGGTGGGGAAAAGGTTGAAGTTGCTAAAGTTTCTGAGCAGACTGACGGTTCATTGCTTCTAGAAGTTGATTTAACTGGAAAAAGAGGTACATTAGTTGTTAATGAAGTTACATTTGAAGACTATATTGTTGATTACCTTACAAAACTATCTGTATATGTCGGAAACAATCATGTTTTAACGGTTTCCAATGGATTAAGTACCTCTTTATCTGAAGTGAAGGGCATTTATGCGGAAATACTTAAACCAGCTTTAGAATTTTTCGTCTTACAAGGACTTTCTGTAGATGCTTCATTCATTACTGACGTTGAGACAGCTGTCAAGAAAGAAATTACTGAACTTACTGGAGAGACAGTTATGTCTAACGTAAGACTAGCTGATCTAGATGGTAAAACGATTTCTATTACATTAACAGGTTATGAAGCTGAAAATCCTGAAAATGTAAAAACATATGATTTTGAAATATCCTTTCAAAGTCAATTAGATTGAAATTCTATAGTAAAATTAAG
The DNA here is from genome assembly GCF_051966875.1 of Sporosarcina sp. SAFN-015. Classification (GTDB taxonomy): domain Bacteria; phylum Bacillota; class Bacilli; order Bacillales_A; family Planococcaceae; genus Sporosarcina. The sequence continues at coordinate 221,689 of NZ_JBQCKP010000001.1, read as the reverse complement.
TCAATTTTTTTTGGTCGATATTTAGTGTAAAAGAACTAGCCAATTAGCTGGTTCTTTTTTAGTTCAATATTTAGTTTTTTCACGGAATGTCCACCCCTGTGTTAGAATATAACTATAGATAATATTAAGCAATATGCATTATGGGGGAAGCAAATGAAAAAACAATTTTCACGCCAACAATTATTCAGAGCCACACTTGCCGCAGCTGTCGCAACAGGAACTATTGTAGCAGTAGCACCATTGGAATCCGAAGCATCTAAGTTAGCGATGTCCGACATTACGAACAATCAACATAAAGAAGCTATCAAAAATTTACTAGAAAGAGGTATCGTGAAAGGTTTTCCGGACGGAACATTCAAACCTGGCCAACAAGTGACACGAGGACAAGCAGCTAAAATCATTGCACAAATCCTTAACCTAGATACACAAAACGTAAAAGATCCAGGCCTTATGGATGTGTCCAAGGAAAGTCAATACTATGGAGCGATTGCGGTCCTTGTCAACAAAGGTATTATTTCGGGTTATGAAGACAAAACATTCAAACCAGGAAACCCTTTGACACGCGCCCAAATGGCGAAAATCCTTGCCGTTGGTTTTGGATTCAAAGAAGAACCATTTAGAGAAACACGCCTTGTAGATGTTAAATCAACAAATTGGTATGCAGGCTATGTTCAAGCACTTCTTACACATCAAATTACTAGTGGGACGTCTGCAACAACATTTTCACCCGGTGAATATGTAACGCGTGGGCAATTGGCTTCTTTTGTTATTCGTTGCGAAAAGGAAGCTCTCGGAAAGAACGAAGTACCATCACAACCAAATGAAGAATTGCCAAAGAATGAAGAGACAAAGCCGGAATTGGAACCAAATGAAAATAAGGACACGACCGGGCAACCCAATCAACCAGGTGGTAAGGATAATCAAAACGGTAGCTCACAACCAGACAAAGATGCAGGGCAAAATGGAAGTAATCCATCGGACGGAAAGACTGACCAAAATAGCGGTTCAAAACCAGGTACTCCTGGTGACAATGGATCTGCGAAGCCGAACGGGAACGAAGGGACTTCTTCTAACGAACCTTCCAAAGATAAAGATGCAAAATTAACACAGGCAGAAATTGAACAAAAATATGCGGCATTGTTAGATGATATACAAAATAGTGCAAGCAGTAGCCTTGACAGTCTCGTAGATTCTGCGATAAATGAGTATAATGAATTGAAAAGAAAAGGAGGAGAAATTAAAATTTCTTCATTATATAATTCATATTCAAGTGCTGCCAATAACCTTGAAGCCAGTACAGATGCAGCAATGAATAGTGTTTTACAATCAATGGCTGCAGATCTTATTAGCAATGGCTATTCAACTGAATCCGTAAAGAGTATCTCGGATTCTTACAATGCATCGAAAAAAAGCATTAAAGATAGCTTGCTAAGTGGGATATTAGGGAATTTGTAATTAAATAGGGTGGCATTAGGAAGACCCGCATACGTGGGTCTTTTTTATTTGTTAAATGAATCAACAGTATAGCCGCCATTACACACGTAGTCTATAATTAATGTACTACTAAAAGAGGAGAAAAAAATGAATAGACTTCTATCTTATTTCTTGCCTATTGCTCTACTGTCAATGTTATTGCATCCGGATGGGGTTTTTGCTGAGGGCCAAAAGGTGGATGATTTCGAATATATACCTGATCCTATCGAAACTGGTGACGTTATCGTTAAAGTGATTGATAGGTTTGGAAACTATGAATATGAAGCAATACCGGAAGCTGAATATACACAATTGAAAGCTCTCGAGTCGACGAATCCATATAGGATTTCACCGTTCCCTCGGATTGAGTTTGTTCAAAAAGAATATATCCGGTACGTAGATCCATTCCAGTCGAATAATCCGCCGCTTTCGTGGGGGCCGGACCGTATCGGTTCTTCCGTTCTAGCAAATTCAATATCGGGTTCAAATGAAATTATTGTAGCTGTAGTGGACTCAGGGGTCGATTATAATCATCCTTTTTTAAAAAACAGAATGGTAAGAGGTTACGACTTTGTCTCCAATGATTCTGATCCGATGGACGTCCATGGACATGGCACGCACGTATCCGGGATTGTCGTTGACTCGACATCAGATAATGTGAAAATCATGCCGATCCGCGTTTTGGATGGACAAGGGCGGGGCAGCGATTTAAATATATCTAAAGGGATTCGATATGCTGTCGATCACGGAGCGCATGTTATTAATATGAGCCTAGGTGGTCCAGGGCCATCCCCAATGATGAAAGAAGCGATTGAATATGCGGTAAATAAAGGGGTACAAGTCGTTGTAGCAGCAGGAAACAATAAGGCTGACACAAAGCATTACTATCCTGCAAGTGACGAGAAAGCAATTGTAGTTGCTGCGACGAATCAAAACGATCAACCTGCCTATTTCAGTAATTTTGGAACGAGTATTGATATAGCCGCTCCTGGTGAATCCATAAACAGCTCGATTATCGGCGGCGGTTATGGAGTACAAAGCGGGACGTCGATGGCGGCTCCATTTGTCAGTGGGGTGACTGCATTGCTTTTATCCGTAAACTCGGAGGCTAGTAAAGAGGATATCGAGGATCTCCTTTTTATGTATACGGACGATAAATGGCAGACTGGCCGTGATATTTATTACGGTGAAGGAATAATCAATATAACGAACTACGTGACGTCTACTGAACCTCTTTCTGTCATCAGTCCAAACGCTTATTCTCAACAAGCTGAAAAAGTTGAGCTAAAGGTGATTCTTGAAAACGCTGTAGGGAAGACGTTATATGTAAAAATAGGTGGACAGCAGCTTGCTCAAAGAAAGGTTACACAAAATGGCTTTCAAGCGTTGACCGTTCCATTTGATAAGATTGAAAGTGGAAACTATACAATGGAAGTAGGTATTGATAATGGACAAATTCATAAACAGATTCCTATAACAATTACGAATCATACGAATCAGTTTTCTATAAAGGATACCGGAGGAAGCTCGGATACCTCTTTTGAAATAATCATTTATGGAATAAAAGATGGCGAGGTAGTGAATGAGAACTTACATCCGACTGCTACCCCACTCTATCATTCGGGCTCAATTGGGGATACTGCAGTTATAGACGGTATGGATGTTAACGAACTGAAAGAAAAATTAGATTATATTGTAGCGGTTGCGAAGAGTGCAAATCGGGACACCCCACTATATGTACGAGAGTTAGTTACAAATGGCAACCATATGTTTGAACCGACAACCATTCAAAAGATCGCATTCGAGAATAAGTTGTCAGCTAGTAATCCAAATGCAATGTATAAAAATAATATACAGCTATCATTTAAGGGAACGCTCTTGCCTAAAACACTGTTATTTATGACCCCGAACAGTGAACAGCTTGTTATGTACGTCGAAAGAGGCAATCATTTAGTAAACTTCTTCTCGGAGGATTTCTTCTATAGTGAGTTTACAGGTAATGAGAAAGAGCTTAACTTAGCTGTTACTGAGCAAAATACCTTTGAATATAATTTCATCAGTAATTCAGATGGAGTTGGAGCGGACGGTTTCATGGCAGGTGACTATGCTTATTTACGACTTTATATGTCACTCGATCCATTCATTGAAGTTGGGGATCAGGCACTGGAACAAGGCAGCAATACATTCCGCATTAAAAAAGGGGACTATCGCGCTTTACTATCGCATTACGTAAAAGACAAAAGGGAGCTTGTCGTCTTTCGCGATATTAATGAACAAACAGCACTGAGGAATTCTGTATTCAACTACGGCGGGACAATAAAAGGCGAATTTCTTATCAATTATTTAGCAGACGGATTAAGCGGAAAAATTTTATACAAAGATGGATTTGGAAATACTCTTTACACAAATTCAGGCTACTACGATTATCTCGGCTATGCGATGGAGCAAGGCGAATTCCAGCCAGCATTTGATACGGAGGTATGGAGCCGTGTAACGTTAACGGATGAATATGGTGAGCAGTGGCAGACAACAGTCCAGGGAGATAATGACTTTACATTTTCTCCAGCTGTTCCCGATGGAAAGTATACATTGAGCTTTAATTATGAAAATGATATTTATCCTGTTCAAAATGCAGTAGCTACAGTCTTGGTCGAGAATCGACAATTTGTCAAAGACGATTACTTCCACTTCGAATCAAAGATTGACATCCCTGTCGATAAAGTCTGGACTGTCACAGTTAATCGGGAATTTAAACCTGAAGAGGTTGTCAAAGCTGTCGTCAAAAAAGGAACGACCGTCCATGATACTTGGATAGAACAGAAGAATGAAGCTAAGCAATTGTTAATTCACCCGCTCACTCCTTATGAGTATGGGGAGCACTACGTAATTGAAATTCAGCTTTACAATGGAAAGAAATATAGAATGCGTTTTAATACTGTAACAAAATAGTTTTAATCACATTACTGTGTCAATGCTATTTGTTGTATCTGCTCCATAGGAAACCAACCATATGAAAGCCCATCGCTCGGAAACCCGAGCGATGGGCTTTTTAGCACTGGTGCCTTGGAACGATTAATCTTTAATCGTAAATTTCATTTTAATCGGCTGCTTCAATTCTTGTCCATTCCTTGATCTCACTGATTTATTAATGTATAGAAAATAGGTTTCTCCATTTAAATATCCACCTTCAGGAGCTTCTACTTTCAAGGATTTTTGATCGGCAAGAAGTGATACCTTTAGTGAATCTATTTTTTGCAAATCATACTGTACATAAATATTCGTATCGTTAACAGTCGTTTCATCAAGTTCATGCGTGAAGTGAATTGTCCAATTATGATGAGGATCGATATTCGTTTTTTCCTCCCAATTGTTATAATGTAACCCCTCATCTAACTTTGTTAGGTAAGCTGATGAAATATAATAATCATTTACTTTTCCATCGGTTGTTTTCACCGGATACCATACGAACTGGTTTACGCTATTTGTATTTAGATCATATGTAAAATCTCCTGTGATAATGAGTACCGTATCTTTTGGAAGCATTATACCTGGTTTAGCAGTACTGGGCTCCGGCCGGATATTCACATTAGTCGTCACCATAACTTTGTCTCCACGTTTCAAAGAATACGCTGAAAGATGGGGAGTATCTGGCAAAATATACGACTTCTTTAAGAAATCTATATTTTTATTGCTGTTTGGATCGTATTGAAAATCATCTGGGCTAAATGGAAACTGGGCCAGCTTAATGCTGCTTAGAAAGCTGGATTTTTCAATCAGAGCGAAAACTTTTTCCTGATAAGCATCTATATTTCTTGCACCGGTTAGTTGAATGATTGGACTGTTGACAGGTTTAGTGCCATTGTAAGCCATTACAGGAAAGTACCAATTTTCAATGACTTGTCTACCGGCGCCTTTTATGCTCGGAAGATCTGTTGCTGTGCGGTCATACATGTCGTTCAATATTTGAATGCCGGCGTTGATATTGTAGTATATATCGTTTTTCAACCTTTCTTGATTGAAGGATGGCTGATTGGTAATTTGCATTAAACCAATGCCGTTGTCTGCGGAGATAATTGGTTCACCGTTCTCGGTGAAGTGTTTCCAGCCACCGCTTTCTTTTGCCGCCACCGCTTTCACAACTTCAGGAGGAATTTCCGCATCCAAAGCCGCGTTTGTAAGTAAGCAGTTCATATGTTGATACGAGGGATTTGTATTAGGTTCTATATCCCCATATTTTTCACACTTTGCTGTCCATGTGAACTCCGCATGTGCTTGTCCAGAAAATAAACCGATTACCAAACAAGTGAACACAACAACCCTAAACAAGTGTAGTTTCAATTCTATCAAACTCCCATCGCTTTATTAAACAACTTTGATTATCATACTACTATATTGGTACAAGCGTTGCTAGGAGCTCAGTAATCCAGGAAAAACTATGAAAGTCATATAGTCCCTAGAAATATATTTGTTACTGAACAGTAAATTGAAGTTTGTAGTTTGAATTCAAAAAATCACCAGCCTCATTAGTGATTTTATTTGATAGTACTAAATAGTAATCGCCATATTCCCATGTAGTGCGTGGCTCAACTGTTAGTTTACTATTGTCAGTTAAGTTTAAAGAAACGCTATAAGTTTCGTTTGGAACAATATTGAAGTTTTTATTAAAAATAATAATAGACTCTTCAAAGTTATTATTGCTAGAAAGTGTATCGTTAAATGTAACCGTGAATACTTTATCATTTCCTACAATCATTTTCTTGAACTCGACAGGATTCGTTATAGAGAGTCGTCCAAATATGGTTTTATATCCTAAATGACTACTAACTTGGTTTGCTGCCATTTCCAGATTAATTAATCCCTCTCCGTAATATACATCTTTACCTGCATCGCCGAGATCGACGGTGGATAATTTTAGAAGTTCTTCTCGTTCGGCACTGGTGCTATGTGGAAGAAGTGCTTTAATCATTGCGAGAGAACTAGCAACCATTGGCGCAGAAAAGGAAGTACCGGAGACTGTAGTATAAAGATTATTCAAATCAATTGTAGTAATCATATGGCCAGGTGCTACAAAATCTACTCCTTTATTATATGTTGAAAAGTTAGCAATTTCGTTCTGCTCATTAATCGCTCCCACAGAAATTACATTCAAATAATTCGCAGGATAAATTGGTTCATTCGTACCCAGCGCCGTGTTTCCAGAAGATGCAACGACATTTATATTTGCTTTTACGGCTTTTTGGATGGACATATTTTCTAACATCGAATAACCTGTTCCTCCAAAGCTTAAATTCAATACATCTGCACCATTTTCAATTGCATAGTCAATTGCCCTAATCGAATCATATACGGTGATTGACCCACTGAAGTTTGAAGCTTTGATAGGTAACAGCTTTACATCAAATGGACCAGTTACCCCATCAATCCCAATATTATTATTGTAAGTTGCTCCAATAATGCCGGCAATCATAGTCCCGTGTCCATTGTTATCAGAAACGTCGTTATTATAGTTGATAACATTAAAGCTTGGCAAAATAATTTGTTCCGACAAATCTTCATGTCTTTTTGTTATGCCAGAATCTATAATGGCAATCGTTGGCGTATATACTTGTAGCTTAGATAAAGGCCAGAAAGTCGCGGCTTGTAAGTTTTCAAGCCACCAATGTGAATTGCTTTCCTTATATGGATCGATATCATCTGAATCAAAATAACGATAATAATTATATTCAACGTAAATATTATCCTTTGTTAGCTGTTCCTTTATATTCTCAATATCCACTGATGGTGGAAATGTTAATAATTCCACATTAGTCGTTAAAGTTTCGGTAGTATAGTACGAACTAATATTGAGATTTGAGGCAGTTTCGTCAGTAAAGACTAGTAATTGGTTGGGTGTATAATTTAAATTTTTTTCTGCACTGATTGTATTAAAGGGAATTATTAATAACAATAAACTTATCATTAATATTTTTTTCAATAGCATCCTCTTCTTTCAAAATAGTAATGAAATGACAAAAAGTATACAGAGAAGTAGGATGAAAAAAGGGATCGTTCTACTCTTCATCCTTTTGATGTCAATATTCTCTTTAGGTGAAAAATGTTTAACACGGTCATGAAATAAGGGTTTTGGATCAATATTGCAATGTATTAAGTTCTCTAGAAATTGATAGAATTCCTCGGGTGATTGCAAAAAAACTGAATCAATATAAATATGTGGGGCTTTCATTTTTAGTAAATAGCCAATTTGATAAGCATCTTTTGCAAAAGCTGTATAAGGGATGTCGATTTTTTGACCTTCTTTTGTATAAAGTACGAATGATAAATGTCTCCTTGTTTTACTAGTCTCAGACTTATAAGGAGCACCAACCTTTATTACGAATGCATCTAAATCTTTATAAAAATAATGTTCTGATTGTAGTCTTTTGAGGGTAACTTTATTATCTTCAAAAGAGATAGACCTTAAATTCCCTTTTACGATTAACTGAACAAAAAAGAAATAAATAATCAAAAAAAGAAATATTTTAGATAATAAATCAATCTCTATTAGTTCTCCTAATAGAATTATCATTATAATGGGGCTTATTAATGATAGTAAGACCAGGTGTAATATTTTATCCTTACTGTAAAATAGAGTATTCGTAATAATCCTCTCCTCCTATTAATTTTCCGGAAATAACCACACAAATGAAACTTTTCGTTCAAAACCGACTGTTCAAAAGCTATTCTTTATTATACTATATACCTAGGGGGGGGTAAAATTGGGAAAAAAGATTTTTATCAAATTAGGTGCATTCTTTTTATTCATCACTTTATTCTTGTTTTTAGCTCCATCATTTAGCCAAGCTACTGCGAATGATTGGAAAGAACATCCAGAACAACAAAATGTCTCACTGAATAAGCAATGGACCATTAAGTTCAGAGACAACGTTGATATTTCTTCAATAAAAGAAAGCAGTGTTTACGTTGAGGATAAAAATGGGAACAAGGTGCAAACAGAAGTTTACAGAGTGAACAATGGCGATACACTTATCGTAAATGCGCCTAAGGAAGGGTATGCTCCTAGTGAAAAATATACATTGTATATAAGTGAAGATGTATATTCGGCAAACCAAGTAATGTTAAAACAAAAAACAAAAATGGATTTCTATACTTCTACATCTACTGAAAACAGCGATGAGTTTATAATAAGGCAAGAGAGTAATAATGATGTAGTTTATACAGAAGGTACCGTGGTTATAGATACTCAAGCCTTAGACTCACTAGTACCTACTCCATATGAAGAAAATGAATTTACATTTGTAAATCCATCTTCGAACTTATTAAACATTGGAGTTAATCAAGTTATTATCCTGCCTGCAACAGTAGAATATCCAAACGGCTGGGCGAAAAAAGTAGTGAATATCTCCAGAAATAACAATCAAATTACTATTTCGACAGTCGAGCCTTCTATTGAGGAAGTCTTAGTCGATGTAGATTTTTCTCAAACAATTGATATTACTCAAGAAGATTTAGTTTTAGATCAATCTGTTCATCAAAATATTTTAGGTATGTCAACAACAACGGATGGCAGAGAAATTTATTCACTTCGAAACTTACAAAGCAATACTATAGGTACAATTGAATTTGGTGGTGGTTCGAATCCATACATTTCATTTAGCGATGTTGAAATTTCGATGCCCGATTCAGATAAGACAGTCATAATAGGTGGTAAAATTCAATTAACGGCGCCTAAAATTCATTATGATACAAAATGGTTATCAGTTAATCGTTTAGAATTAACAAGCGGAATTGCGACTAATTTAACAGCTAAATTCCAAACTTCATCTCAGGATTTTATCGATAAAAAAATTCCGTTAGGTCCTTCTATTCCAGTAACAGCGGGTGGTAAAATTGCGGGAGCAAGTGTACAATTCTTCCTTGCTGTCAGTGCTTCCGGTGAAGTATACCTTGAATATGAAGTTTCTAACAGTGCACATTATAATGTCGGTGTTAAAAAAACGGACGGTAAATGGAGCGCTTTCAATAAATCGGTACTTCAAGCTTCATCTAACCTGAGTGCGTTAACAGGTTCTTTAGAAGGCTCAATCGGACCTGGTATTAATCTTGATGCAGAAGTTCTACAATTTACACTAGGCGGTATTGATGTAATTGCTGCTTACAAAATTGGCTTAGAGGGGGAAGTTTCTGCAACGAAGTTCTGTTATCGAATCAGCCATGATATCTCATTGTGGGGAGAAGCCCGAATAGGTGATGAAGACGATGGTTTGTGGAATGTTAATCTTCCATTACTCACAAAAAATCTTGGGTTAGTTTCCAAGTGTGGTTTAAAAGATTTATTAATCAACTCAATTACAGTAGAAGCAGGTCAAGAAAAAACGTTAGCGGTTAAAGGTATCGATCACGGTCAACGTATTAAAACAATTGAATTACCAAGCGACAATATTACATTCGAATCAGAAGATCCAAGCATTGCAGATGTTACTATTTTTGGTAAAGTGATTGCAAAGTCAACGGCAAATGGGAATGATACTACTTACATTAAAGTAACTTATGATAATGGTGAGGATGAAGTCATCACAAAACGTGTAAAAGTAGTTGTAACTGCAGATGAAGATGGAATTCCAACAGCGCTTAAAGGTAAAGTGTTAGAAAGTAAAACTTCAACACCTTTAAATAATGTAAAAATTATTGTCACCGATGAGAATGGTAATTATGTAGCCGACACCTTTACTTCAGCTGAAGGTGACTACAATTTAAGCTTAACACCAGGACAATATAAATTAGCTTTCGTTAAGGATAATTTTAAAAGATTAGTTGTAAATGTTGAAGTTCATGAAGGTTCTGATCAACAAACCATTTCTATTAACACAGTGTACTTAACAGGCTCAAATGAGTTGGACGTAGGTACTGTATCTGGTGTAATTATTGATTCGGTTGACGGCAGCAAAATCGCCGATGCGGATATTTTCTTTAGGGAAGGCAGCAACGATATAGTAGGAGAAATTAGCTTTTCAACTTCAACGGATGCAAATGGCGAATACTTTGCAACATTACCAGCAGGCACTTACACAGCACAAGTATTCAAAGAAGGCTATGTATCTGGACAATTTACAGTAGTGGTTGTTGAGCGTGAAGATAAAACTAATCAAAACTACACAATTAGTAAATTATTAAATGCTTCAGAAATTCGTGTCATACTCACATGGGATCAGTATCCTCGAGACCTAGACTTACATTTATGGGGTCCAGGTAGCAATGACGAAACGTTCCATCTTTATTGGAATAAAATAAATAATGATAGCTTTATTCGGGAAAACGGCGCTTCATTAGACCGAGACGATAGAAGTAGCTATGGCCCAGAAACAATTACAATTAGCGAAATTAAAGATGGAATTTATACGTTCCAAATTCATGATTATTCAAATATGGACTATGGAAATAGTAAAGCCCTATCATTGTCCGGTGCAAAAGTAGCTGTATACTTTGGTGATTCAACAGTACCGGTTCGCGAGTTTTCCGTACCTTATGACGTGCAAGGTACTTATTGGAAAGTGTTTAATCTGATTGGTTTAACAGGTGAAATCATCCCCGTTAACGAAATCACAAATTCACCAGGCTTTTTAAACGAAGTAAAGCATGATAGTTTAAATGAAGTAGAAATAGGCTTCTCAATGCACAGGTAGTTTACCCTTCAAAAATAGACCGTAGACAATCCGCCAAAATCGGAATTTGTCTACGGTCTTTTTATTGATGAAGTTCATAAGTTATAGCTTAATAATCACATAATCCTACCGATAAAATAAAGAGGTACATTACAAAATTCATAAGTAAATAAAGAATCTAGTATACAGGAAGGATGGGAAGTCATGCAGATCGACTCGACTACAAAGAATAATGGAGGTACACAAACGTGAAGAAAAAGAATAGATTGAACATCTTTTCAGTTTTCGCAGTGATTGTTGCGATCGGACTCGTGACATTCGTTTTTAATGCAAAAGCAGCACTGACTTCCGATAGAAAGCCATATGAATATGACTTTAAGGAAAGCGCATCCGTCTACAATAGTTTTACAGGTGCGAAAGAATTAGAGATTACATTCGACAAAAACATTGCGGACGGCGATTTAACAACTCAATACGCTGGGAAAATAGACGTTTTCCAATTGGTCGATGGGGCTCCACAATCCTTGCCGATTATTAGAACAGCAGTCGCATCTGGCAATAAATTAACGATTACTTTTAAAAACCTTGAATACGTCGATTACTCCAAAGGGATGCAATTTAAAGTAGTCATCTCAAGAGGGGCACTCTATTTTGACCAACTAACGGATTATGAATTCCCATTTGAGTTTCATGACCTGCTTCCAGGCTTCAAATCGGTATTTGCTACGCCTGGAAAAACAGAGCTGATTAACACAAATATTTTCAAAAACAATGCACCACGCGATGTCATCCTGTACTTGCCGAAACTACATATTAATAAAATTGAAACGATCCACCGTCGTAATGGCGTGACAGAGGAAGAAACAAACAACCCTGCATTGACAAATATTGACGTTTTGACGGATCCTGCAGCAACAAGGTTAAAGGTAAAGTTTGATGGTTCCTCTCAACACGATCGTGACTTAGATCGCCGAACTGATTTGCAAGGATTTTCTATGGGACAAGCTGGGATTGATGCAATGATCTGTACGGACAGCAAAGAAGGAAAAGTGTGTAATTCTGCCGGTAGGGAATTTGCATTATCTGCATTTGATCAATTTGGCAGAAAGCTGACAGAGCGCTCTTTCAAAGTGAAAGTGAAGCCGACAGCAGAAGGAAGCACCCCTTCGAAAAATGAGTTTACAATGAATGACTATATCAAAACACCGGATAAAGCTTTTGGGCAACAAAAAACTCTCTATGATGTAATGTCAGACGCAAAGCTGTCAAAATCCGTTTTTGAACAGCTGCCGGTTAGTGAGTATAACAAGATTGGGGTCATCTATTCATTAGGAGATACAATCTCCGTCTACAATGAGGAACAGTTGATCATGGCACTCGAACATCCTGGCTTTAAGACAATTAAAATTGAAGGCAGCATGGATCTGAATGGATTGCCAAACGACACACTTACAATCGATCGAAGCATCACCCTGGAAGGTAAGGGACAAGTCGCTAATACATTCATCGGCAATGTCGTTCTAGGGAAAGGACAAGACATTGAAGTACGCCTTCGCAATATGAAAATCGACGGGAACTTGACGGTGGATGTCGGTGACAACGGAACGGCCATTTTGGAAGATACGACGGTTACTGGCACGACAACAATAACAAGTGGCGGCTCCAATTCAATCTATCTGTATGGCTTTACTTCTCCATATGGACTAGCTCTTGAAAACCGTAACCCTGTCCGAATCGTGAACTCGGATACAGTGAAAAAACTCGATGTTCAGCTCAGTGGAACTGGCGAAGTGACATTGGAAGGTGAATATCGTGAAGTCACATTATTCCAAGGAGCACACTTGAACTTTAAAGGAACAACCAAAATTGGTGTATTAAAAACCGCTCCGGGTGTCGCAGCAACAGATATCATATTTACAGGTTCAGGTGGGTCAGTTGAAATCAATGAAACCGGAAAGGAATTGCCTTCAAGCGCACCTGGGGAAATGGAAGTTGTCGAATTGTTATACCCAAGTGCATTGATTAGCAATGCTAGCGACTGGAGTACTCTAGGCGTTCAACTTTACTTTGACACACTGATGGATAGTGCTACGGTTTCTTCCATCACAAATTGGCAGCTAGTAGGAAATGAATTTGCGTCTGAAATCAATGTACGGATTGACACCATCGGCAATCTATTCATTGAAGGATTGCCGCTAGAAGAAGCGACAAAGAATATTGTCATCGAGGGCTCAGTGGCTAACAAAACATACAGAATCACTATGCCGATCACGGTTGAGAATTGATATAGGGGGCAATCCGATTGTTGAATCGATTGAAAGAAAAATACATTGTCATCACGATGATACTGATCCTCCCCTTGCTTTTGCCTTTTGCGCAGCAAGTAGATGCTTATGGGATTATCAATCACGAAAATGTCGTGGATGCAGGAAAGAATCATTTTATCGTTTTGAAGGAAGATGGCAGCGTATGGAGCTGGGGCAATCATACGTATGGCCAATTAGGTGCAAAAGTAAGTGAGGACTCTGTTAACCCGTTACCTGTACAGAAATCAGACGGGAATCGATTGTCGAATATCGTTGCAATTGCAGCTGGAGGAAATCACTCTGTCGCCCTAGATGCATCGGGTAAAGTTTGGACATGGGGAAGCAACTCCTTTGGGCAGTTGGGTCATAGTCCAGCAAATATAAAGAACGCTGCCCCGACTATCGTCATGGATTTGCCTAAAATTGTTGCAATTGCCGCAGGGGATAATCATACATTGGCGGTAGATGAAAGCGGAGTTGTCTGGTCATGGGGCAGGAATGCTTACGGTCAGCTTGGCTATTCAACTAGTGCAATGTCTTCGATTACTCCGAAAGCCATTGCAAATTCGAATGGTTTTTCGGATATCGTAGCAATTGAGGCGGGGGCAGAGCATTCGGTTGCCTTGAAACGGGACGGTACTGTTTTTGCATGGGGTCGCAATACAGTTGGTCAACTAGGAAATGGAGAAACAACTGATGTCAATACGACTCCAATGAAAGTTTCCGGATTGGTCGACATTGCGGAAATTGCCGCAGGCGATAATCATACGCTTGCTTTAAAGCAGGACCGTACGACAGTGTGGGCATGGGGCTCCAACTCTTATGGCCAACTTGGAGACGGAGGACGCGAAACGAAACTTCGACCGATCCAAGTGCAAGGTATCCAAAACGTGACAGCAATCACGGCAGGTGATAACCATACCATCGTCATCAAAGAGGATGGCACTGTCTGGACATGGGGCAGAAACACGTCTGGTTCAGGATCCTATCGGACAACTCCTATCCAAATAAACGGCCTGAATAATGCAGTAGCGATCGGTGGAGGGGGAGAAGCAGACAGCTTCACCCTCGCGGTAGCGGCGGATGGCTCCGTATGGAAATGGAATAAAGCATCATCTGACAGTACGACAAAGCTACCGATCTTCCAGAAAGTATCCGGTATTGATGATGTCATGAAATTGGACGAATTTCCATTCGTCCAAGGCAATCAAGTGTTGTTCCGCTATATCGGGAATTCGGGAACTGGAGATGTCAAAGTAAATGGCAGTTTCAACGACAATATTGACCTTCCGATGATCAATAAAGGCGGGAATGTATGGGAGCTTCAAGTTGAGCTACAGCCGGGCGAATTCCTTTATGGATTCAAAGTAAATGGAACTTGGACAGTCGATCCGTTGAACCGGGACAAGATGATTGATGATTTCGGAAGAACGTTCAGCGTGCTAAAGGTGGACCCGTATGCATCAGTAGGGCCAATCATTGATAATAAAGAAGTGACCTTCACGTATAGCAGCTTCGATGCGATCAATTGGTTAGAATTAGACGCGAAAACGGCATCCGTTTCAGTAGCAGGGAACTTCGGTGAAAATTATCATTGGATTGAAATACCGTTAATCAAACAAAAGAATAATATTTGGAAACTGACTAGAACTCTTGCACCGGGCGATTACTATTATTCCTTCTTTGTAAGAGATTCTCTTACAGGAGCTGTTCCTGAGAAACGAAATGATCCGTTGAATAGCGGACTTCAAACAGATTCACTTACCGGTATATCGCGAAATACATTTACTGTCTCAGAAGAAGTTCTAACTAAAATTCCAGTGTCGGGCATCAGTTTGAACAAAGGTCCTGATCTTGACTTGATGGTAGGGGAACAAGAAACTGTTGCTGCATACATTAGCCCTGCAAATGCGACGAATAAAAACGTAAATTGGGTGTCAAGCAAACCTTCTATTGTAAGTGTGGAAGCAGGCAAATTGACAGCTCACTCCAAAGGGACAGCAGTCATTACGGCATCCGCAGTCGATGGAGGAAAAATGGCCACCTTGACTGTCACTGTTCATCAACAGCCTAACGCAGTTTCATTCCCCCGTGTCGGATTTAAAGAATTTAAAGCAAAAACGGGGGTGGCACCGACGAAGACATGGTATGTAAAGTTTGGCAAAGAGCCGGAAATGAGTTCTATCAATGAAAAAAATGTTTATATTCTAGATGAAGCAGGCAACAAGTTCCCGATCGGTTATCAGTTAGGTGCTAACAGTACGCTTGAAATCCATCCGCTTAGTTCATACACATATAAACGCGGGGCAACGTATTACTTGTTCATCGAACCGACAGTGAAAGCGAAGTATACGAATGAGAACATAAAAGAACCTGTACAAATGAAATTCCAAATCGAACTATAACAAAACAGCCTTTCAATTGGGACATCCAACTGAAAGGCTGTTTATTATTTATCTTACTGAGAATATGAGCTTCGTCGGTTGCTTCAGGAACTCTCTCTTTTTCGTATCGCCTTTTAACTCCTTATCAACCCATAAGGTGTATTGCTTACCCGATTGATACAGTTTGTCTGGCACGACAAAAACGGATTTGCCATCTTCGCTTCGGGAAAGTGAAATCTTGACTTGTTTGCCGGTAGCATCATCTGTCAGTCGGATTGAGTTCGAGTGAAGGGTTTTCGGGTCCACTTTCGCATTGAAAGTAATCTCCCAGATCTTATGGCGCTCCACTTTCTGAATCTCTTTCTTCCAAAGGGTTGCAGGCTCCTGTTCAATTCCTCGAACTAGACTAACCATCTGGTCTTGAACTACGAATGTATACAACTCCTTCGAATCTGTTGTCACCGGAACATTTTCATATTCGCTCCACTCAGATAGTCCAGACAATGCCCCATCAAGTACATAACCACCGGAGGAACTATCGACATTGCTGCTTTGGTCAAAGCGTACGTTCCGGCTGCTAGTAGTATAATAGACAGTTCCAGTGGACATATCAGGTTGAATACTATAAGCAACAGTGCCATTTTGATATACTTCCGAGAAATATGGGCTGTTCAATGATTTCACTAATGCATATGTTCCAGGTTCTGAAATCATGCCAATCATATTATCTTCGCCGTATCTTGTTGGTTGAATAAAAGCGTAAAGTTTTCCGTTAATCCGGCTAATCTTTGCAAAGCTCATCAATTCGACTGCTGGCAATTCGATTTCAATCGGTTGCATAAAGCGTTCCTTTTCCCCGCCCCAGCCGATTTCAATCGCGTATGGCATTTTCTTCGACCATTCGGGATCGTTGAATTTTGATAAAGAGCTAGGATCGACTTTTCGAATAGTAAGGTTTGTCGTCGGGCTTTCCTTCATATTGATGGAGGAAATATGAATAATTTCATCATCCGCCATATAACTGATCCCTTTTTCAACAGCAATCGACTTTTCTGCTGAAGTTAAAATAATTTGTTGGGATTCGCCTGTCAGATGAATATTTTTAATTTGGGTTCCTTTCCAAAATGAAGATCCGTTTCTCGCAACAACAACTTTTACCGTATACGTTTTTGCTTTCTCACTTCCAGTTATAGAAAGCGAATAACGGATAGGGTCAGTGAAATCTTGTGCGCTCACACCGCTAATTTGCTCCTTGTCATCGACTGTAAAGATGGCATTCGAATTTTCGTCCTTCTCAATCTCAAATGAAGCTTGTAAATCGGTAACATCTGTACCTGTAGGAACAGTTACAAGGACTTCGCCAGTAGATTGATTAATGACTCCAAAAGTATTCAAGGACGGGAAACCGAAATTTTTTAGTAAAGCAATTTCTGCCGCATCCCCATAAAGACTGACATTCACAGGGTTGGAAGGTGCGCTTTCGATGCCATTAACAGTTTGTGTCACATAGTAAGCTAAGCCAGCACGCACATCTGTAAATTCTACCGCAGTTTCGTCAGCGGCTTTTTTCGATGCCATTAATTGATCATAAGCGTTGTACAAGTTGACGACAGTAGATGGATGCTTAAAGATTCCTACTTCAGTGTCGGATCCAATCGTTATCGTATTTGTACCGACCTTGCTCATCGGTTGCAAAGGTTTTGGCGGTGAGACGGTAACTGTCCGAATCTTATCATCGGCTGCTGAATTACGGTTTTGTGCTTTTACACTATACGTAATTGTATACGTACCTGGTGAAGGGAATGCGTTTATGCAATCGGGATCAGTGCATATATCCGGATCGATAGTCCGTTCGATTTTCCCTGTCAAATCCCCTTCCAAGTAATCCGATGCAGTCGCGCCTGGATCTTTGAATAAATATAGATCCAAAGTTTTTTCGTATTGATAATAAGGAAGTTGTTCCTCATTCCATACAAATGACAATTTGTCAGGACCTTCTAATGTGATGTGTGGGCGATCGGTATCAATGACTTCTACGATATTTGACGGTCCACTTTCGAACGTATTGACCGTTTGTGTCACGTAGTAGGTACCTGGCTTGACGTTTTTAAAAGTAAACGTCGTTTCGAGAGGTGTCACAAAGGCGGATTCTATTTCCTTTGTATTCTCGGTAACACCAGCAGTAGACAGTTCATACAAAGTCACTTTTGTCCGATTGTTCGCAGTTCCGGGAAAAATGTTTTTCACGCCCACTTCTCCCATATCAGCTGTACTTCCGATTGCGGTCACACTTTTTGGTGACACGATGACCGTACGCTTGTACAATTCTTTTACGACATCCGGATCATTTTCCGTCCAAGCGAAGTTGCCTGCTTGATCTCGTGTATTATAACTAACAACATACAGTCCCGGCTTTGATGTATCGATCACATCTCCGCCGATTAAGATGGGCAAATCTCCAGATGTGTCTACATTATCCGTCGCAGTCGCACCCTCTTCTTTGTATGTGTCACCAACGACTAATTTAATTGTTTTCTCTCCGTTTACCTTCAAACGTGGTGGAGTCGTATCTTTTACTTCATATCGAAGGGAAGGCTTACTCTTCACGTTATTTAATTCTTGGATGACATAATAATTCCGTCCGACGGGCACACCTGAAATCGTATAGATGGCTTCATTCGAATCTGTGATTGTTTTAATTAGAGTATCAGGTTCTTGATAAAGATATAGAGTCGCTTTAGGTATGGCGTTCTTTACAATGATATCTCCTGTTGATCGTTGATTTGGCACAGGAGAGTTTTCTGGTGTCGTATGCACAGCCTGCATTTCAATGACGTTTGGCAGAACAGTGACAATCCGCTCTGCTGTTGATGTATTGCCTTTAGAATCAGTTGCGGTATACGTGATGATATATACACCGGGTGGATTATAATGCTTTCCATCTGCACCCACTTCAGCCGGAATCGTCGTTGCTGCACAAGTGAGATTCTGATCCTCATTATCAGTTACAATACAGCCGGGTTCTACATACAAATTTGGATACGTCACTTCATGATTCGTAGAACCGACGAGCGTAATTGCTGGGGCTTCCTGATCAGCAATTTCAATTACTTCGTCTTGATAATCACTTTCGAGTCCGTTTTCAACTTGCTTAATATAATATTTGCCGGAACTCAATCCTGTAAAAATGTATCGATTCAGATCGGTTACTTTTCCTTCTTTCACTAATGTCGTTCCTTTATATAGAAGTAACGTATTCCCGGCTTTCGTTCCGGTCACTTCCAACTCTCCATCCGTGTTGAAAGGGCCACTATGTTTCAAAACCTTCACAGTCACCTTATTCGGATAGATTGCAAGGCTTTCAGAGAATGCGCTTTCTGCCCCTCTGACAGATTGTTTCAATTGATACCCTTTTGCTACAGGAAGGTCATGGAATACTGCCTGACCAGAATTATTGATTTCTACAGATTGCGGGAATTGCTTCACTGTAGGATTGTAGAGTGTTACTGTAGCACCGACAATCCCTTTTTTAACAGTAATAGAGTTGATGCCTTTAATCGTTTCAATATCTACTGGTGCAGGTGGTAGAATTGTATAATCGGCAGATGTCTTTGCTTCGCCATCTTTTTCAGCTTTTACAAAGTATACTCCTGGTGTCAAATCTGTAAATTCAAAACGTTGATTTGCACTGTCGCTCGTTTTCCTGCTTCCTACTTGTTCACCGTTATCCCGATAATGAAGGGATATATCCAAATTTGCTTCATTGACCGTGACGGCTATAGTTCCATTTGTGGAATCAAGTGAAATGCTGCCAGGGAAGCTTTCGGCTGCCATTATGATAGGGGATGGTTGTATCGTGAACAAAGTTAAAAATAGAATCATCAATATATGAATCGTCTTTTTCATTAGGTGAACCTCCTCATTCTGTCACTTCAAAAACTTGTTCTTCTAATAATTTACCGTTCTTGTCATATGCTTTGATGAAAAGCTCGTCCCCTGCAGCCAATCCTTGGATACCTCTAGAGAAACTAGTCTTCCCAGATCCAATCATCGGCTGTTCAACACCGCCATTCACAGATATTGTTAGCGATGTAACGGTTGCTTCTGTCTGCACCTTTACGTTTGTTGCGAGTGGATTAAGTTCCGCTTGAATGACATGAATATAAATCCCTGTATATATAAAGTCTTTAACAACATCTTCCTTCAAGGGCTTCCCTTCAGCTGAAGTGACTGATTTCGAAACGGTCAACCGATAATTCGTTCCAATGGCATATCTTTTCTCAGGTTTCACTATAATCTTTTCCAAATCGTCCGATATAGTTAAAGAGACAGGATGATTTTCTCCGGAAGGAGTCGTTATGTATACATGATCAGGTCCCATAGATTCTGAATCGATTTTTTGACTGAAACTAATGGTCCAAGGTTTTTCTGGATCATGTGTCGATTCCGATGTAAAACTTACTGCGTGTGAAGAGGCGGTAATCGTAAAGGCGAAAAGTATAGATAGCACTACAATAGTTATTTTTTTCAAGATAGTAGACTCCTTTAAATAGTGTAAATACCTAAATATAAATTTTCAGGGGAGAGGGACGTATGAAAAAGAACAAGGGACTGTACATCTTAATGATGAGCTTACTGTTTATCATATCGGCATTATTCCAGCCAAGTTTAGCTCATATCAATGCGCAAGAGATGAATTCTGATAAGGCATGCAGTCCGAACAGAGGACTCGATATTGTGTTCGTCATCGACAATTCTGGCAGCATGTTGGAGACGGATCCTTCCGATATAAGAATTCAAGCGGCGAAGAATATGGTGAATGAATTACATGAATACGACAGAGTATCGGTCGTCAGCTTTAACGATGCTGCAACTATTCACCAGTCGTTGACGAATAATCGATTCGCAATCGACGCGGCTCTTGACAGTCTTACACCAACCGGTGGCACGGATATTAGTGCGGGATTGGACCTAGCTTTACAAGAACTAAAGATGCAAAGCAGAGACAACCATAAAATCATAGTTCTGCTTTCGGATGGCCATTCCATAAATAATACAATTTCATTGCAATTAGCTGAAAAAGCAAGAAATGAAAACGTACGTACATATACGATTGGATTAGGTGAATCGAGCAAAATTCCAGTATCGTTGTTAACGAGTATCGCAGAAAAGACAGGTGGACAATACTTCCACGCCATTAACGCCAATCAACTGACGACAGTTTTTCAAAAGATCCGTTTAATGATTGAAGATTTACGGGAGCCGAAAATCCCGAGCAATTGGACGTTAACGAAAGACTTGCATATGACAGGTGACCTTGTACTTCAAGAAAATATGAAGCTTGACTTGAATGGATATAATTTGTCAGTTGACGGCAGCCTTGTTCAATTGTCTTGCTCGGAGCTTCGTGCAGTGAGTGGACAAGTGACAGCTGCTAATCTTGAACAAAATGCAGGGGCAAGCATTCAATTGAATAATAGCCAACTACTTGTAAAAAAATCGTTTACGCAAGATGGAATTGTGCGCGTGAACGGAGATTACGATGGAAAGGCTGCTCCAGAAATTCTTATTGAAGGGGCATATAATCAGACTGTCCGTGGATCTCTTGACTTGAACGGATACGCATTAAAGGTCAATGGCGTATTAAATCAAGAAGGAAAAGTTGAAATGGGCGGCGGTGCAATCCATGTAACTGGGAATGTCACACAAAAAGGCCGATTCAATGTACAACAGGGAGAGTTGCTCATTGATGGCAACTTGACGCTTGCAGGCGGCCCGTTGCTTGACGAAGAATTTCTGACAAATAGGTCATTGGATGTCGGTGGCGGAGTTGTGCAAGTCGGGTCTGCCGGCCAAATGCTTGAAACGACAAAGAACGGAAATGTGCTTCAAAAAAGTGGACAACTTTTCGTTAACCACGGCACAGTCCGCATCTTCGGCGACTACACGGTTAAAGACGGTTGGTTGACGATGATCAAAGGGTCGATGGATACGAATGTGGCGGATTATGGCGAAGGTGACGGAGATTATGTATATGTGCACCGTAACTTCAGTATGGAAAGCCCTCGCAATCATGCGGGACGTGTTTATAGTCATCTCGGCACACCGATGAACGATCAAGCTCATTTGACAGACGGTGTTCTACGTGTCGACGGCAATTTCAGCCAGTTAGGTGACAAGCAATTTCATGCGCAATATAGCGATCTCTCGCAAAACTATATGCAAGACTATAGCCGATACAATTTCGGGGCGAAAAACAGACATAAAGTGCTGTTAACCGGCAAAACGCCGATACGTGTTCAAGGGTCTGGTTTCACATTCAACACATTAGAAGTTGGAGGAAGAATAGTAGAGTACCAACCATGGTCCGGTTCAGTGAAATGGAACACCCTTATTGAACAAGACGTTTCTTCAGAGGCGGATTTGAACTATTTGGCGATCAATGATATTCCGGTCAGAGCATTCTCACCATCGGTGCTAAATTATTACAATCATGCAATTCCTTCGGAAACGATAGTAGGTCCTCTTAGGGAATTGAAGGTCGATGCTCGAGCAAAAGATCATTTACACGCAAAAGTAACAGTTATGGGAAATATGCTGAGGGATGATGGAACGGCACAAGTGAAGATCCTTGTCACGGCAAGTGATGGAATTACTAGCAAGTTGTATACCGTGAACGTATTTGCGGGTGGGGCTTCTCCGGATGCTGTTGCCTCATTGGAAGTTGACCAGACAAACCTAGTATTCATCCAGAAGAGCGCAGCGTTCAATCCTGAAAAAGCGACGATCGGCTATCGTGTATTGCCGACAACCGCTCAAAACCAGCAAGTGAACTGGAGAACGCTTGACCCGGCTGTAGCTATCGTCACGAATGGGATTGTAACGCCAATCGGCATCGGTACTACATCGATTATTGCAGAAACTGCAGAAGGTGGTTTCGTCAAGACGATCAACGTAGAAGTGAAGAAAGAAAATGAATTGGTACAAGGCGTTAAGACATTGGCCGATTTTGTGGAAAACAACGACCGCTACAATGAAATTATGGCGTTATATGATCCTGCAAACATCGGTATTGTTGTACCAGGAAAATATATTGGGAAGTTGACCTTTACGACATCCGGTTCGTTAATGAGCGGGAAAATCGAAACGGATTCCGCTGTAAAAAGGGTCAATGTGAGCGTCAATGGCAAAATGTTGCCTGCGACTGCTGTAGAAAACTCTTTCCTTGTAAGTCGCATGGGCATCGAAGTCGGCGATTACGTAGAGGTTATTGCCTATAATGCAACAGGCGATGAACTTGAGCGAATCTATACGTCTTATCCATTAGATTACACGCCGATGAATGATATTCCACCAGGTTTCTATTCCGTGAAACGGTTAATGGAAAGCCCGGCACTGTTCTCGGAAATTCTCAACAAATATGCACCGGAGCATCTGATTTTCGAAGCACATTAAACGACTGAGGAGGTGGAGGGGGAGGAGCAAGAAGTTTCTCCCTCCGAGAGACAGCTATGTTAAAAAAACTAAAGATTTTTCTAGTACTAAGTTTACTACTTATGATACTGCCACCAAAAACGACAAATGCCGAAAGTAAGACGCTTGTCGGAATATCGACAGTATACGAAACGAGAGTGACGACTGTGGAGCTGGCAGTTTTCATTAACAGCAAAGAGAGCATTGCGAGTGGATCCTTCGATGTTGAGTACGATCCTGAATTGCTGAGAATCACGGAGACAAATCTTACAAAAGGATCAATCCTTTCAAATGATCTCACATCAATCGAGGGTGCTACGCCAGGCAACGCATCCCTTGCATTTGCAAATGCAGAAGGTAGACAGTTGGATGGCACGTTGTTATCAATAAAAGCCACAGTACGTAAGTCGAATACTCCGATCGATGTAAAATTGAAAAACGTCCAATTATACAAAGAAGACGGTACGGAAGTAAAAGCGCAATTGGTGGATGGTAGTATAAAGGATTTCAAAGGTAGAATAGAAGCGCATAAAGAAAAAGTGAAGCGCGACAAGCAATGGACAATCACACTAAATGAAGCGTATGATCCTGCTACATTAAACGAACATGCGGTGAACGTAAAGCGCGGTTCAGTAAAAGTGGATGTTATCATTAAACCGTTGAATGCCAAATCGTTTACAGTTACTCCTAAGAACGGCTATTTAAGTGGGGCACATACGATCGAAATAACCGAATTGCTTCATTCAGCCAATGGAACAAAATTGAACAAACCGATCCGAAAAACATTCTCGGTAGAATAAAGGAAGGAAAAATCAAATGAAAAAATATAGAACAACTTTTAAACTTGTTTTCTTCACTGGGCTTTTCTTCTTTTTCTCGGGAATCTTCATGCAAGAAGCATCTGCAGAAATACTAGAAATCGGGGAAGTTCGTTCGCTTGGCACTGAAGTGAAAGTTCCTGTTACACTATACGACTTTACGTATTTGAAGAACCTTAACGTGGAAATTGATATCGAAACCGGTCAAGAAGGTGTATCACTTATAGGTTTTGAAACAGCGAACCCATTCGAAAGTTCTCAATTCCGAACAGTAAAGAATGTAGAGGGAAGTAAATTGAAAATAGACGTTATTTCCCGAACAGGTTCTGAAGTGAAAGTTGAAAAAAGAATGATACTTGGTTATATTACTTACCGTTTAACCTCTTCATTCGAAGACGGGACCGCTATCAAATTGCCGATCGGGAATATTGTAGCGAATGGACGCTATGGCAATGACATCATTGTTTCTCCGCTCGGTGGTAAGATCGAGCGAAAAATGCCGGTTGGTGATGTCGTTGGGAAAAACAAGCCGACAGCTGCTGCTGCAATGCGAATTCTACAACATGTAAGAGGAAATCTAATTACAAACAAAGAAGAGTTCCTATCAGCAGATGTGGATGGTGATAATGTAATCACGCAAAATGATGCCCAACAAATCCTTGATTATGTATCAGGAAAAAGGGTCTCCTTCCTTGCTATCCAAGCGAAAGAACTGGATACAGCAGTCTTGAAAAGTGAATATGTCGACAAAGTCACAGCCGTCCATGGAAGAGCCCCTTACAAATATACTCGGTCTGGCACGCTTCCAAGTGGAATTACATTAGATGCTACAACCGGTGAATTATCTGGTACTCCAAAAATTGCGGGTTCCTATTCATTTACAGTAAAAGTGACAGACGCGGTCGGGAATGAAGCAGAGCGCATATTCAAAATGGAAGTTATCGATTCAAATATCAGTTCAGTAGAAAAATTATTGCCGATCACCGTACAGCTGAATGCTCAGCCTGCTTTACCATCAGAAGTGACAGTTACGTACAGTGATAAGAAAACTGGTAAGGAAAAGGTGAGCTGGGAACCGGTTGATACATCCGTGATAGGAACTACTGTCGCTAAAGGAAAACTAGCAGGCGGCTTCACGGTAACTGTCGACATTAACGTTGTCCATGCTGATTATGTAAAAGATATTCAGATTGATTACATGGAGTTCGTTAACCTCCATACAATTTATATTAACGCATCAGCAGAAGTGTACAGCATTACTGTCGATAATATACCGATGCACTATGAGGGCAATGAACTGTTTAGCTTAGGGACGAATGATCTTTTGCATGGCAAAACAGTCGTCATCCAGTTGAATGATAAGTTCGGAAATGTGCTTGAGTTAAAACAGATTGCATTGCAATAGTGAATAACTTGGACTGTAGACAAATCCAAAGTCTACAGTCCTTTTTGAATCTACTCATTATTACTACACCAATATCTTAAAATCTGTTACACTGTAAAAAAGAATACGAGCATCAAAGGAGAAGACAATGAAGAAATGGAAAATAGCGTTACTTGTTGTAGTTGTTCTCGTTGTAGCAGTCGCAAGTTATCTATTATACATATTTAAATTCAAAGAATACGACGTAGCTGACGATGAAGTTTCACAAATTGTCGAGGATCCATATGAAGTGGAACTGCCGGACGGATCGAAACTAATCATTGGAGAAGATGGATCTGTAACGACAGTAGGCGGCGGAGAGTCAGATAATACTCCTACTGAAACAGAGAACCCTGACACGGAAGAAGGCAGCGAAGATTCCGGAACGACTGGAAATTCAACAGCTGGCGTGACGCCTCCAAGTAATAATAGTTCAAAACCATCTACATCTAACAAGGAAGATTCCTCAACTGAGGAAAACTCTTCAGAAGGAAACAATGAATCTAGTAATACAACAAAAAAACCTACTGTAGCGACTATTAAAGCAAAGTATGAGCCGGTCTTCGCAAAATTGGAAGGACAAGCAGACCAAAAGATCAATGCTTTGATTGGTCGTGCGAAAAAGGAATACTCCGATAAAAAGGCGAACGGTGAAAAAATCAGCTACGGGTATTTCTACAATAAATATATGGGGGCAGCAACAAGCTTAGAGGCAAGCACTGACTCTGTATTCCATGGAGTGGTAAAGGCGGTTGAGGCTGAACTAGAGGCGAATGGCTATAGCAAATCATATGCACAAACCTTTGTCGATCAATACGAAGCGACAAAGAAAGCGCGTCGGGATAGTATCATTAGCAAAGCAACAGGAAACTAAAAAACGATCCAGTAGACTAGATGCTGCTGGATCGCTTTTTATGTACAGTG
This sequence comes from Sporosarcina sp. SAFN-015, assembly GCF_051966875.1. Taxonomy (GTDB): domain Bacteria; phylum Bacillota; class Bacilli; order Bacillales_A; family Planococcaceae; genus Sporosarcina. The sequence goes on along the minus strand of NZ_JBQCKP010000001.1, from coordinate 195,229 downwards.
AATCGCATGATGATAACGAGAAATAGCAAGCAGATGACAGCGCCTGACATATCAAGGATGACATCGTGGTATGTCGCCGTCCTTCCTCCAGTTAGCGATTGATGGTACTCATCAGCTGCCGCAAACAGAAAAGTAACGAACAGAGCAGTCAGTTTCCGGAACGAATGCTTAGGCAGCAATAAATAAATGACGCAAGCTAAAGCCCCGAAAACAAAGAAATGAGCACTTTTTCGAAGCAGAAACTCGATAAAATGATAATAGCCTCTTTCCTCGATGGAGATCATTCGTCCCCAATAAGGGATTTCTAGATGGGCTAGCCATGCTTCAAATGGTTTTCCAGGAAGCCATTGTTGTAATGTAGGAATGAGTGATTGCTGTTCGTACGTTTGTGCAGAGGAAATAAACAATCCGACAACAAAACAGAGAAATAGACAAAATAAGAGTAAGTTTTTCATACCCATGAGTATAGCATAACTTGAAATTGAGTAAAAAAGGAAACTGTTTATAGTGTAATTATGCCTAAAGGAACATTAAAAGTTTATGCAAAATAGTAATGTTGTATGGTATACTAATTTAGGTTAAGAATGCGCAGCAAAGGGGCAACTAGCACTCATGGAAGAGACTATTAGTTTACAAGATTTGTTCAAAACATTGAGAAGACGTATGGGGCTTATTATTAGTACAACGATCCTTGCAGTTATTATTGCGGGAGTCGTTAGTTACTTTTTCCTTACTCCGATTTACCAAGCTTCGACACAAATCTTGGTAAATCAACAAAAAGCAGAACAACAGCAACAATTCAATTCACAAGATATTCAGATGAATCTCCAGCTTATCAATACATATAACGTCATTATTACGAGTCCTGCTATTTTAGCGAAAGTGATTGAGAACTTAGACTTGGACATAACGCCAGCAGCGTTGAAAAATCAAATTACAGTCAATAGCGCACAAAACTCCCAAGTCGTAAACGTCAGTGTACAAGATCCTGAGCCGCATAAAGCGGTTGACATCGCCAATACAACGGCAGAGGTATTCCAAGAGGAAGTACAAAAGTTAATGAATGTTGACAACGTCAATATCCTTTCACCTGCTGTGCATGTGGAGAACCCATCGCCGATCAAACCGAATAAAATGTTGAACATGGCCATTGCGGCAGTAATCGGTTTAATGATCGGAGTTGGTTTGGCATTTTTACTAGAATACTTGGATACGACAGTGAAAACCGAACAGGATGTTGAGGAACTGCTTGAATTGCCAATTCTCGGTCTTGTAAGTACGATTGCAGACAAGGACATGTTTGCGAGCAAAGACGCTGGACAAATGGGCCAGAATAAGGGGTAAAGACTATGTTTAAAAAGAAAAAAAAGAAATCACTTCAGTCGGTTGCCAGAAAACTGATAACAGTTGCCAACCCGAAAGCGATTGTTTCAGAACAATTTCGTACAGTCCGTACGAATATCAATTTTTCTGTGACAGACGAGGAATTAAAAACATTGTTGGTCACTTCTTCAGCGCCAAGTGAAGGGAAATCGACAAGCGCTGCCAATATTGCTGTAGTGTTTGCGCAAGCTAAAAAGAAGGTTGTCCTCATTGACGCCGATTTACGAAAGCCGACAATCCATCATACGTTTCATAAGACGAATGGCATTGGGTTATCCAATCTATTGACACGTCAAGCTGTGTTAACGGAAGTCATTCAACCAACAGAAGTAGAAGGATTACATATTATGACAAGCGGACCGATTCCGCCAAACCCTGCAGAGTTATTAGGATCAAAGACAATGGATGCTCTTATTGAAGAATTGAAGGAAACGTTCGATATGATCATTTTTGACGTCCCCCCAGTATTATCGGTGGCGGATGCTCAGATCCTAGCAAATAAATGCGACGGAACAATTCTCGTATTAAGCTCAGGCTCTACGGAGAAGGATAGTGCACTGAAGGCGAAGGAAGCACTTGAAACTTCAAAAGCCCGGATCCTAGGAACAATCTTAAATAACTTTGTAATGGGGAAAGACCATTACTATTATCAATATTACGGAGAACAAGAGTGAAGACAATCATTTGTCTTTCGCTCTTTTTTGTAGGAGGGAATAAACATGCTAGATATGCATAGCCATATTTTATTCGGAGTAGATGATGGACCTAAAACAATGGATGAGACGATGATGATGCTTGAAAAAGCTGTAGGGGAGGGCGTAACGCATATAATCGCAACATCACATTCTTTCCATCCCCAATTCCATGTGAGCCAAGAAACAATCCAGTCTCAACTCTATGAACTTCAAGAAGAGATTCAATCTCGCAACATCCCTATTTCAATCCTCCCAGGCCAGGAAGTGCGTTTGCATGAAAACATTCTCGAGTCAATCGAAAAGAATGAAGTGCTGACACTTGCGAACTCCAGGTATCTCTTGTTGGAATTGCCATCTCAAACTGTCCCGGCTTATACGGTCAACATCATCCAATCACTACTTGCTGAAAACATTATCCCAATCATTGCACATCCTGAGCGGAACAAAGCGATAGCGGAGAAGCCGGAGCGTTTGGAAAGGCTAATTCGGCATGGGGCGTTAGCACAAATAACAGCCGGAAGTGTCGCAGGATATTTCGGCAAGCACATACAAAAACTGTCCATACAGCTGATCGAGTCGAATTTAATACACACATATGGGTCGGATATGCACAATCCGACTACACGACCGATGTTATTCAAAGAGGGGCTACAATACTTGGAAAAGAAGAAGTTAGATGAATATATGAGTATCCTTTTGCAAAATAACATGAGCATCTTAAAAGATGATAATCTATTTATTTTAGAGCCTGATATGCAGAAAAAGAAAAAATGGTGGAATTTCATCGGGTAAGGGGGTCGTCGTATTAAATAGTTGGCGAAAAAATAGCCCCCACATTCCGAGAGAAGTGGAGGCTTACAAGTTATTATTCCGCTGGGATGAATACGCGTAGATTTACATTTACATCTTCAGAGAATTGAAGACCGTCTTTTTCACCATAAATAGTGACAGTAATATTGTCAGCGACTAAATCGCCCTTCGCTTGATCAGTGGATGGAGCTAACAAAGAGGCAAGTTGCTTTTGCAATTGCTCTTTCGCGGCAGCACGATCGCTGTTCACAGTTACGATAGGACCGTCAGCGATACGAACGCCTGTAACGCCAGCATCAAGAATTTTCTCGGAGAAGAGGCCAGTGGAACCTTGAACCGCCTTAATTCCTTCATCCATGTCGTATGCTGTCAAAGTTAAAGTGTTCGTTGTCGGATCAAAAGAAGCTTCCGCCAATTTTTTACCGTCTTTTTCAACAACTCCATGCTCTTGTACAATCGCACGCAATTTTGCTTTTGCCTCTGCAACCGCGTCTACTACTTTAACGGCAGTTTCAGTGCGGATGACGAAAGATGCCATTTGAGCACGTGTCACGTTCGCATTAGGTTCGAAAGTAGTTGGAGTCTTTCCTTTAGTAATATTGTTCTCGACTAAAGAGAGGACATGTCCGATATACCAAGAATCGCTTCTCACATCCGTAAATGGATTGGAAGCATCCCCTTCAGGCAAACCATAGCTCAAGTCAAGAATCTTAGCAGTGTGCGCGCGAGTCATCGGATCGTTCGGACGGAAAGTGCCGTCTTCAAATCCTTGAATGTAACCCGCATTCGCAAGTGCAGCTACATATTCATAATGCCATTGATTCGGATTGAGGTCTTTAAAACCAGGATCCTTTACATTTTTCGTATCGAGTCCAAGTGACAAAGCTAAAACTTTGGAAGCGTGAGCGCGAGTTAACTTCGCGTCCGGTCTGAACGTGCCATCTTCGTAGCCTTTTACGATGCCTCTTTCAGCTAAATTCATGATTGCATCATAATGATCCAAAGTGGGTTTTACATCTTTGAACGAACTGACTGCTGCATCTGCGTGTGTTGGTGCTCCGACAACAATTGCGCCTGCTGCCAAGGATAAAGAGAGTGCGGATAAGTAAGTTTTTCTCATGGGGTTCCTCCAATATCATAATTGTCCCACCTACTATACCACAAAAGATTAAAAGACTAACACTAATTTAGCTGAAATATGGTGAAATATTACAAAATTTTATCAAAATCGCGTTTCTCAACAATATGAAAGGGGAAATCGTTACAATAGTATGTGAGAAAAATGGAAGGAAGAAGATATGCTAATAAATATAAAATTTTTGACGAAAATGGTATCTATCGTCGAATTATGCTATTTTAGGAAAAAGGATGTGGAAAGTCCTCTTGTTAATAAGTAGGAAAAGGTAGAAGTGTGTAAAAAGTTGTAGTTTTTTCTGTTGTTACTGCTATAATGAAAGATATAAAAGTTAAACAGTTTACTAGAATAATTTTATGTGGAAAGGTAGTGAGTCACATTACTGTTAAAAAGAGAATGACATTATTGTTTCTAGTGGACTCTACTATAGTATTATTCTCGCTTTACATAGGTTATTTCATGCTTGCACCAAATTCCAATCTATTAACGAATAAAGTGCTGCTCGTAAGCGCAGTAACGATCCAAGTAGCACATCATCTCTTCGCATGGCATTACGGCCTGTACAGAAAGGCTTGGACGTATGCATCCATCGGAGAGCTAAAGTCAATTTTTAAGGCTGTGACACTGACGATTATTGTAGTAGCGCTTGTCCAGCTTGCTGTAGTCCAAGATATTTACTTCCGCGCATTAACAATCGCATGGATGCTTCATATATTGCTCATTGGAGGCTCACGTCTCTCTTGGAGAATCATGCGTGATTCGTTCTTGCAAAATAAGGACGATAAAGCGAAGCGTACGATGATCATCGGTGCAGGACAGGCCGGCAGCATGATTGTTAGGCAGATCCTTCAAAATCCAGACTGTGGCATGAAGCCAATCTTGTTCCTTGACGATGATAAGAAAAGGCAAGGGCTTGAAATGTACGGAGTAAAAATCGCTGGGGGTACGGAGAATATCCCGGCATTCGTTGAAGATAATGATATAGAAAAAATCATCATTACAATTCCCTCGATGGGGCGCCAGCAAATGGCTGAACTTTTAAAGGTATGCGTCGATACGGGAGTGCGTACACAAACGATTCCTAAAATCGAAGATCTTATGACCGGTAAGGTATCCGTAACCGATATGCAGGACGTTAAAATTGAAGACTTGCTCGGTCGCGATGAAGTACAACTTGATATGGAAGCCATCGCAAACAAGCTGACAGGCAAGACGATCCTGATCACCGGCGCAGGGGGATCAATCGGATCGGAAATTTGCCGTCAAGTGAATCGGTTCACACCGAAAAAGCTAGTATTGCTTGACAATGTAAAAAAACTTTATCTCTAAGTAGAACGCTAACCTGTGGTAAAAAGTTTCAACCAAATCAAGATTTGTTTATGTTTTGTTAGTTGTATATCTAAACTTATTAAGAGTTTATTCTATCGATTTCTTGATGCATAACATCTATAAGTTAATCTATAAAATAAACTGGTTCGGCAGTTTTTTTGTTGTTAACTGTTATTTATAAAAAAATGATAGTTATATAGAGTTTAAAGTGTTCCAATTGAATATTAATTTTTGGAGGGAGTATGTTGCGGAGTAACACAAGCCCGAATAACTTTTATGAAGAATATGCTTCGACCTTAAAAGATGAAGAAACTGCTTCGACATTAGAAGTTAGAGTAACAGACTCTTTAAGTGGAGATTATTGTTTACTCTGGAAAAGATTATTAGACCTGGGATTTGCTTTTTTACTTTTACCATTCGCAATTATATTGATTTTTACTTTTTTAATAATAATCAAACTCGAATCACGTGGTCCTGCTTTTTATTTTCAACAAAGAGTAGGTTTGAACGGTCAATACTTTAAAGTTATCAAATTAAGATCCATGAGAAATGATGCAGAAAAAAATGGAGCTGTTTGGGCTGAAAATAATGATCCACGGATTACAAGGGTTGGAAAGTTCATAAGAAAAACGAGAATTGATGAACTTCCTCAGCTGATTAATGTGATAAAGGGTGACATGAGTGTTGTCGGACCAAGACCAGAACGCCCAATGTTTACAGCGGAGTTTGAAAAGGAACACCCCGGCTTTACTAGAAGACTATCAGTCAAACCGGGTCTAACTGGTTGGGCGCAAGTGAACGGTGGATATGAGATAACACCTCTAGAAAAGGTAGAACTAGACGTGCATTATATAAATAATATGAACTTAAAAACAGACATAATGATATTGTTACTGACAATAAAAATTGTACTAACAGGTCACGGAGCAAGATAGATTAAGTGAGAATAGGGGAGATCTGGATGAGTATTCTGGTAACTGGTGGTACGGGATATATAGGCAGTCACACTATAGTTGAATTACTTGAAGCCGGGTTTGATGTTATCGTCGTTGATAATCTAAGCAATAGTTCAGAAGATGTAATTGATCGTATTGAAAAAATAACTGGTAAAGATTTATCTTTTTATAACATAGACTTGTTAAATAAAAAGGCATTGGATTTAATTTTTCATGAAAACTCAATTGAAGCAGTTATACATTTTGCTGGATATAAAGCAGTTGGTGAGTCTGTACAACTACCTTTGAAATATTATCAAAATAACATAATAAGTACTTTAAACATGTGTGAAGTAATGGAAAAATACGGTGTGTATAATCTGATTTTCAGTTCATCAGCTACTGTTTATGGATATCCTGAAAGATTGCCTTTAGATGAAACTTGTTCTACCAGCGCATTAAATCCCTATGGAAGAACAAAGTTAATGATTGAGGAAATTCTAACAGATTTATCTAACTCAAATCGAAAATGGAGAATAGCTCTTCTGAGGTATTTCAACCCAGTAGGGGCACACAATAGTGGTTTGATAGGGGAAAAACCTAATGGTACTCCCAATAACCTGATGCCCTATATCACACAAGTTGCTTCTGGAAAATTGGAAAAGCTATATGTCTTTGGTGGAGATTATCCCTCAAAGGATGGTACTGGGGTTAGGGATTATATTCATGTTGTTGATTTAGCTTTGGGACATTTAAAAGCCTTGAAGAAAATCGATATATTAAGTGGAATAGAAGCTTTTAATTTAGGAACTGGAATAGGATATAGTGTTTTAGAGGTAATTGAAACATTCGAGGAAGCATCCAAGGTAAAAATACCTTACGAAATAGTTAGCAGAAGATTTGGGGATACGGGTATTTGTTATGCAAATCCTGTTAAAGCCAATAAACACTTAAATTGGTATGCAGAGAGAGATTTGTTTGAAATGTGTAAATCGGCGTGGGATTGGGAGAACACGCGAGAATTTATTTCAATTTAAAGTTTTATAGAAAGGACAATTAAATGAAAAAGGTATTATTTGTAGCAACTGTTGTAAAAAAACATATTATGGTGTTTCATCTTCCGTATTTGAAATGGTTTAAAGAAAATGGATATGAAGTACATGTTTGCGCTCATAATGACTATGAAGATAAAGAGGATTGTAAAATTCCTTTCTGCGATAAATATTATAATTTACCCTTTAGTAGATCTCCTTCAAACCTTTCAAATATAAGGTCTTATAAGTTATTAAAGGATATTATTGAAGATAATTGTTATTCTATAATCCATTGTCACACTCCAGTTGGAGGTGCCTTGGCAAGGCTAGCTGCAAGAAAATCACGAAGAAAAGAAACTAAAGTAGTTTATACGGCGCACGGCTTTCATTTTTATAAAGGAGCCCCTATTAAGCATTGGATACTATTTTATCCTGTTGAACTTTTTTTATCTAAATTTACAGACATTATTATTACAATTAACAATGAAGACTACTTGATAGCAGATAAATTTAAAAAAAATACAAGGGTTGAGTATATTCCAGGTGTCGGTATAAATACAAAAAAATTCAGACCTGATTTAAAGGATAGAAAAGATCTGGTAGAAGACTTAAATATCCCTGTAGGATCAGTAGTAATTTTGTCTGTTGGAGAGTTAAATCGTAATAAAAATCACCAAGTAATGATTAGAGCTTTAAAAAGCATAAATAAAGAAAATGTTTATTACCTTATTTCTGGTGTTGGAGAAGAATTAGAAAATCTAAGGAGTTTAGCAATAAAGTTAGGGGTTCATAATAGAGTGAAATTTTTAGGCTATAGACATGACCTAGCAGATATATATAGTCAAGTGGATATTTTTGTGTTTCCGTCATATAGAGAAGGACTATCACTTTCATTAATGGAAGCAATGTCTTCAGGATTACCGATTATTTGTTCCAATATTCGAGGCAATAATGAACTAATTATAGATGGGATAGGTGGTTACTTGTTAAATCCAAACGATGTAAATGGATTTAAAAGTAAGTTAATCAAACTAGTTGATGATTCGACATTACGCAAAAAAATGGGGCAGTACAATATTAATAAGATTAAAGAATATGACATAAATAATGTTAGGGGCCAGTTGATTAACCTTTATCAATCACTTATAACGTCAAAAAAAATTAAATCAGGACAAACAGAACAATGGACAGATGAATAAAAATAATAGAAGAGAGGAAATTTTTTTTATTATCAACAGATTGATTTCCAAATAGTAAGAATTCGAAAGTTTTTTTACCTGTAATAAAAATATCATGGGGAAATATTATAGAGCATGTATTTATTGAAAATAAGCTGTTTGGAAATATTGTTTATAAGTAATTTGCTTATCCATGTGAGAAATGAAACTTATAACACGACTGGTTATCTTTAAGGAGTACGTATGGACAAAAAAATTACTATTATTATACCCGTATATAATAAAGAAAAATTTCTATCAAAAACAATAGAGAGTGTCTTAAGCCAAAGTTATAAAAATTTTGAATTAATAATCATTGATGATGGTTCTACTGATTTAAGTTTAAAAGTAATTAATGAGTTTGCTAGAAGAGATACTAGAATCCATGTTTACACCCAACGAAATTCTGGAGTGTCAGCAGCCAGAAATAATGGAATAATGAAAGCTACTGGTACTTATATAACGTTTTTGGATGCCGACGATTTTTATGATGAGCATTTTTTACAAAAAATGCTTTTAGCTGTACAAGGGTATTATGCAGCCTTTTGTGGACATGTTTATCATTATCCTAATGGGAAAAAAATAAAAGCAAACATGAATTGGAAAGGTGAATTACTAAAGAATTATATAAATAATAAATGTACGCCTAATACTAATTCATGGATCATCGATAAGAAGTGGCTTATTGACAATCAATTATTTTTTAGTGAAGATTTAAATTGGGGAGAAGATATGCTTTTTTTTGGTACAATATTTACCAAAACTAAAAACATTAATTATTGTAAAGAATATTTAAGTAATTATAGGCTAGAAATTAGTAATTCATTAAGTGAAAATGATTTCTCAAAGATTAATAAAGAAAAAGTTTGGATTAATAGATTAGTAAAGATAATTGAAAATGAACCCCCAAGAACCAAAACAACTCAGCGGAATATTAACCTCTTATTAGAATATAGACTTCCAGCTTTAATTATATATAGATTATATAATCATAAAACATTAACAAATAAAGACGAGTTCCTATCTCTTTTCGAGGAAAACATAGAGATAATTAAAAAAGTTTCATATATAAATGGTATTAGAAGTATAAAATTAATTGTTTATCAAAGAAAATTATTTAAGTTCTATGAAAAACTTAAAGGAGAATAAACATAAGAATGTATATTTTTATAAGAAGTAATGATGTTAGTCCCGATCCTAGATTACAGAAATATATTGATTATGCTCGTGAATATAAATTGAAATATAAAATAATTGCTTGGAATAGATTGGGGCTGAATATACATAAGGAACATACAGTTTATTATAATCGAAAAGCACCTTTTGGCAGGGGCATAAAAAATATCCCATCAAAACTTGCTTGGTTTATATTTATTGTGTTCAGTTTAATTAAACATAAAAACGAATATAGTATAATACATGCTTGTGATTTAGACACAGCAATCCCTTCGTATTTTTGCAAAAAATTACTTAGAAAAAAAATGAATTTTGATGTTTTTGATTGGACAAGCTCAGATAAGAAAAAGGGCATTAATCAACTTTTAGTTTTGATTGAAAATTTTATATTTAAAAACTCTGATAACGTTATAATCTGTGAAAAATTCCGTATAAATCAAGTGCAGCAAAATAATAGACGAGATTATATGGTTTTACCGAATATACCAAGTATCAATTTTATTGAAGATAACACTTATAAATACTATGTAAATAATCTGAAGAAAGATTATAAGCTAGTCCTTAGTTATGTAGGCGTATTTGATAAAAATAGAGGTATTGAAGATCTATTAGATTTTATTAGTGAAAAACCAAAAATTTTTCTTAATATAGCTGGATTTGGATTGCTTCAACAACTGGTTGCGGAATATTCCGATAAGTATCCAAATATAAATTATGTTGGTAAAGTAGATTATAATACGGGGCTAAATATTATGTCTAATTCCGATATGATTATTGGTTTATATTATATGACAAATAAAGTACATAAATATGCTGCCCCAAATAAATATTATGAGAGTCTTTATTTAGGTGTCCCTTTAGTAACAAATGAAGGACCAGATTTTGCGAAAAAGATTATTGAAGAAGAAACGGGTTTCGTTATTAAGGAAGGTAAAGATGGATTCAAAGAAATATCAATGATCAGTAATGAGGAACGTTTAAAAAAATCACAGAAGGCTAGGAGTTGTTGGGAAAGTAAGTACTCGGACTATACAGAGAACTTTATGAAAGAGTATTTTGAAATCAAAAAGAGAACTGATTTAAATTTCAATTTTAACAAAGTATCGTATAAAACCAAATAGGAATGGTCTATGAATGTATAATTTATTTTTCTTTTTACTCTTATATATAATCTTGTTTATTTTTATTATTAGAAGTCAAAATAATATAGTGTTTAAAATATTTAATATATTACTTTTGATATTTTTAACTATTATGTCTGGCTTTAGATATAATGTTGGCACAGATTATGAAACATATAATACATGGTATTATAATTGGAATCAAATAAATATTGAGTGGGTTTACACAGGCTTAAGTTCTTTCTTTTTAAATACTAATCTCGAATTCTTTCATTTTACTTTTTTTATAGCTGCTTTTTCTAATCTAATTTTATACATAGCACTTAAAAAGTGGGATCTAACAGATAAACAAATTTCTTTAGCATTGATTCTATATAGCACAATATATATATTTTTATTTATGAATGCGATTAGGCAAGGCGTTGCTATTATATTATTATTATTAGCATTAGCTTATTTCACTCAAAAAAAACCCTTTAAATTTGGAGTGACAATGGTAATTGCAATGGGGTTTCATACTTCTGTGTTGCTTGTTCTCCCATTTATCTATCTTCTAAGAAGAAAAACAATATCATTTACTACTTTTATTATAGGAATAATTACAAGTTATTTAGTTATTATTTTTGGATTTGGGCACCAAATTATAATAACCTTATTAAATTTAACATTTTATGAAAGTAAATATCAAAATTCAGATCTTTTATTCAATACAAGTTCTAGCATATTTAGTTTAGGAGTTACATTTAAAACATTATTAGCAATTGCAGTAATTTACTATGTAAAAGAAATAAAATTCGAAAGAAAATTTGTCATTGCAATTAATTTTTACGCTATTGGTGCCATTTTCAGAATTTTTGCACTATCGACCTATTTGGTCAATAGGGTAGGATTATATTTTCAGTTTTTAGAGCTAATAGTTATTTGCTTAGTTATTAAGAAATTAAAAAACAAAAAAACTAAATACTTACTACTTTTTGTAATTATTTCAGTTAATATATTTTTATTGTATAAATCAATAGTAATTGATTCTATTAAAAATGACTACAAATATTATTGGGTGTTTGATTTTATGTAATAGAATGGCATTGACCCATTCTGAAAAGCACATATCTAATAGATTCGATAGAACCTGTAAAAATAAGTATTAAGTAGGGGGAACAATGGTAAAAGTAAGTATTATAGTGCCTATTTATAATGTAGAAAAATATCTTAAACGCTGTTTAATAAGTATTCAAAATCAAAGACTTAAAGATATACAAATCATTTTAGTGAATGATGGTTCCAAGGATAACAGTCTGGAAATTTGTAGGGAATTTGAAGCTATAGATGATAGAGTTGTGTTAATTGATAAACCAAATGGTGGTGTATCATCTGCTAGAAATGCAGGTATTATGGTTGCTGAAGGTGAATATATCGGTTTTATTGATCCAGATGACTGGATAGAACCCGAAATGTTTGAAGCTCTTTATCAACAAGGTTTGAAAAATAATGCTGATATTTGTATTTGTAACTATGTGATTGAGCAAAATGAAAAATCTATTCCTGTTATAATGGATATTGAGAAGGAGATTCTCGAAGGTAAAGAAATTATTGAAAACATTGTTGTCAATATGATTGGAAGTTCTAATTTGAACAGCGGAAGTCAAACTGTTATGGGGAGCGCGTGTAGATTAATTATTAAAAAAGATTTAATTGAAAAATATAGTTTGAGTTTTAATGTTAATATTCCACTCATGGAAGATTTGCTTTTTTGTGTAGCTGCATTTTCAAAAGCGCGAAGAGTTCAAATAATTAATGGGACATATTATCATTATTTTCAAAAAGCCAGTTCTGCGATAAGAATATATAGAAAAAATATGTTTGAGATACAATCTAATGTATTTCAAGAATTGGAAAAAATAATAAAAGATAATGGGAATACTATTATGTATAAGGAGAGATTAGATATTAGATACGTAAATTTGGTATTAGATTCTATATCAAATGAGGTTAAAAAAGGAAATCGTAAGCGAATAAAAGAAAGAATTATAACTATAAAAAGACTATGTGAAAATCAAAAACTAAAAATCATTATAAATAAAATTAATAGTAAAGGATATACAATAAGAAAAAAGATTGTATTAAATGCAATTAAAAAAGAATACGCTTTATTTTTATATTTTTATTACAGCGCTTTATTAAAAATTACTGATATAAAGAATTAAAGATATAAGATTTATTTCGTATCTAGTATTAAAAGTATCTTGTCCTTAATTATAGACCATGGAGGATTATATGAGTGAACTTGTTTCAATAATAATACCTATATATAATGTTGAAGATTATCTACATCGATGTGTTAATTCTATATTAGATCAAACATATAAGAACCTTGAAGTTATCTTAGTTAATGATGGTTCTCCTGACCGGTGCGGGGAAATCTGTGAAGAATACGCAAAATTAGATAAAAGAGTGAAAGTATTACATAAAAAAAATGGTGGGCTATCAGATGCTCGGAATGCAGGGATTGAAATTGCTCAGGGTGAATATATCTCGTTTGTCGATAGCGATGATTGGGTCCATAAGGAATATATTGAGAAGCTATATCAGTTACTAAAAACAACAGACTCAGATATTTCAGTATCCAACTTCATCAGAACTTCAACAGAAAATACTCAAGGTGAAATTTCGAAAGAAATAATTTATGAGTATTCTAATAATGAAGCACTAGAGCAATTTTTAGATAAATTCTATGTTCAGATGGTTATAGCATGTGGGAAATTATATAAAAGAAAATTATTTGAAGATGTACGCTTTCCTGTAGGAAGGATACATGAAGATGAATTTACAACGCACAAATTGATTCATAAGGCAAAAAAAATCATACTCACTTCAGCTCAATTATTATACTACTGGCAAAGAAACGATAGTATTATGGGAAGTGGTTTTAATATTAAAAACAGACTTCATGCTATAGATGCCTTTAGGGAAAGAGCGGAGTTCTTTGAAAAGGTAGGGCTTACGGACTTAAGTAATAAAACTTATAAAGAGTTATTTTTTATTTATATGGATGTTAATAAACGAAAAAACCTATTTGAAGATAAAATAATGAAAGAAAATTTTAACAGAAATTTCATCGATTTTAAAAAAAAACTTCGAAATATCAATCAGAATGTGAAATTCAAATTATTTTATGAGTCTTATTTTATAGTGCCAAAAACAATGGAATTGATCTATAGATTATACGTTAAATTAAGACTCCGGTGAGTATTCCGGTAAGTTATTTGTCAATTAACCACAATGAAATAGATAATTATTATCTAAAAAGAAGGTATCTTTTTTTATGTTTAAGAAGCAACTTAGTATTAATTTAATAGCAAATGCTATGTCTTTTTCTATAAGCGTTGGTATTAGTTTTGTACTGACTCCTTTTTTAATTAAATATATTGGAAAAGAAGCATTTGGATTCTTTCCACTGGCTAATAACTTTGTAACATATATTAATTTATTAGTAATTGCATTAAATTCGATGGCTGCAAGATTTATTATGTTAGAAATTATGAAGAAAGATAAGCATCGAGCAAACATATATTTCAACTCGGTTTTATATTCAAATATCGTCATGGTAATAGTGTTGATCATACCACTTTCTTTAATTATTATTTTCATAGACCACATTTTAAATACTCCGATTGATTTGGTTAATGAAATCCGAATTCTTTTTGGATTAATATTTTTAACATTTTTGATATCTGTATTAGGGTCTGTGTTTAATGTCGCTACTTTAGCAACAAATCGAATTGATTTGCGGTCATATCAAGAAATTATTCAAAATGGATTAAAGGCCTCATTATTTATTATCCTATTTACATTATTAACTCCTTCTATTATTTATGTGGGGGTTGTCAGTCTGAGTGTTAGTATTATAGGTATTGCTATTTCATTGTACTTTACTAAAAGACTTCTACCTGAGATAAAGTTTTCAACGTCTTATTTTGATTTAAAAGCAGTTAAAGAACTTTTAAGTTCTGGAATTTGGGGTTCTTTTAATCAGCTAAGTGTTATTTTATTGACTGGGTTAGATCTTTTATTAGCAAATATCTTTTTTGGAGCTGCAAAAGGGGGAGAGTTTTCAATTTCTCAGACCGTTCCCTTATTTATTAGTTCTTTAATAGGAATGCTAGTAGGTGTGTTCATTCCCCCTATAGCAGCTCATTACGCTAAAGAAGACACTAATGGAATGCTAAAAGAGATTGATTTTTCAGGGAAAGTCTTGCTCATATTAATAAGTGTTCCAATTGCCGGTTTCATTGTTTTTGGTGAGGAATTTTACCAACTTTGGGTTCCGAGTGAAAACTCCAGTTTTCTTCATTTTTTGTCGATTATTATAATCTCACCATTTTTTATCAGCGGGGCAATCAATGTATTATTTAATGTAAATACGATCTTAAATAAAGTGAAGATCCCTTCAATTATTTTATTTTGTACGGGAGTTTTGAATATATTATTAGTACTTATTCTAATAAATTTTACAGATTTAGGTCTTTTAGCAATTCCAATTTCAAGTGTAATACTAAGTTGTATTCGAAACCTAACTTTTACACCAATTTATACAGCGAAATGTTTAAAAGTAAAATGGTATACTTTTTACGGATTAATAGCAAGGAATCTTATAACAATTATCATTTTGGTAGTAGTTTTTTACTCAATTAAACAGTTATTAGCTATAGATACGTGGATGAAATTAATTACTACAGCAGTGATTTGTGGCTGTCTAGGGATTATAATCAGCTTGGTTTTAGTGCTTAATAAATCACATTTTAAAATGCTGTTAAATTTAGTGAATAGTAAATTAAGATGAAGTGAAAGGTGTATGTTTGGTAGTCTTAAATTGTTTTTTAATTCCTACTACTGAGTTTTTGATTATCAGACCTTATAAATGATGTGCAGATGATGTGGTTCTTATGTTTGAGTTACAATAATATTTAACATTTCTATTGCTTTCAAATAGCGAAGGGAGAAAAAATGAAAAATAATCGTGTTTATATTTGTTTTACTTACTACCATGTACTAGTCACTCTAGTCAAAGAAATTTCTAATATCGGTGAGGCGGATATTGTGATTTGTGATACCATTCCCGGATATATGAAGTTATTTCATTCCCTTAAAGGAACGCGGAGTTTTAAAAATGTGTACACATTTAGTGAGAAAAAATATAGAAAAAGTAATGTAGAGAAAAGAAGATTTAGTAAAATAGAGTTAGTATTTACAAATTATAAATATAAAAAAATGATTAAACCTAATTTTGAATTAAAAAAGAATACCTATAAAGAAGTTAATATATATAATGATTGGACATACTTAGGCTATTATCTAAGAGCAAATAGAATATATTATAATTTATTAGAAGATGCAATGGATTCTTACAAGGTTTTAAAAAATTATATAGAAATTGATTATAAAAAATCTTTAAGAAATAGAATATTTGGTTTTGTATATGAAACTTTATATTTTCACGGTAAATCTAAATACTCTAAAATTGTAGAAGTTAATAATGAAAAAGATCTCGAAATACCTAGAGAAAAGATTAGGGTAAAAGATAAAAAAGAAATGTTTAGCAAATTGACAGAGGAACAAAAAAAACAAATATATATGATTTTTACAATGGACGATGATGAAGAGTCATCATTGCATGGAGACAGTGTTCTCATTCTGAGTCAACCCTTGTTTGAGGATGGAATTGTCCAAACTAAAGAGATTCAAAGAAAAGTTTATCAAGATATAATTGACGCCTACTGCGATGATCTAAATATTTTTATAAAACCGCATCCCAGAGATAATTTTAATTATCGAGATAATTTCATTAACGTTCGTGTAATGAATAAAGATTTACCTTCGGAAATTTTAAACTTCAATCCAAATATTAAATATAAAAAAGCAATTACTGTTACTTCTACGTCATTAAATAGTATTGATTTTGTGGATGATAAGGTTTATTTTGGATTTGAATGGCTTAGAAAATATCAATAGAAATAATTCATATTCATAGAAGTTTACCTGTTAAGAATATGTGGATCTATGCTATGTCAATATCCTGGACATAAAAATGATTAGTTCTTGTCAGAAGCTACATCTATATATGGAGAATCGTTCTGTAGCGAAACTACCAATAACTAATTGATCGTGGTGGCTTAGCATTCTTGTTACAGAGGTTGTCACGCGCTTCTATTTTGGTAGCCGTAAAGCAGGACCATATTTCTTTGTGGTTGTGGATTGATCTCTTCTGCTTTCATGATGCGCTGAACATGTATTTAGCTAACAGAAAAACCATACTTTTTGAGAATGTGATGAATTTTAGGTAAGCTCTAGCACCTTTACTCTCCTCATGAATGTGTTTTTATCCTCTCTAAAATAACTTCGTATATACGAAGCTATTACTTTTATGGAAGGATTGATAATAAGTAATTCTGTACACTTCGAGTTCTTCACATAAAACTTGAACAGGATAGTATTCCTTCTCCTGTTTAATATGGACGATAATCTTTTGGCAGATCAATTTTTAGTGAATATAATTATAGGCTATTTTAAGATGTCTACCTCCTGATGAAAGCGAATATCCCTTTGAATTTCGGATGTTTCAGCCGGTTAAAATCAGCCTCTAATTTCAATGGGAAAGTGATCCATATTCCAAATTTTTGTTTCATACTGGCCACACAATTCTCTATTTATTAGAATGAGACTTAACTAACTTGGTCCTTTCATTTACTAGTCCACTGAGTTATCTTTAGAATGCATTTACCTATTGAATGAGATGAAATATTTAATGTCGAGCAATGCTGGTAAAATAAAATAAAAGAAAGAGAAAGAGGATGTTTTATGAAAACTGTAGCTTTTGTACCTATAAAGCTTAATAATGAGCGTTTACCTAACAAGAATATTAAACCTTTCGAAAATGGGGAGCCTCTATTAAATTATATCTTAAAAACTTTAGTGAATATAACAGATATCGACGAGGTTTATGTTTATTGTAGTAATGAAAAGGTATGTGACTTTTTACCACCGGGGGTTAATTTCCTTAAAAGAAGTGAAAATCTTGACAGATCAGAAACAAAAATAAATGAA
Source organism: Sporosarcina sp. SAFN-015 (assembly GCF_051966875.1). Taxonomy (GTDB): domain Bacteria; phylum Bacillota; class Bacilli; order Bacillales_A; family Planococcaceae; genus Sporosarcina. The sequence goes on along the minus strand of NZ_JBQCKP010000001.1, from coordinate 177,293 downwards.
GTTATCAGTTCATTTATTAATGATGTGGATGCGGATATATATATATTATCACATGTCACAGCTCCCTTCGTAAAAGAAGAAAGTATAAAAATTGGAATACAAAAAGTCTTAAATGAGGGTTATGATTCAGCCTTTGCAGTTCAGAAGATACAAGAATTTTTGTGGAAAGATAATAAACCCTTAAATTATAATCCTAGTAGTATTGCTAGAACACAAGACTTAGAACCATACTATTCCGAAACATGTGGATTTTATGTTTTTGAAAAAGAAATTTTTGAAAATCACAACAGAAGAATAGGGTTTAACCCTTATTTAGTAGAGGTTAGCAAAATTGAAAGTATAGATATTGATGTTAAAGAAGACTTTGATATAGCAAACGCTATTCACAACTTTTTCTTAAGAAGATAAATTATGGAGGGTTTACATAATGGCGAAAATTAAAATTCTTGATTGTACTCTTCGTGACGGAGGATATATTAACGATTGGAATTTCGGTGAAAAAACAATAAAAAAGATTATTTCGAAATTATCACAGTCAAATATTGATATTATTGAATGTGGTTTCATAACTAGCGTGGAATTCGATCAGAATAAATCGTTATTCGACAGTATAGAAAGAATACGTAATTATATTGAACCAAAAAATGAAGATATTTCTTATGTTGGAATGATAGCACAACCTTACCCACCAATCGAATCAATTTCAATTTGTGATGGTAATTCAATTGATGGTATACGTGTTACTTTCCATGAAGATGAAATAGAAGAAGCACTAATTTACGGTAAACATTTAATGCAAAAAGGGTATAAAGTGTATATTCAACCAGTAGGGACAACCAGTTACTCTGATTCAGCCCTATTGGAATTAATACACAAAGTGAATGATTTGAAGCCATATGCTTTCTATTTAGTAGATACACTTGGTATTATGTATAAGAATGATCTGTTAAGAATGTTTCATCTTCTTGATAATAATCTGGAGGAATCAATATCTATAGGTTTTCATTCTCATAATAATTTACAATTATCTTTTTCTAATGCACAAGAACTTTTAATGTTGCTTACAAAGAGAAATATAATAATAGACTCTTCTGTTTTTGGTATGGGTAGAGGAGCAGGTAATTTATGTACAGAGTTAATAACTCACTACGTAAATAAAAATATAGAGGAAAAATATAATACAATTCCGTTATTGGAAATTTACGATGAACACCTAAGCAAAATATCAACTGATATACAATGGGGCTATTCCATGCCATATTATATTGCAGCGGTGAATAATTGTCATCCTAATTATGCATCACATTTGTTAAATAAGCAGACGATTTCAATAAAGTTAATAAACACTATTCTAAAACAACTTCCAGATGAGAAAAGGGATTTGTTCGACAAAAATTATATTGAAGATTTGTATATTAGTAATCAAATTCATTTTGTAAACGATTCACATAGTCTGGAAACTATTAAGAACTTAGTTGACAAAAAGAAAATACTTATCCTTGCACCCGGAAGGTCTATTGAAACGCACATGGATAAAATAAATAATTTTATAAAGGAACACAATCCTTTTGTTATCAGTGTTAATTTTATTCCTGATTCTTATAAATGTGATGCTCTATTCATTAGCAACTTAAAACGATTTGAAAATATGTCTGACACGATTAATGAAAGGTCTAGTAAGACTACAATTATTACAACTTCAAATATCATTACTTCTGATAAATATTCATCATTAGTAGTGAATTATTCTGATTTACTTGTTGATAACTCAGCAATATCAGACAACGCAGGTTTAATGTTAATAAACCTATTGCAAAATATCTCCATTAATAGTATAAATCTAGCTGGGTTTGATGGTTTCAGTCTGGATAAATCATCCAATTATTATTCTGCAGAAATAGTTAATAACGCAGAATCAGAAAATCTTGTAAAGAAAAACGAAGCTATTACCAATTATTTAATTAATATTAACAAAAATATGGAAGTTTGTTTTTTGACAGATTCAGTATATACAAATATTTAAAAGGTCCAAATAAGGAATATTTTTGAGGTGAAGTTTATGACAGAAAATGAAGTCCGTATTTTTTTAAACGGAGTTTGTGATTTAATTACGACCAACCTAAATCAAATTGAAAAAACTAGATATGACATTACATTCAAATCAGATGATACACCTGTTACTAAGTCAGATATTTTTATTGAAGAATTAGTACATAATTATGTACGAAAAAAAATACCTAATGTAGTATTTATTGGAGAAGAATCATTTAATAATGAAACTGTATTAACTGATGGGTATGTAGTTTTATTGGATCCGATTGACGGTACGGAGAATTTTTGTTCCGGCATGAAGGAGTGGGGAGTATCCTTTGGGTTATGGAAAGGAGATTCTTTTCTAGGAAGTTTCTTATTATTGCCTGAGTTGGGAGTTAAACTTTTGTCCGGTGATAAGGTGGAACCAATTCAGTCTCGTATAACTGGCTTATCATCATCAATTTCTGATTCAGTTAGAAATATTATGAATGAGCCTGGTGAATATCGAATTATGGGGTGTGCAGTATATAATCTTTATAATGTTATTCGTGGTTCTTACTGTAGATTTATTAATCCTGAAGGTGCATATGCTTGGGATCTTTTGCCGGGAATTATGCTTGCTTTAGAACAGGGGTGTCGTGTTATTCTTGATGGTGAAGCGTATAATGGTGAATTTCTTGATCCCAAAAACAAATATATAGTTGATATACAGCGTTAATGTTATACCATTTAGTTTTGTTTCAAATGAAATAAAACGGAACAAATTTTAATGATTATCTTAGTAACTGGCGGTGCTGGGTACATAGGTTCACATACGTGTGTTACATTGCTTGCACTGGACATACGGTGATTGTAACTGATAATCCTTGCAATAGTAAGGCAAATCAATTGATAATATACACTTCCCTCTAAAAAAATTTCAAATCAACGGTTTAATCGGTAAATTTTGCTATCCACTGTGTAACCGAATTGTCGGTAAATAGAATATTCAATTAGGTCAGGTGCGCTACGCAGTCACCGCTGGAACCTGGTCATCATTGATGACATTATGTATATGGCCATGGATCAGCGAGAAGCCACTCTCTTCTTTCAATTGATCCATCAACTCAATGAGCAGAGCTCTTTGATCTTGATGTCCAATCGAAGCCCTGACGAGTGGACGGAAGTTGTTGGTAACCAAGGAATGATGACTGCAATTTTAGACCGCTTATTACTTGGTGTTGAGGCCATTCACATGAACAATGAAAGCCATCGATTATAATATCAACAAAGTATCTTTAAAGATTAAAAAGTGATCCAGAGTTAATAAGCAAAAAGTGTCCAATGGGGATTGACGATTACAGTTGTCAGTTGACATAGAACCCCGGCGAGCATTGCATCTTAGTTGTTATACTGCACGGAGATAACGGTAGTGAAGCTATAAACAATATATTGATGAAACACACTAACCAACCATCTGCGTACATCAGTCCATAATTATTACATTTGCAATTCCATCAAATGAATACTTTTTTGGGGAATTAATAATATCCATGTACGCTGCTTTTAATTATAAGAGGCAGAGAGGTCAAAGTGGGTACTGGACGGCGAAATGGTGTTATAGGATGTCTAATTGTCCAATTCCCTTCAAATCTTACATAACTTTCCCAATTTGTAATCGTGATGATCCGCATCCCATTCATGAATTCTTCTGTTAAAAACACTAGCAAGGCAAACTTTTTTATAATTAACCGGAGTTTTGCGACCAGCATATGTGTCCCTAACACTTGGACAAGTGAGTGAAAAGAAATCACCATTTGTCCAGGCCGTATCGTATACAATTTACCATCGTACTCCTACTGGTTTTCTTCGGTATTTGCCAACAGTAGCAATTTCACCAAGATTTCTCTCTCCTCAACTGTTGCCTCTGGCCAAATCTTCTCTTGTTGTAGTGCTGAAATTAATTCTACCCATTCCTTAATCATTGTTATTCCCCTTTCTATTATGAACAGTCCCTTCACTCTTTATATAGAGTGAAGTTTTGAAAAGGGATACTTTCGGGGAAAGGAAAAATGATCAATGCAAACTGACTGATTGGAAAGTATTGTAATTGGGGCTGACGTTAGTGGTATAATAGTAATTAATAAAACTGGAGGTAAATAAATCTGGGGAGTTGCTATGAAGATATTCCGTACCAATGGTAAGGGGAACAACCAAATTGGCGGTGGAATTGCCAAGGAAGGCGTACATATCGCTAGTTCGATTGTGTTCATGCAATTTAATACGGTATGATATTTGCATGCATGCATTAATATCCAGCAATGAACGTATAGCGTATCTCAGGCTTTATGAGTATTCGAATATCAGATCACTAATGTTAAACGTTGACTTTAAATAAATGTGCTTTTCAATACTCAACACATAGTGAGTCTGATTTAATGTTTTAAACTTGTTGGAGGTTAATAATGAAAGCACATACACTAAAATGTACTAATTGTAATGCTGCTCTCGAAATCGAAGACGGTATTGATACTTTTTTTTGTAAATATTGCGGTCATAAAATGATCTTAGAAGAATTAAGTGAAGCATCTATTAACGCAAAAGTTCAAATAAAAAAATGGAATATAAAGAGCGAATGAGAGATAAACAGTACGAACAGGAGCGTTATAAAATTAATAACAAGGAAAAATATAAAAGTAATGAGAACATGAGAAAACTAATAAGTAGTGTTATTGCTATGTTAGTAGTTATTGTGTTATGTGTGCTGGTATTTGGGTCTGCATATGTTAGATCCATAAAGGAAGAAGAAAAACTCGAGGCTAAGATTGATGAAATAATGATAGATATTGATAATCGGAATTACGATGAAGCGTATATCAAAGCAAATTCATTGCACTATACTTCAGATTGGTCGAATGAAATTGAGGACAAATGGGATAATACCAGGAAAGCATTATTAGAAAAAATTGAACAGGCAGAGAAATAAAGTTTTGAAAATCACGTTCATGGCAATTTCTTAAATCGGTTAAATAATAAATGAAGCTTCTGAACCAGCATTGATAGGATTATAGCAGATCAATAGAGCCATTTATAAAGAAGGCAATAACGTCAAATATATTATTTAGGAGAATTTCTGTTAGAGGTTTTTTCGGGGACTTGAACAAAATGAGCCCTCTTGGTATGATGCGGGTTGTCAAATCTGCACGAATTAACCCCTAATTTAAATACCAAGGAGGACTCATCATGAATTTTACGCAAAACGCTAAAATTAATCAAGTCCTGATAAAACACTGGTAATAGGAATGGACATCGCCAAGCGCACGCATTACGCCTGCATGGTCGATGAACGGGGCCTGATCCTTAAGAAGTCGTTCCCTGTCCATCAATCAAGATAAGGATTTAAATACTTCCACAAGTGCATTCTCACCGCCAAGAAACAATTCGGTAAAACCAATGTCATCATCGGCATCGAGCCAACCGGCCACTACTGACTCAACTTGGCCTACTTTTTAGACGATCCTACATATACGCTTCATTAAATATGATAGTGTGCCTTTTTGTGAAGCCTTTTGACAATTGCTCTCCTAACTCATCGGACGTAATAAACAGGGCGTTATAGCCTTTGGCTAACACTTCAAATCCAAACCCGATGGAGAGATGTGTCTTTCCCAACCCCGGTGGGCCTAGTATGTTGCGGTTATCTCCATTTGAAATAAAGCGGCAGGTACATATCTCTCTGACGCGTTGCTCACTAACAATAGAACTTATTACCTGTATTTGATAAAAATAAAATGATGTTTACAAGCCCCCATCTATTTTAAGGCGGGGGCTATTTTACGTTTTTGGAAAATGTCGTGTTGTTTTAGGGTTAAATAAAGGAGCGTGCATTGATCGAAAGATTGTAAGTCAATATTCAATAATTGCTGTAGCTGCTGGAGTCTGTAAATAAGGGTGTTCCGGTGAACGTAGAGCTTCTTTGAAGCTTGGCTCATATTCAATTGTTCTTCACAATAAACAATGAAGCTCTCGATGAGGGCTGGACCGTTTGGATGAATATTTAGCTTTTCAATGTGTTTTTCAAGTACTTGTCCTAGAGGGAGTTTTATTTCTTGGACAAGAGCAAGGGATAATAATTCCCAGTTATCAATGGAAACAATAGGCTTTTTCCAATTATTACGTTTTGCGATGGTTAAGGTTTTTATTAAATGTTCACAGGACTGACTAAGCCCCTCAAGTGTTGAATAGCAATCACTATAAAGCATTACAACTTCACCTTTTAACTTTCTGCTTTTTAAAAAAACTTGCAAAGATTCATAGGCAAATTCTAATTTCTTATTTATTCCGTTTGTGTCATTACTGGTAACATGCTTCAGAATAATCCACTGATCCGTATTCACCGGAGCAACAATATCCTTCTCATTATCAACGAAAAGAGTTGTTAAATAAATAAATAGATCACGTTCCGTTTTGTTAAATGTCCGCTCCTGTTTAGTACAAAGCAACCAATTAAACGATAATGGAATCTCCAATAAGATGCAGCGCCTTGATAGATCTAGCGGAAATCCAAGCGTTTTTGAGAAATTTAAAATTTCTTGGGAATTTTCTTCTTTATTGTAGCTTAATAGCCGATGAATAAAATCTCTCATTGTTTCCATTTGCATGGCTACTGTATTAGAGCGAAAGCTTTCCATAAGAAGCATTTCAATGTGCGCCTGCACGAACTGTACATATCGCTCAATTAACAAAGGATCCCCTATGAGGCCGAGCATCCCTACTGTTTGTTGTTGGAAATGCAATGGTATAGCAATTCCAGGCAATACATCATTAAACAGGGCAACTCGTTCTTTTGAGAAAAACATTGTTTTGCCCGACTTTGTTACTTGCACACCTACATCGTGGCGAGAACCGAGGCGCTTGATATCTGTACTACCAATAATAATTCCAGACTTATCCGTTAAGATGATTGGAATATTCAAGATTGAAGAGACCTGCTCGACAACTGATTGAGCAATTTGCTCAAAATACTGCATATTATCCCTCCCTATAGTATTTTTTCTCGTTAATAAATACGTTCAGAATATTTCTACTAGATATAATATACTGTGTTCTCATCCTAATTGGAATGCCAATTTTTTTATTTTGAGGTAAAAAGTTATAAATATTTTTCCTGACTGAATAATTTTCACAAAAAGAACTGTCGTTAATCAATTATGCAACCTGCCTAGTGTATTAGTAACTGACTAACACACCATAGATTATCAGATATTATGAATCCTATTCATTGCAATTCACTATAATTAACAAATAATTTTGTGCATAATGAACATTCAGTTATTTTGTTGTTAAAAGTATACTATGTGAAAGATCAGATTGATTGATCGAGTGTTTCTATTGATAGATAAAGCTAGGGGGGCATCGAGGCTTATGCCGAAGGATAACAAATTATAATTATTTTTATTTTTTACTTTTTGCCTTAAGAATTTTCCCTTAAACAAGATGTTTCCTGTGTTCGAGTCAATGATAAGTATTCAGAGGAGGAAAGTTATGATTAAATACACGTTAAAAAGATTTTTAATAGGGATGCTAACGGTGTTCTTTTTAATCACTTTAGTCTTCTTTTTAATGAAAATACTGCCGGGTGGACCGTTTGATTCTGAACGTGTAACAGACGATAAGGTTATTCGAATTCTCGAAGAAAAATATAATCTTGACAAACCTATAGGGGTTCAGTATGTCCTTTATCTAAAAAATGTTGCCGTCGGAGATTTGGGTGAGTCCTTCAAAAAGATTGGAACAACGGTAACCAGTATCATTGTGAAATTGTCTCCAATTACAATGAAACTCGGGGTTGTCTCATTCTTTTTATCAATAATATTGGGGGTTGGTCTTGGAATCATTTCAGCCTTGACGAAAAAAAAGTGGCTGCAAAGCTTAATAATTGCTATTTCTACAGCTGGAATATCTATTCCCGGTTTCCTATTAGCTTTGTTTTTCATTTACTTTTTTGCTCTTCAATTAAATTTACTACCAATTATAGGGTTGAGCACATGGAAACATTATATTATGCCATCACTGGCTTTAAGTTTTTTTCCGATAGCCTATATATCACGTCTGATTCGCTCATCCTTAAGTGAGGTTATGCTCCAAGACTTTGTCATAATGGCGCGGTCAAAAGGAGTTACGCGGAATACCGTGATCGTTAAACATGCGATGAAGAACGCGATTATTCCAACTGTAACTTATATGGGACCAATGATAGCGTACCTCATGACAGGAAGCTTTATTGTAGAAACAATCTTTGCAATCCCGGGAATTGGAAGGGAGTTTGTCTACTCGATAAGTGGAAGGGATTATCCAGTAATCCTTGGTTTAACAATATTTATTGGTACATTTATTGTCCTTATGAATTTCATCGTAGATATAATTATTGCATTTATTGATCCTCGAATAAAACTTGAGTAGTGATAAGGAGGGTGTTCAATGGTTGTTACAAAGGGAGTCAAGGCTAATGAGGAATTAGAGCTTACTAAAGATCTCTTCGGGAAACTACCAGATAAGGAAAAGAACTCAGAGTTTATAGCAGTAGAAAGTAAGTCCTATTTGGCGGATGCGTGGACCAGGTTTAGGCAAAACAAAGTGGCTACAATTAGCTTGACTGTGTTAGCTATAATAATCCTGCTCGCGATTTTCGGACCGATATTATCGCCGTACACATATGATGGACAGGACCTTGAGAACACCAATTCACCGCCATCTTCTGAACATATATTTGGGACTGATAAATTTGGTCGCGATATATTTGTGCGAGTGATGTACGGAGCCAGAATCAGCCTTACAGTTGGGTTTGTTTCAGCTTTTATAAATCTGGTTGTAGGTATAGTATACGGTGGAATATCAGGGTATACGGGTGGAAGAACTGACATGATAATGATGAGAATAATTGACATTTTATATGCAATTCCATCAATTTTATATGTTATTTTAATCATGTTACTCTTTGGTCCAAATATTATATCAGTATTAGTTGGAATTTGTCTATCCTCATGGGTAGGTATGGCAAGAATTGTAAGGGGGCAGGTCCTCTCCCTAAAACAGCAAGAATTTGCAATGGCGGCGCAAGTTATCGGAGCGAGCAAAATCCGTATTTTACTAAAACACCTCATTTTAAACAGTATGGGACCAATCTTAGTAACGATGACATTTATCATTCCAGATGCAATATTTACTGAGGCATATTTAAGCTTTTTAGGTGTCGGTATAGCTGCACCTATGGCTAGCTGGGGGACACTCGCACAAGATGCCCGTAATGTTCTTGACAGTTACCCAATTCAAATGTTCTGGCCAGTAGCTGCTATTTGTATAACGATGTTTGCTTTAAACTTTATCGGTGATACATTGAACGATGCCTTGGACCCAAAGAAAAAGTGAGGAATAGCAACCACTGAGTGCTAAATACAAAGTTAATAGGGGAGAAAAGTATGCCAATCCTGGAAGTTGAAAATCTCAGTACGGAATTTAATATTCAGAATGGTGTCGTCAAGGCTGTACGTGGCATAAGTTTTCATGTTGATAAGGGGGAAACCATAGGAATAGTTGGCGAATCCGGTTCTGGAAAAAGCGTATCAATGTTATCGATAATGGGCTTATTAGCAGATAGCGGAAGGGTTGTAGATGGGAAAATAAGATTTGATGGGAAAAATATATCAAGTTCTAATTGTAATACAAAGAAAAAAAGGAAAGATTATGAGAAAAAGATGCAATCGATACGTTGCAATGAGATTAGTATGATCTTTCAGGACCCGATGACTTACTTAAACCCCCTTCTTCGCATAGACACACAAATAGTGGAGCCTATTAAATTGCATTTAAAACTTTCCCATAAAGATGCAATTCAAAAAGCGGTTAGTCTTTTGGAACTTGTTGGCATTCCGAGTCCCGAAGAACGCTTAAAACAATATCCCCATGAACTGTCCGGGGGAATGCGTCAACGAATCATTATTGCAATTGCTTTAAGTTGCAACCCCAAACTAATTATTGCAGATGAACCAACCACTGCATTGGATGTAACAATCCAAGCACAAGTATTAGATTTAATCAAAGACTTAAAAGCGAAACTCAATACATCAGTCATTATGATTACTCACGATCTTGGCGTTGTGGCGTCGATGTGCACAAGAATAATGATCATGTATGGAGGACAAATTGTTGAACAAGGAACGGATAGAGAGATCTTCTATTCCCCCAAACATCCCTATACAAAAGGTTTATTAAATAGTATCAATAACCCGACAGATACTAAGAAGAAAAAATTAATTCCCATTCCGGGATCACCACCGGATCTACTTAAACCGCCTATAGGATGTCCATTTGTCGATCGCTGTACAGAGGCAATGTATATATGTAAGAGTCACCCGCCACGGGTAGAAGCATTTTCGGATACACATCAGATTGCTTGTTGGTTACACCATCCAATGAGTAATAAAGGCGGTGAATCCCTTGTCTGAAAATATTTTAGAAGTTAGAAATCTAAAGAAGTACTTTGATATTACAAAGGGAATATTCTCTCCTAAAAGGGAAGTAAAAGCTGTCGATAATGTAACATTACATTTGAAAGAAAAAGAAACTCTAGGGCTTGTAGGAGAGTCAGGGTGTGGGAAAAGCACCTTGGGCAGAACTATCATAAGAATTTATGAGCCTACCGAGGGACAGATTTTATATAAAGGTGAAGATATATTGAAAATGAAAAGAGAGAGATTTCTACAGTATCGAAAGAGAATGCAGATGGTTTTCCAGGATCCATATGCCTCTTTAAACCCTAGATTAACTATAGGAGAAATAATTAGGGAGCCCATGGACATTTTTAAACTTTACAACAAAAAGGAGCGTGAAGAAAAAGTACAAGAGCTAATTAACGTTGTTGGTTTAAAACCTGATCACATTCGAAGGTTTCCTCATGAATTTTCTGGTGGACAGCGTCAAAGAATTGGAATTGCTCGGGCGTTGGCCCTTGAACCTGAATTGATAATATGCGATGAGCCTATTTCTGCACTTGACGTATCCATCCAGGCACAAATCATAAACTTACTTGAAAAACTTAGGGAGGAAAGGGGACTATCCTATTTATTTATAGCACATGACTTAAATATGGTTAACTACATTAGCCATAAGATTAGTGTGATGTATCTTGGAAATATTGTTGAATCAGGCAGTAGTGACGATATTTACAATACACCTATGCATCCTTACACTCAAGCGCTATTATCGGCGGTTCTGATACCAGATCCTGATATTTGTAAGACTAGAAATCGGATACATCTACAAGGAGAAATCCCTTCGGCAATGAACAAGCATACAGGATGCCCTTTTAGTTCACGTTGTCCATATGTAATGGGAAAATGCCTGAACATAAATCCATCTTTAATTGAAGTGGATGGGCGACAAATCGCTTGTCATCTTTTTGAGAATTAAACCCTTAAAAGTATGACCAACTATTGCAGCTGTTAAAGAGATTTTGAATTCATATAAGCTGTTAACCGTTTAAGTATTAAAAAAATGGAGGATTCAGTTTAACCTTTGACCTTTGATATATCTTCTCTTTTGGAGTTGTCGTTCCAATGTAATCAGGTAACATAAGGCGGCAAAAATAATAAAAATAAGGGGAATTATACAATGAGAAAAGTTTGGTATTTCATGACTATTATCGCAGCCCTTTCTATTATTCTTACGTTGATAGGATGTTCAGATACATCAGAAAAAGTTGAAGATGGGAATGAAGTGGGAAGTAAAGACACTGGAACAGCTACAGGGAAAAAAGAACAGGTTCTTAAGGTGGGATTAGCAGGGGACCAAGGGGGGTTCGACCCTGCAACAGGGACCACAGATACACCACAGCAGGTTATTGGTAACGTTTATAAAGGTTTATTCAGTATAGCGGAAGATGGAACGATGAAGAATGAAATAGCGGAAAGTTATGATGTAAGTCCAGATGGAATGGTGTACACTTTCAAGCTTCGTAGTGATGCAAAGTGGAGCGATGGTGTGCCGGTAACAGCTGAGGACTTCGTATATGGATGGACACGCAATTTGGTTCCCGAATTAAAAGCTAGTTATGCAGATTTGATGGACAGTATAAAGAACTTTTCCAGCGTTATGGCCGGTGAAATGGACCATTCTGAATTTGGGGTTAAAGCGCTAAATGATACGACGTTTGAGGTGACATTAAGCCGTATCCAGCCCTATTTTGTTCAATTGACAACGTTCAGTCCGTTCTACCCAGTACGTGAGGATAAAGTTCCGATGGATTCGTCAGCATGGTCAGCAGAGAATGTTAGCGACATTGTAACAAATGGACCCTTCAAGTTTCAAGAATACAATGTGAATGACAAAGTAGTTCTTGTTCCAAACAAAGAATATTATAATTCCTCAGAAGTAGTACTTGATCGCCTTGAATTTTATTTTATCCCAGATCCGCAAGTAAGCGCTGCTGCATTCAAGAATGGTGAAATAGATATGGCGTTCTCTGTACCTCAGGATGTAAATGATACACATAAAGAAAAAAATGAAGTTAAAAGATTTCCATACCTTTCTAATATGATCATTAATTTTAATGTTAATCATGAAGCGTTTTCTGATAAGAAAGTTCGAGAAGCTTTTAATATTGGGATAAACCGTAAACAGCTTACGGATATTATTGGCGGAACTACCCAGCCCCTTTACGCACTGGTTCCTGCGGGATTAACAAATCCTTCAACCGGTAAGGATTTTAGGGAAGAGGGCGGGGATTTAATTATCGAAGATATAGAAAAGGCAAAAAATCTTTTAGCTGAGGCAGGATATCCAAATGGTGAAGGATTTCCTGTAACTACTTATCTTTATAATAATGATAACCAGATGCATATCGATATTGCACAAGGTTTACAAGGAATGCTTAAAAAGAACTTGAATGTTGATATCGAGTTAAAAGGAATGGAATTTGCGACATTTAGAATAGATCGTAATTCTGGAAACCATGATTTTGTTCGCCATGGAACCTCAGCGGATTATGCTGATCCTACTACATGGTTAAAACTGTATATGTCATCTACACAATATATCCAGGACCTTTCTGGCTATAGCACCCCTGAGTATGATGAACTGGTGGAGGAATCAGAATTAACACTTGACCCGGCAAAGAGGTTCAAAATATTGCATGAAGCTGAAGAAATTATTGTAAACGAATTTGTTTGGTTACCAATACTAACCAATGACAAGTTGCTGTTAGCTAAAGATTATGTGAAGAATTTCTATGCAACTTCCAGTGGGGCAATCGTTATTTCTGAAGCAAACGTTACTGATAAATAATTTATAGGAGAATAAACAGATGAAAAATCTTACATGGATAGGTACTGGGGTGATGGGAAGCCCCATGGTTGGGCATTTGATAGACAATGGATATTCCGTTAGAGTATTCAATAATACATTCTCAAAAGCTAAAAGATTAGAGGATGAGAAAGGTGCGATTGCTTGCAAATCAATCGCGGAGGCTGTTAATGATTCTGATTACATTTTTACAATGGTCGGATATCCAAGAGATGTGGAAAAGATATATCTGGGTGATGGAGGAATATTTGAATCAGCAAAAAAGGGAGCAGTGGTCATCGACATGACCACTTCTTCTCCGGAATTGGCAAACAGACTTTATAAAACAGGTAAAGAAATAGGAATAAGAGTATTGGACGCGCCAGTTTCTGGTGGTGATTTAGGAGCGAAAAATGCTTCTTTGTCTATCATGGTTGGTGGAGATTTTGAAGACTATATAGAAATTAGATCATTATTTGAGCATTTAGGGAAAAATATTAACTATCTAGGTTCAGCGGGGAATGGCCAACACGCAAAGGCTGCAAATCAAATTGCTGTGGCGGGTGCAACTGCATCAATGATAGAAGCTATATTTTACGCGGAATCAGTGGGTCTTGATCCTGAAAAAATGTTTACTGCAATCGGTTCAGGGGCGGCAGGAAGTTGGCAAATAAGCAATATGGCTCCACGGGTACTAAAAGGAGATCTAGCCCCGGGATTCTTTATAAAACATTTTCTGAAAGATATGTCTATAGTTAAAAAGGAAATCGAATCCCGTGGTTATTCTCTTGAGATGCTGAATGCTGTTTACAATTTGTACAAAGAGATGGTGAATATGGGACTCGAAAATGACGGAACCCAGGCGTTGATAAAGTACTACAGAGGTTAATGCTTATTTAGATTCCAAGGGAGAGAGATACTAGATGAAAAAAAGTTTTCGTGAAATCGCTAATTATGTATCTGGCGACCGAATATTTATGAATTTGAAAGAGATATCAAACTTTCATAGAATCCAAGCTTCTACTGGATATAGGATGGCTGCAAACTTTTGTAAAAACAAATTGGTCGCAGAAGGATTTAAAACCACCCTTCGAACTTTTAAAGCTGACGGTAGTACTTGGTACTTAACCTCAAAATCGTTTAAGGAATGGGATTGTAAGAAGGCGTATTGCGATTTAATTTCACCTGAATTTAAAAGGATAGCTGATTTCGATGCTGACAATATATCCATAATCCAGAGAAGTTATCCATGCGATTATCGCAAGAAACCCCTGGAGATTGTATATCTTGATAAAGGAAATTGTAAAGACAATTACAGGGATATAGAGCTTAATGGAAAGATCATATTCGTAAGAGATCACTTTCAATCTTATGTCGATTGGGCAATAAAAGAGCAGGGTGCACTAGGAATTATTACTGACTATATCCCAGAATTGAAAGATGTAAGAACGAGATATGACTTATTAGATATTCGGGCCTATACCTCATTCTGGTGGAAGCATACAGATGATGAACCCAAAACCTTTGGATTTGTTCTTACCCCAAGACAGGGCGATGAATTGGCTAAAGTCTGTATAACAATGAAAGCAGAAGGACGTTATCCAAAGATGAATTGCTATATAGAGTCAAGTTTATATGAAGGGGAAATAGAAGCGGTTGAAACAGTGATGCCCGGTACAATAGATGAAGAAATATTAATAATTTCACACCTCTGCCATCCACGTACATGTGCCAATGATAATTCAAGCGGTGTTTCATCTTCAATGGAAGCCTTAAAGTCAATAAAAGATTTAATTGAGAAGGGTAGACTTCTACCACTTAAAAGAACGATTAGAATGGTGTTTATACCTGAATTCACTGGAACGTATGCGTATTTAAATAGTTTGGGAGATAACATCTCAAAGATAAAAGCAGGCATAAATATGGATATGGTTGGGGGACGTCAGGATAAAGGCCATGGTCCTTTGACGATAAGCGGTCTTCCTCATTCAACTCCTTCATTTGTTGCCGACCTTGCTGCATTAGCGCTCGATGAAGTAAAAAAGGATGTAATATCCCACAATAAGGATAATTATGTAAGTATGTTCAACAGTGTTGTTAGTGAGTTTCAAGCAGGCAGTGATCATATCATTCTATCGGATCCAACTATAAATATTCCCACAATTATGCTAGGACAATGGCCGGATAAGTACTACCATACGAGTGGAGACACAATTGATGAAGTAGATCCCTTCATACTTCAAAAGTCAGCTAGTATTGCCGCTAGTTATCTGTATTCTCTTGCAAATTTAAAGGTAGCAGATGTTCCTATTATATTAAATAAATCCAGAGAAAGACTTGTAACGATTCTAACCAAACTAATTGATAGTGCATTTGATGAAAAGATTAACAACAATCAGTTGCAATACAAAATTAACTGCATTGAAAAGTCATATATATTGTATTGTGATGATTATAAACGGTTCTTCCAATTCGATGAAACTGAGAGTGTAGACCGTATAGTTGAAAATGAAAAGATTGTTATTAAAGAGTTAATAAATTCCCTATTTACTGCATATTTGAATAGCATCGGAAAAGTCGATCTTAACTATGAACCGCCCCTAGGAAAGCCCGAATACGATTATATACCGGTAAGGAAATACAAGGCACCAATTTTACATCATGACGATTATGCTCTAAATGATGTTGAACTAATGGAGGCTTTTAAAGATTATTCACGGATGCAAAAGCCTAAGGTGTTAAGCCCCCACTTAATGGAAACTATTACCCAGTACTATATAAATGGAGAACTGACTGTAAATGAGATTGCACAACAGGTAACTACAGAAATCAGGGATGGAGATGTGGAATATGTACATGAATATGTTCAACTTTTAGTGAAATACGGGCTAGTAGAGATTAAGTAATGCAACGCGGAAATTGGATTTTCAAGCTTGAAAAATAGAGCAAAGGGAGAGATTTTTATGCTGAAAAAGGAAGAATTAGATTTAGCGCGCATTAAGGCGGTCACCGAAGCTGGTGGAACATCCGGAAACGAATTTAGAGTTACAAGACTTATGAAATCAGCGCTTGAGGGCTATGCAGAAGAATTTGACTATGATAATTTGGGATCGTTGATTTGTTTGAAAAAAGGAAAGGGGAATGGACCGCGAGTAATGGTATCTTCCCATACCGATGAAATTGGGTTCATAGTACAAAAGATTGAGGAAAGCGGGTTGATTAGAGTCATGTCACTCAACCGCTGGTGGACCCATACACTTCTTGGACAGGAAGTCTTAATTCATACTAGCTCTGGAAAAGATGTTCCTGGACTATTTGGAGTACATTTCCCAGACGAGGATAAAAACCCGGATCGAATTCGGGAAATGAGTGAATTATATATAGATACTGGTGTTAGAGGAAGGGAAAATGTTCTGGAATTAGGTATTCAACGAGGAGACTCAGTCACAATTCGTGTTGACTTTAGGGAAATGGCTGATCCAGATGTAATGATGGCAAAAGCTTGGGATGACAGAATTGGCGTCAACATCATAATAGATGTAATGAAACAGCTAAAGGGGCATGAACATGAAAGTGATGTATTTGTTTGCGGAACTGTACAAGAAGAAGTCGGGTATAGGGGAGGAAAAACGGCTGGTTACAAAGTAAAACCCGATATTTCAATAACGGTTGACGTAGCCAAATGTGACGATTTTCCTGGAAGTGATCCAGATGGGCATAAACTAAAAGGTGGGGTTGTAATTCGGCATTACGATAGTAAAATAATCGGAAATAGAGAGCTTAGTAAATTTATCCAAGAAGCAGGAAGAGACTTGGGCTACCCAGTAGACATTATCGTGCAAAACTATGGTGGTGGGGAAGCACATGAAATTCACAGGTTGTTTGATGGTATTGTAACAATATCCTTATCAATACCATCATTATATATTCTGTCGCCACGCGCATTCGTCCATAAGGACAGATATATCGCCACAGTAAATACACTTGTTGAAGTGATTAAACGTTTAACAAATGATGATTTACAAAGATTTAAAGAAAGTAATAGATAATAAAATAATTGAGAAAAGAGGAGATCATATTAAAAGGATCTCCTTCTTTCTTAGACATTGTGATGATTGATGATTCCAAACAATAATGAGGTGGCATAAGTGGATTGGATAGGACTGGCAAATGCAAAGAGAGAACAAATTATTAATGAAACAATAGCATTGATAAAAATTGATTCCACAGAAGATAAATCTACAGCTGATGAATCAATAAATGCTCCTTATGGTAAAGGACCTAGGGAGGCATTGAATCTTTTTTTAGCCCAGTCATCAAGAAAGGGTTTTACGACCGTAGATTTTAATGGGCATGTCATCAGAGTTGAGTATGGAGAGGGGGATGAAATAGTTGGGATACTAGCCCATCTTGATGTTGTACCTGCGGGTGAAGGATGGAATACAAATCCTTTTGAAGGAGTGATTGAAAACGGTAGAATCCACGGCCGTGGGAGTATTGATAATAAGGGACCCGCCGTAGCGGTATTAGCGGCGATGGAAATTGTGCGTTCGATAATCGATGAACCAAAGCGAAAAGTTCATTTCATACTTGGATGCAATGAAGAAACTGGCATGGGCTGTCTTAAGTATTATGCAGAAAAAGTAAATGAACATCCAACCTTTGGAATGACGCCGGACAATTCATTTCCAGTAGTCTATGGAGAAAAAGGAATAATGCAATTTATAATAAAGGGAAGTCATTATAGTGTTATAAAAAAACTAAATGCCGGTTTACGTGGAAACATTGTACCCAATAGAGCAAGTGCCTTAGTCGATGTCAGTGGAAAAGACCAAGCATCGATAATAAAATCCTTCATGGCCTATAATGAAAGAAATAGGACATCCGGAAAAATCAGCTATGACGGTACCCTTGCTACAGTTAGTTTAGAAGGGGTTTCAACCCATGCTCAAATGCCAATGTTTGGAATAAATGCAATTACACATTTACTAGATTGGATTGGGCAAGAATTTAATGACAAATTTGCTATAGAAATAACTGATTTATGTAAAGAATGGGATGGAAGTGGATTTGGAGTTAACTACTATGATAAATATTTTAAAAATTTAACTATGAATCTTGGAGTCATTAATATTAATGAAACAGATTTTGATCTCCTTATTGACATGAGGTATCCAAAAAGTATAAATCAAGAAGAACTAATAAGGAAGTTGAGAACTAAAGTTAGTATTGACAGGTCATGGATGTTTGAAATCACATCAAATACACTACCACTTTTTGTAGACCCCAATAGTGAATTTGTTAAAACATTAGAAAGAATATACAGGGAAATAACAGGTGATACAACAACTCCACTTCAAACAACAGGCGGCGGAACCTATGCCCGTATCTTTAAAAATCATGTTGCCTATGGCCCACTTCCACCCGAAGGGACAGTAGAACTTCCTAAAGGAGTCGGGACACTTCATCAAGCAAATGAAGCAATTGAAATTGAACAACTAGTAAATTTATGTGCAATCTATGCCAAAGCAATATATGAATTTTTAAGTTCTGCAGAAGATGTAATATGATGTCCTACCGATAAGTTGGTCATTATAAAAAGTACCTATTAAACTTCCAGACAATAAAACACCTCCACCGTCACATCAAACAGCATAAACATATCCTGGAAGTACGCCTCGTCGACTAACTTGTCCAACACACCTTTGAAGTACCTCTGTAAATTACGGATTGCTTTCTTCTTCGTTGCCATGACAGTGATCATCAGCGCACGATAGGCAAGGCCTTGGAAACATGCTTGTCGTCTCTAACTTCAACATACGTCCGTCCAGAGATGGCCCTGTGAATTTCGTAGAATACAAGGGATAGTTGTGTATCATCAATTGTTCCGGCAAGTAGATCTATTATTCGACTGAACAGACTTGTGGATAACTTTTACAATTCCTGTGGAGACGTGTAGTTGAGATCTTGAGATGCTAATATAGATTTAATAGGAAAAGCTTTTGCTTGGAAAATTTTCCTAGTTGTCATGACGTTTGTCATTCTTGTCCCGGTCGTCCATTTTCCTCTGGTCATCGAAGAGGAAAATGATATAAATGTTGGCGCGTAGCCCGCTCATGAGGAGGAAGTAGTGGACTTTTTTAATGATTTCTAGTTTGATGAGTTTGCGGATGGCGCGACAAACAGTTACGTTTGATTTTCCCGTAGCGTCTTCGATTCTTCCATGTTTCAAATGAGCCGCACCATATTTCACCGAATAGCGACGGATGACGTCGAGTACTTGGCGATCCGATTTCGTCAAGTTGTCCCGATGAAGTGAAAGCTGCTGTTCTGCAACTGCGTCCATTTCTTCAATTGTGCTGAATTTTGAGTGGGCTTTCTAAGCACATATTATTTGGGGGAACTATCCGGAATCGAAGGAGTTAATTAAGAAATTACAACAAGATGATGAATTAGATATAATAACTGTTATCGAACTTGATGATTACGGCCACTAAAATGTATCACCTCTGCCATCTTTCTTACCACCAGTTGATAACGAATGTACCAGCGAATGACAGGCGATTACCGATTCATACCTTTGTATAATGAATGAGCACACCTTTGGGAGTGACATTTTTTATATCGAAGGTATTTTTTTTATGATTCATTATCGTGAAATCTTGGACCTAAATGGGGAGGGAATCAGTCTCAGGGGCATTAACGTAAGGACGAAAATAAAACTAAAGTAGAGTGCCTATGCGACAAACTATTCAGTTTGTTAACTATAATTGAATGAGAAAGAGAAAGTATTGAAAGGCCAGCCGTCTTAAGGAAACGGCTAACTTTTCTATGAATGTTCATACAGTTAGTTGAATTGTCATAAGCGTGTACTGCGCAGGCATTATAAAATATGGTATGCAATTCATTAATTAATTGAATATTCCGCATTATATATAATGTGTGGATTTAGTATTTAGGCTAGTGTATATTGATAATAATTAGTAAAGGAGAAATATTATGATAAGTTCAAGAAGCGTTAAAGGCTTAAAAATGGAGGTTTATTTTAAGCTGAAGGAAGACATAACAAATGGAACATTAAAAGATCATGTATCAATCACTCAAAAGAAAGCACTTGAACTCTATGGAGTGAGTGGAACCCCCTTTCGGGAGGCTGTTCAAATTCTAGAAGCAGAAGGCTGGGTTTATTCCCTTCCTAATAAAGGTGTATATGTTAGCCCATTGACGATTAAAGAGATTGAAGAGATTTTTGAGATTAGGAATATTATTGAATGCGCAATCGCAAAAAAAGTATCTCAATCCTTTGATGACAATAAAAGAAGCGAACTACAAGATTTGATTGATCTAATGAATCCAGACTCCAGCGTGCAAACTGATTTGGAATTCACAAATCTAGATTATCTGTTTCACAAAACCTTGAATGAGTACTCGGATAACAAGAGATTGTTTGTTATGACGGAACAATTATACGACATGATGAAAAGGATAGGAAATATAGTTTTGAAAAAACCATCTAGAAGAGAAGAGGTAATAAGAGAGCATAAAGATATTCTACAAGGAATTATAGATGGGAATCCTGAAAGCGCTATCAAAAATCATTTTAATAATGTCGAAAAAACTATTAAACTGAATTATTGAAAAGACGGCTTGCGTTGGCCAAAGTGTATTTTTAATTAAAGGGGGTGGTTGCAAAAAAAAGTGCGTAAGGGTTATGGGAATAATAAAAAACATTGGGGGCTAGAAAATGAAAAGTATGAGGAAAGCATTCGTTGGTATATTATTTGGGGTGTTGTTAGTTGTGTTAGCTGCATGTGGCGGTGGAGATTCAACGGGCAGTGCAGACGATGGTGTGCAAAAAATTACAATCAAGCTTTCCCATGAAGTGGCGGAGAATACCTCGCAGCATGCTGGATCAATTGCTTTTAAAGAATATATTGAAAAAGAGTCTGATGGAAAAATTAAAGTGCAGGTATATCCTAATGGGCAACTATTTGGAGATAAAGATGTTTATCAAAATTTAGTTGCAAACAATGTTCAGTTTACACAACAAGATATGTCGAAATTGGTTGGGGATGATCCTCGTTTTAATCTTGTATCGTTGCCTTTCTTATTCGAAGATAACGATGAGGCTACAAAGTTTTGGGACAGTGAAAAAGGAATGGAAATTCTTTCATCATTGGAAAAAGACGGAGTTTACGGCTTGGCTATGTGGCCTAACGGACCTAAACACTTTACAAACGACAAGAGAGCATTGAAATCTCCCGAGGATTTTAAAGGATTAAAATTCCGAACTCAAGGTGGACAAGTTCTGGAAGATGTATTTAAAGCAGTTGGCGCAAGCTCAGCTACAATACCTTTTACGGAATTGTATACAGCATTACAGCAAGGAACGGTTGATGGACAAACAAATACATTCGTAAATATCAATTCCAAAAAGTTTGATGAAGTTCAAAAGTACATGACGATTATTGGAGATACACGTGTCGATCTTGCTTTTTTTGCAAACAAGGAATTCTTAGATGGTCTGAATGAGGAAACGAGAGAAATTGTAGATGGTGGTATTAAAGCTGGAACTGATGCCGCCCGGAAAGCTGCAAATGAAATGGCGGTTGAAGCACTTGAAAAAATCAAGGAACGTGGGAATATCGAGATTTATGAACTTTCGGAAGAGGATATTAATGAATTCAAAGAACTTTGGGCTCCTATTTATGAGAAGTATACGCCAATAATTGGTGAAGAGTATATTAAAGCCGCTCAAGAAATCGGTAAATAATTTCAGGTTAACTATTAGTGAACGACAAGATGACTCCTTATATAAGAATCTTGTCGTTCACTTAATAGAAAGGAGTGTAATTATGAAGGGGAGAATACTTGCAAAGTTAGAAGTGGTTGAGGAATTCATTACTTCTTTCTTTTTCATTGTAGGATCGATTATTTGTCTATTCGGTATCTTTATGCGTTATGTAATGAACCATCCGATCATCTGGACGAATGAACTATTTGAAATATTTATGGTGACAGCTATATTTATTGGATTCGGAATTGCTTTAAAAGAGAATCACCATATTAAAGTGGATTTGGTTTATGAGAAATTGCCTCCATTTATGAAAAGAGTCGTTGATATTGTAAGTAATCTACTTGGTGCAGGATTTAGTATTTTTCTAGCGGTCATGGGCGTAGAAATGGTAAATGTTGCACGCGAACAGGGAGGGGTTAGTATAG
Source organism: Sporosarcina sp. SAFN-015 (assembly GCF_051966875.1). Taxonomy (GTDB): domain Bacteria; phylum Bacillota; class Bacilli; order Bacillales_A; family Planococcaceae; genus Sporosarcina. The sequence continues at coordinate 154,721 of NZ_JBQCKP010000001.1, read as the reverse complement.
ATTTAGGTATCCCACATTGGATTACATATTTGGCGATGCCAGTAGGTATGGGATTGTTAGGATTATACTTTATTGTTAAAACCTTTAATGCAATTCGTGGAAAAGACTTAGATGTCGAAAATAGCAATGATGATGTTCAAAATATCTTTTAAAGAAAGGGGGAGAAGGACGTGAATACAACCATAATATTAATCGTTTTATTTTTTGTCCTATGTTTAATTAGGGTGCCCATTGCGGTAGCTTTAGGACTATCAAGTTTAGTTGCACTTAGTATAATTGATTTTACAATGTATCCGGTAATATATAAAATGTTCATCTCTTCAAGCTCCTCTGCCTTGATGGCAATTCCGGGTTTTGTGTTTGCAGGAATTATTATGGCAAGGGGCGGAATCTCATACCACTTAATCGAAGCGCTAAAATCCTGGATAGGCCATTTAAGAGGTGGATTGGCACTCGTAACGATTGCGGCATGTATGATTTTTGCAGCGATTTCGGGTTCTAGCCCAGCAACTGCCGCAGCTGTTGGAGGTGTAATGATTCCTGGAATGGTAGAAGCGGGATATAGTAAACGTTATTCAATGGGGCTCGTAGCAGCAGCAGGTACTCTAGGAATCTTATTACCACCTTCAATTCCACTTATCATCTATGGGGTTGTTTCCGAAGAGTCAATTGGTAAACTTTTTGCGGCGGGAATATTGCCTGGTATATTGCTTGGGGTTATTTTAATGATTTCCGCTGTTATTAATGCAAGAAAAAACAATTACGGTCAGCTGCCAAAGCAGGATATGTCTCAAAGATGGGGTAAAACGCGCAAAGCATTATGGGGATTTTTCCTGCCACTTCTAATCCTAGGGGGGATCTATTCAGGTGCAATGACACCAACAGAAGCTTCATTTGTGGCAGTGTTGTATTCATTTTTCATCTCCGTGTTCATATATAAAGAAATGAAAATGCCTGTCTTTAGAAAGGTTATCAGAGAATCGATTAATATTACCGCGATGATTTTTCTGATCATTTCGGCAGCAACTATTTTCGGTATGTTTTTGACAACTGAACAAGTTCCGCAAAATTTAGCGTATTGGATAGAATCGACTAGTACAAATAAATGGGCATTCATTATTGGTGTAAACTTATTGTTTTTTGTTTTAGGTATGTTCTTAGACGCTGTGTCGATTATTCTAATAACATTGCCGATCCTACTCCCGATCCTACTCTTATTTGATATTAATTTAATTCACTTTGCAATTATTATGACGATAAATATGGAACTTGGAATGATTACGCCTCCGGTTGGTTTAAATTTATTTGTCGTAAGTGGAATTTCAAAAGAGAAGATTGGGGAAGTGGTTTATGGTGTTTTACCGTTTTTCGGACTCTTATTTATTGGACTAGTTTTGGTTATTTTATTCCCGGAAATCTCACTCTTCTTAACTCGTTAAAAATAGCAATAATGGAGGTAAGTTTCGTATGAAGAATAAAGATATATTGACATATGATTTGTTTGAAATTGCCGAGCTTATAAGAGAGAAAAAGGTCTCCCCTGTCGAAGTGGTGAATCAGCTGTTAGATCGTATAGATTCAGTAGATGCTTCCCTCAATTCATTCATAACCGTACTTGACAAGGAAGAGGCATTGGCACAAGCCTTGAAAGCGGAAAAGGAAATCGAGTCGGGTGTCTATAAGGGGCCTCTTCACGGCGTACCGATTGGCGTTAAAGATATGATTTATACAAAAGATATGAAAACGACAATGGGCTCGGAGATCTATCAGGATTTTATTCCAACTTATGATGCATTTGTCGTCGAGAAACTTCGAGAAGCAGGTGCCATTATTATTGGTAAACAAAATACCCACCAATTTGCGTATGGACCTACGGGGGACCGTTCTCATTACGGACCTGTACATAATCCGCATAATACTGAAAAAATGACTGGTGGTTCAAGTAGTGGTTCGGCAGCTGCTGTAGCAGCTAATTTATCTTATGGTTCTTTGGGAACTGATACTGGTGGATCTGTTAGAATTCCGGCATCGTTTTGCGGAGTTGTCGGAATGAAACCGACGTTCGGGAGGGTGAGTAAACGAGGCGTTTATCCACTATCTTGGAACCTTGATCATGTTGGACCAATCACACGATCCGTTTTGGATAATGCTTTATTATTGAATGCAATTGTGGCTTATGATGAACAAGATCCAAACGCTGTAAAAAGCGAAGTTGAAGATTTTACAGAAGGTATTGAAAATGGCATAGAGGGTTTAACAATTGGACTGCCAACAAAATTCTTTTTTGATGACATGAATGAGGATGTAAGACGGAGTGTAGAAAATAGTATCAATGTTTTACGTGAAATGGGTGTAGTGTTTAAAGATGTAGAGTTACCTGATATGAATGAAATAACGGAATCGCATAGAGTGATACTCAGAAGTGATGCTTATGAACTTCATGAAGAGCATTTGAAAGACCATCCAAATAAATGGGACGACGAAGTGAAAGAACGGCTCTTAACAGGGGTAGAAGAAAAGGGATCTTCTTATTCTAGAGCATTGAAAGCGAGACAGAATGCAAAAGCGCAATTTAATAAGGTGTTTGAAGAAGTGGATGCTATATTAACACCTACAGTACCAATTTTGCCGCCAAAAATCAATGAACGCCATGTTGAATTAAATCAGGATAAAGAACAGCATATACGATGGACGATTATAAAATTGACGGCACCAACTAATTTTACAGGTTTGCCAAGTTTGTCTGTACCATGCGGTTTTTCTAAGGATGGAATGCCAATTGGAGTCCAGTTTATTGGTAAGGACTTTAACGAAGCATTACTGTATAAGATTGGATATGCTTTGGAGAAGGAGCTATCAATTAATAAAAGGGAAGTATTGCTTGGTTAAAAGAGAAGTCGCCAAAATAGCAGTCAAATTAAATGGCTTATTGAGAAGTTAAAAGGGGAAAATATGAAAAATTACAACATAGCTTTGATTCCAGGTGATGGGATCGGGCCAGAAGTAGTAGCTGAAGGTGTAAAAGTATTAAAAATGATTGAAGAAATGGATTCTAGATTATCTTTTTCTTTCAATGAATTTAATTGGGGTTGTGAAAACTATATAGAGACTGGGAAAATGATGCCTGATGATGGAATTGAGCAGTTGAAAGGATATGATGCGATTTATTTGGGGGCTGTTGGTTATCCTGGTGTGCCTGACCATATATCATTAAGGGAACTGCTAATTAAAATCCGGAGGTCATTCGACCAATATGTTAATCTACGCCCGGTTACCTTGCTGAATAATTCTTTGACACCGTTAAAAGGAAAGTCTGAAAAAGATATTGATTTTCTGGTTATCCGTGAAAATAGTGAGGGAGAGTATTCAGGGGCAGGCGAATGGCTATTTAAAGGAAAGCCGGAAGAAGTGGTATTGCAAACAGGAGTGTTTACGAGAAAAGGGACGGAGCGTATCATCCGTTATGCCTTTGCCGAAGCTCGAAAAATGAAAAAAACATTAACCAGTGTTAGTAAGGCGAATGCACTGAATTATTCCATGGTTTTTTGGGATGAAGTTTTTGAAGAGGTGGGCAAGGAATACCCAGATGTGACCACATATTCGTATCTTGTGGATGCTGCTAGTTTATATTTTGTAACTCAACCGGAACGATTTGAGATTGTTGTAACTTCCAATCTATTTGGTGATATTTTGACGGATATCGGAGCAGGGATTACGGGAGGAATGGGTCTGGCGACAGGGGCTAACATTAACCCAGAGCGAACATTCCCATCCATGTTTGAACCGGTACATGGATCAGCCCCGGATATTGCCGGAAAAGGCATAGCGAATCCAATTGCAGCTATATGGTCTATTAGTCAGATGATGGACTTTTTGGGGTATCCCGACTGGTGTACAAGAATTCTGACAACAATCAAAACCATTGTAACAGAAAAAGACGTACTCACGCCTGATATGGGTGGTAATTCCTCCACACAACAAGTTGGAGATAGGGTCATCGAACTTCTTAAGAACCCGTCCACTGGGTTTCAACAAATTGGGGATGAGTAAACGGTATTTTGTTACTGGAATAAGCCGAAACACAATCAAACCAGCGCGCAACGAAACAATCAACCACGCAAATAAAAAAGAAAGCGACCATTCAATTAATCTGGTCGCTTTCTCTCACTTCTTATTTCTCAGCTTATCAAGCAACTACTAACCTTATCCTTTATCCTTTCTGTTTCATCCCCCAAAACTGCGGCACGTTGAATGTAATGTACGAAAAAAAGCGACATAAACATATTTGGTGAAGTGAACCCCAGTGGTATTTGATTTTGTCGCTCTTCTATTTAAGGATTGCACGACTTCAATACGGTTTCTGAAAAACGTGTCTCTGTACGATGCGGTTCGATGTTCCATGGCACTTTACTATCTCTCGCAAAATAAACATGGCACTCATATTGCATCCTCATTGAATCAGTATTGTTCCACTTTTCATCTTGTCCGAATTCGCTCTCAATGATATAAAAAGAATGTTTAATATGCTGTTCATCCAGTTTCCCATCTTCCTTTTTGAAGACAGAGAATTTCGGATAGATACTTAATGATAATGTACCTTTTCTGTCAATCCACTCGATCTTTTCAAAGTAATCATCATAATCCATCATGCCAATTTCCTCATCCGTCTCTAGCTCTCCAACCGCAATCACCTTATCTTTATTGCTGAAACTTCCTTTTGTCATGACATCAGGAAAATTCCATTTACTATTATGAAATTCAATCGGCGTCACTTCAACGCCATATTTATCTGCATTTTGTTTTGTGTTTGTGAACCCTATTACATAAGGAATGAGACCAGGAGCTACTTTATATTTTTCCACGAGCTCCCAAAACCTCTTATCTTCTTTCTTTTTATGTTTTATTCCAGCTGCGTGACCAAAGTTTGTGATATACTGATTTCCACTTTGGAGATGTTTTTCAATCAATGCACCGTAATAGAACTTATTCTTTTCAAATCGCCCATCCACAACATCGTAAAATGCAGGTCGGATCATCGCATCGATAGCATGGAAAAGACTCATATCCCCAGTCTTCAAGCCGTACTCCATTAATCCTTTTTTAGATTTGTCTCCATTGTACCCGTCTAACGCTTTGAGAACATCCTCCTGCGTATAAACATGCTCCTTCTGATATTTGTTAAGAGCCTTCACTCTTTCTTCGGCGGATACTTCCCCTATGTACCCTGAAAATTCGATTGACAGTACCAACCCTGCAGATAATATCCATACACCTGCAATTCTTCTTACTCCCTTAAGAGCCGTCAATATTCCATCCTTATCTGTTTATTTTCAGTTGGCGAGCAATAGTTATCAGAAAAAATAATTTTTGTGTGGTATAATAGACATAAAAAAATAGAAGGAGTGTTACCTAATGACTAAAACACATATTATTTGGGGGGACTATCCGGAAACAAAGGACTTAATTAAAAAATTACAACAAGACGATGAACTGGATATAATAACGGTCATCGAACTTGAAGCGAAAAATAGTTTTTTGAGGAGAAAAGGTGATATTATTTATGCCTCAAAGGATTATGTGGAACATGCGCGGAATATCGAAGTAACCGAGTTCCACTATTATTATATCCCCCCATCCAAACGAATAGATGGAGACGCTTGGAAGGTTAACAAGATGAATGTAATGATCCATTGATTTTTTTTGCTTACATAAGGATGATCTCTTTACCCATGTCGAATTAGGGCCATCAGCTTTACTGACCATTCTACTATGGTCAACAAAGCTGATTGGCTCTTTTTTTTGTTATATATCCAAACTCTTAGTAATTCAATAAGGACAATAAAACCCCTCAACCTGTGCGTCAAACAGCATGAACATATCCTTGAAATACGTATCATCGACCAACTTGTCCAATACACCTTTGAAGTATCCCGGCAAATTGCGGATCGCTTTCTTTTTTGTAGCCACCACAGTGATCATAAGCGCACGATAGGCAAGGTCTTCGAAGATGTGCTTGTCGCCTTTATAGATTTCATATTTCAACATGCGTCCAGAAATGGCCCGGTGAATTCCGTAGAATTCACGGGCTAATTTTGTGTCTCCGATTGTTCCTGCAAGCAGTTCTTTCATCCGACTGAACAGACTTGTGGATAACTTTTGCGATTCCGCAGGAGACGTGTAGTTAATATCTTTAAATCTTAATAGAGATTTAGAAAGTAGAGCTTCATCCTTTGAAACTTGCTTGTCATCCTCGTTCTGATGCGGTTTGTCGTCATCATCCCGGTCGTTCATTTTCCCCTGGTCATCGAACGGTAAAATGATGTAAATGTTGGCGCCGAGACCGCTCATTACGGGACGGATGTAGTGAACCTTTTCAATGATTTCTAGTTTGACGAGTTTGCGGATGGCGCGACGGACAGTGATGTTTGATTTCCCCGTAGCGTCTTCGATCGTTCCATGTTTTAAATGGGCTGCACCGTATTTCACCGAATAGCGGCGGATGACGTCGAGCACTTGTCGATCCGATTTCGTCAAGTTGTCCCAGTGAAGTGAAAGGTGCTGTTCTGCAGCTGTGTCCATTTCTTCGATAGTGTTGAATTTCGAGTAGTCTTTTAGGTAGTGTGTCATTTCATTTTCCCCTTTTCTTTTTATATAGAGGGGAGTGGTCGAAAAGGATACTCGAGTGGAAAATATTTTTTTATGAGCGGTGAACAAAAATCTAGCAATAATTGAAGTTTGAAAGCGAATAACAATAAAAAGTGATATGAAACTTTACGTTTGTGCTCCAATAATTGAAGTTTGGGCATTCAGAATGAATTTTCTCGAACTGTGAACAATTCAATCCCAGCTTACGATGAAATCACCCGGGAATACGATGTGTCGTGCACGATCGGAAAGGTTTCGTCGTGTTGGAATTTGAAGATGTGTTAGTGCAGTATGAACCGATGATTTCGCATTCGCTTAGAAAGTTGAATATTTACCGTGATCATGAACAGTACAGGCAGGCGGGGAGGGTGGCGTTATGGCAGGCGTGGACAAGGTTTGATGATGAAAAAGGAGATTTTACGCCTTTTGCTTACCGGAGCATCCGCGGAGCGATGTTGGACGAGTTGAAGCGGGAGAGCCGTTTTGAAGAAAACGTCATGCCGACTGAAGATGATGTGCTCGTTTACGTTATTGGGGGTGCGGGAGAAGATGATGGATTTGACCGTCTCCATGACGCGATTGAACGGCTAAGCCCTTCCGAAAAACGCTTATCCAATCGATTTTTGTCGAAGGGTGCAGCTTGGCGGAATGTGCCGATCGTTTCGGTATTTCAGTCGCCGGGGTGAAGAAAAGGCGGCAGAGGATGTTGAAGAAGCTGAAGGAGTTGATAGAGGAAGAGGTGTAGGATATGGTCAAGACAAGGGTTTTCTGCGGATGCGGAAAACCCTTTTTAGGTGTATTTTATCTACACTTAGACAAAACACTACAAAATAATTATAAAAATCCCATAATTGGTTGATTATTTATTTCTTTCGAACTATAATGAAAGCAATGATAAATGGGAGGTGGATTCTATTTATTGTTTGGATAAAAAAGAATTAAATACGCTAGCAGTTTGCTCCATAAATCATTGCACTACGACCGCCTATTAATAGAAGGTACGAGTTTTTGATTCGCGGGATCATATTGGATAGTGTAAGCAAATAGATGAATGTATAACAATCAACGCCATATATAAGGAAGTCATGAAGACTATATATTGTTTTTGAGAGATGGCACGAAATGATTGAAAGCGCTTACTGACGTCAACACAATGATTGCGAATCCTTCAGGCTGGACAGTGCAGGAATGGCTGCAGCTTTTGGGAGGTGATCACGAAAATTGGAAAGTCCCCGAGTGTCTGAGTCTGCGGAGACCCACTCGAGGACTTGCTAGCCGGAGTGTACCGACCTATAGGTCAGTATACTCCTTTTTTAACAACAAAGTAAGGGTTAACTAAAAAAGGGGGATTTGAAAATGGAAATGAAAGAAAAATATATAGTAAACGATAAAACAAGCATTATTTTACCAGAGTTTGACGAGAACGGTAACTTGCTTTCGGTAGTGATGGAAGAGACTGATATGTTTAAAGTGAATATCGAGCCGACGGATTTGATCGATTTTAGCCTTCGCCGCTACGGTTCCAGCCTAAGGGGAGCGAGAGACGGAGCACGCACGCTTTTAGGGGAAATCTCCATGCCGCCGATTGTGTTGAATTTGTCGAAGAGCGTCTACTGGTTTCCGAGCATGTCTCCAGACAAGAAGGACTGTGTTTGGCTTGCTGCGAACCATGTCAAGGAGTACGAGGCGATTGATAAAAAGCAGATGAAGGTCGTATTGAATCACGGCAGCGAAGTCATTCTAGATTGGAGTCAATATTCATTTGAGAAGAGGTATTTGCGAGCTTTCATGCTGAAGCATAAGATTGAGGGACAGACTCCGTACGGCGCTGTTTCCGAGTCGAAGGCGGGCTATTTCATTCGGAAGAAAGGCAAGGATAGGAATTATCGTAAGTTTGATAAGTGAGGGGTGTGTAGGGAAGGAGAAGTCAACTGGGTGATCTGGTTGACTTTTTTTGGTGTTTTCAAGTGGCTGAATTGTGCCTGTTGGTTATGCAAAAGAAGCGTGAAGGTGCAAGGCTGATTGCAACGAAACGAATGCGGGTCGTAACGCAATGAACGTGCCGCGCAACGAAACGAATGCGAGTCGTAACGCAAAGAACGTGCTTTGCAACGAAACGAATGGGGGTCGTAACACAAGGAATGTGCTGCACAACGAAACGAATGTGGGTCGCAACGCAAGGAAAGTGAATATAGTGCTTTGGATGGCGCGACGGCACCTTGTAAAGTTTAAATAAAATAGTACAATTTCCCCCTCTACAGCGGCACGCTAAAAAATGCTATGATAGGAACAATATTTTTTCAAGTAACGATGGAGAGGTGGGGGAGATGTGGATGTTAGAGAAGCCCTAAAGATTGGTGAATTGGCGAATAGTACGATTGTGGCCGGGCATGAGGGGGTTGGGCGTCCGATCACCTCTATAGAAGTCATGGAGGTTCCCGAAGTGATTAGTTGGGTGACGCCAGGCATCCTCGTTATGACGACGTTTTATTCCATTCGGCATGATGAACGGAAGCAAGTGGAGATTGTGCGAACGTTAATTGATAAGGAAGCTGCCGGAATTGTGATTAAGCTTGGCCGTTTTGTCGATTCGATTCCAATTGATATGATAGCAATTGCGAATGAGAAGGATTTTCCGATTATCATTATTCCGAAGAGCGTTTCGTATATCAATGTGCTTACCCCGTTATATGAGAAGCTCTATGAAGAAAAACAATTAGTGGATAGTGTGAACAATCCTTTTTCTGAATTTGAGTCCAAAAGCTACACATCCCTTTCGGAAGCATTGAATGAAATTAATGATATCGTTGGAAGCCCTGTTTATATAGAGGATATGTCAGGAGCGCTTATGTATTCTTCAAAAGAATTTCTTCCGAACGGCTGGAGAAAGTCCGATGCTCTTTTCGCAAAGCCAGTATATCCTTCTTATTCTGAAGTGCTGGATGATTGGAAGACGAGTTTAGTGACACGTGACCGGACCATTCTTAAAATAGATGGCTTCCGTGATTGTCTTATTTTGCCGCTCGTATCCAACCAGCAAGTTTTTGCTACGATCCACATTCCATATGTTGAAAGACTGCATTCGATTCACATGTCGTCTAGTCAATTGAAGAAGTTGATTGCGAAGCTGATTGAACTGTTCATGAATGAACAGTTGTATTTGCAGAAAAAGCGGATTGAGCATTTGGAACATTTGGAGGAGTTTTCGTCTCGTGGGCAGGAAGAAGCAGAGTATTTTGTCATGCGTTTTCAAGCAAATTGGACAGAGAAACTCTTCTCTTCCTCTCCCTATTTAATTGATCCTTCTTGCCTCGTTTTAAAAGAACTGCATGGCTTGCTAGAACCATTATCGGATCGTTCAATCATTGTCTTTGAAAAATATTACCACTTCTATGCAGTTGTGCAGTGTAGATCCGACGAGTATTCGATGATACTGGGCCAGTTAGAAAAACGGATGAACGAGCTATACGACGACCTGTATGTTGCAGCGGGACCGCTGCTGGGACATAGCCGACTATTGGACGATGCCATCCGTTTGGTTGATAAAACGATGGAAATCGGTCGGAAATTGCGGAAGGATGAGACGTTTTATACGTACGATAAATTAGGGATTTATGAAATTCTAATTGGGTTAACGGCCGATGAGCATGTGCAAAGCTATGCTTATACATTGTTAAGCCCATTATTGCAAAGCAATAATAAAGAACTATTGGATACGCTGCAAATGTATTTAAGTGAGAATGGGAATATGACCAAGACTTCTGAAAAACTGTTCATACATCGGCGAACACTTACGTATCGGTTGCAGAAGATACAGGAATTACTGAATATGAATATGGATGATGCAGAAATTCGATTTATTCTTCATTTCTGTTTGAAGATTAAACAATTATCAGGATGAATGCTTGTACAAGTCAATACATTTATGATTTTTAAAAGGTCGATGAGAAGGTGACTATCTTCTCATCGGCTTTTTTATATAAATTTGGCAACCCGTCATTCACCAATTCTGAAAAGATGTGCAAAAAAATGAACTGAGCTTTTCACATTTCTTGCATTACGAAGAATAGTTTAAATATTTATAATCAGTTGAAAGGGGTGGTTGAAATGTTGGGAATAATTCGAGTGCTTACAACAGATGACGATAATGTGTTGCTCGAACACGGAAAACGAATGTGGGAAACCCATCAAGTTGAGACAATTACAAAATGTATTAAAGACCAACCAAACGGTATTTACGATAATGAGTCGGAAATGATTGCCATTCCTAAAATCATCGCTCTCGCTAATGAGTTTATGCAACGGGATGAGATTGATGCGATCACAATTAGTTGCGCTGCCGACCCAGGACTTGACGAATTAAGGCGTTTGACCGATTTTCCGATATTGGGTGCGGGTGCCTGTGGTGCCAGGGCGGCTTGTCTCGTTGGCCAGCGCATTGCTGTTATTGGGATTACGGACCACATCCCACTAACGATTGAAAAGGGATTAGGGAATCAATTCCATTCGTATCGCTATGATCCAACGTTACGAAAAACAACTGATTTGCTATCGCCTGATGCAAAAGAGAGGTTGCTTGTGATTGCTCAGGAAGCCATTGCTGAGGGGGCAGACGTTGTTTTATTCGCTTGTACAGGATTTTCCACAATCAGGTTGAAAGATTACTTGGTTACACATATCGATATTCCTGTTATTGATTTAGTGGAAGCACAAGCTACAGTATACGAGCTCATAAAGAGAGGGGAGGAGATAAGATGAACACTAAAACATTTGATTTTCCATTCATTATTTTTTCAATCATCATTTCCGTCTTTGGCGCAATTATCGGTATGCAATTGATTACCTCATTAGGAATCACGCCAAACACATCCATTATCGGGGCGTTGATAGCAATGTTGATCGCTCGGATTCCGATGAAGATGTTTTACAAATACCGCTCGATCGAAAACCAAAACTTAATTCAAACATCTATTTCAGCTGCAACGTTTGGAGCGGCGAACAGTTTGTTGATCCCTATCGGAATTCCTTTTGTTATGGGAATGCCGGAACTTATTGTTCCAATGTTAATTGGTTCGGGACTTGCCCTATTAGTAGATGTTTTCATCCTTTATAAAGTATTTGACTCTAAATTGTTTTCCGCAGCTGAGACATGGCCACCGGGTGTTGCGACGGCTGAGGCACTAAAGGCGGGAGATGAAGGTGGATCCAAAGCTAAATTCTTAGGTATCGGGATTGTAGGCGGGCTTGTCGGTTCGCATTTTGGAATTGCCATGTCAGCATTCGGAGTCGCCTTTATCGGAAACATATGGGCATTGCTTATGTTCGGAATCGGTTTGTTGCTTCGAGGCTACTCAGATTCATTGTTCGGTGTTGACTTGAATGCGTATTATATCCCCCACGGCATGATGATTGGGGCAGGAACCGTTGCCCTATTACAATTCATCTTAGTGCTAGTTAAGTCAAAGAAAGAAAAGAACCCCGGCGACGTTCAAGAAGGAGAGCATATCAATTCACGTACTGACGCTGATATCAAGAAAGGGTTTGGGATTGGATTTGTTCTTTATTTGATAGCGGCTGCCATTTTAGCTGTCATAAGCGGAATTATAGGCGACATGTCTGCGTTCCAAATTGTCATGTTTGTTGTTTTTGCTGCCTTTGCTGCACTTGCCAGTGAGATTATTGTCGGGATTGCTGCCATGCATTCCGGCTGGTTTCCAGCATTTGCTGTCACGCTCATTGCGCTGCTCCTCGGAATGATGCTTGGCTTCCCGCCTGTTGCTCTAGCATTATTAACAGGTTTTACAGCAGCAACCGGACCGGCGTTTGCAGATTTGGGGTATGACTTCAAATCCGGCGCTATTTTACGGAAAGACCAAAAGACTGCGATGGAACTATTTGGCCGAAGACAGCAATTGAAAAGTTCATTAATCGGTTTTGGAGTCGCTATTGCAATGGTTTCTTTGTTCCATAATTCCTTTTTCTCACAAAATCTCGTTCCTCCTGTCGATCATGTGTATGCTGCGACTATCGACAGTGGGTTGAGTGGAAACATTGGTATGCTCTTGCTGTTATGGGCCATTCCTGGAGCAATCATTCAGTTAATAGGTGGACCTAAGCGTCAGATGGGAATTTTGTTTGCGACGGGGCTATTAATAGTAAATCCGATTGCCGGATGGGCTGTTATTGCGGGGATAGTAATCCGTTTCATCGTTTTGAAAGTAAAAGGCCAGGAAGCGGAAAATGCGATGTACACGATGGCTGCTGGGTTTATCGCAGGAGATGCAATTTACAGCTTCTTCACTTCTTTATGGAAAGCGAAATAATGGAGGTTTTAGTATGACAAAACGAAGACTGACAAAAGAAGATGCAAAGAAAGCCGTTTATGGCGGCTGTATATTAGGCGGAGGAGGGGGTGGCTGGATTCATGATGGACTTGCGAAGACCGAGCAGGCATTTGCAATCGGGGCACCTGAGCTCATCACAGTAGACGAATTGCAGGATACGGATTATGTGGCATGTGTCTCTCTTGTCGGAGCCCCATCTGCAACGGCAGCGCATACAGACCGTCTTCAACTCATTTCAACAGTGCAGCGGATGCAAAAGGAATTTGATCAGCCGATCCAGGCGTTGATGACAAATGAAAATGGGGCTGCAACGACTGTTAATGGTTGGCTACAAGCCGCTGCAACAGGACTTCCGTTCCTCGATGCACCGTGTAATGGAAGAGCGCATCCGACCGGTTCCATGGGCTCCTTAAATTTGTCGGAAGTCGAAGGGTATAAATCGATTCAGGCCTTCGCTGGTGGAAAAGGGTCAATGGAAGTGGAAGGGGTAGTGACGAGTACGCTCGATATTTCTTCCAATACAGTTCGTTCCGTTTCCGTCGAGGCGGGTGGTATGGTTGCCGTTTGCCGGAACCCCGTGTCCGTAGAGTATGTGAAAGAGCATGCTGCTGTGGGAGGAATAACACAAGCAATAGAACTCGGAGACGTTTTCTTTTCTGTACCTGAAGGACCGGAACGAATTGAAGCTGTTGCATCCCACTTGCATGGCCGCGTCATTCATTCTGGAACCATTAGCAATTTTGAATTAAAGGCTATCAAAGGGTTTGACGTAGGATTCGTTCAAGTCGACAGTCTAGAGTTGACATTTTGGAACGAATATATGACAGCCGAAATGAATGGAGAACGGAAAGGGACATTTCCGGATCTCATCATGACTTTCGATGCGGAAACTGGCATGCCTTTAGTAAGTGCGGAGCTAAAAGAAGGTCTTGCAATCGCAGTCATCTCCGTTCCGAAAGAATACTTGAAACTAAGTTCAACGATGTCGAATAAGAAACTGCTGCAAGCAATTGAACCAATTGTGAATAAAAGTATTATTTGAAAAGGATGATGAAAAATGTCGTTGAAATATACAATGGAAGTTATTGAATTGCTAGATGACGTGAATGCAAACGGAGAATCAGTAGTGCGTCTATTCGATGGTTTTGAACATTGTACAGCAACATATGAAACCGTTGCGGGACAAGAGGGTTCTACCGACTTTGTCAAAGTTGTCATTAAAGGGACGGAAGGCAAGTCAAGTGGAGGAGACGCGCGTACATTAGGTATTGTCGGCCGTTTGGGTGGACTAGGTGCCCGCCCGCAGCGTATTGGCTTTGTGTCGGACGGTGACGGAGCTGCCGCAGCGGTAGCCATCGCATTGAAACTTGCGAACATGTCTGTCAAAGGGGATCGGTTGCCTGGAGATGTGATCGTCACGACTCATATTTGTCCGACCGCCCCGACGCAGCCGCATGAGCCGGTCGATTTTATGGGATCGCCAGTTGATATCTTAACGATGAATCAGTATGAAGTGGTTCCTGAAATGGATGCAGTCGTTTCGATTGATACGACGAAAGGGAATCGTGTATTTAATCATCGAGGAATTGCTCTTTCTCCAACAGTGAAGTCAGGATATGTCTTGAAATTTGCTGACGAATTGCTGCGCATTATGGAGATGACAACGGGAGATCTACCGGTGACATTTACGGTAACAACCCAAGATATTACACCGTATGGCAATGATGTATATCATATCAATAGCATTCTTCAACCAGCCGTGGCGACGGATGCTCCCGTTGTTGGTGTGGCCATTACGGCAAAAACGGCTGTACCGGGAAGTGGAACCGGGGCAAGTCATGAAGTGGATATTGCGCAAGCTGTCCGATTCTCTATTGAAATTGCGAAAGAGTTTACAAGAGGTCAAATCGAATTCTATGACGCGGAGGAATTCGACCGGTTGCAAAAACTGTATGGTTCTATGAAGCATTTACAAACATTAGGGATTGATAAGTAATGCCAAGTAGAAGTGTAGGTGTTTTGACAATTGGACAATCTCCGCGTACGGATGTAACACCTTCCATAGAAGCGATTCTTGAAAATAGTGTGTCGATTGTTGAGAGTGGTGGTCTAGACAGCTTAACTAATGAAACCGTACATTCTGTTGAACCGGATAAATTTGATACAACTTATATTTCAAGGATGCGTGACGGAAAATCTGTAAAAATAGGCAAAAGCAAATTGTTGCCTTTATTACAAGCGGAGTTGAGTGCGCTTGAAGAGACAGTTGATATCGTGCTTATGCTCTGCACAGGAGATTTCCCGACTTTGCAAACGAAAAAACCGATTGTGTATCCCGATAAAGTGCTAAATCATATCGTCAGCGCACTTCTGCCTTCGGGGTCTCTTGGACTCATCATTCCACTTGAAGAGCAGCGTGAGACATTGATTTCGAAATGGCAACAGGAAGAGTTGAAGATATTTACCGAGGTTGCTTCGCCATATGAGGAAAGTGATATTGCTGGAGCAGCTCGTGCACTACAAATGCAAGGCGTTGATCTGATCGTGTTGGATTGTATGGGATACAATGAACAACATAAATCGGAGGCTGTAAAAGGAAGCGGGCTGCCTGTCCTTCTACCTCGTACACTCGTTTCAAGGGTTATTGCCGAGTATATCGCTGAATAAAACATACTATCAGAATATAAATATCAGCAAAACAGCAGGGACGGCAGTAGACGCGCAAATAGCGAGGAGTCCTGCTGTTTTGCTTGTTTTAGGATTCTATAGCATTTGAGAAAAATCCTATGGATGGGGGGAGTAGTTTGCCAACGATCGCATTACTCGTTCTTAGTTTGTTATGGGGATCTACGTTTTATTTCACCAAATTACTTTTGCCCGAATTCCATCCTATATCCATCGTCTTTTTTCGATGTCTTTTCGGAGCTATCCTGTTAATGCCGCTTTTATTTATCGGGAAAGGCTACAAGGAACTATCACGGAAGAAGATCTACTTGTTAGCGGGAATCCCTCTGCTAAGTGCGGGTGTACCTTGGATAATTATGAGCAGTAGTTTACGCCACTTAGATACGACGGTCAGCGCTGTTTTAAATGCGACTGGACCTATTTTTGGTGTGCTGCTTACGTTGTTTGTAATGAAAGGACATGTAGAAAAGCAGGAAAAAGTAAGTGTAGCGGTTGGATTCACTGGCATATTCATTGCATTCCTCTTTGGTCCTTCTTCAGTGGGTGACGTTCAATTCACCAGTGCGCTTATGTTGCTTTTGGCTGTTAGTTTATACGCATTGTCTGCGGTTTTAACAAATCGATTCCTACACGGCTATTCTGTCGTAACGCTCTCATTTGTTACAATGGTCATGGGGACATTATTTGCAGCCCCTCTAATGTTGTTCATGGAACCTGCAAGCTATAGAGGATTAGGTGAATTTCGAAATGTTTTCTTGTTCTTTATGTTAGGTGCAATCAATTCAGGTGTGGGTAATCTCCTCTATTATTATATTGTGAAATCAAGGGGCGCCATCTTTGCCCTGTCGATTACATATTTAATGCCGATAACGACGATTCTTTTAGGTTTCTTTCTATTGCATGAACCGGTTGGTATTGGAACCCTCATTGCGTTATTGTTAGTTTTATACAGTGTGTTTTTATCGAAACGAAAGGATGTTGAACAATGAATGACTTCCGACAAACAGTTGCTGCGTTAATGGTGAACAACTTTTCACTGGAAAAGAATGTGCGTATTTTAGTGTTGATGGATAGGAGTACAGAAAAAGTAGGGAGGAAATTTGCAGAAGCCTTGAAGGATGACGGCTGGCAAGTCAGCAATCACTGCATGGAGGATCGTGAAAAATCGGGTGAAGAGCCTCCGGAAGAAACAGCAAATGAAATGCTGAATTATGAACTCGTCTTCTGTTTAACGAAGCACTCCTTAACACATACGGTGGCACGTAAAAATGCAAACGCTAAAGGAATAAGCGTGATCACAATGCCCGGCATTACCGAAGATATGTTTTTACATGGTGCGATGTCAGCAGATTACAGCAAAGTAGAAGCAGAAACGAATGAAGTGACGCTAAAACTAACAGAGGCTAAAACGGTTACCATTCGTACTGGAAAGAATTATGAGCTCGTCATTCCAGTACAAGGTAGAAACGGTGTACCAAGCACAGGCGTGTTCAGGGAACCTGGTGCATCAGGAAATCTTCCATCTGGCGAAGCTTACATAGCTCCTCCTGAAGGCGAAGCAGAAGGAAGAATTGAAATCAACGGTTCGATTGCCAGCATTGGCTTACTTGAACATCCAGTTGTCTTGACGATTGAAAAAGGCCGTCTCGTGAATGCAACGGGAACAGATGGAGAAACGTTGCTCACACTGTTAGGCGATGGAGATGGAAGGTATCTTTGTGAACTCGGCATCGGGACAAACCATGCAGCCCGCTTGACTGGTAATATACTTGAAGATGAAAAAGCGTACAATACCATTCACATCGCATTCGGCTCCAATCACACATTTGGAGGTACCATTAAGACAAACGTGCACATTGATTGTGTTACCAAAAATCCAACCGTACTTTGGAATTAACATGTACAATATACTAGTATAATACGAGCCGGCCAATATCTTTTGGTCGGCCTTTTGACATATTAATTGAATGAGCAACTGCCGACTGCAATGCAATAGTTATACAGTGTCCTACACATGAAAATTGAAATTAAATTGTACAAGCTACTCCCTCCATTATATAATATAATAGTTTTTTACTATTTATTAGGAGGGGTAATGTGAAAAAATACTAACAGTCTTCATGTTATTACTATCATTCTTAGTACCTACTATCATTGCATCAGCTGAAACGGTTACTCCGACATTTGATCTGTGGGTCAATAATAAACAGGCGGAGTCGATGCCATTTTACAGCGCCGGCACTTTGTATGTTCCGTTCGGGGAAATTGCAAACAAAATGGGAGAAGAGGTTACAGTTCTACCATCACGAAGAAAACATGTTTCGTTCTTCAGGAGCGGTTTCTCCTCAAGTGTAACAGACGGTTATACCATAGGCATTGTCAATGGCAGCATCGTTCCTTTGAGAACGATAGAAGTGAATGGGCAAACCAAGAACGCTGAGGTGAAGGCGGTTTATAAAGATGAGGAAGTGTATGTCCCTCTAGAGTTCATTGAAGCTGGAGAAGGTTTGACATATCCAGTGGAAGTAATCAAAGAGGGGAACTTAACGACAATTTATGTTGGGGAACTACCTAAGTCTGTAAAGGACTTGAGTCGGAAAAGAACACTTGAAGTAAAAGTGAACAATAAGTTACTCTCAGGTAAATTAAGTCCGTTTGTAAGTGATAGTACTACATATGTCCCGATTCTGGAAATTGCCAAACTGATGGGTAGTGAACCATATGCGATTAAAAATCAAGTTATGGTCCCGTTAAGTGGAATGAAAAGAGCGACGGTAACGGTTGGAAAATCGATTGCCTCCATCTATGATCCCCATGAGAATCGGCAGTCTAATACATGGACGGTTCCGTTGAAAGAAATAATGGTTCATGCAAATCCTGTCATTGTAAACGCGAAAGCAATTCAAAAAAATGGTCACGTTTTCGTTCCCTTAGAATTCATCTCTTCTACGAGTGGTTTGAATTATGAAGTGAAAACAGTTAAAGATCAAAGGAAGACAACCATCTACATTGGAGCGCTTCCTAATTCTTTACAGGAACCGATCAATCAAGTCGGCTATGCTACTCAAAGGGTCGGTATGGTCTCGGCGCCTGGGAAAATTTATAGTATGAACGCAGTCGTTAAGAATCAACAGATTCATATTGACGGAGCTCAAGGAAATTGGTATAAGATCAAAATGGGCAAGCATGTCGGATACGTAAAAAAAGATCATATCCAACTTGGGAAAACAGCGGCAAAAGGAAAAATGTTTGCCGACGGATGGGTTGCACCTACGTTGAAATCTAAATGGAGTAAAGACCCGGAAGTCAATCGAAGAACACTTGAAAATGAATTGGGCTTTACTCATGATGGCGCTGTTTTTGACGTGTACGGGATGGTCCGGGCAATTGAAGTCATCCAAAATAGCAGCAAATCGCAAGAGGTCGGTATTCAATTTTATGGCTGGCAGTCCCCCGATGCGGAACAATCGTATCGCATCCCGATTGTCTCAAAAGAGTTGTTTAAACTGTATTTCGGAAAAGATGCAGACCGCGTGTGGAATTACTTCAATCGAAATGATATCCCTGACAAATTCACAGCCAACGGAAGAACCGTGAAAGCGCAATTTATTAAAGCAACCGGCTCGATTTATTTGGAAGTGGGTCATAAAAAGTAATACTGACAACATAATGGAGTAGAGATAAATAGAAACAGCCAACTGTCAAAATCCAGTTGGCTGTTTTGTTGAAAATGTGGCAGCTCGAACTACCAGTATTCATTATCTGCTCAATCTATTATCTGGCGTCACCAAGCGTTATGGAACATAACAAAACACTTTCAAATAAGATGATAGTTTGACCAATCATGCATATCTGCTTTTAAAGTATTTATTTTCATTCAAGATTGTTTAGTCTTACTAACTCTTTTTTTAAGTGGATACCCATTTTGTTTACCGTATACTGTATTGTTGGCCATACCGGGCATAGTTGCCGATATAATCTTTCGCAGGTGTATAGGAATCTTGGATAAGTCTTACAGTAAGGCTTGATACATAATGCCCGTACAAATTTACCGGAACTGAGTCATATAAGTTATGCCCGTCAACAACCTCGAGAACTAATTCCCCGAGATCATATTCTCCGTTGCCGTCTAGATCTAAGTAAATGCTATGCTCATCGTTACCATTTGCATTCGTATAATTTTTAACTGACGCTGTTATGCCGGTAGTGAATGTCATGTAATCATAACTGTACAAAGGCGTTATCAAGTGAGATGGTATACTGTATCCGTTTAATATGATTTCAAAATCGTTTGCATCTACTGTATTCCCATCCATTGTCTTACTAAAAGTGAGTATAAGTGAACTGTTGTCATAGCCGCTGACTGAAGCAGAGGTGAATTCTGGTTGATTATAAAAGTCGTTTCCGAGTGTAATGTATTCGCTTACGGCATGGACCATACCATTTCCGGCATTATCTCGAATATGGTTCACTGTAAATGCAGCTGTTTTAGTTGAAATACTATTAATGGGTATATGGACTATTACAGCGACAGATGTCGCTTTATCGGACGAACCAGACAAGATGGATGTCGATACATAGGAGTTTGACGGTAATGAACGGCCATCCCATGTATAGTTATAGATGTCTTTCACGCTGTCCAGGTTAACACCGCTATTTTCATCGGATATTGTAAATGTAACAGTTTGCATGTCCCATTGTACCTGACCGCTTGCAATCCCGTACACTCTCGGGGGAATTGTGTCCTGATTGAAGTTCAGGTTCGTTGAGTATAGAGCTGTACTATAGCCAGCCGTGTCTTTCACGTCAGCATCAATATAGAGTACGCTATTGTACATATTATTGTAGATGGATGACTCGCCCGATAAGATCACTGTTCTGGCATTCCAGCCTGCTGATGCCGTGAGCTGGGTGACTGAGCCATTTGCATGGACGATTCTAGCTTTGCCTGCGAATGAAGAGATGTCCATGTCTTTATCGTATGTTACTTCGATCTTATGGTCAGCTGTGACTTTTGCATTTGTTACAGTTGGAGCATTCTTATCAGCGACAACTGTAATAGTTGTTTCCACCGGATTTGGAGATGTCGAATTGCTGTTATAATCCTTCACATTTGTCACGGAAATTCTTGCGGTCGCGCCTACTTGAACTGCTGTACGTGTTGTAATGTCTAAACGTTTAGGGTCTGTCGGATTGTTCGTAATCGTAGCAACGGTATTGTTGACATAAGCGGTAGCACCTGTTGCATTCACAGGCTCATCGAAAAATAGAGAAAACGAAGTCGTCGATGTTTTTGCCGAGGCAGAGCCGGACACTAATCTAGGTGCTATCGTGTCATGTAACTTCACGGTTGCCGTGTACTTATCAAGCGGTTCGTTTGTTGTAGATTTAATAGAGTCTGTTGCCGAGAATGTATACTCGCCATTGAAAGTCCCACTTGCTGTAATCGTTAATGTTTTCCCGTCTGTTGATAAAACACCCGTAAGTTGTCCGGGATTCGAAGCCGACCCGGTGTTTGTTGAGAACGTGATATTCTGAACGACGTTCCGACCATCCACGACAGTTGACTTCGAAATTGGGGTTGCAAACGTCACTTCAACCTGTTTAGCGTTAAGCGCTTTCACTTCCTTAATGTAATGGGTGCCTGCTTTTGATTCGAATTTAATAGTGATGGTTTTTTCTACTTTCGCTCCACCTTTTGTCAAGGTCACTACATAAAGCCCCGCTCGTTTGCCCTTGGTCACCTTTGCAACAACACCTTGTTCCTTGATGAGGGAAGTTGCATACGTTTGGACAGCGGCTAATTTTTGCTCATCCGTTGCATTGTCTCCATATGAAATCTCTAATGTACCACCTGTAACTTGGAAGTAGGCTGCATCTAATGCTTTCTGGTTTGGATTGGATACTTCCGGGACAGGCTCTGGTTCCGGCATTGGTTTCGATCCTTGTGTCGCAGCTTCACTTCTAAAAAGGAAGGAAGCCAATTGTCCGCGTGTTACAAATGCATTTGGCGAGAAGGTTGTTGGCGTAGTTCCGGACGTAATATTGTTAGTGTACAATACTTGAACGAAGCTTTTATTCCAGTTACTAGCACTGATATCATTAAACGGGTTGTTCTGTTCACCTTGTGACTTAAGATTAAACCCGAGGACAAGCATTTTAGCCATCTGTGTTCTTGTCAAGTTGTCATTAGGCTTGAATGTGTTATCTGCATAACCTGAAATGATTCCCGCTTCAACCAGCGCTGCAATGGCTCCATAGTATGGGTTATTTTTGTTGACGTCTTTGAACCCTGGATCCTTCACATTTACTGTGTCTAGTCCGAGTGTCAGCGCTAAGAATTTTGCTGCATGCTGCCGACTGATACTTTGGCCCGGTTTGAATGTACCATCTGGGTAACCACCAATAATACCCCGTGAAGACAAATCCATAACGGCCTCATAAAAGTGGTGGCTCGGGATATCCTTAACATCCGAGAATGTTCGTGTCGCAGCTTCCGTATTGGCTGGTGCAACCGCAACGATAGCTCCTCCTGCTACTGCTGTCACCAGCGTCGCCTTGAATAGTTTTCTGTGATTTAACTTTTTCATTTTAAGCCCCCTATAGTGTTGTGGTACTACTTATATATGTTTTTGTGGGTAAAAAGTGGAAAAACGATCTATATTTCTAGTATAGTTCTTCTGGTAGATTAATTCAACAATTCTGTAAATCGGAGATTTTACATCGATATTGAAGAATACCATGGTGTTTTTGGCGGTGCGTTATGATTCGAAAAATAAAGCGACAAAACCAGCTATGTAGTTGATTTTGTCGCTTTTTATGAAAATGCTTTTATGGATTGCACGACTTCAATACTGTTTCCAAAAAACGTGACTCTGTGCGGTGTGGTTCAATATTCCACGGCACTTTACCCTCTCCCGCAAAATATACATGGCACTCATATTGCATCCTCATCGAATTAGTATTGTTCCACTTTTCATCTATGCCGTATTCGCTCTCAATTACATCAAAAGAATGTTGAATGCGCTGTTCATCCAGTTTCCCATTCTCTTTTTTGAACGCCGGGAATTTTGGATAAATACTCAATGAAATTGTGCCTTGTCTATCAATCCACTCAATCTTTTCAAAGTAATGGTCTTTGCCAAACTTTGAATCAATCCCGCCGATTTGCTCATCCGTCTCTTGATCCCCGATACTCTCATCTTCAGTTACGTCTTTTTCTCCCTCTGCCCCATCTCCATTATCCACTTCAGGCTGTTCGGGGATGATTTCATCTTCTTCTAGTGGGGATTCCTCTATAGGAGCAGATTTTTCATAAATAAAATCCGAATTTCCTTCTAATTCTTTTAAACCTTCTTCTCTTTTATTTTCAGTAATCACATTGTCTTTATTACTAAATCTTCCTTTTGTCATGACATCAGGATGATTCCACTTACTATTGAAAAAATCAATTGGTGTCTCTTCAACGCCATATTTATCGGCATTTTGTTTTGTATTTGTAAACCCTATTACATAAGGAATGAGCCCAGGAGCTTTTTTATACTTTTCCACTAGCTCCCATAACCTCTTGTCTTCTTTCTCTTTAAGTTGTATTCCTGTTGCATAACTAAAGTCCACGAAGTATTGATCAATGCTTTGAATATGCTTATCAATCAATGCACCATAATAGAATTTATTCTTTACAAACTTTCCATTCACAATATCGTAAAATGCAGGTCGGTACATCGCATCTACAGCATGGAAAAGACTCATATCTCCAGTCTTCAAGCCATACTCCATTAACCCATTTCTAGATCTGTCCCCGGTGTATCCTTCTAATGCTTTGAGAACATCTTTCCGCGTAATATGTGCCTCCTGATACTTGTTCAGAACCTTTACACTTTCTTCGGCTGATACTTCTACCACATTTCCCGAAAGCCCAGTCGACAGTACCAACCCTGCTGAAAGTATCCATATACTCGCAATTCCTCTTACTCCCTTAAGACCCGTCAATATTCCATCCTTTTCTCTTATTATTCTCAGTTATCGTGGCATAATCGAAACATGACTATCATAGGGATATGATTGGAAATAGTACTGCTTTTAGGCACTTCTCACGATTTTGAACAAATTATGGGTACATGTGAAGACATCATCTATACCTGATTTCACCATAGTAGCAATAGATTTAGAATACCTAGTACGTTTATGAGAATGGAGCGGTAAAATTAGTTAAAGTAGTACCAATTGAAATGGTCGGCGGGGTATTCGATTGTTCTATAATAATGTCTAGTGGAGAAAAAGAGGGGTAAGCGAACATGTGGAATCATCGGGTGCTGAAGTTTGGTCCTTAGAATTTCATGTCGTTACCCATGGGGAGAAGAAAAAGAACCATTGCATTCTGGCATTGACTACCTTTTAGGAAGGGGCTTTGTGGTGTTGGCAGCAAAAGCATAGGTGAAAGTGAATATTAAAAACAACATTGTAAAAGAAAATAACCTCAATCTCTTCAAATTTATTCAGCTCTCAATATTTGATAACCTTCTAGTATTATAAGCATAATTATTGATACGATATATTTCTGAATTACACCAAATCTATTTATATTATAGGTATTTTGGGTAGTTTTTCGAATCTAGGTTACTGCATTGGTGATATGGAAGGGTATTTTGATGTCGACGTTCCCTTCTTCATGTAGTTCAGTAGTTCAAAACTTATTATCATGGAAAGGAACGCCTTTTATTTTTTCTATTCACAAGCAATTTTTTATTGAAATATCTAATCAACCAATCAATCTACTCATTCATGATATGATGATAGAAAAAGAGAGGATGGTACCTATGAAAAAGATGAAGTCTATATATTTCCTGCTGATAATGTTTATTGCTTTTCTAACTGTATCGCCCATTACATCAGCAAACGAGATAGCGCCGTTTCCGAAAACACCAAGCCAGGAACCCACACCGATTACCGAACTTACGAATAAAAGTGCAAGTGGTATATCTTGGCAGTATGCACTTGAGGGGAAACCGAATGGCCTTACCGGCATCTCATCGCCTTTTATTTCCTATTACATAAAGATCACTGGGGATGCAGACTATGACCTACGTATGTTGGTGGATGGTGTTCAGGTTGGCGCTACGTACGATAAAGCATCAGGCAATTTAACTTATCAAACTAGTAACCTCACCGGGTCCCATGAAGTTGCAGTCCAGTTATATGTCTATGGGCAAAGGTACGATATCACAAAATGGTCATTTACTGTGGATCCTAACCCGGTAAATCCGTTCGAAGCAAAAAATCGAAACTTGCTCAATGCTGTCCAAGATGAGTCGATTTTAAGGTTGAATAAATATCGTGCCGCCCTTTCCTTACGATATTATACTGTCTCAGTGAACTTACAAAAAGCGGCACAAGCACATACCAACTATTTGGCATCCAATAATGTTACAGGTCATGGAGAACAACCGAATGGAGTTGGATTTACAGGCAGTCATCCATGGGACCGTGCAAGCTATTTCGGTTTTGACGGGAATGCTGGAGAAGGTATCACATATCAAAAGAAAACGGGAGCAATGGGCGTTGATGATTTGATGGATGCACCATATCACCGATTAAGCATCATTGATCCACGTAATCGTCTGGCAGGTACAGGCTATAATAATCGCGGGGATATCGTCATCAATTATGGTAGCTATACTGAGCCGGACCAAAAGGCAGAAGTCGTCGTCTATCCATATGACAAGCAAAAGGATGCAAAAGCCTCTTGGTATGTTGCGGAAAATCCGAACCCTTTGCGCTTTTGGGGAATAGACAGAGTGCATGTTGGCTATCCAATCAGCTACGCTTACTTTACGAATGAAAGCAGCGATCAGTTGATCGTAGATAGTCTATCATTAAAAGACGGGAATAACCGGAATATCTCGTTTTACGACGTTACACCGGATAAGGATAATGAAGGGAAACATCATGTATTTCTAATACCAAAATCACCGCTTGTACCTGGCCAGACATATTATGTAGATGTGAACGCGCACGTAAAAGATAAAATGGGTGAAAATAAGGACGTTTCCCGTTCTTGGTCCTTTACGACAGCTAATTCCATTGCA
This sequence comes from Sporosarcina sp. SAFN-015, assembly GCF_051966875.1. Classification (GTDB taxonomy): domain Bacteria; phylum Bacillota; class Bacilli; order Bacillales_A; family Planococcaceae; genus Sporosarcina. The sequence continues at coordinate 128,959 of NZ_JBQCKP010000001.1, read as the reverse complement.
GTGCAAGATATTTATTTTACAAAATATCAAGGGACTAATTTCATAGGCGTAAATTTAGATAGTGGAGAAGATCCAGATTCAATAGTGACGATAGAGAAAGATAGCCAACTGTTTCTTAAGTATGAAGGCCGTATGCAATGGACATATCAATCGATTGTGGCGGGTGACTATATCTTAACGATAGAAAGTCCGCTATTCCAAGAGAAAAAGAAAATACCGATCACCATTCAGAAAAACAATGAAATTCGGTTTGATGGAGATGGAGATTGGCAAGTACTGTTCACAGAAGAGCAACCAGGGACGATTGATACAATGCCGCCCCAGTTAACTGGAATTGAAGATGTGACCATTGGACTCCATGAACCATTCGATGCAAGAAAGAACATTACAGCGTATGATGATATTGATGGTGATTTGACAAAATCCATCGTTATAGAGGGCGTAGTCGATACAAGTAAAGTCGGAATCTATAAATTGACTTATAAAGTTTCAGACCAGGCAGGGAACGAAACTGTGAAAGTCCGAATAGTTACTGTAGTAGAGCCTAATGATGGTTACACTTTCTGGGAATCTGAGAAACCTGTCCCGTCCAATAAAGATTGGACGATCCAATTTAGCAAAGAAGTCGATTCAACGACCATCGATTTAAATACGATCTATGTTCATCATAATCAACAAGAAGTGTCAGGCATTAAAGTCATGGTGAACGAAAATCGGAACTCGGTAACTGTCAAAGCTCCTGAAGCGGGGTATAGTAAAGGGCAAACCTATTACTTGTATATTGAAGGTAAAGTGAAATCTAGTTCGGGTGATACATTGAGCAAACCGATAAAATATAAGTTTACTATAGAATAATGGAGTAAATTGTAATCCGATACAAAGAAGCCCGGCAACCAATTGTAGTAGGTTGCCGGGTATTTCTTTGTTTAAATTCCTATTTTTACTCGCGAGCAACCCTGCTTTATAACTAAAGATTAATCAATACTTGAGATTTGAAGTACAAAAACAAAAATAACGACAATGAATGCAGAAGAAGCTTTTGAAGAGGTCTATGGGATGAGATATTTTGATCTTCAGAGGTATCTAGTAGAAAGAATCGTCTTTAAGTTGGGAAAGTATAAAAACACTTGAAGATGGACGGTAGTTCGTGGAGCAAAGAGATACTACTCATCAGTTTACTAGTATGAGATACATTGATTTGTGGGCATTAGTAAAGACCTTGAAAACAATTAACAAATGTAATTAAACAAGGTATCTTAGCGACATTAATGATTACGGAGTAACTTATTATTAAACTCTGCCTTCAGATCAGGGAGTCTGGGTTTATTTCGATTAGGAAGTAGTCATTAGTCGGAAAAAAGAATGATAAACCTTTGTAAAGGTATATGGTACAATGAAACTATTAATTTGTATTTGAATTCCAGTCATGAGACTTTGGTGATAGAGTAGTTCTACTATTCAATCCTTATAGAATGTTCATATAGGCAACTTACATATGGTAAAATTGAGTCTAGTGAAATACCTTTTTTAATTTAGACTGAAAGAGTTCGTTATTCTATCGACAATTTCAGATTCCCTCGGACATTTGACGTGGAAAAGCAGAGTGGAGGATACAACATGCTTGATAAGTTTCTTTGGAAAAAATCGGAGCCAATGATACTTGATGATTTTTCAGATAGATTGGATATAGCTTTGCAGAAGGAGATGCCGGATCACGTGGCCATCATAATGGATGGAAATGGTCGTTGGGCGAAGCAACGCAATCTTCCTCGGGTTGCTGGCCATCATGAAGGTATGAAGACAGTCCGTAAAATTACCCGTTTTGCGAATGAACTCGGCATTAAAGTATTGACCCTTTATGCGTTTTCCACGGAAAATTGGAAGAGGCCGAGATTTGAAGTCGATTTCCTAATGAAGCTCCCGGGAGAGTTTCTAACTACATACTTACCCGAGTTAATAGAAGAGAATGTTAAAGTGGAGATGATCGGCAATTTTGATGCGCTGCCGACGCATACCCAGCAAGCAATTGAAAATGCAAGGAAAGCAACGGAGCATAATGATGGTCTCATATTGAATTTTGCCATGAACTATGGAAGTCGATTGGAACTCGTAAATGTTGTAAAACGTATAGGTGAGTTGGCGATGACAAATCAGATTGAATTGGAGGATATAGACGAATCCTTGATTGAGTCATGTCTCATGACATCCCATTTGCCTGAGCCGGATCTATTGATTCGTACGAGTGGTGAAATTAGGCTTTCGAATTTTATGCTTTGGCAGCTTGCTTACGCAGAATTCACGTTTACCGATGTCTATTGGCCAGACTATAACGAGCAATGCCTCTTGGAAGCAATTGAAGACTTCCAACTGCGCAATCGTCGGTTTGGGTGTGTAGATGAAGAAAAAAAGGGGATAAATCGAAAAATTAGATAAGAATAGTAGAGGGCTGTCCTTATTGGACATCCCTTTTATTTATCTACAGGTAGTAGAAAAACATGAAACAACTTCCTTTTTGCTGATTGATAATACCTAATCGATAGATTACTATTAGGATTAATGGCTTGATTATATAGTCACGCCTACATAAAGGAGGTTGAGTAGATTTGGGGAAATTAAAAGGTGGCATTTTTCGCCTATTGTGTGCAATATTGCTCGTGTTCACAACAATTGCACCATCTCTTGCTGTAGCTAATAGTGAACCTATTGAGTACAGCATTATTGTTCATCCAGGATCAGATAGTAGGACTATCAACTGGGCTGAAGGGAGGATGATATCAGATTATGAAACAACATATTTCAACTCTGTATCTCTGGATAACGGAAGCGTCCTGCTAACTGGGAAAGCCTATACCGTTAGTTCAGATCCTTACCGAAAAGTATTAATATCACTCGATTATATTGATAATGGTGAACACTATCATTTGATAGAAGAGATTGCGGTTTCTGATGAAACGGCTGAATTTACAATTCCGGCTCATGACATTTTATATGAAAGTAATATTTTACCGGATATTGAAGCTTTTTCGGATATTAACGTGCAAATGTTCTATTATAACGATCAAAAAACTCAGAGTTCTAGTTTATATCTTGATAACAACGTACGATTAGTGTCATCAGGTCCATTTACAGCTCCTTTGTCGATACAAGGAAAATTGGATGGAAAGAAGTATCTTCTAAAAAGCCAACTGATATTGGGACAAGATGTAACTCTTTCAAGTTTGCTAGGAGATAGCTCCGAGCTAACAATTGAGGGTGATTATGAGTCCTTACTTTTCTATCAAAGTGAAACTCAAACTCATTTCAATTTGTTTAAAGATGAACAAGAAACAGTTGTCATTGCCAATGGAACCTATGAAGTATCATCCTATATAAATGGCATCCGCTGGACCAGCACTTTTGACGTTAATGGTAATAATACAATTATCTTACCGACTGAGCCAGATAGTTTAGACTTCGAAAACGTAAATCATCATGCCTATGATACTACAGTGAATTTAAACTATAATCTGCAAATGAAGTCTGGAGATTTCCAAGCTGACTCATATAACTCTAGTAGTCCAGTATCCTTTGTTTTACGTAACGATGAAGGTGTGGTTACTGAATGGGAAAGTTCATATTTGCACGGGGATAAAGAATTAGATGCAATCAAATCCGGTTCTTATATACTCGAGGCGGCTCTTCAACTAAATGGCAAGACGCTGACAGCATCTAAAGAATTACATATCAATTCCGCACTAAACACGTTAAAGGGAACTGTCATTACAGCTGAAAACGCGACAGGTTCTCCGTTGGAATCAGGAAAAGTTGTGCTCTATGAAATTCGAAGTTATTCCGGATACAAACAGGTGCAGCCGGTAAAAACAGCAGAAGTTCAGTTGGATAATGGTATTTATGAAACATTTATTCCGGATGCATACGTGCTTGATGGGAAAGAGTATTTGCTCACCCTTGTCAATGATAAGGAAAAGATTGCGTATACAAAGAAATTTATTGGTCAATCAGATAAGAATATTCATTTCTCGGCCGAGGATCTAAAACCAATTGGAGTGAATGCGGGAGTTCTTGAGACTGTTAATACAAAAATTAACCTTGGTGAATCAGATGAGAACTATTATTCGCGCTTAATAGAACTGGATGGAAATGAATGGAGTATTTCCAGTGATCTTCAGATTCAAATGACATGGATCGGGAAAGACGCTAATAATAATGGGTATATTTGGTCGGATATCGTAGATGAAAATCTAGGGAATGTTGATCTTACGAATGAGGAATGGCAATCATTAAAACCGCTTTCAAGCTACCCTAATGCAACGTTAGGATTTATATCTGAAAAAGAGCAGTATAACGAGTTGCGGCTGGGCGGAAGTGAGAAAGAGGCTGCACGGACTGTCCGTTTAGTTGTATATGATGAGGAATTCTTTTATTCGAGCAATGTATTAGTGTGGAGTGGCTCAACTGAAGAAGTACAATTCACTCCGAGTATAGGAACAGCTAGCTTCGATGAAAAGAACAACATATTCTATATTCAATACATGAACCAGGCACATCAACAAATGGTGATTAACAGCGGTCAAAATGGCGAAGTGCTTAAGCTTGTTTACGGAATCTTCGATGAGTCAAATGAGCAAGTCGGGGAGTCAATCAATACTGATCAACTGAATAGCCTACCGTTGACATCACCGTTGCCAAAGGGTACTTATACACTAAAATTATTACGTGCAAACTTTGACCAAGACATTGCAGCCCTATCTTTAGATATTCCATTTGTTGTTTTAGGAGAGGGAGCTCAAGAACCACAACAATCTCTTCTATCGAAATTATTCTTCGATACGAACACAGCATATGGAAAATTCGAAGGGCATAGCGGTTCTATTAGGGTGAGAGAGAAGCCGCAAGCAGGCAATTTTACACCATATACTTATTTTTATCCGAATTACCCTGCGGGTGATTTTACTGCCTATAACAACCTTATCATTAATCCATCCGCGGAATACGAAGTACAAATGAGATTGTCTAATAATGAACAGTCGACTTTTGTTGTAGATGATGTAGTAATGACTGGAAAAGAGCTATTGGAGAATCGCAAAGATAACCCATTAAGAATCTCAGAAGACCTTCAGCATTTGAAAGTGGTCAATTCTAGCGAGCGCTCGAATTTGCAAATGGAGCTCCGAAATGTTGACCAAATGGGTGACACGATTCATACCTATTCTAATAGTGGGGCTGGATTCAATATATACTTACCGAATGCCACTTACGTTGGCAGCTTTATATTGTTTGACGAAAAAAATAATGTCAGCATCGTGCCTTTGGAAGAGTTTACAATAGAGCAAGACGAAGAAATTGTTTTTAATGATGAACTATTTACAAAATACACGATTATGGCGGATAAGAAAAACCAATCTATTTTTGGTTTTCAAACAACCGAAGGTCATTCATTCCTATTTTCACCGGATCGTATTTTCAACTCTGTTTCCTACCCACAAAATATGAAAGGGAGTATACAGCTATACGTAGCAGATAAAGAACAGTATTCAACCTTATGGGGTTATAGGGTAGTATTGCCCGAAGGAGATTATGGAGCAGAGAAACAATTCTCATTCTCCAATCAAATTCAAGGGAAAATCCATGATGTAAGAGTTGAGTCTGTCCCGAATGGTTATATGATACGTCCGATTTATTCCCTGATGGCGGGTGAGTTAAACGTTCGCACTATCTATCAAGCAGTGGAAGGTGATAGGTTAAGTGCATTAGGAGAAAATGAACCTATTCGAGATTACATTGGCCTATTTAATAGTTGGAATCAAGTATCCGCTACAATCTCACTCATTGATGAAGCTGGAAAAGTCATTTGGAAATCCGAAGAAACTTCTGGATATGGGCAAAACCATTATTTACAGTCTGTTGAACCAGGTACCTATACAATCCAAATCCATATTCCGACATCGTCAGGAAAGTCGATCAAGTTGACTGAAACAGTCGTATTAGATGCTGATGGTTCTCCATTCATCCAACTGACGACTCCGAAATATGGAACAGTGACTGATGAGGAAAGTGTTACTGTAGCAGGATCAACGAATCAGAATGCTACCGTAATGTTGGAATTGCATAAAGACGGTACAGTAATTGACAATGTTGAAGTTGTTGCAAATGACAAAGGTTCATTCTCATATAACTTCAATGAACTTGACGAAGGAAGTTATAAAGTAATTGCTAAATCAGCTGGAAAAATAGCTGAAACAGCATTTACGATTGACCGGACGCCACCAGATGCTGTAGCCAAAATTAGTTTGGAGGATAAACGTGTAAATGGTGGACTCCTTCAAATTGGAAGCAAGTTGAAAGTCTTGATGGAAGGTTCCTATGAAGCAGGATTCAAAGCAACTGCTACAGTAGTTGTAGATGGAGCCGAAAAAGAGATTGCGCTTACTTATAACGAAGAAAGCAAATCCTATGAAGGCGAGTTTCTCGTTGAAGAAGGCATGAAACTTGTTGAAAGCATCACTGGTTTTATCACGGACGGAACGGGAAAAACAGACGAACTGACACAGGAGTATAAATGGGCAGTCGGATCTACCGTTCAAGGTAGTGTAAATGATGGAAATGCTGTTGGACATGCAACCGTCAGATTAATTTCTAGTCGAACATATTCTGCAGAGACCGACGCGTCAGGGAATTTCAAAGTAAAAGGGTTACCGGCAGGTACGTATAAGGTAACTGTATCAATCGGTGGAAAGTCGTATGCTAAGGAATCAATTGTCGTAGGGGATGCCGTTATTATGAATCCTTTAAATTTGGAGATTCCAGCTACGTCAAATGCCGTTTTCTCTTTAGTAGACAAAGGAACGGAGAGTGCCATAAAGGACGGTTTAAATCTCCGATTGACAGGCCCTAATGGCTTTATTGCCTACGGTACTTCGGTTAATGGGAAATTCAAGACATATGATGGAAAAACCGAGTTCGCAAATCTTCAGGCGGGTGAGTATAGACTGACTGTTTATGGTCAAGGTGCCTACTTGACAACGAACTCAACAATTAATCTGAATCAAGATTTGAATGACTATCTTGTCGAAGTAGAAAAGCTAGATGTTATTGAAAAGGATATAACAATTTCACTTCCTAATGATGTCGATGAAGTGAGCTCAATTTCACTTCAGAGCTACACAACTTATAAACAACATCAATATAGTGGGATAGGAAACTATTATTTCTATAATATAAAGAAAGACATGAATGGAAATATCGTTCTGAAAAACGTGGCAATCGCGGAGGATTATGAGTTGCATATCGATACTGAGGGCTATATGTCCTTCAATCAACAGGTCGATTTGACGAAAACACAGAACTTTGCGGTTGAGCTCGAAAAAGGACGTGTTATTTCTGGTATCGTGACGGATAGTCAAGGGAATCCTGTTCCGAACATAGATGTTTATGCGTACAGTGAAAATAGTTACCGTTCAGCTAAGACGGATATGGATGGAAAATATGAATTGATTGGTCTGCCGAAAACGGCTGCCATTCAAGTTAACATATATTCACAGATCTATCTTGCTTATAATGACACGATTAAAGCGGGTACAGAAAATGCGGAATTAGATATCCAATTAGCTAAGTCTGCATCGATTACTGGTAAAGTTGTGGATAGGAATGGGTCACCACTTAGCGGCGTTTCCGTTTCTGCTAGTAGCCCGAACTCCTATGGCTGGGGAAGAACCGCGGATGACGGTACTTTCACGATTACTGGATTGGTAGATACGAAAGTATACGATCTCACATTTACTTCATATGGTTATCCTTCTGTTACAGTAGAAGGAAGAGACGCTGGCGATGTGGGGACAGTTTATTTACAAGCTGAAGGAGACGGAGATTTTGAAGGCGCAGGCAACTTCTTAGCTGCTGCTAAATCAGCAGTCGTTCCTGCTGAGGAAGTACAGTTCACTTTGTCTTATCGCAATAATGGGTCTACAGAAGCTAAAAATGTTCCAGTGCATATTCAGTTGCCAAACGGCTTGTCGTTAATTTCAAATTCTACGACTTTAAACGGTAAGGGTGTAGATATTTCGAGTGATACGATTATTATCCCGACTATAAAGGCCGGCGAATCAGGTAAAATTACCTTTACCGGTAAAGTTGCCGATGATATTGCTGATCCTTCACTGACGACGACTGCACAAATAACGGAAAACGGTTCAATTATAAGTGTGAATACTTCAGTAGTATTCGTAACGCTTGAGGCACCAGCACAAACCGGAACTAGCAAACTAAAAGTGTATGGTAACGCAAAATATGGTTCTAATGTGGAAGTTTACGCCAATAATCAATTAGTTGGTCAGACGAAAGTGGATGGCAAGTGGTGGTTCATGGACATCAAACTGCCTGTGAAAAGTTCTACAAATGCTCAAGATTTCACGTTATCCGCAAAAGTTACTGATGGAGACATTTCAACGATGTCAAAACCGGTTTCTGTAAAGTTTGTGCCTGACGTTCCGACAATAAAAGACGTGACGGTTTACGCTGGCTGGAATGGCGATGTGAAATTGAATCCTTACACCGGAATCGCGACTTTCGCTATTACTGAACATACACCCTTGCACACGGAAATTGTGTTTGATAAAGAAGTGGACAGCGCGAAAATCACTTTCCTAGGAAAAGAATATGATCTTAAGAAAGGACAGGACAATAAGTTTACGTTTGATGGAAATAGGCTTGGCCGATGGACGTCTTACGGTGAACAACTGCTTCAAGTTACATTCAAAAAAGGCGACATGGAAGTAACTCTTCCATTGATGAATATTATCGTACTTATTGACCCATCCGGCTTTGTATTCGAAGGCAGCATGGAAAATCCTTTGGAAGGTGTTCAAGCAGTCGTCGAAACAAAAGTTGGAGATAACTGGGTACAATGGGATGCTGAGAAATACGGTCAAGTGAATCCCCAAGTAACAGATGAAGCCGGTCGATATGGCTGGGACGTTATTACGGGTGAATGGCGAGTTATCTTCACGAAGGATGGCTATGAGCCATATATCTCACGTGTGATGAATGTTCCACCACCGGAAACTGAGTTGAATATCCCGATGGTACGGATTACTGACCCAGCGGTTACGACAGCAACAGTTTCCGAAAACGATATGACAGTTAAATTTGATCGCTTTATGAAAGTAGGTAAACAAACTGTCCAATTGTTTGAAGCGGGAAGCGATGTGCCAGTCGAAGGAATGGTTCAAGCGCAATCGCTAGCTGGCTATAAATCTATTTCAACGCCTGCTGATAAACAAGCAGGATTCATTGGAAAAGACTCCAAGGGGGAAGATGGATTCTTCTCGGTTGATTCCGATACAAATGTTGCTTCTACTTTCACCTTTATACCGGCAGTTGCATTGAAAGCAAATACAACTTACCAGTTGGTTGTAAGTGGAGAAGCGGAAGACTATGCAGGAAAGTTATTGGGAGAAAGTACAATCTTTGAATTTACAACTTCGGGAGATCCGAATGGTGGAACTGTCGTAACGAAAATGGAAGAGTTAATTGACCAATTGGATGAGTACTCACCGCAATTTGAGCAGGAGCTTATCGGAGCTAATGCAATGTACAAAGACTTGAGTGATGAGGCAAAATTACTCGTTACAAATAGTGGGAAATTAACTCAAATGAATGAGCTGTTCACAAAGCGTGATGAACTTCAAACAACTTACAATATGTATAAATCATGGAAGCCTCATCTAACTGATAAGAATGTGTTGAAACCATGGACCATTACGTTTAGTGCAGATGTTGACTCCAAGAAGACAGACATCCCGGTTTATGTATACGATCGATACGGTAGGAAAGTAGAAGGTGTCAAAGCAGAAGTAAATGCAGATAAAATTGTTCTGACACCTTCCACCCCTTATCGAAAAGATCACGTGTATTATATTGTAGTGAGCAAAGACATTAAGAGTGCAACTGGAGCCACCTTAAAAGAAGGCGTATTGGCAACTTTTACAATTGAATAAAACGATGAAATGGCCCTGCTTCCCAACTTGGGAGGCGGGTTTTTTTATTCCCATGTATAAGTATCGACCTTACAAAACAGACAACAGCATCTACCTGACCAACCCCGTTTGATTTGCATAAAGCGCAGCTTGTGTGCGATCGCCCAGGTTTAACTTCGTTAAAACATGGCTGACATGCTTCTTCACCGTATTCTCAGAAATGAATAGACTCTCGGATATTTGTCTGTTTGAGAATCCCAAACCAAGTTTTTGCAATACTTCCCTTTCCTTAGAAGTAAGTTTTTCCGCAAGATGGTCATCCACTTGTGGCTTCTTCTGTGTTTGCATCAGTAAGTCTATGATGTCAGGGTCGTAATACTTCCTTCCCCTTTGAATCACTTGGATGGCATAGACGAGTTCTTCGGGTTGTGCATTCAGTGAAATATAACCATCTATGTCTAATTCCTTTGCGCGCTCGAAGGACAAGGGGTCATTGGAATAGGTAAGGATGGCGAATTTACAAGTGGAATCTGTTTGTCTTGCTTCACTTATGACATTCAAACCGCTATCTTTTCCTAAATGGAAGTTAACGATAGCCAAATCGGGCTTTGCATTTTGAATTAATAGTAACGCTTCTTTCTTGGTCCCAGCCTCACCGGATACTTCCCATTTGTCTTGCAATAGAAGAATTGAAATCACCCCTTTACGGATGAGTGTTTGATCATCCACTACTACAATTCTCATTTCAATATAGCCCCCTCGCCAATAATAAAAAGCGTTCCGCGTACTGGATCTTTACCGTTAAACTCATGCAAACGAATTAGTACAAATATTCTACCAAAAGAACGATTAAATGGAATGACACAAAAGTGCATTAGATAAATCATCCTAAAGTAGAATGCCAAGGTCGAAAAAATCACCCCTTAGAGGGGAGTTGAATCGATTTTCTCTGTTTATACTAACTATAGTTCCATCTTCATAGTGGATAAAGCGAAGCAAAAGGAGGAGATGATGGGCGTAGTTTCACTTTCATCTGGAAATGAGTTTCTTATGTAACAGCACTCAATATCTTAATCTAAACTTCTTCGACTAACTGTATGAAATCATTCCAGACAAAGGTGAAACAGTGGAAGCAAAACAACTGCCAGACTATGAAAATGGTGCATTGATCCACATTTGCTTCACAAAGCAAAAGAAAAACTGATTCAAAACGCAATACCGCAAGTCAAAAAAACTAAAATAATTGGAGGAATTTAAAATGAGTCTTAAAAAGAAACTAGCAATGGGTGTCGCAACTGGTGCATTGGCTGTAAGTATGATCGGTGGAGGAACGTATGCTTATTTCAATGACGTTGAAACAAGCACGAACTCATTTGCTGCTGGTACATTGGATTTGGCAGTGAACCCTGAAACAATCATCGATGTAGGTAACTTGAAGCCTGGTGACTGGATGTATCGTGGTTTCCACTTGGAAAATAATGGTTCACTCGATATTTCTAAAGTGCTCTTAACTACTGAGTACACAGAATCGGTAGCTGGTTTTGGGGATCACATTGTAGTTGAGTTCCTTATTAACGAAGATAAAAGCAGTATTCTTGGACCGAGCAACGTAATTGACTCTATGACGTTAAGCGAATTGGCAAATATGACAGAGGATGCCGTTAAAAATGAATCACCTAGATGGTTTGGATGGCAAGGTGGAGAAAAGAGCGGTCTCAAAGCGGGTACAAAAGATAAATTGCACGTAATGTTTAGATTCAATGACAATGGCGAAGATCAAAACGCTTACCAAGGCGCAGATTTACAACTGAAATGGACATTTGATGCAAAACAGACAGCTGGAACATCCAGATAATTTATAACCTGGGAGGAGAGCCCTTCTCCTCCCTACTTCTATTTTTAGTAAGCCGCCAGAATTTATTCTTATATTTATTTCTCAACATATAACTCTTTTTATGTCTTGAGGAATATATTTAAGAAAATTCCAGTGAAGAAAATTAGAAAGGCGGAATTGAATTGAGAAGAAAGCGTATACGCGTATATAGAAAAAGGAAACAAGGACTTTTTCTTACTTTAAAATTGGCACTCATAGGTTATTTAATTATTTTTAGCACTAGTTATATGACGTCTGGCACGTCTGCTTATCTGAGCAGCCAAGCGGAAGTTTCCGATATGATTATAGCTGGCGTATGGGATCCCGTAAAGAAAGCATGCAGTGATGTGGAGGATACAGAAAAGGATGAGGAAACTGCTGTCGACAACGAAGACAAGGCAGGTATTCCTCTGGATGAAAGTGAAGTAGGCGAAGTGCCAAATGAAGAATCTATTATCGATGGCGAAGCACAAGCTGACACGTCCCAAGAAGAAAAAGAAAGCGTTGATGCACCAGATGAAGGGAAAGTCGTTGACGGCGGGGCCCAAATGGAAATACCAAGTGAGGAAAATGTTGGCGATGTATCGTCTGGCGAAGGAGAAGTAGATACACCTCAGGAGCAAGTCGAAGCTGACGTCACGTCAGATAACGAAACAACTGGCAGCAACGAAGAAGAAGTTGAAGTACCCCAAGAAGAAACTGATAACAATGTTTCACCAGTTGACGAAACGACTGTTGAGGTTGAAGTAGAAGAGATTCAAGAAGAAATCCCAAATGATATCTCAGCAGGCAACGAAGATCAAGTAGAAACGCCTCAGGAGGAAACTCAAAATGATATACCATCAAGCGACGAAACAAGTGTTGTTGAGGAAGTTGAAGTAGAGGCTCCTCAGGAAGAAATCCAAAATGACATACCATCAAGTGACGAAACAAATGCAGGTAATGAAGATGCAATAGAAACGCCTCAGGAAGATACTAATAATGATTCATCATCTGGCGATGAAAATATAATTGGCGATGAAAATCAAGTAGACGCACCTCAGGAAGAAGCAGGAACTGATGTGGTTGATGGCAAGTCTGAAGAGGGAGACTGTGAGGAAATCGATGCAGATTCCGAGAATGAAGCCGGGAACGTTGATGAACTAAAAGATGAACAGGCAACTGAACCGGAAAATAAAGAGCCAAGTGATTCAGACGATTTAGTAGGCGATGATTTGGATATCAACAGAGAAGAAGAGCAAGAAAATCCTGAAGAAGATGTTCAAACACAACCGAAAGAAGATGAATCTAAAAATGGAACTGAGGAAAATCCTCCTATAGAAAGTGATTATGACAAAGAGATGAGTATACCTGAAAAACCAGAACAAAACACAATGAAAGCAGAGGGGGATACAAATGAAAACGAAGAAAATAATGAAATGGATTAATAGCATCGTCTCTACAATACTGATGATCTTGTTGATCGGGGTGGCTTCCGTTGTGGTCATCACGAAAGCGTCTGGCGGGGAGCCACAACTTTTCGGCTACCAATTTAAATCAGTGCTATCAGGTTCCATGGAGCCGGGAATTCAAACCGGCTCGATCATCTCCGTAAAATTGGTCGAAGATAAAACCAATTTTAAAGAAGGCGACGTCATTACATTCATGGAAGAAGATATTTTGATTACGCATAGAATTACCGAAGTAGTAAAAAGTGGTGATAATGTACTTTACCGCACAAAAGGTGACAACAATAATGCGGAAGACATGAATCCGGTCTTAGCAGATAATGTAGTTGCGGAGTATACCGGTTTCACAGTGCCTTACGTCGGTTACTTTATAAATTTTGCACAGTCGAAGAATGGAGCACTACTACTGCTGATCCCTGGTTTTCTATTGCTTATCTACTCTGCCTTTACAATTTGGAAGGTTCTTTCTCAAATCGAACTGCCTCAAAAAAAGCAAGCGGATGTATAAGGAGGCACTATTATGAGCAGGTTGTTTCGACTTTTTTCACTAATTTTATTGATCAGCGGATCATGTTTCATACCAATAGCGAGTGTATTTGCGGATGGTGAGAGTGAGACGGACACGAATGAATTGAACATCAGCCTTTCGCCGACAGGTACTTTATTCGACATTAGCAATATGAAGCCCGGCGACTGGGCGCCTCGGACGATTATAGTCAAAAATACGGGAAGCAAAGATTTTGACTATCAAATGAAATTGCAGAACGACGGAGAAGTGAAGCTATTTAATGAGTTATTGGTGGAGATAAAAGCCGGTGACGTGGAATTGTATACTGGGAAATTGTCTGAATTTAAATCGTTGCCGGCGAGAAAACTTGTGAGTGGCAATGAGGAAAGTTTGGACATTACAATTCGTTTTCCAGAGCATCTTGGAAATGATTTTCAAGGGCTATCATCTGCATTTACATTCACTTTTGCAGCGGAAGGGAAAGAAGAGATGGCAGTCCAAGCTATGACAAAAGGGATGATTGACAGTGGGGTATTAGCTTCTTCAGGATTTACCTTGAAAGCTACGTCGGGAAAAATATTTAATTTCATGTTAATTGGTTCCGTGCTGGTTACAGGTGGAATTGTATTTATGATTGTTAGGCATTATAGAAGGATGAAACTGGCTCAATAGACAAGTTTTGGGGGCTGCCTGTGCATGGCGAAACGTGCATGGGTGGCTTTTCATTTATGCTGAGTAGAGAGAATGCGACTTATCTATTTATTCGACAAAAATAGAAGGGATAGCACCGCAGGAATCGACGGAATGCTCCTATCTTAATTGTTATACTAGCCGATAATTAGGACTGATATTGACTTGGAGGGGTGATTTTGCTGAATAGAATCTTAGCAACTGTATTAAAGAAGAACAATAAGAAACTTTTTGTCTCTCTGTTGTCTTTATTGCTCATAGTAGGTATCGTAACTATTTATACCTGGATCATACCGAACGCGAATACAGCCCAATCTGAAGATGGCATACCCGAAATGGTAACTGCATTTGACTATAAAGCAATGGTTACTCCGAACGTCCTTCATCCAAATGGAGGAACGGTAGAGGCTGGCGAGACACTATATAAAAACATCACTACTGCAATCCCTATCGATTTAAAATCCATCATAAGTGCTGATGAAGAAGTACTCGCCAAGGGATCATACGAAGTTCAACTACTTATTAAAGCAGGAGGCAATTGGGAGAGGGCTTTCTCTTTGCAGGACAAGCAAAGCTTTGAAGGGAAAGGAACGGATATATCCGTTATCAGCAGTTCCTATCAAATCGACTTGGGCCAAGTGAATGCTTTTATTCTTCAAGTTGAGAATGAAACGGGAGTGAGGCACCCAAAATACGAACTTGAAGTCGTTCCAACGATTCAAGGAGAACTTCAATACTCGGATAAGGTAAAGGAGCTCGATATCCAGGACAAGCTCATATTCGATTATTTACCTGAGGAAATTAAACTTGCTAGTGAGAAAGCCTACTCTACTGCTATTGAACCTAATGAAAATCAAACTCTGACGAAATCATTCAGTATACTTGGATTATCTATTCCCTTGCTTCTTGTACGAATTATTAGTATATCGTTATTCCTTCTTCTTATATTGTCCATTCTATTTTCGCTCGTATATTTGGACGAGGGTCCGGTGAATGATGACACATCGGAAGCGGAAAGGCTTAGCAAGAAGTACGGAAGGCGGGTGATCCCGATTTCGGAACAAATTGATTTCACAGGAAAGACCATTGTCCATTTCGCTACATTTACATCCATGCTGAAGATTGCGGATGAAATTGAACAACCGATATTTTTCTATGAAAATGGGAATGATGATAGCCAAATGTACCTCATAGTGGATCTATTCTGTGTGTACATGTATGCGCCGAACACCGATATACCACCAGCAAGACCAGCTAAAAACCTTGCAAATAGAAAAGATTATGTAATCGGTTAATATGCAAAAATTTTGGTGCCTGTGCAGCACGCAATTCTGTTTATTCACTACAATTGTATATTGACGCGAATGAAAGTCATCCGTTTAAGACGGATGACTTTTTCATTGTATGAAAATACCTCTGAACGAATTGTCATAAATGCGTCTTACACAGGCAGCTAACCCATCTACAAACAATTCAGCTGGTACAAAAGTATACCGACTTACACAAAGGGAGAAGAAGGAGTCATTAGAAAGTGTATGGATGTGAGCACTAAAGAGGAATGAAAAAGTATCCGAAGGAGGGAAGAGGAGTAGAATCATAGGACCTATACTGAGTACAGATAGAAAAACCCACTAATCAATCTTAGGTAGGCTAAATGATACTTGAGAGTTAGTGCAAAAGAACATGGTTAACTGAAGGGGTAGGTGATAATGAAAAGAATTGCGTTCGGATTCATAACTTGCTGCTTTTTGCTCGCAAGTACCTCAATTTATGCTAAGTCGGAGTTTGCTCTAAATATTGCTCATTCGTTTAAAGGGAAATTTGCATTCATTACTGATCAGTCAAGTGAAGAGGTACAACAAGGAATCTCCTTACTGGAGGAAGCCGTAGCCACACAGCAAGAACAGTCAATGAAAAAAGCAGAACAATCGCTTGAGAATTTCGGTCAAGTAACTGCAAAAGATAAGTTTAATGAAATGAGCAAATACAAGAGCGAATATCTTCAGCAAATCTCAGAAACCCAAGAATCCTTGATGAATAGCGAATGGGTTATGGATGATGAAGATTTGCTAGAAATGATGAATGAAATCGAAAATGATTTTCTCGACGTTTTGGAAGATATTTTATCAGAGTAAGGTTTCTACGGTTCACTCTATGGGTGGACCTACAAATAAAAATAATATATAAAGGGGAGTTATAAAATGGGAATGACTGTTAAGAAAAAAGTATTGGCTGGGGCAATTTCGGTAGGATTATTATCAGGCGTTGGAATGGCATTTGCTAACACAGACGCAGGCGGGGCTTTGAAGTCTTGGTACGATGGGAAGTTTGGCGAAACGTTATTGGCCATTAACTCAGATGTATCAAAATATGCACAAGAGCAATTGCCTGGATTGAAAAATGAGTATAACGGAATGAAAACTGAAGCAGAGACTGACATTAATAATAAGAGGGATAGTGAAATTGGGGCTGCTACAACAGCAATTACAAATGCAAAAGCAAGCAGGATAGCATCGGTGGAAAGTACGAAGGATGAATTGATCGATGGTGCAGGACTAGCTTTCTATAATGAATTCCTTAAAGGTTATTTTGAAATTCAAGAAGCTGGAGACGCAGCGCTAGCATATGCTACTACTGATTTAACTGCATTTACAGGTGAAAAGGGACAAGCAGCTATTGAACAAGTCACTAATGACTTGACTGCAGCGAAAGACGCGGCCGTTACTGAGTTGGAAGAAGCGATTCGAATTGCAAAAGAAGAACTGACTGCCGAGTTAGCAACACAACAGGAAATCAACACTCGTAATTTGAAAAACCGAATCGATTGGAAGATTGACGAAGTGCGTGGACAAGTTGAAGGAATTCTTGCTGACCTAGTTGCAACACAAGAAGGCTTAATTGCCACGAAAGCGGCGGAACTAGAAGCTGAAGCAATTGCTGCACTAGACGAAGTCGTTTCCAGCATCAATGAATAAATAATACTTGTTAGGGCCTGCCGTTTAATTTGCCAGGCCCTAATATTTTAATGAGGGGGTTGCAAAGTGGATACTAGAATAACTAGATATAGAAATAAAAAATTATACTATATGAAAAAGGTTAAATTCCTAATTGGAGCTGTTCTTTTGACTGGGGTACTTGGAAGCGGTGTATCGATCGCTTTCGCAAAGCAGGATGTACATTCACTTCTTACAAATTGGTTTACTTCGAAAAGAGGAACTGCAGTTGAAGAGATCAAAGATGCTATCGAGAATGAACGTGATATTCAAATTGGTCGCATACAAGAACAGTTGCAAATAGAAATTCAACAAGCAAGCCAATACATTGACTCTTTTACGATTGCGGAAAAGGAAATGAGAACTAGCAATTTAAGAAACTATGCCGATGAATTGATCAACAACATGGTAATTGACAAATCAGCTGGGGAAAGTAGTATTCAAAAGGAATTGGATAGTATTTACCAAGAAGCAATTAGGGAAATGGAAAAGGCCATGCAAGGTAGTATTCCAGGCAATTCACCTGGAGTGGAGGCGCCTCAGCCAACTCCTGTGCCTGAGCCTACTACCGAAGTTGAGAATGAAGAGGGTACCGGATCAGATGAGAAAGGAAGCGAAACGGAACCTGGAACAGAGGTCGGTACAGAGGTAGAAACTATACCTGATGTTGAGTCAGACAATCCTGATGAATCAGATGCTGAAATCGAAACAGAAATCATTCAAGAACCTGAACAAGATCAAGAAATTGGTTCTGATGATAGAAAAGGACTTGATATATAATGCATATGATCAAACTTGATGTTGCCCCAACAACTCAAAAGGAAAAAGATACAAATAAAGTTATTGAGAGTATAGTAAGTTGGGTGAAATTTGTGCTGATTGTAGCGGCGATTGTTTTCATTGTTCGCAGTGTAGTCGGTATAACAGTAATAAGTGGCAATTCAATGGCCTCATCAATCAATAACAATGACGTAATTGTAACGAGCAACCTGTTTTACGAACTCGAGAGAAATGACATTATTCTATTCCGGGATCAGCACGGTTTTGATGTTATTAAACGAATTATTGCAGTGCCAGATGACACAGTTGAAATTGTAGGCGGAGCTGTACTTGTGAACGGCGAAGCTGTAAATGAAGAATTCGCAATGGGAACCCCGAATGATATGGCTCTAACATCTGTGCTCAAGGACTCATATTTTGTTATGGGGGACAACAGAACGCCTGGTGAAAGCTTGGATAGCCGGAGTAGTGATGTAGGGTTGATACCGAAGGAAAGAGTAAAAGGTGAAGTGTTCATTTCCCTATATCCATTTAAAAACTTCATGAATCAGTAATTGATATCCCGAATGGTCGAAATTTACCGTTCGGGATATTTTTATGTAAATAAAGCACCTTGCCCGTTTGGACAAGGTGCTTCGATACTGCACGATTAGAAAGGGAAAGCTCCTCGAAATTTTCTCGACTTTTTACGAAACACATTTACCATTCTTCTTCTCATTTTCCTGTCTATAAATGGATATACCATTAGCGGTAATCCTGGAATGATCGAGATAATGATTAAGGCCAGCCAATAAGATTTCTGTGCAAGAAAATAGATGACTGATGAAGGCAGGAAAGGATAAAAGATCCCAACGCGTATGGCTGTTTCGTACTTTCCTGGTTTTTCGGCATGCAACGTGTATTCTGCTTCAACAAGTTGTCCTTTTGTAAGGTTGAGCCTTTCGTGACTTAAATCAATTTGGTTATCATTCGTTGTAATGACGCCGATTGAAGGGATGAAGCCATCATTTCGTAGTTCGGATAACGGTTGTGTTATAACATCACCGACTTGCAAAATACCTAAGGAACTTCCCATAAGAACCCCCTTGCTCGTTTCAGATACCTCATATATAAGCTTCACATGTTGGCTGGAAGCGAGCATTGTACCTCCCATGATCATGGCAATAACAAAGCCGCCACCTATATAGATTAGTTGCAAATCCATGCCTTTATTTTTCTTTTTGTGCCGTCTGCCTGATTTCAATTCTCCGATTCCAATAAGCAAAGCTAAGATGACGGCAAACACGGGCAATACATAAGGATTACCTTGGTATTTTTCCATCCAAAGAGAGAAATAGCCTGCTTTAGGTATGACGAGAGGAGAATCTCCGATTGTAACGGCCTTGGCAGCAATCCATTCTCTTTTAATCAAACCTGACCCCGCTGATTCCTGATCCGTCTGCTTATTGGCATCCCCTTTTGTGATGAATCCTTCTTCATCATTTCCTTCCATTACTCGATGTGCAATCCATCCTTTTGTGGCCAAGCTTCCTTTGTCGGTTGTAAAGAATACGATATCTCCCACATTAATAGTATCTTTTTTGCCTACATTTTTAATCACTACCATATCTCCTCGCTCCCAGACAGGTACCATACTGTCGGAGCGTATAACAGTGAGCAATATCGGCTTTTTCATAATGGCAGATCCGACTGCTGCACTTAGCGTAAGCAGGATAACGAATAGAAGCAGGATGTTAAAAACCTTCGATAATCGCTTCAATATATATTCCCCCTTACTGTAATTGTAAGATAAATATCTCCTGAATTAACCCCTCTCAAGAGGGAGGGGAATGGTACGAAAGTATACTTGTTAGTAGCCATTCGTAGTAGTCTCAAGTATCAAAAGTAGCTTGCAATGTAGACGAAAGAGTTTTAAAAAAGTGTTCTTACGAGCGACGAAGTCTATGAATATCTCTCCTATACTTAAATCAGTTAGACAACGGCGAGGAGCCGAATAAAAGAAGAGGAGATGGTATTTTGAAGACGAAAAAAAGTTTGTTGATGGTAGTGTTGCTGCTAGCCATTTCAAGTTTGATGGCTGCAATGTCGTATTCATCTGCGACAGTGACAAGTGCGATGACAGGAACTGTGAAAACGACGGATACAGCCTTATTGGCACTGAATGCAGGAAAGCACAATGCGGCAAAAATTGAGGACGGCGTATTGAAAATTGACTTCAATAAAGGCAATGTTACAAGTATGCCAGTCAGTACGTACGGTGTTCAAAAACAGAGTGAATATGTATGGGACGGACTTTTCAGCGTGAAAAACAACTCTGAAAACCAAGTTGCAGTAACAATCAAAACAGAAAACAATCCAGCTGCTGGCGTTACTTTGTACGCAAAGGCTGGAAATGGTGAATGGACGAAAATCGACAGTGTCAACGGAGCTTTCATTGGCGAACTACCGATTCCATTTAAGAACTTGAGTAAGCATGAAGTTAATGTAGATATTAAATTGGTCGTTGACAGCAAAGCGTCCCTCGGTAACTTCAATCCTAACTTAGTTGTAGCTGCAGAAGCGCAAGTGAAATAATGTCGAAAAAGGGTTGATGGCATTTGTCATCAATTCTTTTTTCGTAAAAGAAGAAAAGGGGTGTCGAGGTGCGAATGAAGAAAAGTGTATTGATGATCGTTTTATTACTTGCAATTTCAAGCTTAATGGCCGCTATGTCGTATTCATCCGCAACAGTAACGAGTGCGATGACAGGAAGTGTTGTCAGTACAGACGAAGCGCTTCTAGCATTAAATGTCGGAAAACATAATGCGACAACGATTGAAGATGGTGTGTTAAAGATTGATTTCAACAAAGGGAATAATAATTCGTCATTTGGATTGCAAAAAAATAGTGAGTATATATGGAATGAGCTTTTTACTATAGAAAACAACTCGGAAAATATTGTGTATGCAACTATTAAAACCGAATATAATTTGCCGGAAGGCATCAGTGTTTGGGTGAAGAGTGGAAATGATAATTGGACTGAAATCGACAGTATAAGAGGTGCTGATGTTGCGAAATTGACAGCTGCTTCAGGTGTCTCGGCTCAAATGAATGAAATGGCGAAAGTCGATGTGAAAATCGTTGTGGAGAGCAATGCAAGCCTTGGCAATTTTGCTCCGAACCTTGTTGTCAGTGGAGAGGCTGTCGATTAATAGAAAAGTGCTTTTGAAGAATTGATCTATACGGTCAATTCTCTTTTTTTGATTGATGGAAAAATTCGACAAGTAGTGCCAAAATAAAATCTTATTAATCAAAAATAGAACTATACTCCTTACGAGTAATGACAAAATATTCAAATTGCGTTCGTTATAATACTTGTAATACTACAAATTTATCATGGGAACGATGAAATACGTCCTGTATTTGGGCACCTTGGACGTATGGAGTTAATGGTGCAACCGACCTGATTAAATGCGGACAAGCGTCCGATTTGATTGGGTTTTTATTATTTTTGGGAGGTATTTCGGTGAAAAAATACTTATATGGTGCCGTATTATTATTGTTCTTATCATTTTTATTTCTACAAAGTACTAGTTTTTCTAACACGGAACTGCGGAACAAAGCGACAGTATCCTCAGTATCTGAAAGTCATGCTTTATTATCTGTCCATTATGGAGAAGGCCGGCTATTTTGGATAACAAATAACATGGAAACCGTTGTGCAGGTAAGGGACACAGGCGGCATAGCTCCGAATGAATCATTTCAAATCGGACCAGGAAGAAGTGCCGGTTTTACAATTCAAGGCCATCCTGAAGAAATAAGCGAATCGATTTTATTGGATATCGAATGGGATGGTGGATATGCATTGGTAGAGACGACTATTCCCCAATCCAATATAGAACAGATCCTTCTTGAGCTGTTGATAGAAGAGGATGAGAAAGAAGAAGAGGAAGTGGAAAATCCTGAACAAGAAGATAGCGATGAGAAGGAAGAAGCGGTTATTGTGCAAGAAGACCCGGAAGAGGATGCTCCTGAAGAGCATGCGGAAGAATCGCTGCAAGTAGACGAATTAGAAATGACTACCGAAATAGATGATGAAATCGAAGAGTAAAGGAGTGGCTGGTTTGAAACAATTTTTAATGAGATGGAATAAAACACGAAATCTGATCCTTTCTAGTGTCCTTGCTGTATCCATTGCTATTTTAATCTACTCCTTCCTACAACCAACCACTTCAACTACGACGACACATTCAAATCCAACTGGAATTACAACAATATACGACTATAAAGCTACCATCAAACCGAATGTCCTCAATACGTCTGGAGGAACAGTTCCGGTTGGAGATACGATTTTAAAGAAGATTACAACCGCAATTCCGATTGATATGAAAACGATCATTACTTCCACAGAGGATATAGTTGTTGAAGGAGAGCATGAAGTCCAGTTAACAGTGGTCGCCCAAGATCTTTGGGAAAAGACATTTCCGTTGGAGAAAAAACAATCATTTCAACAAAAAGGGACAGCCATATCGATTATGGATGGCACCTACTCGATTGATCTGGATAAAATAAATGCGTTCATTACCCAGGCGGAAGAGGAAACAGGTATTACGCCTTCTAAATATTCCTTACTAGTAACCCCGATGATAAAAGGGACTATTCATTTTGATGGAATCAAAAGGGAATTGCAAGTAAATGAGAACCTTGTTTTCCATTATTTATTCGACAGTATTGTTTTGGCTAGTGAAAAAGAATTTACTTCACCGATTCAGTTCGGCTCTATTGAAACTATTACTAATACACTCAATTTTTTAGGTGTCGTTGTACCAGTAAGCGTTTTAAGGATTTCAAGTTTACTGTCGTCACTAGTATTGTCGCTGCTATGGATTTATGTGAACAATATTATGAAACCGAGAAAACGAAAGTCACAAATTGAATCGATTAATAAAAAGTATGGAAATAGAATTATTGCCGTATCGAGAAATGAAGGCATGGATGGAAAATCAATATTGCTGTTATCAGATATAAAGTCGCTTCTAAAAATAGCGGATGAGAAGGAACTTCCTATTTTCGTTCAACAAGAAGGGGTAGAGAGAGCTAGCTATTTTATTGTGGACGGGAACCAATTATATAAATATGAAGCGTTTGAAGCGCACTTGGCCGTAATCGATGAAATATGGGACGAAGGTAGAAGCATTTATGCGGAAGAGTAAGGAGATTTTGCGAGCATTAACAGGGAGCCTGGGGAATATTCTAAACTTGGCGTTGTTATTTCGGGCTATATCACTACTGTTAACTTCGGTCTTTTTTCTCTTCGGTCCCCAAGCACCATGGATTTTTAAACTTGGCATTATCGGTGCATTATTAGTTGCGGCATGGATCATCGCTGATTTGCAAAAAAGATATATAGGAAATGTAAAAGTGATTCAGGCTATCGTTCTAACTGAAACAATCGGGTTAACGTTATTGTTAATTCCGACTGGGGGCATTACGAGTCCATTCATCTGGTATGCATTGAATCCAGTGCTTATCGCTGCAGGATATTTGGCACCGTTATATTGCTGGGGCGCATTAACATTTTATCTTGGCAACGCGACTTTCATCACGTTCTCGTTAGCTGGAGCAGATTCCATTCGGCAAGTGGTCGAGGAACGATCTTATTTTTATTTAGTCTGTTTGTTGACGACCTTGCTTGTCAGTTTATTTTCCAGACTGACGAAAGAGTTGGATGCTAATGCTCGTCTTCTGCGAATCCAACAAGATGAACTTTTATTCGTGAACGAAAAGCTGAGAATAACGAATGAAAAGTATATAGAAACAATGGAACATATCATGTCTTTCTACCAGTTGACAGAAGGGATGACGAGCAAAAAAAATGCCGGAAAAGTCATGGTGGAAGTGACCGAGTCATTACGGAAATGCACTCGATGTGAAGAGGCTTTTTTCTGGCTTATCAGTGCTGAACAACGAAGTCAGATTGTTAATAGGACAAAATTTGCGGGATTGGAATTGGAGCTGCAAAAAGCCTGGCATTGGATTCGCAATCAAAGTGGGGCATTTGCTGGGAATTTCGGTGAAGAGGTATATCTGATGAAAGTCATTCGCACTTCATCGAATAATGGAGTTGTCGGTGTGAAAATCGGCAATTTACAAGAGGATTGGAAGCCGCTACGTATAAACCGTCCGTTTGAAGCTATAGCAGAACTCGGTGAACTTATGCTTGAACGGATTTCAATGGATCGAATGATGGACCAAATGCTTATATTGGAAGAGCAGAACCGCATTGCGAATGAAATACATGATAGTGTGTCACAAAGATTGTTTGGTATCGTCTATTCTCTTCATAGCTTGAAAGGTAAGAGTCAATTCATGACAAAAGAAGAACTAGATGAGGAGTATACATTTCTATCGGTATCCGCTCAAGAAACAATGAAGGAATTACGGGCCGCTATTTACAGTCTAAGTCCTGTGAAAAAAGGAGAGAAACCATTCTTTTCAAGGATTGCTAAGTATGTTAAAGATTTTGCGAAACTTAATGACATATGCATTAACCATAATCTCGAGGGGCATGAATCAATTCTTTCCTCCGATTTAAAGGAAGCGATTTATCGAATCGTTTGTGAAGCTTGTGGCAATGCGGTGCGCCATGGCAAATGTAAACGAATCGAATTGGAAATATTAATTACCGATGAAAAGACTGAAGTAACAATCTGGGATGACGGAAATGGTTTTCAGTCGATGAGAGGACGAGATAGGAAAGAACAAGGGATCGGCCTTTACAATATGCAGCAGAGTGTCAATTTGTTTGGCGGCAACCTTTCCATTGACAGCCCACCAGATTTTGGGACCACAATCCGCATAGAGATTCCAAAAAGTAAAACAGGGAAAATGAGGGAGATGATAGAGCTATGAAAATTGTAATTATTGATGATCATCCATTAGTAAGAAAAGGTTTAACTGCTATCCTTTCTCTTGAACATGATATAGAGATTCTTGGGGAAGCGGCAAACGGCAAGGAAGGGCTGCTTGTATTGAATTCCTTGAAGCCTGATTTGACGATTGTCGATTTAAGGCTAGGCGACGAATCAGGTCTTGACTTGATTGCCGAAGCAAGAAGGCAAGGCGCAACTTGCAAGTTTGTTGTGCTCACCTCTTCAACGGATAAAGAAGATTTCAGACGGGCAAAAGAAATGGAAGTCGACGGGTATGTGTTAAAAGAAGCGTTGCCGGAAGAAATGTTGCATGCACTACGCATGATCAATAGAGGACGAACGTATTACGACCAAGGTGTGCTCGAATTTGTAATGAAGCCGAGCACCTCTTATAAATCGGAAAAGCAAACCGAAGTGTTAACGCCTAAGGAAATGGAAGTGTTAATGGAACTCGGAAAAGGCTTTTCAAATAAGGAAATCTCCCAAAAAATGTACATCACCGAATATACCGTGAAAAAACACGTTAGCCAGGTTCTTGCGAAGCTCGAACTGGCAGACAGAACACACGCCGCGTTATATGCCAATGCGACTGGGCTGGTTAGATATGTAGTAAATTGAAGTGGGAAACGGGTAGGGTTTTATTCAAACTTCCTGGTGTTTACCATATTGTGTTCATAAACATTAATAAAAAGCGACCATTCTTAAAACAGAATGGTCGCTTTCTTTCACTTCTTATTCTTCAACTTGTTGGGGAAACTTAGGACGAAACGTTTAACATGTCTTTTAGTAATCATTGAAGTATTAATAAATTCAACAAATAAATCATTATCGGTATCGTTAGCAATGCGGCGAGCGTGGAGAAAATGGTTGTGATGACACCCATCTCTTCGTCTGCGGAATATTTAGCAAACAGAATGGAAGAAAGAGTCAAGGTCGGCATGGCTGCCTGAATGAGCAAGGTTTGCAGCATCACCAGATGAAGAGACAAGGTCTTGCCGATTAAGACGGCAAAGACCGGCAGTAAAATGAGCTTGACCATTATCGGCAGCCACAGAGTCGACCGCGATATCTGCAGTCCTCGTGCAGGTTTCGTTTGAAAGAGGTTCATCATCATGATTCCGATATAGAACATGGCCAGCGGGGCTGCAATGGCTGCTAAACGATCAAACAGATCTACAATGAGTAGCGGTGGGCGGTATTGGGAGAGCGCCATCAGTATTCCTATGAAAATCGCAATGATTGGAGGATTGATCATTGTACGCAGCATGCCTAATCCGACTCGCCGGTTTTTTTGAAGCAACAGAGCACCGACAGTCCAGATTGTAAAGTCAACCCCCGCATCAAACATGGCTGCATACAAGGCTCCTTCAGGTCCTAATAGTACAGCGCATAGTGGAATTCCGATAAACCCTGTATTTCCCAAACCAGATAGAATGGCAAGTTCCTTTGCTCGGTCGACTTTCTTATGAAATACAATTGCAAAAAGATAGCCCATGCCAATGCCGAGTACGTTAATGCCAATGGAGAGGAAGAATACAAGTAGTATTTTTTGAAGAAGATCCCCGTTAATGTCCACTTGTAAAATACTCGACAAGATGATGCAAGGCATACCGACGTTTACAATCAGACTAATAAAGACGTTCCGCGTGTCTTCGTTAAAATGGAATGTTCGCGCCAGGATAACTCCAATTGTGATCATTAAGGTGATAATTCCGATGGAGTGAAAAATCAAACCAAGTGTCAACGGGTTCCCCCCTTTCTTACTAGAAAGCACTGTGCTTTATGCACAGTGCTCAACAAATTAGTTTTGGGTTTTGAGGAATTTTAGAATCGAATGGACGAGAAGCAGGGTTCTTGGCTCAAAAGTGTCAAGTTCCATGTATTCATCTGTCCCGTGCCAGTTTCCGCCTACTGGCCCCATTCCACAGATTGTCGGGATGCCCAAGGAGGCAGTGAAGCCCGCATCGGCGGCGCCTTTTGTACGTTGTTCGGTAATATTGATGCCAAGCTCACTGCCTGCACATTTAACTACGTTGAATAGTTTTTCCACACCGCTATGTTTTTCCATCGGCAACATGCCAATATCGCCGGACAGCGTACTCTTGGATCCGTCAATATAAGAATGGTCAACAATTTTACGTATGTTCTCTACTGTTTGTTCGTACTGGTCCAATGTCCAAAAAGCAAGGTGAATGGTAGCTGATGCAGATGGCGACACGACGTTGTTACCAATTCCTCCATGGATTTTGCCGAAGTTGATTGTTATCCCCTTTTCGATATCCATGAGTTTTTTAATTTCAATCATCTTCCTTGCAAGTTCATCGTTAGCACTTATACCATTTTCAATAAAAGCCCCCGAGTGGGCTGCTTTTCCTTCGACATCGATCCTCAAATGGGCTGAACCTTTGCGCGCAGTGACGACTGATCCGTCCGGACGGCCGGGCTCAAGGTTAAATACAGCAAGCGCATCGGCCGCCCGTTCTTCTATAATCGACCGGGAAATAGGAGATCCGATTTCCTCTTCGGATGTGAAAAGAAGTTCAATCTCGCAAATTTCATCTTCCGCAAGCTCTTTCAAGGTTGCAACAGCTTCCATCATGGTCACAAGACCAGACTTCATATCCGATACACCTGGACCTCGAAGCATATCGGCCTCTTTTTTAAATGGACGCTCATTAGCCGTGCCGACCGGAAATGCGGTGTCCATATGTCCCATGAGCAGAATTTTTCCATCCCGTTTTCCAGTCACTTTGGCAATGATCGCATCCCCGTAGGTTGCGTGAGGTTTAACTTCATATGTTATGCCATCCTGGTCAAGCCTTTGTCGGATCAATCGTCCTACCTGATCCACCGACTGTTTGTCCAAAGCAGAACTATCCGTATTTACCAGCTCAGCTAGAAAATCAACCGCCGATGGCTGACGTTCCTTTATGTAACGTGTAATTTCCTTTAGCAGTTCACTTTGCATTTGCTTGTGACTCCTCCTTACGCTTCCAATTTTCTTTTTCTCCATTCTTTCAGAATAATTACCGCAAAGATCGTGAGGGTGACAGCGAGAATCACTGCGCTCACTGGGCGGGTTGCAAAGATGGAAAAATCATTATGCGATAGCAGCATCGAACGACGGAAGTTCGTTTCGACAATCGGTGCCAAAATCAATGCCAATAACATCGGCGCAAGTGGAAGGCCGACTTTTAACATAACGTAGCCTAACAATCCGAATACGAGCATGATCAGCACATCAAATGTCGAGTTCGCAATCGAATACGAACCAAGCAAGCAGAGTACAACGATTGCTGGCATCAGGATTTCTTCAGGAATTTTAAGGATTTTCGGGAACACTTTTGAAGCTCCTAAACCTAAAACAAGCATGAAGATGTTTGCTAGGATCAATGCTATGAAAATACCATAGACAATATCGCCATTTGTCGTAAATAGCATAGGACCTGGTGTCAGTCCCTGAATCATTAATGCTCCAAGCATAACGGCAGTTATTACATCACCTGGAATGCCAAGTGTCAAAAGAGGAACGAGGGCACCGCCTGTGACCGCATTATTAGCCGATTCGGTTGCGGCAATTCCATCAACATTTCCTTTGCCGACTGACGATTTATCTTTTGCAACTCGTTTCCATTCGTTATAAGCGACGAATGATGCTACACCCGATCCAGTTGCGGGGATAATACCGACAAATGTTCCAATAGCGGATGAACGCAACAAATTGAACCAGTTGCGTTTTAATTCTGCAGCTTTCAACCCGATAGAAGAGTTGCCGATTTTACTTCTTAGCTGTTCTGCTTTCCCTTCCAAACGGCTTAATACTTCAGAGATGGCAAACAGTCCAACAAGCGCGGGTACTACATCGATGCCATTCAGTAAGTTTGCATTACCGAACGTAAAACGGTTGACCCCTGTAATAGGGTCCAAACCGATAACAGCAATGAATAGTCCGATTAAACCTGCGATAATCCCTTTTAATAGAGAGTCGCCAGAAACACCAGCAACAATTGAAATTCCGAACAGGGCAAGTGCAAAGTATTCTGGAGGTCCAAACGACAAAGCGACTTTTGCTAGTTGAGGTGCGATGAAAATGAGGGCCACACAGCTAAATAATCCGCCTATGACAGATGCAACTGTTGTCATCGTCAAGGCCTTCTTGGCTTCTCCCTTTTTTGTCAATGCTGGACCTTCCAAAAGGGTAGCTGCAGCTGCAGCAGTACCAGGCGTACCAACGAGGATTGCGGTGATTGAACCAGCGTATACCGCACCTACATATACCCCGAGCAGGGCACTGAAACCGACTACTGGATCTAATCCAAATGTAAGCGGGATGAGTAGGGCCACCCCCATCGTTGCAGTCAGCCCAGGAAGTGCGCCAAAAACAATTCCAAGGCCTACTCCGAGCAGGTTGGCAAGAATTGCGGCCGGTGCTAAGGCGAATAATAAGCCAGCGATGAATTCTTGAGACATGAAGCATCCTCCTTTCGATACGTTAATTTAAGGTAATGGAATCTTAAATGCCAGTGTGAAGATGAAATAGAGTAAAATCGGCAGGATAACCGCAACACCTGCGAGCAACACAACCTTCCGTAATCCAAAAATCCATTGGGCTGCAAGCAGAAACAGGATGGTCGAAATGATAAATCCGACCCAAAAGAAAAGCAGTATATAAGTTATTAACAATGCGATGAATAAGACGATTTTTCCAACAGCAGACCGATCAAACTGAATATGTGGCACGCTTTTTTCTTTTTTCAGACGTAAAGCTCCTCCGACAATCAGCAAGGCTGCAGAAATCGCCAATAGCGTCAAAATCAGTTTCGGAAAGAAATCCGGCCCATAAGCTTGTCCGTTCCCGAATTGTCCGGCCATCAAGAACCCTATTGCTGATAGCAACAATAGAATTCCGCCTGTAGAGATGTCTAAAATTTCTTTTCTCATCTACACATCCCTCCTAGATTAGTTGTTTAGCGATTTGATTACTTCTTTATTCTTTTCATTCTCTTCCATTGTTTTCTTCGTAAACTCCTCTGAATTTAGGAAGGAGATCGGCAAGCCCGCTTTCTTGAACTGAGCGATGACTTCTTCATCTTCGAGGGCCTTCTTAATACTTTCCTCAAGCTTAGTAACGACGTTGTCCGGAGTATCTTTTGGTGCCATAAATCCGAACCATGCACCTGTACTAATCAATTCATAGCCAAGTTCTTTGAACGTTGGTACATCTGGCAGTTCTTCCAGACGTTCGTCAGAAGTCACAGCTAAAATCGTAAGCCCGTTTCCATCATGGGGGAGCAGTTCAGATATTGTGTTAACTGATGCATCAACGTGATTGCCGAGCAGTGCAGTTACTGCCTCTGCTCCGCCTTCAAAAGGAATATGCTCCATGTCGAGATCTCCCTGACTTTCAACAAATGCAGCTGTTACGACATGCTGATGAAGTCCAGCACCGGTCGTTCCATATGTCACACTCTCTGTTCTTGCAACTTCAAGCAATTCATTTAAACTACTAATGCCAGAGCTTGAATTCACAGCAATTCCATAGGGAGCTTCTGTAATTTGTGCAATTTGCTTGAAGTCTTTTGTTACGTCGTACCCTACGTTGTTGGCATTTGGCGTGAGTGTAGAAGGTCCGACCGCTGTGAGGATAATATTATAACCATCCGGTTTTGCCGTTTTCACAGCAGTCATACCTGTAGAACCTGCACCGCCAGGCTTTGAAATGATGTTGACCGTTTGACCAAGATCTTTCTGAATGGAGTCACTAATAATACGAGCTTGAAGATCTGCACTACCTCCAGCGGCATACGGTATCGTCAATGAGATTGCCCGTGAAGGATAATTATCATTCTTGCCTGCATTTGATGCAGCGCCATTACACGCAGCCAACCCCGCTACTAGTCCTCCAACCATTAAAACACTCATTATTTTTTTGAATTTCATTCATTTTCCCTCCCAATATTGTTATCTGATCAAAAATTGATGCTAATTAGAATTTTATATTGAAAACGATTACATGTAAAATATATAATAAGAGTAGAATGTATATAAAAAATATATAAAGGAGGGTTTTTATGGATTTTGATCGGCTGCGGTATTTTATTATGGTCGTCGAAACAGGCTCCATTTCAAAAGCGGCGATTGCCCTCAATATGACACAGCCACCTCTCAGCATAGCCATTCAGAAATTGGAAGAGGAATTAGACGTTAGTTTGTTCATTCGAAGTGGCAAACGACTTACGTTAACGGAGACGGGTCATCTCCTTTATAAACGGGGAAAACAATTGATGCTGTCTACTAGTGAAATTATGAAAGAAGTTGCTGAACACGATTCCGGGGAATACGGAACTGTCACAATCGGATGCTCGACAATTGCTAATATTACGATCATCCCAGAGGTCGTAAAACGACTGAATGAACGGGGAAGTCGTATCACAATCCGTGTTCTTGAAGGGAACACTGCTTTCATTTTAGAACAGCTTCGGCTGCATAAGATGGATATAGGGCTTGTCCGTAATATTTTCGACAAGAAAGACTTCCATACGACCGCCCTGCTGACCGAGTCCCTCTACGTTGCGCTGCCGCCCGGGCATCCGCTTGCGGATAGGAAAACAATCGAATTGAAAGAACTTAAAAAAGAAAACTTTCTTATGCCACACACTACCCTTGGCTACGGCATCTCTGACTTTATATTGGAAGGATGCGATGCAGCTGGCTTTACGCCTAATATTATCTATTGGGGTACCGAAACTTTTCCTATGCTTAACATGGTCCGAGAAAATCTCGGAATTGCATTTGCTCCTGCTCTCTTCCAGAATATTAACAACTATGAACTCCCACCTCTCGTCGAACTAATTAATCCAACCATTGAAGCTAAACTCAACCTAGTTACTTTAAAAAACTCTATCCAAACAGCTGCCACTGAACAGTTCTTGGCGGTGACAAAGGAAGTTATTGAGGAATTGAGATAAGAAGGTCTTGACCTTAAACTTACTCGAACCTTTATAATTAAAATAGGTAGAACATACCGAATTTATTTTCAAAAAGGGGATGGAACAAATGGTTTTCCGTTGGGATGGTGGATTTATTATGGTGGCTTGGGACAAGTTTGAAGAGGGGATTGAATGGTATACCAAGCATATGGGTTGGACTTGTTTAGATAGTGTCGTTACACCTGTCGGAAAAAAGGCATTCCTTAAGATGCCGAGATTAGGTGTGGTGACATTGAAGTCCTTTGAAGGGGAATTTGAACATTTTAAATCTGAAGGCGGTTTTGAAGGACATACTAGGGTAGGATTTGAGGTGGCGAATCTTGAGGATACTCTTGCCTATTTTGAAAAGGAAGGGATCAAGATTTCGAATATGGTTACGTTGCCTGCTGGACAAGTTAGTTTTGATATCCAAGCTTTTGATAATGCAAGGCTGACAGCAGTACACAATAAAGCTTTGGAAGGGCAATTCCCTGAAGCTAGGGTAACGGGTTTTGGTGATGTTAATGTAAGAATAGGTGTAAAAGATATCAATAAGGCGGTCACTTGGTATAAAGAGAACCTTGGGGTTCAAGTAGTAGAACAAAATGACAATTACGCACACTTACAAGTTGAGGATGCATATGACTGGATGCAGCTCTCTCAAGTGTTCTACGACAATATATGGTTGGAAAAAATAGAAGATATGCCTTTCGAAAAAGCAAACCCTACAGTTCGTAATTACTTTGACGTCAGGCCAGAACTATTTCATGAAACGTACATTCAACTTAAGGCAAATGGCTTGCACCCATCTGAAGTTGCTGGTAATCCCCATAATGGCTGGGCAGGTTTTCACTTCTTTGATTTAGATGGAAATCGCATTAACGTTTGGTCTTATCCTGCGTAACGGCAAAAGGAAGTGAAGAGAAATGGGGATGAAAATCAATGAATTTTCGGAGCGAACTGGCTTGCCACCAAGTACTCTTCGATTCTATGATCAAAAAAGATTGTTAGAGCCTAAAAAACGTTTAGAAAACGGCTATCGGATTTATACAGACGATCAACTATCCCAAGCATTAATGATTCATTCACTCCGTTTGGCTGGTATTAGCATTGAAGACATTTATCAGTATTTGCATTCAAATGAGGAAGAGATGGAACGCTTAATTTCCAATTGGAGACATGATGTAGATTCGAAGATATCTTCATTGAAGATTGCCAAACAATATTTAAATGGTGTGACTGCTAAAGAGCAGCATATCAATTTAGTTAAATGGGATGAGTCCGTAGTATTTATATGGTTTAGACATGAAGTGCAAAGAAAAATAAGCCCTTTTCAGTCTGTGATGATCTCGAGTTCAGAGAAGGTTAAAAAATTGGGGCTAGGAGTTAGACCCGGTATTTTTATAAGAACATTAGAATCAAAAGGGAATACAATGGTCGGCGAAGTAGGATTCATCCTGAATAAAGAATATCCATCCAACTTGGGTGATGTGAGTAATATGTATATAGAGCAACAAGAACCAGCGCTTTACGCTACGATGGAGTGTAATGTGCACGATCCGTTTATCTGTTTTAATTTTATGAGGCTCGTCCATCGTTTCGGTTTTAAGTCAAAAGGTTTAAAGTTAGAGAAGTTCGAGTCACCAATCGAAAGTACTTTTAGTTACATGATTCCACTTTTAGCTCCTCATTGATTCTATAAATAATGGGCGTTGGATGAACTGCACCCAAAGAATTTCAAAAAGGTCTGAACGTTAAGAAACTATTCTGGATGAACCCATACTTTAGTAACGAGATGTTATACTTATTATGCAAATTTGACTGATTTTCAATAAGATCAATCTTCCGTAAACGGGGTAGGTTGTTATGAACATAGAATCGACTAAAGGAGTGGGTTTCTTGAAAGCTAAATGTCTCATATTCAATGAATTTGGCAACCCCCAAGAAGTGCTTAAAGTTGAATATAAAGATATTCAACCTCCGAAAGAAGACGAAGTACTTGTGCGCATGGTAGCCAGACCAATTAACCCATCTGATTTAATACCGATAAGAGGTGCTTACTCTCATAGAATTGCATTACCAAATATTCCGGGTTATGAGGGAGTCGGAATTATTGAAAACGTAGGTCCCACGGCATCTCGAAGTCTTATTGGCAAACGTGTTTTGCCTTTGAGAGGAGAAGGCACTTGGCAAGAGTTTGTTAAAACAAAAGCAGAATATGCAGTAGTAATTCCAGATTCTATTGATGACAGTACAGCTGCGCAAATGTACATAAATCCAATTACAGCGTGGGTTATTTGTACGGAAGAATTAGAGTTAAAACCAGATGATGTCCTCTTGGTCAATGCTTGCGGTTCAGCTATCGGGCATATTTTTACTCAATTATCAAAAGTTCTCGGCTTCCGATTAATTGCGATAACCAGGAATGATAAATACTCAAAGGATCTACTAAAGTTCGGTGCTTCTCATGTGATTAATACCTCTCTATATCCATTGCGTGAAACAGTTATGGATTTAACTGGTGGAGTTGGAGCCGATGCAGCTATTGATTCGATTGGAGGAGCAGCTGGTAATAACTTAGCATTTTGTGTTCGTCCTGAAGGTGCTTTTTTATCCTTAGGTCTTTTATCAGGAATCCAAGTAGACTGGGCAAGAATTACAAATGAGACAAAAGTGAATGCAAAATTATTTCATTTGCGGCATTGGAATAATAGGATCTCCGCGAAAGCTTGGCAAGAGACGTTTAACCATTTAATCACATTGATCATAGATGAAAAAATCAGTCTTATGAGGCCTGAATCATATTTCAGCTTATCGGAAATACGGGAAGCCGTTCGGATCGTTGAGTCTTCGGATGGAAATCAAGGTAAGGTGATCTTAACGAACTGATAGGGCCATTTATTGCCTTACATGGTGTGATTGTTGTAAATCATAAACCGAATTCCTTGCTTTAGCGAGGATGTAACAAAGGTACAAAAACTATCTTTTATCCGTGAAGCAAAAAAGAGCTTTATAGCTCTTTTGATTAGACTTTCAAATGCAAAATATGTTGAGGCCCCTTTGGACCTTCATAAAATTCGTTCTCGTCTACAAATCCTGTTTTTAAGTAAAGATTGTAAGCAGGCGTGTTCTTTTGGTTGACACCGAGTACAAATTCATCAGTTCCAAAAAGGTTATTTCTAACAAACTCAGGTAATAGCTGCAGCCCAATTTTGGCTAATCCCTTTCCTTGATTTCTAGCATCGATTGAGAAAGATGTCAGCAAACGAGCAGTAGGATTAGTACTATACTTTAAAAGCTTTTCGCCATCTTCTAGAGCAAAATAACCTACAGGAACACCGTCTTCGAGATTTAAGACATGGTTAGCAGTGCTAGAAACAGAAGGATTGTTGATTTTATCTAATGGCATACTTGTAAATTGGAGTTGTTCTTCCGGTAAATAGTAGTTGGATAGGTGTTCCTCGTATGTATCGGTATACTCAACCAGCACAACTGAAGCTTTAGTAGACAGCATTATACGAACCTCCGAATTAAATTAATCCCAAACACGTACTCTTGGAACCCCAGCCGTTCTTAAATAATCCAGTAATTGACCGGTATGGACTGATTCATGATAGGCGACTCTTAGCAACATATCACCCAAACTTCTTATGTAACCTGAATCAGAACGATCAATATTAATATTTGATAAATCTTCTTTTGAAAATGACTTAACCGTTTCTAAGAACTGATTTCTAAATGGTTCTGCAAATTTCAATTCCGCATCTACAGTAGAAAAAGGTCTATTTTCAAATGGAGAGTCAAATACCTCCAAACTGCCCCTATTTTGGATGGCTAAATGGTAATAATGCTCACTTTCTAGCACATGCCTAATCGTCTCTATACAAGTCATTGCCTCATCGTCGGGCTTCCAGTTCAGTTTTTCTTCGGGGATCGATGTCCATACTTTAATACTTCTTCTTCGTACTTCGCTGAAATTTAATAAAATTAAATCGATTGAGTTCATCATTTATTCTCCTTTCATCGGTATGTATTAAATATACACGAATGAACGTTCGGAAGAAAGGATAGATTTTGGGAGAGCTATTAAAAAAACAGAAGTTAGATTTAAAGTCTATCTTCTACTGCAACGTCGAATTTTGATACGATGGTTTCTTATACTACTAAAAAGGCTGGTAGGAACATTTCCGTAATGCTGATTGCTGCCGTTTTGGCAACTAAAAATGGATTCGGTACGTGTAGGAGTGTTGTAATTGGGTCTTCTGAGATAAAAAACGACCGCATAAGCAGTCCTCTAAATCTATTTCACTTTCGATCGTTCAACAGAAAGAGATGCAAAGATGACAATAGGCGAGATCGTCACAATCAGAAGTATTATTTTCACTATGTTTTCCATGGAATCGGCCTTGACGAAGTTAAATATCGTAAACCATAGCGCAATGATCGGTAGAATGAGCTTATTTATATGTTTCATTAGTAAAAACTTCATGCTTCTTCTTACTTTAACGACCGTCCCGATATTAGGGATGTCCAATTCGTTTCTTGTCGTTGCAGGAATACCGATATATAAGTGACTATCTGTAAATTCGTCTTCGACTTTAAAAACTTCCCCAATATGTTTTGTATCTAAGTCAAGTATCGGTAATTTCACACGTTTCCCGTTGTAGGCAATGACGATTTTTTCGCTTTCTTCGACACCTAGAAATCTCCTGATGTTTGGGTGGATTCTAGAAACTTTATGGCTTTCATCGAACGGATAAATATATCCAATTCGCAGCTCTATCTCACGATATCCGATGAACCAATTTCCGATAGTTTTTACTGTGTTATTACAAATAGATAATATCTTTTTTATGATTTTTCGAGTCATTGAGACACTCTCAATGGGTGATTGAGTAATGACAAGTTTTGTATTACTATCTTTTTCTAAGTTGAGAAGTAACATATGATATCGGTTGATAAAGACTTTATTTTGTGTCATGTTGTCTTTTCTTGCGCGTAACTGTAGCTTCATTCTAAAGCCAGTCTTGATATTTATGAGTTCCACTTGGTTAGAGTACTTTGCAATTAGATCAGGGGAGGCATAGACAATTTTCTTTTTAATATCATCCACTTTTGGAATTCCTCGATTGATAAATTGAAATTCAGCGGGATGAATGAAGATGGACTTCGTTTTGGAATCCAAACATTGTAAGCACCTTTTCGATAGTTTTGCTTGTCCAATTTGGATAGTAGAATTGGAAAGAATCATACATCTAACTTCATTGCCGTATTCGTCCCCGACTGTAACATAAAGATGGTTTTCCGTTTTTAATTTTGTTAAATCGTTTGGGTGAACTTCTATTTGATGTCTTGCGACGAATGAAGGCGTGTTTGTCAAAATATAGCTGGGTGTTTCCATTACAAT
The DNA here is from genome assembly GCF_051966875.1 of Sporosarcina sp. SAFN-015. Taxonomy (GTDB): domain Bacteria; phylum Bacillota; class Bacilli; order Bacillales_A; family Planococcaceae; genus Sporosarcina. The sequence goes on along the minus strand of NZ_JBQCKP010000001.1, from coordinate 91,407 downwards.
GATTCCTTTCCGAAGTGATCGACAATGTCAACTAACGATTGCAGCAATGTCGAAAACTGAGCCGTATTATTCGGGTTGCGATACAAATAATTAATCTCCATTTGTATCGCATTGATGTTCAGTTTATGTTTAGTGAAGTGAGTGACCGTTCCTTTATGGGAAGCAGGGAATGTATCATTCAATCGAATATCATGAATTCCATTCTGATTGAACAGACTTTTCATAATGGAAACACTTGTTTCGTCAATAGACGTTCCATCCATCGTTCCTAAATCGATATCGAATTCTCGAGTGGCGGCAGCACCATGCAAATCGATCACAAGACGAATATCATGTTGTGTGCAAATTTCTTTAACCGCATCTTTGTATTTGCCGCCAATCGTGTAGTTTGGATCTTCATCTGCTATTCGATTACTATAAATACAAAAACAGTTTGTATAAAGTTGAATAATAGACGCAATCGTCCCCGTATATAAATCCGCTTTTTTCACTTCATTATTCCTCATATGATTGACAGAATGCGGTGCTGAAAGTAGCACCGGCTTCGTCCCAAGCTTCACATCATATGGAAAGAGAGAATGTTCAAATCCATTGTAGTCATTATAAGAAAATTGGCTTTCGATAATATCCGACATGCTCTTTACATCCGATTTAGAGAACATAATCTGCTCCTTTTTCAGTGAATTCTACTACATAGTAACATAGTGTGATAGGATGGTTTGGGAAATTTTTCGGAATTCCCTGGCCTGTTTTATTGCAACTGGCTTGCAACGCAATGAAGCGTAATCGCAACGCAATGAATGGGGCTCGCAACGCAATGAAGCGTAATCGCAACACAACGAACGGGGCTCGCAACGCAATGAAGGGTAATCACAACACAATGAACGGGGCTCGCAACGCAATGAAGCGTAATCACAACACAACGAACGTGGCTCGCAAGGCAATGAAGTGTAATCGCAACACAACGAACGTGGCTTGCAAAATAATGAAGCGTAATCGCAACGCAATGAACCGGGCTTGCAACGCAATAAAGGCAAATCGCAATGCAATGAATGTGGCTCGCAACACAACGAATGAGACATCTCTCCGCAAGCATGTGCTCAAGTTTTTCAACAGCTTCTAGTGATTCCATTTAACTATGCATTTTTAATCGTTTTATTGCAAAAGTAACAACAAATGGATAATATAAAAGTAGCTGTGTATATGGGTAGTGGAGGGAGAAAAGACATGGTGTTAAGTATCAACAAACGTACTGAAATATCCTCTGATAAGTTGTATGATTTCTTTCAAGAAAACTTCGATAAGCAATATGAACAAAATGAAATTGACGTCACGGAGTTGGAACTGTCGATTGAAGATATAAAAACGAATTTTAAACCGGAAAAGAATCCGGTCGTAAAGGACTTGGTCAGTGAGTACGGCGAGGTTATTTCCACGACGGTGATAAATGCATTCGGGCTAGGGCCTTTCTTTCATCAAAAAGATCAAACTGGTGGACAGGTTACGACCATACATAATGCACAAAACGAAATTTATGCCAATGAACAAACTTCTTATCGGCGTGAAAAATATAAATATAAAGCAGCCGCGGATCAGGTCCGTGCGGAGAATTTTAATAAAAACGGTGCTTATATAGATGGTTATACAGGCAAAGTTACCGATTCACCGAATGTGGATCATATCGTTCCGTTGAAAAGCTTCCATAAAAACGGCGGTTTCATGCTGAGTGATGACGCGAAGGCAAATTTCGCAAGTGACAAACGGAATTTGATTGTCATCGATGGATCTGTGAATAAATCAAAGAGCGACCAATCATTGGAGGAATTCATTTCAAATACGCCTAAAAGTCAGGAGGCCACAAATAAGGAGCGATTCGGTTTGGATGGCCGACGTACGCGTGCAGCGGGACAACGGGGAAACGAAGCTTACGATGATCATGCACCTACAAAACTACAGAAGGCCACTTACTATACAAAAGAAGGCGGAAAAGCGGCCGTTACAGAAGGATTGACGTTGGGCATTCGCCAAGCATGGGGCATGTTTATGTATGTCTTCTCAAAGGAGCTTTTTGAGGAATTTAAAAAAGAACGCAGTGAGTTCAAAAGGTACTATAAAGAAAAAAGGCTGACGAAAGAACTGAAGGCAATGCTTTCACGTGTTGTGACGAAAGTGAAGAACCAGCTTTCCAATATTATGAGTGCGTTAGGCGAGGGGATTGTTTCCGGCTTTTTCAGCAGTATTCTCACAACGATCATCAATTGCTTTAAAACGACAACGAAAAGGATTGTCCGCATTATACGGGAAGGTGTGCTTTCGATTGTCCGGGCAATAAAGATGCTGATTTTCCCGCCAAAGGATATGACTTATCAGGAAGCGATTCGGGAAGCTATTAAGTTGTTAGTCTCCGGTTTGTTTGTTGCAGGGGGATTATTCATTGAGGAAATCGTTGAGAAGAAGTTGGTAGCGCTCGGGATTCCTGGTGGCATTGCAAATATTATTTCAACGACGTTAGTCGGGATTATGACGGGAATTTGCATCGTGACGGTTGTTTACTTGATTGATAAGTTAGTGGACGAACTCCCTTCGACGAAGACGCTTGTTGAAAAATCGAAAGAATTGATGCAGCACGGGAATAAGCTGGAACTTCAATATAGCGCGGTTTCCAAGGATATTTTTTATGATAAAGACGAGCATTTCATGAAACGGATTAAAAGGACAGATCAAAATGTAGACGACATGATCGACTTTTTTGACAAGGAGGATTAACATGCCACTACCATTAGCCATTATTGCCGGTGCCGCTGCGCTAGCCGGGGCAGCAGGAGCGACGGGATATGTAGCGGGACGCAAATCCCGAAACGCAGAAGTTGCTGAACTAAAAAATACGATTATCCAGTTACAACAGCAAATCGAAAAGTTGAATACAATTATCGAAAAGCAAAATCATACGATCCAAGTGTTAAAGGCAGAAAATAAAAGCCTGAATGCACTGCGGATTATTGAAAAAAGCAAGTTGAAAAAACGTACGCGCGGCGCGATTTTGTTTGAATATGCGATGTTTGAGTATATGGAATTTCTGCGGTTAGAAGTGAATGGCACCCGTGATTTGGATGAAACGGAAAGTACAATCTTCGCCATCCTCGATAAGATGTTTCACGGAAAGAGCATCTTGTTGGAGGAGAAGGGCTTGATTAAAATGTATATTTCCAATAAATATTCCTATGAAGTGAAGCACTTAATTTCATTGAATGAAAATGCATTAGAGAGTGTCGATGGAGGTCAACATGCTTCTTAGTATCGTGTATTTCATAATCGGCTTTGTAAAGCAGTTATTCTTCGGAGGGCTAGGTCTCGGCCTCGTTTCGTTAATATTAGGATTCCTATTCCCGCCGGCCCTTTTTGTTGTCGTCCCTTTAGGTGTGATAGGGTTATTGATATCCTGTTTTACAGAAGGGAAGGAAATGGCGTCGGATTACTTGGCTGCGAAACAAGCAAATAAATATAGGAAAAGAAATATTAAGGCAGCCGAAAGAAAGAAAAAGAAGCTCAGAAAAGTATTCGATGAACATGAACTATTTGAGTTTGACCGTGCACTGCGTGAGGTGAACCGTGAATTCCAATCATAATGGCTCTTTTCCGTGTACAATGTGTGGCGGGTGTTGCCGCAACATCGACAAAGTGGAGGAGTTGGCTGAGTACAACAATGGCAAAGGTGTCTGTGTCTATTTGTCTCCTACAACGAATTCATGCCTGATTTACAACCGAAGGCCGGAGATTTGCAGGATTGATAAGATGTATGAGCGTCACTATAAGGATACATTGTCGTTAGAAGAATTCTACGACTTGAATAAAAAGGCTTGCAATGAAATCCAGGAAGCGTTGAGTTTGCCTAGCTCATTTCGTTTGACGTGATGTAGAGGGGCGTAACAAGAAGGTTGATATCATAGAAAAATAAAACGAACGTCCGCACTGGACGTTCGTTTTGTGTTGCATGATTTAACAATCTTGAATGTGGCCATGTACTCCGTAACATTCACATCAATTGATGAACCTTATCTAAATCCACATTCCCACCCGAAATGACAGTTACAATGTTTTTACCTTGGATATTTACTTTATTGAACATAGCCGTTGCTACCGTCGTAGCACTCGATGGTTCTATCAGTTGTTTCGTCCTTTCTAAAACGAAGCTGAATGCCTGCCGGATTTCCTCTTCGCTCACAAGGACAAGATCGTCAAGATACTTCATAAGAACAGGGAAGGTGAGGTCGCCTGGTTGACTGGATCTTAATCCATCCGCGATGGTAGCAGTAGCATCAATCGCGGTGATTTTCTTGTTTTGCAATGACAGGTATGTGTCATCGGCAAGCTCAGGCTCTACACCGATCACTTTTATTTTCGGATTCGTTTCTTTAATGGCAGTCAGAATTCCGGATAGAAGTCCACCGCCTCCGATAGGGACAATGATCGCATCGACATGTTCCACCTGATCCAATATTTCTAATCCAACCGTTCCCTGTCCCGCCATAATGAATGGGTCGTCATAAGGAGGGATGAATATACCGTTTTCAAGATCGGCAATCGCCTGTGCTCTTGGTATGCGCTCTGCAGATGTAGTCCCGCACATTTCGACTTTGCCATTGTAAGCTTGAATGGCGTTCACTTTACATTTGCTAACAGTTTCAGGAACGACAATTGTAGCCGGAACTCCATATTTATTGGCAACGTAAGCAACGGCTTGGCCGTGATTGCCAGATGACGCTGCTGTTACATACTTCGCGCCATTTTCAATCGCATGTATAACTTTGTTGCTTGCTCCTCGTATTTTAAACGAACCTGTCTTTTGTAAGTGCTCCGATTTTAAAAATAGCTGATTGCCACATAGTTTGGAGAGTTGTTCGGATTGTAGAATTGGCGTTATATGCGCGATAGCGCTGATACGTTCTCTTGCTTCTTTCACTTCTTGTAATGAAATCATGTGCTTTATCCCTCCTATTTGCCTAGCAAAGTGTCACTTCCATTATACAGCTAATAAATAGAATCAATGTTACATTCGGAAATATTTAAAGTCAATCGCAACGCAATGAAGGCGGTGTGTATCACAATGAAAGTCAATCGCAACACAATGAAATCGGCGCGCAACACAATGAAAATGCCGCAATAACCTAAATAGAACAGGCGGCGAAAAACGAATCGTTTTTCACCGCCTGTTCTTTCTGTCCGCAGAGCGTTTCAATCAAATGTTAGAAATCAATCCCAATCGCCGCACCATTACGACTGGAATCGGCAACTCCTTTGTAAATGCCTTCTTTCTGGTCAATCCAGATGCTTTGGACATTCCCGATTACCGTTGAGTTCTCACCGAATTTATGGCCCATCTTCCGCAATTGCTCCATCACTTCTTCTGGAATGCCTTCTTCATAGCGGTAGGAAGAGGTGTTGTTCGTATAGATTCTTGGCTCTTCGACTGCCGCTTTTAGTTCCATGTCATAGGCAATGGAATGGATGATCGTTTGCAGCACCGATGTGATGATAGTCGGGCCACCCGGCGATCCGACGCTCATGACCGGCTTGCCATTTTTATAGACGATTGTTGGTGTCATACTGCTAAGCGGTCGTTTATTCGGTTCGACTTGATTCGCCCCGCCTGGCACAGCATCAAAATCAGTTAGTTCATTATTCAGCATGATGCCATAGCCCGGTACCATGATGCCTGTACCGAATAATTGCTCGATCGTTGTTGTGTAGGAAACGACATTGCCCCATTGATCAGCAACAGAGAAGTGTGTTGTCTCGCCCGGATTTTTATCATCCGGTTGTTCGACAATTACAGCTTCCTTCGCTGCACTCTCATATGCCCATGGGTCTCCAGCTTCCGGTTTTTCATTCATGGAGTCAAGATTAATCAAGGCTAAACGCTCTTGAATGTAGTCGGGGTGAAGCAATCCTTCTAATGGAACATCAATAAATTCCGGATCTCCTGCATAAGCCGCGCGGTCTGCGTAGGCAAGGTGCATCGCTTCCGCAAGCAAATGATATTTCTCCCATGATTTCACATCGTATTGAGATAAGTCTACGCCGTCAAGGATGCCAAGCATTTGAAGCAAGAACACTCCGCCTGAACTTGGTGGCGGCATGCTAGCAATCTGGTAGCCTTTGTATTCTCCCCAAATTGGCTCGTCCAACGTCACCTCGTAAGCTGCCAAGTCTTCAGTTGTCATAGAGCCGCCGTATTGCTGGACAACGTCTGCAATCGCCTCGGCAATTGCTCCTTTATAAAATGCATCAGTTCCTTCTGTTTTAATAAGTTCAAACGCTTTTGCCAAATCGCTTTGAATGAGAATGTCCCCTTCACGCAATGGTTGTCCATTCGGAATGAATACATCTTTAGCCGCAGTTCGGTGAAGCATTGCTTTATTATCCTCAATTGCCTCTGCAAGAACATAGTCAATTGGGAAGCCATCTCGTGCGAGTTGAATAGAAGGGTCGATCAATTCCTCCATCGACATTGTTCCCCATCGTTCAAGCGCTTCTTCAAGACCTTTCAACGTTCCAGGCACGCCGACAGCCTTACCGCCAGTTGCTCTTTCTGCAAAAGGGATCGGGTCTCCGTGGTCGTAAAGGAACATATCCGGTGTAGCTCCAGCAGGCGCCCGCTCACGGCTGTTCAAGATTAACGTCTCATCTGCTTCAGCATCATAATACATAAGGAATCCGCCGCCACCGATACCTGACATCATCGGTTCGGTGACGTTCAAAGCAAACTGGATCGCAACCGCAGCATCAATCGCATTTCCTCCGTTTTTAAGAACCTCAGCTCCGATTTGACTCGCAAGCGGATGCGCGGTCGTCACCATACCATCCAGACCAGTCGCCACCTGACGATAATTGTCGTAATTCATATCCAATTCTTTAGCCATCCCCATAGGCAACATACTGAACACGAGCACCAAACTTAACGGAACTGCAAACAGCCATCTCAAACGCTTCTTCATCATCCCACCCCTTAAAAAGTAGTTGTGAACTGCCAATTTTGTAACTGGAAGCCTCCCTTCTCTTTATTGTGGAAAATTGTAGTGAATAGACTACAATAATACGATTATATTGAATTGGTTGATAAATTGCTAACTATATACTTCGAGAATGGAAGTTTTGGATTTTAGAAGGGGGATTAGTGAAGAAAAGCTTTCTAGGAAAAGAAGAAGTCAACCAGATGGCTGGTTGACTTTTATTGTTCATTTAATGAATAACAAATACTCAAGAGGGATCCATTCTCCAGGATGCACCGAAACTGAATTGCTGATGCCGTATCCGAAAATATAGTATCCTTTTTGATAATCCTAGGAGCTGAAATGTCCATATGGATGTTGCTTACGTCCAAAATTGTCGCGAATGCTCCTCCGATCATATTCGTTAATTCGCAGCAAAAGGAGTCGAGCATATCACCATCCAATGCCAAGCCATACATTCTCTGCGCAATTGAATTAAAGGCATCGTGGTTACCAATGATGGCCAATTGCCCTTTCAAGTCTCCGATGGTTTCGATCATAATGCCGTGTTCGATGTGGTGCAATTGCTGTAGTACTGGTTTTTCAAAAGCTATCTCCATCGGGACAATGTTTTTTATGGACGTGTAAATGCCATTCGATAAGAAGTGAATGTTGTCTTTTATGTTTGTATTTATTTCTTCAGCTAGTACCACGTTACAATCTCCTTCAATTTATTGTTACCGCTTCATTGCCTGCATGTGTCGCTTTCAAAGCGATAAGGCTCAGATCTTTTTCACTGATTCCGAGTGTTTCCGCTAGTGTAAGCGCTCCTGAATAGTCCAAACGTTCAAGAGCCTGGACGATGCGAAGATAAGGAGTCATTTCTGTCTTATGTCCGCATAATGTATCAATGATCTCCGTCGTTACAGGCATCAACGGAAAGATATAGGACGGTTCCTGCTTCAGAATGACATCGATAAGTGAAAACATTCCTAACATGTAGTATTCATCTGTGTTCTGCTTTCCGCAATGTGCAGCTAACAGTTCACATAAATTTGCTCGTGCTACTGAATAGTTCATCAACACCTTTGCACGCCCATCCGGTTCTTGGGAGCATTTTTGATAAATGGCCAGAAATTGAATCCATTTATTAAAATCTTTCAACCCCATAATGACAATCGCTTGATGAACGGAGATGACTTTCTTTGAAGACTTGAAAGCATATGTGTTCAAGTGCTTTAGAAGTTTATAAGACAATGATATGTCCTGCATAATTAAAGCGGCAATTTTCTCAATGTTGGGTGTCTCTTCATTCAACAATTTTAGAATTTCAAAATAGAGCAACGTGTCAGCGGGTAATTTATTGTTCTTCACGATATCAGGCTTCGCAAAAAAATAACCTTGGAATAGTTCATAGCCTATTGATTTTCCTTGATTAAATTCTTCTTCAGTCTCCACTTTTTCGGCTAGAAAGGTGATATGAGGGTACGTCGTTTTTAAGGATTCAATGGCGGCTCGCTGTGATTCGGTAGTGGACATAAAATCAACTTTTATGAGATCGATTAGTTGAAATAAGGCCGGGTACAAATTGAATTGCTTTTGAAGAATAAAGTCATCTAGCGCCAGTTGGAATCCGGCCCTCTTTAACTTTTGCAGTTTGGAAAGAATGACGGGAGTAATTTCCACATCCTCTAGAATTTCAATGATAATCCGATCCGGGTCGAGCGTGTCAAAAATATCCGTCGTGAGAAGTGAAGCTGAAAAATTGACGAATGTTTTCTTTGCTGCAATATGCTCAAATCCTGGTGACAAATATGTGTTGACGATAACTCCGATTGTAGCAATCTCCGGATCGATATCCGGAAAAAAGTTTTTATTGCTATTTCGATAAAGTAATTCATATGCAAATAAATTACCCTTCGCATCTAAAATAGGTTGTCTTCCTACAAAAATTTCTTCCAATTCCTCGCACCTCATTAGTTTTAATTATCACAAACACATTTGAAGTAGAGTCTAAGGTGGTATACGGAAATAAATCAGATGGGAAAAATAATCTTTTTCCCATCCGATTTATTCACTTTATACTTTGAATCGACCGACCATCTCTTGCAAATCCTCAGCCATTTTTGAGAGGGAGGCAGAGGAGTTTGAGATCTCTTCCATTGATGCCATCTGTTCTTCAGAAGCTGCTGCAACATTTTGTGTGTTGGATGCGGAAGTATGTGCGATACTTGCCATTTCCTCAATTGACGCGTTAATTTGTTCCGCGCTTGCCGCCACTTCTTCCGTGATCGCTGACACTTCTTGAATTTGGCCTGCGACATTTTCGATTGACTCCAATATTCTTCCGAATCCATCATCTGTCTGTTGGACGGCAGTCAATCCGAGCGAGACTTCTTCCGTTCCTTTTTGCATAACGGTAACAGCATGGTTTGTATCTCTTTGTATTTGATTGATCAGACCAGTAATTTTCTCGGCTGATATTTTTGATTGCTCTGCAAGGTTCCGAACCTCGTCGGCAACGACAGCAAATCCTCTTCCATTTTCCCCAGCGCGTGCCGCTTCAATCGCGGCATTTAATGCCAACAGATTCGTCTGGTCCGCGATCCCTGTAATCACTGCGATGATTTCACCGATTTCGTTCGACCGCTTTTCCAATTGGCGAATGACAGCAGCCGTATCATCTACAGTGGCGTGAATCGTATTCATTTGCTGGATGACCTGTAGTAAAGACTCGTGGCCAAGATGCGCTTCTTTAGTCGTTTCAACAGCTACTTCCGAAACTGTGGAAGTTGTTTCCGCAATTTGCTGTATGTTGTCAGCCATTTCTTGCATCGATGTAGAACTTTCGGCAGCCCCTATCCCTTGAGCTTCTGCGCCGGAAGCGACTTCCTGAATGGATGAGGCGATTTGGCTTGTCGCCATTGTCGTCTGCTCGGTGCTTGCAGTTAACTCTTCAGAAGATGCAGCCACTTGCTGTGAAGTGAGACTTACTTGTTGTATCATCTGCCGTAGGCTGCCTATCATTTGATTAAATGACGTAGCTAATTCACCAAGTTCATCTTTTGAATTGATAGCAAGCTCTCTTGTTAAGTCGCCTTCCCCTTCCGCGATTTCCTTCAATTGAAGGTTGATCGTCCGGATTGGCCGAACAACTGAACGAACGAAAAGAAGGCTCAGGATGACTGCGATGACTCCAGTAATGACCAATGCTAGGGCGATCGATGTTAATAATGAAAAAATCGTCTCCCCAACTACAGAAATTGGAGGGCCGACTAACCACATGCCAATCACTTCGCCATTTTTATTAGTAATTGGCTGATACATCGTTAAGTGTTTCTGTCCGACAATATCAGCTTCCCCTATGTACGTCTCTCCCTTATCCAAAACGATGGCCGCAATTGTGGGATCACTTTTCGTTCCGATTGCTCGTTCTCCATGTTCACCAATAACATTTGTCGCAACTCTAATATCCCCTTGGAAGATGGTCACTGCGCCATTTGTGATGGCACCGAGCTCTTCCAACAACTTATTGTTACCAGTCATGATAGAGTTGCCTTTATATAGCTCACCATTTTTAATATCCCAATCGCCCTCATACTTTTCATCTAGCCATTTATAGCCGATTTCAGAGACGATTTTCACTCTATCCTCATACACATTCATCATACTTTTATCAATTTGAAAAAACGCCACAACTCCAATGACAAGTGATAAAAAGAGGATAATTCCAATGACTAAAAGGTTGAATTTCGTCGAAATACTGTTGCGTTTTAATCTTTTCAACTACAAGACTCCATTTCTAATTTGTATTCCATAGGACTAATATACTTAAAATTTCAACCTAACTATAGTATCACTAAATTTGAAGAATGCCAAGTAGGGTAGGACTTTTTGCCGTGATATATTGGTTAGGTTTTTTAAGAGTTATTACATAACAGTTTGAAAGTTTTCGTGTGATAGAGGGGGACTTAGTCTGTGAAAATCAATGATCACCTGGCTTCTGTATAGCTGAAGCCAGGTGATCATTATTTTTACTGTGGAAGTCTGTATTTGACAGATATTTTGTTTTGATTGAACAGAGCTCTTCAAGTTATTCGATTTTCGTCCCATTTCCAGAAACAAGTTTCAATTGATCATTTTCGTAGCGTACTTCGTATGTCACCTTGTATTTGCTAAACTGGCTGGATCCGTTAACGAATTCTTTGGCGGTAATGATACCGACTATCGAAACAGTATCATCGGTTATAGTAGAGGTTACATTATCGATTTCGACAGAATCAGTCATTAAATAGCCATTCCGGAAATTTTCGAAATCCGTATTTGATTTCCATTTGCTTCCTAATAGGGAGTATGCAGTGACATAGTCTTGATAATTAATGTTCTCATAGAAATAATTCACAAGATATAATGCATAATCTTCCATTGAATATGTTGTTTCTTGTGAGTATAAATCGTTGGATGCGATGTTAACTTCAGGTAATGCAGTCATCGGAGAGGCTGACCAACCTTCCAATATATGAATGACGTTGACAATCGGGATGCTAAATCCGATAGTACCTTGGTCAATTCCTGCTGAATTAATTCCTATCACTTCACCTGTTTTACTATCAACAAGTGGTCCACCGCTATTTCCAGAAGTGATAGGAGCAGAAATTTGAAAGACATCTTCGTAGTGAAATGGCTCTAGATCAAAGTCACGGTCGACGCCGCTAATAATGCCAGTCGTGACTGTATTTTGAAGGCCTAATGGACTTCCTAATGCCAACACTTCATCCCCGATTTCCGCTTTTCTTTCTTTTGCTATTTTAAGCGGTGTTGTTCCTTCTAATGCGCTAACTCGAACGACTGCGATATCAGTATCTCTGCTAATGCCAATGACAGTTCCTGTGAATTCCCGTGAATCAGACATGCTGACTGTCACGTTTTTTGCATTGGCGACTACATGTGCATTTGTCACTATGTCCCCTTTATGATTATAAAGAAAACCGGAACCTAAAGAACCATCAGGTAATTGGATTTTAACAACAAGTTTTTCAGTTTCATGGATTATCTCTTTAAGTTCAGTTGGAACTACCTTGTCATCTGTTTCCGTTGTATCTGTCTGTACTAGCAAAGCAGATGGAGCTGTTAGTTGCTTGGGGACGAGGTTCTTAATTGTAATAAACCCATAAATACCTCCGCCTAAAATTAGCAGAGAGAAAGAAATACTAATGACCCAATTTTTCATACGATTCACCTTCTTCAATCGAGGTACCATGTAATATTGTCGATTTCTACATACACATCTTGGTAGACCCCGTAATAAGTATATTCAAAGAATCCCCATTTCCCAGGATTCAAGTAATAAGGATAAACGGTTGTACTCCCACTTCTAAGGTAGGTGTTGTATTCATCGTAAATCGAATACTCAACCGTAACATTATATAGGCTTCTTGTTGCTATGTTTTGAACGTTACCAGAGATGTATAAGTCCCCATACTCATCAATTTCTACTGAAAAATCGTCTACATATACAGCCTTCGTTCTGTTTTCCAAATCCTCTAATGCAGCAACCTCCATTGCCTTTTCAATTTTTTCTTGTTCAGCTTTCTCGAATGCAGTTTTGCTATCTACAATACGATTTTTCAGTGCCAATAGCTTTTCATGATTTGCTGCAAACTGAAGCCCATTATCAACCGTTGAAATCGCATCAGAAAATTGATTTTCAGCAAGGTGTTTTTCTACCTTGTCACTACTGATTTGCATAATTTTATTCACAATTTCATTCTTTACGGAACTTGCCTCTTTTTCAGGCAAAGTTGATAAAACGGATAACTTGCCTCCAAGTTGGTCGATGGTAGTTAATTCATTCAGCTCTTTTTTGATTGTTCCGACGGTAATATGTACTGTTTGTTGTTCAGTTTTTGTTTTGTGATGATCAAATAGGGTGCTATCTTCTTTATTCAAATCCTCTTTTAATGTGATAAGAAGAGTAGACGCCTTTACAAAATCCGCCTTCTTGATGCTATTATTGATTTTATCGGCCTGTTCTTCATATTTCATTGCTCTCTCAATCAGACTCAAGTCATCATGTAGGGCGGAATATTGTGGGCGAAGTTTCTTTGCTTTTCTTAATAGAGATGAAGCTTTTTCATAATCCTTTGAAATGGCTACTTTTTCAGCTTCCGCCATCATCCCGATAACATCCTCGTTAATTGACTTTTCATGTAGATAATAAAATAGTAGACCTGTCGCTACTAAGGCTAATGTTGCAATTGGAAAAATGTACGGCAGCCAGTTCACTTTTGCACTTTTATCATTATTACGCTTCATGACGACCCCTTCTTTTTCATTTACAGGTAATGCAGTTTCATGTTGTGAAGGGACATCAATTTTTTCTTCCTCGGCCAGTTGCATCTGCTTTCCACAACTGGAACAATACTTTGAGTCATTCGCATTTTTTTCTCCACACTGATTACAATACATGCCTATCCTCCTATATTTCTCTATGAGAAAATCTTACCATATAATTGATTAAATAAAATATTATGCTTGAAGAATCGTTAGAGTAATTTACACTCATTATAAAATGGTTTACCCCGATGCGACCGAAGCGGAAGACGGATTTATTTACTGACTGGGAACGTGAGTGAGTTTGAAGGGATAACTGATATGGGAAGGGATGCTATCGTTTTATGATGGCATCCCTTTTCATGTCTCGATAATTTGCTAATGCTAATTGAAACATTTCTTTTACAGGGGAGTTCCTGAAACTGTAAGACTTACTCAATACCCTAGAGTGACAACAATAATGGAGGCAACGAGACTAAATGAAAAATAAACAGCGCCAAGCAATAGAATATGTTTAATACTTGGATACTCTTTTTTATAACCCAGTTTTTCACTATTTTTGCCTTCGAAGCTTCGTATGGATTGCTCTCTTTTATTGACAGTTGAAAAGAAATGTTTAGAAGAAGAGATGAAGGCATTGAAAAATCCAGCTTGAATGACTACTATCACGCTTCCAATGAGTAAAAAAAAGAGCCCGATAAAAAAGATGATATCCAATAAGTGGACAAGATTCATTGGTGAGAATAGTAGTGTACAGATACTTAACAGGAAAGGTACGGTAAGTAAGGAGGCGAAAAACAACTTTTTCATTGGTAGTATACTCCTTTAAGTTCTATAGGGAAATCAGCCTCTAAATAATTTATTGATAATTTAAATTCTTATTGCTAATTAGAATGTTAGCGCTTATAATTGTATAAATATTTCATAAATATTACAAGGGGGGAACAAAGATGAAGAATAAAAAATGGCTGGCATTTATTTTCCTAACAATTTTTGCTCTTGTTTTATCTGGTTGTAACTTCAATTCATCAGATAAGGATAAAGGGAGTAACGAAGGAAAAGAAGGTACTGCTAAAGAAGGCGAGACGGCAAAAGCAGATCAAGTGCTAAGATTAAGTGCTTCAGCGGAAATTCCAACAATGGATTCAACAAAAGCGCATGATGGCGTTGCTTTTAACGTTTTGAACAATACCAACGAGGGTCTTTATCGCCAAGATGAAAACAATGAAAGTATTTTGGCGTTAGCTGAAAAACATGATGTAAGTGAAGATGAAACTGTTCATACATTCACATTAAGAGATACGAAATGGAGCAATGGGGATCAGGTAACCGCTGCCGATTTTGAGTACGCTTGGAAACGTGTCATGAGAGAAGCAGCGCCCTATAACTATATGATTGCTACGGCTGGCATTAAAAACGCAGAAGCCATTATGAATGAGGAAATGGATGCGGATGAGCTTGGTATCAAAGCGACAGGTGATCTTACACTTGAAGTGACACTCGAAAGTCCGAATCCATTGTTTGTAACGCTGCTTTCTTTCCCTACATTCCTTCCGCAAAATCAAAAATTTGTTGAGGAGCTCGGAGATCAATATGCACTTGAAGCAGAAAATGTGTTAGCAAATGGACCATTCAAGCTTGTTAGCTGGACGCATGAGCAAGGATGGACACTGGAAAAGAATGAAAATTATTGGGATGCTGACAATGTAAAACTCGACAAGGTTGAAGTCATTGTTGTAAAAGAGCCTTCCACAGGAGCCAATCTATATGAAACTGGAAAACTTGATCGTACCATACTGACATCTGCTCTCGTTCAACAATACGAAGACGACAAGGATTTTCAAATTGAAAAGGAATCCGATATCATTTTTTTACGATTTAATCATAGCCACCCAGTCCTTGGAAATCCAGAAATCCGTAGAGCCATTAATATGGCCATTGATCGTGATGGGCTGACGGATATCATTTTGCAAGATGGATCTGCACCTTTATATGGAGTTGTAGCAGGGGGGTATTATTTCTCTCCAGATCAAAAGGACTACCGTGAGCTTAACGGCGATATTAATAAAGGCACGCCAGAAGAAGCCAAGGCATTGTGGGAAAAAACTTTAGCCGAAATTGGAGAAAAAGAAGTCACTGTATCTATTAACATTGCTGATTCTGAATCACATAAGAAAGTTGCAGAATATTTGCAAGCACAGCTTGAAGATAATCTTCCAGGATTTAAGCTTGAAATTAAAGCGGTACCATTTGCGCAACGCCTTGAAATTGAAAAAGCTATCACATATGACATTTCTTTATCATCTTGGGGACCAGACTATAGTGACCCAATGACTTACTTGGATATGTGGGTGAAAGGCGGATCGGCCAACCGTATGGGTTACGACAATCCAAAACTTAACAACTTGGTTGCGCAAGCCTATGTCGAAACGGATTTAAGCAAACGTTTTGAGATGTTGCTGGAAATTGAAAAAATCTTATTGGTTGAAGATGCTGCAATCGCACCGCTTTACCAAGAGGGAACTGCAATTCTTAAGCGGGGTACTATCAAAAATTTAGTAAAACACCCATCAGGCGCTGAATTTGATTACAAATGGGCTTATATCGAGGAGTGATAGTAACAGAAGCGTCAGAAAAGCGGGGGTGTCCAACTGGCGCACCCCTCTTTTTTAATTTTATGAACAGATCAAAGTATTTTGAGATAGGGGGGGCAATGTGAAAGGTTACATGCTTAAGAGACTGGGATTCATGATTGTTACGCTTTTCGTCATTGTGACCGCCACCTTTTTTCTTATGCAGCTTATACCGGGAACGCCATTTACGAATCCCGAAAAGTTAACAGAGAAACAGTTGGTAATTCTCAATGCGAAATACGGTTTGGATCAACCGGTAGCAATTCAATACCTGAAATACCTCGGAAACCTATTACAGGGTGACTTAGGTTATTCGTTTCAATACGAAGGACGGACTGTCTTCAGTATGATTGGCGATCGAATCGGCCCATCTGCATTCATTGGCCTGCAAGCGCTTATTTTTGGCTCCATTATTGGTCTTTTGCTAGGCGTGTTTTCTGCCTTGAGACATAACTCTGTCTATGATTATACGTCTGTGACAATTGCGGTTCTTGGTATGTCGATTCCGTCCTTCGTATTTGCAGCACTTTTGCAATATTATGTAGGGGTAAAACTGGAGTGGCTCCCCGTTGCTCTATGGGAAGGGTATTCAAGTACAATTCTGCCTTCGTTTGCTTTGTCGGTAACAGTTATCGCGACGGTGGCTAGGTTTATTCGAAGTGAAATGCTGGAGGTGCTTGGACAGGATTACGTCACGACCGCTAGAGCAAAGGGATTGGGCGAGTCGGCAGTCATTGTAAAGCACGTCACTCGGAATGCGCTCATTCCGGTAGTCACAATGCTTGGTCCATTGGCAGTGTCCATTATGACAGGTACGCTTGTAATCGAAAAAATATTTTCCGTTCCTGGGCTCGGGGAACAATTCACTTTATCGATCCTAGTTCTCGATTACAGTGTCATTATGGGGATTACGCTTTTCTATAGTGCTCTATTCATATTAGTCGTCTTCATCGTTGACATTCTTTACGGGTTCTTGGATCCCCGAATTGACTATAAGGGGGCAGAACAGGTATGAAAACAATCAATGTAAAAGAGAAAAAAAATCGTATTGATTCGAAGCCGCCATTTGCCGAGCCTCCTGATGATCTATTTGTTGCTGCTCCACTGGACCGGGACGTCAGTGAAGAAATATTGACCCCGTCCATATCTTTTTGGAAAGAAGCAAGGGAGCGCCTATTCAAAAACAAGGGGGCGGTTTTTTCTCTCATTGTCCTTGTACTATTAACGCTCTTGGCTTTGGTAGGTCCGGCAATAAATGAACATAGTTATCGTAGTCAAAACTTAGCGCACTCTAACCTACCGCCAAAAGTATCTGGTCTCGAATGGCTTGGTTTTAATGGTAAGGATGTAAAAGGCAACGACTTATATGCAACAAGAAATATAGAAGAAAATTATTGGTTTGGAACAGATGAGTTTGGAAGGGATTTGTGGACAAGGGTTTGGAAAGGAACGCAGATTTCATTATTCATTGCAGTTGTGGCTGCTGCGCTAGATTTGGCAATCGGTGTTCTCTATGGAGGCATATCCGCTTTTTACGGAGGGCGGCTCGATAATATAATGCAACGGATAATTGAAGTTCTAGTTGGTATACCAAATTTGATTGTGATTATCTTGTTCATTCTCATTTTGGACCCCGGAATTACTTCCATCATCTTGGCGCTTATCGTTACCGGCTGGGTAGGGATGGCACGTGTTGTGCGTGGGCAAATCCTACAACTGAAAGGTCAGGAATTCATCCTAGCCTCTAGAACACTAGGGGCATCGAATGCACGACTAATAGGTAAACATCTATTGCCAAACGTAATGGGTCCTGTCATTGTTACGGTCATGTTCACGATTCCGACGGCTATATTTTTTGAAGCATTTCTAAGTTTCATCGGTCTAGGCTTACAGGCTCCGCTTGCTTCTCTTGGAGTGTTAATTGAAGATGGCTATAAATCTATGCGTTACTTTTCATATAAACTTATTTTTCCTGCAGTTGTTATCAGTTTGATCATGATTTCTTTTAACTTACTAGCAGATGGTCTCCGTGATGCTCTGGATCCGAAAATGAGAAAATAGGGAGGGTCAAAAATTGAAAGAAGATATACTAGACGTAGACAATCTGCACGTTTCATTCAAGACCCGAAACGGAGCAATTACTGCGGTGAGAGGCGTCAGTTTTTCATTGAAAAAGGGAGAGACCCTCGCAATTGTTGGTGAATCTGGTTCTGGAAAGTCTGTTACGGCAAAATCGATCATGCGGTTATTGCCTAAACATAGCGCTGTAATTCCGCAAGGCGAAATTAAGTTTGAGGGCCGGGATTTATTGGACTTGTCATTACAAGATATGCAGAAAGTGAGAGGTTCAGAGATTTCCATGGTATTTCAAGACCCGATGACATCATTGAATCCAACGATGAAAATTGGCAAGCAAATTATGGAGGGACTTAAGAAACATCAAAATTTGACAAAAAGTGAGGCAAGGCAAAGAGCGTTGGAAATGTTGGAGCTTGTAGGAATACCAAATGCGAAAAAAAGAATTGATGCTTATCCGCATCAGTTTTCGGGTGGGATGCGGCAGCGTGTAGTGATTGCGATGGCATTAGCATGTATTCCTAAGGTATTAATTGCCGACGAGCCGACAACAGCCCTAGACGTTACTATCCAAGCGCAAATTTTGCAGCTCATGAAAAACTTGCAAGAAAAAATGGATACGGCAATTGTGCTTATTACGCATGATCTTGGTGTCGTTGCGAATATGGCTGATAAAGTGGCAGTTATGTATGCTGGAGAAGTGGTAGAGTATGGGACGTTGGATGAAATATTTTACGAAACGCAACACCCATATACGTTAGGACTTCTGGGTTCAATGCCGAATTTAAATGTTAAAAGATCAGAACCGCTTATACCTATTCCGGGTTCTCCTCCGGACTTAGCAACCTTGGGGACTGGATGTCCTTTCGCGGCAAGATGCCCGTATACGATGGCAGTGTGCCATGATTATCATCCACGGAAAACAGAGTTAAGTGAGAGCCACTCTGTATTATGTTGGATGCAAGATTCTCGCGCGTCACGAAATCATGCACCTGAAACAGTTGGGAGTGCAGAGCGATGAAGAAAAATGAAGATTTGCTAGTCATTAATGATTTAAAAAAACATTTTAAAATAAATAGAAAAGATACGTTGAAGGCAGTGGATGGAATTAGCTTTACGATTAAAAAAGGAGAAACTCTCGGCCTTGTTGGCGAATCAGGTTGTGGCAAGTCGACAGTTGGAAGAACAATCACTCAAATTTATCAGCCAACAAGCGGTGAAATCCTATTTGATCGTAAAGATGTCCATGCAAAGTATAGTAAGGAAGAGAGTAAAAAGAAAAAGCGTGATATGCAGATGATTTTTCAAGACCCATACTCGTCTCTTAATCCACGTTTGACTGTTATGGAAATCATTTCGGAAGGTTTGCTTATTCATGCACCAAATATATCCGAGAAAGACCGCGAACAACAAGTAAATGAATTGTTGGAACTTGTTGGATTGAATAAAAATCATTCGGGGCGCTATCCCCATGAATTCAGTGGGGGACAAAGACAGCGAATAGGCATTGCCCGTGCACTTGCCGTAGATCCGCAGTTCATAGTGGCGGATGAGCCGATTGCAGCTCTCGATGTATCCATCCAGGCTCAAATCGTTAACTTGTTGAAAACATTACAAGAAGAAAAAGGGTTGACTTATTTATTTATCGCACATGACCTGTCGATGGTGAAATACATAAGCGATCGAATTGCAGTCATGTATTTGGGAAAGATTGTGGAGTTGACGGAAAGTGAAAATCTGTATGAAAATCCAATGCACCCTTATTCGGAGGCACTGCTTTCAGCAATTCCACTACCTGATCCTAATTTAGAGCGCTCTAGAATTCAAATTCTGTTAAAAGGCGATGTTCCTAGCCCTATAGATATTCCAAGCGGCTGTCGGTTCCACACAAGATGCCCGAAAGCAATGGACGTATGCTCTAAACTTGCTCCTGAATTTGTCGAAAGGAAGCCAGGACATTTTGTCGCTTGCCATCTATATGATGAAGAACTGATGGCTAGAAGGGGTTAGTAGATTGGAGTATCTATTGAATCTAAGGTGTTATCACTAAATCTTGACTTTACAACCACTCATCTATCATTATCTGAAAACAACAAAACTATTGACGAGAAATGTCGAAATTGCTATGCTTATGTCAATCCCGTTACTAGAGGGAATTGAATAGTAAATTACCGGGTAGAGACGATGAGAACCCGGCGAAGCCATTTATGCAGCCTGTTACAGGTAACTGCATTTATTAGGCTTTGCCGGTTTTTTTGTGTTAATGAAGGAGGGAAGTTTGAAAAGACGGCCGTTTAGAAGGGAATATCGTAAAGATTCGTATTTCAAAATTTTTAAATGAAAAGGGGAAGATGTATGGCTTTCGATTATTTGGACTCGCCAGCAGATCCGCAGAAACTTGAAAAATTTCAACGGAAAGTGAAGATTGTTTCGGCGGGGGGAACATTTTTAGACGGATTTGACTTGACGATTATCGCTGTGGCAATGCCTTTGATTTTAAAACAGTGGAGTATAATGCCTTGGGAACAGAGTCTCCTTACGGCATCTGCTATTATCGGTTCTTTTATTGGTGCAGCATGGCTTGGGCGGCTAACCGATAACTTCGGACGAAAAGCGATGATTACGATTGACTTAATTGCATTTGTCTTATTTGCAGTTTTGACAGCGGTTGCACCGAATGTTATTTGGCTCATTGTCTTTCGATTTTTACTCGGGATCGGGATTGGTGCCGATTATCCGATTTCAGCTACATTGGTTTCTGAATTCAGTTCAACGAAAAATAGGGGTAAGCAGGGAACGTTCCTTGCAGCTATGTGGTTTGTCGGTGCGGTTGTCGCTTATATGAGTGGAATCGTCTTTGCTCCGTTAGGTGATCATGCTTGGCGGTATATGTTCTTGTTGGGGGCTATTCTTGCTCTTATCATTTTCATCTTCCGGATCGGTCTACCAGAATCACCTCGTTGGCTTGTTTCAAAAGGGCGGGAAAAGGAAGCGCAAGAAGTCATTTTCAATATTACAGGAAGTAAAGTCGACCTACTCCCGGAACCGAAAACGAAAAAAGTTCCGCTTAGCACGCTGTTCTCGAAGAAGTTGATTAAACGAACCATCTTCGTTTCAGGATTCTGGTTCTGTTACTCGACTTCTTACTATGGCATTTCCATGTATACACCGACTATTCTTTCGGCGTTTACACAGGGAGATCTACATAAGACGTATGTAGCTTCCTCGATTGTCAGCATCTTAGGGCTCTTCGGGGCTATCATTGGTATGAACCTCGTTGAGCGTTGGGGCCGTCGTCCATTGCTTATCACGTCATTCGCAGGATTGACAGCGGGTCTGCTAGTTCTCACATTCAATCCACATCCGACACTCGTGTTCTTGGTCGTTCTTTTCAGTATTGCGGTCCTTTTTGCAAACATGGGTGGAGGAATTTTGAATTTCGTTTATCCGACAGAATTGTTCCCGACAAGCCTGCGGGCAGGAGCATCCGGATTTGCGACTTCTGTTAGCCGGATCGGTTCTATCTTAGGTGTATTAGTCTTCCCGAACGTTGTCGCTGTATGGGGGAATTCTGCTGCATTAGGTGTATTTGCCGGTGTAGCACTCGTTGGGCTACTGATCACTTACACGCTTGCACCTGAAACAAAAGGCATCAAGTTGGAAGAAATTAATGCTGAGTTTGAAACGGTTAAACATCAGTAATACGAGGAGGAGTTCTGGATGGAAAAGTGGTTTAGTCTTTGGTCTGCAGGCCAAGAGAAAACAGCTGAAGATATGGCGGCAATACGAAACGCCGGCTTTGACGGAGTCGAAATATGGGCGGAGCATCTGACTGCCGAAAAAGATATGGAACTCGCGAAGGAAGCGGGACTCAAAATCGGTTTGCACCTTCCTTTCCATGATTTGAATCTAGCTTCCCCATTTCAGGAAGTTGAGGACTTGATCTTCAAAGTCAATGAGCAATGGTTTAAAAAACTTAAGACTTATGGCGGGGGACATGCTGTCATTCACGGCGGCATGGCTTGGGCTTCTGAAGGTCATGCAGAGGCGAAGAAGCTTGTCATCGATCGGCTCACTCGTACGCGCAAAATGGCTGAAGAGCTCGGCAGCACACTGTTATTTGAAAATCAAATCCCGGACAAGTTGAATTATACGCATATTTTCCCTTCCACGGTTGACGAATGGTTGGAAATCTTGGAGGAGACCGGCACAGCAGCTTGTTTAGATACAGGTCATTTGGCGGTTCTCGGTGCACCTCTTGAGGAAACGATTTCCCGGTTGGGCAAGCTCCTCGCTTCCGTCCACTACTCTGACAATGATGCAAAGGGAGATTTGCATCAATTGCCTGGAGACGGAAAAACAGGAATCAATACAGAATCACTTTTGAACGTGTTACAGAAGCATCACTATGACGGACCGATTGTGTTTGAAATCAATCCATATACGTATAGTTTGGAAGATATCATCCGACATCCGTCAGCACAATTTTCATATTGACAATAAGCCGTGAGAAGCGGATCAGGGGGTGAGCTGATGCAGATGGAATGGTTGCAACTGGCTGATGTTGAAATGATAACAAAGCTTAGTATTTCGGCGGTTCTTGGTCTCGTCATCGGATTGGAGAGAGAGTTGAAGCGCAAGCCTCTTGGGCTGAAAACGAGTCTCGTCATCTCCATCATCAGCTGTTTGCTGACAATCGTTTCTGTTGAATCCGCCTATTCTTTCCCGGGCAGCGATGACGTCCGGATACAGATGGATCCGCTTCGGCTCGCGGCACAAATTGTTTCTGGCATCGGGTTTCTTGGAGCGGGCGTCATCCTGCGACGGGGAAATGAACGAATATCCGGTCTGACGACAGCGGCGATGATTTGGGGAGCGGCAGGAATCGGCATTGCAGTTGGTGCAGGTTTTTATATAGAAGCGATTTTCGGTGTTCTTCTCCTTCTCATAAGTGTTGAACTGATTCCGCTTTTTGTAAGTCGCTTCGGTCCGAAGCGTTTGAAAAGAAGAGATCTGACTCTCCGGATTACAGTGAATCAGTCCGAAGGCATCAAGACGGTGATGGACGAACTTACGAAACAGCGGTTTTCCATTTCACAGTCGAGAATTAAAGATTTACAAGACGAAGAACAGCATCTTTTGGAGATTAAGACGAGGGTGAATGTAAAGCATTCATTACCCCGGATTTACTTCATGATTAAAGAGATTGATTATGTACAAAACGTTGAAATCATCAGTTGACAGCGGGGGGAGCAGGTTGGCAAAAGGCTATATTTTTGACTTGGATGGAACCATATACTTAGATGATGATATTATCCCGGGTGTGCCTGAAGCTATTCAGGAGTTGAAAAATCGGGGTGACAAAGTCGTCTTCTTGACGAATAAATCAATTGCCCGTCGAACGGATTATGTAACAAAACTAAATGGCTTAGGAATAGAAGTGGAATTGGATGAAGTGATCAATTCCAATTATATTACAGCTCATTATTTGAAAAACGAGATGGCTCCCGGGGATGCGGCATATGTCATCGGAGAACAGCCGTTATTCGATGAATTGCAGGAGGCTGGCATTGAGTTGGCGTCTGAAGCGGCGTGTGCAACGCATGTCGTCTTAGGATGGGATCGCCAGTTCACTTATGAAAAATTGAATAATGCTTTTCAAGCGTGGCGGAACGGGGCAGAAATCATTGCGACGAATCCAGACCGTACTTGTCCTGTGCAAGGCGGGGAAATTCCAGACTGCGGCGCGATGATTGGCGCTTTAGAGGGGGCAACAGGTCAACCCGTGAAACAGATTACGGGCAAACCTTCCTCCTTGATGTCGAAATATGTATTGGAAAATGTGTTGAAATTGAAAGCCGACCAATGTTATATGGTCGGTGACAGGTTGGAAACAGATATCCGGATGGCAAACGAAGCAGGCATCCATTCTGTTTTAGTGATGACTGGCATTACGACAACAGCCATATTGGAAACAGCAACGGATCGTCCTGCGTTTGTCTTGGATAGTGTAAAAGATATCGCTTCTTTATAAATCGAAATTCCACATGGCTGGATTTCCTGAAGAGACTGCTAATGCGCCCGCTTCAAGTGCAGCATGGACTTCTGAAATATCGGTGATAAGCCCTCCGGCAATGATCGGGAAGTCAAGCTCTCGTGATAGTTGGTCGATAATTTTAGGCATAATGCCTGGTAGGATTTCCACTGCATCTGGCTTGCACGATTTCACCATTTCAATCCCTTTATTAATCGCACCCCAATCCAGCAGGAAAATCCGCTGAATCGTTTTTAAACCAACTTCATGGGCCATTTTCACAATATGGCTTTTTGTTGTGATGATTCCTGTCGGATTCCAGTATTCAGCTACGTAGTTGAGCGCATTTTTGGAATTGGAAAGTCCGTCAATAAAGTCGAGATGGAGAAATACATGCTTGTCCGCAGCACGAAGTTGTTGTATATAATCAGCAATTGTCATCAGATTACCAGTCAAAAGAAAAACGATATTCGAATTGGACGTGAGTGCGGGTTGCAAGTCCGCTTCACTTTTTACAGAGGCGATCATTTGAGATTCGACCATATCGACTAGCCTCATATTGTTTCATCCTTTCTATTACGTGGGATAAATCTATACTACCATAAGGAATGTGTGGAAAAATAGAATTAAAAAGGTCAGAGATTAAAGAGAAGGCCATTGCAACCCCTGCAATTATGCAGGGCTATTGTAATGGCCATTTTTCTATGAAGGAGTGTTACGAATGGAGACTTTTTCTTTTACAAATCGGAAAGCCACTTTACAAACATTGGACGATCAGCACTATGATGTTGTCATAGTCGGAGGGGGCATTACAGGTGTTGGGATTGCGCTCGATTGTGTCACGAGAGGGTTGAAAACCGTCCTTGTGGAAATGCAGGATTTTGCTGCAGGCACTTCAAGTCGATCCACGAAATTGGTGCATGGCGGGTTACGCTATTTAAAGCAATTTGAAGTTGGCATGGTGGCGGAAGTCGGCAAAGAAAGGGAAGTTGTCTATCGGAATGCGCCTCATGTGACTCATCCTGAATGGATGTTGCTTCCTATATATAAGAAAGGGACATTCGGCAAATATTCCACTTCGCTCGGCTTGAAAGTATATGATTTCTTAGCGGGCGTTAAAAAGAAGGAGCGCCGAAAAATGCTAGACCGCAAACAAACGGTACAGCGTGAGCCGTTGTTGAACGAGTCAGGTTTGCTTGGCAGCGGCTATTATGTCGAATATCGTACCGATGATGCACGGCTTACAATTGAAGTAGCGAAGAAAGCTGCCGAACATGGAGCTGCATTGATTAATTACGCAAAAGCAGAGTCTTTCACATATGATGCGAACGGCAAAGTGAATGGTCTTTATTTTAAAGACCTGATTTCAGGATCGAGGTATCGACTGAAGGGAAGCCGGATCGTCAATGCGACCGGCCCTTGGGTGGAAAGCGTCATTGGCATGGACCGCAAAATTGAAGGGAAGAGCCTGTTTCATTCCAAAGGTGTTCATATCGTCATAGACGGAAACAAATTCCCGCTCCGGCAAGCGGTCTATTTCGATACGCCGGATGGCAGAATGGTATTTGCTATTCCGCGGAATGGGAAAACATATATTGGAACAACGGATACCGAATATAAAGGCAATCTTCAACGACCGCAGGCTACTGAAGAGGATATCAACTATTTACTCGACTGCATCCGCTTCATGTTTCCGAAAGTTCAGTTGGGTAGAAAAGATGTGGAGTCAACATGGGCTGGCGTCAGACCGCTGATCCGTCAGGAAGGAAAAGGCCCATCCGAGATTTCAAGGAAAGACGAAATCTGGACTTCGGAAACAGGTCTTATTACCATAGCAGGCGGCAAGTTGACGGGCTATCGAAAAATGGCCGAAACAGTTACGGATCTGTTATGTGAACAACTACGAACGGAAGGAATTAGCTGCAAAAACTCCGTTACAAAGGACCTTCGATTGTCCGGGGGGGACTTCCGTGATCCGCGGGACTATAAAAAATTCATAGAGGAAGAGTCCAATAAGCTCGCGAGACTCGGGATTTCGTTAGAAGACGCCACAAGCATTGCGGCTATGTACGGGACAAATACACGAATCATTGGGAGCTTAGCGGACAATGTACTAACAGACTCACCATTGCCTCTATCTATTAAACTCGTCTTGCAATATGCAATTGACTATGAAATGGCGATGACTCCCGTCGACTTTTTCATGCGCAGAACAGGCGCCGTTTTCTTTAATATCGACTGGGTGAATAAATGGAAACACGAAGTCGTCGAATATATGGCGGCCATAATGGGCTGGACGGCTGAAGAAAAAGAAATGCATTGGGGCGAGTTGGAGGCAAGGATTTGGGAAGCCGTGGAAGGGAATTGAAAATAGGTGCGAAAATAGGTGCCTGTGCAGCACACTATTCCGATAATACACTACAATTGCATATCCAAAAGTAAGAAAATGCATAATAACAACTATGTGTTAAATTAAATTCAGATTTTTATTCACTATGTTCAATAGTCATAAATGTTTGCTGCACAGGCACCAACACAATTAGAATGGGTGCCTGTGCAGCGCACTATTCCGTCAATACACTACAATTGCATATTCCGAAAACAAAAAATCAGCCGTTGCAGAGAACGGCTGATTTTTTTATGCATTATCATGCTAGTAGTTGAACAGTCATAAATGTGTCTTGCACAGGCACCTCATTTAACACCGCTTAAAGTGGAGAGGGCTTGTTTATAGACTGGCAGGTCGATCATTTTGTTGTCTAGCTGGATTGCTGAAAGGCCGTTAGATAATGCGTCTTCGAATGATGCGACAACTTTATTTGCCCACGCAATATCTGAATCGGATGGGGCGAATAATTGATTGACAGGTTCAAGTTGTTTTGGATGGATGCATAATTTCGCAAACATGCCAAGGTTTTTTGCCCGTCGAATCTCTGCGATAAGACCTTCTTCATCTGATAGATCAATGAACACTGTATCAATTGGTGAAGACAAGCCTGCAGCCCGTGAAGCGACTACGAGAGCTGATCTCGGGTAAATGAGCTCATGGCCATGGGCAGAGATGGATGTGTTCAAATCCAAACAATAATCCACGGCGCCAAATGCTAATCTCAAGATTTGATTACTGCAGGAAGCGATGTCATATGCGTTTAAAACACCTTTAGCCGTTTCGATTAGTGGAATGATAGATTGATCTGGTACAATCCTATCCACTAATTGATGGACATCTGCGGGCGATTCGGTTTTAGGCAGCATGATGCCAACGCCAGCGAATTTTGAAACCATCTCTACATCTTCTATATAAAAGGGAGTAGAGGAGTCATTGACCCGGACATATAATTTCGGTTCAGAAGGAAGTGTAGTTTCTGATAAAAACTCATTCACCAGTTCCCGTACTTTCCCCTTCTCATTGAAAGCGATGGCATCTTCCAAATCGATAATGATGGCATTTGCTTTTCCAGCTAGAATTGCCTTTTCTATACGATCTGGACGATTGCCTGGAACAAACAGATAAGATGTTATCACTTTTACAATCATCTCTTTCCAGTTATTTGATAAGAGCCAGTGAAATCTGCGGGAATATGACGATGATAATTAATACGATGACAAAAATTGCGTAAAACGGTACAACGCCTTTGATGACTTTCTCTACTTTTTCTCCGGTTATTCCGCTGACAACGAATAAGTTCAGTCCCACTGGCGGGGTAATCATCCCTAATTCCATGTTCACTACCATAATGATCGCAAAGTGGATGACGTTAATGTCGAGTGCGGCTATGATCGGCAGGAATATAGGTAAAGTGATAAGTATTATTGCAGTTGGCTCTAGGAACATGCCGAGTACAAAGAAAAGCAAACTGACTACAATGAGAAATGTCCATTTATTGAAGCCGCTATTGCTCACCCATGCAGCAAATTCCTGCGGGATCTGTTCTGTTGTGAGGAACATTCCTAGTACAAGGGCGGATGCGATAATCAAGAAAATCATCGCAGTCGTGTTTACGGACTCCATAAGAATTGCCTGCATTTTGGACCATGTCAACTCCCGATAAATGAAAATTGACACAATCAGTGCATATAGACAAGCTAAAAAGGATGCCTCGGTAGGAGTGATGACGCCGGTATAGATAGCACCAAGTATGAGAACTGGCATAATTAGCCCCAAGAGGCTTTTAAAGTTGGCATCCAGCGCTTTCTAAGCGGAACTTTTTCCAAACCGCCGTAGCCTTTTCGATAAGCAACAAACACAGCATAAACAATGAGTGCCACTCCGAGCAATGCTCCCGGTAAAATTCCAGCCGAGAACAACTTTCCTGTCGACTGTTCAGAGACGGATCCATATAAAATCAAAGGAATGGATGGCGGAATGAGGATGCCTAACGTACCAGCAGCTGCAACTAACCCCATCGAATATCGCTTTTCATAACCTGCCTTTACCATCATCGGTATCATAATACTTCCAATCGCTGCTGCTGTTGCAGGGCTGGAACCAGAAATTGCCGCAAAAACCATACATGTAACAACGGTAACAACTGATAATCCGCCTTTTGTATGTCCAATCCATGACTGGATACACTCTATCAAGTATTTTGAAATTCCGCCTTGCGCCATGATCAAGCCGGCGAATACGAAACCTGGTATGGCCATTAGTGTTGTACTGTTAACTCCAGTAAACATTTTCTGAATAACAGTGCTTACTGAAAAATCGACCATGAAAAGACCTACGATACTTGAAACTGCCAAACTGATCGCCACAGGCACCCTTAAAAAGGCTAACGCGAAAAGTAATAGGATTACGACTATTGCTGCCAATGATGATCCACCTCGCTTGTAGAATCTTCTTTTCTAATGAAAAATCGATGTGCCTTTTCGATAAAACGAATAAATAGTAGTGTGCCTGAGATTGGCATGATTAAATAGTTGATCCAAATCGGGAAACCTACATCGATCGTTTTTATTTTTTGCGAGTAAGCGGCTAGTACCATTTCCATGCCGGTCCAAATGATGAAGACGCTGAAGGTGAGTCCGACGAGTAGGGTAACGACATTGGCAATCTTTTTGTACAGTGGCCCTGCTTTGTCATATACAATATCAATTGCGATATGCTTGTCATCCCTCAAGGCAGTTGAAAAGCCGATAAAGATTGCCCAAACCAATAGCATCGTATAAATCTCAGTCGCCCAGCTTTGGGAATTGCTCATTACATAGCGCATAAAAACGGAATATAAACTAACCCCAATACCGACGGAGAAGAATATCCACGTGAAAGCGTTTTCAATTTTAGCTAAAGTTTTCATGTTTTACTTACCCCCTACATGTTTGT
Organism: Sporosarcina sp. SAFN-015; assembly: GCF_051966875.1. GTDB lineage: Bacteria > Bacillota > Bacilli > Bacillales_A > Planococcaceae > Sporosarcina. The sequence goes on along the minus strand of NZ_JBQCKP010000001.1, from coordinate 62,019 downwards.
TGTTGTGCAGAAAAGCTACTGTTGTGCCACCCCCAAGAGGAAATGTATTTTGGATACAGATTGTTAAACTACATAATAGTACACTGCTAATAGAATATCAATACTAAATATTTTACATAGTTTAATTTTTTGGATAGTTCTTTACATTCTTTTTTCGGTATGCTAGATTGATTGTGAGTTGTATCCAAAAACCGTGGAATTGACAGGAGGGGGGATTCTACAGGGACATTCGGCATTACCGTTCAAACATTATGGGAGGAGGATTTACATGGGGAAAAAGTATTCTTTGTTCGTATTTCTTTTGATGTTGGTATTGGTTTTATCTGCATGTAGCAAGGATGATAGCGCAAGTGGGGATGCGGGAAGCGATGATGGAATCACGGAAATGACTTTGAAGTTTTCGCACGTAGTAGCTGAGAACACACCGAAACATCAAGGTGCTCTCGCTATGAAGGAATATATTGAGAAGGAATCAGATGGAAAGATTAAGGTGGAGATCTATCCGAACAGCTCATTATTCGGAGATCAGGACGAATATCAAAACTTGGTAGCGAATAATATCCAATTTATCGCACCTGACCTATCTAAATTCGTTGGGAATAATCCACAATTCAACATGCCGTCCTTGCCATTCCTGTTTGCCAATGATGAACAGGCGATTGAATTCTGGGATGGGGAAAAAGGTCAAGAAATTCTAAGCAGTTTGACTGACGATGGAGTGTTAGGTATTTCCATGTGGCCGAACGGCGGGAAGCATCTGACTAATGATGAAAGACCGATTAAGGAGCCTGCTGATTTGAAAGGATTGAAATTCCGTACACAAGGTGGGCAATTATTGGAGACGATCTATAAGACTTTGGGGGCAGGATCTGAATCCATTCCATTCGGAGAGTTGTACACAGCGTTAGATCAAGGTGTCGTTGATGGCCAAGAAAACACATTCAGCAACATTGAATCGAAGAAGTTCCACGAAGTTCAAAAGTATATGACAGTCATGAACCATACGCGCGTAGATTATGCAATCTTCACGAATACAAAGTTCTGGGACGGCTTAAATGATGCAACTAAAGAAATTGTTGAAGCCGGAATTGCGGAAGGAACTAAGGTTGCGCGAGCAGAAGCGAAATCTCTAAATGACCAGGCGTATGAAAAGTTAAAGGAAAGCGGCTCTATTGAAATTATCGAACTCACTCCTGAACAAGTGGAGGAATTCCGTAATGCTCTAGCACCGGTTTATGACGAATATCGCGATGTAATCGGCGCTGATGTAATCGATGCGGCTTTAGAGATTTCTAAGAAATAACGACAAGACTTAAAACGATTGAAAAGTTGAACATAGTATGGGCAACTTTTCAATCACTTCTATTATGGGGGATGAAGAATTGGTTACGAAAGAGCTGGTTTCTAATTGTTTAACGACTTCATTTGATCAAATTCCGGATGAGGTAAAGACACACGGGAAATTAAGTCTATTGAATTGGCTTGGGGTAACAATAGGGGCTGCCAATGACCGTTCTATCGATATGTTAGTTGACTTGTCGAAGGAATTGCAATCCGCCGAACAGGTGTCGTTGTACGGAAGGGATGAAAAAGTTGACTTGCTGATGGGTGTATTGATTAACGGAACCGCTTCCCACATTTTTGATTACGATGATACCCATTTAGACACGATCCATCATCCTAGTGGTCCAATTGCTCCGGTTGTATTGGCATTGGGGGAACATTTGAATTTGAGCGGGGAAGAAATACTTCATGCATTTATTGTAGGTTGTGAAGCTGAACTCCGAATTGCTAATGCTGTTTATCCAAGTCATTATCAGCTGGGGTGGCATATTACGAGCACAACAGGTGTATTTGGTGCAGCGATAGCCGCCGGTTTATTGCTTGAATTGGATGAAGAGAGGATGTCTTGGTCGCTAGGAATTGCGGGAACCCAATCATCGGGTCTAAGGGAAGTGTTTGGAACGATGACGAAACCGTTTCATCCTGGAAAAGCCGCGCAAAATGGGTTGTTGGCCGCATTGCTCGCAAAAAGAGGATTCACGAGTTCAGAGCAGATATTAGAAGCGAAAAGAGGTTTTGCCAATGTGCTTGCTCCTGAACATGATTTGTCAAAGGTCAACTCTAACTGGGGCTTTGAATGGGAGTTGGCAAAAAACAGCTTCAAACCATATGCATGCGGTATTGTCCTTCACCCGTCAATTGATGCGTGCATCCACTTGAAACAGGAAGTGGATGAAAAAGACCTTGAATATATTGAGCTGAAAGTGAATCCGTATGTACTTGAATTGACCGGAAAGCAAAATCCTAAAACAGGGCTCGAAGGGAAGTTCAGCATCTATTTCACGGGGGCAGTTTCTTTCTTAACAGGGGATGCCAGTGAAAAACAGTATACCGATGAAAATGTAAAAGACCCTGCCATTGTGGAATTACAGTCGAAAATCCGCGTCGTTGTCGATGAGATGATGAAGGAAGAAGAAGTGCTGGCGAAGGCAGTTTTGCATGATGGAACTAGCATCGTATATGAGGTGAAGCATGCAAAAGGCAGTCTTGGAAATCCGATGACGCTTGAAGATATCATTCATAAATTCAAAGGTTTAGCAAGTGATGTTTTATCAAACGAGACAGAATCGGATCGGTTGATTCATAACATATTGAATTTGGAAAGAGTGGAATCCGTTAAAGAGTTAACAGGAAGATGACTTTATTTTTATTTATTTTGGATACAAAATCCAACACTCGTTATGTGAAAAGGAGGAGCTTGGCATGGAGGGTCCGCTAAAAGGCGTAACAGTCATTGATATTACAACAAATATTTCGGGGCCAAGTTTGACGATGATTTTAGGTGATTTAGGCGCTGACATCATTAAAATAGAACGTCCATTCATCGGGGATGATTCCCGGGGCATGGGGCCGTTATGGGAAGGCGAAGGAGTCTATCATCTGCAAATCAATCGAAATAAGCGTTCAATTGTCATTGATTTGAAGAGTGAGGAAGGGAAAGAGCTGCTATATAAGTTCGTGCAAGAAGGAGATGTCTTCGTCGAGAACTTCCGGCTCGGAAAGGCAGAAGAAATCGGTTTTGGCTACGAAACGTTGAAAGCGCTTAATCCTAGCTTGATTTATTGTTCGCTGACGGCCTATGGACAAGAAGGACCGGATAGCAAAAAACCCGGATACGATGCAATCGTTCAAGCAGAGACGGGGATTATGAGCATCAATGGACCTCCCGGAGGGGAATCAGCTAGGGCGGCAGTTTCTATTTTGGACCAAGGAAGCGCCATGTGGGGCGCAATCGGGGTACTCTCTGCGTTATTACATAGGGAGCGCACAGGCGAAGGTCAAAAAGTGGAGACTTCATTGTTTGAAACGGGTGTCTTTTGGACGGGTTATCATTTACTCTCTTACATGGCGACCGGAGAAGAACAAGTGAAAATGGGAACGGGACATAGCTCCTTCGCTCCGTATGGGGCATTCAAGACGAAAAACGGTGAACTCATGATCGGAATATCAAATGACTCGCTGTTCGGAAAGCTATGTAAAGCGTTGGATAAAGAAGAATGGATAGAAGATCCGAAGTTTAAGAGGAACTTAGATAGAGTTAAAAATCGAAATCAATTATCTCGTGAGATTGAACAGGTACTTAGCAGCCAAGATGCTTCCTATTGGTTAGAACGAATTGATCAAGCCGGCGTTCCTAGTTCTATTATCCGAAACATTTCATCGATGATTGATCATCCACAGATGGAGAGCACACAGATGTTGGAAGAAGTTGCTCATCCGTTAATCGATGAAATGAAGCTTGCTCGTTTGCCGATCAGGTTATCGGCTTCGCCTGTCAGGATTAGAAAAGCACCGCCTCTATTAGGAGAAGATACAATTTCGATACTGCAAGATAGTGGTATTTCGCAGGAGACAATTGATGAGCTTTTGTCTAAAGGAGTCATCCAAACTAAAAAAGTTGAAAGGGTTGCCAAAATATGAACAGTGAAAAATTCGAAAAAGGGTTGGAAATTAGACGAAGCGTCCTAGGAGCAGAGTATGTTGATCAATCCATTGAAAATGCGAATGAATTCAACATGCCGATGCAGCAATTAGTTACCGAATATTGCTGGGGAGAGGTTTGGTCAAGGCCAGGGCTGCCGAAAAAAACAAGAAGTATGTTGAACCTTGCCATGATTACAGCATTGAACCGTCCACATGAGCTGAAGCTGCACGTCAGAGGCGCGCTGAATAATGGCGTAACTAAGGATGAAATCCAAGAAGTTCTATTGCAAACAGCAATCTATTGTGGCGTACCTGCTGCAATAGATAGTTTTCGTGTAGCAAATGCAGTGTTTGAGGAAGAAGAATCCAAATAAGAACGCATACGAGGGGGATAACAATGGACTTCCCTAAAGAAGTACGGATCAATGAAATGGTTTTACGTGATGGTTTACAGCTCGAGAAAAAAATATTGACGGTTGAAGAAAAGAAGCTCCTCTTCTCATCCTTAAAGGACGCAGGAGTGAAGTCATTCGAGTTCGGCTCATTCGTTCACCCGAAGTTGGTGCCGCAAATGGCTACGAGTGGTGAATTGTTCGAAGAGATTGCAGGTGAGGCTGTAAACTTAGTAGCCCTTGTCCCAAATTTGAAGGGAGCAGAAAGAGCGAAGGAATTCGGAGTGGAACAGATCAACTTCGTTTTTTCGGCAAGTGACACGCACAATATGCAGAACGTCCATAAAACTACAGAACAATCGATCGCGGAACTGAAAGAAATAAATGACTTTTGTAATCAAAATCATATAGTTCTCAATACAACAATTGCTACTACATTCGGCTGTCCATTCGAGGGAGAGATCCCTGAAGAGCGTATTCTAGCTATTATTAATCAATTGCTAGATTTTACAATTCATCAGCTCTCTTTGGCTGATACGACAGGTATGGCGAATCCGAAGCAAGTCTATGAATTATTAACAGAAGTGAAGGCAGCATTTCCGGAGCAAAATCTCAATTTACATTTCCATAATACGAGAGGAATGGGGTTAGCAAACATACTCGCAGGGTTACAAGCTGGGGTGACAAGCTTCGATGCTGCTTTGGGCGGCTTAGGGGGATGTCCTTTTGCTCCGGGGGCGACAGGAAACGTTTGTACAGAGGATGTTGTTCATATGTTGCAATGTATGGGAATCCGGACGGATATCCGACTGGATGGACTGCTAGAAGCATCAGCTTTGCTGGAGACAATTATCGGACATCCGAATAACAGCTATCTCCTTAAAGCGGGACCGTATGATCGGAAATACGCTGTACCCATTTCACAATAGACGAGACCAATAATCAGGAGGGTGACTATGCAGTTGACAACGAGCAAATGGGAAACACTCAAACTGGATGAATCGTATGCAGAAGGCAATGTATACGTCCTGCAGCTTAATCGTCCCGAAGCTATGAATTCCTTAAATACATTGATGGCGGTTGAGCTTATTGAATGCTTATCAATCTTGAAAGATAAAAAGGATTTGAGAGTACTAGTTCTAACCGGCGCCGGAGAAAAAAGCTTTTGTGCAGGGGCGGATTTGAGAGAACGAAAAACAATGGATAATGAGCAGTGGAAAAAACAACATGATATTTTTGAAGATGCGTATCATGCCTTGCGAAATTTTCCGTTCCCGGTTATTGCGGCTATTAATGGATATGCCCTTGGGGGTGGCATGGAGATGGCCTTAAGTTGCGACCTCCGCTATATGGCCGAACATGCAAAAATGGGCTTGCCGGAAGTGACATTGGGAATCATCCCGGGGGTCGGGGGGACTCAGCTTCTTCCTAGAGCCATCCCTGTCGCGTTAGCAAAAGAATTTTTATTCAAAGGAAATCACATTACAGCAAAAAGAGCAGCCGAAACCGGTCTTGTGAACGATGTGTATTCCGGTGATGAATTATTCGAGAGGACAATCGAGTCGGCTCGTGAAATAGCTAAAAATGCTCCTTTGTCCCTTCAGTCGATTAAAAAGTCAATTGACAGGGGCCTTCAAACCGATTTACATACGGCCCTGTCAATCGAGTTGGACCAATATTACAAATGCGCTAACTCAGAAGATCGAAAAGAGGGCGTATTGGCCTTCAATGAAAAACGAAAACCAAACTGGCGAGGAATTTAACAAATAGGAATAGGAGAGTGTGTCACATGGTCACTACGAAAAGTTCTGCAGACGAAATTGAATTAATCCGAAAAAGCATACGTGCGTTATGCAGCAAGTTCCCGGAGGATTACTGGGCGAAACTAGATAAAAATAAAGAATACCCAGAGGAATTCATTAAAGCGTTAACGGATGAAGGATGGCTCTCCGTGTTGATTCCCGAAGAATATGGCGGAGCCGGGCTCGGCATGCTGGAAGCGAGCGTGATTTTGGAGGAGATTAACCGATCAGGCGGAAATGCTGGAGCGGGCCATGCGCAAATGTATACGATGGGTGCGCTGCTGAATCATGGTAGCGAAGAGCAAAAGAACCGGTTCCTGCCTAAGATTGCGACTGGTGAATTACGTTTGCAGGCATTCGGAATTACGGAGCCTACGGCGGGCAGTGATACGACGAGCATCAGTACGACAGCAGTCCGTAAAGGTGACAAATATATTGTAAATGGTCAAAAGATCTGGATTTCCCGGACGATGTATTCGGACTTGATGTTGCTGCTCGCAAGAACAACGCCAAAAGAGGATGTAGAGAAAAAGACAGATGGACTGAGCCTATTCATCTTGGATATGAACGATCAAAAAGATAATATTACAATCCGTGAAATCGATACGATGATCAACCATGCGACGACTGAAGTGTTCTTGGAAAACGTAGAAATCCCGGTTGAGAATTTAATTGGCGAAGAAGGAAAAGGTTTCCGATACGTATTAAGCGGCATGAATGCTGAGCGCATTTTGATCGCATCAGAAAGTATTGGCGATGGATATTATTTCGTGGATAAAGCCGTTCAATATTCCAACGAACGTGTTGTCTTCGATCGTCCTATCGGCCAAAACCAAGGGGTGCAGTTCCCGATCGCGAAAGCATATATGGATATTGAAGCTGCGAAATTGATGAGGGATAAAGCCGCGGCCATGTTCGATGCAAATGAGAAAGGCGGCGCAGAAGCGAATATGTCTAAATACTTGGCATCCGAAGCCGCTTGGAAGGCCGCCAATGCCGCAATGGATGCTTATGGCGGATACGGTTTTGCAACAGAGTACCATATTGAGAGGAAATTCAGGGAAGCGCGCTTATTCATGATAGCACCAATTTCTAATAACTTGGTTGTCAGTTTTGTAGGACAGCATGTTTTAGGAATGCCAAGATCATTTTAACGGAATGAGGGAGGGCAAATGAATTTGAGTGAAGAGTTGGCAAAGTATTATGCAGAACTAACATATGAAGATTTGCCGGAAGACGTAATTTCATTTACAAAGCTCTGTATATTGGACTACTTCGGTTCCGCGCTTGCAGGTATATCAAAAGCTCCAATCCAAATGATCAGCGAAGCAGTCGGGGAATTTGGAGGCAACCCTCAAGCTACTCTCTTAACAGGCGGCAAATCATCTGTCTTGAACGCTGCCCTCGTGAACGGTGCTTCCAGTCATATCGTTGAATTGGATGATATTCACAAGTCCTCCATCATCCATGCTGCAACAGTCGTCATACCGGCAGCGTTAGCTGTGGCGGAATGGAAAAAGCTGAGTGGCAAAGATCTTATTTTGGCTGTCGTTCTAGGTTACGAAATTTGCTTTAGAATCGGTGAAGCCGTTTCGCCTTCGCATTATCATTATTGGCATAATACAGCGACATGCGGAACGTTTGGCTCGGCGGTTGCTGCAGCGAAATTACTTCATTTAAATGAAGAAGCATTCATCAATTCCCTTGGAAATGCAGGATCCCAGGCGGCTGGACTATGGGAATTCATTGAAGATGGAGCTATGACGAAGCAGCTTCATACCGGGAAAGCCGCAATGAATGGCTTATTGGCAAGTTTATTGGCACAAAAAGGGTTTACCGGCGCCAAGAAGATTCTAGAGGGCGACAGAGGCTTTTTCAACGCTATGAGCGATGTTCATGATGGGAGCAAAATCACTAGGAATCTTGGAAATGAATATAAAATTTTGGAGAACTCATTCAAAGTGCACGCCTCATGCCGACATACGCATGCAGTCATCGATCTGGCAATAGAAATTGCAAACGAGAACAATTTTGAACTAGAAGATATCGATCATATCGACATCGGAGCATACAAAGCAACCTTGGAAATAACGGATAACAATGATCCAAGAACTGAATATGCATCCAAGTTCAGCGTTCAATATTGCACTGCTTTGGCATTGGTCAAGAAAAGCGCAGGATTGGATGACTTTGGCGGGGGAAATCTTTGGGATGCGACCATCCGCGGAGTAATGGACAAGGTGAATGTAGCATTGGATCCAAATATAAATGCTAACTATCCGAAAGAATGGGGAGCTAAAGTAACCGTCGTTCTGAAGAGCGGGGAAGCGTTTCGTAAACAGACTGATTTCCCTAAAGGCGACCCGGAAAATCCGGTTTCGACAGAGGATTTACGTAATAAATTCGTCAAGCTTGCAACAAGTTTGCCAGAAGAGAGCCGTCACCTTTTTGCGGACCGCGTGCTAGCGATTGAATCAATGGATAATATCGCTGATCTGATGGCCGAGCTGAATACGAATGTCCAATATATATAGAAAGAGAGTTTTCCATGATAACTCCTGATCATAACGACAAAGAGCTGCTAGAAACAATCGCAAGTAAACTGGATGGATTGTCAATCAAGCAATTAGAGGAAGTGGACTACTTACTATCCGCATATATGGATTTGTCCGAGCCGCAAGAAGGAAATAAAGCCTCTATGCATTTATACGGAAGGTTGACAGGTCTCAAGCAATTGGAAGAGGATCAAGTCGAAATGAGCTTGGGACCGCATAATGTCAATACGTATGGCGTAGCCCAAGGAGGCTCCCTATACACATTAGCCGATGTGGCAATCGGTTTTATGATATTGAGAAGACTTTCAGAAAATCAAAAAGTATTCACATTGGAAATGAAAATGAATTTTATTAAAAAAGGGTCAGGATCACAGTTACTAGCGCTCCCATCGATAGTAAGATGGGGGAAAACGACAATTGTCGCCGAATGTACAATTGAGGATTCCGAAGGGGATATCGTCGCTAAAGCTTTAGGTACGTTTTACGTCGTCAATTGATGGAAGGCGTGGGACAGAGGGGGGAAACGAATGAAGGAAATAACGTATGAAGATATCGTCCATCATGTCAAATTGATGTGTCAAAAGGTCAATTATGATTTAGGCGAAGATGTATACTCGGCATTCAAAAGAGCTTTACAGACGGAGAAATCCGATACAGGCAAAGAAATTCTCTCCCAATTGGTTGAAAACGCCGATATCGCAAAACGCGACCAAGTGCCAATGTGCCAAGATACAGGAACGGCAGTCTTCATCGTCGAACTGGGCCAAGATTGTAGAATAGCAGGCGGAAGTCTAATCGATGCAATTAATGAAGGGGTTGCAAAAGGCTACAGCGAGGGATACCTACGAAATTCAATGATTTACGATCCTCTTAACCGCAAGAATACAGGCAATAACACCCCAGCGATCATCCATATTGAGTTAGTGGAAGGGAGTCAATTGACTCTTCATATGACAGCAAAAGGTGGCGGAGCTGAAAATATGAGCAGCTTGAAAATGCTAAAACCTTCGGATGGCTTACAAGGAATTAAAGATTATGTATTGGACGTTGTGAAAGTAGCCGGACCAAATGCATGCCCACCACTAGTTGTCGGTGTTGGCATAGGTGGGAATTTTGAGAGGTGTGCCTATTTAGCAAAGAAGTCTTTATTCAGACCGATTGGCGTCCGCCATTCAAGTAAAGAGATTGCTGAGCTGGAAGAGGAACTCATTCAACAGATTAACCGCTTAGGGATCGGACCACAAGGAATGGGCGGAAGTACGACGGCGTTGGATGTGAAAATAGAATCGGAGGCATGTCATATCGCTGCGCTTCCGGTAGCAGTGAACTTAAATTGCCATGCTAGCCGGCATGAAACGGTTCAATTGGGGTAGGAGGCGTCATGATGCCGATAAAAATACAGCTTCCATTAACGGAAGAGAGTGTAAAGACATTAAAGGCCGGCGACCGCGTATTGTTATCCGGTACTGTATATACCGCGAGAGATGCGGCGCATAAACGGATGGTGGAGTTCATCGGGGAAGGGAAGCCATTGCCCATACAGTTGAGCGGCCAAGTCATCTATTATGTGGGCCCGACTCCTGCCAAGCCTGGAGAAGTAATCGGTTCGGCAGGTCCGACAACGAGTGAACGAATGGACTTGTATACGCCGGTTTTATTGGAAAAAGGTTTAAAAGGAATGATCGGAAAAGGGCATCGAAGTGAAGCGGTTAAGCAAGCAATGATAAATCATAGGGCAGTCTATTTTGGTGCTGTTGGAGGGGCGGCAGCTCTCATTTCCCGCTCCATCAAGTCATCGGAAATGATTGCTTATGAAGATTTAGGAACTGAAGCGATCCGTAAATTGGAAATCGAAAACTTTCCTGTCGTCGTCATTAACGATATATACGGTGGAGATGTATATAGGGATAGCGTATTAGAATTTAGACAAGACGGCTAGCGATTCCAAGCAAGGGGTGATGTAGATGAGAGTAGGAATTATTGGGCTAGGAAATATGGGGAGCAGGATCACGCAAAGACTTCTCGAAGTTGGAGTTTCTGTTGGAGTATACGACATCAATCAAGCCGCAGTAGATGAAATGGTTGCATTAGGAGCTGTTGCTGAACGCTCGCCTGCACATTTAGCAAGTAATTATCCATATGTTATTACCCTTTTACCGAATGCATTGATCGTTAAGGAGATCGTCCTCGGGGCGGAAGGTCTAGTACATGGGATGGGACCGGAAAGTCTGTTGATTGAGATGACGACTTCTGATCCTTCTTCAACAAAGGAATTGAATGAAACTTTAAAAAGCAAAGGTTTGAGGATGATCGATGCTCCTGTCAGCGGAGGTGTAGCGAAAGCGAGGAATGGCACTCTTTCCGTAATGGCAGGCGGTGAAGAAAGAGATTTTAAAGAGGTTGAATCACTTTTATGTAAGATCGGCAAAAATGTTATTCATGTAGGAGCAATCGGTGCGGGACATACAATTAAAGCGTTGAACAATATGGTATCTGCAACGACCCTTGCTGTTACAGGAGAAGCAATCGCGCTTGGCGTAAAGTTAGGCTTAGATCCCGATAAAATGCTCGCTGTCATTAATACGAGTACGGGAAGAAGTGTTTCAAGTGAGTTGAAGTTTCCTAGTCAAATAGTCAATCGGAAATTTGATTCGGGATTCACTCTCGATTTAATGGTAAAAGATTTAACGATTGCCAATCTCATAGCTGAAACTGAAAACGTCTCGTTGGATGTTGCTACTACGAATCTTCAATTATGGAAACAAGCTTCGGATCAGTTGGGAAAAGGTGCGGATCATACAATGATCGTTAAGCATATTGAAGAAAAATACAAAGTTGAAATCAAAAGCGTTCATGATTCGATGAACGTTATATCTTCATGAAAACGACGTCAGATTCTTATGAATTACTTTTGACTATTGGATAACAGCATATAAAATGGAAGGGAGCGTCTTTCGTATTACATAAGTAGTTTGTAAATGGAAGGCGCCTTTTATCTAGAAGTCAAATAGAAGCGAGGAAGAACATGAATAACTACAAACTGCCTGATTATGATCGAATGACGCTGCAATTCAAAGTAACAACTAGATTACGCGAACTCATTTTAAAAGGTGAATTTAAAATGGGGGAACGACTGATGCAAGAGGAATGGGCCAAAAAACTAGGTGTAAGCAGGATGCCTCTCAGGGAAGCGTTGCGCCAACTGGAAACGGAAGGCCTCGTTCATATTGAGCCGAGGAGAGGCGCAATCGTAACACCAATTTCAATTGAGGATATTGAGGAAATATATCGGTTGCGAGCATTATTAGAAGGAGAAGCTGTAGCGCAATCTTATAAATTTTTAACAGATGAAGACTTTGAAGAGTTAGAAGAATTATATATGAAAATGTCTAGCTTACTTGGAGATGACGAAGACATTGAAGAATATATGGTTCTCAATGAAAAATTCCATACAGTATTAATGGGAGGCTGTTCGTGGAGAAGGATTAAAGGATTTATCGATACGCTTTGGAAAGGAATTCCGTCTTATACGCCGAGTCTGCTCGCAAATACGATAGATGAAGGACGTAAAGAACATCTTCAAATGTTGGAATATGCTAGGCAAGGAAATGGCGAGGAACTAAGAAAAGTTACTGAAAAACATATATTAAGAACGAGAGATAACTTAATTAATATGATGAAAAACAACCAAAATTAAAGAGTCATACGATAGTAGATGGGGGGTGCTATAGTGCCTGAAAAGATGGAGTTCGATTCAAAGATTGCAGTTGAATATGACAGAGGGGTACGGCGGACACTTCCGACGTACGATCCTATGATGCGACTGTCCCAAACATTTTTACGTGCGAATCTTAAAAAAGACTCTTCTCTCCTTATTGTTGGGGGAGGAGGGGGCAATGAACTGAAAGCGTTTGGAACGACAAATCCAGGCTGGACCTTTACAGCTGTCGATCCGGCAAAATCGATGCTTGAGTTGGCGAAATTCAAGTCGCATGAACTAGGAATCGATAGTCGTGTGGAATTTATCAACGGAACGGTTGCGGATGTGCCGGAAGGATATTCTTTCGATGCCGCAACATGTATTTTAGTTCTTCATTTCATTGCAGACGTAGATGAAAAACTAGCGTTATTGAAAAAGGTAAAATCACATTTGAAGCCTGGTGCTCCGTTCGTACTTGTGAGCAAATGCGGCGATCCGGATGACCCTGAGTTTCAAATGCTCGTTTCCCTTTGGAAAGATTATTGGCTGGATACGACAAGCATGCCGGAAGAAAAAGTTGAAGAGCTCATGAAAGGTACGTTGACCGAATCTTCTATCCCCGAGCGAGACATTCGTAGATTGCTCGGCGAAGCTGGTTTCCACAAAATAGCAAATTTTTTTAGAACGAATCATTTTGCGGGCTGGGTCTGTTTCGCCGAATAAAGAAGTCTTTTGTCATAAAAACACAACCAGAGAATACATCTTTTTCGTTTATGACAAGAGTCAAGGGGTGTTGAACAGGAAAGGTTGTGGGCTTTATAAATGCGTAAGACGCAGGAAGCAACTCCGATGTTGTATATTGCTTTAGCGATTTTATGTTTCCTTGGCATGTTCTTCTTATTGCCTGATACATTTTCTACTACGGGGAAACTGATGATGAGCATTATCATCTTTGGCATTATTTTATGGTCATTGGAACCGATACCTATTGGTCTTACTGCGTTGATTTTGCTGTTGTTCATGCTAATCTTTAATGTGGCCGATTCATCGATCATCTTTAGCGGCTTTGCCTCCCCTGCCACATTTCTAATTGTTGCAGGGATGATGTTGGCGGCAGCCGTAAATGAAACGACTCTCATTAAGAGAATGACATATGAAGTATTAAAAAGATGGGGCAACAGTTCAAAAGGATTGGTAGGAAGCATAATTATTGTCCAACAGATCCAAGCTTTTTTCATTCCGTCGACAGCGGTCCGTTCAGCATTGATGTTACCGGTTTCGTCGATGATCATCGACACGATTGACGCTAAACCTGGCAGCAATCTGCGGAAGATGATCATGTTAGGCGTTGCTTTTGGCGGCGTTATTAGCGGTACGGCAGTTATGACCGCGGCGATTGGGAACATTTTGACTGTAGAGCTTTTAAATCGTTTTGCCGGCATTAACATAACGTATTTACAATGGTTCTACTATACATTTCCATTATGGCTCATCTTGATTCCTTCAATATGGTACTTATTGCTGAAAATATTTCCGTTACCTAAGGAACAACAATACTACCCTTTAATTCGAAAAGAGATGGAAGCAAGATTGAATGAAATAGGGCCGGTAAATAAACGAGAGATCCGCTGTTTGCTCATATTGTTTTTCATTGTCGGGCTTTGGTTGACAGAACCATTACATGGAATGCATCCGAGCATCCCAGCTCTAATAGGAGTTGTTCTGATGACGCTGCCTAAAATTGGCATTGCTGCATGGGAACCAATCGTGAAAATTGATTATAATACGGTCCTGTTGTTAAGTGTTACGTTGTCAATCGGCTATACATTTGTCGATTCTGGCGCAACGCATACAATCAGTCATTATTTAAGTGTGGACTGGTTTGTGACACTGCTGCAAAATCCTTTCATAACGATAATTGTTGTTATTCTTACAGCGCAGTTGTTCCATAAATTGATATCGAATGTTTCAACAGCCGTCGTCACGTTGGTGCCGATCATGATAAGTGTGGCGACAAATGCAGGGCTAGATCCGTTAATTGTCGGGTTTACGACTGGACTCACATGTCTCTTTGGATTCATTTTAATTGTGGAGTCAATGCCAAATGTATTGGCGCACAGCACGGGAATGATATCGCAAAATGACTTCTTGAAACCAGGTTTATATGCGACACTCATAACGATTATAGCTACCGTTTTTATTGCCTCCACATGGTGGAGATGGATAGGATTGATTTGAATTTGTTGTTCTATCATTATCTCGTAAATTGTTTGAATAGTTAGTAATATAATTGATTTATATAAAAAGGGAGGATTTTTGATGAAGAAATACAAAATCGCTTCGATACCAGGAGATGGAATTGGACGGGAAGTCGTACCAGCGGCAATTGATGTACTTCATACAATCGCGGATGTACATGGCGGATTAAAATTTCAATTTGAAGAGTTTCCTTATAGCTGCAACTATTACTTAGAGCATGGAAAGATGATGGATGACGATGGTCTTGAAAAATTGAAGAACTTCGATTCCATCTTTTTAGGGGCAGTGGGAGACGCCACACTTGTGTCCGATCATATTTCCCTTTGGGGACTTCTAATAAAAATCAGGCGTGAATTTGAGCAAGTCATTAATCTCCGCCCTGCAAAACTAGTTAAAGGCGTCCGTTCTCCATTAGTTAATCCGAAAGACTTCGACATTATGGTAGTCCGTGAAAATAGTGAAGGGGAATATAGCTCTGTTGGCGGGAGAATCTATCAAGGCGAAGACGAAATTGCAATCCAAAATGCTATCTTCTCAAGAAAAGGTACTGAGAGGGCAATGCGATTTGCATTTGAGCTGGCGGCCAAACGGAAAAAGCATGTAACGAGTGCTACAAAATCGAATGGAATCTTCCATTCCATGCCGTTTTGGGATGAGATATTTAAAGAAGTTGCCGCAGAGTATCCTGATATTAAAAGTGATTCGCAACATATCGATGCGCTCTCGGCATTTTTCATTACTCATCCGGATAAATTCGATGTCGTTGTTGCGAGCAACCTGTTTGGAGATATTTTAACAGACTTGGGCGCTGCCATTATGGGAAGCATCGGCATAGCACCAGCGGCAAACATCAATGTGAACGGAAAATATCCTTCTATGTTCGAACCTGTGCATGGTTCTGCTCCTGACATCGTTGGAAAAGGGATTTCGAATCCGATTGGACAAATTTGGACTGCTAAAATGATGTTGGATCATTTCGGAGAAGAGGAGCTCGGTCAGGAATTGTTGAATACGATTGAAGCTGTCACGAACGATGGATTCTTAACACCAGACATTGGTGGCAAGCATACTACAGCTGAAGTTACAGAACAAATTATCGGTAGATTGAAATCGGGTAAAGTGGCGATTGGAAATTAATCGTTAAGTGTGGTGAATGTAAATACGCAATAGGAGTGATTGTAATTGAGCGAAAAAGTGTTGATCTACAGTCCGCTTCCTGAAGATAGAATAAGAGAACTGGAAGAACAGTTTGCAGTTGTCATTGCCAAACCGGGGACTTCGGAATTCGAGGATGAGCTTCCTACAATAACAGGATTGATTGGTAGAGGATTAGAAGTGGACTCTCGACTTCTTGACCAAGCACCTTTATTGAAAGTTGTTTCAAATATTTCGGTAGGATATGACAATCTGGACATTGAGGAACTGACGAGACGGGGAATTTTAGCGACGAACACACCAGACGTTTTAACCGAAACAACTGCCGATGCCATTTTTGGCCTGTTAATCGCTACAGCGAGAAGAATTCCCGAACTCGACAAGTATGTGAAAGAAGGACAATGGCATGCAAGGTTAAGTCCGTCTCTCTTCGGTGTAGATGTACATGGGAAAACGCTTGGCATCATAGGGATGGGGAAGATAGGACAAGCGATAGCAAGGCGGGCGCACTTCGGGTTTCAAATGGACATCCTCTATCACAATCGGTCAAGGAATCTTGAGGCTGAAAAACAGTATGGTGCAACGTACTTGGAAATGGACGATCTACTGCGACAAGCGGACTTCGTTTGCCTGATGGCGCCACAAACGCCGGAAACTATTAACCTGATGAGCCGTCGTGAGTTTGAACTTATGAAAAATAGCGCAATTTTCATTAACGGATCAAGAGGTGGCTTAGTAAATGAGGATGATTTGGCGGCTGCTTTGAAGGAAGGCGAAATCCTTGCTGCAGGATTGGATGTCTATGTACAGGAGCCCATTGCAAAGGATCATCCATTCCTAGACTTACCCAATTTAGTGACCCTCCCACATATCGGATCGGCGACCGCTGAAACCCGTGCGAATATGGAGAAGATGGCTTGTCGGGACTTCATTGCCGCGCTGACTGGTAAGAGGCCGGGAGCGTTAATCAATAAAAATGTTATAGCAGATAGGGTTTAAGGAAAGGGAGATATAAGAAGGTGTAAAATATCAAAAGATTATTTATTGATATCAATGGAATAACATTAATTTTTCAAGAGGACAGCCTACTTATGGTTGTCCTCTAGTGATGCTGACCTTCAAAAAAAACAAAAAACTATCTTGACATGATTAAGACTACTCTCTATAATTCTCATTATACTAATGTTCAGAAATCAATTCTGGCATTTTTTATTTAGAGTAACTTGTACCAACAACCTAATGACGTGTTGTAGTGAATGACCAAATGATGTTGCATACATCCAATGAATTTTTTACGATGAGTTGAAAACGTTTCCATGATTTTATTTTATAAAAGGAAAGGATGGGGCCATTTTGAAAAAGGTGAGGATTGGGGTAATTGGTGCTGGTTTACGGGGAGGTTTGGCGCAGTACTGGCATAAGCCGGATGGCGAGTCTGAGATTGTAGCGCTTGCGGATATTTCTGAAGCGAGGCAACAGAAGTTTCAGGAAATGATTGGTTCTCCGTTGTTTTTAACGAAGGATTATCGGGATCTTTTGAACAAGGACGATATTGATGCGATTGCTGTCCTGTCACCGGATTATTTACATGAGGAGCATGTGATTGCCGCTTTGCAAGCAGGGAAGCATGTCTATTCCGAAAAGCCGCTAGCGATTACGGTCGAAGGTTGTGATCGGATTTTGGAGGCTTGGAAAGCATCGGGCAAGCATTTGATGGTCGGTTTCAATATGCGATATATGAGTATGTATCAGACGATGAAGGGTCTTATCGATTCAGGAGCGATTGGTGAGTTGAAAGCGGTTTGGGTCCGTCATTTTGTCGGTTTCGGCGGATACTTCTACTATCATGACTGGCACGGTCAATCGAAAAATACAACGTCGCTTCTCTTGCAGAAAGGGTCGCATGATCTCGATGTCATCCATTGGATTTCAGGGAGATACACGACGAGAGTGTCGGCGTTCGGCAGTTTGGATTACTATGGCGGCAATATGCCGAACAATTTGACATGTCCTGAGTGCAGTTTGAAGAAAACTTGTCCTGAGTATGTTCCACATACTTTCACGGAATGTGCATTCCGGGAAGAAATCGATGTGGAAGATAACAACATGCTTATTATGGAGCTTGAAGGCGGAGTGAAAGCATCGTATTTGCAATGCCATTTCACGCCGGACTATTCGCGCAATTACACGTTCATTGGAACGGAAGGCCGGATTGAAAACGATGATGTAAATGGAAAGGTTTATCTGAAAACACGGAAGACGAATACGTGGAAAGAATTCAGTGATGTCACGTATGACATGAAAGCTGAGAAGGGTAGCCATGGCGGGGCTGATCCGAAAATTGCACAAGACTTCGTTGAGCTCGTACTGTATGACAAAGAACCGCTAACGTCGCCTTTCGCAGGCAGGATGAGTGTTGCAGTCGGTTGCGCGGCTACTGAGTCTATTCGTTCAGGAGGCAAGGTGGTAGAGGTTTCACAAACATCTAGCATTGTACATAACTGATGATGTTTGAATGAAAGGGGTGTGTGTATGACCAATGTAAGTGAAAACGTCCAGTCGGTGAAAAAGTTGGAAGCGGATGAACGGAAAAAAGCAAAACGGAAAGCAAGGGCGAAGTGGTGGAAATCGATCTGGCAAAATTGGGAGCTCTACCTCCTTATTTCACCGGTCATCATCTATTTTATCGTGTTCCACTATTTCCCGCTTTATGGGCTGCAAATTGCGTTCAAGGATTTCATCGCATCAAAGGGAATCCTAGGTAGCCCGTGGGTAGGATTTAAGCATTTCGAACGGTTCTTCGACAGTTACTATTTTTGGAGATTAATTAAAAATACGGTAGGCATTGGAGTATTCACATTAGCCGTGTCATTCCCGATTCCAATCATTATCGCGTTGATGTTGAATGAAGTGAAAAGTTTGCGGTACAAGAAATTCGTCCAGACGGTTATTTATGCGCCGCACTTTCTATCAACCGTTGTAGTCGTCGGTATGCTCTTGCTTTTCTTGAAAACGGACGGGTTGATTAACCAAGTAATCCGCCTTTTCGGTGGATCTCCAATCGATTTCATTTCGGAGCCGGGATGGTTTAAAAGTTTGTATGTGTTTTCCGATGTATGGCAGACGATGGGATGGAGCTCAATCATTTACATTGCGGCACTAGCAGCGGTCGACCCGGCCCAGCATGAAGCGGCCATGATTGACGGGGCTTCCAGGTTCCAGCGTATTATCCATATTAATATACCCGCAATTATGCCGACCATCGTCATTCTATTCATCTTGAATGCGGGTTCTGTAATGGCGGTCGGGTTTGAAAAAGTGTACCTGATGCAAAATGAGCTAAACATGTCGGCATCCGATGTCATATCCACCTTCGTCTACCGAAGTGGAATATTGGAGGCGCAATATAGCTTCTCGGCAGCGGTCGGGCTTTTCAACTCCATTATCAATTTCATCATGCTCATCATGGTGAATCAGATTGCGAAGAAAGTGAATGAGACAAGCTTATGGTAAGGGGTGGGGCAATTGAGAGAGTCTAAGACTGATAGAACCTTTATATTTTTTAACTATTTCTTCCTTACGATAATCGCATTGCTCGTCATCTATCCGTTGATTTTTGTCGTAAGCGCCTCTTTGAGTAATCCGCAATACGTCATTTCGGGTGAGATGTGGCTTTGGCCGAAGGAATTCACGTTGGATGCATATGAGAAAGTCTTTAAAAACAAAGATATCATTACTGGGTTCATGAACACGGTGAAGTATACGGTTGCAGGTACAGTATTGAACGTCATTATGACGATTTTGGCTGCGTATCCACTATCCCGGAGAGATTTCAAAGGTAAGGGACTCATTATGGCGTTCATCGTCTTCACGATCTTTTTCAGCGGTGGATTGATTCCCACTTACTTATTAATAAAGGATTTGGGAATGCTGAACACGTTTTGGGTCATGATCATTCCGAACGCCGTAGCTGTTTGGAACATCATCATTATGAGGACTTTCTTCCAGTCGATTCCACATGAATTGCAAGAATCAGCGATGATCGACGGGTGCAGCAACTTCAGGATTTTGTGGAACATCGTATTGCCGCTGTCCTTTCCTGTCATTGCAGTTATGGTCCTTTTCTATGCAGTCGGCCATTGGAATTCATATTTCCAAGCTCTCATCTATTTGCAAGATCAAGATAAATTCCCTTTGCAGCTCATTTTGAGGCAAATTTTGATCCAAGGGCAGACAGACGACATGATCCAGACAACGAGCGAAAGTTTCCTGGCGCAGCAACTTAGTGTGGAAGGCTTGAAATATGCAGTACTCATTGTTGCAAATCTACCGATGCTTATGCTGTATCCATTCTTGCAAAGGTATTTTGTAAAAGGTGTCATGATTGGTTCACTAAAAGGATAATAGGGGGAGTTTGGTGTGAGGAGAAAATATTTTGCGGGTATGGCAGCAAGCCTATTGTTGTCAGCTGGAATTTTAGGAGCCTGTTCGAAAACGGACGGTGCTTCCGAAAAAGGGGACTTGGATAATGTAAACGAGACGGGTATGCCGATCGTGAAGGAGAAAATCCAAGTAGATGGCTTTGCAGCGAAGTTCTTCGCTTCGCAAGATTGGAACAATCTTATGCTTTGGGACGAATATGAGAAAATGACGAACGTTGAAGTCGATTGGACGACTGTCCAAACGGAAGCGTTGGCGGAAAAGAGAAACTTGTCGTTGACGAGTGGAGATTATCCAGAAATCTACTTTGCTTCGGCTTTCTCGAAAACGGATTTGTTAAAGTACGGGCAACAAGGAATTTTCCTACCACTGAATGACTATATCGACAAATATGCCCCGAATTTCAAGAAGCTTCTCGATGAAAATCCATCGGTGAAGCAAGGGGTTACGATGGCAGACGGAAATATTTATGGATTCCCGACGATTTATGACCCGCAATTCGAAGCACTTCGTGCAGGGGCACCTTGGGTCAAAAAAGAGTGGCTCGATAAATTAGGCATGAAGGAACCGGAAACGACGGAAGAGTTCTACCAAATGTTGAAAGCATTCAAGGAGAACGATTTGAATGGCAACGGGCAGGCGGACGAGCAAGGATGGGGAAGTGTTTATGGCATCAATCCTATGCTCTCCTATCTTCGTGGAAGCTTCGGATTGAACAAACAAGGCTCCATGAACATTAATCTGGACTTTAAGGAAGGGACGAATGAATTCCGATTTGTTCCTGCTACTGATGAATATAAGGAAATGCTCATGTATATGAATAAATTATATTCGGAAGGGTTAATTAACCAAGACGTATTTACAGTCGCTCCGCAAGACTTCACCGCTGAAATTTCGAAAGGGAATTATGGAGTGTTAGACGCCATCGACCCTGCAGAATTGGTGAAGCTTGATGGATATGTCGGATTGCCAGTCCTCGAAGGACCGAATGGAGAGCGTGCTTACAATACGGTTTCGAACGGTCTCGGAAATTTGGGAATGTTCGTCATAACGGATAAAGCGAAGAATCCGGAAGCGATGGTTCGTTGGATGGACTACTTCTATGGAGAAGAAGGGACGAAAATGTTCTTCATGGGCTTTGAAGGCATCACATATGAAGAAGATGACCAAGGGAATTTCAAATACCTTGAAACCATTACGAATAACCCGGACGGCTTGAATATGGACCAGGCGATCAGCGAATATTTGACATGGCCGGGCGGTTACTATCCAGGAATTGTTAGACAGAAATTTTTCCAAGGTGCCGAGTCGAAGGAAAATTCGACGTTGAATGCCGAGAAGGTGAAGCCTTACCGTATTAAAGACGAAGACATTTTACCTGGGCTGAACTATACAGTTGAAGAAAATGATAAAGTGAGCGCCATCATGACGGATATCCAAACATATGTGAATGAATCGACGGCAGCATTCATTACAGGAAAGATGGATTTCGGCAAATGGGGAGAGTACACAAAGAATCTTGAAAAAATGGGAATGCAAGATTACTTGGACGTTTCCCAGCAAGCATACGAGCGCATGGAAAAAGAAAAGTGATTGGAAGCTTATACGGAGGCCATCCTCCGTATGAGCTTTAGCATTTATGGGAGATGGTTTCAGTGGGGTTGACAGGGTGGAGAGGAAAATTATATTGGTTTGCGGAATTGGTAATGATGTTGGCGGTCGTCCAGCTGCTATGGATTGGATTGACGTTGCTCGGAGCCATCGTTTTTGGAGTCACTCCAGCTACAGTCGGGATGTTTCATGTCATGCGGAAAAGACTCCAAGGCGAGGATGATCTGAAAACGTTAGTTCGAAACTATTGGCAGACGTATAAGAAAGAATTTGTTACGTCGAATAAAATAGGCATCGTCTTAATTATTCTCGGTTATTTTCTAGTGCTGAATTTTCGGATCGTGTCAACAATCGGTGGGATGCATGGATTGGTTATGCTTGCATTGCTCAGTATGGTCCTGTTGTTATATGCGGTACTGGTAATGAATATCTTTCCTGTTTTCGCCCATTATGAGCTTCCCTTCACCCGATATTTTTCGACTTCCATTTTGCTAAGCATATCGTTTCCGCTTCAAGCGCTTATGTCGGTCATTGGTCTTTATGGACTGTATCGTCTTTTTTTATTCATTCCTGGACTGCTGCCTTTTTTCGGAATCAGTATAACCGTTCTGTTCCTGTCGTGGATGTCCTCTGGCATATTCCGTTTAAAAGGGAAGATGGACGGCACATTGCAGGCGGAAGACTAGTAGACTTGGAAAGGACGTTATGATCATGAAACCAATTTGGCTGCTGAATGCAACAATCGTATTGGAACGATCGATATTAGAAGACGGATACTTATGTTTGAAAGATGGTACAGTTTGTTCTCTCGGACATATGATAGAATGCCCGCCCATTCCTGATTGTGATCTGCAGTTTGATTGCCGATCAAGGAAACGGATCATCCCCGGTATGATTGATATTCATGTTCATGGTGCGGGCGGTTTTGATGTGATGGATGCTTCGGTTGAGGCGTTAGAAGGCATTGCAAAAAAACTTGCACAGGAAGGGACAACTTCCTTTCTTGCCACGACGATGACAAACCCGGTCAATCGGATCGATGAAGCGATGTCTGCTATAAAAACGTACCGTGAGCAAAATATGCAAGGCGTTCCTGAAATGATTGGCATCCATTTGGAAGGGCCTTTTATTCATCCGGCACAAAAAGGGGCTCAGCCGGAGCAGCATATTTTACGCCCCGATATTGAATTGTTTAACGAGTGGCAACGGTTATCGGGAGGGGCAATCAAAATTGTCACCTTTGCTCCTGAGATGGGCGATCGTTCCTTTGTTGAAAGGGTCGTTGAAGAAGGGGTCATCGCTTCGATTGGACATTCAAATGCGACATATGCAGAAACGTTGCAAAATGTGCGAAGTGGTGTAACACATGCGACCCATTTATTCAATGGAATGAGAGGGCTTCATCATCGCGAACCTGGAGTGGTAGGAGCAACACTGCTCGCTGACGACGTTTTTGTCGAAGTAATTCCGGACGGACATCATTTTCATCCTGATTTGCTGAAACTTCTATTGAGGCAGAAGGGAATCGAACGGACGCTTGTCATAACAGATGGCATCCGGGCAAAAGGAATGCCTGATGGGGTTTATGATTTAGGAGGGAACAATGTTATCGTGCAAGATGGAAAATGTACGTTAGAACAAGGGGCTTCCTTAGCAGGCAGCATCGTGACGATGAATGAAGCGAGGAAAAACATGGCGAAGTGGGGCGGCCTGTCATTGCTTGAGCAGACATACGTTACTTCATCGAATCAGGCAAAACGGTTAGGCATCGATTCCCGGAAGGGGTCCATTGCAGTAGGAAAAGATGCCGATATCGTCATTCTAGACGAAACGGACCAAATCGAAATGACAATCTGTAATGGGACGATTGCCTATGCATCCGCCAACTCCGATTTCAAGAGATTATATGATTTTATGTGAAATTTGCTGAAGTGATGATATATTGGAACTTGAAGAACAATTTAAAAGGATGAATTTGGATGAAACCATTAGATCAAGCAAGCATTATTCCATTATATTATCAAGTGAAGCAACGTTTAGAGGAGCGCATCAAATCTGGTGAATGGAATCCTGGCGATAAAATAGATTCGGAAAACCAGTTGATGGCTGCATTTAACGTTAGTCGAAATACAGTGAAAAAGGCCATTGAAGAAATGGTGCAAGAAGACATGCTTTACCGGATTCAAGGAAAAGGGACTTTCGTTGCGCACCCGAAGTTTGAACAATCGCTCGGAGGATTTTATAGTTTTAGCCAAGTGCTGCGCGATAAAGGCTTCAAACCTTCGGATATCGTTCTGGAAGTTGAAGAAGTGAGTCCTTCCTCGGCTGTGCGAAAAGGGTTGCAGCTTGAGCGCGAGGAAAAAGTGATCAAAATGAAACGTATCCGTTGTGCAGATGGGGAACCGATCATATTGGAATCCTCCTACATGCCCAAGTCAATCGTACGAAATAAGGATGATTTGTTTGATGTTGCAACGTCATCGCTGTACGACTTGCTGGCGAATCGTTATGGCGTTTCCGTCATCCGTGCGAAAGAGGCATTTGAGCCTGTTTTGATCCGGGAAGAAGAAAGCGTCCATTTGAAGACGGAAGTAGGAAAGCCTGCTTTGCTATTGGAACGTACAGCTTTTGATACGAACAATCGTCCGGTGGAATTTTGCATATCAATCGTACGTGGCGATCGCTGCCGGTTTTATACCGATTTAGTGTAAGTACATAGTTTATCTATGTGCTTCTCTCACTATTATTGTCCAGCTACAGGCGGCAGCCCCTCGAGTCGCTTCGGATTTGAAAGAAAAGGCAAAGTGCGCCTTTTTTTCAAATCCTCCAGCGCTTGTCGGGGCTAAACGCCGCCTTCCGCTTTTCGTTAGTTGTACCAACAACCCTATAATAGAGGAGGTTATGTAAATGCCATTAGTTACTACAAAAGAGATGCTAAAGGATGCTCGAGACAACCATTACGCAATTGGGGCATTTGGTGCACATAATTTGGAAATTATCAAGTCAATCATTGCAGGAGCTGAATCGGTCGGGGCTCCGGTCATTTTACAAACTACATCTAGTACATATAAATATGTCGGAATGCCTTATATGATTGCGATGGCAAAGGCGGCGGCTGAACAAGCGAAAGTGCCGGTCGCATTGCATTTGGATCATGGGGAATCTTTCAATGTCGTGATGGAATGTTTGCGGGCAGGTTATACGTCTGTCATGATAGACGGTTCGACTCTTCCGTATGAGGAAAATGTGATGCTCGTCAAACGCGTTGTGGAGGCTGCGAAGCCGATCGGGATACCGGTGGAAGCTGAACTTGGAACGATTGGCGGTGTGGAGGATGACCTCGTTATCGATGAAAGCATGGCGGTATTCACCGATCCGCAACTTGCTGGTGAGTTCGTACGGGAAACGGGTATCGACTCATTAGCCCCTGCTTTCGGAACTGCCCACGGAAACTACAAGCAAGAACCGGATTTACAATTCGATCTGCTTAGGAAGATCCAAGAAGAGACATCGATTCCATTAGTGATGCACGGTGCATCGGGCGTCAGCGAGGAAAGTGTGCGCAAGGCTTTGAATCTTGGTGTGGCGAAAGTGAATTTCTCGACAGAATTAAAGGACTTATTTGCCGATGAATTGCGTTCCTATTTCATTGAAAATCCAAATGAAAATGATCCAAGGAAATATTTCCTGCCGGCAAGAGAAGCGCTCATCGACTTAGTGAAAAAGAAAATTGAGATGCTGCAACGATGATAACAACGATCACATTGAACGCTGCAATCGATCAGGTTTACCGGATTGGTAGTTTGGATGTTGGCGGAGTCAATCGGATCTCGAATATGCACCAAGACGCTGGTGGAAAAGGCCTGAACGTCGCTAAAGTTCTTACTTCATTAGGCGCTGAGGTAGATGTCGGCGGTTTTTTAGGCGGCAGCAATGGTGAAAAAATCCGTCGCCTCGTGAAAGAAAAAGGGATTTCTGAACAGTTCATACCGATAGCTGGTGAAAGCAGAGTATGCTTGACTGTTATGGAAACTTCAACAGGGAAGGGCACAGAGCTGCTGGAAAGCGGCCCAGTCATTTCCGAGGATGAATGGAAGTCGATGCTAGACTGGTTGCGCGAGAAATCGAAGAAGACCAAATGGTTTGCATTGAGCGGCAGCTTGCCGAAAGGGTTGCCTGATGATGCTTACGCGCAAATGATCGATATCATTAATGCGAATGGCGCTAAGTCGGTGCTCGATACGAGTGGAATGGCATTGCGGTATGGCATAGAAGCGAAACCGTTTGCAATCAAGCCGAACGAGCAGGAATTTGCTGATATGGTCGGAGCAGAGTCCTTGTCCACGGAGAGGATGCGTAGAGAAGGATGCCGCCTTGTAGAACAAGGAATCGGGCATGTTTGTCTTACATTGGGAGGAAAGGGAGCGCTGTTTTGCAATCAATCAGGTTCCTTCCAGGCGGAAGCACCCATTATTGACCTCAAAAACCCTGTAGGGAGCGGAGATGCATTCATCGGCGGATTGCTGTACGGGTTTTCCTCTTCTGAAGATGATGTGGAAGCGTATAAGAGGGCGATTGCGTGCGGTTCTGTCAATGCGGCACACCCGGAGATCGGATACAGTGATTGGAATGAAGTCGTGGATGTAATGAAATCGATTGAGATTAACGAATTGAATTGAGGAGGAGATTACGATGATGCATACGTATAACGAAATTAAAAACCAGGCAGAACAGCTGCATAAGACTTATGAACTTTTGGAGAAGAAAGCTTTCAATTCGAGCGAAGTCGACCAAGTCCTCTTCACGGGATGCGGCACGTCATTTTACTTGGCTTCTTCGGCAGCGAGATACTATCAAAGCATAACGGGTGTGCTCGCCGCGGCTGTGCCGGCTTCCGAGCTGTTTCTTCATGCTTCTTCGTGGATCATACCAGGGAAGAATTATTTAGTAGTCGCTATTTCACGATCTGGGACGACATCGGAAATCATTATGGCATTGGACAACTTGAAGGAGAATGAGCAAATCCGTACATTGGCGATCACTTGCAATGGCGATACGGCAATGGCTGAGATGGCTGATGAAGTAATTGCTCTTGACCATATTTCGGAGAGAAGTGTTGTCATGACGCAATCTTTCTCAAATATGATGTATGCTTTGCAATTGTACGCAGTGAAGTGGGCTGGCTCTCAGCAAGACTTGAAGGAGCTTGCACTCATCCCGAATCTTGTGAATGGATTGATTTCGTCAGAGAACCAGACGAAGAAGATTGCGGAAGACTTGACGAAAAAACGATTCATTTATCTTGGATCTGGTCAATATAACGGATTGGCGAAAGAAGCTACATTGAAATTGAAAGAAATGACGCAAACAGAATGCGAAAGCTATTCCAGTCTTGAATTCAGGCACGGTCCCATTTCAATTGTAGACGAATCGACTGTTGTCATTCTACTTGCACAAAAGGAGACGGCCGCTTTTGATCAAAGTCTTGTGAAAGATATACAGCGTCTTGGCGGATATGTGCTTGTCATCGGACCAACAAATGAAGATTTTGAAGCGAATCAACTTATTCGACTGACTGGTGAAATTACCGACCGCAATCGTTACTCACTATACGTTCCGCTCCTTCAATTCCTGGCATATGAGCGTGCTGTCCGTCTCGGATACAATCCTGACCAACCGCGAAATCTTACACAGGTCGTCAAATTGGCGTAAGTGGATCGAATGGAATATATACTCGCGGCGGACATCGGAGGAACGAAGTTGGCGGTGGCGCTTTTCAGTATGGATGGGGTAATGGTCAGCTCCACTGTGAAGAAGAGTGAAACGGAAGACGGAGAATTGCTTTATCGCTTGTTTACGAACGCGTGTGATGAATTGTGCACGGAAGCCGGATTAGAACGAACGGCTATAAAGGGCATCTCAATTGGACTACCTGGTATCGTGGATGTGGATAAAGGGGTCGCGGTATTCCAAAACAATCTACCGTGGCGGGACTTTCCGATAAAGGAACGGTTGTCGGAGCTTTACTCTTCGGCAGATATCAAAGTGGATAACGATGTGTATATGGCTGCATGGGGAGAGTATAAACAGAGGGACTTTGCCGAAGAGTCTCTCGTTTACATCACGTTGAGCACAGGCATTTCCTGCTGCAGCATAATTGGCGGTCAATTCGTGCGAGGAGCGGGAATGGCTGGTGAAATAGGGTTCGGCATCGTGGATGATCGTATGTCGAGCTTGGAGACGCAAGTGTCGGGACCTGCAATGCAGATGAAAGCGAAAGCAGCTTATGCCAATCCGGAAATGTCGCTGCACGATGTAATGGACCGCTATTACGCAAATGACGATCAAGCGGTCTTCATTCTCAGCGAAGCCGTTAGGGCATTGGCAAGGGAAGTACACCATACACTTCTCCTGCTCGATCCACATGCAATCGTATTAGGCGGCGGTGTGTTCAACAACCATCCGCGACTCGTCGAAGCCGTGAAAAAAGAACTGGCCGATTATGTACAGCATCCTTTATTCAAAGGGAAAGAACGGCGGATTGAGCCGAGCCTTTTGAAAGGGGATGCGGGATTATGGGGCGCCTTTTTCCGCTTCGGAACAACAAGGAAGGATCCTGTGGAACAGGGTAATCCAATATACTATTTAACGAATGAGGTGTAGGATATGTTAATATCCTGCACCTTTTTTATGTTCGCGGTTATAGCAATGAAAAAGCCTTTGCTCGTCTGAAGAGCAAAGGCTTGTATATTATACCTCTTCTGTTATGCGCATTTCCGTCGTTTTATCAAAGAAATGGGCTTTTTCCAAGTCGAAGACTAACTGTAATTGTTGTCGAGGCTGAACATCCGCATCCGCATTCAATCGAGCGATGAATGATTGTCCTTCAATAGAGGAATATACCATCATTTCAGCTCCGGTCAATTCGGCAACATCGACCTGTACTTGCACAACGGAGTCAGACGAATGCTCAGTACCATCGCTCATATAATGGATATGCTCTGGTCTGACGCCAAGTATTACTTCTTCTCCAACGAGTCCCCGCTTTTCCAACAGTCGATATGCCTTTTCTGGAATCTTGAATGAAACAGGTCCGATGGCAAATTGTCCATCCTGTATGGTACCTGTAAAGAAGTTCATGGCCGGGGACCCGATGAATCCACCTACAAAGACGTTTTGTGGATTTTCGTATACTTCTTTTGGCGTCCCGATCTGTTGAATCAATCCATCTTTCATAACGACAAGACGCGTTGCCATCGTCATTGCTTCCGTCTGATCATGTGTTACGTAAACGGTTGTTGTACCCAAACGCTGATGCAATTTCGAAATCTCCGCTCGCATTTGAACCCGCAACTTAGCGTCAAGGTTTGAAAGAGGCTCGTCCATCAAAAACAATTTAGCATCCCGTACGATTGCCCGGCCGAGTGCAACCCGCTGTCTTTGTCCCCCAGACAAAGCTTTCGGTTTACGTGTCAAATATTCATCTAGCCCGAGAATGTCTGCTGCTTTTCTAACCCGTTCGTCAATCTCAGCTTTTGAGAATTTACGAAGCTTCAATCCGAATGCCATATTATCGTAAACGCTCATATGTGGATATAGCGCGTAATTTTGAAACACCATGGCGATATCGCGATCTTTTGGAGCAACATCGTTCATCAGTTTGCCTTCAATCCGCAGCTCTCCATCAGTTATCTCCTCAAGTCCTGCAATCATCCGTAACGTAGTGGATTTACCGCAGCCGGAAGGACCGACGAGGACAATGAATTCCTTTTCCTCGACGCGCAAATTAAAATCCGATACAGCAACGGCGTCATCCCCGTACTTTTTATAAATACGATCCAATACTAACTCTTCCATTGAAGCCACCCCTTTAATTAGTTCATACAGTAAGGATAGCAATGCAGCCGAAAGGGAGGTATGGACACGTTGCACAAAAAAGATTCGCAATGAATTGTGCACACTGTCTTCTTACCGAGAAGTGAGATTCTCAGCATCTTTGCCCCTTCCTGCCATCACTTACCACTCGGCAATCGATCCGTCTGCATGACGCCAAATTGGATTCTTCCATTGATGGCCGATTTTACTCATTTCTCTGACGTATTCTTCGTTAATCTCTATGCCCAATCCTGGCAGCTTTGGTATGTGCAAAAATCCATTTTCATACGTAAATGATTGGTCTTCTATTACATAATCAAGCATGTCGTTTCGTTCGTTATAGTGGATCCCTAAACTTTGCTCTTGAATAAAAGCATTATAGGACGTGGCGTCAACTTGTAAACAAGCAGCGAGTGCAATGGGACCTAATGGGCAGTGAGGGGCAAGTGCTACGTCGTAGGCTTCTGCCATCGAAGCAATCTTTTTCACTTCTGTTATTCCGCCAGCGTGCGACAGATCGGGCTGAATGATGTCCACATAACCGTCTGCCAAAGCCGTCTTAAAATCCCAGCGAGAAAACATTCTTTCACCGATGGCAATCGGTGTAGAGCTTAGCTGGCTTAGTACCTTTAACGCATCGTTCTGTTCAGGTAAAATAGGCTCTTCAATGAATAAGGGCCTGAATTGCTCGAGTTCTTTTATTAACACCTTTGCCATCGGCTTATGTACTCGGCCGTGGAAGTCGATTCCGAAGTCGATCGTATCGCCAAAATGATCACGCAGAGCGCCGATGCGTTCGATGACTTGATCGACTTTTTTATAGGAATCAATTATTTGCAGCTCCTCGGATGCATTCATCTTTACGGTATCAAAGCCGGTATTGACGACCGCTTGAGTCGAGGCGATTAAATCAGAAGGACGATCGCCTCCTACCCACGCATAAGTTTTGATTTTATCGCGACATGCACCGCCCATCAATTCATAGATCGGTGCATTGTAAAACTTGCCTTTAATATCCCATAGAGCTTGGTCAATTCCGGCAATTGCGCTCATTAAAATAGGTCCGCCCCGGTAAAATCCGCTTCGGTACATCATATTCCAGTGATCTTCGATATGAAATGGGTTTTTTCCAATAAGCTGTTCCATCATTTCGATGACTGCCGCTTTTACAGTATCCGCTTTTCCTTCGATGACAGGTTCGCCCCATCCAATTATTCCGTCAGATGTCGTGATTTTGAGAAATAACCAGCGAGGGGGAACTTTAAAAAGTTCATAGCTAACGATTTTCACACCGAAACATTCCTTTCTTCGGGTAGGTATGGGTACAACGGGAGGCCGGCAACCGGGATGTCCACGGAAAAGACACTTCCCGATAGCGGGAATTGGTGAAGCTCCTCAGAGCTTAGGCCGTCTCTCGCTGTTGTAATAAATAGTGTTCTGAAGTCTCGGCCACCAAATGTTACGGACGTGACATGGGGGGCGG
The DNA here is from genome assembly GCF_051966875.1 of Sporosarcina sp. SAFN-015. Taxonomy (GTDB): domain Bacteria; phylum Bacillota; class Bacilli; order Bacillales_A; family Planococcaceae; genus Sporosarcina. Next base: position 30,760 of record NZ_JBQCKP010000001.1, on the reverse strand, counting down.
GAATACTTATTTCATCCATAATTTCACATGTGGCAGGATTGAAATAGATGACTTTTGAGCCGCCCCACATTGCGATGTATAGACAATCATTGGAATCAATTGCTATACCGTCAGGTGTTCCATCGCTTTCCTCAAACGTATAGAGCGGTTTCCGGTCTTGGATTGCACCTGATTCCAACTCGAATTTGTATTCATAGATGGTGTTTCGTCCACTGTCCACATGATACATTTTCGTATTGTCCTGATTCCAAGCAAGGCCGTTTGAAATGATAATAGTAGATGCTGCCTTTGTGATTTGTTGATTGCCATCCAATCGGTACAGGTTTCCGTTAGGGGAGGAAGGTGCAAATTCCATAGTGCCAGCCCAAAAACGTCCTTTTGCATCACATTTGCCGTCATTGAAACGGTTGCCGGGCAACTCCGATTCAGGATCTGCGATGAACCGAAACGATTCTTGCCTTATATCAAAGAAAGAAAATCCATTTTCCGCAGCAACGAGTAATGTCTGTTCATCAACGAAGGAGAAGGCCCCGATATGCCGATCGGTTTGAATTGTTTTTACTTCGTTATCGTCCAAAGAATAGAAATGTAATTGCTTCTTCAGAATATCTGTCCAAAGTAAAGTATTCGTTTCAGCGTGGAACACAGGACCTTCTCCTAGCTCTGCTTCCATTTGGTAAAAAAGGTTCGCTTCACGCATTCCGTTTCACTCCTTGAACTTGTCTTACTAGTTTTTGTGCGGTATCCGTAATGGTCTGCAAATGGACGGTGTCAGGGTTTGTACAATTTGTATGAAGGCCGCTGCTCACTCCGAAGCCGGCACAGTCCATTTTCAAATACTGTTCGATCGTTGTTTCGTCAATTCCTCCGGTAGGGAGGAGCGGAATATGGGGAAGCGGACCTTGTAAATCCTTTATATAAGCTGGTCCAAATCTGTTTGCAGGAAATAATTTCACGATATCCGCACCATAGTCATACGCGTTTACAATCTCGGAAGGCGTAAGTGCTCCGGGAATGGAAACCGCACCTACCTCTTTCGTCCGCCTGATAACGGATTCGTTCAGATTAGGGGATAATATGAAACTTGCCCCAGCTTGGATATAGGAAGCAATCTGATCCGGATGTAATACTGTTCCTACACCAATCGTCAATAATCCACCGTATTTCTTTTTAAGATTTTCAATGATCGACAGGATATTTTCTGTATCCGCCGTTATTTCAATCAATCGGATATTCCCTTTCACAAGTGCCTCTACAATCGGATATATATCTTCTTCATGTAATCGCCTAAGAATCGCAATTATTTTATGTTCATATATGCTTGTTAGCGTCTGTTGCATGGCTCCTCCTTATCTACTTACATTGTCCGCTCGACTACCATTCATGAATTGTTCAAGTTCACGAGGGGTTGGAAGATTTGTAATGTCGCCGACTGCCGTTATTGCCAAAGCGCCCATCGCATTGGCAGTCCGGACGGTCTTCTCCAATGGAAGTCCATCCAGCAAGCCAGAAATGATTCCGGCGGCAAAGGCATCACCAGCACCTACAGAATCAACGATAGTCACGTCGAAGTGGGGAACGAAGCCTTCCTCCTCGGAAGTGAAATAGTAAGCACCTGTTTTTCCGTCTTTGATGACGATTGTCTTTATTCCCAATGAAAGAGCCGATTTGGCCAGTTCCTGTATCGTCTGCATGCCAAGCAATTGAGAGGCTTCCTGCACATTCGGCAAAAACACGTCCGCATACGATAAGATCTGCTTCAGCTTTTGCAAATACATAGGCTGTTTTAAAAACTTTGCACGGATATTCGGATCGAATACGACGGTCACTCCGTATTTTTTACACCAGTCCAATGCTTGCATGATTAGTTCATAGGCTGATTCGCTAATTCCTGGAGTGATGCCGGTCACATGAAAGATTTTTAATCCGATAAATTGTTCTTCCGACAAGATACCAGGGTGCATGTAAGAGGCGGCAGAACCGTCCCGATAATATTGAATGCGAATATCATCAAAATGCCTGATTTCCTTAAATAGCAACCCGGTCGGTCCTGCATCGCTCACTTTTACACATGATGTATCCACACCTTCTCCACGGACGAAGGATAATAGTGCTGTGCCAAATTCGTCGTCTCCGACTTGGCTGACCCAGCTGACAGAATGACCGAGGCGGGTGAGTGCAATGGCTACGTTTGACTCTGCACCGGCAAAAAAACGGGTGAATTCTGTACAGTAACGCATTGCACCTGGAGTTTTGGGCGAAAGGACTACCATGCTTTCCCCGATTGTCAACACATCCATTACCATCAGTCCTTTTTAGGCATATTTCGAATGATACAGTCTCGTACTTAGCCCGCCATCCAACGTTATACATGAACCTGTCATTTGGTTCACTAGACCGGAAGACAGAAAAACGCAAACGTTAGCCACTTCTTGCGGATTGCCCATCTTATTCGTCGCATGCAATCCATCCACTTCTTTTTGGATGAATTCCTGATCCTCAAATGTAGATAGCCAATTTTGGTGGTGATGCGTGTCCATAAATCCGGGACATACAGCATTTACACGGATACCATATTTACCAAGGCTCAATGCCAAACTCTTTGTAAATCCGACTACACCGGACTTAGCCGCAGCGTACATCTCCGTATCTGGCAGCGTTGCATGCACATGGTTGGAAGCGATGTTAATGATAGATCCGCCGCCATTTTCCTTCATGACACCCGTTATATATTTACTCGTTAAGAAAATGCTTCTTAGATCAGTATTCATGACGAGTTCCCAATCTTGCATTGTGCAGTCTTCAATCGATTTGAAAATTGTGATGCCTGCGTTATTGACAATGGTATCGACGGTTCCAAATTTATTCACAGCCGTCTCAATCATTTGTTTAATGCTGCTTTCATCAGTAACATCCGTTTGGATGAACAATGCTTGGCCACCATTTTCAGTAATTGTTTGTTCGGCGTCTTGACCTGCCTTTTCATCCACCTCTGCCACAATGACGATAGCTTTTCTTCTTCCATATTCTTCAGCAATTGCTCTTCCAATTCCTTTGCCTGATCCTGTGACAATTACGACTTTATCTGTCACATCCATTTCATCACCTACTTTATAATTTAAGAGAGAATATACTTACTTAATTAAATTAATTATCTAACTAGCGATAATACAACTGAAAAAAAGAATTCGAATACCAAAATTGTACAATAACTATCCAAATGTTGCAATCATTAAAATATTTATTAAAATATGTACCTGTGTATAATGGAAAAGAAACGATGCTCACTTGAAAAGATACAAGGAAGGATGAAGACATTGAGACATGGTACTTTTAAATGGATGAAGTCTATAAACCGGACGATCGTATTGAATAAAATTCGAAAAAACGCACCTATATCTAGAGCACAGATTGCTAGTGAAACAGGGCTTACACCGCCGACTGTCGGCAATATTGTCAAAGGATTGCTGGAAAAGGGGCTAATCAGGGAGACGCAATTGGGAGAGTCACAGGGAGGACGCAAACCAACTCTCTTAATGTTGAATAGCAATTATCTTTTTGTCATAGGAGTGGACGCTGGACCAGCTCATATTAGATGCATCCTTACCAATTTGGAGGGACAAACAATAAAAGAGTATACTAGTCCATCCATAAAGGGCATTTCTGAAGAGCGATTCTTGCAAGAAATGATCATCGGCATTCAAAATTTGCTCCATGCGGACATTCCGAAAGAGAAAGTGATCGGCATAGGGGTTGCTATGCATGGGGCTGTAGATGCAGTGACTGGGACAGGTTTATTCGCTCCTAACTTAGGATTTAAAAACGTACCGATTAAGCAGCGTCTTGAGGAAGAATTCGACATGGATGTCACAGTCGATAATGACGCCAGAGCGATGGCAATGGGTGAATATTGGTTTGATGAGCATGGAGGTCTGGAGACGCTCGTGGCGCTTAATATTGGCAGCGGTGTCGGATCAGGAATCATTTTAAACGGGAAGCTTTTTTACGGCGCGCAAAGCGTGGCAGGGGAAATTGGACATATGACGATCGATTTGTATGGAGAGCTCTGCGAGTGCGGAAATGTTGGATGTTTGCAAACCCTTGCAACAGGCGATGCCATTGCGAGACAGGCCAAAAAAGAAATGACGCTTGAGATGATTAATCAATTGGAGGAACCTTTGTCTGGTGAAACGGTCTATAAATTGGCCAAGGAAGGCAATGAAATAGCAATTCGAGTGCTGGAGAGAACCGGAACAGTCATCGGCATCGGGATTATCAATCTGATCCATTTGCTCAACCCGGAGCGAATTGTCATTGGAGGAGGCGTATCCATGGCAAGTGAATTTATTATGCCGAGCATAAAAAGAGCAATCCAAGATAGGGGATTGACGCAACAAGTAAAGGATACGGAAGTCGTGTTAGCTAAGCTTGGATCAGATAGTACCGTCAAAGGAGCCATAGCAATTGTTTTAGACACGTTATTCCATCCGAAGAATAGTTAATGATAATTCTAGTTAAAACATTCCGAAAACTATTGACAGCGAAAAAACGAAATGCTAGAATCCTAATTAATTAATTTAATTAACTAAGCGATTTGCTCTACGAATTCGAATGTCTTATACGGTTTAGCAAATAGAAAGATATTCTTAGTTAGGGGCGAAAGGGGAAAGCAATGGCAAACTATAAAGTTTGGGAAGATTACACAATGACCGGCATCCAAGTATTGAAAAGTCGGGCATACTTCCATGCGTTCAGTACGAAAAGAAACGCAGAGAAAAATGATTTCTCTTCTGAAACAACTTATAAGTTGTTGAATGGAGAATGGAAATTCTTATTTTTGAAGGCGCCGGAATACTCGCCGGAAGGATTTGAAAATGCGGATTTTGATACCGAAGCATGGGATTCGATAGAAGTCCCGAGCAATTGGCAGATGAAAGGATACGGCAACATGCACTATTCAGATCTGTGGTACAACTTTCCGATCAATCCTCCCTATGTGCCTACCGAAAATCCAACCGGCATTTACAAAAGGAGCTTTTACATCCCAGCTGATTGGCTGAAGGAACAAACCATACTTCGCTTCAATGGCGTAGATTCCGCTTTTCATCTTTGGATCAACGGCGAGGAAGCCGGCTATGGAAAAGGTTCTCGTTTGACTACCGAATTCGACGTGTCATCTTACGTCCAGGAAGGTTGGAATGACATTACCGTCAGAGTATACCAATGGTCTGATGGAACCTATTTGGAAGATCAAGATATGTGGTGGTTAAGCGGCATATTTCGGGATGTGGAGCTTTTTACGCAAAAAGTGACCGGAATCCAGGATTTCAAAATAGAAACCGAATTGGATGAGAAATATGAAAGCGCTCTACTGCGAGTGACAGGACAATTCCGCCATGTGAAAACGGGCTGTTCCATACACTATGAACTATTCGATGAAGACGGAAAGAGCGTGTTCCAAGAAGAAGTCGACATTACTGAAGAGACGAATGTCTTTGAAAAGAAGGTAGAAGCTCCGAAACTATGGAGTGCAGAATGTCCATCGTTGTATCAGTTACTTATAACTTTTATGTGTAACGGTGAAATCCAGGAAGTTGTGAAGCAAAACGTTGGTTTCAGAATGATAGAACTGAAAGGCAAAACGTTCACGGTGAATGGTGCCGCCATTAAGTTGAAAGGTGTAAACCGACACGATTACAACCCGCGAACGGGAAGGGTCGTATCGAAAGAAGATATGATCAAAGACATTACATTAATGAAACAACATAATATCAATGCGATCCGGACGGCACATTATCCGAACTCTCCGTATTTCTACGAGTTATGTGACAAATATGGCATGTATGTCATTGATGAGGCCGACGTTGAAACACATGGATTTGAATTGACCGCCAACTACAACCGGATTGCTGATGGAGCTGACTGGGAGAAAGTGATGGTTGACCGGATGATACGCATGGTCCAGCGTGACAAAAACCATCCTTCCATCATTATGTGGTCATTAGGAAATGAATCGGGATTTGGTCATTGTTTTAAGAAGATGGCAGAAGCGGCAAGAGAAATCGATTCAACTCGTTTGATCCATTATGAAGGTGATTCGAAGGCAGAGGTCACTGACGTATATTCGACGATGTATACATGGATTGAGAATCAGCCAAAAGGCCGTAAGACAATGAACGATATTATCGAGTTGAGTGAAAAACCGCATGTTCATTGCGAATACGGCCATGCGATGGGGAACGGGCCAGGTGGATTGAAGGAATATCAGGAACTGATTTATGCACATGATCATCTACAAGGCGGCTTCATTTGGGAATGGTTTGATCATGGAATTGAGACAGTCGGAGAGAATGGCGAAGTGTATTATCGCTATGGCGGTGATTTTGGAGATGACCCGACAAATGGAAACTTCTGCATTGACGGACTCCTGATGCCCGATCGTACTCCATCGCCGGCATTACTAGAGTACAAGAAGGTTATCGAACCTGTTCATACTCATGTGATCGACTTGGAAAAAGGACACCTGAAAATTGAGAATAAGTACGATTTCATCTCACTAGACCATTTGACGCTGAACTATGAAATTACGATGGATGACACCGTCCTTTCAAGCGGGGAGTTCCCGTTGCCATGTATACCGGCGCGGTCGGGGAAAGAAATTACGCTTCCTTTCGATTTTGATTTCCAAAAGGTGTATGCGGGTGATGTGTTAATAACCATCTATTACTCAACAAATCGATTTACTGACTGGTGTCAGGCTGGACATGTACTTGCGACAGCCCAGTTCGAGCTGCAAGTGAAGAAAGAGGAAATAGAATTGGCTCCTTCCGGAGAGATCTTTGTCGAAGAATCACAATGGCAACTGACTGTCTATTCGGAGCGATTCAAATGGGTCTTTGACAAAATTGCAGGCAAATTATTGGCGGGGACAAAAGACAATGTCGAGTTGATTGAAGCGGGACCAAGATTACAATTTTGGCGGGCGCCGATCGACAATGATATGTATCTGTTAAAAGACTATAAAGAGAAGTATTTTATGCATTTATGGCATGAAAGGGTGGAGCGTTTCCATTTTACAAAGGAAGACAACAAGGTTGTTATTTCCATCGATACTGTAAACGGGACGACGAATGCCTCTTGGTTTTACCGTTGCAGCCAGCAATATGTAATCTACCCGAACGGAGATATCCAGTATGAAGTAAGTGGCAAGCCATCAGGGGAATTGGACCAAGCTCCGTTGATGATTCCGAGGATTGGTGTCGAAATGAAGCTCAACAAAACAATGGACCATATTAAGTGGCTTGGGAAAGGGCCAGGGGAGTCCTATTCCGACTCAAAACAATCGCAGCTAATCGGAGTTTACGATAATAACGTGGATGGACTATTTACCAACTATGTACATCCACAAGCAAACGGAAACCGAACAGAGACGAGATGGATGAGTGCCACCAATTATAATGGTGCAGGACTTATGGTAACAAAGCAAAACATGGATTTTGACTTTAGTGCATCGTATTACGAAGAGGCCGATTTGGAACAGGCAAAGCACACCATTGAGCTAACGAAGAGAGATTATATCGTCCTCCATATCGATTATAAGCAAAACGGACTTGGCTCTAATTCATGTGGCCAGAACCAATTGGAAACGTATCGCTGTAAATTTGAAGAGTTTCAATTACAAGTGAAAATTTCCTTGTTCTCGAAGAAGGAGAGAGACGAGAAATTGATTTATCTGGAAAAATTATAAAAGGGAAGCTGAGGGGTGTAAAGATGAGAAAAGCATTCTTGTTTTTAACAATGGGAGTTTTACTGTTGCTGGCAGCTTGTTCAAACAAAGAAAACGGCGAAGCAAGCTCTGATTTTGCAGACGGGGAGATTGGCGGTGAAATTACTGTATGGGGATGGGATGTAGCGGCTGAAACATTTAAAGCTTCCATCGAAAAATTCAATGAAAAGTATCCAGACGTTACCGTGAAGGTTGAAGATTTTAGCAGCGGTGATTTATACGAGAAGCTGACTGTCGGATTGGTGTCAAAGGGGGCTGGATTACCTGACGTTATCTTAATGGAAGATGAAAGGATTCCAGGCTATTTAAAGCAATTCCCGAATGGCTTTGTGGATTTGTCGAAGATGGGATATGACAAGCATAAGGAATTGTTCAGCGAATCAAAGCTGGAAAGTGTCACTGTAGATGGAAAGCTGGGCGCGGCGCCTTGGGATATCGGTCCGGCAGGCATCTTTTACCGTGTAGATCTTTTCGAGGAAGCAGGCATAAATGCTGATGATATTAAGACGTGGGATGACTTTTTAGAAGCAGGCATCCAGATGAAAGAAAAAACCGGCGTGAAAATGCTTCCGATTGATATCGCCAATTACGCCGGCGTCTTTGAGATGATGATGCAGCAGCAGGGCAAGTCCTATTTTGATGAAGATGGGAACATCGACATCGATTCCGAAGAAGCGATCCGTGCTATGGAGATGGTGAAGAAATTTTATGATGAAGGAATCGTTTTAAATAACAGCGGATGGAATGGCATTGTAACGGCAACAGTCAACGGAGATGTGGCAACGATTCCTTATGGCGCTTGGTATTCGGGGACGATTATGGACCAAGCTCCGGATTTGGCTGGTAAATGGGACATGTTCTATTTGCCGGAGTTCAAAGAAGGCAGCTCACGATATGCAAACGTGGGCGGTTCAGCGATTACGATTTCAGAGTACTCAAAAAACAAAGCGACCGCCTATGCTTTTGTAGAATACTTTACTACCGATAAAGAGATTCAATTATTAGGGTTTGAAAAATATGGTTTATTTCCGTCTTTGAAAACTACTTATGATTCACCTATTTTCACCGAAGAAAGTGAGTTTTTTAACAACAGTCCAATTTTTAAAAAGTTCGCGGATATCGTTGGGGAAATTCCTAAAGTTACAGCGACAGAATATAATGCCCAGGCTGGAAAAATCATGGCGAATACGCAGGCAACCATTCTATTGGATAATAAGCCGGTCAAAGAGTCATTGGAAAATGCAAAAAAACAGTTAGAAAATGAAATTAACTAAGGTTGGAGATTAAGTCTGCGAAGAGGAATGCCCCCGTTCCTCTTCGGACATTTGGGGTGAAAGGTATGAATGTAAACAAGAAGAAAGAGAGATTATTTCAGATTTCACCAAAGACAGCACCCTATTATTTCTTAGCACCTGCTGTCATTTTCCTACTTGCCTTTACGGTTTATCCTGTCATTTCGTCATTGGTATTAAGCTTTCAAAGTACCAAAGGCGGAATTACCGAGTTCGTCGGATTGGCCAATTACTCCAAATTGTTTCGGGACCCGGTTTTTTACAAGTCGTTAGGCAATACGTTCCAGCTGCTTATCATCCAAGTTCCTATCATGATCACGTTATCGGTGATCCTTGCCACTTTGCTGAATTCAACCGCTTTAAAATTTAAAGGTTTGTTTCGTACGGCATTTTTCTTGCCTGCTATCACAGCTTTAGTAGCCGCATCTTTAGTATTCATGATTATTTTGGATGAGCACTATGGATTGGCAAACTATTTTTTAAGCATGTTCGGAGTGGAGCCGATCAGTTGGCTAAGCCACCCGTTTTGGTCCAAGGTTGCGGTTGTGACAGTGATGACGTGGCGGTGGGTCGGATACAATATGGTCATCTTTTTAGCAGGCTTGCAAACTATCCCGGATGAACTGTATGAGGCGGCAGAAATAGATGGCGCGAGTACGTTAAAAAAGTTTTTTAAAATTACATTGCCTCTGCTTAAACCGGTTTTCATTTTTACCATTGTCATCTCGACAATTGGCACGCTCCAGTTATTTGATGAAGTGTATATCCTGACAGGGGGCGGTCCGAATAATGCGACGATGACGATCACTCTATATTTATATGAAACTGGATTCAAGTATTTCAATTTCGGATATGCATCGGCAATGGCGTATGTGTTGGTAATTATCATCGCTGCTATTTCTTGGTTGCAGATCAAACTGATCGGAGATGAAAACTAATGAAACAATCAGCTGTACGTACAAAAATAGCCATGTATGCTTTTCTGTTGATTGGTGTCATTATTTCATTGTTTCCATTTTACTGGATGATTATCGGCTCTACTAAAACGTCAGGACAGATTTTAAGTATCCCTCCCTCATTAATGCCGGGAACTCATTTGTTTGAAAACATGAAGTCATTGAACGAGTCGATGCAAATTGGAAGGGTCATTTGGAACTCCATTTTCATTTCATTTACTTCAACATTTTTAAGTGTTCTCATCGCATCAATGGCAGGTTACGCCTTCTCGAAATATAACTTTAAGGGGAAAACGGTAAGTTTTTTCATTATTTTATGTACGTTGATGATTCCTTTTCAAGTCACTTTAATTCCACTTTTTGAAATTATGGTGAATCTAAATTGGTTGAATACATACCAAGCGATTATCCTGCCTTCTTTAGCTTCTCCATTTGCAATCTTTTTGATGAAGCAAAATTTAGGGACTGTTCCGGACTCCATGATTGAAGCTGCAAGAATTGACGGGGCGGGGGAGTTTAAAATTTTCTTCAAAATAATCTTGCCGACAATGCGTCCAGCAATTGCGGCCGTATCGATATTTCTTTTCATGTCTCAATGGAATAGCTTGCTTTGGCCGCTCATTACGTTGAAGACAACTGAAATGTCGACATTGCCTGTCGCTCTTTCCGGTTTGATCGGATTGGCTCGTATCGATTATGGACAGGTCATGTTAGGAACAACATTATCCATTATTCCCATACTCATTTTTTTCCTAGTATTCCAGAAGAACTTTGTGTCAGGAATTATGGGTGGTTCCATCAAAGAGTGACATTCGGAATTCGAAACGTACGAGAAAAGAAAAGGAGACTTGTTTCAAATGAAAAACATTGCAGAAGAGCTTTTGAATGTTGAAGGGAAAGTTGCCGTCGTAACAGGTGGAGCATCCGGGATCGGTTTTGCAACGGCTAAGTTATTTACAAAAGTGGGCATGAAAGTCGCCCTTCTGGATATTAATGAATCTCTCGTTCATGAAAAGGCAAAAGAGCTAAGTGCTGATGCGAGTTCGGCTGTCGGATATAAATGTGACGTAACGAGTGAAGAGGATTGTAAAAAAGTGACGGAGGATATCGCTCGAAAGTTTGGACGGATCGATGTTTTATTTAACAATGCCGGAATTATCACACGGAAAACGGTCGTCGACCACACGTCTGAAGAATGGGATCGGGTTGTGAACGTTTCGCTAAAAGGTGTTTTCCTATTATCCAAGTATGTGATCCCTGTTATGGAAAGAAGCGGAGGCGGAAGCATTATCAATACAGGCTCCGGCTGGGGTCTTAAAGGTGGGGATAATTCAGCGAGTTATTGTGCTGCCAAAGCGGGGGTCGTCAACTTGACGCGTGCGATGGCGATTGACCACGGTCCTTCCAAGATCCGTGTAAATAGCATTAATCCAGGGGATACTGACACGCCTTTATTGCGCGGGGAAGCAAAGCAATTGAATGTTGACGAAGAGGCATTTTTGAAGTCTTCAGGAGCTGACCGGCCGCTTGAACGTATCGGAACACCTGATGATATTGCAAAGTCTGTCCTATTTCTAGCTAGTGATCTAGCTGGGTGGGTCACAGGAAGTGCACTAGTAGTAGATGGCGGAGGATTGGCGTAAAACTATTTTTATTAGGAGGAGTTAATATTGACTGAATTTGCACATCCGTATATACCGAATTCGGAGCCGAAGATCAAGGAGCAAATGCTGAAGGAAATTGGAGTTGAAAAGGTAGAGGATCTATTTGACGCTATTCCGGACGAACTTCTTTTCAAAGGGAGCATGAATATACCGGAATCGTTATCAGAAATGGAATTGCGAAAAACTGTCCAAGGGACGATGAATAAAAATACGAGCACCCAAGAAGTCATCAGCTTTTTGGGCGGCGGATGCTGGGAGCATTACATTCCCGCAGTCTGTGATGAAATAAACTCCCGAGCTGAATTTTTAACCGCTTACGCAGGAGATGAATTCGAAGACCATGGCCGCTATCAAGCACTCTTTGAATATCAAAGTTTGCTGGGAGAGTTGCTTGAAATGGATGTAGTGAACATCCCGACGTTCGACTGGGCTCAAGCTATCGCAACTTCCATCCGAATGGCAGCCCGAAAGACTGGAAGAAAAGTTGCCCTCGTTTCCGGAACGATATCGCCTGAACGGCTCCAAGTCGTCAAAAATTATTGCTCACCTGACATAAAGATCGAACTAGTCAGCTACAGCGAAGAGAACGGCAGAATGAGCATAGATGACTTGAAAAGCAAACTCGATGAATCGGTTGCGGCTGTCTATTTCGAAAACCCGAGCTATTTAGGTTTTATTGAAACTGAAGGAAAAATGATCACTCGTCTTGCACGGAGTGCTGGAGCAGAGTCGATTGTCGGAGTAGATCCGATTTCGTTAGGGGTGCTCGAAACGCCAAGTAAATATGGGGCGGATATTATTTGCGGCGAACTTCAATCATTAGGGGTCCATATGAGCTACGGCGGCGGATTATCAGGTTTCATTTCAACCCGCGATGAAATTGAATATGTCCAAGAGTTCCCTTCCCGCTTATTCGGAATTGCTCCTACGATTGTAGACGGGGAATATGGATTTGGGGATATTCTCTATGATCGTACTTCATTTGCAAAGCGGGAAAAGGGGAAGGAATCGGTGGGCACACAAACTTCCATGTGGGCTTTAACGGCTGGGGTTTACTTGGCTTTGATGGGACCGCATGGAATGAAAGAAGTGGGCGAGCTCATCATGCATAATTCACGATACGCCATCGAGAAGTTGAAAGAAGTGAAAGGGATTACTCCTTCAAAATTCGGAAGCTTGAATTTCAAAGAATTCGTAGTCGACTTCAGCGGGACAGGGAAAACAGTAGCAGAAATTTCAAAGGCGCTAAAAGCGAAAGGGATTTTTGCAGGAATCGATTTATCGAAAGAATTCGAGGAGCTTGGGCAAAGTGCATTATTTTGTGTAACGGAAGTCCATTCCAAAGAAGATATCGATACATTAGTGGAAGCGTTGAAGGAAATTATCGAATAAGAAAGCGAGGAATGAAAAGTGAAAGTACAAAAATTAGAACAACATGATGTGCGGGCATTTCAGCAAGCCAAATGGGATGAACCACTTATATTTGAACTTCACACGCCTGGTCAAAGAGGCGTTCAGTTACCAAATGTGAATCCTGACATCCAAGAGGTGACAGGAGACGTGCTATCTGAATTGCCTGCGGAACTGCGCCGTGGAAAAATTGAAGGGTTGCCGGAAATTACACAAAATCGTGTCCTCCGACATTATTTACGTTTATCACAGGAAGTCATTGGCGCGGCAATGAATGTAGAAATGGGCCAAGGAACATGTACGATGAAATATTCGCCTATCGTCAATGAGGAATTTGCGGCAAGCCCTAAAATTGCGGCACTGCATCCGAAGCAAGATATGGATACGGTCCAAGGGATACTAGAGATTACGTATAATTTGGATCTGTATATGAGAGAGATTTCAGGGATGGACAAGTTCTCCTTTCAATCAGGTTCCGGAACGCAAGCTCTCTTTGCGATGGCATCCATCGTCCGCGCGTATCATGAATCTCGAGGAGAAGGGGAACAACGTGACGAAATCATTACGACAATCTTCTCCCATCCATCGCAGGCTTCAACAGCTGCCGTAAAAGGTTATAAAGTGATTACATTGTATCCGGATAAGGACGGTTATCCTGATATTGAGGAATTGAAAAAGGTCGTTTCCGACAGAACAGCCGGGTTTGTCGTAGCGAATCCGGAAGATACAGGTATTTATAATGATAAGATCAAAGAGTTTACAAAAATTGTCCATGAAGCTGGCGGAATTTGTTATTACGACCAAGCGAACGCGAACGGCCTATTAGGCATTACCCGTGCAAAAGAAGCAGGATTTGACATGTGCTTCTTCAACTTGCACAAAACGTTCTCCACTCCGCATGCATCAGGCGGTCCTGCTGCGGGAGCTTTAGGAGTGACGAAAGAATTAGCAAGCTTTCTCCCGGCGCCATTGGTCGAAAAAGAGGGAGGCCGCTACATGTTGAATGACCAGCTCGAGCATTCGATAGGCAAAGTGCGCTCCTATCATGGTGTTCCACAAAATATTCTACGAGCGTATGCATGGATCCGTGCCCTTGGAGCGGATGGTTTAAAAGCGGTTGCAGAGATTGCTGTTCTCAATAATAACTATTTATATACAAAAGTATTGGAAATCCAAGGCGCCAGTGCCCCGTATATTAAAGGGAAACGACTTGAGCAAGTGCGTTACAGCTGGGAAAAACTGACGGAGGAAACGGGTGTCACGACAGACGACATCTCAAGACGTATGGCAGACTTCGGCCACCAATATTGGACAAGTCACCATCCTTATGTCGTTCCAGAACCATTCACTCTTGAGCCGACAGAATCGTATTCCAAAGCTGATTTGGATGAATATATTAATTCATTGAGCCATATTGCCAAGGAAGCATACGAAAATCCGGAGAAAGTAAAGAACGCTCCTTATCACACTTCGATTCATCGAATTAAGGATGACGATTTCTTCGAAAACCCAGACAAATGGGCAAACACTTGGAGAGCCCTTCAAAAGAAACATGGCGGGTTAAAAGTGTTTTATGAAGGCGAATGAGGAAAAGAAATAAGTAGTGGACAGATTCATCCTTTTGGTGGACAGGCAAAAGCCTTTCTCGCCATTAGGATGGGATCTGTCTTTTTATTATCTATTGGAATAGTGTACAGGGCGGCAACCTTCCAAAGCCGGTAACGTATTGTGCACACTGTCTTCTTACCGAGAAGCGAGCAAGCTGGCGCAATACGCTACGAGTGCACCGTCGAAATTACGGACAGATATACCTGTCGTTTCTTGAAATTTGGCAAGTCGATAGTTCAACGTATTACGATGAATATGCAATTTTTCGGAAGTGACGGAGGCGTTGAATCCATTTTCAAAAAACGCTCTCACTGTATCCAGCATGCTGTCGTCGTACCCGATCGGTTCAAGAATTTCTCTTTGCAACATCTCGTACATTTCTTGTGATGCTTGACGGATAAAGAAAGAAGGGAAGAGGAGTTCCATTGTAAAAATACGTTCTTTTGGCAGTAAAGTTATGCCTTGCAAGAACCACTCTGCCTCCTTGGCAAATTTCGTATGATAACAATTATCAGCCGTATGAAATTTCCCGATGTATAGTTTAGTTTTCATAAAGAAATCGGCTTCTAGCGCACTTACAAACGAAGCCAAATCTTCGGTGGTTTGTATATAAGTCGATTTCTGTTCGATCAAAACCGCTTGGTCAGCTGATATGTATACAAATTGCATGCTGTCATCAAAAAATGCATTTACTGCATCCTCCAGCTCCTCAACATCGACATTTCGAAGCATCAGATGAATGGCCCGGATTTCTGTTTTATTGCCGATAGGCGAATTGCCTGTCCCCTCCAAAAAACGAATCCATCTTTCCATTGTCGGAGTAGATGGGGAAGGAGTATATGGCACTTCCGTGAAAAAGGAAGCTAGCATCGTATAGTCACGCGTCGAAACATCCGATTTCAAAACCCGTATCCAGCAGTTTTCATGTGGATGATGAAAAAGGTATTCATGCTGTCGAGTTAAAGAAGGCCGGGACGATAAGATTTCAAGAGATGGAAATAAAGATGTCATTTCAGATAACATTAAAATTCGCTCCCTCCATCGGTGATTCTTATTACTAGTATACAATGGTCGAGTTATTAATTGATGAAAAGAATATATCTATTGAATATGAGAAGTTATCTATCGAATACGTGAAGTTATCTATTGAATAATGAAAGTTATCACCAAAACGGGGCTTTTTGACTAACCATAATGCTGTTCTTTCCGATATTTCTTTCTAAAATGAAAAGCTCCTTGGAAGCTGCCACTGCCAAGGAGCATACAATTATTCTACTTCTCTCCCACAAACACCCGCAAATTCACAATGAAATACTCCCAAAACTGAATGCCTTCACTCTGGCCGAAGAGCGTCACTTTAATATTATTCGCCACCAAGTCTCCGTTTGTTTTGTCTTTCGGTGCCTTCAGCATATCTGTCATTAATTCTTGGAGCTGCTGTTTGGCAGCTGTACGATTGTCGACGACATTGATGAGCGGGCCGTCCGCGATGCGTATGTGAGAAACGCCGAGGGCCAGGAGCTTGTCAGAGAAGAAGCCAAGGCCTTGGATTGCTTTTAATCCTTCGTCGCGATTAAAGGCAGTCATCGTTAGTGTATCGGTTTTTTGATCGTACGAGGCTTGCGATACTTTTTTTCCGTCTTTTTCGATGGCGCTGTTTTCAAGGACGATGGCTCGAATTTTTGTTTTCGTTTCTTCGGCGATGTTAGCGGCTCTTACTAAGTCTTCCGAGCGTACGACAAATGATGCCATTTGTGCGCGTGTGACGTTTGCATTCGGTTCGAATGTGATTGACGTTTTTCCTTTCGTCACTTTGTTTTCAACGAGCGTTCGGACATGTTTTGCGTACCATGCGGAATTGCTGACGTCCTTGAAAGGGTTTTCCGAATTCGCTTCGAGCGGAAGTTTATAGCTCAAGTCAATGATCTTCGAGGCGTGTGCACGTGTCATCGGTGCATTCGGCCGGAATGTGCCGTCTTCGAAACCTGAGATGTATCCTGCATTCGCAAGTGCAGCGACATATCCGTAGTACCATTGGTTTTTATTCAAATCTTTGAAGCCTGGATCTTTCACGTTTCTCGTATCAAGTTTGAGAGATAACGCTAAGATTTTCGATGCATGCGCACGCGTCAATGTCGCATCCGGCTGGAATGTGCCATCTTCATAGCCTTGGATGATGCCCCTTTCGGCCAAGTTCAATATTGCAGCATGGTGGTCTGAGCTTTTCGGCACATCTTTGAATGAAGTGACGGCTGCATGAGCGGAAACTGATGCTGCAATGGACAATCCAGCAGCCAACGATATGATGAATGTATATAGAAAAGTATTTCTCATTGTCTTTTTCATAGTATTTCCCCCGAGTGAATCTAAATTTTGATAAAAAAGAATATTTGTATCAACTATATCATAGTAGATTCACAGACAGTAGCGAAGGTGTACATACTTCCTTTTCAATCTTGTTACAAATTCGCAAAAGTGATGATAGAATTGATGAAAAGAGTGGGAATTATTTCACGAAGGGGGACGATGCAATTGAGTCGATGGGGAAAATTTGAAGTGTTCATCGAAGAAATGATGAAAGCTGAGCACATACCTGGAGTTGCAGTAGCGATTTCCGAGAACGGGAAAACGATATACCAAAAAGGTTTTGGAACGAAGGATTTGGAAGCGAATGAGGCCGTCACTCCTGACACTATTTTTGGTATCGCCTCCGTCACGAAATCATTTATCGCGCTTGCGATCATGAAGCTAGCAGAGGAAGGGAAGTTGCAAATTGACGATCCAGTTACGAAGTATCTTCCTCGTTTCCGATTAATCGGGTATGACAATATCGACGAAATCAAGATCCGTCATCTTCTATCCCATACGAGCGGAATCGCTACAATGGAGAGAAAGGAAGAATTGAGCGGATTTGAAGAACATCTTCGCTACATAAATGAAACCGAGCGAACGATCTTGGGGAAGCCTGGGGACTATATTTGTTATAACAATGATTTGTTTCTATTATTGGGCGCTATTATTGAACAAGTGACCGGGGAAAACTATAAGGATTACATACATAAATTGATAATAGCGCCACTGGGGATGAGCCGAACGACTTATCATCTGCATGAATTACATAGCTTTGATAATGTGACGAAACCTTATGTGCTAGAAAACGGTACACCAACAATTTGTGAATGGCCATCATTAGGGAACTATGCTGTTGGCGGCGGCATTCGGTCGTCCGTATCGGATTTGCTGAAGTATGGCAATGTATTTCTCGATACACGTGAAGAGGAAATTATCGGTCGTGCATCAATTGAAAAAATGACTGAAGCCGTCCATTATATTGGCGGAAATAGCTATTACGGGTATGGTCTTCAAACGACGCCTAACTATGCTGGTGTTACATTGGTCGAGCATGGTGGGGGACAACCGGGTGTATCGTCAAATTTTGGCTTTGTTCCAGAACGAGGAATTGTTGCAGCCGTTTTAACGAATATGAGTGACGTAAGTGCAAATGCCATTTGGCTTGCAGCAATCAATACCGTTCTTGGTCTGCCAATTGACGAAAAGAGGAGCACAGAACCGCAATTTGATATGAAACCAGAACAGCTCCAGCGCATAGTCGGAACGTATCGATCTGGAGAGGGAGCGGAAGTGGAAATCACGCTTGAAGATGGAACGATTATGGCGACAGTATCAGGGAAGACTTACAAACTTCGAGCGAGTGATGAAAGAACTTTCGTTATGATGCCGATTGAAAAGCCTTTACGATTCTTTTTTGATGAGAAAGATGATGCGTGGGCGTTATTTTTAGGGTTGAGGATGCTTGTGAAAAATTAGAAGTTCGCTTTTATGCGTGTTTTAAGAGATTTCTGCGGGATTGTGGCATGGGGACGGGTGGACGCGATTGAAAGAGAAAAGGTTTTAAAAAAGAGCTGTCCTGGAAACTGGGACAGCTCTTGCTGCTATATTCTATTTCGCATTCTCATCGGGTTGATGGATGCCGAAAACATTGCCTTCCGTGTCGAGATAATAGCCTTGCCACGCCATGCCGGGAAGGGCGTGTTTAGGCAATGCGACTGTGCCGCCGTTCGCCATGATCTTGTCGTGTGTGTCATCGTAATTCTCCACACCCATTGTACAAGCAAATCCGTTCATTGCTTGTCCTGGTTCTGGCCGCGCACCTTGCCGTTGCATTAATGCACCGTTAATTCCCATTTCGCTATCATCGCCCGTCACTGCTCCGAAGTAAGGCATTCCCGCGTAATCAGTCCAGTCTTGGAATGACCATCCGAATACTTCCCCGTAAAACTTTGTAGCCCGCTCCATGTCATCCACATGAATTTCGAAATGAATTAATCTCCCCATGGTTTCCTCCTGTAATTTTACTTTCGAATATTTAGACTTGTTCGATTAATAATATCACCTTACGAATAATTGTGTAAATGATTATCTATTGAATATGCGTAGTTATCTATTGAATTTGGGGAGTTATCTATTGAATTAGATGAGTTATCTATTGAATTTGAGAAGTTATCACCGAAATGGGAATTTCCGACCGGCAAATGAAGGATAAAAAGAGCTGTCACTTCATATGATGTTGGCTTATGCGAAGAGGTTTCGTCTGTTTTATGACGGAATAAACGGTGCCCGTTCGGCAAGCAATTCAGTTTATTTAATGCAATTGTATGAAAGCGAAAAAGAAAGCTGGTCAGGATTGAATCTGACTGGCTTTCCATTGCGTATTCATGTCATTAAGTGAATTGTCATAAATGTGCCTTGCAAAGACACCAATTTAATTAGCATCTTACATATTTGCGTTTGAAGCCGATTTTGCCTCTGTCGATTTCCTTTTGGATGTTTTCGTATGCGTTTAGGATGGTGGCTTTTTTATTGTCCCGTTTCATTTCGACCGGGCCGACTGCTTTGGCAGTTTCGACTGCCACTTCATGAAGCGGCAAATAGGAGAAGCCGACGGTGAAGATGAAATTGTTCATGGCGGATTTTGTTCGTTCCGGAGCGTCAAGGATTGTGTTTTTCACAGTATCAATCATATTGGCAAGCTTGTCCTTGGAAAATTCGACGTCAGGCCGATTCCCTAGAAGCCAGCAATAGCAGCTCCAGCCCGCTGACATCCGTAACTCATCGCCGCTAGCGATCCATTTATCGGCAACCTCCTGTGCGATATCCGCTTCCGCTAACGTAACAGCCACGACATAATCGGACAGCATATAAAAATAGGCTGAATCGATCCAGCGGTCATAATCCGCCACTGTCATTCCGTTCGGATCTGCGATGATGCCGGCAAAGTACATCGCGTCGTAGTTTCCTGTCGCATACAGCTCCTCCGCTAAAGCTTGGTCGATTCCGATCTTCTTAGCGATCGGTTTCATTGCGCCTGTCGCAACGCCGAAAAGCGGTTCGTGCGCGCCATTGGACATATACACTTTTTTCGTCCGTTCTTTACCGAGCGCCTCGAGTTCTTGCATGACTGTTTCTAAATTCATTGTATGGGCACTTCCTTCATGGGTTTATCTTATCTATTTATTCATTATACTATTCGCAATACAACGATCCAACTTCTCAACACAATCAACTACCTAGGAAGGATGCATTAGTAACAAATAAATAATATAGAACCGTGATGTTTCTAAAACGTTCTTTTATAATAGGTGGGGCGTATAATTAGAGAAATGAGGAATGATTTTATGAAAACACCGATTATTATCGATACAGATCCGGGAATCGATGACGTCATTGCCATTACGGCAGCATTGTTTGCAGAAGAACTTGATGTGAAATTGATTACAACAGTCGGTGGCAATGTTGGCATTGAAAATACAACGACTAATGCAGTAAACTTGGTGAATTTCTTAGGGAAAGATATACCGGTAGCAAAAGGCGCGGATCAACCGTTGCTGAATAAATTAGTTTCCGCTGCCAAAGTTCATGGAGAAGGTGGAGTTGGCGGCTATCAATTTGAAACGGAAGAGAATAGTACACTGCTTTCTAATAAACATGCGGTTGAGGAATTAAGGGATGCCATTCTTCATTCAAACGAGCCGATTACGCTTGTGCCGATTGGACCTCTTACGAATATCGCATTGCTTTTGAAAATGTACCCCGAAGTAAAAACGAATATTAAAGAGATTGTCCTTATGGGCGGAGCGGTTAAAGGTGGCAACAGGACGCCGGTAGCTGAATTTAATATGTTTGTGGATCCGCATGCGGCTAAGATTGTTTTTGATGAGAATGTCAAAATCGTCATGTGCGGATTGGATGTGACGTTGCAGACTCGGATTTCAACCGATGATGTAAAGGAAATCAAAGGCTACGGCAAAGTGGGAGAGATGGTTAGCCAAATGCTCAGTTACTATGACAGCCCTTCCTCCACCGAAACAGAGATGTCAATTCACGATCTGTGTACGATAATTTATTTGACGAGACCGGAATTATTCGGACTTAGAAGGGCAACTGTTAATGTCGTCACGGAAGGTGAAGCATCAGGATGTACGCTCACGAATTATAATGAAGAAGGACATGTGCACGTAGTCTTGGATGTCGATGTTGAGGAATTCAGACGCGAATTTATTGCGACGTTCAAAAAAGTGCATGACCAGTTAGGGTATTAATGAATCCGGAAAGAAGTGATAAAAATGATAACGGTCATTGGCAGTATGAACATGGATTTAGTGGTCGACACAAATAGGGTGCCGGAAAATGGGGAGACGATCTTAGGGAAGGATTTCTATACGTTTCCGGGCGGCAAAGGCGCAAATCAAGCGGTTGCGGCTGCACGGCTAGGCGGAAATGTCCATATGGTCGCGTGTGTCGGGAATGACGTGTTCGGAACGGAATTGACCAGGAATTTACAAGAACAAGGAGTGGACACTGCAAATGTATCGTACTCCTCGGAAAAATCTACAGGAATCGCTAACATTATTTTATCGGAAAATGATAACCGGATTATCGTAGTGCCCGGCGCGAATTACGAATTAAGACCGTCAATGATTGAAGGCTTGCGGGACATGATCAAAATGAGCAATGTCGTCGTCATGCAACTGGAAATTCTGCCGGAAACAGTTAAAGCGGTATTGAAAATTTGCGATGAGTTGAATATTCCAGTCGTTATGGATCCGGCGCCAGCGGAATTCTTCGACCGAGACATGATTTCTGGCATCCAATACATAACGCCAAATCAGTATGAATGTGAGCAGCTTTTTGGCGTCCAGATGGATGAAGCGCTGGAGATGTATCCGAATCAATTGATCGTAACGCTAGGCAAGGACGGCGTTCGCTATTTTGACGGGGAGAAGCATATTCATATTGAAGCTATTCGGACAAATGCAATAGACACGACAGGCGCGGGAGATACGTTTAATGGCGCGTTTGCATATGCAATCAGCCATCAATATGCGTTATACGATGCGGTAAGGTTTGCCAATGCGGCATCTTCTTTATCTGTTGAGAAGTTAGGTGCCCAGACGGGAATGCCGACGAAGGCAGAGGTAGAGGCGCGTTTAGCTCTCTGAGGTGCCTGTGTAGCACACAATTCTGTTTATTCACTACAATTGTATTTTAGTTGAAATGAAAAGTCGGCCATGAATGTTAATGGCCGACTTTTTGGTGTGTTTATATGCTTAAAGTTGAATTGTCATAAATGCTTCTTGCACAGGCACCGACACAATTAGGATTTGTTAGTTGTGGAATTAAACTGGATTGTGTCATCAACGCGGATTTTCTGTGTTTTAACTGTGCCGAGAGGGAGGACTAGTGTTGCGTATGCGTTTTTTACAGGGGATACGGCCCGCCACGGTTTACGATAAGACATTGTTTTAATAACACGGTTTGTTTTATTAAGAAATATGATGTCAATTGGATGACTTATAAAGAACATACGCAAAGAATTGCATGGTGTAAGTAGAATACCTTTATCAACTAGTGGACCTTTGTAACCTAAACGGCTTTTGAATCTGGTCCAAATAGTATCAGCACGTTTGATTTGAAATGGTAGAAGAACGGTTTTAGAAATGACCATCAAGCCTCCTTTTTAACTAGCTTATTCATTAGTATTCGTAAAGATTCATTGGGAAAATTCCCGGCGATGTTTATTGTGATGCTTGGACCATTGGTGATTTATTTGTTGCAGTTTGTTTTTTGAATTGTTCGGATGCTCACGTAGCGCACAATTCAGTTTATTCGATACAATTGTATATTGTTGAAAGGGGAAGCCAGTCATTTCGGGAGATGACTGGCTTTTTGGTATGTTTTTAGCTTTGGCATGAATTGTCATAAACGTTTGGTGCACAGGTACCGAAACATATTTTACTTTATATAAGCAAACATTAGACAACCTTATACCTGAATAAGATATAAGGGGAGGGGAAGGAATGTCAGTAAAGTCTCACCTAATTGTTAGGAATGTAGAAAATATGATATCAAAGGATTTAGGAGAGGATGTTCAAAAAGTATTTAATGAGATTGCAGAAACAACGAATGCACAATCATTCGATGCATTAATGTTTAATGGTACAGTCATTATTCTAGGTAATAAAAAGGTAACAGCACAATCAAAAATTAACATAACGAATCCTCGAATACTTACGGATCATGCATTAAAAGTAGAAAAAGAATTACAGCACAAGATAAGACAGTTGAAGGTGGATTATGAACTAAATCAAGCCCAAACAGAAAAACTTGTTGATAGTTATAATGCTGAAAAAAAGCGGTTGAAGAATAATGAGATAGAACTTCTAACTAAGAAAGAAATGCTGGAAAGGTTAGCAGTGGAAATTAAGGAGAAATCGGTTGAAGAAAAGCTATTGGACTTATTATCAGTTAAACATGATGAGTTATATAAAGTTTTAGATAAATTCGAAGTAAATTTTGTTCATATTTCCGAAGAAGTGAAAAAGGATACAGTCGGGATGAATGATAATCTCTGTATTCGTCTTCAGGAATTTTCAAAAGAAATAATGGAGGATCAAGAACATCTAGTTTAGCTACTAGTCGCGATAAAAAAGCCCCGTGCGAACAAGAGCACGGGGCTTTTGGCAATCCCATTTGTAGCGTCTTCTTATTTTCAATGGAGTTGCTTACTTTGGAAACATCCTGGACGAGTATAGCAGTTGATATTAAAACATTCGGAAAATGTAAAATAGTTTACATCATTTTAGCAGATTATCTTTTATACTCGGTTTATGAAAGGTTTATTCATTAGGAAGAATATTGTTTACCGAGGGGATGATATAGTACCTGCCATCTTTTATTATATAGCCCTGCTGGATTAAGTCATTAACCAAATTTGCGACAGTGACTCTGCTTGTCCCTATTAGATCTGCGAGCTCTTGCTGTGTAAATTGCATATAGATCCTTTTGTAGTCACTGTCCAAAGGAATGCCGAATTGATTTGCAAGATGGAAGAGAGCGTAACGGACTCGTGTTTCAGAATCATAACACGCTACTAATAAATTGGATAATGCAATGGTTTGAGCTTTCCTGTCAAGTGTATTTGCGTATTGCGCCATAAGTATTGGGTTATTCCGAAGCAGCAATAAGAATTGTTTTCGTTCAAACTCTACAACAACTGTAGGAGATGCTGTAATTGCACTTTCAAAGTGATAGTCGTTTAGGGTTGAATCGCCTATGAAGGTGCCATCACACATGATGATTAGTGCTTTTTCCTTTCCTTCATGAGAAGTGTGAAACAGACGCACTCGGCCTCCTTTGATTAGATAAATGAACGCTGCTTTTTCATTCAATGTATATATAACTTCTCCGGACTCGATCATTTTGGTCGTGCCTTGATGAATGATGGATGTCCAGTCGTTGTTTGGGAGTTGGCACCATGGAGAGAGCTCTTTGAACAAAATACTCACATCCTTTACACACAGATTAGATTTATTCACATACGAAAGGATTGAAGAAAATAATGATTACGATGATAACTCCTCAACAATTTAGAAGTGAATTTACGATTTTAAAAGAAAAGATCCAACTTTCCAGTTGCTCGCAAAGTGCGCTTCACCAGTCCGTGAAATCATCGATTGTAGATTACGTTCAATCATGGGAGCACGATGGGATGAACTGGAACAGGTGGATGGAAAAATGTGAAGAAGCTCGTGCCCTTTTTGCAAAGCAGATCAACGCGAAACCTGCCGAAGTGGCTATCGTATCAAGTGTTTCACATGCCGCCGCCGCAGTTTCCACTAGTTTAAAGCCAATAGGTGGCCGAAATAAGATTGTTATTACAGACTTTGACTTTCCTACGATCGGTCATGTGTGGCAGTCGGCTGAATCTCCATTTGCAATTGAATATGTGGAACAGAATAAGAATGCTACAAACAGTATTGAAGACTATGAGCCATATTTAACAGATGACTTATTGCTTTTTTCAACATCTCATGTCAATTATTATAACGGATATAAGCAAAACCTTCAGGAAATTTCACAAAGGGTACACGAAAAAGGGGGATATGTTTTTGTTGATGCCTATCAATCCTTCGGACAAACACCAATTGATGTTAAAAGAATGAATGTCGATTTCCTTGCAACAGGCATGCAAAAATATGCTTTTGGAGTTCCGGGAATTGCTTTTCTCTACGTTAATGAAGAAGTTGCGGAAACTTTGACGCCAAAGATCACAGGTTGGTTTGGTCAAATGAATCCCTTTGCTTTTGACATTCGTGGAAAGGACTATGCATCTGCCGCGAGGCGTTTTGATTCTGGTACTTTTCCGATGATCAACGGCTATGCGGCAAGTGCTGCTTTGGCCTTGTTGGACAAATTGGATATAAGTTTAGTTGAAAAGCATTTAGCTCACTTATCGCAAGTAGCTGCAGCCGAGATTGCGAAGATGGGGTTAGTGAATCGAAGTTTATTTCCAGTAGACGAAAAGGGTTCAACAACTGCAGTATTTGTAGAAAACGCTTCCAACATTGAAAGGATATTAGCAGGCGAGGGGATCATTGTGTCTGCGCGGGGGGATGTACTCAGAATCGCTCCTCATTATTACAATACGGAGGAGGATGTCAAACAAGCTATTCAAGCTTTAGCAACAGTTATATCCGACTAACAAAGGGGGAAGTGGAATGGGGAATCAACATAGTACGCTCGAACAAAAGGAATCGTTGAAGTTTTACGGTGGGGTGCCGGTATTACTTATTCCTTTTGCAGTGATGTTTATAGGGATTTTATGGTTGGGTATTAGTGGAGCAGCTTTACCTGAAGCATTTTGGCCGATGATTTTACTAGGTATCTTTGTTGGTCTTCTTCTTGCGAAAAATAAAAAAGTATATGTAGAAGCACTGATTGAGGGCATTACATCAAAAATGTTGGCAATCATGTTACTTGCTTGGTTTATGGCAGGTATCATGGCGAAGTTACTGTCTGAAGCTGAACTGGTCCAGGGACTAGTTTGGGTGTTTCTTGAGATGGGGGTATCTGTTGCATGGTTTCCGCTAATTGTATTTCTGATAACTTCATTAATTTCCATGTCTACTGGAACAGCTGTAGGAACACTTGTAGCGGTCAGCCCGATTCTGTTTCCTGTTGGCTACTTGCTAGGCGCTGATCCAGTATTGATTATAGGTGCAATTATTGGTGGTTCATTTGTCGGAGACAATCTTGCTCCGATTTCTGATACTACTATTGTGTCCGCCTATTCTCAAGGAACTACAATTGATAAAGTAGTAAAGAGTCGATTGAAATATGCTGCTGTTGCTGGGATGTTAACATTAATAGCCTATGTATATTTTGCGATAACGGCTGAGTCTGGAGGAACGGTAACACCTCCTGATGAACTTAACCCGTTAGGTCTCGTCATGATTGCTGTTCCATTACTTCTCCTATTTTTAATGTGGAGAGGGAAAGATCTTGTAGAAGCTCTGCTATATGCTAATGTAATTGGGATTCTGCTAGCTTTGTCGCTCGGTTTGATAAATGTTGGGAGCATACTTATGATTAACCGAGAGGAGTTCACCGCGGGTGGAATCATAATCGACGGGGTTATGGGGATGGTTGGTGTTGCCGTATTCACTATTTTTTTAATGGGTATGATTGGGACGCTGAACAGAGGGCATTTCCTTGATTGGCTTATGGAGAAAGCGAGTAAAGTAGCAACGACTCCAAGAAGAGCAGAGCTCACCATTGTAATTGTAGCGTTATTCGTCAATGCTTTAACGACAGCAGGGACACCAACAATGGTGATGCTCGGTGATTTTGTGAGAAGGTTAGGGCACAAATTTAAAATAACTCCTTGGAGACGTGGAAATCTATTGGATGCATGTTCAACGTCAATTATAGGATTTTTACCATATTCCGTTGCTGTATTAATTCCATTCGCCTTTGTCGGTGGAATGGTAGATATGTCGGCACACCCTAATTTTACCCCAGTAGGAGTTGCTCCTTTTGTATTTTATTGTATAGCGATGGTTTTTGTTATGCTCATGTCAGCATTTACTGGGTTCGGTCGTGATTACATGACGGATGCCGAATATGACGAGGAAACAATTGAATTATATGGAACCGAGAAAGAAGAAACAATGATAGTAAAAGAACAAGAGAAACGACCAACCCCTTCTGCAGAGCTACAATTAGAAACCTCAGGAGTGGAATAAAATAATCCGAAGCATGTGTATCATCCAATTTTAGTTATTCATTACAACTGCATCTTGCAGGAGTGGAAGCCAGTCATTTGGGGAAATGGCTGGCTTCTTTTATTTTTTGAAATAACAAATTTCGTATCTATCGATAGTCCCAAGCATTCATGCCGAAAGATTCGTTTTGTCCTTAATTGTACTAGAAGCTGAAACTCTATAGCACTGTCTTCGTAGTAGAAGGAAGTGGTTATTGATAGTGGAAAGGAGCGATTTAAAGGATGAGACAGCGAATATTAATGGTGTTTTCGGCTTTATTCATAATTATGTTGTTGGTCGGTTGTACGAAGAATGAGGATGATAGTGTAACGGAAGCAGCTGATACTCCTGAGAAAGTTGAAGGGGAAGAGGCGGATGGTGAGGAAGAAGTTCCTGAAGAGAGTGAAGTTGAAATTGTTAAACCAGCTGAACATCTTGGGGAAATGGAAATTGAGTTTGCCGGAACCGCTTCTATTGAAGGATCGGAAGTGAAAGTTGTTGGACAGACGAATTTGCTTGAAGGGTCAATACTATTCATTGACATGGATTGGGTGGAAGGAACGCTGTTCGGTGGCAACAATACTGCCATTGTTGAGCATGACGGGAGTTTTACGTATGAAACTAAGCTGCCGGATAAGGTGGATGGGATGATTACGTTGGAGCTGAAATTTGAACCAGCGCAGCAGAATGACGAGATTAGAGAGCATTACGGGGAATCCGGCGAGAATCTCGAAGGGCCTTTTATTCGCCAGTATGATTATAAAATGAAGGAAATTGTGTACAAGAAGGCATCTGCAATCGTGGTGCTGCCTCGTGAAGAAGGGGCGGTAGAGGTTGAGATTACACCGCCGACTTGGAACAAGCCTGATGATTACGGTTCTACGTGGATTCGGATCGAGCCGACAAAAGTCGTGAAGGATGAGAGCTATATTTATGTTGATGGGACTAGTAATTTGCTTGAGGGAACAAGTTTACGTGGACGCGCCATTCTGCCAGGTTATATTACCTCAGGTTTTATCGGTCATACGACAGTAAATCCGGATGGATCGTTTAGTATTATTTTTGAAAATCCGGAAAGCAATACGCGGATTAAAAATCTTGAAGAATACGAAATAACGGTAGAAACCGATTTGTATAATACATTATTCGCAACAGCGATTGAGGCATATGGCGAGAATGGTGAGAAAATGACAGGTGACCTGATTGAGGAGGAAGGTGATGGTAAGAAAGCTATAGTAAGGATAAAGGAGAGGAAGGAATAATTTTTTGGGGTGACTGTGCAGCACATAATTCAGTTTATTAACTACAATTGCATATTTTAAAACTAGAAAGCCGATCAAATTGACCTTTGGTCGGTTTTATTTGCATTTAAATACAAATAATTAAGTAGTCATAATCGCACCTTGCACAGGCACCGATAAAAATGTATTTTCATAATCTTCTATTGCATATTAACGAATACTTATGTATTATTATGCAATAATATAAATATATATTGAAAGGAATTGAGTTTATGGAACATATGGGTCTCTTATCTTTAATTCCCCCGCTGATTGCGGTAATTTTAGCGATTGTTACGAAAAACGTTATTATATCTTTATTTTCAGGTGTTTTCGTTGGTGTAATTATTCTTGTCGGCGGTAATCCGCTAACTGCTACGACAGGAGTGATTGGAGATTATTTATTCCCGCAGCTGACTGATAGTTATAATGCGGCTGTGCTCGTTCTATTATTTTTCATCGGCGGCTTTGTCGCGCTTATGGAAAAGTCAGGTGGTGGAGCGGCGCTTGCGGCTGCTTCAGTCAAGTACATAAAAACTAGGGCAAGTGCCCAAGTGTCAGCTTGGTTTGGGGGCATCGTCATTTTCTTCTCTGACCTTGGAACGCCGCTTATTGTTGGTCCCGTTTTTGAAAAGATTTTTGATAAAGTGAAAATATCTCGGGAGAAGCTCGCTTGGATTATTGACTCCACTGCTTCACCAGTAGCTGTTCTTGTCCCGTTCATCGGGTGGGGCGTTTATATTATGGGACTGATTCGTGCGGAGTTCGATAAGGTAGGGATTGCCGACTCCGAATTTAGTACGCTAATTCAAGTCATTCCATTTCAGTTTTATGCAATTCTAACAGTGTTGCTCGTGCCGTTGATTGCATTTACGAAATTTGATTTTGGACCGATGGCAAAAGCTGAAAATCGCGTGCGTCAAACGGGTCAACTTTATTGGCCTGAGTCAAAACCGCTCCGAAAGGCGGAGGAAATGAAGGAATATACGAAAGGCAGCCGTACGATTCTCATTTGGCTTCCGCTTCTCGTTTTATTCGTTACGTTGTTCGGTTTGCTCATCTCCAAAGGGTTTCCTGTCACACCAGTTCCAGGCGGCGATTTCCGTGTAGCGCTTAGCACGGCGTATTTGTTTGCGGCCATTACGATTGTCATCCTGATGATCGTTTATAAAGTAAAGAAATTCAATGAGATCTTTGATATTTATACAACTGGTATGCAAAAGATGGTATACGTGGCTGTGACGCTTGTCCTCGCATGGTCGCTTGGGAAAGTGATCGGAGAAATGGGAACTGCAGCTTTCATCGTAGAAGTGACGAAAGGGAATGTGCCGGCGTTCATCATTCCTGCCATACTATTTGTCGTCGGTGCGGTCATGTCCCTCGCTTCCGGTACATCTTGGGGAACGTTCGCCATCATGCTGCCGATTGCGATTCCGATGGCCGTTTCACTAGATGCTCATATGCTTGTATGCATTGGAGCGGTATTGTCTGGAGGGATTTTCGGAGACCATTGTTCGCCGATTTCAGATACGACGATCCTTTCATCAACAGGAGCGGGTGCGGATCATCTCGATCACGTCAAAACCCAATTCCCATATGCAGCGTTGAATGCATCAGTCGCTCTCGTCGGCTTTGTCGTGGCGGGATTGACGGGAAGTGTGTATACACTCGCGCTAGTCGTCGCTCTTCTCCTTGCCGCCACTGTATTTTTATCTAAAAGGAATACAGCAAAAGTAGGAGCGGAAGTAAACGCTTCTTAATAGGGTGCCCACTTTAATAGAGTGCCTGTGCAGCGAACAATTCAGACTATGCACTACAATTGCATGTTAAAAATAGAGGAAGCCGATGATAATAATACGTCATTGGCTTCCTTTTGTATTTTTATACTTTGCAGCGAATTAACATAATTGTTTCTTACACAGGTACCGAAACAATTCAGTTTATTCACTACAATTGAATAGTGTGGAAATGGAAAGTCAGCCATTGAAGCTGATGGCTGACGTTTTGATGTGTATTTATGCTGTATATTGAATTATCATAATTGCACCATGCACAGGCACCGCTCATTAGCGTTGCACGGATACCGTAAAAAGTTATTACTTTCATTTTTTACCAGTCGACTTGCTGTAAATAAATTCAAA